>NZ_JAROAV010000027.1 GCF_029439465.1 Luteipulveratus flavus | reverse complement strand
GTGCGCCACCACGAAGTAGGAGTCGGTGAGGTGGAAGTCCAGCGCCGGGCTGGCCAGGATCACGCCGGTCAGACCACCGAACAGGAAGGTGACCAGGAAGCCGATCGCCCACAGCATCGGGGTCTCGAACGTCAGCGAGCCCTGCCACATGGTGCCGACCCAGTTGAAGAACTTCAGACCGGTCGGCACCGCGATCAGCATCGTCATAACCGCGAAGAACGGCAGCAGCACCTGGCCCGTGGCGTACATGTGGTGCGCCCAGACGCTCACCGACAGTGCGGCGATCGCGATGACGGCGAACACCATCGACTTGTAGCCGAACAGCGGCTTGCGGGAGAAGACCGGGATGACCTCGGAGATGATGCCGAAGAACGGCAGCGCGATGATGTAGACCTCGGGGTGGCCGAAGAACCAGAACATGTGCTGCCACAGCATCGCTCCGCCGGTGGCGGCGTCGAAGACGTGCGCGTTCATCACGCGGTCGGCGCCCAGGCCGAACAGCGCGGCCGCCAGCACCGGGAACACGATCAGCGCCAGGAGCGCGGTGATCAGGATCGTCCAGGTGAACAGCGGCATCCGGAACATCGTCATGCCGGGGGCGCGCATGCAGATGATCGTGGTGATGAAGTTGACCGAGCCCAGGATCGTCCCGAAACCGGTCATCGCCAGGCCGAAGACCCACAGGTTGCCACCCAGGCCGGGACTGTAGGTCGTGTCCGACAGCGGCGAGTAGGCGAACCAGCCGAACGCGGCCGCACCCTGCGGGGTGAGGAAGCCGGCGCAGGCGATCAGGGCACCGAAGAGGTAGAGCCAGTACGCGAACATGTTCAGCCGCGGGAACGCCACGTCCGGCGCACCGATCTGCAGCGGCATCAACGCGTTGGCGAAGCCGGCGAACAGCGGTGTCGCGAAGAGCAGCAGCATGATCGTGCCGTGCATCGTGAACAGCTGGTTGAACTGCTCCTTGTTGTCCACGATCTGCAGACCGGGGTCGAACAGCTCGGCCCGGATCAGCAGCGCGAGCACGCCGCCGAGCAGGAAGAACGCGAAGGAGGTGATGAAGTAGAGGTTGCCGATGACCTTGTGATCAGTGGTGGTGACCCACTTGATCACGGTCTGCCCGGGAGTACGAACTCGCTGCGGGCGCGCCGGGAGGTCCTGGACCGACCCGGCCTGCGGCGTCACGGTGGTCGCCATTACTTCTTGCCCTCCTCGACGATGCTGGACTGGTCGAGAGCCGGCGGCAGGAACTGCTGCTCACCGGGGACCAGCTCGGAGCGGTTGAGGCTGTTGCTCAGGAAGCCCGACTGGCCGCGCGCCTTGAGCGCCGCGACGTGCTGGTCGTACTCGGCCTGCGGGACGACCTTGACCTGGAACAGCATCTCGCTGTGGTACGCGCCGCACAGCTCGGCGCACTTGCCGGTGAAGGTGCCCGTCTCGGTCGGCGTCACCTGGAACTTGTTGACTCGCCCCGGCATCATGTCCATCTTCTGCAGGAACTGCGGGACCCAGAACGAGTGGATGACGTCGCGCGCGGTCAGGACGAACTCGGTCCGCTTGTCGACCGGCAGGTACAGCGTCGGCAGGGTCGCCGGGACGCCCTTCTTGCCGTTCAGATGCGCCTGCACGCCGGAGTCGTACACGCCGGCCTCGACGTAGTTGAAGTCCCAGCTCCACTGCTTGCCGACGACGTTGATCGTCACGTCCGGCTTCTTGGAGGTGTCCAGGACCGTGTTGTCCAGCTCCACGGTCTTGCCGAACAGCACGGCGACCATCAGGACGGGCACGACGGTGTAGAGGATCTCGATCGGCACGTTGTACTGCATCTGTGCCGGCAGGCCGGTGTCGGTCTTGCGCCGGCGGTACCGGACGACGCACCACAGCGTCAGGCCCCACACCAGGACACCCACGCCGAGCGCCCACAGCCAGGTGGTGTTCCAGAACGTGGTGAACTCCTCCGAGGTGGAGGTCACGCCCTTGGGCAGGAACCCCCTCTCGACCAGATCACTGCATCCCGTCAGGGACGTCATCAGCAGTCCAGCAACACCAGCCACTGCCAACCGCCGCAGGCGCGACGGGGCGGATGGTTCTTGGGGGCGGCTCACGTGGCCTACCTTCCGCGATTCCATGGGGGACACAAGGGAACCCTACCGGAGGTAGTAGACGTTCTGAATGCCGGCCCGGGCTAGGTGCCGAACCCCTCGGGCGGCGGGATCCGCAACGCCGCGCCGAGGGCCTTGCGGTACGTCTCACGGCTCATCTCACGCACGCCCAGCGTGGCCAGGTGGGGTGTGCGCCACTGCACGTCGATGATCCGTTCGGGGGCGCCGTCGGCGTACACGATGTGGTGCAACGCGTGGACGGCGACCTTCGAGGCGTCCGTGCTGCGGTGGAACATCGACTCGCCCGCGAACAGGCCGCCGACGGCGACTCCGTACAGGCCGCCGACCAGGTCCTCCCCCGCCCAGACCTCCACGGAGTGGGCCCAGCCCAGCTCGTGCAGCCGGCCGTAGGCCGCCCGGATGTCTCGGGTGATCCACCGGCCGCTGCGGGAGGGGTCTGCGCACGCGGCGACCACGTCCTCGAACCGGGTGTCGACCGTGACCTCGAACCGTCGGACCGACCGGCGCATCGACCGGCTGACGTGCAGGTCGTCGCGCAGCAGCACGCCCCGGCGGACCGGGCTCCACCAGCCGATCGGAGGACGCCCGTGAGCGCCGAGACCCATCGGGAAGAGCCCGAGACGGTACGCGGACAGCACCGTCCCGGGCTCGAGGTCGGCCCCGACCGCGATCAGGTCGTCGGGCACGTCCATCCGCGCCGACCCGAGGTCCCAGGTGGTGGGCGGCGGCTCGACGGGCATCGGCGGTGGGTCAGCGCCGGAGGCAGGCCAGGTGCGGCTCGATCGCGGCCCCCGCCTCGGGGCCGTACGCCTCGCCGATGCGCTGCAGGAACTCGCTCTGGTGCAGTACGTACTCCTGGGTCCCGATCGTCTCGATGACGTACGTGGCGAGCATCGAGCCGACCTCGGCGCAGCGCCGCAGGTCCAGGTCCCAGGACAGCCCGGCGAGGAAGCCGGCACGGAACGCGTCGCCCACCCCGGTGGGGTCGGCGCGCTTGACCTCGCCCGCGACCGGCACGTGGATCTCCGGCTCGCCCTTGCGCAGGATGACCGCGCCGTCCTTGCCCTGGGTGATGACCCGGGTGCCGACGCGGTCCAGGATCTCCTCACCCGACCAGCCGGTCTTCTGCTCGGTCAGGTGGGCCTCGTACTCGTTGGTGAACAGGTACTGGGCGCCGTCGATGAGCCGCTGGATGAACGGGCCGTCGCTGAACGCCAGCTGCTGGGACGGGTCGGCGATGAACGGGATGCCACGGGTACGGCACTCCTGGGTGTGGCGGCGCATGCCCTCGGGGTCGTTCGCGCCGATCAGCACCAGGTCCAGGCCACCCACGCGGGCCGCCACCGGCGCCAGCTCGATGTCGCGGGCCTCGCTCATGGCACCGGCGTAGAAGGTCGCGATCTGGGCCATGTCCTCGTCGGTCGTGCAGACGAAGCGCGCCGTGTGCTTGGTGCCCGAGACGTGCACGGAGTCGCAGTCGACGCCGTGCCGCTCCAGCCAGGACCGGTAGTCGACGAAGTCCTCGCCCACCGCGCCGACGAGCACGGGCCGCAGCCCGAGGTTGGCCATGCCGAACGCGATGTTGGCGGCCACTCCCCCGCGCCGGATCTGCAGGTCGTCCGCGAGAAAGGACAACGAGATCTTGTCGAGCTGCTCGACGACCAGGGAGTCGGCGAAGCGACCCTGAAAGGTCATCAGATGGTCGGTCGCGATGGATCCGGTGATGGCGATGTTCACGACGGCGACCCTACCGGCCGACACCGCCGCACACGGTGGACCGCCGCACGGACTTGGTACTCGACATCACCTAGTACTGGGCCATATGGTGACGCTTGTGCCTCCCGCCGACCCCCAGATGCTCAAGGGCGTCCTGTCGCTGCTCCTGCTCCGGCTCCTCGCCGAACGGGAGGACTACGGCTACGCGCTGGTCGTCCGGCTGCGCGAGGCGGGGTTCGAGGACCTGTCCGAGGGCACCGTCTACCCCGCGCTGACCCGCCTGGAGGCGGCAGGGGACCTGCGTTCGCGGCTGCTGCGTTCCTCCAGCGGCCCGGCCCGCAAGTACTACGCCGTCACGCCTCGCGGTCAGGAGGGGCTGCGCGCCCGCCTGACCGCCTGGGAGCAGCTCACCGCCGCGGTGGCTGCCACGCTCCGCTCCACCGATCCCGACCACGAGGTGCTCCGATGATCGACCGACTCCGCCGACGGCGTTACCTGCTCGCGTACGAGCTCTGGCTGGACCTGTACGGCACCCGGCGTGGACAGCGCCGCGAGCTCACCCGCGCCCTGCGTGCGAACCTGGACGACGCCGCGGCCCGGGAGGGGACCGCGGCCGCCCTGCGAGGTCTCGGCCCCGCACGCAGGCTGGCCTCCGACGAGGCTGCCGCCCTGCGGGACCGGAGGCGCCCGGCGTGGGCGGTGGGGTCCGCAGCCGCCGGGATGACGGCGATCGCGCTGCTGCTCGTCGGTCTCCTCAGCACGGTGGCGTTCATCGACGGCGTGAACGCCCGGAGCGGAGGCGGGAGCGCGTCGGGCGGCCTCACCCTGCTGCCGTTCAGTGAGGTCAGCGTCGATCGTGCGAACGGTGGCCTCGCGGTGGGCCTGAGCGGTCAGCCACTGCCCTACCTCGCGCTGCTGCTGGTCGTCTTCCTGGTGGCCTCCCGCTCCTGGCGGGTGCTACGAGCAGCACGAAGCCGGCCCACTGAGGATCGGTGAGCCGGCTTCTCCCGGCGATGGTGCCGGAGGTGGATCAGCTGAAGCTGTCGCCGCAGGCGCAGCTGCTGCCGGCGTTCGGGTTGTCGATCGTGAAGCCCTGCTTCTCGATGGTGTCCGCGAAGTCGATGGTCGCACCCTCGAGGTAGGGGGAGCTCATCCGGTCGACGACGACCTCGACGCCGCCGAAGTCACGCACCAGGTCGCCGTCGAGCGTGCGCTCGTCGAAGTAGAGCTGGTAGATCAGACCGGAGCAGCCGCCGGGCTGCACACCGACACGCAGGCGGAGGTCGTCGCGACCCTCCTGCTCGAGCAGGCTCTTGACCTTGGTGGCGGCGACCTCGGTCAGCTCGACGCCATGGGTCTTCTCCGTGGTGTGCGCGGTCGTGGTCTCGACGCTCATCGTGCCTGCCCTTCGTAGTGCATCGTGGCCGGGAGTCTCCCGTCGCAAGGAGGTAACCCGGCGGGTCCGGGACATGTTCCCGATGCACTCAATGTACGTCGTCGGACCCGGTGGGCGTCCAGGTGCCCGCGACACGACGCACCAAGGCGCGCAGGGCGTCCTCCAGGTCCCCGCCCTCGGGCACGTCCCGCGCGAGCCGTCCGGTGGGGATCAGGCTGTACGTGCCCGCGACGCCCAGCGACATGGACTCGCGGCGCCCCACGTGCTGCTCCCGGCAGAGCACGACCACGGGGCGCGCCGCGACCTCGGCCGACGAGGAGACGCGGGAGAGGACGCTGTGCTCCAGGCTGCGCCAGTCGTAGGTCGTCTCCCCCGTGACGACGAGGTCTGCGTCCGCGACAGCGTGGTCCAGGCCGACGGCCTCCGCGGTGACGTCGGCGCCGGACCGCAGCTGCGCCCCGAGGACGGCCAGCGCGTACCCGAGGCCGCCGCCCGCGCCCGCGCCGGCCCGGCGGTGGACACGCACGGGCAGACCGGACACCAGGTCGCGCCGAGGCGGGACCGCCTTCTCCACCTGGTCGACCAGCTCGCCCATGCGGCGCTCGTGCCGGTCCGCCTCCGCGCGGTCCAGCCCGCTGCGCTCGATCGCCGCGTACGTCGGACCGTGCATGCCGAGCAGCGGCGCGTCGTCCTCCACCGCACCGACGATCCGTACCCCGCCCCACTCCTCGACCAGGGCGGCCGTCCGGTCCGGCGCCCGCCACCAGTCACCGGACCGTTCGTCCCCGGCGAGGGCGCGCAGCATCCCGGCGCCGCCGTCCAGGGTGCCCATGTAGCCGACGCCCACGACGATGCGCTCGGCACCGGTCTCGCGTGCGGCGATCAGCAGGCGACCGACCGCGTACGTGCTGTCCTCGGCCCCGAGGTTCAGGGCCGCGGGCTCGACGTACGCCGTCGGCCCGTTCGCGCCGTCCTGGAGCAGCACGGTGGCCGGCCGGGAGGGCCCGGACGGGTCGTCCACCACCACCGGCGTGAGCACCCCACCCGCGCCGGCTCGCAGCGCGTCGAGGAAGCCGTTGCCACCGTCGGACATCGGCCGTCCGACGACTCGGACACCGGGCGACCGCGCCGTCCACGTCTGCGACACCAGCTCGGCCACCCGCACCGGAGGCAGGTGTCCGATGCCGGCCGGCGCCACCAGCACCGTCACCATGCGCAGGCCTGCGCCCTCATGTCAGACGCCCCAGCATCATCAGCGCACCAACGACCAGGCAGCCGACGGTCACGGCGAAGAACACCGTCACCCACCCCAGCCCGGGCAGCACGGTGAGACGGCCGAGCTGATCGGCGTCCGACTCGTACCCGCGGCCGCGCCGCCGTGACCGCTGGAGGTCGACGACGGCCCAGGGCGAGGCGAGCAGCAGGAACCACATGAGCAGGTACGCGAACGCCGTCTGCCCCTGGCCCGGCATCCACCAGGTCACGCCGAAGAGCACCGCACCGGCGACGAGCATCACGCCGAGCCCGAACCAGTTGCGGATCTGCAGGAGCAGCAGCGCGAGCACGATCAGCAGCAGCCACAGCAGCGCCACCGAGTACCCGCGCCCGAGGACGACCGCGCCGAGCAGCCCCAGGAGGGCAGGGCCGATGTAGCCGGCGGCGAGCGTGGCGACCAGCCCTCGTCCGCGCGCGAGACCCCGGGTGACCGTCAGCCCCGAGGTGTCGCGGTGCAGCCGTACGCCGTGCAGGGACCGGCCGCACAGCAGGGCGACGAACGCGTGGGCGCCCTCGTGGGCGATCGTGACGACCTGCCGGGTGACCCGCCACGCCGGCGGCCAGAGGATGAGGCCGATCGCGATGACGCCCATGAGCTCGATCACCCCGCGGGCCGGCAGCGGCTGCACCGTCGTGATGCGGTCCCAGATCTCACCCATGGCGCCGGATCGTTGCACGCGTCCCTCCCGGCCTGGCATCCGGTCCCCGAGATCTCCCAGCGCGGCCGGCGTTCGTTCCCAGCATGTGTGCGCATGCTTGTCGCCGTGATCGATCTCGTCCTGCTCCTCGCAGCCACGCTCGCCGCCGTCGCCGGCTGGCGACGCGGGCTCGTGACGAGCGCTCTGTCGGCCGGTGGGTGGCTGCTGGGCCTGCTGCTCGGCCTCTGGGCGGTCCCCGCCCTGCTGGACCTGCTGGACCAGCGGCCCACGTCCGACCTGACCGCTGCGCTGGTCGTCACCGTCGGTGCCCTGATCCTGGCGACCGTCGGCGCAGGCGCCCTCGGTGCCCTCGGCCAGCGGGTCGTCGGCACCGTGAGCTGGCGTCCGGCCCGACTGCTGGACGCCGGGCTCGGCGCGACCGCGATGGTGCTCGCCGCCCTGATCGCCGGGTGGGCGCTGATCTCCACCGCTCGACCGCTGCTGTCCGCAGCGGCCGGCGACCAGATCGACCGCTCCCACGGTTGGCACCTGCTGGACCGGTCGGTGCCCGACGAGGCGCGCACTGCGCTGGGACGGCTGAACGACCAGCTCGAGAGCTCGCCGTTTCCGAAGGTGTTCCACACCCTGCCGGCCGCTCCCGCCGCACCGCCCGACGCGAGCGTCCTCGGCAGCCCCGCGATCGCCCAGGCGCAGGAGAGCGTCGTCAAGGTGCGCAGCACCTCCGACCGGTGCGGCGGCATCGCCTTCGGCAGCGGCTGGGTCGTGAGCGACGACCGGGTGGTCACCAACGCCCACGTCGTCGCCGGCGGTCAGCGCATCACGGTCCGTCCCGGCGGTGACGGGTCCCGCCTGGACGCGACCGTCGTCGCGTACGACCCGGACCTCGACCTGGCGATCCTGGCGGTGCCGGGCCTGACGGCGCAGCCCCTGCCGCGAGTGCCCGAGCTCGGGACGGGCGCGACCGGCGTCGCCGCAGGGTTCCCGAACGGCGGCGACTACCACCTCTCCCCCGCCGTGGTGCATGCGGACGCCGTCAGCAGCGGGCGCAACATCTACGACAGCAAGACGGTCAACCGCGACATCTACACGCTGAGCACGACGGTCGTTCCGGGCAACTCGGGCGGTCCGCTGCTCACCCGCGACGGCGGCGTGGCCGGCACGATCTTCGCGCGCGCCGACAACGACGGCTCGATCGGCTTCGCGCTCACCGACCGTGCCACCGACCGGCTGCTGGACCAGGCGCCCACGCTGCGCCGCGAGGTGCCCACCGGCGCCTGCCTGAGCCACGACGGCTGATCCGGGTGGCCAACGGGCCCGGCACAGTCGGGACCGCCGCTACGAGGACGGGGCGCGGCGGACCTCGGCGCGCCACAGCGGTGTGCCCGGCCGGTCAGGGCGCTCGCACTGGTCCAGTGCGGTGAGGACCAGGCCGGGCGCCGCGGCGAAGGCACGCATCTCCTCCTCCGACATCGGCCAGGGCGGCCCGTCGCCCGTGTCCTGCGGTGTCCGTACCACCTGGACGGCCAGCAGGGTGCCGCCCGGCGCGACGAGCCGGGACACCGCCGAGGTCATGGCCGTACGCATGGACACCGGGACGGCCTGCACGGTGTAGATCTCGACGACCAGGTCGAACCCCTCGCGCCAGTCGTCCGGCGGGTCGAGCAGATCGGCGGCGACGTACTCCACCGGGCTGCCCGGGTGCCGTCGCCGGGCCTCGGCGACCGCAGCCGGTGACAGGTCGAAGGCGACGACGTCGAACCCACGCTGCGCGAGGTGCTCGGCGTCGGCGCCGAGACCGCAGCCCACGACCGCAGCCCGGCCGGCGCCGGGACCCGAGGCAGCGAGCCAGTCCATCAGGACGGGGTGGGCGGAGTCACGGTCCCAGGGCATCGTGACCGTGCCGTCGCGGCCGGCCCGGTACAGACGCTCGAACCAGCTGTTCGGACGCCCCGCCGCGGTGGCCTCGGCCGCCCACTCGTCCGCCTGGGTCTGCCAGTCGCGCGGCGCGCTCATACGGCGCCGTGCCCGGCCGGCACCTGCTCGCCGTCGGCCACCGGGCCAGGTGGCGTCCCCTCGCCGAACGGCTTGCCGCCCAACGCTTCTCGGCCGTGCTCGGTGAGCCACCCCGACAGCTCCGGGCCCTTGGGCACCACGCCGGTGGGGTTCACGTCGCGGTGCACCTCGTAGTAGTGCGCCTTGATGTCGACGAAGTCGATGGTGTCGCCGAACCCGGGCGTCTGGAACAGGTCCCGTGCGTACGCCCACAGCACCGGCATCTCGGTCAGCGTGGTGCGGTTGCACTTGAAGTGGCCGTGGTAGACGGGGTCGAAGCGGGCGAGCGTGGTGAACAGCCGCACGTCGGCCTCGGTGATGGAGTCGCCCATCAGGAAGCGCCGGCTCTCCAACCGGTCGGACAGCCAGTCGATCGCGGTGAACAGGCGGTCGTACGCCTTGTCGTACGCCTCCTGCTCGCCGGCGAACCCGCACCGGTAGACGCCGTTGTTGACCTCGGTGTAGACGCGGCGCATCACCTCGTCCATCTCGGCCCGCAGCGGCTCGGGGTAGAGGTCCGGCGCGCCACCCCGGTGGAAGGCGGTCCACTCCGTCGACAGGTCCAGCGTGATCTGGGCGAAGTCGTTCGTCACGACCTCGCCCCTTGGCACGTCCACGATGGCCGGGACCGTGATCCCGCGCGGGTAGTCGGGGTAGCGCTTGAGGTAGGCGTCCTTGATCCGCGGGATCCCCAGCACCGGGTCGACGCCGCCGGGGTCGAGGTCGAACGTCCAGCTGTCCGCGTCGTGGGTCGGCCCGCAGACGCCCATCGACAGGACCGGCTCCAGCCCGAGGAGCCGCCGGACGATGATCGCGCGGTTGGCCCAGGGGCACGCTCGGGACACGACCAGCCGGTAGCGACCGGGCTCCACCGGCCAGCCGTCCGACCCGTCGGCCGTGATCCGGTCGGTGATGTAGGTGGTGTCGCGCTCGTAGGACTTCTCGACGTACGTGCCTTGCGCCATGGGACGACCGTACGCCGCGGGCGGGGTCCGGCGGCAGCCTCAGGAGGTCATCCGGCCGAGCCGCTCGAGCAGCACCGCCTCGGCCACGCACACCTTCTCGAACTCCCCGAGGTGCAGGCTCTCGTTGGCGCCGTGGGCGCGGGTGTCGGGGTCCTCGACGCCGGTGACCAGGATCGCCGCGTCGGGGAACTTCTCGGCGAACGCGGCGACGAACGGGATCGAGCCGCCGACGCCGATGTCGACCGGCTTCTCGCCCCAGGCGTCGGAGAACGCGGCGCGGGCCTCGTCGTACACCGGCCCGTCGGCGTCCGCGCTGAAGCCGGACCCCTCGTCGTCGAGGGTCAGCTCCACCCGGGCGCCCCAGGGGGTGTTCTTCTCCAGGTGCGTGCGGACCGCCTCGTACGCCTGTCGCGGGTCCTGGTCGGGCGCGAGGCGCACGGAGACCTTGGCCCGCGCACTCGGGACGAGCGTGTTGGACGAGGTGTCGACCGCCGGGGCGTCGATCCCGATCGTGGTGATCGACGGCCTGGTCCACAACCGCGCCAGGATCGAGCCGGAGCCGATCAGCTCCACCCCTTCGAGCAGGCCGCTCTCGGCCCGCAGCCGTGACTCGGGGTAGTCCAGCTCCGCGGCCTCGCCCCCGGCCAGGCCCTCGACCGCGACGTCGCCGGCGTCGTCGTGCAGGCTCGCCAGGAGCCGGACGAGCGCGGTGATCGCGTCCGGCACGGGTCCGCCGAACATGCCGGAGTGCACCGAGTGGTCCAGGGTCCGGACGGTGACGGCGACCCGGATCATGCCGCGCAGCGTGGTGGTCAGGGCGGGCGTGCCGACGTCCCAGTTGGTGGAGTCCGCCAGCACGATCGCGTCCGCGCGCAGCCGCTCGCCGTGCCGCTCCAGGATCGTGGCGAGCGAGTCGGAGCCGACCTCCTCCTCGCCCTCGACGAAGATCGTCACGCCGACCGGCGGCTCCTGGCCGTGCGCGCGCAGGGCGGCGACGTGCGCCATGACACCGGCCTTGTCGTCGGCGGCACCGCGGCCGTACAGCCGCCCGTCGCGCTCGGTCGGCTCGAAGGGCTTGGTGTCCCAGTCCTTGTCGTCACCGGGCGGCTGGACGTCGTGGTGCGCGTACAGGAGCACGGTCGGGGCGCCGTCGGGTGCCGGCCGGTGGCCGATCACCGCGGGAGCACCGCCCTCGCGGACGATCTCCACCTCCAGCCCCTCGGCGCGCAGCAGCGCCGCGACGGCCTCGGCGCTCTCGTCGACGTGCTTCTGGTCGAAAGAGTTCAGCGAGACGCTCGGGATCCGGGTCAGGTCCTCGAGGTCACGGCGGATCCCGGGCATCAGGTCTGCGACGGAGGAGCGCAGCGCGTCGAGTCGGTCGGCGGGAAGGTCTACAGGGCTCACCCGGCACACCGTAGCCAGGACCGGGCCGGAGGATGTCACCGATGTCGGCGGAACGGCTCGCGCGGATTAAGGTGTCTGCGTGTTTCGCCGCCAGAAGGACAAGAACGAGGCCCCGGTCGACCCCGAGCCCGACGTGACCGAGCGCCCGGGGGCCAAGAACAAGCCCACCCCGAAGCGGCGCGACCAGGAGGCCGCCCGGCGCAAGCCGCTGGTCCCCACCGACCGCAAGGCCGCCAAGCAGGCCTCCCGCGACTCCGCCCGTGCGCAGCGGATGCAGCGCCGGGACGCGATGAACCGAGGCGAGGAGTCGGCGCTGCCGGCCCGCGACCGCGGACCGGTGAAGCGGTTCATCCGCAACACCGTCGACGCGCGCTGGAACATCGGCGAGATCCTGCTGCCGCTGATGCTCATCGTGCTGGTGCTGATGTTCGCCGGGTCCGCTGTGCCGGCGATCCAGATGGTCGCCATCCTCGCGGTCTGGGCCATCGTGCTGGTCGGGATCGCGGACGCCTACCTGCTGTGGCGGCGGACGAAGAAGGCGATCGTGGCGAAGTTCGGCGAGGAGCCGCCGCGCGGCTCGGCGTCCTACACGATCATGCGGTCGTTCCAGATGCGCATGTCGCGGATGCCCAAGCCGCAGGTCGCCCGCGGCGACAAGTCCTGGAAGTAGCCGGCTCAGGACCCGTCGGACAGGCTCATCGGGCCGTACACCGGCGTGTCGCCCTCGTGCAGGGTCACCGCGCTCACGCCGTGCTCGGCGAGATCACGCCACTGCTCCCCCAGCCACGACTCGGCGTCGCTCTGCGTCGGGAACCCCGTCGCCACCAGGGAGTCCCCGGTGACCGGTGCTCCGGTCTCGTCCTCGTACGTCCAGCGCCACGATCCGGTCATGCCCTCAGCCTAGGCAGCAGCACATGACGCAAGCCGGTGGAGCCCCCGAGCGGCTCCACCGGCTTGCGTCGTGCCGTGCTCCTGACGACTACTTGACCTCGCTGCGACGCAGGCGCCACATGCCGGCGAGCAGCGGCAGGAGCACCCAGACCGCGCCCGCCACCGCGACCTTCGCCCACTGGTCGCCGTGGACGGTGCCGTCGTACACCGGCTGGAGCGCCTGGTTGATGTCGAGCCACTTCGAGGCGGTGTGCAGCCAGCTGACCGCGCTGCCGACCACGGTCCACAGCGTCGGGATGACCAGGTAGCTGACCACGGCCGCCGGGGTGTTCTGCAGGATCATGCCGAACGCCACGCCCTGCAGGACCACGAAGAGCTGGCCGATGAGGACGCCGAGCAGCGGCTTCCACTCCACCCAGGTCGGGTCACTCCCGCGGATCGCCTGGCACAGGAAGGTCGCGAGCGCCGCCAGCACGAGCGCCGCGACGACCGTCGCCAGTCCGAGGAGAACGGCCGAGACGAGCTTGGCCCAGCCGACCCGGGCCCGGTGCGGCTCCAGCGTGAACGTCACCAGACCGGTGCGCTGGGACCACTCGGACGTCACGGCCAGTACGCCGAGGATCGGGAGCAGGATGCTCTGCGGGATGACCGTCGCGGCGACGAAGTCCCCGAAGTTCTTGCCGTCGTCCGCCTGGCCCGAGAAGAGCATGATGGCGACGATCGCGGCGGTGACGACGCCGATCGCGGCCAGCAGCCACCGGCCGGCGCGGGTGTTCAGCTGCTTGCGCAGCTCCACGGCGGTCAGCCGGGTGAACGGGACCCTGGTGGGCTCGGGCAGGTTCAACCGCGACGGGAGCCGGACTCCGGTCCGACCGGGCGCTGTCTGCTCGACGGTGCTCATGCTGCGACCTCCTCGCGTGCGTCGTCCGCCGTGAGCTGGAGGAACATCTCCTCCAGCCCGGCCGACCCGGCTTCCTTCAGCTCCACCAGCACGACCCCGTGGGTCGCGGCGAGCGTGCCGATCTGCAGCGGCTCGGCCTGGACCAGCAGGCCCGACGGCGCGGCGGTCACCTGGAGCCCGGCCTCCTGCAGCCGACCCGCGAACGCGGCGTCGTCGGTCGTCCGGACGGTGGTGCCGGAGGACGCCATCAGCTCGGCCTTGCTGCCCTGGGCGACGATGCGCCCGCGCCCGATGACGACCAGCTCGTCGGCGACCACCTCGATCTCGTGCAGCAGGTGGGACGACAGCAGCACCGTGCCGCCCTCGTCGGCGTACCCGCGCAGCAGGCCGCGCATCCAGCGGATGCCCGCCGGGTCCAGGCCGTTGGCCGGCTCGTCCAGGATGAGCACCTGCGGGTCACCGAGCAGGGCGTGGGCGATGCCCAGGCGCTGGCGCATGCCGAGCGAGTAGTTGCCGATCCGGCGGCCCGACTCGGACTCCGTGAGGCCGACCAGGTCGAGCATCTCGTCGACGCGGCTGCGGTCCAGGCCCATGACCATGGCACCGAGGGTCAGCACCTCCCGGCCCGTGCGGCCCGTGTGCTGCGCCGAGGCATCCAGCAGGACGCCGACGTGCCGCCCGGGGTTAGGCAGCGCGGCGTAGGGCTTGCCGAGCACGGTCGTGGCGCCGGCCGTCGGCGGCGTGAGGCCGCACATCATCCGCATGCAGGTCGACTTGCCTGCTCCGTTGGGGCCGAGGAATCCGGTCACCGTGCCGGGACGCACCTCGAAGGTGACGTCGTCGACGGCGGTGTATCCCCCGTACCGCTTCGTCAGGTTCTCAGCTGTGATCATGGCTCCAGCCTCCCGGCGCGGCCGGGCTGCCCGCATCGGCCACGGGGCTGATGCGCGTACGACTTTGGTCGACGTCTCGCGGCCGGAGGTCCATCGTCGGCCGGACAGCGGTCGCGGCCGGCGCGATCGGCCGTAGCCTCGGCAACGTGTCCGCACCGACGACCAGCCGAGCCCGCCACCTGTGGGGTGAGACCTGGCGCATCCTCGCCGCCGCGGTGTCCGGCCTGCTCCTGCTCGCGGCCGCGCAGGCCGAGGACCGCACCCAGCACTACCAGCACGGCGACGTGTGGCCGTTCGTCGATCTCGCGCTGGGTGTCCTGAGCCTCGGTCTGCTGCTGTGGCGTCGGCGGTGGCCGGTGGCGATCACCGGGACTCTCGTGGCGGTCTCCGCGGTCGCGGTCTCGCCGGCGGGCGCGGCCGGCCTGGCCCTCATCTCGCTGTGCACGCACCGCCGGTGGCGGCAGATCGTCCCGATGACGGTCCTGTGGATCCTGTCCAGCCTGATCTTCGCGCTGCTGTTCCCCAGCCAGGACGCCCTCTCCGACCGGATCACCAACGTCGTCCTCACCCTGCTGGCCACCGCGGTCTGCGTCGCCACCGGACTGGCGATCGGGGCGCGCCGTGAGCTCCTCGCCAGCCTGCGCGCGCGTGCCGAGACCGCCGAGCGGGAGCAGGCACTCCTGGTCGCGCGGGCCAAGGTCGGCGAGCGAGCCCGGATCGCGCGCGAGATGCACGACGTGCTCGCGCACCGGATCTCGTTGGTGGCCGTGCACTCCGGGGCCCTGGCCTACCGCCAGGACCTCAGCGCGACCGAGGTACGTACCGCCGCGGGCGTCATCCAGGAGAACGCCCATCACGCACTCACCGAGCTGCGTGAGGTCCTCGGAGTCCTGCGCGGGAACGAGGCGCCGGGCGAGCCGGAGGCACCGCAGCCGGTGCTGTGCGACGTCGAGGCGCTGGTGGAGTCGGCGCGTCGCGGCGGTGCCCACATCGACCTGCGGGTCCACACGGACCCGTCCGGACTCCCCGAGCCGATCTCGCGGCACGCCTACCGGATCATCCAGGAGGGTCTCACCAATGCCGCCAAGCACGCCCCCGGCGCACCGGTGATCGTCGAGATCGCCGGCGAGCCCGGTGGCCGGCTGCTCCTGGAGGTCCGCAACCCGGAGCCGCCCCACCAGGAGGTCGAGCCGCTGCCGTCGTCCGGCCTCGGTCTGATCGGCCTCACCGAGCGCGCCGTGCTCTCCGGCGGTGAGCTGCGGTACGGCGTCGACCGGCGCCAGCACTTCGTCCTGTCGGCGTGGCTACCGTGGGCGACGTGACGACCGACGCGCCCGAGACGATCCGGGTCCTTCTGGTGGACGACGACGGCCTGGTGCGCGCCGGCCTGAAGATGATCCTCGGCGGGGCGAGCGATGTCGACGTCGTCGGCGAGGCCGGCCACGGCGAGGAGGCCATCGCCCTCACCGAGCGGCTGTCACCGGACGTCGTGCTCATGGACATCCGGATGCCGCGGCTGGACGGGATCGCCGCCACGGACCGACTCGTGTCGACCTACGGCGACCGCGTCCGCGTGATCGTCCTGACCACGTTCGACACCGACGACATGATCGTGCGCGCAGTGCAGGTCGGCGCCAGCGGCTTCCTGCTCAAGGACACGCCGCCGGAGAGGCTCGTCGCCGCGGTACGGACCGTCGCGGCGGGCGACCCGATCCTGTCCCCGCAGGTGACCGCCTCCCTGATGGCCCGCATCGGCTCGACCGGCGACGACGACCGGGTGCACCGCGCGCGGGCCCGCCTGGCGGTGCTCACCGAGCGCGAGCACGAGGTCGCCCTCGCCGTCGGCAAGGGATGGTCGAACGCGGAGATCAGCCGCGAGCTGTACATGAGCGTCCCGACCGTGAAGGCCCACGTCTCGCGGCTGCTGACCAAGCTGGACGCGGCCAACCGGGTGCAGATCGCCCTGCTGGTGCACGACGCCCGGCTCGCCTGACGTCGCTCGCGACCGGTGACGTACGGCGCCCGCCTCCCTAGGGTGGTCGCACGGCCGGCACTGGGCCGGCCCGGCAGGAGGGTTCCCGATGAGTGCAGTCGACGACATTCTCACGCAGATCCCAATCGACCAGCTGGCCGCGCAGGTGGGCGCCGACGAGGCGACGACCCGTGACGCCGCTGCGCAGGCGGTCCCGGCGCTGCTCAGCGGTATGCAGGCCAACGCCCAGGACCCGGGCGGAGCGGCCTCGCTCGACGAGGCGCTCGGCCAGCACCAGGGCGGCGTGCCGTCGCCGACCCAGGTGGACCCCGACGAGGGCCAGGCCATCGTCGGTCACGTCTTCGGCGACCACCAGGACGCGGTCGTGAGTCGGCTCGGCGGCCTGGGCGGGAGCGGCGGCGGCGACGCGCTGATGAAGAAGCTGCTGCCGATCCTCGCGCCGATCGTGCTGTCCTACCTGTCCAACAAGATCCTCAAGGGCGGCACCGGGGGCGGACTCAGCGGCGGCCAGACCCAGTCCCAGCCCGCTCCCACGCAGCAGACGTCGGACACCCAGGGCCAGCAGTCGTCGCGGGGCGGTGGTGGGCTCGCCGACGTCCTCGGCGGCCTGCTCGGCGGCGGCGGATCGGCCGGGTCCGGCGGGAGCGGCGGGATCGGCGACATCCTCGGCGGCCTGCTCGGCGGAGGTCGCAAAGTCTGAGCCCGGCCCGGACGGGCGCCCGCACCTCGCGGCGGGCACCCGTCGGGTCGGTCAGGCGCGGTCCGCGACCGCGCGCGCGACGGCCGGTGCGACCCGGGGGTCGAACACCGACGGCACGATCTCCTGCGCGGTGGGGTGCTCGACGAGCCTCGCGATCGCCGTCGCCGCCGCCATCTTCATGGTCTCGGTGATCGCCGCGGCACCGGAGTCCAGCGCGCCCCGGAACAGACCTGGGAAGGCGAGCACGTTGTTGATCTGGTTCGGGAAGTCCGAGCGCCCGGTCGCGACGACGGCGGCGTGCCGGGCCGCGACGTCCGGGTGGACCTCGGGGTCGGGGTTGGCCAGCGCGAGGACGATCGACTCCGGCGCCATCGTGGCGATGAGCTCCTCGGCGACCGTCCCGCCCGAGACGCCGACGAAGACGTCGGCACCCCGCAGGGCGTCCCCGATGCCACCGCGCAGCCCGCGCGGGTTGGTGGTCGCCGCGAGCCGGCGCTTGTGGTCGGCTAGCTGCTCCTGGCCGGGCTCGATGATGCCGCGGGAGTCGCACACGACGACGTCGTGAACACCGCTGCGGCGCAGCAGGGCGGCGATGGCGACCCCGGCCGCACCGGCACCGGAGATCACGACGCGCAGCCCCTCGAGCGCGCGGTCGACGACCTTCGCGGCGTTCATCAGGGCCGCCAGCACCACGATCGCGGTGCCGTGCTGGTCGTCGTGGAAGACCGGGATGTCGAGTCGTTGCTGCAGCCGGCGCTCGATCTCGAAGCAGCGCGGCGCCGAGATGTCCTCCAGGTTGATCCCGCCGTACGTCGGCGCGATCCGGGCGATGGCCTCGACCAGCTCGTCGACGTCGCCGGTCTCCAGGCACACCGGCACGCTGTCGACGCCGCCGAACTGCTTGAACAGGACGGCCTTGCCCTCCATGACCGGCAGCGCGGCCACCGGGCCGATGTTGCCGAGCCCGAGCACGGCGCTGCCGTCGGTGACGACGGCCACCGTGTTCTTGCGCGTGGTGTACCGGTGCGCGAGAGAGGGGTCCTGCGCGATCGCCCGGCACACGTCGGCGACACCCGGGGTGTAGAGGAGGGACAGGTCGTCGCGGTTGTTCAGCGGCTTGGTCGGGACGGACTCCAGCTTGCCGCCCTCGTGGGCGTGGAAGACGGGTCCGCTGGTGTCGGGGCCGGGCGAAGGGGCCAGTGCGGTCATCGGGAGATCACCTCGTGGAGCGGGCGGGATGGCGTCGGGCAGGACGCCGACGGTCGGTGCCGGATCGGCCGGGTGTGGCGCTCGGTCGTGGCGGGGTCATCCGCTGCTGCCGAAACCTTGGCACACCGACCGCAAGAACTCCACGACTTGCCGATGGGCGGACAGGATCGACCCGACGAATATCGCGTCATCCGTCAAATTCACGTCTTCTTCACGCCCGAGCCGTGTCTTTGACAACCTCGCGCCCGGGTGGGACTGTTCCTGCACCGAACACCTGTCGGACAGGGGAAGCCGGTGTGACTCCGGCGCTGTCGCGCAACCGTGTGCGTCCTCGGACGCGAGCCGGAGCACCTCCCGCCAGGCTCGGCTCATCGAAGATCCGTCGCGTAGTGCGGACGAGCCGGCCCCGAGACCCTGGTCTCCTGCCGTCCTCGATCCGGCAGGAGGCACCGCCATGAAGACCGCCCGATCCGGCCGCGTGATGCTGCTGGTCTCCCTCGTCGCCGCCCTGACCCTCAGCGGTCTGGCCGCAGCACCCTCGGCATCGGCCGCGACCTACCGCTTCTGGGGCTACTTCCAGCTCAAGGGCACGTCGTGGTCCTTCGCGCAGAAGGGGCCCGCCGACACCAAGCCCGCCGACGGCTCGGTCGAGGGCTGGCGCTGGGCGGTCGCGGGTGAGACCGACAGCCGGGCGCCGCGAGGGACCGTGACGTTCGAGAAGGCCTGCGCGGGGATCCCGGCCAAGCCCGGCACCAAGCGGGTCGCGGTCGTCCTCGACTACGGCCGCGCCGCCGACGCCGAGTCCGGCACCCCGCCGAAGCCCGCGGCCCGTTGCACCCAGGTCCCGGCTGCGGCCACCGGCGCGGACGTGCTGGCCGCGGTGTCCTCGGTCCGTACCGACAAGAGCCTCGTCTGCGGGGTCGACGGCTGGCCGGCCTCGGGCTGCGGCGGACCCGTCCAGAACGTCAGCGCGGCGGCGAAGGCCACTGACGACACTGTCGCCATCCCGGTGGCGGCGCAGGAGAAGTCCGACGACTCCGGCACCCGCACCACCGTGTTCGTGGTCGCCGGCATCGCGGTGCTGCTGCTGATCGGCGCCCTCGTGACCGTCGCGCGCCGCCGGCGTACGGGCACCGCCTGACCTGCTCCGCTCGTGAGCCCGGCAGACCGCCTCTCCCGACCCCGCCTGCTGCACCCGGTGGCGTGGTGGGCGTGGGGTCTGCTGCTCGCGGCGGCCGCGTCCCGCACCACCAACCCGGTCTACCTGCTGCTCCTGCTGGCCGTCGTCGGCTGGGTCGTGGTGCAGCGTCGCGAGACCGGGGCGAGCAGCACGATGGGCGTCTTCCTCGCCATCGCGCTGACCGCGGTCGCCATCCGGGTGGTCATGACGATCCTGCTCGGTAGCGCGATCGGCGGCCGCACCGTACTCGTCGACCTCCCCGAGGTGCCGCTCCCCGACTGGATGGCCGGCGTCCGCCTCGGCGGTCCGGTCCAGCTCGAGGCCCTGCTCGATGCGGTCTACCACGGGCTGCAGCTGGCCACGATCCTGGTCTGCGTGGGTGCGTGCAACGTCCTGGCCGATCCGCGGCGGCTGCTGCGGTACGTCCCCGCGACCCTGTACGACGTCGGGACCGCGGTCGTGGTCGCGCTCACCTACGTCCCGCAGCTGGCCGACGACGCCCGCCGGGTCCGTACGGCACGCCGGCTGCGCGGCCACGACGGCCGCGGCGTCCGGGAGGTGGCCCGGCTGGTCGTCCCGGTCCTGGAGAGCTCGCTGGACCGGTCGCTCGCGCTGGCCGCCTCCATGGAGTCGCGCGGCTACGGCCGGGTGACCCTCGCTCAGAAGGAGCACCGGCGGTCGGTCGCGCTGACGATGGTCGGCCTCGGGGGCGTACTGGTCGGGGTCTACGGCCTCCTGGACTCCAGCACGCCGGCCGCCCTGGGCCTGCCCGTGCTGGCCGTGGGCAGTGCCTGCGCCGTGGCGGCGCTGCTCACCGGGTCCCGCCGTGACCGCCGGACGCCCTACCGACGAGACCCGTGGCGCGCCCCCGAGACGCTGGTGATCGCGTCGTCCGCGGTCGCCGCGGTGGCGCTGAGCACGGCCGCCGCCCGGGACGCTGCCGGGATCGTCCCTCCGCAGGTCCCGGCCACCTGGCCGGTCGTGTCGCTCCCCCTCGCCGCTGCCCTGCTCGCCCCGCTGCTCGCCGGTGTCCTGTCCCCTCGACCGCCCCGGCGGGCCGCGCTCGAGGACCGCGCCAGGGAGGTGGCGCAGGCATGATCGAGCTCATCGACGTGCGCGTGACGTACGACCCCGACAGCGCCACCCGGCCTCACCTGCAGACCGGTCGCATCCGCGTCCCCGAGGGCGACCTGGTGCTCGTGGTCGGTCCGACCGGCAGCGGCAAGTCCACCCTGCTGCGCACCCTCAACGGCCTGGTCCCCCACTTCACGGGCGGACGCCTGGAGGGTCAGGTCCTCGTCGACGGGCGCGACACCCGCGAGCACCGACCGCGCGACCTGTCGCAGGTCGTCGGCATGGTCGGGCAGGACCCCGTCGCGGGCTTCGTCACCGAGACCGTCGAGGAGGAGATCGCGTACGGCCTGGAGACGCTCGGGCTGAGCCCGTCGGCGATGCGTCGCCGCGTCGAGGAGAGCCTGGACGTCCTGGGCGTCGCCGACCTGCGCGCACGACCGCTGCGCGAGCTCAGCGGTGGTCAGCAGCAGCGGGTCGCCGTCGCGTCCGTGCTGGCCGCCGGACCTCGGGTCCTCGTCCTGGACGAGCCCACCTCCTCGCTCGACCCGGTCTCGGCGGAGGACGTGCTCGCCGCCGTCCACCGGCTGGTCCACGACCTCGGCGTGACCGTCGTGCTCGCCGAGCACCGGCTCGAGCGGGTGGTGCACCACGCCGACAGCGTGCTGCTGGTCGAGAACGGCGTGGTCTCGCCGATGCTCACCCCGCAGGAGGCCATGACCCGCTCGACGATCGCGCCACCGGTCGTGCGACTCGGCCGGCGGCTGGGCTGGGACCCGCTTCCCCTGTCGATCCGCGACGCGCGGCGACGGGCGGCACGCGACCGCCTACCCGCGGTGCCGGCACCGCGGGTCGCCGACCGGCCGCTCGCGGAGGGCAGCGCCGCCGCGACGACCCGGCGGCTGCACCTGCGCCGCCGGGGTACGACGGTCCTCGGTGAGGTCGACCTGACCATCCGCACCGGGCGCGTCAGTGTGCTGATGGGCCGCAACGGCGCCGGCAAGTCGACGCTGCTCGGCTGCCTCGCCGGGCTGCTCACGCCGACCTCGGGCGCCGTCCGCGTGGACGACCTCGACCCCTCGCGCACCCCGCCGCGCCGGCTGGTGCACGCGGTGGGCCTGGTCCCCCAGGACGCCGCCTCCCTGCTCTACCACGACAGCGTCGCCCGCGAGTGCGCCGCCGCCGACGTCGACTTCGGTCGACCGGCCGGTACCTGCGCGTCACTGCTGCTTCGCATCGCGCCGCACCTCGACCCGGACGCCCATCCGCGCGACCTGTCCGAGGGTGGCCGGGTCCTGCTCGCGCTCGCGGTCGTGCTGACCGGCGAGCCGGCCCTGGTGCTGCTCGACGAGCCGACCCGCGGCCTGGACTACACCGCGAAGGAGCGGCTCGGTGGCGTCCTGCGCGAGCTCGCTGAGCACGGCCACGCCGTCCTGATGGCGACCCACGACGTGGAGATGGCGGCGGAGGCGGCCGACGACGTGCTGCTGCTCGCCGACGGCGAGATCATCGGGGACGGACCTGCGCGTGAGATCCTTTGCGACTCACCGGCATTCGCACCTCAGGTCGCGAAGGTGATGCACCCGGCGCACTACCTCACTGTGGACGAGGTGCCGCTCTCTGAGCCGGAGACCGCCGAGGCCCGACCGTGACGCCGACGCCCGAGATCGTCCGCTGGCGCCGGACGTCGACCATCGCCATGACCCTGGTCACCCTCGTCGGCGTGCTGTCGTTCACCTGGCCCTTCCTCGTCGACTCCCGGTCCGCGCTCACCGGCGACCACAGCACGCCCTGGCTGTTCCCGGTGCTGGTCGGGCTGCTCGGGTGCGTGCTCCTGGCCGAGCTGTCCCGGGGCGGGCTCGACGCGAAGGTCGTCGCGACGCTCGGCGTGCTCGCGGCGATGGGCGGCGCCCTGCGGGTGCTGTCGGCAGGGACCGCCGGGCTGGAGCCGATGTTCTTCCTCGTCGTCCTCGGCGGCCGCGTCCTCGGCCGCACCGCGGGGTTCCTGCTCGGTGCCCTCGCGATCGTCACCGGCGCCTTCCTGACCGGCGGCGTCGGACCCTGGACCCCGTTCCAGATGCTCGCCACGGGCTGGGTCGGCCTCGGGGCGGCGCTCCTCCCCCGGGTCGGCGAGCGTGCCGAGCGCTGGCTGCTCGCGGCGTACGGACTCCTCACCGGCCTGCTCTACGGCGCGGTGATGAACCTGTGGTTCTGGCCGTTCCTCGGCAGCTCCGCTCCGGCGGGCGCGGGCTTCGACGCGGGCGACCCGCTCGGCACCCAGCTCGCGCACTACGGCGTCTTCTACGGGCTGACCTCCCTCGGCTGGGACCTCCCGCGCGGCGTGCTCACCGCCGTCCTGGTGCTCGTCGCCGCGCGTCCGGTGCTGCTCGCGCTCCGGCGGGCGGTGCGGCGGGCTTCTTTCGGCACGGTCCCGGCTCCGGGCGACGTACCGCGCGGTCCGCGGCAGGACGCCGGCCGAGGGTTACAGTGACCGCAGCGCTCTCGGGGATGGTAGGAGGCACGATGACGACCACACTCATCCTCGGTGGGACACGCAGCGGCAAGAGCCGTCATGCCGAGAGCCTGCTGATCGACGAGCCCGCCGTCACCTACATCGCGACCGGGCCGCGCGCGGACTCCGACGACAGTGACTGGGCGGCGCGGGTGAAGCACCACCAGGACCGCCGCCCCGAGACCTGGACCACCGTCGAGAGCAGCGACGTCACCCACGCGATCCTCGCCGCGCGGACGCCCACCCTGGTGGACTGCATCGGCAACTGGGTCACCGCGCTCATCGACGAGGCCGAGGCGTGGGAGGACCGCGACAAGGCCCTCACCCTCGTGCAGGAGCGCTGCACCGAGCTGGTCGCCCTGTGGATCAACGCGCCGTACGACATCGTCGCCGTGACCAACGAGGTCGGCATGAGCGTGGTCCCGCAGACCTCATCCGGACGCCTCTTCGGTGATGCGCTCGGCCGGGTCAACGCCACGCTGAGCTCGGTGAGCGACCGCGTCCATCTCGTCGTCGCCGGCCGCGTGGTCGACCTCAGCGGCCTTCCCGTCGTGCCGGGTGCGCTTGCCTGACGCCGTTCGCCTCGCGGTCGGCACCCTGACCGCCGTGCGGGTTCCCGCGCCCCGCGCCGTGACCCGCTCCACCGCCTCCGGCGCGATGCTGCTCGCACCGTTCGCCGCGCTCGTCCTGCTGGTTCCCACTGCTGCCGTCGTGGCGACCGGTCGGGCGCTCGGCCTCGGAGCTCTCGTCCTGTCCGTGCTGGCCGTCGGCACGCTGGCCGTCGGTACCCGGGCGCTCCACCTGGACGGGCTGGCCGACACGGTCGACGGCCTCGCCGCCTCCTACGACCGCGACCGGGCGCTGGAGGTCATGCGCACCGGCGACGTGGGACCCGCGGGTGCGTCGGCGCTGCTGCTCGTGCTGGCGCTGCAGATCGCGTGCGCGGCGTCCGTGCTGGACGCTCGCGGCGGTCCGACGCTGGCGGCCGTCGCGCTGGTGGGCAGCAGGCTGGCCCTGACGTGGGCCTGCGTCCGCGGCCTCCCGGCAGCGCGACCCGGTGGCCTCGGCGCGCTGGTGGCCGGCACCGTCCCGCCGGTCAGGGCAGCGGCCGCGACGGTCGTCGTCGGATGCGCCGCCGCGCTCGCCACCGGGCTGACCGGAGCCGGGTGGTGGGCCGGTCCGGTCGTGGTCGCCGTCGGCCCGCTGGCCGCCGTGCCCGTCCTGCTCCGGTGCCGCCGACGTCTGGGAGGCATCACGGGCGACGTGCTCGGCGCGGTCGTCGAGATCGCCCTCGCCGGGGGGCTGCTGGTCGCCACCGCCCTGATCTGACCCGGGCTCGACGCCGCTTTCTCGGTCAGCCGACTCTCTCCGGTGCAGACGTCCCTGCACGTGCGGGGACGTCTGCACCGGAGAGGGTCGTTCAGCCCCGGTCGCTCAGGCGGTCTCGACCTGGACGAACGGGGGCTTGACGACCTTCGCGGGCACGTCGCGTCCGCGTACGTCGACGACGACCTCGTCACCCTCCTCGGCGCCCCGGTCCAGGAGCACGAGGGCGATGCCCTGCTTCAGGGTGGGCGACATGGTGCCGGAGGTGACGACGCCGATGACCGTGCCGTCGGCGTTCTTCACCTCGCACTCGGCGCGCGGGATGCCGCGGCCGGTCGCGAGCAGGCCCCAGGACAGGCGGCAGGTCTTCTCGGCGCGCTGCGCCTCGAGGACCTTCTTGCCCCAGAAGCTCTCCTTCTTCCAGCCGACGGCCCAGCCGGCGCGGGCCATGTTCGGGGTGATGTCCATCGTCAGCTCGTGACCGTGGAGGGCGTACCCCATCTCGGTCCGCAGCGTGTCGCGGGCGCCGAGACCGCACGGGAGACCGTCGTACGGCTGCATCGCCTCGACGAGCGCGTCCCACAGCGCCGGCGTGTCCTCCCAGCGCGGCACCAGCTCGAAGCCCTTCTCGCCGGTGTAGCCGGACCGCAGCACGATGACCGGGCGGCCCTGCCAGTCGGCCTCGGTGAAGGACATGTACTCCAGGTCGGTCGGCAGGCCGAGCGCCTCGACCACCTCGACCGATCGCGGGCCCTGGACGGCGATGATCCCGAAGTCCGAGTGCTGATCGGTGACCGAGATGCCCTGCGGCACCACGGCGTTCATGCGCCGGACGACCTCGGCGGTGTTGGCGGCGTTGGGGACCAGGAAGACCTCGTCCTCGGCCTTGAAGTACTGGATCAGGTCGTCGACGACGCCGCCGGTCTCCTCGTCGCAGCACATCGTGTACTGCGCCTTCGGGGGCTCGACCTTGCGCAGGTCGTTGGTGAAGCAGGAGTTGACGAAGTCCGCGGCGCCCGCGCCCTTGACCAGTGCCTTGCCGAGGTGGCTCACGTCGAAGATGCCGACGCGCTCGCGTACGGCGGTGTGCTCGCGCAGGACGCCGCCACCCGGGTACTCGATGGGCATCTCCCAGCCGCCGAAGTCGGCCATCTTGGCCCGCAGCGCCGTGTGGCGGTCGTGCAGCGGGGAGGTCTTCAAGGGGTCACCTGTCATGCGCGAACGGTATCGCCGGGCACCTCGTTATCCTCGCCTGGGACCGACAACGCAGCCGGTCCTCCGAACGAGAGCCGGGAGGCAATCACTGTGACGACGTTGACGCTGACGGACCAGAAGACCGGCGAGGTGAAGGCAGACGTGCTGGTGCTCCTGTCCGTCACGCTCGACGACGGCGTACGCCTGGCCAGCACCGACGGGCTCTCCTCCGAGTCCGTGGACCACATCGGCGCCACCCTGACCGCGATCGGCGCCAAGGGCGGCGCGGACGAGGCCATCAAGCTCACCGGGGTGCCCGGCGTGACTGCTCCCATCGTGGTCGTCGCCGGTACGGGCCTGGACCATGAGCCCACCGCCACCGACCACGAGTCGGTCCGCCGTGCGGTCGGCTCGGCCGTCCGCGGCCTGGCGGACACCGGGCACGCGGCCGTCGCCGCCCCCGGCTCGGACGCCGAGCTGGCCGGTGCGGCCGCCGAGGGCGCGCTGTTCGGCGCCTACGCCTTCACCGCGTACCGCAAGAAGGGTGGCGCGAAGGCGCCGGTCGAGCGGCTGACCGTCCTGAGCGGACAGGCCGGCGAGACGGCCGTCAAGGACGCGGTGCACCGGGCCGAGGTCGTCGCCGACAGCCAGGCGTGGGCCCGCGACCTGGTGAACACCCCGCCGAACGACCTCTACCCCGAGTCCTTCGCCGACGCGACCCGCCAGCGCCTGCAGGGCACCAAGGTCAAGGTCGACGTCATGGACGAGAAGGCGCTGGCCAAGGCCGGCTGCGGTGGTCTGATCGGGGTCGGGCGTGGCTCGTCCCGCCTGCCGCGCCTGGTCACGCTGACGTACAAGCCCGCGAAGGCGACCCGGCACATCGCGGTCGTCGGCAAGGGCATCACCTTCGACTCCGGTGGCCTGTGCATCAAGCCCGCCACCGGCATGGTGACCATGAAGTGCGACATGGCCGGCGCCGCGGCCGCGGCCGCGGCGGTCGACGCCGTCGCCCGGCTCGGCCTGCCCGTCGCGATGACCGTCTACCTCTGCCTGGCCGAGAACATGACCGGCTCGGACGCCCAGCGCCCCGGAGACGTCGTCACGATGCGCAACGGCAAGAGCGTGGAGATCATCAACACCGACGCCGAGGGCCGCCTCGTCATGGCGGACGGCCTCTCGTACGCCTCCGAGCAGCAGCCCGACCTGGTCATCGACATCGCCACCCTGACCGGCGCGGCCGTGATGGCGTTCGGCGGTCAGGTCGCGGCGGTTCTCGGCAACGACGACACGACCCGTGACCAGGTCATCGCGACTGCGGGGCGCGTCGGCGAGGACGCCTGGGCGATGCCGCTGCGTGAGGAGCTGCGCAAGCACATGGACTCCGACGTCGCGGACGTCAAGCACACCGGCCAGAAGGAGGGCGGCGCCATCACGGCGGCGCTGTTCCTGCGCGAGTTCGTCGGCGACGGCAAGAACGGCAAGCCGCTGCCGTGGGTGCACATCGACATCGCCGGTCCGGCGTTCAACGAGTCGTCCGCGCACGGCTACACGCCCAAGGGCGCCACCGGGTTCGGCGTGCGGACCCTCGTCGGCCTGGCCCAGGACCACGCCTGAGGAAGACACGACGAGAGGGGCCGGTTCGCGTCTGCGAACCGGCCCCTCTCGTCGTGCTGGTGGCCTCAGCCCCCGGACTTGCGGCGGAACATCTGCTGCGCGCCGCTGGTCTCCGGACCGTGGGATCCGTGCACCTTGCTGCGCGCGGAGTGGTCGGACACGTCGCTGCCGCCGTGGGACTTCTTCTTGTCCAGCGCCTCGCGGAACTTGCGCTTGGTGTCCTCGTCCGGTCCGGCGTTCTGGTCTGATCCGTCAGCCATGGTGTCCTCCTGATCGTTGGGCTCCTGGGCGTGCCGTCACTCTCGCACGCGCTCGGCTCGGCCCGCCAGGCAATTGCCCGATCGGCGCACCACCTCGGTGATGGCGCTCGAGAGCCGGGTGCCAAGATGGGCTCAGCGTCGGCCCGCCAGGACGTCGGGTCGCGCCGGACGACCGCACAGACGCAAGGGAGCGTTGGCACCATGACGGCAGAGGCCGCACCGACCCACGACATCGTCATCCTCGGAGGCGGCAGCGGCGGATACGCCTGCGCGCTGCGCGCGGCCGAGCTCGGCCTGTCGGTCGCACTCGTCGAGAAGGACAAGCTCGGCGGGACCTGCCTGCACCAGGGCTGTATCCCGACCAAGGCGCTGCTGCACGCCGCCGAGGTCGCCGACTCCGCCCGGCACGGTGAGTCGTTCGGGGTCAAGACCACCTTCGAGTCGGTCGACATGAGCGGCGTGCACCGCTACAAGGACGGCGTCGTCAGCCGTCTGCACAAGGGCCTGCAGGGTCTGGTGAAGGCGCGCAAGGTCGAGTACGTCGAAGGCGCCGGCCGGCTCACCGGTCCGAGCTCGGTGACCGTCGGGGACCGTGTCCTCACCGGCAAGCACGTCGTGCTGGCGACCGGCTCGTACGCCCGTACGCTGCCCGGCCTGGAGATCGGCGGCCGCATCGTCACCAGCGAGCAGGCCCTGACCCTCGACCACGTCCCCAGCCGTGTCGTGGTCCTCGGCGGCGGCGTGATCGGCGTCGAGTTCGCCTCCGTCTTCAGGTCGTTCGGCGCCGAGGTCACCATCGTGGAGGCGCTCCCCCGGCTCGTGGCGGCCGAGGACGAGGCCGTCTCCAAGCAGCTGGAGCGCTCTTTCCGCAAGCGCAAGATCGCGTTCAAGACCGGCGTGAAGTTCACCGGCGCCACGCAGAAGGGCGACGTCGTCACCGTCTCGCTGGAGTCCGGCGACAGCATCGAGACCGACCTCCTGCTGGTCGCGGTCGGTCGCGGCCCGGTCACCGACGGCCTCGGGTACGACGAGGTCGGCGTCGCGATGGAGCGCGGGTTCGTCCTCACCGACGAGCGCCTGCGCACCAACGTCCCGGGTGTCTTCGCCGTCGGCGACATCGTCCCCGGTCTCCAGCTGGCGCACCGCGGGTTCGCCCAGGGCATCTTCGTCGCCGAGGAGATCGCCGGGTTGTCGCCGGCACCCATCGTCGAGTCCGGCATCCCGCGAGTCACCTACTGCGACCCCGAGATCGCCTCGGTCGGCCTCACCGAGGCCCAGGCCAAGGAGGCGCACGGCGAGGTCGAGACGGTCGAGTACAACCTCGGCGGCAACGGCAAGAGCCAGATCCTGGGTACCCAGGGCTTCGTGAAGCTCGTGCGCGCCAAGGACGGTCCCGTCGTGGGCGTCCACATGGTCGGTGCCCGGATGGGCGAGCAGGTCGGCGAGGCACAGCTCATCGTCGGCTGGGAGGCCCTGCCCGACGACGTCGCGCAGCTCATCCACGCCCACCCGACGCAGAACGAGGCGCTCGGCGAGGCCCATCTCGCCCTCGCCGGCAAGCCGCTCCACCTGCACAGCTGACGGATGATCTCCATGACACCCGCGCCGACAACACTGCACATCCGCCACCAGATCCAGGAGACTGTCACCCATGTCTGAACGTGTGACCATGCCCGCCCTCGGAGAGTCCGTCACCGAGGGCACCGTGACCCGGTGGCTGAAGAACGTCGGCGACGAGGTGGCGGTCGACGAGCCGTTGCTGGAGGTCTCGACCGACAAGGTCGACACCGAGATCCCCTCCCCCGTCGCGGGCACGCTGCAGGAGGTGCTCGTCCAGGAGGACGAGACCGTTCCGGTCGGCGCCGACCTCGCGGTCGTCGGGGACGGTGCCGCTCCCTCCGGTGATGGGCAGGCGTCGGAGCCGGAGCAGAAGGCTGACGACAGCGCCGAGCAGGCGCAGCCTGCCGAGGCGGAACAGCCTGCCGAGGCGGAGCAGCCTGCGTCGACCCCCGCGCCGACCTCCGGTGGCGAGTCCTCCTCGGAAGGCGGGAGCGGCCAGCCGGCCGAGGGCGGCCAGGCGCAGGGCGGTGGCGAGGTGAGCGGTGGCGAGACCGTGACCATGCCGGCGCTCGGCGAGTCCGTCACCGAGGGCACGATCACCCGCTGGCTCAAGGCCGAGGGTGACGAGGTGGCCGTCGACGAGCCGCTGCTGGAGGTGTCCACCGACAAGGTCGACACCGAGATCCCCTCACCGGCCGCAGGCACGCTGACCAAGATCCTGGTCCAGGAGGACGAGACCGTCCCGGTCGGCGCCGACCTGGCGATCGTCGGCGGTCAGGCCGCCGGTGGTGGCGCCGCAGCCCCGCAGGAGGAGAAGCCGGCTCCGCAGGAGGAGACGCCCGCCGAGCCCGAGCAGAAGCAGTCCGAGCCCGAGCCGAAGGCGGCCGAGCCGGAGCAGTCCTCGGCATCCGACGCGCAGAAGGCGCCCTCCACCGAGCAGCCGGCCGAGGACGAGCCCACCCCGCAGCCCGCGGAGGAGAACCGCGCCGAGCAGCCGGCCGCCCAGGGTGCGCCGCAGCAGCCGGTGTCCGCGCAGCCGCCTACCCAGCAGGCCGCCCCCGCCTCGAGCACCTCCACCGCGCCGTCCGGTTCGGGCACGGCAGCCGGTGGCGACGAGGGCAGAGACGCTGCCGCGTACGTCACGCCGCTGGTCCGCAAGCTGGCGTCGGAGAAGAACGTCGACCTCGCCGGCGTGACCGGTACCGGGGTCGGTGGCCGCATCCGCAAGCAGGACGTGCTCGCCGCCGCCGAGGCTGCTGCTGCGCCGGCGCAGGCCGAGCCGGCTCCCGCCGCCGCCGCTCCGAGCGGTGGCGGTGGCGGTGCGAGCAAGACGCTCGCCGCCGTCTCACCGAAGCGTGGGACCACCGAGAAGATGAGCCGGATGCGCAAGCTCATCGCCACCCGGATGGTCGAGTCGCTGCAGGTCTCCGCCCAGCTGACGACGGTCCTCGAGGTCGACGTCACCAAGATCGCCCGTCTGCGCGCTCGCGCGAAGGCCGACTTCGAGCAGCGCGAGGGCGTGAAGCTGAGCTTCCTGCCGTTCTTCGCCCTGGCCGCCGTCGAAGCGCTCAAGGCGTACCCGCAGGTCAACGCCAGCGTCGAGGGCGACTCGATCGTCTACCACGCGAGCGAGAACCTCGGCATCGCGGTCGACACGGAGAAGGGGCTGTTCGTCCCGGTCGTCCAGAACGCCGGTGACCTGAACATCGCCGGTCTCGCGCGCAAGATCGCCGACCTCGCCGAGCGCACCCGCGACAACAAGGTCAAGCCGGACGAGCTCGGTGGCGGCACGTTCACGCTCACCAACACCGGCAGCCGCGGTGCGCTGTTCGACACCCCGATCATCAACCAGCCGCAGGTCGGCATCCTCGGGACGGGCGCGGTCGTCAAGCGGCCCGTCGTCGTCACCGACGCCGACGGCGGGGAGACGATCGCGATCCGGTCCATGGTCTACCTGGCGCTGTCCTACGACCACCGGATCGTGGACGGAGCCGACGCCGCTCGCTTCCTGACCGCGATCAAGGAGCGCCTCGAAGAGGGCGCCTTCGAGGTCTGAGGGAGACGAACATGACACAGCGCGTCGCCATCACCGGCTCGTCCGGACTGATCGGCGGCGCGCTGTCGTCGTCGCTGCGCGACCGCGGGGACGAGGTGGTGCACCTCGTGCGCCGGCCCGCGCGGGAGCCGCACGAGGTGACCTGGGACCCGAGCAGGCACCAGCTCGACCCGGCCGCCCTGGAGGGCGTGACCGCCGTGGTCAACCTCGCCGGTGCCGGGGTGGGCGACCACCGATGGACCGACTCCTACAAGCGCACGCTCGTCCGGTCGCGGCTGGACAGCACGAGCACCGTGGTGGACGCCATGACCGCGCAGGGCCACCCGATCCGGCTCGTCAGCGGGTCGGCGATGGGCTACTACGGCAACCGCGGTGACGACGACCTCGACGAGACCAGCGCCAAGGGCGACGGCTTCCTCGCCGACCTCGTCCGGGACTGGGAGGCGGCCGCCGCACCGGCGGTGGAGGCCGGCTGCCCGACCGCGTTCGTCCGTACCTCACTCGTGCTCTCCCGTCGCGGCGGGGTGCTGCAACGCATCGCGACCCTGGCGCGGCTGGGCCTGAACGGACCACTCGGCAACGGGCGCCAGTGGTGGTCCTGGATCAGCCTGACCGACGAGGTCCGAGCCATCGTCCATCTGATCGACCACCCCGAGGTGACCGGCCCGGTCAACCTCTCCGCGCCGGAGCCGGTGCGCCAGAAGGACTTCGCCCACGCGCTGGGCCGCGCGGTCCATCGACCGGCCGTCCTTCCTGCACCCGCGTTCGCGTTGCGCGTCGTCCTCGGCGAGATGGTGCAGGACATTCTCGGCAGCCAGCGGCTGCGGCCGTCGGTGCTTGAGCAGCAGGGATTCACCTGGGAGCATCCCGGGCTCGACGAGGCGCTGCGCGGCGAACTGCGCGACTGAGGACCGGTCAGCGCGGCGTCCAGGTGTCGATCCGCCAGCCGTGCGTCGTCCACCCCAGGGTCACCACCGCCTGCTCCCCCGCACTCGCCGGCACCGTGGTCCGCCTGCTCCCCTCCACCAGGGTGTACGCCGAGCGGTCGACCATCACGTCGACGAGGACGTGGTCGCCGGCCACCTCGACGGCGGCGCGCCGCACCGTGAAGGTCAGTCCCTCGTACCGTGCCGAGCGTGCGGCGGCCCGCTGGAGGTCGCCGCGGTCCTGGGTCCAGGCGGCAGAGCCCGTCACGAACGCGCCGCCGAGGTCGCTCTCCCGACCGGAGATCCAGGCGCGCGCCCGGGCGTCCGCCAGAGCCTGAACCACGCCCGCCGGATCGCTGCCGGCGGCCTCGGCCGAGGCCGGGTCGGCGGTGTGACGGACGCCGTTCGGATGTCCGGATGTCGGGGAGCTCGGACGAGGCACGGGAGCAGCGGCTCGTGCTGTCGCTGTCGACGCAGCACGGGCCGGGGACGGCACCCTGCTCACCGTTGAAGCGCTGCTCGTGAGGCGCGTCGCCGTCGGTCGAGGCGTCGCGGTGCTGGAGACCGGTGTCCGGGCCGTCGAGCGCGGCGCGGCGGTCGCCGGCGTCCCACTGGTCGCACTCGGTCCCGGTCGAGCCGTCGACACGGTCTGCGGCTTCGGCCCGGCGCCCGTCGCCGACGGGCCGATCGCCGCGTACCCGGCACACGCCGCACCGATGACACCGGCGACCACTGCAGTACGCGCGACGAGGGGCTGCCTCCACCACGCCACGACGTCCACCGCGGCGACCGGCTCGGCCCGCTCCCTGATCCGCTGGGTGAGACCAGCGGCGGGATCCGCGGCCGGCGCCGCACGTCGGCCGGTGGAACCCGCGACGGGTGCCGGCTCCGGCGCCGCGATGTCCCAGAGCCGCAGGGCGAGCTCGCCGGGCTCCGGCCGTGACTCCGGCGTGTGCGCGAGCGCGGTCAGCACGAGGTCGCGCAGCGCCTGCGGGGCCTGCGGGGCCACCTCGTCCAGGCCCGGACGCAGAGCGGCGGGCTCCGGCGGCCGCCCGACCAGCGCCGTCCAGGCGACAGCGCCCAGGGCGTACACGTCGGCGGGCGGCTCAGGCACGCCACCGTCGAGGACCTCCGGCGCGACGAACCCCTCGGTCCCCCAGACCCGCGGGTCGCTCATGCCGGCGAGCCGCGCCACGCCGAGGTCGGCGATCAACGGCCGTCCGTCGTCGGTCAGCAGGATGTTCGACGGCGAGAGGTCGCCGTGCACGAGGCCGAGGGAGTGCAGGTCGTGGACCGCGCGGGCGACCGGGCAGAGCACGGTGACGAGCTCGCCGACGGTGAGATGACCGCGCCCCGCGATGGCGTCGGCCAGCGACCCGCCCTCGGCCAGCTCGGTGATCAGCGCGAGCCGGCGAACGCCGCCCGACTCCACCAGCACGGTGTCCCGCAGCCGCAGCACGTGGTCGTGCTCGATCCGTCCGAGCAACGACAGCTCCGTACCCGCGTCCTCGCCGTCGTGCAGCATCTTCGCGGCGAGGCGCGCCCCGTCGCTGTCCCGGATGACGGTCCACACCTCGCCGGCGCCACCGGCACCGAGGAACGGCCCCGTACGGAAGCCCGGGATCACCGGCGGGACAGGCGGATTCGACGTGGGCGGGTCGAGCGGCATGAGGGACACAGTGCCATCCAACGACGCTGCGAAACGTTGTCCACAGGCACCGGGATAGGTTGCCGACCATGGAGGCCGCCGACCTGATGACCGCGGCCGCGGCGGCCGATCTGCTCGGTGTCCGGCGCCAGACGCTGTACGCGTACGTCAGCCGCGGCGTCCTCACCCGCGTCCACGGCACCGACGCGAGGGGCCATCGGGTCTCGCTGTTCGACCGGCGCGAGGTGACGGCTCTGTCCGACCGGCACCGCAGGCACCGCGTCGGCACCTTCGAGCTGCAGATCGACACGGCGGTGACCTACCTCGACCCGGCGGGACGTCTGCTGTACCGCGGCCGCGACGCGTGCGACCTGGCCGTCACGTCCACGTACGAGCAGGTCACCGAGATGCTCTGGGGCACCGAGCATCTCGGCCCGTGGTCACCCACCGACACGGGCAGGTCCGTCTGGGACCGGCAGGACCGGGTGTGTCCACCGGACTCGGCGCCGGCAAGCCGCCTCCGCGTCGCGCTCGCGCTCCTCGCCGCCGAGCCCGAGGTGGCCGGAGCCGCGCGCGCGGAGCCAGACCCGGACGCCGTACGCGACCTGGCTCGTACCGCGATCGTCACCGCTGCCGGATCGCTGGGCGCGGCTCCACGGGAGTGGCCGGGCTCCGTGGCCGCAGCAGCAGCCGGCGCGCTGACCCGCAGCGGCGAGGTCACCACCGAGGTCGAGCGGATGGTCGACGCGGCCCTCGTGCTGCTCGCCGACCACGAGCTGGCGACCTCCACGATCGCCGCCCGCGCCACCGCGAGCACGCACGCCGACCCGGTCGTCACCCTGCTCACCGGCGCGGCGGCCATGGGGGGCCCGCTGCACGGCCGGGCCGGCGAGGCGTCCGCGGCCCTGCTCGCGGACGTCCTCGAGCAGGGCGCCGGACCGGTGGTGAGCCGGTGGCAGGACGACCCACCTCCGGGCTTCGGCCACTCCGTCTACACCGACGCGGACCCGCGGGCGGAGTGCCTCCTCGACCTGCTCCGGGAGCAGCACCCGCGGCTGGTCGAGGCCGTCGACGACCTGTGCCTGCAGGTCCGCCGGGTCCACGGGCTCGCCCCGAACGTCGACCTCGCCATGGCGACCCTCGCCCACGCACTCGACCTGCGGTCCGGCTCGGCCGAGGCGCTCTTCGTCCTCGCCCGGCTCGCCGGGATGACCGCGCACGCGCTGGAGGAGCGGGAGCACCGCCTGCGGTTCCGGCCGCGCGCGATCTACACCGGTGAGGCGCCGGACTGACGCTCCTCGACGGTCGGGACCGGCTGGGACGGCGGCGGCCCGACGTACCGCGAGCTCGGCCGGATGATCTTGCGGCCGCGGCTCTGCTCCAGGATGTGGGCGGTCCAGCCGACCGTACGGCTGACGGCGAAGGTCGGCGTGAACATGTCGCGCGGGACACCGCAGGACTGCATGACGACGCCGGCGTAGTACTCGACGTTCGCTCGCAGCGGCCGGTCCGGCTTGGCCTCGTCCAGGACCCGGACGACCTCACGCTCGACCTCGACGGCCAGCTCGGCGGTGGCTCCCCCGAGCTCGGTGGCGGTCTCGCGCAGCAGCTCCGAGCGCGGGTCGAGCCCGCGGTAGACCGCGTGCCCGAAGCCCATCACCCGCTGACCGGCGGCCAGCTGGGCGCGAGCCCACGGCTGGGCGTTCTCCACCGTGCCGATCTCGTCCAGGGCGTCCAGCGCCCGCGAGGGTGCTCCGCCGTGGAGCGGCCCGGACAGAGCGCCGATGCCGGCGACCACGCAGGCCGACAGGTCGGCGCCGGTGGAGGCCACGACCCGCGCGGTGAACGTCGAGGCGTTGAACCCGTGGTCGATGGTCAGGCACAGGTAGCGGCCCAGCGCCCGCAGGTGCTCGGGCCGGGGCTCCTCGCCGGTCAGCATCCACAGGTAGCTGCCGACGACGCCGAGCTCGGGGCGCGGGTCGCGGACCTGCTCGCCCAGCCGGACCTGGCGCGCGGCGGTGACGAGCCACGGCACGACCGCCGCCGTACGGATCGCCGCGAGCTCCTTCTCCTGGTCCTCCAGGTCCCACAGGGGTCGGTCCCCGCGCAGCGCGCCGAGCGCCGACACGGCGGTGCGCAGGGAGACGAGCGGGTCGTCGCTCGCGCTCCGCCGCATGACCTCGACGAGGTTGGCGGCCAGGTCGCTCGGCAGCACCGCGTTGCGGGCGATGGTCGACCGCCAGTCGTCGAGCTCGGCGGCGTCGGGGAGGTGGCCGCGGACCAGGAGGTGCCACACCTCCTCGAACGACACGTCACGAGCCAGCTGCGTGGCGTCGTACTGCCGGTAGTGGAAGAAGCTCTCGGTGCCGCGGACGTCGCCGATCTCGGTGTCGGCGACGATCACACCGGCGAGTCCCGGTGGCGCGACGAGCGGTTCGGGCTGGGTGGATGTCGTCATGGGACGCACGTTCCGCCCGCGCCCCCGCGAGGGTCAACGTTGATCGTGTCAACGTGCGGGCTGCCGGGCGAGGAACGCATCGACCTCGGCCCGGGTCGGCGCCGTCGCCGGACCCTTGCGGGTCACCTTGATCGCTCCGGCGGCGTTCGCCCTCGTGGCGGCCGTGGTCCAGTCGGCGCCCAGCGCACGTTCCGCGGTCAGGACGCCGGTGTGGGCGTCGCCGGCGCCGTTGGTGTCGACCGGGTGCTGCGGGTAGCCCGAGAGGTACGTGATCCGCCCGGCCTCGCGCAGGTGGCACCCCTTCGGTCCGTCCCGGACGATGACCACCGCGCTCTTGCCGAGCCGGTCGGCCACGGACTCGACCGAGGCTTCGATGCTGTCGGCGCCCGTGAGCTCCTGCGCCTCCTGCGCGTTGCTGGTCCACACGTCGGTGACGGCGAGCATGCGATCGCGGACGTCATCGGGGAGCTGGGCGAAGGGTGCGCTCGGGTCGAGGACGACGACCACGTCCGCGGTCAGCGACTCCAGCCAGTCCAGCAGCGGAGCGCAGGTCTCGCCCAGCAGGGTGTACCCCGTGACGCACACCAGGTCGCCGTCCTGCGGCGCACACCGGTCGAGGGAAGCGGGGGTGATCCGCCGCTCGGCACCCTGGGTCGTGACGAAGGTCCGTTCGGCGCTCGGCTCGATCATCACGAAGCAGATCCCGGTGTCCTCGCCCTCCACGGGATCCGTGGCGAGCCGGACCTTCTCGGCGTCGAGCGTCTGGCGGACGAGGTCGCCGTTCGGCCCGCGCCCGACCGAGCCCGCGTGCACGGCCTCCGCCCCCGTACGGGCCGCGGCGACCAGGACGTTGACCGAGCCACCGGCGTACCGCTCGTACGACGTCGCCATCGCGTTGCCGCCACGGCGGGGCAGCCCCGGCACGTCGACGACCACGTCGACCAGCGCCTGGCCGGTGTGGACCACTCTGCTCACGAGTTCCCCTCCCTCAGCTGCAGGAGACCGGCCGCGACCGCGTCGAGGCTCAGCCCGTTGACGCTCTCGACCGTGGTGCACCAGTCGTCGGGAAGCCCGCTGCGGCCGACCGTCGCGCCGGTCATGGCTCCGAGCATGGCCGCGATCGTGTCGGTGTCGCCGCCGAGGCGCGCGGCCCGGCACAGCCCGTCCCGGGGAGAGGCGATCGCGACGTCCAGGAGCGCGAACGCGGCCGGCACCGACTCGGCCGTCGCGACGGTCGTGCCGACCACGGCGGTGATCCACTCCTCCAGCCGGTCCGGCTCGTACCGTGGCGCGTCGACCAGCACCCACTGCAGGCGTGCTGCGACGGACGGACCCGGGTGCTGTCGCCCGCGCGTCTCACCGAGCCGCGCGCAGGTGATCGCCGCGGCCACGACGTCGTCGTACGAGCATCCGTCGAGGGCGCACGACACCGCGGCGGCGACCGCCGCGGCCCCGGCGATCGCGGTGCCCGTGTGGTGGGTGGGCAGGCACGCCTCCACGACCCGGTCGACCAACGCCTCCGGGCCGTCCGACCACGGCACCGCCAGCGCGACCGGAGCGATGCGCATCGCGCCGCCGTTCGTGGTGCCGTCGAGTCCGGCGAGCCTGGGGTCCTCACCCGCACGGATCCGCTCGATCGCGCGCCGGGTCGAGGGGCCGAGCAGGTCCAGGGAGCCCGAGCCCTTCATCCGCTGCTCCCAGCGGTCCAGCGCCTGCGCCCAGCGCACCGGGTCGACATGGCCGCCGCTGGTGACCAGCTGGTCGGCGAGCAGCAGCGCCTGCTCGGTGTCGTCGGTGACCTGCCCCGCCGGCGCGGACGGGGCGATCGGCTGGTCCGGCGGCCCCGAGCGCAGGTCCTGCAGGACGCCGAACCGCTTGACGATCTCCGCCCGGGTGAACGCCTGGGTGGGCATCCCGAGCGCATCCCCCACCGCGAGTCCGGCGAGCGCGCCGTGGGCCCGGTCCAGCATCGTCGCCGACACGTCCATCTGGGGCTCCTCTCCGGGCCGCAACGTCCTCAGCGTAGGGCGCTCGTGGTGACTGCCGAGTAGGTCGGACCAGGTCCGTCCGCCTGGTGACGACGGGCGTACCGTGACGTCCATGCGGATCGAGCACCTCGGCCTGGACCCAGACTTCGTCGACTACGAGGAGGCCTGGGCGACCCAGCGTGAGGTCCACGCGCGCGTCGTGGCCGGCGAGCAGGAGGACACCACGCTGCTGCTGGAGCACCGCGCGGTCTACACCGCGGGCAAGCGCACCGAGCCGCACGAGCGCCCGTTCGACGGGACCCCGGTCATCGACGTCGACCGCGGTGGCAAGATCACCTGGCACGGCCCGGGGCAGTTGACCGGCTACCCGATCGTGCGGCTGCCCAACCCGGTCGACGTGGTCGGCCACGTGCGCCGTCTCGAGCAGATGATGATCGACGTGTGCGCCGACCTCGGCGTCGAGACGGTCCGGGTGGAGGGCCGCAGCGGCGTCTGGCTGGCGGCCGACGCACAGCGACCGGAGCGCAAGATCGGCGCGATCGGCATCCGGGTCAGCCAGGACGTGACGATGCACGGGTTCGCCCTCAACTGCGACTGCGACCTGTCGTGGGCGACGACGATCGTCCCGTGCGGCATCCCCGACGCGGGCGTCACCTCGCTGTCCGCCGAGCTCGGCCGTGACGTCCCTGTCGCCGAGGTCGTCCCGTACGTCGAGAAGCGCCTCCCCGACATCCTCGGCTGAGGTTCTCGACCCGTTTCCCCACCGCGCACGGGCCAGGGCGCCCTACGATCTGCGCACCGCGACCGACAGGGGGTCGCATCTCAGGGGGAATCGATGGACGACGGCCTGGCCGTGCGCACTCGCGCGCTTCGTAAGACCTACCGCACACCACGTGGCACCCGCGTCGCCGTGGCCGGCCTCGACCTGTCGGTCCCGGCCGGCGGCGTGCACGGCTTCCTCGGTCCGAACGGCTCGGGTAAGACGACCTCGATCCGGATGCTGCTCGGCCTCGTACGCCCGGACTCGGGGACGATGCACCTCTACGGCGAGCCGGTGCCTGAACGACTCCCCCACGTGATGCGCCGGATCGGCGCGATCGTCGAATCACCCAAATTCTTCCCCGCGTTCTCCGGCCGCAAGAACCTCTCGCTGCTCGCGGAGGCGATCGGTGCACCGCGCACGCGTGTCGGTGAGGTGCTCGAGCTGACCGCGCTGCACGATCGCGGTGACGACCGGTTCGCGTCGTACTCGCTCGGTATGAAGCAGCGGCTCGCTGTCGCCGCGACCCTGCTGAAGTCGCCGGACCTGCTGATCTTCGACGAGCCCACCAACGGCCTGGACCCCGCCGGCATCCGCGAGATCCGGCAGACCATGCGGGATCTCGGTCGCGAGGGACGGACCGTCCTGGTGAGCAGCCACATCCTCGCCGAGGTGGAGCAGGTCGCCGACACCGTGTCGATCGTCGGGCAGGGTCGCCTGCTCGCCGAGGGACGAGTGGCGGACCTGATCGGCGCGCAGGCCGCGGGCGTACGCGCGACCGTTCCCGACCCCGCTCTGGCCGCCGCGGTCCTGGAGGCGCAGGGCCTCTCGGCGCGCGCCGACGGCGCGCATCTGCTGGTCGACGGCGTGCAGGACGCATCGGAGGTGACGCGACTACTGGGGGGTCACGACATCTGGGTCAGCGAGCTGACGCGCACCGGTCAGGACCTGGAGTCGGTCTTCCTCGAGCTCACCGCCGAGAAGGGCCTCGAGGCGACGGGCGCTGTGCGATGAACCGGCTCGTCCGCGTCGAGCTGCGGCGTATGGTCGCCCGCCGCGCCACCTGGGTCGTGCTGGGGCTGTGCGCCGTCCTCGCGTGCCTGGTCGTCTACGGCAGCCACCAGTCCACTCGGTATCTCACTCCGGCGAACAGAGCCCAGGCCGCCCAGGGCTTCGACCAGTCGCACGCCGACTGGGTCGCCCACCACGACGAGTGGACGAAGGACTGCCTCAAGAACGCACCGCCGGAGGCCAAGGCCGACCCGAGCGCCTGCGCGATGCCCGAGCCCACCCTCGAGAACTTCCTGGGTGGTTCCTCGCTGCGCCAGGTGGTGCGCGAGTCCGTCTCCGGGACGACGGGCGCGGTGATGTTCCTCGCCTTCCTGCTCGGCGCGACGTTCGTCGCGGCCGAGTTCTCCTCGGGAACGATGTCGACCTGGTTGACCTTCGAGCCCCGGCGGCTGCGGGTGTTCCTGAGCAAGGTGCAGGCCCCGGTCGTCGGCGGTGTCGCCGTGGCCGCCGTAATGGCGCTCATCTGCGGCGTCGGCGTCTGGTGGGTGGCGCGCGGCCTGGGGCTCACGGCCGAGGCGTCCACGGCCGAGCAGGCCGCCGTCGTCTGGACGTGGGTCAGGCTGCTCGCTGTCGGGGCTTTTGCGGGAGCACTGGGCGCGGCCGTCGGTTTCGTCGTACGGAACACCGCGGCCTGCCTGGGGATCGCCGTGGCTTACGGGGTGGTTGCCGAGCTGATCGTTGCGGGCTTCCTCGGCCCGGCGCGTCGCTGGCTGATTTCGACGAACCTGCGGGCGGTGGTCGACCACGGCACCGCCTACCTGACCGATCGGTGCACTCCGGACCCGCAGCAGCAGGGCATCCTCAGCTGCACCTCGGTCGAGCACCACGTCTCGCTCGGGAGCGGTGCTGCCTACCTGGTCGTGGTGTGCCTCGCCGTGGTGGCGATCTCGGCGTGGTCCTACCAGCGTCGGGACGTGGGCTGACACACGTCGGCGGGCCCTGGCTCCTGTCAGGGCCCGCCGACCCCCGGCGTACTCTGGTGTGCACCGTGCCCACGACCGCTCGCCGTGGGCAGATCTTCGTGGCAAGGGAGCCGGAAGTCGTGACCGTCGCACCCGAAGGACGTCGTCTGCTGCGCGTCGAGGCGCGTAACGCCGAGATCCCGATCGAGCGCAAGCCCAGCTGGATCCGTACCACCGCCAAGATGGGTCCGGAGTACGCCGCGATGCAGTCGCGGGTGAAGTCCGGCGGCCTGCACACGGTCTGCCAGGAGGCGGGCTGTCCCAACATCTTCGAGTGCTGGGAGGACCGTGAGGCGACCTTCCTCATCGGCGGCGACGTGTGCACCCGGCGCTGCGACTTCTGCGACATCGCCTCCGGCCGTCCCGCCGCGCTGGACCTGGACGAGCCGCGTCGCGTCGCCGAGTCGGTGCGCGAGATGGGGCTGCGGTACGCCACGGTCACCGGTGTCGCCCGGGACGACCTGCCCGACGGTGCCGCCGGCCTCTACGCGGAGACCATCCGGCAGATCCACGCCCTGAACCCCTCGACCGGTGTCGAGATCCTGCCGCCCGACTTCGGTGCCGTGCCCGAGCTGGTCGGGCAGGTGTTCGACGCCCGGCCCGAGGTCTTCGCGCACAACCTGGAGACCGTCCCGCGCATCTTCCGGCGCATCCGGCCGGCGTTCACGTACGAGAAGTCGCTCAAGGTCCTGACGATGGCGCACGAGCAGGAGCTCGTCACCAAGTCCAACCTGATCCTGGGCATGGGCGAGGAGGACCACGAGATCGACGAGGCGATCCGCGACCTGCACGGGGCGGGCTGCGACATCCTCACGATCACCCAGTACCTGCGCCCGTCCAAGCTGCACCACCCGATCGACCGGTGGGTCAAGCCGGAGGAGTTCGTGCACTGGTCCGAGCGCGCGGAGGAGATCGGGTTCAAGGGCGTCATGGCAGGCCCGCTGGTGCGCTCCTCCTACCGCGCCGGTCGCCTCTACACCCAGGCGATGAAGGCGTACGGCCGTCCGCTGCCGGAGCAGCTGAGCCACCTCGCCGCGGCCGCCGCCGACCCCGCCCGGCAGGAGGCGGCGTCGCTCGTGGAGCGCCGCCTGAGCGACGTATCCTGAACCTCATGGCCTCCTCCGACTCCGCGAAGGACGCGACCCCCAAGAAGTCGCGCTTCGCCCGCAAGCCCAAGGACCCGAGCAACCCGGGTCGCGCATCACAGCTCAAGCAGGTGTACGCCAGCACCAAGCAGCAGGACCCCGCCATCGCGTGGTGGATGGCGCTGGCCTTCCTCGTCGTGTTCGGCGTCTTCCTGCTGATCGGCTTCGCGATCGGTCACCCGGTCTACCTCGGCATCATCGGTCTGCTGTTCGGGCTCGTCGCGGCCATGTTCATCATGGGCCGCCGGGCCGAGCGGGCCGCGTACAAGTCGATCGCGGGGACGCCCGGCGCGACCGGCGCGGCGCTGAACTCGCTGCGTCGGGGCTGGCTGGTCGAGCAGGAGCCGGTGGCCGCCGAGGCCGGCCGTGCCCGCAATGTCAAGGACATGTCGAGCGCCGCCATGGTGTTCCGGGCGGTCGGCAAGCCGGGCGTCGTCCTGGTCGGTGAGGGTCCCAAGGGTTCGGCCACCAAGCTCCTGGAGTCCGAGCGCAAGCGCGTCGCCCGGGTCGCCGGCCCGGAGGTCCCGGTGCACACCATGCGGGTCGGTCAGGGCGACGGCACCGTGGCGGTGAACGAGCTGACCAAGTCGATGCGCAAGCTGCCGGACCGCCTCACCAAGGACGAGGTGAGCGCGGTGACCAAGCGGCTGCGCGCGCTCGGGACGGCCAAGCCGCCGGTGCCGCAGGGCATCGACCCGCGCAAGGCGCGGATGGACCGCAAGGCCATGCGCGGCCGCTGACAAGCGGCGCTGCAAGCGGCCACCTGCCGCATCATCGTGACGAGTGGCCCCTGATCCGGTCGGATCAGGGGCCACTTGTCGCGATATCGCGCCGGTCGGCCCGTCAGGACGAGGTGAGCAGCTCGACCAGCGCGCTGATCCTGGCCGTACGAGCCCGCGGCCGCAGCCGGTGGTCGCGACTGAGCACCGCGAGCCCGTGGAGGGCGGACCACGCCACCTCGGTCCACGTCTCCGGGTCGTCGCCATGGGCGTCGAGACCGTCGGCGAGCGCGGCGAAGGCGTCCCGCATCGGTTCGGGGGACTCGCGTCCGCCGAACTCCACGTCCAGCGGCATCGAGAAGATCGCGTCGTAGACCGCCGGGTGGCGACGGGCGAAGTCCAGGTACGCCTGCACCGTCGGAGCGACCGTGCCGGCCTCCCCCGCCGTGGCCCGGCGGATCGCGACGGCGAGCTCGGTGCACCCCTGCAGGGCCACGGCGCGCATGATGCCCGCCTTGCCGTCCTGGAAGTGGCTGTAGAGCACCGGCTGGGTGCGGCCGATCTCGTCGGCGAGCCGCCGGGTGGTGACCGCGGCCCACCCCTCGCTCTCGGCGATCGTCCGAGCCCGCTCGACGATGAGGTCCTCCCGCTGCTGGCGGTCGGCGACGCGTCTCTCTCCGGCACTCATGGCGTCACTCTAGCGCCGCTAGCGTCGATGTCCTAGCGGTGCTAGATTTTCTAGCACCGCTAGATCACGGACCGAGGAGAGCACATGCACGTCGTCGGACTCGTCATCGTCTGGGCCGTCAGCCTCGCCATCATCGGCATCGGCATCGCCTACTGGATGCGCAACGAGAAGAACGCGGCGGGCTTCGGCCTCCCCGTCCTGCCCGCTCCGGAGGCTCGGGGGTGGTGGCAGGTCAAGGGCGTCCGTGACGTCGCGTCCGGCCTGGTCCCGATCGCGATGGTCTTCGCCGCGCCCGACGCGCTCGGCTGGGTGCTGCTGATCGAGGCACTGATCCCCGCCGGCGACGCGACGCTGGTGCTCGCCAACCACGGTCGCCGCAGCGCGGCCTTCGGCATCCACGGGGTGACGGCGGCGGTCATGATCGTGGGCGCGGTCCTGCTGCTGGCGTCATGAGGCAGGCCGGGGACCGAGTGGCCCGCCTGCGACGGCCATCGACGACGAAGAAGTGTCCGTCTGGCGTACGGGGGGTACTGCTCGGACTGTGCGATCACACCTCCTGACGTCGGTCGACCACGCGTCGATCGCGTCCTTCGTCCAGACCTCGGTGCCGCTGTGACGGCCCTCGCCACGCACTCGGCCCCTGGCGCCTCGGCACGGCGGCCGCGCGTTCTGCACGTGCCGGGTGAGCACCGTTACGTCCGTCACCTTGCCCCGCCCGACCCAGCCACGGACGACGACGCGTCCCGGACGCCGAGCCCGTGGCGGCCGGCGGACGCATGGTCGCCGTCCTGGCTGCGCGCGCGCCGCGACGAGCTCGACGTGGTGCACGTGCACTTCGGCTTCGAGCATCTCACCCAGGACGAGATGGCGCAGTGGCTGGAGACGGTCGCAGCGCTCGGGCTGCGGCTGGTGTACACGGTGCACGACATCGACAACCCCAACCTGCGCGGCCAGGACCACCACCACGCCCTCGTCGCACTGCTGCTGGCGGCCGCCGACGCCGTGGTGACGCTCACCGACGGCGCCGCGCGCGAGGTCGAGCGCCGCTGGCGACGCAGACCCGAGGTCATCGCCCACCCCCACCTGGTGTCCTCGGCGTGGCTGGCTGGGCAGCGGATCGCACCGCCGCGAGCCCGGCCGGTGGTGGGCGTCCACGTCGGCGCGCTCCGCGCCAACATCGACGCAGTCGGTGCCCTGGAGGCGATCACGACGGCGACGGCACCGTACGACGTGCGGGTCCTCGCACGGGCTGACGCCCTCGCGACGGCGAAGGACGCCAGGCTGCTCGCCGCGCTCACGCAGCTGCGCCGGCAAGGTGCCCAGGTGAACGGCCGACCGCCGCTGCCGCAGCACGACCTCTGGCGCCTGCTGGCCGACCTCGACGTCCTCGTGCTGCCCTACCGGTGGGCGACCCACTCGGGCTGGGTGGAGGAGTGCCACGACCTGGGTGTGGGCGTCCTGGCCTCGGACTGCGGCTACCTCACCGAGCAGTCCCCCGCCGTGCGGACGTTCGGGTGGGCGGACGTCGACAGCGGCGCCGACATCACCCCGCTGCTGGACCTCGCCCTTGCCGGCCGGGTGCGCGCCGACCCCGAGGCACGCCGGGACCAGCGTCTGTCCATCGCGCGCCGGCACGCCGACATCTACAGGTCGCTCACGTGAGGCTGACCCATCTGATCCCCGACGCCGAGAGGCACGGGGTCACCATTCACGCTCGCCGCCTCGCCGCTCACGTCCCCGGCAGCACGACGGCCGGCTGGCCGGACACCCCTCCCGACGGGTTCGTCATCATCCACTTCACCGAACGGCTCTGGCGCACCGCCACGGAGTCGGCCCTCGAGGTCGTACGACGCGCCACCGGTCGCGCCGAGCGACTCGCCGTCGTGATGCACGACCTGCCGCAGCCGTCCGACGGAGAGCACTACCCGCAGCGTCAGCAGCTGTTCGCCCAGGTGACCGAGCTGGCCGACCTGATCGTGGTGTCCAGCGAGTTCGAGCGCGGGCTGCTGCTGGCCTGTCTGCGCGATCGCGGTGACGCCGGCCGGCATCGCGTCGCCGTACTCCCGCTACCGGTCGACCACCCCGACACCACGCCACCGGCCCGGGTCGACCGGACGATCGCCACACTGGGGTTCCTCTACCCGGGCAAGGGCGTCGAGGACGTCCTCGTCGCCGCCGCGCAGCTGCCCCAACCGCCGGCGGTGATCAACCTGGGCGGTGCCGCACCGGGCCATGCGGACGTGGTCGACCACCTCGCCGAGCTCGCCGACCAGCACGGCGTGACCTGGCGGGCCAGCGGATGGTTGTACGCCGACGAGCTCGCCGCCGCGATGCGCGAGGTCGGTGTCCCCGTCGCCCCGCACCGCCACATGTCCGCGTCCGGGTCGATCAACACCTGGCTCGAGGCCGGTCGGCGACCACTCGTGGCACCCACGCCGTACGCCCGGGAGCTCGGTGGGCGCCACCCCGGGGCCATCACGCTGATCAGCGACCTGACCCGCCAGCTCGCCGACGCCCTGGACCGGCCGTCCACCACCTGGGTCTCCCCCGGGCAGGAGGTCGGCCTGTCCTGGGAGCAGGCGGGCCGCGACCTTGCTGCCCTGGTGACGTCGTGAGCACCGACCCCCGGCTCAGCGTCGTGATCCCCTAATACCAGCAGCCGGAGGAGCTCGCCCGGTGCCTCCTCGGCCTGGAGCAGCAGACCGGCGCGCCGTCGTTCGAGGTCGTGGTGGCCGACGACGGCTCGGACACGCCACCCGTCCTGGCGACGGACCTGGACGTCCGGGTCGTGCGGCAGGACGACCTGGGCTTCCGCGCCGCGGCCGCGCGCAACCTCGGAGCCCGCTGCGCCCGCGGTCGTCGGCTGGTCTTCGTGGACGCCGACTGCGTCCCGACGCCAGGTTTCCTTCGCGCCATGGACGAGGGGTCGGCTCTGGTGGTCGGGCACCGCCAGCATCTGGACATGGACGGCTGGTCCCGCGCCGAGCTGCTGTCGGCGTTCGAGGGCTCACCTGTGTTCCTGGCCGGCCCGGCCTGGCTGCGGCACGGCTACGACGAGACGGACGATCTGCGCCGGGCGGACGACGCGTCGTTCCGGTTCGTCATCTCCGCGGCCCTGTCCGCACCCACCGACCTCTTCTGGGAGCTCGGCGGGTTCGACGCCGACCTGGTCGGCTACGGCGGCGAGGACTGGGACCTCGGTCACCGGTGGTGGACCGCGGGCCTGGACCTCCTGCACCGCCCGGAGGCGCAGGTGTGGCACCACGGCCCCGACCTGCCCGGACGTCGGGAGGATTGGGCGCACGTCAAGAACGCCGAGACGGCGGCGCTCGCCTCTCGCATCCCCCACCCGGTGATTCGGGGGTCCGGCAGTCCGGTCGTGCACCGCATCCCCCGTACGGCGGTGCAGCTCGACCTCGCCGGCTGCACCGCCGGACAGGCGCTGCTGTCGGTCGAAGACTGGCTGACGGCCGGTGACGTGGCGGTGTTCGTCGGCGACGCCGACGTGCCGGGGGCGTTCGTCGACGACCCACGCGTACGACGCGGCTCGATCACCGACGACGTCCGGGCTCGGTCGCTGGTCTGGTTCCGGGCCACGGGCTCGGTGCGTTCGGCCACCGGCCACGGGCTCGCTGGCCGGGCCGATCCTGCGCTCGGCGTTCCGGCGGCTGACGGCGCCGCCCCCGTGGCGTGGGTGACCGGGCGCGCGGCGAACGCGGCAGTCCGCTCGCGCGAGCCCGTCCCGTGGCGTAGCCTCCCGCGAGACTCGTGGCGCACGATCAGCCCCGGCGTGCTGGTCGAGCAGGAACGGTCTCGCTAGCCGTCGACGCACTCCCACCGGGCCGCGTGTCCGTCGCCGACCTGACGCACCAGGCCGAGGCCGGCGAGGTCGTCCAGCCAGCCCGTCATCGGGAACCAGCCCCAGATCTGGTGGAACAGGTTGGCGTTGCGCACGATCGCCGCTGCGTGCTCGACCGGGGGCTTGGACACTGGATGGTGCTGGTGATACGCCCGGGCGCCGCCGAGGCGTACCAGCGGCACCGACGCCCGGCCGAGTCGTTGCCCGAAGTCGGTGTCCTCGCCGCCGTAGCCCTCGTACCGTTCGTCGAACCCCCCGACGCTGTCCCAGGTCTGCGCGCTGAGCGCGAACGACAGGCTCCAGAACATCCGCAGGTCCGGCTCGGTCCGCAGCTCATCGGATCGCAGCGCGGGGCGGCTCGGATGCGGGCGGCCCAGCTGCGCGAGCCGGGCGTGGTCGTACTCCCCGTCACCGCGCGGCGGGAGATAGTCGACCTCGCCGGCGAGCACGACCGGCCCGCCGGCCTGCGCGACGACGTCGGTGTAACGCTGCAGCAGGCTCGGACCGGGGATGCAGTCGACGTCGAGCAGGACCAGGATCGTCGCCCCCAGCTCACGAGCGGCCGCGACGCCTGCGTTGCGGGCGGCGGCCAACGGCAGGTCGGGCAGGTCGGCCGGTAGGTCCACGACGTGCGTCCGCAGCGCGCCGGCTTCTCGGCGTACGACATCGCGCACCTGCGGGTCGCCCATCGCGACGACCACGAGCACGTCGGGCGGCCGCGTCGACCGCCGGCTACCGCGCATCAGCTGGGTCAGGTGGTCGTGTCGCCCGTGCGCGATCGTGACGAGCGCCGCGCGGCTCACGCGACAGCCAGCTCTTCGTAGAGGTCGACGTAGCTGCTCACCATGACCTCCAGGGAGCAGTGCCGCTCGGCGCGATGCCGGGCGGCGCGCCGGTCGAGCGCCTCCGCGAACGGAAGTGCGTCGACGGCGGCCGCGATGTCCTGCGCAGGAGCGAGCACGCCGCAGGTGGGGTCGATCACCTCGGTCAGCCCTCCGCGGTCGAAGGCGAGCACGGGCGTGCCGCAGCTGAGCGCCTCGGCCGCGACGAGGCCGTACGGTTCGTCCCACTGCGGCGTCACCAGCGCCACCGCGCTGGCCCCCACGAGGTCGGTCAGCCGCGCCTGGCTGAGATGGCCGACGTAGACCGCGGAGTCGCCCAGCCGGGGCACGATCTCGCGCTCGTAGTAGGCGAGGTCGGACAGCGGGCCGGCCAGCCGGATGCGTCGGCCGGCCGCGGCGGCGATGTCGATCGCGAGGTGGGGTGCCTTCTCGGGGACGACCCGCCCGGACCACACCAGATCGGGTCCGCCCGGCCCCATCCGCCACTGCTGCGTGTCGACGCCGTTGTAGACGACACTGCTGCTGCAGGCGTGCTCCCACGCCTGCGAGGTGTGCCGGCTGACCGCGGCGAACGCCTGACGCGGATCGGTGGCCAGACCGATCGCCGTCTCGATCCACGGCGTCGGCGGCGTGTGCAGCGTGGTGAGCGTGGCGCACCGCAGGCTCTCGGACAGCGCGATCGGTAGGTAGTGAAGGCTGTTGTTGTGCACGACCGAGACCCCGGTCTCCCGGGCCAGCCAGAGCATGGACTGCAGGTAGAAGTAGTGGTCGGCCAGGAAGACCTCGGACGGCATCGACGAGTCGGCCTGGGCCGCGGCACTGATCGCGAGGTCCTGCAACGGGACCTCCGCCGCGCCGAGCGTGGGGTCGATGCCCGAGCCGGCCAGCACGGTGACCTCGATGCCCCGCGCGCGCAAGCCCTGGACGAGGTGGAACGTCATGGACTCCAGACCGCCTGCGAAGGGTTCGCACAGGGCATGCCCGCGGTGTCCCACCAGGGCTACTCGCATCCGCGTCCTCTCTTGTCGGACAGGTCACGGCAGCGCCGGGACGTAGAGCGCACCCTGTGCCCGTGTGAGAGGAATAAGGTTCGCGATTTGGGGTACTCGGCTCCAGCACTGCTTCCAGCAGACAGGACCGCCTGTGCCTGATCAGATTCGTGATTACCCCCACCCCCGGGACCGCAAACCGACCGCGCCGCCGAGCACCCCTGAGCGCTCGCAGGCGGCCCTGTTCTACCTGCACCATCACGGGTCCGGTCACCGTCGACGCGGCACTGCCATCGCCCGGCTCATGCAGCGTCCCGTGGTCGGCTGCGGCACCGGGACGGCACCCCAGGGCTGGCCGGGACGCTGGGTCACGCTCCCGGCCGACGACGACCCCACCCCAGGACCGGGTGCTGACGTGGCTGCCGGTGGCGTGCTGCACTGGGCGCCGCGCCGGCACCGCGGCAGCCAGGACCGCGCCCTGATGCTGACCAGTCTGCTGCACGAGCTGCGCCCGGCGTTCGTCCTGGTGGACGTCTCCGTGGAGGTTGCCCTGCTGGTGCGGCTGTGCGGCTTCCCGGTCGTCGTCATGGCGATGCCCGGAGATCGTCGCGACCTCCCTCACCGGCTCGCCTACTCCGTCGCCGACCACGTGCTGGCTCCCTGGCCCGCCGGGGCTCACCCCGACCACGTGGCTGCCGACCGGTGGCTTGCGCTCGGGGCGGTGTCAGGGCGAGCGACCACTCCGGTCGACGTACGCCGACCGCACCGCGGCGACGCTGTGATGGTCTGGGGCGACGGCGGTCTCGACGTCGACCGGGAGCAGGTGCAGCAGCTCGTCGACGCCACGCCGCACCTGCGGTGGCGCACGTTCGGGGGTGGTCACCCGCGCTCGGACGACCTGCATCGCGAGTGGAGCCGGGCCGAGGTGGTCGTCACGCACGCCGGGCAGGGCATCGTGTCCGAGCTGGCGGCGACCAGGACTCCGGCGGTTCTCGTCGCCCAGCAGCGGCCCTTCGACGAGCAGCACGCGACGGTGGCCGCACTCACCGCGGCCGGCGTACCGACGGCGCTGGAGGCGTGGCCGGCGCAGCACGACTGGCCCGGCATCGTGCGTCGGGCGATGGAGGCAGGCCCCGGTATGTGGGACGGGTGGCCGGCCCATGGCGCGGCTCGCGCCGCGAGCGTCCTGGACGGCGACCTGGCCGGGATCCGGCGCCACCGACGCCCTGGCTGATGACCGGGCGGGTCATCGGCCCGCGCGGTCGGCGCAGTCAGCGGGTGCGGACGAGGACCGTCCCGGCGGCGCGGTCGTGCAGACCACGCTGGTCCCGGTCCCAGATGACCGCGGGGATCACCAGGCACAGCAGCAGCGTGCGGATCGCCCCGGCGACCGGGCCGGCCACTCCCCCGTCCGGACGCGTGACCCGCATCCCGAGCACACGGTGGCCGAGGGTGAAGCCGACGGTCCCGACCAGCAGCACGTTCTCGACCGCGAACACCAGCAGCGGGGCGAACCCGGTGGCACCCTGCCCGCCGAGCCGGTAGCCGAGGAACGCGGCGGCGATGAGCGAGCAGACCGCCCAGTCGATCAGCAGCGCGACCACCCGGGGCCCGAGGCCGGCGAGGGACCCTGGCCCCTGCGCGGGGAGGCCGAGCCGCTCCCCCGCGTACGTCGTCTCGTGGGCGTCGTCGCCCTGCAACCACGAGCCCATGTCCCTGCGATCGACCACGGTGAAAGGGTACGGGTGGCCCGTCAAGCCGCGTCTCGCGGTGCGTAACACGAGCGAAACACACGAGTCATGGCCGGGAAACTGCCGGTGGATAAGGTCAGGGGCGACGTGATGCGTGTCGGCATCGATGGCGCGCGCACCCAACCAGGAGGTTTCATGTTCACCAGCGCTGATGAGGTCCTGAAGTTCATCAAGGACGAAGGCGTGCAGTTCATCGACATCCGGTTCTGTGACCTGCCGGGCGTGATGCAGCACTTCAACGTGCCGGCGGAGACGTTCGACGCGGACGCCTTCGAGAACGGCCAGATGTTCGACGGCTCCTCGATCCGCGGCTTCCAGGCGATCCACGAGTCGGACATGAAGCTCATCCCGGACCCGTCGACCGCGTACGTCGACCCGTTCCGCAAGAACAAGACGCTCGTCATGAACTTCTCCATCGTGGACCCGTTCACCGGCGAGCCGTACAGCCGCGACCCGCGCAACATCGCCGCGAAGGCCGAGGCGTACCTGAAGTCGACCGGCATCGCCGACACCGCGTTCTTCGGTGCCGAGGCCGAGTTCTACATCTTCGACGACGTCCGCTTCGAGACCAAGCAGAACGCCGGCTACTACTTCATCGACTCGGTCGAGGCCGCGTGGAACTCCGGGCGCGAGGAGGAGGGAGGCAACCAGGGCTACAAGACCCGCTACAAGGGCGGCTACTTCCCCGTCCCGCCGGTGGACCACTTCGCCGACCTGCGTGACGACATCGTGCTCAAGCTGGCGCAGGTCGGCCTCGAGGTCGAGCGCGCGCACCACGAGGTGGGCACCGCGGGCCAGCAGGAGATCAACTACAAGTTCAACACCCTCCAGCTCTCCGGCGACGACATCATGAAGTTCAAGTACGTCGTCAAGAACGCCGCGTTCGCAGCCGGCAAGTCGGCGACGTTCATGCCGAAGCCGCTCTTCGGCGACAACGGCTCGGGCATGCACACCCACCAGTCGCTGTGGAAGGACGGGGAGCCGCTCTTCTACGACGAGAAGGGCTACGGCGGCCTGTCCGACATCGCCCGCTGGTACATCGGCGGTCTGCTCAAGCACGCCCCGTCGCTGCTGGCGTTCACCAACCCGACGATGAACTCCTACCACCGTCTGGTGCCGGGCTACGAGGCCCCGGTCAACCTGGTGTACTCCGCCCGCAACCGTTCAGCGTGCGTGCGCATCCCGATCACGGGCTCCTCGCCGAAGGCCAAGCGGGTGGAGTTCCGCGTGCCGGACCCGTCGAGCAACCCGTTCCTGTGCTTCTCGGCCCAGCTGATGGCGGGCCTGGACGGCATCAAGAACCGCATCGAGCCGCCGGAGCCGGTGGACAAGGACCTGTACGAGCTGCCGCCCGAGGAGCACGAGAACATCGCCCAGGTCCCGGCATCGCTGCCGGCCGTGCTGGACGCGCTCGAGGCCGACCACGACTACCTCACCGAGGGCGACGTGTTCACCGAGGACCTCATCTCGACGTGGATCGACTACAAGCGGACCAACGAGGTCGACCCGATCCGCTTCCGGCCGCACCCGCACGAGTTCGAGATGTACTACGACATCTGAGGAGTGAGGCGGAGGTCGGCGGCGTCGCGACGAAGGAGCAGCCGCCGGCCGCAGCCGAGCCCCGGAAGATGGCGTCATCGGGAACGACATCTGATCGGCGCAATGCACAGTGGCCCCGCGGAGGAATCCTCGGGGCCACTGTGATTCGCTCTTTACAGATTAAGTCCGATGAAGGACATTATCTGTTGTGCACGGCGGAGAATTCCTCACCATCGAGGAAGCGGCGAAGACCCTCGGAGTGTCGACGCGTCATGCCCGACGCCTGGCCGACTCCGGCGCGCTCGGCCGCGTCGCTCGTGGGCTGATCGACCGCTCCACCGTCGACCGCTACCTTCAGTCGCAGCGTCAGGGACGCACGCGAACCTGGGCGGAGCACACCGCCTGGGCCGCGGTCGCGATGCTCGCCGGGCAGGACGCGGACTGGCTGGGAGCCACCCAGTCCTCCCGCCTGCGGCGGACCCTGCGCGAGCTCACCGAGGTCCAGGACCTGCTCACCCGGATGCGCGACCGTGCTCGGCTTCACACCTTCGACGCCCACCGCGCTGCGATCCCCCGGCTGCGGAGCATTGTCGCGACCTCGAGCACGCGATCCCTCGGCATCGCCCACACCATCGGCGACGGCATCGACGGCTACATCGACGCCGGCGAGGTGGATGCCGTGGTCCGCACCCTCGGGCTGCGCGCAAGCATGAACGGCGCGGTCACACTGCGCGTGACCGAGTTCGACGTCGACCGAGTCCGCGAGCTGGTCGGCTCACCGGTCGTCGCAGCGCTGGATGCGGCGACAAGCACAGACCCGCGTATGCGCGGTGCCGGCCGGCGAGTGCTGGCAGATGTGCTGGACGCGTACCGATGAGGGCGGATCGCCCCGAGATCCAGGTCGATCCGGCTCCCGGTGGCTGGCCGGCGCCCTGGCCGAGCGTCGCAGAGCTGGACGATGCGCTGCCGACCGGAAGCTGGACCCTCGTCGGCGGCCTGATGACCCAGCTCCACACCATGCATCACGGGCTGGGCGTCGTGCGCCCGACCAACGACGTCGACATCGTCCTGCACATCGAGACGCTGCGCGGAGTGCCGAATCAGGTCGCCGCTGCGCTGGAGACGCTCGGCTACCGACTGCAGCCGAGCATCGACCCACGCAACAACACCGCGCATCGTTTCGTGCGCGGCGCCACCACCGTCGACCTCATCGCCGGCAGGGCGGACGATCAGGTGGACGTCCTCATCGCCGACCATCCCGCGCGTCGGGTGGTCGAGAAGCTCCGTGGCCGTGAGATGATCCGCATCGAAGGCGGTACCCAGGCGCTGCGCCGAACCATCAACGCTCACATGGACATCACGCCTGGCACCACGGCGACGATCTCGGTGCCTCGTCCGTTCGGCGCCATGATCATCAAGGCCGCGGCCTACACCGCGGACTCGCGTGATCGCGATCGCCACATCTTCGACGCCGCAGCCCTCCTTGCCTGCATCGAGGACCCGTTCGCCGAGCGAGCAGGATTCACGGGCTCCGACCGCCGCCGGATTGCCACTCTCGTCGCCCACCTCGTCGCCGCCCACCCAGCGTGGCGAGTCCTGCCCGAGGAGCACCGGACCCAGGCACAGCTGACGCTGAACATCCTCGCCGGCGACACCGAGCTGCCGGCCGAGGAAGGAACGGCCGCTGACTCGGCGTGAGCCGCACAGACGTTCGCGCAGGTCAGCGTGGCGTTGTGTTCACCGAGGACCTCAGACGTCGCGCGTCGACCGCGGGAAGGTCGTCGGCGTGAAGTGCACGGCTCCGGCGGGGAGCATCCACGGCATCGCGACGAGCTCGAACACTCCTGCGCGAACGGCGGGGTCCTCGCCCTTGAGCCGCAGCGCCTCCTCGCGCTCGCACCGCAGGATCGACAACCCGCGGAAGTGGCGCGAGCCGCTCTGGTCGTCCAGCGGACCGGCCGCCAGCAGCACGCCGCGGTCGTGGAGGTCGGCGAGGTGGCTCAGGTGCGCGTCCTGCAGCCGGTCCGCCTCGAACTCGGAGAGCCGTGGCGGATCGTCGGGGGTCACCAGCAGAACCACCGTGTACCGGTCGAAGTCCATGGCGCCGATCGTAGGCTCGCCGGGTCGACCCACCTGGCAGAGTGGGCGCATGACCGTGCTCATCGATCCGCCGATCTGGCCCGGGTACGGCACGGTGTGGTCACACCTCGTGAGCGACGAGTCGCTGGACGAGCTGCACCAGATGGCCGGCCGGATCGGCCTGCCGGACCGGCTGTTCGACGAGGACCACTACGACGTCCCACAACGGTTGTACGACGACGCGGTCGCCGCGGGCGCGGTGCCGGTCGAAGGGCGTGAGCTGATCCGCCGCCTGCTCGGGAGCGGCCTGCGCCGTCCGGCCGCCGGCAGAGGTCGCGGCTGATGAGCGACTGCGTGTTCTGCCGGATCGTGTCGGGTGAGGTGGAGGCAGAGGTCGTCCGGGAGACCGACGCGACCGTCGCCTTCCTCGACGCCCGCCCGGTGCAGAAGGGCCACGTCCTCGTCGTGCCCCGCGAGCACGTCGTCACGCTGCCCGAGCTGCCCGCTGACCAGCTGCCGCCGTACTTCACCGAGGTGCAGCACGTGGCCGCCCGGCTGCCCGGCGCCCTGGATGCGCAGGGCAGCTTCGTCGCGATCAACAACGTCGTCTCCCAGAGCGTCGCGCACCTGCACTGCCACGTCGTCCCGCGCACCAAGGGCGACGGGCTGCGCGGCTTCTTCTGGCCGCGACACCGGTACGCCGACGGTGAGCAGGCCTCGTACGGCGACACCCTCCGCGCGGCTCTCGCGGACTGACTCCGCGACACCGGCGCCGGAGGTCAGTGACTTTCCAGACTGCGCCCCTACCATCGAAGGACCAGGTCACCAGGCCTGTGACGACGGTCGACGTTCGACGTCCCCGCCGCCATGCGACCCGAGAGAAGGTCATCATGGAAGGCACCGTCCAGCCCGGCAGCATCGTGGTCGGCATCGACAGCTCCAGCGCGGGCCTCGCCGCCCTCGACTGGGCCGCGGACCACGCGCGCCGGACGCGGCTCCCTCTACACCTGATCACGGCGTACAGCCCCGAGCTCGCCGAGGTCGCCTGGGGCGAGGGGTCGACGTACGACACCGTTCGTGCGGCGGGTGACCAGCTGCTGTCCCGGGCGAGGAGCCGGGTGGCGCTGCGCGACAAGACGATCCAGGTGAGCACCGCCCACCCGGAGTCCTTCCCGGCAGCGCCGCTGATCCGCGCCTCCGAGCGCGCGGAGATGGTCGTGCTGGGCTCGCACACCGACTCCATGGCGCACTTCGGCAGCCTCGGCGCGACGGCGCTGCACGTCGCCTCGCACGGCCACTGCCCGGTCGTCGTCGTCCGCACCGAGCACGCGCCCGGCACGTTCGGGCGGGTCACCGTCGGGGTCGACCGTGAGGACGACGCCTCCCTTGCCTGGGCGTTCCGGGAGGCGGAGCTGCTGGAGGCGGAGCTGCTGTGCGTGCACGCCTGGCAGCCGCGCGACGCCCGTGACCCCGGCCTGGCCGGCGACGCCAGCTGGAGCGACTACGCCCGTCGGTGCGCCGAGGTGATCGGGTCGCGGATCGAGTCCCACCAGAAGGCCCATCCGCAGGTGAAGGTCCGCACGGAGATCAGTCAGGGCAACCCGGCCCGGACTCTCGTGCACGAGTCCCACAGCAGTGACGTGCTGGTCGTCGGACCACGCGGGAGCGGGGGCTTCCCCGGCCTGACCCTCGGGCACGTCGCGCACAGCGTCCTCGCGCACGCCGGGTGCGCCGTCGCGGTGGCCCGCTGAGCCGGCCATGAGCGCGGACATCCTGATCGTCCAGCACGCGGAGAAGACTGCCGCGCCGGGCGATCCGGGACTGTCCGAACGCGGTCGCCGCCAGGCGGCGGCCGTCGCCGAGCGCCTGGTCGACGCACGGCCCTCCCTGCTGCTCTCCTCACCGCTGGCCCGCGCGCTGCAGACCGCCGAGGCCATCGGAGCAGCCGTCGGTCTCACGCCGACCGTCGTCGACGAGCTCTGCGAGCGCAGCAGCTGGCCGGGTCCGGAGGCCATGCCCGAAGAGGACTTCCTGCGCGACTGGCGCCGTACCTGCCGGGAGCGGGCCTTCCGGCCACGGATCGGCGACTCCTCGCACGCCACCGCGGCTCGGATGGCCCGCGCGCTGCGGGGCGCCGCGCGCAAGGCCCGGCACGGGCCGGCGGTACTGGTCTGCCACGGCGGTGCGACCGTGGACCTGCTGCGCGACCTGGTCGGCGACCGCCAGCTGGAGCACCGCTACCCCGGAGCCGTCGAGCACGGCCTGCCGGGCACCGCGGTCACCCACGTCGCGGTCGGGGCGACGGGCGAGACCCAGGTCGTCACGATCGGCGACCTCGGGCACCTGCCCGACGATCTGGTCACCGGTCACGTGCCCGCGTGGACCTGAGGCTCACTCGCGCAGGTCGACGGCTCCGACGGCGTCGAGCAGGAAGGCTGTCTCGAACGCTGCGTCACGCCAGGCGTCGTACCGACCGCTCTGGCCACCGTGACCGGCGACCATCTCGGTCTTGAGCAGGACCGGTCGCTCGTCCTGGTCGCTGGTGATCCGCTCCCGCAGCGCCTGCACCCACTTGGCCGGCTCGACGAAGAACACCCGGGTGTCGTTGAGGCTGGTCGTCGCCAGGATCGCCGGGTAGCGGGTCGCCTCGATGTTCTCGTACGGGCTGTAGGACTTCATGTACGCGTACACCTCGGGGTCCGCCAGCGGATTGCCCCACTCCTCCCACTCCCCCACGGTCAGCGGCAGCGACGGGTCGAGGATCGTGGTCAGCGCGTCGACGAACGGCACGGCGGCGTGGACCGCCCGGTACAGCTCGGGCGCCATGTTGACCACCGCGCCGATGAGCAGCCCGCCGGCCGAACCGCCCTCGGCGACCAGCCGGTCCGGCGCCACCCAACCCTGCTCGACCAGGGCCCGCGAGGCGGCGACGAAGTCGGTGAACGTGTTCTTCTTGTCGGTCAGCTTGCCCTCGTCCCACCAGCGGCGGCCCATCTCGCCACCGCCGCGCACATGGGCGACCGCGTACACGACGCCTCGGTCCAGCATCGACAGCCGCACCGCCGAGAAGTACGGGTCGATCGACACCTCGTAGGAGCCGTACCCGTAGACGAAGCCGGCGTTCGTCCCGTCGGGATCGAGCTCGCGGCGGCGGACGAGTGAGACCGGCACCTGCGTGCCGTCGGGCGCCTCCGCCCAGAGCCGCTCCTCGACGTAGCGGTCGGCGTCGTAGCCCGGCACCTCACGCTGCTTGAGCACCTGCGTCTCCCCCGTCGCCGGGTCGAGGTCGAGCACGGTGCGGGGGAAGAGGAAGGACTCGACCACGACCTGCACAGCCGCGGTCTCGTACGCCGGGTTGGACCCGACCGAGACCCTCGCCAGCGCGGTGGGGGTCGGCACGTCGACCGGCTCGCCGTAGCCCTGCGCGGTCTTCGGAATGACCCGGACGACCGGCAGACCCTCCCTGCGCATCGACACGGCGACGAACGACGCGAAGGCGTGCGCGGCGAGGATCCGCTCGCCGTCGGTCCCCGACAGCAGCGGGGACCACGAGTCCCGGCCCGGGTCGGTGATGGGTGCCCAGGCGAGGTCGAAGTCGACGCGAGAGGCGTTGTGCACCACCAGGACCCGGTCGCCGTCGACCTCGACCCCGTAGTCCAGACCCGTCGTACGCGGCTGCACGACCTGCAGCGGGCCGGTCGGTTCCTGCAGGTCCAGCAGGTGTGCCTCGGTCGTCGTGCGTGACTCGACGTGCACGACGAGCCAGCGCTCGTCGCGTGAGGCCTCGATCCCGAGCGAGTACAGCTCGTCGTCCTCCTGCAGGATCAGCTCGTCCTCGGCGACGTCGCCGCCGACCCGGTGCCGCCAGACCTGGAACGCGCGCCACGCCTCGTCGCGCCGGGTGTAGAAGACGTACTCACCCGAGAGGGACCAGACCAGGCCGTTGCCGGCACCGCGCACCCCGTCGTCGACGACGCTGCCGCGCTCGATGTCCCGGATCTCCAGGTCGTAGCGCTCGTCGCCGCGGACGTCGTACAGCAGCGCGAGCTGCGTGCCGTCCACGCTGACCTCCAGGTCGCCGAGCTCGTAGAACTCGCGCCCCTCGGCCTCGACGTTTGAGTCGAGCAGCACCTGCTCGCCCTGCGCCGGACGGCCCGGCTCCGGCGTCGGACGAGGGCCGTCCGCGTCGTACGGCGACCGGCAGTGGGTCTCGTACTGGGCACCCTCCTGGGTGCGGCTGTAGTACCACCAGTCGCCCAGCCGCACCGGCACCGACAGGTCGGTCTCGCGGATCCGTGAGCGCATCTCCTGGAAGATCTGCTCGCTGAGGTCGGCCAGGTGGGACGTCCGGGCCCGGGTGTAGGCGTTCTCCGCCTCGAGGTGAGCGATCACCTCCGGGTCCTCCCCGTCCCGCAGCCACTCCCACGGATCTACGAACCGGTCGCCGTGGTGCTCGCGGACGTGGTCGACGCGGCGGGCGACGGGAGGCGACGACGGAAGGTCGGAAGTGCTGCTCACCCGGCTGACGCTATGCGGTGCCGGCGCGTCAGGCGACAGCGGGCCGCTGCCGACCGGGGGCCTAGCCGTGCGGGGACAGCAGGCGGAACCACATGCCGACGTCGAGGACGCCGTCCTCGACCATGCGCAGTCGCCGCTGCGTCTCGCGCACCACCATGTACGTGCCCGTCCCGAAGACGCCGTCCATCTCCAGCGGCTCGACGTCCGGGAGGTGGTTCAGGAGCCACTGGCAGGCCTGGACGCCGTGTCCGGTGCACCCGATGGCCAGGGTGTTGCGCGTGCACAGCAGGCGCCAGTCGTCCGGGCCGAGCGCGCCCGTCGGAGCGCGGTCGTGCAGGCGCTGGAAGCTCAGGATCGCCGCGCGGGTCCGCGGACCCGCGCAGCCGTCCGCCAGCAGGGTCGGGTCCACGTCGCGCAGCATCAGCTGCGCCGTCGAGACCACGGGCCGCATCTCCGACAGATCGGTGCTGCCGGGTCCAACCATCGGCACACTGACCCGGGGAACGATGTGCACCGGTGCCTGCAGCCGGCGCAGGTCGACGCGGACACGGTCCTGGACCGGCGAGAGCGCCAGCCGCGACGCCCCGCCCGCGTCCTCGCCGTCGATCTCCTCGTCCCAGCGGAAGGCGGTCGCTCCTGCCGGTGTGACTGCTTCCTCAGCGGTCTGCCGACCGACGGCGCTGGCTCCCGCGACAACGACACTCATGGCTGCCCCTCGTGCAACGACCGAGCCGGGTGCCGCCGGGCCGCAGCTGTCGTCCCCGTCGCACGGTCTGGGGTCCGACGGAGCACCGCCGGTCGGGGTTCCGGCCGGCGGTGCTCCGGCTCAGCTGAGGCAGGCAGGCCCGAGCAGCGCCTTCAGGTCGCCGAACAGCGCCGGCGTAGCCGTCACCCGGTGCGCGTCGTCCAGCTTGACCGTGACCGACCGGCCGGGCTGGGTGAGCTTGAGGTGCACCTCCGTCACACCGGGATGCTCACCGAGGACCACCTTCAGCCGCTCGGCGACGCCGTTCGTGGCGCGTGCTAGCGGCATCGTCAGCAGCACGGGGCCGCGCGGGCCCTCCTTCAGCTCCGGCAGCGTGAGCTCCATCGCGTTGATCGCGACCTGCTCGTCGCGCCGGTTCACCCGGCCCTTCACCACGCAGATGACGTCCTGGCTGAGCATGGTCGAGACCGTCATGTACGTCGAAGGGAAGAACAGGCACTCCACCGAGCCGTCGAGGTCCTCGACGTTCGCGATCGCCCACAGGTCGCCCTTCTTGGTCCGCTTGATCTGCAGCCCGGTGATGAGGCCGGCGATCGTCACGGTCGTCCCGTCCGGCGGACCCTCGTCCCCCGACAGGCGAGCGATCGAGGTGTCGGCGTGCTGGGCGAGCACGTGCTCGATGCCGAACAGCGGGTGGTCGGAGACGTACAGGCCGAGCATCTCTCGCTCGAAGGCCAGCTTGGTCTGCTTGTCCCACTCGATCGCCGGGATCGGGGGCAGCGCTGCGAGCTGGATGCCGGGCTCGTCGCCGCCGAAGCCACCGAACAGGCTGTCCTGGCCGACCGCCTCGAACTTCTTCTCCTCGACCATCGAGTCGACGTAAGGCTCGTGGATGTGCACCAACCCCTGCCGCGGGTGCTGGAGGTCATCGAACGCCCCCGCCTTGACCAGCGACTCGATGGTCCGCTTGTTGCAGACGACCGCGGGCACCTTGCGCAGGAAGTCCTCGAAGGAGCTGAACCGTCCCTTCTCCTCGCGCGCGGCGATGACGCCCTCCACGACGTTGCCACCGACGTTGCGGACGGCGGCCATACCGAACCGGATGTCGGTGCCCACGGCGGCGAAGTCGGCGAGCGACTCGTTGACGTCCGGCGGGAGCACCTTGATGCCGAGCTTGCGGGCGTCGGCGAGGTAGATGCCCATCTTGTCCTTGGTGTCCTGCACCGAGGTGAGCAGGGCCGCGGTGTACTCGGCCGGGTAGTTGGCCTTGAGGTACGCCGTCCAGGCCGACACGAGGCCGTACCCCGCCGCGTGCGACTTGTTGAACGCGTAGCCGGCGAACGGGAGCATGACGTCCCACAGCGCCTTGATCGCACCGGCGGAGTACCCGTTCTTGGTCATCCCGGCCTCGAAGTTGGCGAACTCCTTCTCCAGGATCTCCGCCTTCTTCTTGCCCATCGCCCGGCGCAGCAGGTCTGCGCCTCCGAGGGTGTAGCCCGCGAGCTCGCGGGCGATCGCCATGATCTGCTCCTGGTAGACCAGCAGGTGGTAGGTCTCGCCCAGGATCGGGTCCAGGGCGTCCTTGAGCTCGGGATGGATCGGCGTGATCGCCTGCCGGCCGTTCTTGCGCTCGGCGTAGTTGATGTGCGCGTTGGCGCCCATCGGGCCGGGCCGGTAGAGCGCGAGCACAGCGGTGATGTCCTCGAAGCCGGTGGGCTTCATCAGTCGCAGCAGGTTGCGCATCGCGCCGCCGTCGAGCTGGAAGACCCCGAGCGTGTCGCCGCGCCCGAGCAGCTCGTACGTCGCCGGGTCGTCCAGCGGGATCGTCTCGGTGGAGACGTGCTCACCCCGGTTGCTCTCGATCAGCTTGATGGCGTGGTCGATGATGCCCAGGTTGCGCAGACCCAGGAAGTCCATCTTGACCAGGCCCATCTCCTCGCACTGCGGGTAGGAGAAGCCGGTGATGATCGTGCCGTCCTTGTCCCGGCGGTGCATCGGGATGAGGTCCAGCAGCGGGGTCGACGACAGGATGACCGCCGCGGCGTGCACGCCGGTGCCGCGGATCAGACCCTCCAGCCCGAGGCCGGTGTCGATGACCTGCTTGACCTCGGGGTCGGCGTCGTAGAGCGCCCGGATGTCCGCGCCCTCGCCGTACCGCGGGTGCTCGGCGTTGAACAGCTCCTTCAGCGGCACGCCCTTGCCCATGACGTCGCCGGGCATGGTCTTGCTGATCCGGTCGCCGACGGAGAACGGCTTGCCGAGGATGCGGCTCGCGTCCTTGACCGCCGCCTTGGCCTTGATCGTGCCGAAGGTGTTGACCTGCGCGGTGTACTCGGCGCCGTACTTCTCGGTGACGTAGCGGACCATCTGGTCCCGCTTGCGGTCGTCGAAGTCGAGGTCGACGTCGGGCGGGCTGATGCGCTCGGGGTTGAGGAACCGCTCGAACAGCAGGCCGTGCTCCAGCGGGTTCAGCTCGATGATGCGGGTGAGGTAGGCGACCAGCGACCCGGCCGCGGAGCCACGTCCGGGACCGACCGGGATGCCGTTGTCGCGGGCGTACTTGCAGATGTCGGAGACCACGAGGAAGTAGGACGAGAAGCCCATCGGCTCGATGACCGCCATCTCGGTCTCGATCCGCTCGTGGACCCCCTCGGGCACGTGGTCGCCGAAGCGCTCGGTGATGCCCTCGGCGATCCGCTCGCGCAGGAACTCCCCCTGCGACTGCCCCTCGGGGACGTCCGGGAACTGCGGCATCCGGTCGACCTGGGCGAACACCTCGTCGTACGACTCGACCATCTCGGCCACCCGCAGCGTGTTGTCGCACGCCTGCGGGAGCTCACGGAAGAGCTCGCGCATCTCCTGCGAGGACTTCAGGTAGTAGCCGGACCCGTTGAACTTGAAGCGGTGGGGGTCGTCCTTGTTCTTGCCCACGCCGACGCACAGCAGGTTGTCGTGGGTGTCGGCGTCGGCCTCGGTGACGTAGTGGCTGTCATTGGTCGCCAGCAGCGGGATGCGCAGCTCGCGGGCGATCTTGATGAGGTCGTGGCGGACGTTCCTCTCGATGTCCAGCCCGTGGTCCATCAGCTCCAGGAAGTAGTTCTCCTTGCCGAAGATGTCCTGGTACGCCGCCGCCGCCGCCAGGGCCTCGTCGAACTGGCCGAGCCGCAGCCGGGTCTGCACCTCACCGGACGGGCAGCCGGTCGTGGCGATGATGCCCTCGGCGTGCTCGGCGATGATCTCCCGGTCCATCCGCGGCTTCATGTAGTAGCCCTCGAACGAGGCTCGTGAGGAGAGCCGGAAGAGGTTGCGCAGACCGCCGGCGTTCTTGGCCCACATCGTCATGTGGGTGTAGCGGCCGCCGCCGGAGACGTCCTTGCCGCCCTCACCGTCGGCGTCGATCTCCCGCTTGCCGCCGCGCGCCCAGAACTCCTGCTTGCGGGAGTGACGGGTGCTCGGTGCGACGTACGCCTCGATGCCGATGATCGGTCGGACCGCGGTGTCCTTGGCCAGGTGGAAGAACTCGTACGCCCCGAACATGTTGCCGTGGTCCGACATCGCGATCGCCGGCATCCCGAGGCGCTCGGCCTCGGCGATCAGGGGCTTGTTCTTCGCCGCTCCGTCCAGCATGGAGTACTCGGTGTGCACATGCAGGTGCACGAAGCTGTCACTGTGCTGGGAGGGGGGCTGCTCGCTCATCGCGAGCGAGTCTACGACCGGGCTCCGACAGCGTCGGGAGGACTCGCGGCCTGTGACGGGTGCGACAGGCGGGACGGCGCACCCGTCGGCCTCAGAGCTCGCGGATCCGGTCCAGCGCGCGCTGCAGATCCGCGGGGTACTCGCTGGTGTAGGTGACCCACTCGCCGCTGCCCGGGTGCTCGAAGGACAGCTCGACGGCGTGCAGCCACTGCCGGTCCAGCCCCAGCTTCCTGGCCAGCGTCGGGTCACCGCCGTACAGCGGGTCGCCGACGCACGGGTGGTGCAGCGCCGAGAAGTGCACCCGGATCTGGTGCGTCCGCCCGGTCTCCAGGTGGATCGTCAGCAGCGACGCCGAGCGGAAGGCCTCCAGGACCTCGTAGTGCGTCACGCTGGGCCGACCCGACTTCATCACCGCGAACTTGTAGTCGTGGCCCGGGTGGCGGCCGATCGGCGCCTCGATGGTCCCGACCACCGGGTCGGGCAGGCCCTGGACGAGCGCGTGGTAGGTCTTCTCGACCGTGCGGTCCCGGAACGCCTGCTTGAGCACGGTGTACGCGCGCTCGCTCTTGGCGACCACCATCAGGCCGCTCGTGCCCACGTCGAGGCGCTGCACGATGCCCTGCCGCTCGGCGGCCCCGGAGGTCGAGATGCGGTAGCCGGCCGCTGCGAGGCCGCTCACCACGTCGGGTCCGTCCCAGCCGACGCTCGGATGGGCGGCGACCCCGAGCGGCTTGTCGACGACGACGATCTCGCTGTCGTCGTGCACGATCCGCAGGCCGGGCACGAGCGCGGGCCGCACCTCGGGTTGGCGTGGACCCGTGCGCTCCGGCATCTGCACCTCGAGCCACTGGCCGGCGTGCACCCGGTCGGACTTCCCCGCGGGTCGGTGGTCGAGACTGATGGCCCCTTCGGCCGCCAGCTCGGCCGCACGGGTACGGGAGAATCCCAGCAGCCGTGCGACCGCGGCGTCGATGCGCTCACCGTGCAGACCGTCAGGGACGGGCAGGGCCTTGATCTCACTCACCGACGCGTCGACCCCGGGCTCGTCCGACCGTGCGGCTCGGCCGTCGACGCTCCGGTCTCCGCAACGCCCTTGTCCTCGGGCGTCGCCGCCTCGGCGTCACCCTCGCTGTCCGCGACGGCGGCGGAGGACTCCGTCACCGGACCTGTCGCCCGGGCGTCGGCACGCGGCTCGTCGGCAGTCCCGACCTCCGCGGCCGATCCCTGCGGTGAGGAGGCGTCCCGATCGTCGCCGTCCGCCGTGAGCTCCTCGTCCTCGTCCTCCTCGTCAGCGGCGCGGCTGCCGTCGACGCCGATGCCGACGAAGGCGAGCACGCAGATCAGGACGGCGGCCGAGACGATGCACATGTCCGCGACGTTGAAGATCGGCCAGTTCGGCAGCTCCAGGAAGTCCACCACGTGGCCCTTGCCCCCGCCCGGCGCCCGGAAGAACCGGTCGGTGAGGTTGCCGAGCGCACCCCCGATCAGCAGACCGAGCGCGCACGCCCAGCCACGGCTGCGCAGCCGGCGCGCCACGTAGATCGTGCAGGCGATGACGCAGCAGGCCACGACCGTCAGGATCCAGGTGGCGTTCGTCGCGATCGAGAAGGCCGCACCTGGGTTGGAGGTGCGGCGCAGCTGCAGCAGATCACCGACCAGCTCGCGGGGCACGCCCACGTCGAGCGAGCTGACGGCCCAGGCCTTGCTCAGCTGGTCCAGCGCGTACGCGGACGCGGCCACGACCACCAGGAGCAGGATCTTGCCCACGGCCAGGCCACGGCGCTCGCCTGCCGGATCGACAGTCGACCCGGTGTCGGGACGGTCGGACTCACTCGGGCGCGGCTCGGGCACGCTCACCACTTCCTCGATCGTGCTGCCGGGGCCGGCCGAGCGCGCCTCGCCCGCCGCCGGCGCTGTCAGTGCCGCTCCTGCAGCTGCTTGCACGGAACGCACAGGGTGGCCCGCGGGAAGGCCTGCAACCGCAGCTTGCCGATCGGGTTGCCGCAGTTCTCACACACACCGTACGTGCCGTCGTCGATCGCCCGCAGCGCGCGCTGGGACTGCAGCAGCATGTCGCGGGAGTTCTGCGCGACCGTGAACTCGTGCTCACGCTCGAAGGTCTTGCTGCCGGCGTCGGCCTCGTCGTCGCCGGCGCCGTCCCCGCTGTCCTGCATCAGGCCGATGATCTCCAGCTCGATGTCGGAGAGCTCGGACGTCAGCCGGGCGATGTCCTCGTCGAGCTGGGTGCGGACCTCCCCCAGCTCCGCCTCGGTCCAGGGGCTCTCGTCCTCGCGCACCTTCAGGTGGGAGGGCGCTGCCGTGGTCGGCTTCGCGGCGACCCGCGACGCCGTCGTGCCGGATGATGTGCTCTTGGTCGACACGCGGACCTCACTCTTCTTCTGGGCGGTGGACGCCTTGCTGGTCTTCTTGGCCGGGGCCGCCTTGCCGGTCTTCTTCGCCGCCGACTTCTCGGCCGCCGTCTTCGCGACGCTCTTGCCGGCAGCCTTCGGAGCGGCCTTGGCGGAGGTCTTGCGGGTCGCCGCCTTCGCGGCGGGAGCCTTCGCCGAGGACTTCGGAGCCGACGGCCTGCCGGCCGCCTTCACCGGGGTCGCCTTCGTCGTGGTGGCCGCCTTCGTACCGGTCGCCGCCTTGGTCGCGACGGGCTTCTTGGCGGTGGTCGTCCTGCTGGTCGTACTCTTCGCGGCGCTCCTGGACGTGGCGGACTTCTTCGTCCCTGCTGCGGTCGTCGGGCTCGATGACGCGCCCGAGGACCCGGTGCCGCGGCGTACGGCCTTCTTCAGTGCTCTGCCGACTCGGCCGCCGAGGCCACTGGTGTCTTCGGTCGCTTCGCCCTTCTTCACAGCCATCGATTCCTCTCGGGGACGTCGCGGCCGCTCTGCCCCCCGGTGCTCAGGCGTGAGCGGATGTACCGGCAGAGGATAAATGACGGTTCGGACAGGAACAACGGTGACAGGCGCTCGCTGAGAATTTCCTGGCCCCCCGGACGGCGTGGTGCCCCCGCCCGGCGGGCGGGGGCACCACGAACGTTCGGCTCAGGCCTTGGCGCCTGCGCCCTTGCCCTCCATCGGAGCGTGGTCCAGCTGCTTGAGCTGTCCCTCGATGTAGCCCTTGAGCTTGGTCCGGTAGTCCCGCTCGAACGTCCGCAGCTGCTCGATGTCGGCCGTCAGCCGATCGCGCTCGGTGTTGAGCTGGCCGAGGATCGTCGACTTCTTGGTCTCCGCCTCGCCCACGAGGGTGCTGGAGCGGTTCGTCGCGTCCTTGACGAGCGTGTCGTGCTTGGACTGGCCGGCGTTGATCAGCTCGTCGTGACGCGCCTGGCCCGTACGGATCAGCTCGTCGTGCTTCGCCTGACCCTGCTTGAGGAGCTCCTCGCGCTTGGAGGTCGCCTCACCGACGACCTTCTCGCGGTGCTGCTCGCCCTCGGAGATCAGCCGCGTCCGGGTGCTCTGCCCCTCGGACACGTGCTCGTCGTGCAGCCGCTGAGCAAGCGCGATGACGCCGGCCGCGTCGGAGTCGTTGCTCGCCGCGGCCTGCTGCGCGGGAGCCGCGGCGAACGCGGCGGACTGCTGGTTCGCGGCGTTCGCGCGCTGCCGAGCCTCGCGCTCGGCGGCCTCCGCCTTGTCGATGTCGGCGCGCACGCCGGACAGCCGGTCCTGCGCCTGCTTGGCCTGCGCCTCGAACTGCGCCTGCGCGTCCTTGGCGGCGCGAGCCGCCTCCTCGGCGCGAGCCGCCTCGGCCTTCACGGCCGCGAGCCGGTCCTGAGCTGCGCTCAGCTCACCAGCGACCTTGTCGGCGTCTCGGGAGCCGGCGGAGACCGGCGTCATGCCCGGAACCGCCGACGCGCCGGACGCGGACGAACCCGCCTGCTCCCGACCCGTCTGCCCCTTGGAGCGACGGCACTCCTCCAGCTTGGTGGTGAGGTCTTCGTTCTCGGCGTTCAGCCGACGAAGCTCCACGACGATCTCATCGAGGAAGTCGTCCACCTGGATCTCGTCGTAGCCGCTACGACCGAAACCCTTGGGCTTCGTGAACTCCTTCTTGACTACGTCCTCAGGCGTCAACGCCATGTGTGCTCACCTCGGTAACCACGATGTGGTCGCCGGTTACGCGAACGTCCGCGAGCGCGTGACCTGCCGACCTAACGAATCTCTGTCGCCATCACCTTAGAAGACGAAGAAGGAAAGAGACAGCCAGCACCAGGACGAGGAAGGCCAGGTCGAGGCGCACCTGCCCCAGACGCAGCGGAGGGATGATCCGTCGCAGCGCGCGCAGCGGCGGGTCGGTGATGGAGTAGACGACCTCGGCGAGGACCAGGATCGGGCCCCGCGGCCGCCACTCCCGCGCCAGCACCTGCACCCAGTCCAGCACCAGCCGTGCGATGAGAACGATGAAGAACAGGTAGAGCAGGAGCGCGAGGATGGCGCGCACAGCGTTCATGGACGCAAGTCTCCTGGACGCGGGCCGTTACCGGACGCGCGGGGTCGGGCGGCCGTCAGGACTGGTTGAACAGCGCCGCGCGGGGTGCGTTCGACTCCGTCCCCGTGGTGGCGACCTCGACCGAGGACGGTGAGAGAAGAAACACCTTGCTGGTGACCCGCTCGATCGAGCCGTGCAGCCCGAAGACGAGCCCGGCGGCGAAGTCGACGAGCCGCTTGGCGTCGTTGTCGTCCATGTCGCTGAGGTTCATGATCACCGGGACGCCGTCGCGGAAGCTCTCCCCGATGTTCTTGGCCTCGTTGTAGGTGCGCGGGTGGATGGTCGTGATGCGGCTCAAGGACGCCACCTCCGAGTCGTGCAGCTCACGGACGGGTCGTGCCGCCGGGCCGCGCTGATGCAGCGGGGTGACCTCAGCGGACCGCTCGACCACCGGCTCGCGATCGTACGCGGCCTCGTCGTCGTAGTAGTCGGCCTGGTCGTCGTCGTAGTAGTAGTCGTCCCGCCGACCCTGAAGGTCGGGGTGGGCGGGATCGACCTCGGCCAGGCCGAGGTACTCCATCGTCTTGCGCAGCGCGCCGGCCATGTCCCGCTCCTTGGATCGTGCTGTCCGAGGACACCCTGCGTGAGCTCGAACGTGGTCGTCGTCCGTTCTCGACGCTACCGAAGGGCCGGACGAGAACCGAGGATTGCGCTCCCGACACGCAGGTGTGTCGCACCCGCCGCGACCGCCTGCTCGAGGTCACCGCTCATACCGGCCGAGATCCAGGTCGCCCCAGGGTGATCCGCGATCAGGTCCTCGTGGGTCCGGTGGAGGCGTTCGAACGCCTCGGCCGGGTCGGCACCCAGCGGGGCGACCGCCATGAGGCCCCGCAGCCGCAGCGAGGCGCAGCCCTCGATCGTCGCGGCGAGGGCGAGGACGTCCGCCGGCGCCGCTCCGCCGCGACCGGCATCGTCGCCTGCGAGGTCCACCTGCACCGTCACGTCGACGAGGCGACCCTCGCGCTCGGCACCGCGGTCCAGGGCACGGGCGACCTTGGCGCGGTCCACCGACTGCACGACGTCGGCGTACGCCGCGACGGCCCCCGCCTTGTTGCTCTGCAGCTGGCCGATGAAATGGGTCCGCAGGTCCTGCCGCGTCGCCGGCGCGAGCTCGGCGATCTTGTCGCTCGCCTCCTGGTGCCGGTTCTCGCCGATGTCGCGCACGCCCAGGGTCGCCAGCCGCTCGATGTCGCCGGCCGGGAAGTACTTGGTCACCACCACCAGGGTCAGCTCAGAGCGGTGCCGGCCGGCGGCGTCGCAGGCGGAGGCGACACGCTGCTCCACGGCGTCCAGCGAGTCACGCAGCTGCTGGGCACGACTGTCGCTCGGGCCGGCGCTGTCGGGCATCGACGCCTCCCCGACCCTCAGTGGCTCTCGCGCTGCACGACGACCCCGGCGAACCGGCCGGTCCTCGGCTCGGCACGGTAGGAGTAGAGCGTCTCGGACTCCCGCGTACAGCCGGGCACCCAGGTCACCTCGGCACCCGCGGTCCGCAGCTGCTCGACCACGCCGGCAGCCACGTCGACGGCGGGGGTACCGGTCCAGCTCACCGCACCCGCCGAGGGGCTCGCGGCGACGGCTGCCTCGCGCATCGCCTCGGGCACCTCGTAGCAGCGGCCGCACACCGACGGGCCGACCGCAGCACTCACCTGCCGGGCGCCCAGCTGACGCATCCGGTCGACGGTCGCCGCGACGACACCGGCCGTCATCCCGGGACGTCCGGCGTGGACGGCGGCGACCAGACCGGCGTCCGGCGCCGAGAGCAGCACTGGCGTGCAGTCCGCGACCAGGACGACCAGAGCGAGGTCGGTGGCCGCAGTGATGACTGCGTCGTGCGGCTCGGCCTCCCCGGCCCGTGGGCCGTCGACGACCTCGACGTCGGCGCCGTGCACCTGGTTCATGAAGACGAGCCGGTCGCGGGGGACGCCGACCGCCTCGGCGAGGAGCCGTCGGTTGCGCTCGACGTCCTCGGGACGGTCGCCGACGTGGGCGCCGAGGTTCAGCCCGGTGTACGGAGCGCCGCTGACGCCACCGACCGCATCGGTGAAGAACCGGTCGACCGGCGAGTCAGCCTCGTGGACGCGGTCCTGCCACGCGATCACACTCAGGTCACTTCAAGAAGTCCGGGACGTCCAGGTCGTCCTTGTCGTCGAAGGTGACCTCGTGCGGAGGACGGGCCACCTGGCCCTGCTGCACGTGGCCCGGGACCGCCGCCGGGGCGGGGCGCTCGTCGTCCTCCGTCTCGGTCGGCGCCTGGGTCGGCACCGCCTGGACCGGGCGCTGCGGCGCGTGCACCTGACCGGGCTGCGGCTGCTGCGCCGGCGGCGTGGGCATCTGCGCGGGGGCCGGCACCTGCGGCTGCACCTGCTGGGGCTGCTGGTACTGAGCCGGAGCCGGCGCCGCGGTCCCCTGGCGTGCGGTGCTGCCCTGGATCTGCCCCAGGGCGCGGTCGTCCGAGCGCTTCTGCGGCGAACCGCCGTCGAAGCCGGCGGCGATCACGGTCACGCGCACCTCGTCGCCGAGGGCGTCGTCGATCACGGCGCCGAAGATGATGTTCGCCTCGGGGTGGGCGGCCTCCTGGACCAGCCGGGCCGCCTCGTTGATCTCGAACAGGCCGAGGTCGGAGCCACCCTGCACCGACAGCAGCACGCCGTGAGCGCCGTCGATGCTGGCCTCGAGCAGGGGCGAGGAGATCGCGAGCTCGGCGGCCTGCACCGCGCGGTCCTCGCCGCGGGCGGACCCGATGCCCATGAGCGCCGAGCCGGCGCCCTGCATCACCGACTTCACGTCGGCGAAGTCGAGGTTGATCAGGCCGGGCGTCGTGATCAGGTCGGTGATGCCCTGCACACCGGAGAGCAGCACCTGGTCGGCGCTGCGGAAGGCGTCCATCATGCTGACGTTCTTGTCGCTGATCGACAGCAGCCGGTCGTTCGGGATGACGATGAGGGTGTCGACCTCCTCGCGCAGCGCGCCGATGCCGAGCTCGGCCTGGTTGGCGCGGCGGCGACCCTCGAAGGTGAAGGGCCGCGTGACGACACCGATGGTGAGCGCGCCGATGCCCTTGGCGATCTTCGCGACCACGGGAGCGCCGCCGGTGCCGGTGCCGCCCCCCTCTCCGGCGGTGACGAACACCATGTCTGCGCCCTTGAGGACCTCTTCGATCTCCTCGGCGTGATCCTCGGCGGCCTTCTTGCCGACCTCCGGGTCCGCGCCGGCGCCGAGGCCTCGGGTGAGCTCACGGCCGACGTCGAGCTTGACGTCGGCGTCGCTCATCAGCAGCGCCTGGGCGTCGGTGTTGATCGCGATGAACTCGACACCCTTCAGGCCCACCTCGATCATCCGGTTGATGGCGTTGACGCCTCCGCCGCCGATGCCGACGACCTTGATGACGGCCAGGTAGTTCTGGGGAGTTGCCACGAGTGAGGGCCTTTCGCAATGCGGTGGTGTCACGAGGTTCGACCTCTGGTCGAGCCACAAGCTGTCCACGTGACTCGTGCGCCGATCATGTCGCGTCTCGTTGTGCTCCTGTGGGTGCGACACGCACGCACGGGCCGGTAGCGGATTTCGGCATGCTACGCGAGGTTCCCGAGGTGACACGAGTCTCAACCTCACCTCGAACCTGACGGCGCACCGGGGCCGGCCGCGACACGCCGACGGCGCCCGGTCAGGACAGCACGGGACGCTCCGGGCTGCTGATGTCCAGCACTCGCGCCTTCTCGGTCGCGGCCGTCGGCAGCATCGTGCGCAGGGCGCGGGCCTTCAGCGCGCCGTCGTCGGCGTCGCCCCACCGCACCTGCAGACCGCTGAGCGTGAAGGTGACCCACCCGCTGCGATCCGCCGCGACACCGGAGACCTGCGGCCGCAGATCGGCACCCAGCGCGTCCATCACGGCGACCAGCGCGTTCAGGCCGGGCTTGCTCGCCGGGTTGCGGACGTCGGGGACCGGGACGATCGGCAGCCGCGAGCCGTCCGGACGAGCCACCGTCCCGTACGGCGTCCCGTGGGAGTCGATGAGGTGGAGCGCGCCGTCCGGCGTCCGGGCGAGGAGGACGGGCGTACGCGGCGTGACGTGGACGACGAGCGTGGAGGGGAAGGACCGCGAGACCTCGACCTGCTCGACCTCGCCCAGGGCGGCCACCGACCGCCGGACCGCGCCGGTGTCCACCCTGACGAGGGGACGGCCGAGAGCACCCGCGCCGGCGCGCTGCACCTGGGTGGCCAGCGCGGGGGTGCCGCCGTCGACCCGGATCCGGTGCACGCTCACGTACGAGCTGAACCACACCGCCCAGCCGGCGGCACCGACCGTGAGGAGGACGACCGTCGCCAGCAGGAGGCGCCGGCGTCGCACGGACCGGACGTCGGCGCGGTCGACCCGCCGGGCGCTCACGGGCCCGTCGCGGATCCGGCTGCGAGCCGTTCCAGGATGCGCGGTCCGAGGCCGGTCACGTCGCCGGCGCCGACGGTCAGGACGAGGTCGCCCGGACGGACGGCCTCGACGACCGCGTCGACCGCGTCGTCGTGATCGGCCGCGAACGTCGCACCGGGCACCTGGTCGGAGACGAGGCGACCCGACACGCCCGGCACGGGCGCCTCGCGCGCGCCGTACACGTCCATCACGACGGCATGGTCGGCCAGTCGCAGTGCGTGCGCGAGACCGTCGGCGGCGTGCTGGGTCCGCGAGTACAGATGAGGCTGGAACAGCACCACGAGCCGGCCGCCTTCGCGCAGGGCCAGACCGGTGCGGACGACGGCCTCGAGCTTTCCCGGGTTGTGGGCGTAGTCGTCCACCACGCGGACGCCGGCCGTCTCACCACGCGGCTCGAACCGCCGGGCCGTGCCCCGGAACGACGCGAGGCCGGCCACCGCACGCTCGGGGCTGAGGCCGAGCCCGGCGGTGAGAGCGAGTGCCACGCCCGCGGCGTTCAGCACGTTATGGGCACCGGGAACCTTCAAGGTCAACGGGAGGGTCACGCCGCCGGGGAAGGTCAGCACCGCTCCCCAGTCGAAGCCGCTGCCCGACTCCTGGTCCACCCGCAGGTCGGCGGCCGCGCTGCGCCCGTAGGTGAGGACCCGCTCCCCCGCCGCCCGGCGCGCCGCGGCCAGGGCGGCGCTCCCCTTGTCGTCGGCGCAGGCGACGAGCAGGCCGCCCGGGCGGATCGTCCCGGCGAACTCGGCGTACGCCGCGTGCAGCCGGTCGCTCGTCCCGTAGAAGTCCAGGTGGTCGTCGCGGATGTTCGTGACGATCGCGACCTCGGGGCGGTAGACCACGAAGGAGCCGTCGCTCTCGTCGGCCTCGACCACGAAGGCCGGACCGCCGCCCGGCGCCGCGTTGACCCCCACGCCCGCGATGTCGGCGCCGATAGCGAAGGAGGGGTCGGCACCGGCGTGCCGCAGCGCCGCGACCGCCATGCCACTCGTGGTCGTCTTGCCGTTCGCGCCCGCGACGGCAAGACCCTCGCGGTCGCCCATCAGCACGGCGAGCGCCTGGGACCGGTGCAGGACCGCCATTCCGCGGCGCCGGACCTCGGCGAGCTCGGGATTGTCCTCGCGGATCGCCGAGGACACGACGACGACCGCGTCGTCCGGGACGGCGTCGAGGTTCGCGGCGGCGTAGCCCACGGCGACCCGGGCGCCGGCGCTGCGCAGGGACGCCAGCACCGGCACGTCGTTGTTGTCCGACCCGCTCAGCGGCACGCCCCTGGCCAGGAGCAGGCGCGCGACACCGGACATGCCGGAGCCGCCGACGGCGATCATGTGGACCGCCGCGAGGTCGGAGACGGCCGGGAGCGGCGCGGCGAAGTCGAACCGGTCGTTGACGCCGTCGGGCATCAGGCGCCGCCCGTCCCGGCGGCGACCGCGGTCTCGATGAGATCGACCAGGCGTTCGTCTGCGTCCCGGTGCCCGTGCCGCGAGGCGACGGCCGCGAGCTGCTGCAACCGGGCGGCGTCCTGCGCCAGCGCGGGCACGTGCTCGGCCACCCACTCCGGGGTGAAGTCGTCGTCGTCGACCAGGACCGCACCGCCGTCGTCGACGACGGCCTGGGCGTTCAACCGCTGCTCACCGTTGCCGATCGGCAGCGGGACGAACACCGCCGGCAGCCCGACGGTCGTGGTCTCGCACACCATGTTGCCGCCCGAGCGCGTCACGACCAGGTCGGCGGCCGCGTAGGCCAGATCCATCCGGTCGGCGTACTCCTGGACGACGTACGGCGCCTGCCCCGGCTCTCCCGGTCCGGGATCGAAGCCCTTGCCCTGACCCGTCACGTGCAGCACCTGCACGCCGGATCCACGCAGCAGGCCGACCTGAGCGCGGAACGCCTCGTTGATCCGCTGCGCGCCGAGCGAGCCGCCCGTCACCAGCACGGTGGGGAGTCCGTCCTGCAGACCGAGGGTGCGCAGGGCCTCGGGCCGAGCCGCTGCCCGGTCCAGCCGGGTGATCTGGCGTCGCAGCGGCATGCCGATCAGCTCCGCACCCGGAAGGCGGGTGATCTCGAAGGTCTTGGCGACGTGGGTGGTGTACCGGATGCCGAGCTTCGTGGCCATGCCGACGATCGCGTTGCCCTCGTGGACGACGATCGGGATGCGCTTGCGGGCGGCGAGGTAGGCGGGCGGGCAGACGAACCCGCCGAAGCCGACCACGGCCTGCGGCTCGACCTCGTCCAGGATGCGCCGGGTCTGACGGACCGCACGCGGCAGCGCGACCGGGAACCGCAGCGCGTCCAGGTCGGGGCGACGCGGGAAGGCGACCTTGGGGATGACGCGCAGGTCGTACCCGCGCTCCGGCACGAGCCGCTCCTCCAGACCACCGCGGCTGCCGAGCACGGTGATCCGGACGCCCGGATGGCGGTCGCGGAGGGCGTCGGCGGTGGCGAGCAACGGCGACACATGACCGGCCGTCCCTCCACCAGCGAGCACGACGGAGGACAGATCGGTCACGAATTCTCCTTGCGAAGGGGCAGGACGGCGAGCGAACGGCGGATCAGGCTGGGCCGCGCCTCGAGCGCGGCGCGGCAGGCCGGGTCGTGCCGGGCGAACGACACCAGCATGCCGAGCGCCAGCATGGTGGTCACCATCGCCGACCCACCTGCGGACACCAGCGGCAGCGGGACGCCGATGATGGGGAGCAGACCGGTGACCGAGCCGATGTTGATCATGGCCTGGGTGACGATCCACACCATGATGCCGGCGGTGGCCAACCGGACGAAGAAGTCGCTGCTGCGCGTGATGATGCGGTAGGCGGCGAAGGCGAGCGCGGCGTACAGACCCACGACGATCAGGGTGCCCGGTAGGCCGAGCTCCTCGCCGATGATCGCGAAGATGAAGTCGTTGTGGGCCTCCGGCAGCCAGTCCCACTTCTCCCGGCTCTCACCGATGCCGAGGCCCCACCAGCCGCCGTCGGCGAGCGCGTACAGCCCGTGCACCTTCTGGTAGCACTCCGGGCGGCCCTGGTCGGCGCAGGTGCCCAGCCAGGCGTCGACGCGGCCCATCCGGTTGTCGCTGGTCTTGACCAGGATCAGGACGCCGATGGCGGCGATCACGGCCGGGACCACGAAGACGCGCACCCGCAGACCGGCGACGAACAGGATGCCGGCCGCGATCGTCAGCAGGACCAGCACGGTGCCGAGGTCGTGGCCCAGGAGCACCAGGGCCATCAGGCCGGCGGCCATCGGGACGAAGGGCACCAGGGCGTGCCCCATGTGGGCCAGCAGCTTGCGCTTGCGGGTGAGGACCAGCGCGCCGACCAGCACGAGCGCGACCTTGCCGAGCTCGGACGGCTGCATCGAGAAGCCGCCGACGGCCAGCCAGTTCCGGTTGCCCTTCACGGAGTTGCCGAGCGGGCTGAACACCAACAGCTGCAGGACCAGCGCGGCGAAGAACGCCGGGAGGGCCAGTCGCTTCCACCACGGCACCGAGACGCGGCTGGCGATGACGGCGACCACGAGGCCGATGGCGGCGTACATCGCCTGGGTCCTGAAGACGGTGTAGGAGGAGCCGCTCTCCTGGTAGGAGGTGACGCTGGACGCGGACAGCACCATCACCAGGCCGAACGTCACGAGCAGGGTGCTCGCGCCCAGCAGGATGTAGTACGCAGCCACCGGGGAGTCCAGCCGCAGCCGCAGGCCCTCCAGCGACCAGGGACTCAAGGACTCCCGGCCGCCGGTGGTGCTCGACGCGCTCACGACCCCGGCTCTCCCGCGGACTCGGCGAGGCGGCGCACCGCGGCGGCGAACGCGTCGCCGCGCATGTCGTACCCGGGGAACATGTCCTTGGAGGCCGCGGCGGGCGCGAGCAGCACGACGTCCCCGGGGCGCGCGAGCGCACTCGCCTCCCGCAGCACCTCGTCCATGACCCCAGTGTCCGTGCTGGACAGCTGGCGGACGGGGACATCGGGTGCGTGTCGAGCGAGCGCGTCCGCGATCTGCTGGCGGTCCACCCCGATGAGCACCGCGCCCCTCAGCCGCGCGGCGACCTCGCGGACGAGGTCGTCCACGTCGGCGCCCTTGAGCTGACCACCGGCGACCCAGACCACGTGCTCGTAGGCGGTGAGGGAGGCGCGGGCGGCGGGCGGGTTCGTCGCCTTGGAGTCGTCGACGAAGCGCACGTCACCGACGACGCCGACCGGCTGGACGCGGTGCGGCTGTGGCGCGTACGCGCGCAGACCCTCGCGCACCGCGGCGGGTGCGACGTCGTACGCCCGGGCCAGGCCGGCGGCCGCCAGCGCATCGGCGACGTAGTGCGGCGGGGCGGGCGCGCCGTCGGCGGTCGCCAGGTCGTCCAGGGAGCACAGCTCGGCGGCCGACGTCTGCCGCTGCTGGACGAACGCGCGGTCGGCGAGGACGTCCTCGACCAGCCCGAGCATCGAGCGGGCCGGGATGCCGAGGGTGAACCCGACGGCACGGCAGCCCTCGACGACGTCCGCGTCCCGGACGAGCTGCTCGGTCTGCGGGTCCTGCACGTTGAACAGGCAGGCGACCTGGGCGCGCTCGTAGATGCGGCCCTTCATCCGGCGGTACTCCTCGTAGGAGCCGTGCCAGTCGACGTGGTCGGGGGCGACGTTGAGGCAGACGGCGGCGTACGGGGAGATGCTGCGCGACCAGTGCAGCTGGAAGGTCGACAGCTCGACCGCGAGCACCTCGTACGGCTCGGGGTGGAGCACGGCCTCCAGGATCGGCAGCCCGACGTTGCCGGCGGCGGTGGCCCGCAGCCCGGCCGCGAGCAGGATCGACTCGAGCATGGTCACGCAGGTGGTCTTGCCGTTGGTACCCGTCACCGTGAGCCACGGCGCCGCGCCCTCCTTCGGGCGCATCCGCCAGGCGAGCTCGACCTCGCCCCACACCGGGATGCCCGCCTGCGCGCACGCGACGAGCAGCGGGTTGGTCGGTGGGACGCCCGGCGAGGTGACGACCAGGTCGGTGTCCTCGGGTGCCCGGTCCCCCAGCGGCTCGCCGGCGACGACGCGCGCACCCAGGACCTCCAGCACCTGCGCCCGCTCGGCGATCGCCGGGTTGGTGTCGGGGCTGACGACGGTCACCCGCGCGCCACGCTCCAGCAGGGCGTCGGCCGCGGCGAACCCGCTCACCCCGAGGCCGACGACGAGGACGCCCAGGCCGGACCAGTCCGCGTCCCGGTGGGTGAGGTCGCGCGCCCCGCCCAGCGGCTCGTACGAGGGGTCGACCGGCCAGAGCTGGTCGGCCCCGCTCACGCCCCGACCACCCACTCGGCGTAGAACACGCCGAGGCCGAGAGCGACGCACAGACCGCAGATGATCCAGAAGCGGATGACGATCGTGACCTCCGCCCAGCCCATCAGCTCGAAGTGGTGCTGCAGCGGGGCCATCCGGAACACCCGCTTGCCGCCGCGCAGCTTGAACGAGCCGACCTGGATGATGACCGAGAGGGTGATGATGACGAACAGGCCGCCGAGCACGACGACGAGCAGCTCGGTCCGGGTGGTGATGGCCATGCCGGCCAGCGCACCACCCAGCGCGAGCGACCCGGTGTCGCCCATGAAGATCTTGGCCGGTGAGGCGTTCCACCACAGGAAGCCGAAGCAGGCGCCCATCACGCAGGCGGCCACGACCGCGAGGTCGTGCGGGTCGCGAACCTCGTAGCACTTGCTGCTCGGGACGGAGAAGCAGTTCTGGTTGTACTGCCAGATCGAGATGAGGACGTACGCGCCGAACACCATCACGCTCGCACCGGTCGCGAGACCGTCGAGGCCATCGGTGAGGTTCACGCCGTTGCTCGTGCCGGCGATCATCAGGTTCGCCCAGATGACGAAGAGGATCAGCCCGACCGCCGTGCCGCCGAACGCGAGGTCGACCCAGGTGTCCCGCACGAAGGACAGGTGGGTGCTCGCCGGCGCGACGTTCTTGCGCTCGAACTGCAGCGCGAGCACCGCGAAGACGACCGCGACGATCGTCTGGCCGATGAGTTTCTCGTGCGAGCGCAGCCCCAGCGACCGCTGCTTGGAGATCTTGATGTAGTCGTCGGCGAACCCGACGGCGCCCAGACCCGTCATGAGCAGCATCACCAACAACCCGCTGGCGGTGAACGGGGTCCACGTCAGCAGGTGGGCACCGGCGTAGGCGAGCACCGAGGCGCCGATGATGACGGCGCCGCCCATGGTCGGCGTACCGCGCTTGGTGCGGTGGCTGGTGGGTCCGTCGTCCCGGATGAACTGCCCGTAGCTCTTGCGCACCAGGAACCGGATGAATGCTGGCGTGCCCAGCAGTGCTGCCCCCAACGAGATGATGGCAGCAATCAGGACAGCCCTCACCGTGCGCCCTCCGTGGTCTCCTCGACGATCATGTCTCCGAGGAACCTTAGGCCCGAGTCCCGGCTGGACTTCAGCAGGATGACATCTCCCTCACGACGTTCGCGGAACAGCAGCGCACGCGCGGCGTCCCGGTCCTGCACCCAGACCGCGCTCGTGACGTCGGCCCCCGCCTCGCGGGCGCCCTCGACTATGCCTTCGGCGCCCGGACCGACGGCGATCACCAGGTCGGCGCCGGTCTCCATCGCCAGCCGGCCGACGGCCACGTGCTCGGCGTCGGAGTCCGCGCCGAGCTCGCGCATCGCACCCAGGACGGCCAGCGTCCGGCGACCGCCCGCACCCATCCGGGCGAGAGCGCGCAGCGCCGCGGCCATCGACTCGGGGTTGGCGTTGTAGGCGTCGTTGACCAGCGTCACGCCGTCCGGCAGGTCGTGCAGCTCCATCCGCCACCGGCTGGCGGCCTCGGCGCGGGACAGGCAGTCCGCGACCTGCGCGAGCGGCACGCCGAGCTCGAGGGCGGCCGCGAGGACCGCGAGGGCGTTGTGGACGTGGTGCTCCCCCAGCAGGCGCAGCGAGACCGTGGCGCTGCCCTGCGGCGTCCGCGCCGTGAACCGGGCCCGGCCGAGGTCGTCGAGCTCCACGTCGGTCGCCCGGACGTCGGCGTCCGCGCCCCGGCCGACGGTGATGACCCGGGCCGAGGTCTTCTCGCGCATCGCCAGGACGTTCGGGTCGTCGGCGTTGAGCACCGCGAGCCCCTCCGGTGAGAGCGCCTGCACCATCTCCGACTTGGTCCGGGCGATCGCCTCGACCGAGCCGAACTCCCCCAGGTGGGCGCGGCCGACGTTCAGGACGATGCCGATCTGCGGCGGGGCGATCCGGGTGAGGTAGGCGATGTGCCCCTCGCCGTCGGCGCCCATCTCGGCGACCAGGAAGCGGGTGCTCGGCGTGACGCGGCACACCGTCAGGGGCACGCCGACCTCGGAGTTGTACGAACCGACCGGCGCGACGGTCTCGCCGACCGGGCGGAGCACGGCGGCGAGCAGGTCCTTGGTCGAGGTCTTGCCCGAGCTGCCGGTGATGCCGATCACCGTGAGCCCGGCGGCACGGTCGACCACGGCACGCGCGAGTGCTGCGAACGCCGCCTGCACGTCCGGGACGAGGACGGTGGGGCCGTCGTCGACGACCCGGGTCCCGAGCACGGCCACCGCACCCGCGGCGCGGGCCTGCGGGACGTACGCATGGCCGTCGGCGTGCTCCCCGACGCGGGCCACGTACAGCGACCCGGGAACGGCCTCGCGGGAGTCGGTGACGACGGCCGCGTCGACCAGGACCTCCTCTCCGTGCTGTGCTCCGCCGGTGATGGCGGCGATCTCCGTCAGGGTCAGCGGGATCACTTCTGCTCCGTCGCGGGTGGGGTCGTGGTCAACGGGTAAGGCTGCGGCGCGTTACCCGACGGCGGGACCTTACGCTGCTGGAGCGCGAAGGACATGATCTTGCTGAACACCGGACCGGAGACCGGCCCGCCGTAGATGCCCGCCTGCGGTCGCTGGATGGTCACGGCGACGACCAGCTCGGGGTTCTGCGCGGGGGCGAAGCCGATGAAGGACGCCGTGGTCCCGCTGTACTTCTTCAGCGTGGCGTCGTACCGCTCCGCCGTGCTGGTCTTGCCGGCCACCGTGTAGCCGGGCACGGCGGCCGCGTTGGCGGTGCCCTCCTCGCTGACGACCGACTGCATCATCCTGGTCAGCTGCGAGGCGGTGGTGGCGCTCACCACCCGCTGCGGCTTCCGGTCGTCCTCCGGCGCGCCGAACCCGCCCCGGCCGTCGCCGACGCCCTCGACGAGCGAGACGGGCTGACGGACGCCCCCGTTGGCGATCGTCTGGAACACCGCCGCCTGCTGCACGGCGGTCCCCGCGAGGCCCTGACCGAACATCACGGTGTACCGCTGGTCGCCCTTCCAGGCCTCGGGCGCGGCCAGGATGCCGGGCGACTCACCGGGGAAGCCCACGCCGGTGCGCCGGCCCAGCCCGAACGCGGTCATGTAGTCGTGCAGCGTCCTCGCCGGCATCTTCTCGCCGGCGAGGATGGTGCCCATGTTCGAGGAGTGGGCGAGGACGCCGGCCAGGGTCATGTGCTCGGTGCCGTGGGACTCGGAGTCCTTGAACGGCCGCCCGGCGCGGACCAGGGTCGGCGGCACGGTCACCGGAGTCGTGGGCGTCGCGTACCCCTGGTCGATGAGCGCCGCCATCGTGATCACCTTGCTGGTCGAGCCCGGCTCGTAGACCTCGTCGAACGGGCGCAGCTGCAGGTACGGCGGCGCGCTCGCCATGTCGTTGGGGTCGAAGCTCGGGTACGACGCGGCGGCCCGGATCTTCCCGGTCTTCACCTCCATCACGACCACGTCGCCCGAGAGCGCCTTGGTCTCGGTGACCCGTTGGATCAGAGCGTTCTGGGCGTACCACTGCAGATCGTTGTCGATGGTCAGCCGCAGGTCCTTGCCGGGGACGGCCGGGATGTCGGAGTTGTCGCCGGTCGCGATGACCTGGCCGTTGGGGTCACGCTCGTACACGTGCGTCCCCGGCTTGCCGACCAGCCTCTTCTGCTCCAGTGCCTCGACGCCACCGCCGGGGGCGCCGTTGGACCCGACCCAGCCGACCAGCGGAGCCAGGCTCGTGCCCTGCGGGTACTCACGGCGGACGGTCCGCTCGCTGAAGACACCGGGGACACCGAGCTCCTGCACAGCGCGCCACTGCGTCGGGGAGACGTCCTTGGCCAGGTAGGCGAACTGGGACTTCTTCGCATACTGCCTCTGCAGGAGGGCCAGCAGGTCACTCTCCTTCAGCCCGAGCAGCGGGGCGATGCGCTTGGCCGCCCCGGGCAGGCCCAGCTTCACCTTCCCCTTGCCGGCCGGCCTGGTGGCGTACTGCGCGATGGCCGTCGAGTCGCCGTAGATGTTGCGGCGGTCGACGCTGTCGGCGAGGACCACACCGTGCGTGTCGGTGATCGTGCCGCGCTGGGCGGGTACGGCAACGCGCTTGATGCGGCTGCCGAACGCCTCCTCGGACACGCTCGCGGCCTCCAGCCCCTGGATGCGGACCAGTTGGACGCCGAACATGCTGAACACGAACAGCATCGCCACGACCATGATCCGGGCGCGTCGGCGCGGGTGGCCGACCCCGAGCGAGACCGGCCGACGCGGCGGTGCCGGCGGTCTCGTACGCGGAACCGGCCGACGCGGAGCCGCGCGGTGGGCGCGGGCCCGCGGGGTCGAGCCGGCATCGGCGGAGGCGGGCCGCGGTGTGGTCCGTCGCCGGCGCCTGTCGGGCTCGTGCCGAGTGGCCGCGGGCCGACCCCGCCGCGCCGGACGCGTCTGCGCTGGACCGGGTCGGCGCTGCTGGCTCACGTGCTCACCTCGTCGTGGTCGTTCGCGTGCCTGTGGTCGGGGTCGACGTCGCCGGTCGGCCGCCGGTCGAGCGACCGGCGTCCTGCTGCTTGACGGCGGGACGCGCAGGCGAGGTGCGGGTCGTCGGCGCCGTGGGTGACGCCGCACCGCCCGCGGCCGGGGACTGCTTGACCGTGGGCTGTCCCGACTGCTGGGTCGGTGCCGTTGTCGGAGGCTGGGGCGGAGTCGGCTTGACGATCACGATGTCCTGCTCGGCCGCTGTCACCGCCCGTCCGGCGACGGTGCTGGCGGGCGTGTTCGGCAGTGTGCCCACGGTAAACGCGCCTGCGCCGGGCGCCCGCGTCGCCACGCCGAGCACCTTCTTGTCCGACGTCCGCACGTACGCCACCTCCGTGGCCGGCACCATGCCCATCTCCTGGGCCTTCAGGGCCAGCTGCTGGGGGGCCTGGACGTTGGCCAGGTCGGTGCGCAGCTGCTCCTCGTTGTCGGAGAGCCGGTCGGAGGTCTGCTGCAGGTTGCCCAGGGCGAACGACTGCTCCGCGCGTGCGGTGTTGAGCAGGAGCACGGCCAGCAGACCGACCGCCATCAGCAGCGCGCACACCACCCCGAAGCCCGTGTGGCTGTGCCGCACCTCCTCGCCCGTGACCACCCGCAGGCGAGCCCGGACGGGCGCCGCCGCTCGGGCCGCCGGTCGGCGTGCCGGGAGTCGCGCGGCCCGCTGGGTGGTCACCGGAGCGGTCATCTGGCTCATGAGGTTGCCTCCGTCGATCGGGTGCGTTCTGCGGCGCGCAGGCGGGCGGATGCGGCGCGGGGGTTGGTCTCGATCTCCTCGGCGGTCGGCTCCTCGCCGCCACGGGTCAGCAGTCGCAGGTACGGCGCGTGCTCGGGCAGCTCGACCGGCAGACCGGGCGGCGCGGTGCTGCGGGCGCCGGCGGCGAGGGTCTGCTTGGTGATGCGGTCCTCGAGCGAGTGGTAGGAGAGGACCGCGACGCGACCGCCCACGGCCAGCGCGCGGATCGCGTCCGGCAGCGCCGACCGCCACGCCTCGAGCTCGCGGTTGACCTCGATCCGCAGGGCCTGGAACGTCCGCTTGGCCGGATGCCCGCCGGTGCGCTGCGAGGCCGCGGGGATGGCGGACCGCAGCAGGTCGACCAGCCGCTCGGACCGGTCGAACGGCTCCCGCTCGCGCTCGCGGACGACGGCGTTCGCGATCCGCCGGGCGAACCGCTCCTCGCCGTACTCACGCAGGATGCGCTCGAGCTCGCGCGCGTCGTAGGTGTTGAGCACGTCGGCGGCCGTCGGCCCACCGGTCTGGTCCATCCGCATGTCCAGGGGGGCGTCGTGCCGGTAGGCGAACCCGCGCTCCTCCTCGTCCAGCTGGAGGGAGGAGACGCCCAGGTCGAACAGCACGGCGTCGACCTGCCGGCGGCCCTGGGCCTGCAGCACCTGCAGGATCTCGTCGTAGACCGCGCGGGCCGGGACGAACCGCTCACCGAACCCGGCCAGCCGCTCCCCCGCCAGCCGCAGCGCCTCGGTGTCCCGGTCGATGCCGATCACCGTGGCCTGCGGGCACTCGCGCAGCAGCGCCTCGGTGTGACCGCCCATGCCGAGCGTCGCGTCCACGGCCACGGAGCCGGGTGCCTGCAGGGCAGGGGCGAGCAGCGCGACGATGCGGTCGCGCAGGACGGGTACGTGCCGGTCGGCGGCGCGTCCTGGGAAGTCGGTCATGGCGGTCCTCCTCTCTGGTCTGCTGGGTGGTGGCCCGGTCCGGCTGCCAGGTCCCCCACCGCGTCCCCGTCCACTCGCTCCGGCGCCGGGGAAGGGACGTCGGGACGGATGGACGTGAGCGGGTGGAGACCTCGCAGCCGGCGCCCGGGCCGGCGCGGCGTCACAGGAGTCCGGGGATCACCTCCTCCGACTGCTCGGAGAAGGACTCCTCGGTGGCGGACAGGTACTCGTTCCAGGCCGCGGTGTCCCACAGCTCGACGCGCGCCCCGGCACCGATGACGGTGCAGTCACGGGACAGGCCGGCGTACTCGCGCAGCACGGCCGGAATGGTGACCCGGCCCTGCTTGTCCGGGATCTCGTCGGAGGCGGCGGACAGGAACACGCGCTGGAAGTCACGGACGGCCCGGCTGGTGACGGGCGTGGAGCTCATCGTGGCGATGATGCGCTCGAACTCGGCCATCGCGAACACGTACAGGCAGCGCTCCTGTCCTCGCGTGACGACCAGGCCACCGGCGAGCTCCTTGCGGAACTTCGCCGGCAGGAAGAGCCGGCCCTTGTCGTCCAGCCGCGGCGTGTGGGTACCGAGAAACATCGGCTCCCACCTCCTCCGCCACCGGCGACAGCACCACCGCTCTTCCCGTGCGCTCCACCGTACTCCACTTTGCTCCACTTGCCATCTGCCACACGCCCGTACGCGCGGTCGTACCGAGCGGCGCCCTGGGCATCACCGCAGGTCAGCGCCGGTGGGGTGCGTGGTGGTGGGAGGTGGGGCGGGTTCGGCGGCACCGGCCGGTCCGTGACGGCCGACGCCGGTCCGTCCACCCGCGGGAGCGCCTGTCCGGGGGCGCGGACCGATGCCGGTGGTGCGAAGTGGAGCGGCCGGTGGAGGGCGGAGGTCACCGGTCCCCGAGCGGGGCGTACGCGCAGCAGGGTGACGCCGCCACGGCCCTGGGTGACAATGGTGGGACCAGTCAGGTAACGATCACGCCCTCACCGGTTGATCGACCTACCTACCTCGTGCTCATCAGGCAGGATCACGGCATGCATTCAGGGCTTGAGACGGACACGCAACCGCGGCACGGGGGGACGAGCCTGGACGAGCTGAGGACGGTTGCCGGCGACATCCATCGCGCGGTCTCCTCGGTCATCGAGGGCAAGAGCGAGGTCGTCCGCACCGCGGTCACCGTCCTGCTGGCCGAGGGGCACCTGCTGATCGAGGACGTGCCGGGCGTCGGGAAGACGATGCTCGCCAAGGCGCTGGCGCGCTCGATCGACTGCCCGATGCGGCGTATCCAGTTCACCCCTGACCTGCTGCCGAGCGACATCACCGGTGTCAGCGTGTTCAACCAGGACAGTCGCACCTTCGAGTTCCGCCCGGGGGCGATCTTCGCGAACATCGTCGTCGGCGACGAGATCAACCGGGCCTCCCCCAAGACCCAGTCCGCCCTGCTGGAGTGCATGGAGGAGGGCCAGGTCACCGTCGACGGCACGACGTACGAGCTGCGCCGCCCGTTCATGGTGATGGCCACCCAGAACCCCATCGAGATGGAGGGGACGTTCCCGCTGCCGGAGGCCCAGCGCGACCGGTTCATGGCCCGCATCTCGATGGGGTACCCGACCGGAACGGCCGAGCTGGACATGCTCGACACCCACGGCGGCCGGTCGCCCCTGGAGACGCTGCGCCCGGTCACCGACGCCCCGACGGTCCAGCGGCTGGCCGAGCACGTCACCACGCTGCACGCGAGCCCGAGCCTGCGCCAGTACATCGTGGACCTGGTGGGCACGACGCGGTCCTCCTCCGCGCTGCGGCTCGGCGCCTCGCCGCGAGCGGCCCTGCAGCTGCTCCGGGCCTCGCGGGCGCACGCCGCGCTGGAGGGTCGCGACCACGTGATCCCCGAGGACGTCATGGCCCTGGTCGCTCCGGTGCTCGCCCACCGGGTGCTCCCGAGCGCCGAGACGCAGATGGCCCACCGCTCGACCGCCGACGTGCTGCAGGACCTGCTCCGGCGGGTTCCGGTCCCCACCGCTGCGCGCTGACGATGAACGAGTCACGACCCCGCACCCTGACCGGGCGGGGGCGCGCGCTGCTCACCTGCGGCGTCACTCTCGTCCTCGGCGGCATCCTGCTCGGCTTCCCGGACATCACCCGGATCGGCGTCCTGCTGGCCGTGCTCCCTCTGCTCGCGCGCCTGGTCGCACGGCGGCGTCCACCTCGGCTCAGCATCGAGCGGTCCGTCACGCCGGCACGGCTGCAGCCGGACGAGCGCGCCGAGGTCGTCGTCGACTTCGCCAACATCGGTGACCGGGCGACGCCGCTCTACCTCGCCGAGGAGCGCATCGACTACGTCCTCGGCGACCGCCCGCGCTTCCTGCTGCCGCGGATGGAGCCGGGCGCCCGGCGTCGGCTGACCTACCGCATCCGCAGCCACGTCCGCGGTCGCCACGAGCTCGGGCCGATCGCCCTGCAGCAGCAGGACCCGTTCGGTCTGACCCACGTCGACCTGATGATCCGGTCGGTCGGCGAGGTCGTCGTGCTCCCGCGGATCGAGGCCCTGGGCCACGGCCGCCCGCCGGGCTCGGGGCTCGGCAACGAGGGCGAGACGCCGCAGATGGTCGCGCTGCACGGCGAGGAGGACGTCAGCATCCGCGCCTACCACGACGGCGACGACCTGCGGAAGGTCCACTGGCCGGCGACCGCGCACCGCGGCGAGATCATGGTCCGGCAGGAGGACCGCCCCGCCCGCCGGTCCGCCGTGCTGCTGCTGGACTCCCGCCAGCAGGGTCACGCCGGCAGTGGTGGGCACAGCTCCTTCGAGTGGGCGGTCAGCGCCGTGGCGTCGGTGGCGGTCCAGCTCGGCGAGGCCGGCTACACCCTCCACCTGGCATCCCGCGAGACCTTGCTGGACGGCACGGTCGAGCAGCCGTTGTCCGCGACCGAGGTGGTGGAGCTGCTCGCCGTCGCCGAGACCGGTGACGACGTCGAGCACAGCCGGCTGGTGACGACGGCGCACGGACTCACCGAACGTGGCGGCAGCCTGGTCGCGGTGGTGACCGACCTGGACGACCGCAGCGTCACCGACCTCGCCGGCCTCCGGCAGCCCGGTACGTCGTCGCTGGCCATGGTGCTGGACGCCGCCGGGATCGCAGAGGGCCGTCGCACCACCAGCGCTCAGGCCGCCGGGCACTGTGACCTGCTCGGCTCCGCCGGCTGGCGCGTCGTGTCGGTGCCGGCGGGAGTGACGGCGCGCGCGGCCTGGCAGAGCCTCACCCGGCTCGGGTCGTTCACGGTGACGTCGTCATGAGCCGGGCCCGGCCGCTGGAGACCCTCCTCGCGGCGGTCGCCGTCCTGGTGGCCTCCTGGCCCGTGCGGACGCTGCTCATCGGCGACACCTGGATCCGCCCGGTCCTTCTCCTCCTCGCTCTCGTCGCGGTCATCGGCATGGTCGGCCGGGCGGTGGGGGCGCCCAGGTCGCTGACCGCCGCGGCCCAGCTGGTGGGTGTCCTGGGTGGCACCGCGCTGCTGCACCTGCACGACCACCTGGCGCCGTCGCAGCTGCCGGGCGCCATCGGTGACCTGTTCGTCGACGCGACCAACACCCTCTCCCGGTACGCCGCACCCGCGCCCGCCACGCCCGGGATCGTCTTCGCGCTGACCCTGATCGTGCCGCTGGTCGCCGTCCTGGTGGACCTGATGTCCGTGGGGATGCGGATGCCCGCGCTCGCCGGCATGCCCCTCCTCGCGCTCTTCCTGATGTCGACCTCCAACACGGGCGAGCCGCTGAACCCCGTCTACTTCGTCGCCCTGGCGGCCGCCTGGCTGCTGATGCTGGCCCAGGGCGGTATGCAGCTGCTGCGGCGGTGGTCCTCGACCGAGGCCTACTCCCGGACGCCCGAACGGCTCGAGGACCGGTTCGGCATCGCGGGTTACTCCTCGACCGCGCGTTGGGTGGGCGCCGGCACCGTCCTGCTCGCGATCCTGGTGCCGGCCTTCCTCCCCCACCTGCCGCCGCGATACCTCTCCGACGGGCTGGCCCGGTCCGGCTCCGGGGGTGGCAACGTCGGGGTGGTCGGGTTCTCCGACCGGCTGGACCTCGAGCAGAACCTGCGCAGCCGCAGCCAGGAGCCCGTGCTGCGGTACACCACCAGCGACCCCGACCCGCCACCGCTGCGGGCCATGTCCATGTCGATGTACGCCGGCGGCAACTGGGTGCACGACGACCCGCCGCGTGAGCGGCGAGGGACCAACAACGAGCGGCTGCCCTCCCCGGACGGCCTCGGATCTCAGCCGATCACGCTGTTCCGGACGAAGGTGTCGGCCAACGGTGTCGACTCACCGATCGTCGCCGTGCCGTGGCCGGTCAGCTCGGCCGACATGGGTGACACCAGCTGGACGTACGAGCCGAGCGCGGCGATGCCCCGCGTCTCGGACCGGCCCGACAGCTACCAGATCACCTACAGCAAGCTGGGGCCGAGCGCGCGGCCCAACGGCTCCCATGCCTCCGCGCCCGCAGTGCCGTCCAACACCCTGCGCGTGGATCCGCTGTCGGCCGACCGGGTGCAGCAGACCGCGGACGGCATCGTGCGCAGCAACGACAGTGACTTCACCAAGGCGATCAAGATCCAGGACTGGCTGCGCGACCCATCGCGCTTCACCTACTCGCTGACGCTGAAACCCACTCAGGTCGTCAACGGGGCACCGCTGGACCCGATCAGCAACTTCCTGGTCACCCGTCAGGGGTACTGCACGCAGTTCGCCACCGCGATGGTGATGCTCGCGCGCAGCCAGGACATCCCAGCGCGGCTCGCCGTCGGGTTCCTCCCGGGAACGGCCGACGGGCAGAGCTACCAGGTGCGTCAGTCGGACGCGCACGCCTGGCCCGAGCTGTACTTCCCCGGCCTGGGCTGGACGCGGTTCGAGCCGACCCCGGGGGTCCGGGCCGGCACGGTGCCCGAGTACGCCGGCGGCAGCAGCAGCACGTCCGGCCCCGGCGCCGGGCGCGAGTCCCAGGAGGCGACCGACACCCGCACCTCGACCGCGCCCCCGACGCCCACGGCCCCGTCGGCGGACACCCGGCAGACCGGTGGCGGCGCGTCCGAGCAGTCCTGGCTCAGCAGCTCGACGACGTGGTGGACGCTGCTGGTCCTGGTCGTCGGCGCCCTGGGGGCCCTCGTGGTTCCGGTGGCCGCGCGCTGGCGCCGGGAGCAGCCGCTGCGGCGCGCCCAGGACGGTCGCGAGCACGTCGAGGGCGAGTGGCACGCCCTTCAGTCCCGGCTCGAGGACCTGGGCGTCGCACCGCCCGCGGGGCGGACGCCGCGCCAGGCCGAGCAGCACTACCGCCAGCACGCCACCCTCGGCGGCGAGGGCAGGGCCGCCCTGCACCGGGCCGTCCGCACCCTCGAGGCATCGCGGTACGCCGCACCGACCACCTCGCCCGAGACGCTGGAGCAGGACGCCGACCGCATCCTGCGCGACGTCCGAGGGAACGCGTCGTGGTCGGTGCGGACGGCCGCGCTGCTCGCGCCGCGGACGGGACGACTGGCCGTGCGGTCCGGCCTGCGCGCGGTCCTGTCCGCTCCGGGTCGATGGTTCGACCGGCGGGGCCGGTCGGGCGGCTGAGCTCGCAGCCGAGAACGACGAAGCCGGGCGGACCCCCGATGGGGTCGCCCGGCTTCGTCGTTCTCGGCTCAGTCCAGGTAGTCGCGCAGGACCTGTGAGCGGCTCGGGTGGCGCAGCTTGCTCATCGTCTTGGACTCGATCTGGCGGATCCGCTCGCGCGTGACGCCGTAGACCTTGCCGATCTCGTCCAGCGTCTTCGGCTGACCGTCGGTGAGCCCGAAGCGCATCGAGACGACACCCGCCTCGCGCTCGGACAGCGTGTCCAGGACCGAGTGCAGCTGCTCCTGCAGGAGGGTGAAGCTGACCGCGTCGGCCGGGACGACCGCCTCGGAGTCCTCGATGAGGTCACCGAACTCGCTGTCGCCGTCCTCGCCGAGCGGGGTGTGCAGCGAGATCGGCTCGCGGCCGTACTTCTGGACCTCGACGACCTTCTCAGGCGTCATGTCGAGCTCCTTGGCCAGCTCCTCCGGCGTGGGTTCGCGACCGAGGTCCTGCAGCATCTGCCGCTGCACGCGCGCCAGCTTGTTGATGACCTCGACCATGTGCACCGGGATACGGATGGTGCGGGCCTGGTCGGCCATGGCGCGGGTGATCGCCTGACGGATCCACCAGGTGGCGTACGTCGAGAACTTGTAGCCCTTGGTGTAGTCGAACTTCTCGACCGCGCGGATCAGACCGAGGTTGCCCTCCTGGATGAGGTCCAGGAAGAGCATGCCGCGGCCGGTGTAGCGCTTGGCGAGCGAGACGACCAGCCGCAGGTTGGCCTCGAGCAGGTGGTTCTTGGCCTTCTTGCCGTCCTGCGCGATCCACCACAGCTCGCGCTTGAGCTTCATCTCGATCTTGTCGCCGGAGTTCAGCTTCTCCTCGGCGAACAGGCCGGCCTCGATCCGCTTGGCGAGCTCGACCTCCTGCTCGGCGTTGAGCAGGGCGACCTTGCCGATCTGCTTGAGGTAGTCCTTGACCGGGTCCGCGGTGGCGCCGGCCGTGACGACCTGCTGCGCGGGGGCGTCGGCGTCGTCGTCCTGGCGCAGCACGAAGCCGCCGGACTCGGTGACCGCCTCGGTGGCGCCCGGCGCCGAGGCGGTGTCGGTGGCCTCGTCCTCGGCCTCCTCGCCCTCGACGGTGGTCTCCGTCTCGGTCGTGGTGGCGGCCGCCTTCTTGGCCGCGGCGCGCTTGGCCGTCGCGGGGCCGGTCGTCGACGCGGTGGCGCCGGTCGCCGCCTTCTTCGCGGCGGTGCGCGTGGTCGTCGCCTTGGCCGCGGTCTTCTTGGCGGGTGCGGCGGCGGACTTCGCGGCTGCCTTCTTGGCGGGCTTGGCCTCGGCGGCGGTCGCCTTCGGGGCGGCCTTCTTGGTCGTCCGCGCGGCCTTCTTGCGGGTCGCGGTCGCCGCGACGGCACGCTGAGCCGTGTCGGGGTCGAGGGTCACGCTCACGCCGTGCTGCTCCAGCGCGCGCAGCACGACCTTCATCCGCTTCGGCTCGATCTCGGCCGTCTCGAGTGCGTGCTTGAGCGCGATGCTGTCGACAGAACCACTGGCCTGACCCACTCGCATCAGGTCCTGCAGCGCAGGATGTGCGAACTCGGCCGGCAGAGCTGGGGCCGCGGTCTCAGCTGAGGTCTTCGACACTGGTGTCAACGGGCTACCTTCCGGGATACGTACGGTGATGTCCGCCTGGGATCTGCAGGCATCACGACAAGGGCCGTCGACGAGCGACGGCGACCTGGGGGGCGGGGCGGAGTGGCGCTCTGAGGCGCCGGAGTGGCGGCTCCGGCGAGCATTCCACCACCATTATAAAACCCACCGCGGGTCTGTTATGACCAACTCGGCTCGGGCGCGCCGCATTCCTGCAGATCAGGGCGCTTTCACGGCCAGGACGGGACAGCCGGCGTCGAGCAGGATCCGCTGCGCGTTCGAGCCGAGGATGAGCTTGCCGACCGGGGTCCGGCGGCGCAGCCCGATCACGATGAGCTCGGCGTCGACCTCCTCGGCCGCCGTGATGATGTCCTCGGCGGGGTCGGCGTCGTGGGTCAGTGAGCGCAGCTCGACCTCGACCCCGTCGGCCCGCGCCTGCTCGAGGACCTGGGTGAGCACGGGCTCGTCCGAGGAGCCGCCGCGAGAGTCCACGACGAGAAGCCGGGTCCGGCGAGCGGCCGCCTCCTTGACCCCTCGGTCGAGCGCGGCCTGGCCCTCACGCGTCGCGACGTATCCGACCACCACTGTCACCGGGGACCTCCTCGTCCTGCAGCGACCTTCCCGGTCGCCGGGATGCCGACGCTACCGGACGACGCCCGTCGCGGGCGTCTCGTCGGACAGGGCGTCGCGCAGGACCGCGCTCACCCGCTCGGTCTCGATGAGGAAGCCGTCGTGTCCGTGCGGTGAGGCAACGACCTGGACCGACCCACGGCCGTGCGCGCGGACCAGCGCCTCGGACAGCTCGACGGGGAAGAGCCGGTCGGAGTCGACCGCGACGACGTGCAGGTCGCCGTCGAACCTCTCGAGGGCCGCCGCCGCACCACCGCGGCCGCGGCCGATGTCGTGCGTGGCCATCGCCCTGGTCAGCACGACGTACGTGCCGGCGTCGAACCGACCGACCAGCTTGGCCGCATGGTGGTCGAGGTAGCCCTCGACCGAGAAGCGGCCACCGCGCAACGGGTCCTCACCGTCCTGGCCGGCGGTGCCGAACCGGCTGTCCAGCTCGGGTGCGCTGCGGTAGGTGGTGTGCGCGATCCGGCGGGCGAGCCCGAGGCCGTGCGACGGCGTCACCCCCTGGTCGTAGTAGTCGCCGCCGCGGTAGTCCGGGTCCCCCGTGACGGCGAGGACCTGCGCCTGGCCCCAGGCGATCTGGTCTGCCGACGCGGCCGCGGTGCTCGCCACGACCGCAGCGGCCCGCACCCGGTCGGGGAAGGTGGCGGCCCACTCGACCGCGCGCATGCCGCCCATCGATCCGCCGACCACCAGGCGCCACCGGTCGACGCCGAGGAGGTCAGCGACCTGCGCCTCGACGCGGACCTGGTCCCGGATGCTCACCTGCGGGAAGCGCGAGCCCCAGGGCCGGCCGTCGGGTGCCGTCGAGCCGGGACCGGTGGTCCCTCGGCAGCCGCCGAGCACGTTGGTCGCGACGACGAAGTAGCGATCGGTGTCGATGGCGCACCCGGGGCCCACGACGCCGTCCCACCACCCGGCGGTCGGCTGTCCGGGACCGGCGGGACCGGTGACGTGGGCGTCACCGGTCAGGGCGTGCTCGACGAGCACGGCGTTGGACCCGTCCGGCGCCGACGTCCCCCAGGTCTGGACAGCGACGGTCACCGCTGGCAGCGATGTCCCGCTGTCCAGGTCGATGCCGGGCAGGCGTACTCCGAACGCCTGCGGGTTGAACGAGGGCGACAGGTCGACCTGGCGCGGGTGGCGCGGCAGCGTGGCGCCGTGCGGCTGGCTCAGGACGGTCAACGGCATCTCCCGGGTCAGGGGCCATCCGGTGAGCTGACCCCGCGCTTGTCGGACACCTCGTCCGACCCTGTCCTCACCCGGGGCACCCCACCGCGGTTGGAGGGTTGCCGCTCAGCAAGCCGGGGCTTGACGCTGAGACTCTTGACCGCGCTGACGGTAGCAAGGCGGGCCAGGTCACGCCCAATCTCATGAGGCGGTCTCTCGGGGTGTGGGACGCATGTCCTCGGGGCGCAGCCCGTGGCTGATCACCTGGAGCAGCAGCGCAGCCATCCGCGCCCGGCCCGGTCGGACCTGCACGGCGATCTCCAGCGCGGTGGTGGCCAGCGCCCCCTGGCCGTGGACCCAGCACCAGTAGCCGAGCAGCGTGGCCGTGCCGTCGGCCCACTCCCGCGGTGTGCAGGCGACAAGCTGCTGCAGCCGCCGGGTCACCCTGATGACCTGCGTGTCGTGCTCGTGGTCCTGCGGCCCGAGGGAGGTCCGCCAGCGCGGCAGACCGAGGCGGTCGTCGAGTGCGGTGACCAGCCGGGGCACCTGCGCCGGAAAGCTGAGGGTCCCGGGAACCAGCCAGCCGAGGATGTCGTCACGCCGGACGGGATCGCGCAACGCGTCCATCGCCGTGAGCAGAACGGCGGCCGGCAGGTCGTGCACCGCCGGGGCGTCGTCACCGACGTCCAGCACGGCCGCCCACGCAGCAGCGACATCCACCTCGCCGAGGGTGTCCGGCCGACCGCGGCTCATGCTGCGTACGGCCTGCACGACCAACGGTCTGCTCGTCTGCAGGCTGGCGACGAGCTCGGCACGATCGAGGTACGGGTGCACCTCTCGCAGCACCTGCTCCGCCACCGCCGGAACCCGGTCCGGTGAGGGCACCGCGGACCGCACGCCGAGGCGGCATCCGCCGCACACGCACCGCGTCGCCCGCCAGCCCCCGTCGTCCACGAGGAGGTGGTGGCCCGGCTCGGCGCCGGTGGTCTCGGACAGCCGGACCGAGATCCGGTCCAGCAGCGGGTGGGCAGGTCGGCCACCGGCGTACCCGATCAGGTCGAACCGTTCCAGCGACGCACGGCGCAGCTGGGTCACGACCTGTCTCGCGACCTCCTCGTCGTCCTTCGGATCAGGCGGGATGTCGACCCGGGAGACCGGCCCGATCCCGTCCGGGCCGCTGCCGATGACCACGACGGACGCCCGGGGGACGAAGCCCAGCAGGTACGGGATATAGGCGACCAGCTCTCCGAGGCCGCGCAGCTTGTGCGTCATGCCCCGAGCGTCCGGCTGGCAGCGTGCTCAGCGCCACGCCGTGCCGCTCGCGGTGGACAGCCCGGAGCTGTCGGTGGGGATGTGGAGGGCTCAGCGCACGGTCTCGCCGCGCACGGTGCGCTCGCGGGCCTTCTCCCAGGCCAGGAAGTCGTCGGTGTCGCGGACGAGCGCGGCTGCGAACCACGCCAGGACGACGGCGTCGTCCGCGAGACCGACGACCGACAGCACGGCCTCCGGCAGCAGGTCGACCGGCGACACCACGTACGCGGCCGCGGCCGCCAGCGCGGCGAGGTGCGCGGGCGTGCACCCGTCGTACTGCCCGGACAGCGAGGCACGCACCAGGCGCGGTACCGCGCTCATCCGGGTCGCCAGGCTCGGTGCGCCGGGTGCGCTGGCCGTGCGCACCGCGGCCGACAGCTGACGTAGACCGGTCCATCGGACGGGACGAGGTGTGGGCATGTGACCCTCCTTCACGCTCGGTCGGGTGACCGGCGGTGACTGGTGGAACGATCCGGGAGCGCCGGCGATTCCGGCCGGTCAGGCCTTCGGCGGGAACTCCCGTCGTGCGCCCGCCGCGATCTTGTTGAACAGGTAGACGTCCAGCCCGGCACCGACGACCCCGCCCGCCAGCGGGATCCCCTTACCCATCTTCGAGAAGGCCTTGCGACCGACCTGGCTGATGAGGCGGAAGCCGACGGCCTTGTTGACGACCATGAGCGCGGGGCCGGGCAGCCGCTGCGCGGCGAGGTTCGCCAGCCGTCCGGTGCTCACCACGCCCGCCTTCTTCAGCAGGTCGTCCGCCTCCGCGCCGATCAGCGTGAGCAGGACGGCGGAGCGGATCTCGTGCTGGTCGATGTCGTGCCCACGCAGGTGTGCGATCGCGGCGGTCGTGCGGGTCGCGAGGACGTAGAACTCGAACACGTTGGCAGGAAGGGCGACCGGCATGGTGACGAAGCCGCCGAGCCCGGTGATGAACCCACCGCCCGCGACCAGTCGGCGGTGGTCCCCGACGACCTCGTCGATCGCCTGTTCCACATTGCCCTGGTGCTTGGCGCGAGCCGCGTCGGCGACAGCGCGCGCGGACTTGAATCCCGCTCTCCCGTCGAACCCGACGTCGAGCAGACGCTCGGCCAGGTTGGTCGCGGTCGTCGCGAGTGGGCCGTCGTCGACCTTGGCCGGCGCGGTCTGGACGGGCTTCTTCTTACCTAGTCCGAACATGGCGGTCATCCTGCCAGGCGCGCGCGCCGCAACCGTGCCGGTTCGGACCACGGGCGCCCCACGGCCCTCCTGCTGCGGCGGCGTACGGTGGCGCCATGCCTGCTCCTCGCGACGAGAACCCTGCCTTCGCCGAGTACGCCCACCCCGAGCGTCTGGTCAGCACCCAGTGGCTCGCCGACCGGCTCGAGGACGGTACGGGCGACCTGGTCGTGCTGGAGTCGGACGAGGACGTCCTGCTGTACGACACCGGCCACATCCCCGGTGCGCTCAAGCTCGACTGGCACACCGACCTCAACGACCCGGTGACTCGGGACTACGTCGACGGCGAGCGGTTCGCCACGGTGATGTCCGAGCGCGGCATCGGCCGGGACACCACCGTCGTCGTCTACGGCGACAAGAGCAACTGGTGGGCCGCGTACGCGCTGTGGGTGCTCGAGCTCTTCGGCCACCCCGACGTCCGGCTGCTGGACGGCGGCCGGGCCGCTTGGGAGGCGGAGGGCCGCGAGCTCACCCGGGACGTCCCCACCGTCACCCCGGCCGACTACCCCGTCGTCCAGCGCGAGGACTCCGGTATCCGCGCCTTCCGGGACGACGTCCTGGACCACCTCGGCAAGCCCCTGGTCGACGTCCGGTCCCCCGGCGAGTACTCCGGTGAGCTGCTGCACATGCCCGACTACCCGCAGGAGGGGTCGGTCCGCGGCGGGCACATCCCCGGCGCGAAGTCGGTGCCGTGGGCGCGCGCGGCCCGCGAGGACGGCCGGTTCCGGCCCCGCGCGGAGCTCGCCGCCATCTACGAGCAGGAGCAGGGCCTGTCCACGGGCGACGAGGTCGTCGCGTACTGCCGCATCGGCGAGAGGTCCTCCCACACCTGGTTCGTCCTCACCCACCTGCTCGGGTTCGAGCACGTCCGCAACTACGACGGCTCCTGGACCGAGTGGGGCAACTCGGTGCGCGTCCCCGTCGAGCAGGGGGCTCCGACCGCGTGACCGACCTCCCCGCCCCCCTCCTGGAGCTGATCGACGACTTCGAGGCCGTCGGCCCCAAGGACCGGCTGCAGCTGCTGCTCGAGCTCAGCGACGAGCTGCCCGAGCTCCCCGACCGGTACGCCGACGCCGACCTGGAGCAGGTCCACGAGTGCCAGTCGCCGCTCTTCCTCACCGTCGAGGTGGGTGACGGGCCGGACGCTCCCGTCTCGCTGTTCTTCAAGGCGCCGCGGGAGGCGCCGACGACCCGCGGCTTCGCCGGGATCCTGCACGCCGGTCTCGACGGTCAGTCCGCCGAGACCGTGCTGGCGGTCCCCGACGACGTGGTCTTCCGATTCGGCCTCGCGGAGGCGGTCTCGCCCCTCAGAATGCGGGGCATGGTGGCCATGCTCGCCAGGATCAAACGACAGATCCGTGACAGGGTGACCGTGTGACGTCTCGGCCCTCTTCCATGCGTTAGGTTTCGCCCATGTCCAGTACTTCCAGCAAGACCAGGCTCGGTATCGCCGGAGCGCTGGTTCTCCTCGGCCTGATCCTGCTGATCGTCGGCCTGCTCTCCGGCGGTTCGGTCAAGCTCCAGGGCTTCAACAACGGTCAGCAGATCAACGCCAAGGACGCGGGTTTCTCGGTGTTCAGCCCCGACCAGTCGGCACGGTCGGCGGTGACCTGCCAGGCCGACCAGGGTGGCCAGAAGTCGACGCTGGACCGCCCGTCCAACGACTTCTCGATCAGCGCCGACGGCACGAAGTACTGGGAGATCGCGCGCAGCACCGACGGGATGAAGTCGGGTACGTACACCGTCACGTGCAGCGGCAAGGACGGCGTGCAGACCTTCGCGGGCGCCAAGGAGGGCAAGGCCGGCGGTGGCGCACTGCGTCTGCTCGGTCTGATCCTCGGCCCGATCCTGCTGCTGGCCGGTCTCGCTCTCGCGGCGATCTCGCTGATGCGCAAGAAGTCGGCCACGGGCGACCAGCAGAACGCGTACAACCAGCAGGGCGCGTACGGCCAGCAGGGTGGCTACAACCAGGGCCAGAGCGGT
>NZ_JAROAV010000026.1 GCF_029439465.1 Luteipulveratus flavus | reverse complement strand
CTTGAACACGGCCCCATCACGGCTTGACGACCCATAGGAGCGTCCGACCGGAGCGTCATCCTCGCCTCCGCCCCAGAGTCCGCGTGGAGGCAACTGAGTCGTCCGAGTCTGACGCACTTGCAAGTAGGTCAGATTGATGTGACTCAGTTGTCTCCCCGGGGGTCGCCCTGGGTGGGCGCCCCTTTCTGCGCAGGCCTCGGCAGCAGGGAACGCCGTACGCCGGCCGCTCGGGTGAGCGGCCGGCGTACGGCGTTCTGTGCTGACGGGTTCCGATCCCCCGATCGTCAGACCCGGGTCAGCTCCTCGTCGTCATCGTCGGCGTGGTGCCGGGCGGGCGTGGACTCGTCCTCGTCCTCCGGGGGCTCGGCGTCCGTGGCGTGCTTCGGCGTACCCGCCTGCAGCCGCGCCAGGCTCTCGCCCTCGACGTCGACGTTCGGCAGGATCCGGTCGAGCCACTTCGGCAGCCACCAGGCCTTGTCGCCCATCAGGTACATCACCGCGGGGATCAGCACCATGCGGATGACGAACGCGTCGAAGAACACCGCGGCCGCCAGGGCGAAGCCCATCGACTGGATCAGCGAGTTCGACTGCAGCATGAACGCGGCGAACACCGAGATCATGATCGCGGCGGCGGCCGAGACGACCCGGGCGCTGTGGCGGAACCCGTCGACGACGGCCTCCCGCGCGCTCGCGCCGTGGACGTACGCCTCCCGCATCCGGGTCACCAGGAACACCTGGTAGTCCATCGCCAGCCCGAACACCACGCCGATCAGGATGATCGGCATGAAGCTGACGATCGGCTGGCCCTCGACGAGCCCGAGGTGGCCCTCCTGGAACACCAGCACCGTCGCGCCGAGCGTCGCCAGGATCGACAGCAGGAACCCGAGCGTCGCGGTCAGCGGCACCAGGACCGAGCGGAACACCAGCATCAGCAGGATGAACGCCAGCCCGATCACGACCGCGAGGTAGAGGGGCAGAGCCTGCGTCAGCCGGTCCGACACGTCCGTCTGGATGGCGGTGATGCCGGTGGTGCCGACCTGCGTGCCGGTCTGCCGCTCGATGGTGGACTCACCGTCGCGCAGGTTCTGCAGCAGGTCGAGAGTGGCCTGGTCGTCCGAGCCGCTCTTCGGGGTGATGAGCACCTGAGCGCCGGTGCCCTGCTGGTTCAGGCCGATGATCTGCGCGTTGGCGACGTCACCCTGCTTCGCAGCCCACTGCACGACCTGGCCGTACGCGGCGGGCCGGGCCTTCGCGTCCTCGATGCCGCGGCCGTCGACGACCAGCAGCAGCGGGGCCTCGCGGCCGGCGCCGAACGCGTCGGTGATCAGGTCGGACGCCTTGCGCTGGGTGGTGCTCTCGGCGGCGGTCGAGTCGGTCGGCAGCGCGAGGTGCAGGTCCTTCACCGGCACCGCGAGCCCGCCGAGGACGACGACCACCAGCGCGGCCACCGCGATGGGGGCCTTACCGATGCCGCGCGCCCAGCGGACGCCGTTGTTGACGACCTTGCCGTCCTCGTCGCGGTGCACCTGCTGCTTGCGGACCCGTCCGCCGAACGCCTTGGACTTCAGCAGTCCGAGCACGGCCGGCAGCAGGGTCAGCGCGACGAGCACCGCGAAGAAGACCGTGCCGGCGGCGGCCAGACCCATCGAGGTCAGGAACGGGATGCCGACGACGAACAGCGCCGACAGCGCGATCAGGACGGTGAGCCCGGCGAAGACGACGGCGGACCCGGCGGTGCCGACCGCGCGGCCGATCGCCTCCTCGCGGTCGTCGGTGTCGTGCAGCTCGGTGCGGTAGCGGGACAGGATGAACAGCGTGTAGTCGATGCCGACGGCGAGGCCGATCATCGTCGCGAGCGTCGGGGTGGTCGTCCCGATCGTGGTGAACGCGGTGGCCAGCTGGATGCCGAGCATGCCCATGCCGACGCCGACGAACGCGGAGATGATCGGCAGCCCTGCCGCGACGAGCGAGCCGAACGTGATGACCAGGACGATCGCCGCGACGCCGACGCCGAGCAGCTCGCTCTTGCCGCCGGTCTCCGGCATCGCCTGCATGCCCGAGCCATTGACCTCGGTGATCAGGCCGCTGGCGCGGGCCTTGTCCATCCTGGCGAGCACGTCGTCCTGCGTGGCCGGCTTCACGTCCGCCACGGAGGGGGCGTCGAACGTCCAGGTCACGGTGCCGACCCGGCCGTCCGCGCTCAGTGGCAGCAGCGCCTTGGCGTTGGCCTCGGCGGCGGCACGCGGGGTGCCCTGCTTCATCGCCCCGTCGACGGCCGCCTTGTACTGCGCCTGGGACGCCTGCACCGGGTTGACCAGCGGCGTCTTGGGCATCTGTGGCGCGTCCTTGAGGTCGGCGAGCAGCTGGTTCACCGCGTTCGAGTACTTCGCCTCCTTGAGCGTGTGACCCTGCGGTGCCGAGACGACGAGATTGACCGCGGCCTGGTCCTCGGCGTTCGCGGTGCCGGGGAAGAGCTCCTTCTGGGTGTCCTGCGCCTTGAGGGACGGGATGCCCGGGATGGAGAACGTGTCGGCCATCGGCTTCGAGACGGCCGAGGCGAGGGTGCCGAACCCGATGAGGGCGAGCAGCCAGGCGGCGATGAACACCGGCCACCGCCGGTAGGCGGTCTTTCCGAGCCGGTACAGCAGGGTTGCCATGGTGGACTCCTGAGTGATGGTGGGCGTACGAGGTCGAGACCGGACGGCGGCGCTGCCGTACGGCTGGGCGGGTCGGTGTCGGTTCGCCCGCGTGCGCGGGCTGAGCCCGGGGCTAGGCGAGCAGCTCCCGGGCGTGGCGCAGGGCGATGGCGTACAGGTCGGCGAGAGGTCGCTGCTGGGGGTCGGTGACGTAGGTGTCGAGGGTCAGCGCGAACAGGCCGCCGAGGACCGTGACCGCGACCCTCGCGCGCGTCTCGTCGAACCCGTCGCCCTCACGCTCCCGGACCCAGCCGAGGACCTGCTCGGCGAAGAGCTGGAAGCGCTGGTGCGCCAGGGCCATCAGCCGCGGGTTGTCTTCCATGACACGCCGGCCGACGGTGATGTCCTCCCGCGAGAGGCTCTTGGCCTGCAGCAGGTTGTCGATCAGCACGGCCATGTCGTCGACCAGGTGGCCGGTCGGGCCGCCGGCTCGGAACGTCGCGGCGTACTCGGGGTCGAGCTCGGGCATCGGCCCGAGGATCGCGTCGTCCTTGCTCGGGAAGTAGTTGAACAGCGTGCGGCGGGAGACGCCCGCCTCGGTGGCCAGCTCGTCCATGGTGAACCCGTCGACCCCGCGCCGGTGGGCCAGCCGCTGCGCGCACCGGGACAGCCGCTGCGCGTTCGCCTGTCGGCGGGTCGTGCGCGCGGTGTCGCTCTCGACGATTGCACTATCAGCCACAAAGTGCAGTCTTGCACTTTGTGAGCGATGGTGCAAAGAGGCGAGGTGTGATCTGCACCGCACTGCTCGGGGCGTCGCGTTGGAGATCATGCGGAGCATCCTCGGGCGACCAGGCTTCGTGGCGGTTTCAGCGTGGTTTCAACCCGTGCGCGGACGGCACGACGGGCGGGTGCGAGCGTGGGCGGTCGCAGTGGCGCCCGTGCCGACGCCGGGGAGGGGGTACGCAGGCGAAGCGACCCGGCGGACGCGTCCGGCACGGATGGTGGTGCCGACGTGCTCAGTCGGCCCGGTGCTCCAGGGCGTCGAGGGCCGCGCGCAGCTCGTCCCGCTCGCCCGGGCTCGCGTCGCCGAGGAAGTGCAGCAGCGCCGCGGTCCGGTCGGCCGGCTCGAGGCCGCCCAGCGTCGAGCGGAGCACCTGCGCCGTGAGCTCCTCGCGGCTGGACCGCGCGGTGTACTGCCAGGCCCGCCCGTCGCGCTGCCGTGCGGCGAGGTTCTTCTTGGCCAGGCGGTCCAGGACCGTCATGACCGTGGTGTACGCCAGGTCGCGTCCGGACAGCGCGGCGTGCACCTCGCGGACGGACAACGGCGCCTCGGCGGTCCACAGCACGTGCATGACCGCGGCCTCCAGGTCGCCCAGACCCGGGCTGCCGCCCCGTGCGCGCATCGGTTCCGCTCCTTCTTCGGTCGGCGTCGAACGCCGTACATCGCCGCTCATCCCACACTCCTCGCGGGCACCTGCGCCGCCGTGCTCCAACGGAGCACAGTCTGGCACCGTTCTGTCGCGGCGCGCTGGTGGGTGACGATCACGAGCGTCCGGTCGCGTGCGGAGACGTGCAGGTCGTCCAGCACCGCGACGGCCGTCGGCCGGTCCAGATGAGCGACCGGCTCGTCCAGCAGCAGCATCGGACGACCGGACAGCAGCGCCCGAGCCAGGCCCAGCCGGGCCCGTTCGCCGCCGGACAGACCCCGCTCGTCACCGCCGAGCACGGTGTCGAGTCCCTCCGGCAGGGCCGCGAGCCAGCGGCCGAGACCGGCGTCGACCAGGGCCCGGACGGCGTCGGCGTCCTGGGCGTCCGGGCGGGCCAGCAGCAGGTTCGCGCGCACCGACCCATGGAACACGTGTGGCTCGTCGTCCAGCACGGCCACCCGGCGGCGTACGGCGTCGGTGTCGAGCCGGCGGACGTCGCGTCCGTCGAGCAGGTGGACGCCGCTGGTCGGGTCGAGCTGCCGGGCGAGGACGGCCAGCAGGGTGGACTTGCCGCTGCCGTTCGGGCCGGTGACGGCCAGGTGCTCACCGGGCTTGATGGTCAGGTCGGTCGCGGGCATCGCCGTACGGACGCCGTCCCAGGACGCGCTCACGTCGACCAGCTCCGTACGGGGGTCGGCGGCTGGCCGGTCGGTCGCCGGGTGGCCTGTGGTGGCGGGCGGCTGGGACAGGAGGCGCTCGATACGGCGGCCCGCGGCCCGTGCGGCGACGAACGCCGACGCCGCGGGCGGCAGGGTCGCGAGGACCTCGCCCAGGGCCAGCGGCACCAGGACGAGCATCGCCGCCACCGGGGCGGACGGTCCGGCCGGGGCGGCCGCCGCGGACGTCGTGCCGGAGACCACCGACGCCATGGCAACCGTCGCGGCACCGGTGAGCAGGGGCAGCAGCCCGCTGCCGAACGCCTGGCCCGCGGTGCGCAGCGCGGCGGACCGGTCGGCGCGGTGCTGGGCGACGTCGAGTGCTCGGACGGCGTGGTCGGTGGCGCCGATCGCCTGCAGCTCGAACGCGGTCGCGGTCGCCAGGTGCGCGGCGCTCGCGACCGCGGCGCGGGTCTCCAGCGCCGGGGGCTGGGTCCGACGCTCGATCAGCAGTCCGGTGGCCAGGACGGCACCGACGGCGACGAGGAGCGCGCCGACGACCGCGCCGGCGGCCGGGAGCAGCGCGGCGGACAGGACCAGCGCGACCAGGGACGAGACGGCCGCGGCCACCAGCGGCACCCGTACCCGCACGCTCGCCATGACCACGTCGTCCAGGTCCCGGACGAACCCGGTGAGCAGGTCGCCGCGGCGGCGGCGCCCGAGCCGGGCCGGCGTCAGAGGGATCAGCCGCCCGTACGACGCCGTCCGGCGGTCGGTGAGGTCGGCGAGAGCGGCGTCGTGGGAGAGCAGGCGCTCGGCGTACCGCAGCGCAGGCCGGCCGATCCCGAACGCGCGGACGGCGACGATCGCGGTCAGCAGGGTGAGGACGACGGGTCGCTCGCTCGCGCGGACGACGAGCCAGCCGCTGGTCGCGGTGAGAGCCACGCCGCACCCGGACGCGAGCCCTCCGATCAGCCCCGCGACCCACCACGGTCGCGGCGCCTTCCCCGGTTCCGGCGCCTTCCCCGGTTCCGGCGCCTTCCACGGTCGAGTGCGCGTGTCCTGCTGGCGTTCCGGGTGTGAACGCAGCAGGACACGCGCACTCGACCCGGAAGGTGGCGGGAGAGGCGCACTCGGCCCGGAAGGTGGCGGGAGAGGCGCGCTCGACCCGGAAGGTGGCGCGAGCGGCGCGAGGGGGAGGGGGCGGTGGTCGGCCTGGAGCTCGACGACCCGGTCCGCCACGGCGGCGAGGTCCGGGTCGTGGGTGACGACGAGGACCGTACGGCTGCGCGCCAGCTCGACGAGGAGCGCGCGTACGTCGGCGGTCGCCTCCTCGTCCAAGTGCGCCGTCGGCTCGTCGACCAGCAGCAGGGGCGCGTCAGAGCGCCGGGCCCGCTCGAGGGCCAGGAGCGCCCGCTGACCGGCCGAGAGCCCGAACCCGTCGTCGCCGAGCAGGGTGTCGGCGGCCAGGGCCTCGCTCCCCAGGCGGATCTCGTCCGTCCGGCCCGCCATGGAGGGCCGGGCAGACGGGATCAGCGCGGGGTCGGTGGTGTCCGCGAGCGCGAGGTTGGTCGCGACGGTGGCCGGCGCGACGTACGGGCGCTGCGTGACCAGGTGCGCCCGAGGTGCGCGGACCTCGCCCGAGGTGGGTTCGCGCAACCCGGCCAGGAGCTCCAGCACGGTGGTCTTGCCGCTGCCGGACGGACCGGTGAGCGCGGTGAGGCCGGTCCCGAGAGAGAGGTGAAGGTCGTGGAGGACGGCGGTGTCGCTGCCGGGGTACCGGTACGTCACCCCGGCGAGCCGCGCCGGTCCGCTCTGACCGAGCGAACCCGACGATCGACCGGACATCTCGTGCACCTGGTTCGACGAGATGCCGGGGTGATCGCTCAAGAGGTCGGTCAGGGCGTGGGCGCCGTCCGCGGCGGCGTGGAACTCCTGCCCGACGCGGCGGATCGGCCAGTACGCCTCGGGCGCGAGCAGGATCGCCGTCAGGGCGGTGCCGAGCGCGAGGTGGCCGCCGGCGAGCCGCAGCCCGACGCCGACCGCGACCATCGCCACGGAGATCGTGGCCAACAGCTCCAGCGCCGCCGAGGAGAGGAACGCCGTCCGCAGCGTCCGGACGGTTGCCCTGCGGTGCCGGTCGCTCACGGCGCGTACGGTCCCGACCTGGGCGTCGGCGCGCTGGTACGACACCAGGGTGGGCAGGCCGCGGACGACGTCCAGGAAGTGCCCGGCCAGCGCCGTCATCTCCTCCCACCGCGTGGCGGTCTCGCGCTCGGTGTGCTTCCCGATGAGGGCGGCGAACACCGGCAGCAGCGGCACGGTCAGGACCACGATGATCGCGCTCCAGACGTCGGTGAGCGCGAGCGCGAGGACCGCCAGCGGAGGGACGACGGCGGCGGTGACGAGGGTGGGGAGGTAGCGGCCCACGTAAGGCTCGACACTCGCGGCGCCCTCGGCGGCGATCGTCACCATCCGGTCGGTCGAGGGCCGCCGTTCGACGGGGACGCGCAGCCAGGACGCGATGCGCCGGCGCCGGACGACGCCGGCGACCCGGCTGCCCGCCCAGCCGCCGGCCACGTCGGTGGCAGCCGCGACCGCTCCCCGTGCCGCAAGGACGACGAGAACCACCAGGGACGCGCGGCCGACGTGGTCACCGCGCACCACCGCGACGACCAGGGCGGCCAGCGCGAACGCCTGAGCGACCGCAAGTGCGCCGCCGACGACCCCGAGCGCGCCGAGCAGGGCGAGCGGACGCCGTACGGCAGGGACCTCGCGGACCAGACGCGGGTCGAACGGCTTCATCGGAGGCCGGCCCCCGACGGGGCCCAGTCGCGCTCGTCGGTGGCGGGCGGGATGTGGTGGGTGGAGATGCGCTTGCGGAAGGTCCAGTACGTGAACCCCTGGTACAGCAGCACGATCGGAAGGAACAGCACCCCGACCCAGGTCATGATCCCGAGCGTCTTCGCCGAGCTGGCGGCGTTGTCGACGGTGAGCGACCAGGCCGCGTTCGTCGAGGACGGCATCACGTCGGGGAAGAGCATCAGGAACAGCGACGCGACGACGAGAGCGATCCCGATGAAGGTGCCGGTGAACGCCCAGCCCTCGCGCCCGCGCGCGTTCGAGGCGAGAGCCGCGAGCAGCGCTCCGGCGGCGAGTACGGAGGTGGTCAAGGACGCGGCTCCGCCGCGGTCGGAGCCCAGGATCACCAGCAGAGCCACCCCGAGCCCGGCGGCCACCCAGCCGACGCGGGTCGCCAGAGCGCGCGCGTCCGAACGGATCTCACCGTCGGTCTTCAGCGCGACGAACAGCAGGCCGTGCAGCAGGAAGACGGTGAGCGTCGCCAGACCGCCGAGCAGGGCGATCGGGTTCAGCAGCGTGAGCAACGAGCCGGTGAACTCCTTGTCGGCGTCGATCGGCACGCCGCGCACGATGTTGGTGAACGCCACGCCCCACAGGAACGCGGGCACGGCGGATCCGACGACGATCGCGGCGTCCCACCGGCGGCGCCACTGGTCGTCGTTGCGCTTGTGCCGGTACTCGAACCCCAGCGCACGCACGATGAGCGCGAGCAGGATCAGCAGGAGCGGCAGATAGAAGCCGCTGAACAGCGTGGCGTACCAGTGGGGGAACGCGGCGAACGTCGCGCCGCCCGCGGTGAGCAGCCATACCTCGTTGCCGTCCCAGACCGGGCCGATCGTGTTGAGCAGCACCCGGCGTCGCTCCTCCGAGCGTCCGAGGACGGGGAAGAGCATGCCCACCCCGAAGTCGAACCCCTCGAGGCAGAAGTACCCCGTCCAGAGCACCGCGATGAGGACGAACCAGACCGTTGTCAGCTCCATGGCGAATCTCCCGGCTCAGTAAGCGAATTGGAGGCGGTCGTCGTCGGAGTCCGCGGTGGACTCGTCCGGCTTCTTGAGGGGCTCGGCGCCGGCGCGGGCGTACCGCAGGGTGAGGCGTACCTCGATGACGGCCAGCACTGCGTACAGGGCGGTGAACGCGATCAGCGACGTGGCCACCTCGGCGGCCGAAACACCGGGAGACACACCGGACTTCGTCGTGAACAGCCCGAACACGAGCCACGGCTGACGCCCGGTCTCGGTGAAGATCCACCCGAACGCGTTGCCCAGCACCGGCATCAGCGTCACGCCGACCGCGGCCCATGGCCACCACCGTGCGCGGGCCGGTGCGGAGCTGCCGCGACGCAGCGTCCAGAGAGCCAGCACCGCCACCAGCATCGACGACATGCCGATCCCGATCATGAGCCGGAAGGACCAGTAGGTGAGCGGCAGCGTCGGCGTGTACGTCTGCGCGCGGGTCAGTGGATCCGACTCGTACTTCTGCTGGTACGCCCGCTCCAGGTCGTTGATGCCGTGGATGGTGCCGTTGAAGTCGCCGGTGCCGAGGAAGGACAGCAGCTTCGGGACGGTGATGGCGACCTTCTCCTGCTGGCCGTCCAGGCTGGAGACGGTGACGATCGAGAACGGCGCCGACTTCTGGGTGTCGTACAGCGCCTCGGCCGCGGCCATCTTCACCGGCTGCACCTCGGTCATGACCTTGCCCTGCTGGTCCCCGGAGATCGCGACGCCCGCGCCGGCGATCAGCAGCACGATCGCCCCGATCCGTGCGCCCGTCCGGTACATCGGCAGGTCGTCCTCGACGCGGCGCTGGTGCAGGTGCCACATGCAGACGCCGAGCACCAGGGCGGCACCGGCCAGGTACGCCGCGAACGCCGTGTGCGGGAACGTCACCAGCTGCACCTTGTTGGTCAGCACGGCCACGAAGTCGGTCAGCTCGGCGCGGCCGGTCTGCGGGTTGAGGCGGTAGCCGACCGGATGCTGCATGAAGGAGTTCGCCGCGAGGATGAAGTACGCGGACAGCAGCGTGCCGATGTGCACGATCCAGATGGACGCGACGTGCAGCTTCTCCGGGATGCGGCCCCAGCCGAAGATCCACAGCCCCAGGAAGGTCGACTCGAGGAAGAACGCGAGCAGGGCCTCGATGGCCAGCGGCGCCCCGAAGATGTCACCGACGAAGCGGGAGTAGTCCGACCAGTTCATCCCGAACTGGAACTCCTGCACGATGCCGGTGACCAGCCCGAGCGCGAAGTTGATGGTGAACAGCTTGCCGAGGAACTTCGACAGCCGCAGGTGGGCCGGGTTGCGCGAGCGCAGGTACGCGGTGTGGAACCCCGCGACGAACGCCGACAGCCCGATCGTGACGGGGACGAACAGGAAGTGGTACACGGTCGTGATGGCGAACTGCCACCGCGCGAGATCGAGCTCCACGACGCCTCCTACTACGGAACGTAGTAATCACATTACTACCGTCCGTAGTAGAGCGCGACCCGGGAGGGCCGGGAAGGCCGGGAGGAGAGGTCAGGCGGCGCCCGGGATCGTCACCTGCTGGGAGGCGGGCGGCGCGGCGTACATGGGCACCGAGTCCCACTCGCTCATGGTCACGGTGCCGTCCCCGGAGACGATCTGCAGCGGGAGGTACTTGGGGTCGTCGACCACGGTGATCGTCGTGGTGTCGGAGGAGAAGCGCGGCGCGAGCTTCAGGGCCTTGGTGGCGCCGGAGGTCGTCCCGGTGACGGTGGTGTTGAGCCGAGTGATCTTGGAGTCGTCGAAGCCCTCGGTCATGTCGCCGAGCAGCTTCTTGATCGTGAACTGCGAGAACGAGTCCGACTTGTCGGCGGGCGCCTTCACCCACTTGTTCGCGAGCCTGCTCACGGTCGTGGACGGCGCACCCTGCTTGGTCCAGTACGTCCGGTCGCCCTTGACGTAGTGCGTGTTGCTGATGCTGCGGATGGTGATGGTGCCCTCGTTCTGGGTCTTCACCGTCACCTCCTGGTTGGACCCCTGCACCTGCCCGCGCGCGTCGACGTTCATCTTCTTGCCGTCATCGACCACGTCGCCGTTGACGTGGGTGCTCTTCGCGCCGTTCGCCGAGGCCTTGGAGGTCCGCAGGATGCTGCCCGGGTCACGGGTGGTCGCCCCCGCCGCCGCGGACGAGGTGGACGCGCTGGACGCGGTCGTCGACGGTGCGGCGCTGGAGGAAGCCATGCCGGACGAGGACGACGTCGACGTGGCGCTGGAGGTCGACGCGGCCGAGGCGGAGCCGGCAGCGACGGACGGGCTGTCGTCACCGCACGCGGCGAGGAGGACGGCGGCGAGCGGGAGAGCCGCGAGCGCGGCCGTACGGCGAGCAGGAGCGTGCATGGAGACCTCCGGGTGCGTGACGGGCATGGCAATCCTATGCACCCGGTCCGCCCCGTCCGGTCAGCCCAGACTCCGGGAGAGGTTGCGCGCCGCCGCCGCCGGGACGAGCTGGGTCGAGGGCGGTGGGCTGTAGCCCGGGACGGCGTCCCACTCGCTGAAGGTGTACGTCTGCTCGGTCGTCCGGCTCTGCAGCGGCAGGTGCTTCGGGTCCGGCGTCACCGTGAGCATGAAGCCGCTGCCGACCGACACCTGCAACGCCGGGCGCCCTGCGTAGGTCGTGGCCGCCACCGTGCCCTGCGCGAGGGGCAGGTCGGCCACGGCGTCCCAGTACTCGGTGAGCAGCGACGTGCCGGTGATGCCCTGGTCCGACTGCTCGCCACCGAGCGGGAGCCACCGACCGAGCGCCGCCTTGCGGTCGCTCGGGCTCGCCTGCACGCCCGACCAGAACCGGTCGTCGCCCTTGACCCAGCTGGCGGTGCCGACGCGCCGGACGGTCGCCCGCCCCTTGGCGCTCGTCTGCACGGTGACCTCCTGGTTGGAGCCGTCGAGCCGCCCTCGGGTCGAGATGTCCTGGGACTTCTTCGGGACGACCGTGCGGACGGACGCGCTCGTGGCGCCGAGCGACGAGGTGCGCGACGCGGCGACGACGGCGGACGCGCTGGTGCCTGCCGGCGTCCCGGACGAGGAGGCGGACGGCGCGCTGCTCCCGGAGGACGAGGTGGGACCGGCCGGGGACGTCGACGACGTGGACGCCTCGGGCGCGGACGACGTGCTCGCCGACGGTACGGAGGCCGGCGCCGTCGGCGCGCTCACCGACGGCCCTTCGTCCTTGCAGGCGCCGAGCGTCAGCACGAGTACGGCGGCGAGTGTCGTGGCAGCGCGGGAACGGGTGACGTGTCGCACGTCCCTCCCCCTCAGGAATGTGGTCGGCCATGGTCCTGCCCCGGGCGGCGAGCGGGCCGTCCCGGCGGCGGACGACACGCTACCCACTCCGACGGCGGGCCACCCGTCGCTTCCGTCCCCGGTCCCACGTGCCGGTGACGCCTCAGCGCGGGGTTGCGGCCATCGGGAGCTCCGGGAGCGGCGCGGCGTACACCCACGCGTCCAGCATCGGGCGCACCGCGCTGCCCAGCCTCTCCGTCGCGAGCGTGACGAAGTCCTCGGTGCCGACGCTGCCGCCTCGGTGGCGCGCAACCCAGGTGCGCAGCAGGTCGAAGAACGCCTCGTCGCCGCCGGCGAGTCGTAGCGAATGCAGGGTCAGGGCGCCCCGTTTGTACACGCGGTCGTCGAAGACGTTCTTGGGCCCCGGGTCGTAGAGGACGAGGTCCTGGTCGAGGCGGTCGAGCCGCGCCCAGTGCTCGCGAGCCCGCGCATCGGCGCTGGGCCCGCCGGACTCCTGCGACCACAGCCACTCGCTGTAGCAGGCGAACCCCTCGTGCAGCCAGATGTCGCACAGCGAACGGACGGTCACGGCGTTGCCGAACCACTGGTGGGCCAGCTCGTGCGCGATCAGCCGCTGGGCGTCCCAGTCGCGCGAGAGCAGGTTGGACCCGAAGATCGACAGGCCCTGCGCCTCCAGCGGGATCTCCAGCTCGTCGTCGGTCACCACGACGCGGTAGCCGTTGAACGGGTACGGCCCGAACAGGCGCACGAACGCCTCGATCATCCGGGGCTGGTCGGCGAAGGCCGCGTCGAACGCCGCCCGGCGAGCGGGTGGCACGGCGGCCGTCAGCGGCACCGCGGCGCGGATCTCGTGCTCGGCGTACCGGCCGATCTGGACGGTGGCCAGGTACGTCGCCATCGGGTCGGTCATCTCGTACGTCCACGTGGTGCGGCTCGCGCGACGCCGGACGGCGGTGCGGACGCCGTTGGCGACGACGAGGTGGCTGGACGCCGCGGTGACGGTGATGCGGTAGGTGGCCTTGTCGTCCGGGCGGTCGTTGCACGGGAACCACGAGGGCGCCCCGCCCGGCTGCGACGCGACGATGACGCCGTCCTCGAGCTCCTCCCAGCCGGCCTCGCCGACCTTGTCTCTCACGACCTTCGGGGTGCCCCGGTAGGTGATGACGACGGTGGCCTCGGCGCCGGCGGCGAGCGGGCGCTGCAGGACCAGGCGGAGCCGTCCGCCGCGATGCGTGTGGCGCGCCAGCCGCACGCCGGTGACCTTGACGACCTTGAGGTGGTGCAGGTCCAGGGTCAGCTCGTCGGTCTCCGTGCGCGCGCGCAGCGTGAGCGTCGCCCGGCCGGTGAGGTGATTGTTCTCGAGCGCGTAGTCGAGGTCGAGGTCGTAGTGCAGGACGTCGTACGAGGGATCGCCGTGCCCCGGCAGGTAGGGGTCGGCCTCGGGCCGGCGCATCAGACGAGGACCTCCTCGACGCCGCTGCCCGCGCCGCGCTCGGTGCTGCGGGGACCGGCGTCGTCCTCGACCCACGGGCCGATCGGATTACCGATCCAGCGCGTCTTGTCGGGGAGGGACTCGCCTCGCATCACCAGGGACACCGGGCCGACGGTAGCGTGCCGGCCGAGCGTGGCCGCGGGGAGGACGACCCCGTGCGGGCCGATCGTGGCGCCCTGCTTCAGGACCACCTCGTCCATGGACAGCACGCGGTCGTGGAACAGATGGGTCTGCACGACGCAGCCGCGGCTCACCGTCGCCCCGTCGCGCAGCTCGATGAGGTCGGCCTCGGGCAGCCAGTACGTCTCGCACCACACGCCCCGGCCGATCCGGGCGCCCAGCGTGCGCAGCCACACGTTGAGCACCGGACTGCCCGCCGCGGAGCGCGCCAGCCAGGGCGCGGCCATGAGCTCCACGAACGTGTCGGCGAGCTCGTTGCGCCACACGAACGAGCTCCACAGCGGGTGGTCGCCGGCACGGATGCGCCCGACCAGCGCCCACTTCGCGAGCGAGGTGACCGCGGCCGCGACCGCACCGCCGACCATCAGGACCGGTCCGGCGAGCAGCAGCGTGGCCCCGACACCCCAGCGCTCCTGGACCTCCAGCAAAGCCCAGGCCGCCCCGACCGCGATGCCGAACGTCATCAGGACGGGCACGATCCGGCACGCCTCGACCAGGCCGCGGGCCACCTTGAGCCGCCGGGACGGACGGTAGGTACGGCTGTCGTCGGCGCGGCTGGACTGCCGGCGCAGCCGCTGCGGTGGGCTGCCCAACCAGGACGTCCCGGACTTGGCCTTGTCGTCGCGTCCCGGCGCGGCGGAGAGCACGGCGACCAGGCCCTTCTTGGGGACCTTGCGCCCGGGCGCGGTCATGCCGGAGTTGCCGACGAAGGCGCGCTTGCCGATCTTGGTGCGCTCGACGCGCAGCCAGCCGCCGCCCAGCTCGTACGGGCCGACGAGGGTGTCGTCGGCGAGGAACGCACCCTCGCCCACGGTGACGAGCGAGGGGATCATCAGCACCGTCGAGGCCTCGACCTCGCTGCCGATGCGCGCCCCGAGCGAGCGCAGCCAGCGGGGCGTGAGGGCGCTGGAGTAGAGCGGGAACAGCCAGGTGCGGGCTTCGTCGAGGACCCGCAGCGTGCCCCAGGCCCGCAGCGCCTGCCCACTGTGGACGGGGTGGTGGCCGGCGGTCAGCCCGATCTGCAGCACGCGCGCGGCGACCCAGATGAGAACGGTGAGCACGACCAGCCCGACGAGGCCGCCGACGACGACCATCGGTACGGCCATCGCCGCGAGGCCGCGGTCACCCAGGACGGCCGCGCCGGCGAGGACCGCAGCACCGGTCGCGACGACCGGCAGCAGTGCGATCACCACCGCGAGCAGGCCGTACGCCGCGGCCATGACCGGGCGGTGCGGCGGACGCGTGCTGGACCACGGGCCGCGCGCCTCGCCGACACGGACGGCCGGAGCGCCGCTCCAGGCCTCGTCGTCCGGCACGTGGCCGAACACCGCTGAGCCGGGCGCGACCTCGGCGCGGCGGCCCACGACGGCTCCCGGCGCGAGCATGGAGCGGGTGCCGACACGGGCCTCGCGTCGCACGGTCACCGAGCCGATGTGCAACCGGTCGCCGTCGAGCCAGTGGCCGCTCAGGTCGACCTCCGGCTCGATCGACGCCGCTCGGCCGACCCGGAGGAACCCGGTCACGGGCGGGAAGGTGTGCAGGTCGACGTCGCGCCCGATCTTCGCTCCGAGCGCGCGGGCGTAGAACGTCATCCACGGAGCGCCCGACAGCCGGGTCGCGCCCACCTCGTCGGCGACGTGCTCAGCCAGCCACAGGCGCAGGTGCACCTTGCCGCCGCGTGGGTAGGACCCCGGCCGTACCCCCGTCATCAGGGCACGGATCAGCAGGACGGCGAGCGTCATCCGGCCCGGGGGAGTGAGCAGCACCAGCCAGGCCATCACGACGAGCCACCACGGCGCCGTCGGGATCTCCCGGTCGACGACGAGGTCGGTCAGACGGGCGCCGAGCAGCAGCCACGCCGTCCAGCGCAGCCCGGCCAGCCAGCGCAGCCCGAGCAGGCCGACCAGCTGCCCGGCTTGGGTCTTCAGCGGCGTCGGCCTCACCGCGCGCTCGCGCACGTTGGCTGGCGCGTCCATCGAGTCCAGCTGTGCCGCAAGCGATCTCACGGTCGGGTAGTCGTAGATGTCGGCGACGGTGACCTCCGGATGGGTGTCCCGGAGCCGCGAGACCATCTGGGCCGCGGTGAGGCTGCCACCGCCCAGGTCGAAGAAGTCGTCGGTGTCGGAGGTCACCTCGGCGCCGAGCACGTCCAGCCACAGGTCGGCGACCTGCTTGGCGGTCCCGGTGAGCTCGGCCGGAGCGTCCGCCGCGGTGGCGCGCAACGTCGCGACCGGCCAGGGGAGGGCGGCGCGGTCGATCTTGCCGCTGGTGCGGGTCGGCAGCGTGTCGACGGCCGCCAGGCGCGGCACCATCGTGGCGGGCATGGCCGTTCGCAGGCGGTGCATGGCCGCCGACAGGTCGAAGCCGTCCTCGACCTTCACGTAGCCGACCAGGATCTGGGTGCCGGCGGTGGTGGTGCGGACGGCGGCGGCGCCACCGGCCACTCCCGGCAGCGCCGTCAGGGCCGCGTCGACCTCGCCGAGCTCGATACGGCGGCCACCGAGCTTGACCTGCTCGTCGGCGCGCCCGGCGAACACCAGCCCCGCGGAGTCCCGGACGACCAGGTCGCCACTGCGGTACGCGCGGTCCCACCCGAGCGTGGGCATGGGCGCGTACTTCTCGGCGTCCTTCGCCGGATCGAGGTAGCGCGCCAGACCGACGCCGCCGATGATCAGCTCGCCGGTCTCGCCCTCTCCGACGGGGGCGCCCTCGGCGTCGACCACCTCCAGGTCCCAGCCGTCCAGCGGCAGGCCGATGCGCACGGGGCCCTCGCCGGTCAGCGGTGCGGCGCAGGCGACCACCGTGGCCTCGGTGGGGCCGTACGTGTTCCACACCTCGCGCTCGCCGGTGCCGTACCGCGCGCCCAGCTCCGCTGGCGCCGCCTCCCCACCGAGGATGAGCAGCCGGACCTTGGCCAGCGCCTCGGTCGGCCACAGGGCCAGCAGGGTCGGCACGGTCGACACGACGGTGATGTCGTTGGCGACCAGCCACGGCCCGAGGTCCATGCCGCTGCGCACCAGTGACCGCGGCGCGGGGACCAGGCACCCGCCGTACCTCCACGCGAGCCACATCTCCTCGCAGCTCGCGTCGAACCCCACCGAGAGCCCGGCCATGACCCGGTCGTCCACGCCCAGCGGGTCGTCCTGGAGGAAGAGCCGGGACTCGGCGTCCACGAACGCGGCGGCGTTGCGGTGACTGACCGCGACGCCCTTCGGGGTGCCGGTCGAGCCCGAGGTGAAGATGATCCATGCGTCGTGCTCGGTCGTCGGCGGCTCGACCTCGCCACCGGCCGCGGCGCCGGTGCCCTCCCGGCGGACGTCGATCACCAGGTCGTCGCCCAGGACTGCCGCCACGGCCGCCTCGCCGAACACCGTGCCCGCCCGCTCGTCGGGGTCGTCGGCGTCGACCGGCACGTACGCGGCGCCGGCCAGCAGCGTCCCGACGATCGCGACGTAGAGGTCGGTGGTGCCCGACCGGATGCGGACGCCGACCCGGTCGCCGCGGCCCACGCCCACCTCCGCGAGGCGCTCGGCGAGCTCCTGCGCGGACTCCTGCAGCTCGGCGTACGTCATGACGGTGGCGCCGTTGTCGAGCGCCGGTGCGTCGGGGCACTCCTGCACCGTCTCGGTGAAGATGTCGACGAGGGTGCGGGGTGCGGGGGCGTTCGAGCCGCGCAGCAGCGTCACAGGGGGTGCTCCATCAAGGTCCGGTCGACAGTGTGGGCAGTGTCCCTCACCGGGGTGAACCTGCGGTGTCGACCGAGGCGCCGGGCGGGAGCGTCCGCCGGTGAAACCGTGGCGAGGCGGCCCCCCGCCCGCCATTACGCTGGTCCGCATGACTGATCCGGCCTCCGTCCTCACTCCTCACGTCCAGGCAGCCATGGCGGCTGCCTTCGGGCCTGAGTGGCGAGAGGCGGACCCGGTGATCCGGCCGGCGAACAAGAAGCAGACCAGCGCGGACCTGCAGGTCAACGCCGCCATGGCCGCCGCCAAGAAGGTCGGGCGCCCCCCGCGCGAGGTCGCCGCCGCCATCGTCGAGCACCTCGACGCGGCCGAGCTCGTGGCGTCCGCGGAGATCGCGGGCCCGGGCTTCCTCAACATCACGCTGCAGGACGACTGGGTCGCCGCCTCGGCGACCGACCTGCTGCGCAGCGACCGCCTCGTCCCGCTGCCCGACGCCGACGAGCGCCAGCGGGTCGTCGTCGACTACTCCTCCCCGAACGCCGCGAAGGAGATGCACGTCGGGCACCTGCGGACCACCGTCGTCGGTGACGCCCTCGCCCGCACCCTCGAGGGCATCGGGCACGAGGTCATCCGCCAGAACCACCTGGGCGACTGGGGCACGCCGTTCGGCATGCTCGCCGAGCACCTGCTCGAGGTCGGCGAGGACAGCGACGAGGCGCACCTGCTGGAGACCGACCCCAACACCTTCTACCGGAACGCGCGCGCCACGTTCACCGCCACCGAGAAGTCCAGCGACCCGGACTCCTTCGCGGCGCGGGCCCGTCGTCGCGTCGCGCTGCTCCAGGGCGGCGACGCCGAGAGCCTCCGTCTGTGGCACGGCATCATCGAGCTGACGAAGGGGTACCTGCGCCGCGTCTACGACGAGCTCGACATCACCCTGACCGACGACGACATCGCCGGCGAGTCGATGTACAACGACGAGTTGCCCGGCATCTGTGATGCGTTGCAGGAGAAGGGGATCGCCGTCATCAGCGAGGGTGCCCTCTGCGTGTTCCTCGACGGGTACACCGGCCGTGAGGGCAAGCCGATCCCGCTCATCGTCCGCAAGTCCGACGGCGGGTACGGCTACGCCACCACCGACATCGCCACCCTGCGGCACTCCTCGCTGGAGCTGAAGGCGGATCGTGCCCTGTACGTCGTGGGCGCGCCGCAGAACCTCCACTTCCGGATGTGCTGGGAGACCACCGACAAGGCCGGCTGGGTCAAGGGCACCGTGCCGACCCACGTCCAGATCGGCAACATGCTCGGCGCCGACGGCAAGCTGCTGCGGACGAGGTCAGGTGACCTGGTCACGCTGCAGTCGGTGGTCGACTCCGCGCTGGAGCGGGCCGCTACGGTCGTCGCCGAGTCCCGCCCGGACCTGGACGAGGAGACCCGCGCGACTATCTCCCACCAGGTCGGCATCGGCGCGCTGAAGTACGCCGACCTGTCGATCTCCCACGACAGCGAGTACACCTTCGACCTGGACCGGATGCTGTCGCTGACGGGCAACACCGGCCCGTACCTGCAGTACGCCACCGCCCGGATCCGCTCGATCCTGCGGCGCGCGGACGCGGTCGTGACGGACGGCCCGATCACGCTGACGGAGCCGGCGGAGCGGGCGCTCGCACTCCGGCTGCTCGACTACGGCACGGTCGTGACCTCGGTCGGTGAGTCGCTGGAGCCGCACCGGCTGTGTGCGTACCTGTTCGACGTCGCCCAGACGTTCACGACCTTCTACGAGCACTGCCCGGTGCTCAAGGCCGAGGACGCCGCGGTCAAGGACTCGCGCCTGGCGCTGTGCGCGCTGACGCTCCGGACGCTGGTCGAGGGCCTCTCCCTGCTCGGCATCCAGTCCCCCGACCAGATGTGACGCCGCACGGCCATCCCGCTGGTCGAGCAGCCATCCCGCTGGTCCAGTAGCCACCCCGCCGGTCGAGTAGCCACCCCGCCGGTCGAGTAGGGCGAGGCGCTAGCCGAGGCCGTATCGAGACCTCGTGACACGCGGGGAGGCTGTGGCGTCGCGCTCGCCTGGTCTCGATACGGGCATCACTGCGTTCGCCCTACTCGGCCGGCGATGATCGGCCGTCGGGCGGGAAGCAATCCCGGCGGCGCGGGGTTGGCTCCCAAGGAGTGCGTTCTCGAGACGAAGGAGTCGTCGTGACTGAAGCAGTGCAGGGTCAGGCCGGTCGCAAGGACAGGGCCGACTTCTGGTTCGACCCGCTGTGCCCGTGGTGCTGGATCACCTCCCGCTGGATCCTCGAGGTCGAGAAGGTCCGCGACATCGAGGTGAAGTTCCACGTCATGAGCCTCAGCGTGCTCAACGAGGGGCGCGACGTCCCGGAGAGCTACCGGTCGATGCTCGACGAGGGCTGGGGTCCGGTCCGCGTCGCGATCGCGGCGGCGCAGCAGCACGGGGACGAGGTCCTGCCCGACCTCTACGCCGCGATGGGCACCCGCATCCACAACCGCAAGGACGAGTACGACCAGGAGGACCGCATCGAGCGCCTCAACGCGGTCATCAAGGACTCGCTCGACGAGGTCGGCCTGCCCGCCGACCTGGCCAAGGCCGCCGACTCGACCGAGTACGACGAGGCGCTGCGCAAGAGCCACCACGAGGGCATGGACGCGGTCGGCGACGACGTCGGCACGCCCACGATCCACATCAACGGCGTGGCGTTCTTCGGTCCGGTGCTCTCGCGCATCCCGCGCGGTGAGGACGCCGGCCGGGTCTGGGACGGCGCCGTCGCGCTGTCGTCGTACCCGCACTTCTTCGAGCTCAAGCGGACGCGGACGGAAGACCCCGAGTTCGACTGACGGACCCGTTCGGATCGCTTCGACGCGACGGACGATCAGGGCTGCGGTCGCTGATCGTCCGTCGTCGTCATGGCGCGGCGTTCCGCGGGCGTTCCCGGTTCACGTTCACCGCGGGAACCGGGCATACCGTTCCTTGACCTCCGACGGAAACGTTCACTGTGAGTACGGTCCTAGTTTCCTTCTGACTCACCTCTCGAGGGGTGAACAAGGAGAGGACACGACTCATGAAGAAGGCCCATCTCGCCGGGGTCGGCATCGCCGTTCTGGTGACCGCCGGTACGACCACCGCGGTCGCCTCCGCCAAGACCGGCTTCGGCTCTGAGCCCACCCCGGCCCCCGGCGTCGCGCGTCACCTCACCGGGGTCAGCAGCCCAGCGCAGGTCCAGGCCGTCCGCGACTACTGGACGCCAGAGCGGATGCGTACGGCCATCCCCGCCGAGCGCGTGCTCCCGGCTCCCGCGGGCAAGCAGACTCAGCTCGACCGGATGCGCCAGCAGCAGCAGCTCGCCGCCGCCGACGCCGTGCAGGTGCCGGCGCAGAAGGAGCTGGGCAAGATCTTCTTCAGCATGAGCGGCAAGAACTACGTCTGCTCCGGCACCGCCACCGTCAGCCAGAACCAGTCGATCGTCACCACGGCCGGCCACTGCGTGAACGAGGGCCCCGGCGCGTACGCGACCAAGTTCACCTTCGTGCCCGCCTATGACAACGGCGCGGCGCCGTACGGCGAGTGGCCGGCCACCAGCCTGCTGGCGCACAGCGGCTGGGTCACCAAGGGCGACATGAACGTCGACACCGGGTTCGCCTCCGTCGCCAAGAACGCCCAGGGTCAGACGCTGCAGCAGGTCGTCGGCGGCAAGGAGATCGCGTTCAACCAGGCGCGCGGTCAGCAGATGGAGTCCTACGGCTACCCCGCGGCCTCGCCGTACGACGGCAAGACGCTGTGGAAGTGCTCGGGCGTGGTCAAGGACGACCTGACGGGCCGGACGACCGACCAGGGCATGAGCTGCACCATGACCGGCGGTTCGTCCGGTGGTGGCTGGTTCCTGAACGGCAAGCTCAACTCGGTCAACTCCTTCCAGTACAACTTGCTCCCGAACGTGATGTTCGGCCCGTACTTCGGCTCGGAGATCAAGAGCGTGTTCGACTCCGCGCAGTCCGGTGGCGGGCAGCCGCTCCCGACCAGCACGGCCACGTCCACCTCGACGTCCACGTCCTCGCCGACGTCCACCTCGACCTCGTCGCCGACCTCGACCTCGTCGCCCACGAGCACGGCGCCCGGCGGTGCGGGGGTCGTCAACGGTGGGTTCGAGCAGGGGGCCACGGGCTGGAGCGGCACCACCTCGGCGATCCAGACCGGCGACGCGCGGACCGGCTCCTACCGCGCGCTGCTGTCCGGCGCGAACCGTGTGACGTCGCAGGCGATCACGCAGCAGGTGACGATCCCGTCCACCGCCTCGGGCGCGACGCTGCAGCTGTACGTCCGCACGACGACGAAGGAGTACAGCGCCACCTCCGTCTACGACAAGCTCACCGTGTCGCTCGGGTCGACCACCCTCGGGACGCTGTCGAACGTCAACGCCGCCACCGCCGGCTACGTACTGAAGTCGTACGACGTGAGCGCGCTGCGCGGTCAGACGCTGACGCTGAAGATCGCCACCCAGCAGGACACGATCTACCCGACCGACTTCTCCCTGGACGACGTGTCACTGACGACGCGCTGACCCCTCCAATCCTGCCCGGCCGGTGTGCGTGCGCATCCACACCGGCCGGGCAGTTCCACGTCCGCGGCTGCGGGCCTCACTCCGTTCGGCCATACTCGACCGGCGAACCTCCGCTGGTTGAGCCGGGCCGGAGCGCTAGCGGAGGGTCGAGTCGAAACCCGGTGAGGTGTGGGGAGACTGGGCCTTCGCCGTACCGAGGTTTCGACACGGGCTCGCCTTGCGGCTCGCCCGGCTCAACGAGCGGGGTGGGCCTCCTCGTCGGTCGAGTAGGCGAGCCCCCAGGGCGAGCCGTATCGAGACCTGGTGAGTCGCGGGGAGGCTCAGCGTCCGCGGCTGCGGTGGTCTCGATACGGGCCTCACTTCGTTCGCCCTACTCGACCGGCG
>NZ_JAROAV010000025.1 GCF_029439465.1 Luteipulveratus flavus | reverse complement strand
TCGTCGCAGCAGGCCCAGTCGGCGCAGCACCGTCACTGGTCCTCCGCGTACGCGCGAGCGCTCACCTTGAGCTCGCCGCCGGGGCCGAACGGGCCGATCACCGGCAGCGGCGCCACCACGCTCACCCGGACCACGGCCGCGCCGCCCTCGGTGGTGCGGTCCGCGCTCACCCCGGTGGCATAGCGGCCCGACACGCTCGAACGGATCAAGTACCTCGTCCGCTCGGCGCCCTGCGAGGGCGAGCTGTCGGCGCGAGCGCCGTACCGTGCCCCCTCGCTTGCGTGCGCGATGAGCGTGTTGCGCACGTGCAGCGCAAAACCCAGCTGGAACGCGGCGAGGAACAGCACGATCACCAGCGCGCTGACCATCGCGAACTCCGCGACGGCCGAGCCGCCATCGGAGCGCACGCCCTCGGCCGGCCGGCCGAGGCGCACGATCACGGTCCCGAGACGCCGTTGACCGCGCGGCTGAACATCGAGGACAGCGCCGGGCCGGCGACGGCCCACAGCGCCGTCACGATGCCGGCGGTCATCAGGGTGATGAGCACCCATCCGGGCACGTCACCACGCTCGCGCTCCATCCGGTCGGTGAGCCGGTGACGGGTCGTGACGAGGGCACGTGTGATGCGGTCGCCGAGCCTCCGGTTGGTCTGCATGTCTTCCTCCAGTGGTGTGATGGCACAACGGAACTCGTGGCACACGCGTGCGGCGTGCGCCGGCCTACAGGGACAGTCGCAGCTCGCTCAGGCCTGGGTAGACGGCGAACAGGATCGTGACGGGCAGGACGAGGAAGACGACCGGGACCATCATCGCGATCTCCCGCTTGCCGCCTTCCTCGATGAGCTGCTGCTTGCTGGCCTCGCGCGCGTCCTGGGCCTGGGCACGCATGACGTCCGCCAGCGGCGTGCCGCGCTCGACCGCGACGACGATGCCGTCGACGAACCGCGCCAAGCTCGAGATCCCCGTCCGGTCGGCCATGCCCTGCAACGCCTCGGGCAGGCTCGCCCCGGCGCGCGCGTCCGCGAGACACCGCTCGAGCTCTCCGGACAACTCGCCCGTCGAGAGCCGCGCGACGCGGTCGAGCGCAGCGGCGGCACCCTCGCCGGCGGCGACCGCGAGCGCGAGCATCTCGGCGACAGAGGGGAACTCGGCCAGGATGCGCTCCTCGCGACGACGCGCAGCCCGGGTCAGCGCCTGGTCGCGTGCGATGACGCCGCCGCCCACGGACAGTCCCACGACCGCGAGCGCGCCGACGAGCGAGGTGCCGTTGCTGAGCCAGCGCAGCGAGGCGAGCACCGTCCCGGCCGTCCCCGCGAGCACGCCCCACAGCGCCTGCTGCGCCCGGAACCCCTCCACGTCCGTCGGCTGGCCGGCCCGTTCCAGGCGACGTCGCACCGACGAGGCGCCGCCGAGCACCTGGTCGACGACCGCGCCCAGGCGGTGCAGCGCCGGCTGGAGCACATGGTGCACCCCGAGGTCGACCCCGGAGGACGTCAGCAGACGCGAGGGCCGAGGGCTGTCGCGGACGTACGGCGCGATCCGGTCGTTCAGGTCGACCCGCCGACGCAGGGGGAGCCCGCGGTAGGCCAGCAGCAGCCCGAACCCGACCGCCGCGCCCATCAGGGCACCCGGCCACGACCACACCTGCGCGGTCATCGCAGCACCCGGACTTCCTCGGGCAGCCGCCCGATCCGACGCATGATCCGGTAGGCAACGAACGAGACGGCTCCGCCGAACATCAGGATCAGCACTCCGGCGGGCTCTCGGTACGCATCCAGCGATGAGCCACGAGTCGCCAGCATCCCCAGCACGATCCACGGTGCGAGCAGAGCCAGCCGGGCGGCGTTCACTGTCCAGCTCTGCCGGGCCTCCAGCTCGGCGCGCGTACGAGCGTCCTCGCGCAGGAACGAGGACAGCGTGCGCAGCAGCCGACCGAGGTCGGTGCCGCCGACCTCGCGCGCGATACGCAACGACTCGATCAAACGGTCGGCGACCGGGTCGCTGAGCCGCACCTTCAACGCATCGAGACACTCGTGGAAGCGGCCGCTGGCCCGGTAGTCCTGTGCGAAGTCGGCGAACGCCGGTCGCAGCTCGTCCGGCCCCCGGACGGCCAGCTGGGCGAGCGACTCGGGCAGGGCCATTCCCGCGCGTACGGCGGAGGAGATGTGGTCGACCACGTCCGGCCAGACCTCGCGAAGGGCATGACGGCGTTTGCGAGCCCGCGACCGGACCACGGCGAGCGGCAGGTACGCAGCAGCGAGCGCAGCGGCCAGGCCCAGGGGCGGCACCGTCGTCACCAGGTACGCCACGGTCCCCCCGACGAAACCCGTTGCGGTACAGGCGGACAGCAGCCGACCGACCGTCACGGACGGCATGCCGGCCTGCACGATGTCGTCCCGCAACCGGTCCGCGTACGTCCCCTGGCGTCGCTCCACGCGCTGCGCGGTCTGCGGCCAGAAGGACCACCACACGCAGAAGAGGCCGAGGCCGAGCATCAGCCCGACGAGTCCGTCGGTCATGCGCTCGAGCTGAGCAGCTCGGCCGCGTCGTAACCGGCGCGGGCGAATCGCTCCTGGTGGGGCGGGAACCCGTCGCCGCGGACCAGCCGGCCCTCCCGGGTGACGAACAGCTCGGCCAGCTCGATGACGTCTCCCTCAGTGCGCCCGGGGACGGCGACGATTTCACGTACGCGGCGCCGGCCGTCCCGCTCCAGCGCGACGTGGACAACCACGTCCACCGCACTCGCGACGGTCGGAACGACGAACCGGCTGCTGACGTTCGAGCCGGCGAGCAGCGGAAGCGTGCACATCTTGATGACCGCCTCGCGCGCGCTGTTGGCATGGATCGTGCACATGCCGGGCAGGCCGCTGTTGAGCGCGATGAGCAGGTCCAGGCTCTCCTCCTGGCGCACCTCGCCCACGATGATCCGCGACGGCCGCATCCGCAGGGCCTCCTTCACCAGGCGGCGCAGGGGGATCTCGCCGGTGCCCTCCAGGCTCGCCTGACGGCACTGCATCGCCGCCCAGTCGCGCAGCGGCAGCCGCAGCTCGAAGACCTCCTCGCACGAGACGACCCGTTCGTGCGACGGGATCGCAGCGGCCAGACAGTTGAGCATCGTCGTCTTGCCCGCCTGCGTACCGCCCGCGACGAGGACGTTGAGCCCGGACGCCACGCTCGCGGCGAGGAACCGGCCGGCGGCGGGCGTCATCGTCCCCATCCGCACCAGGTCCTCCAGACCGTGCGCCCGGACGACGAACTTGCGGATGTTGACCATCCAGTGCGCCCGGGTGACGTCGGGGATGGCGACGTGCAGACGGGAGCCGTCGGGCAGGGAGGCGTCCACGAACGGTGACGACAGGTCGATTCGACGCCCGGAGGGTTTGAGCATCCGTTCGACGAGGTTCTTGACCTGCTCCTCGGTGAGGATCGTCGGGGTGAGCTCGGCGACGCCGCCTCTCGCGACGAACACCCGCGCGGGCTCGTTGATCCAGATCTCCTCGACCGTCGGGTCGTCCAGGTACTGCTGCAACGGGCCGTAGCCGGCGACGGCGTCGAGCACCGCCCGCGTGGCGACGCCCGCGTCGGTCAGTGGCTCCAGCCCACCGTGCAGGCTGCGCTCCTCGTAGTCCTGCACGACGTCGCGGACGAGGTCGCGCAGCACCCCGTGGTCGCGGGCCGGGTCCAGCCGCTGCCGGCGGATGAGCTCACGGACCTCGCCCTCGATGAGCTGGATCCCCTCCACCGTCTCCCCCGTCTCCCACGACGGACGCGACTCCCCGGCCGCGTCCGCCGGACATACAAGCCGGTGCCGGACGCCCGTGGTGACTTCCCCCAGGCGACTTTGCCAAATCTTTGACCTCGCAGCCCTCCGCGGCGCCGGTCGCGTGGTTGTCCACAGGCACCGCTGCACCCAACAGCACGGTCTGCCCATACTCCGCCGGGTGACCACGACCGAGTCCCGCACGAGCGCAACGCTTCTGCTGCGCCTGACGAGTACGCACGACGCGTCCTGCCGCGAGGTCGAGGTCACGGCGTCGACCGAGCTGACCTGGTCGGAGCTGCGACCGCACCTCGAGCCGTTCCTGCCGCTCCCACCCGTCGTGTACGCGGGCGGGCAGCCGCTCGCCGACCACGACCTGTTCGGCTCCGCCCCGCTCCTGCACGGAGCCGTCCTCACCGACCGGGTCGCCTCGCCGGTGCCGCGCAGCCTGCTGGAGGTCGTGGTCGCCGAGGGGCCGGACGCGGGCGCGACCCACCCGCTCGGAGGGACGTCGTTGCAGGTCGGGAGGGTGAGCAGCACCAGCAGCGGCGTGCTGGTCGCCGATCCGGACGTGTCCCGCCGCCACGCGCTGCTGGAGGTCGCCCACGGTCGCGTCCAGCTCACCGACCTGGCCTCCACGAACGGCACCCGGGTCGACGACGCACCCGTCGAGCCCGGTGAACCCGTGGATCTGCGGGTCGGACAGCGCGTACGGGTCGGCAGCTCGACCCTGCGGCTGCGGTCACCGGCCGCTCGACGCGCCCCGATCGCCGAGGCCGGCCGCGTACCGGTGCACCGCGCGCCACGCGACCCGATCCGGTTGCAGGAGCAGGAGATCGCGCTCCCCGTCGCCCCGGACGGCGACGACGCCGACCGGCTGCCCTGGCTGATGGTGCTGATCCCGATCCCGGTCGCCCTGGTCATGGCCGTCGCGATGAGGAGCACGATGATGCTGGCCTTCGGCCTGATGAGCCCGGTCATGATGCTCGGCCAGTACCTGCACGACAGGCGTTCGGGGCGGCACGACCGGCGCCGGGCCCAGGCCGCGTACGCCGCGAGCCGCGACCGCGCGCTCGCCCGGTGCGCCGACACCGTGGCGGCCGAGCTCGCTCTGCGCAGAGGGCTCGCCCCCGACCTGGCGGAGCTGCGCGCGGTGACGGCCGAGCGCCGCGTCTGGCCACGCCGTCCCACCGACGCCGATCACCTGTGGTGGCGCGTCGGTACGGGCGATGTCCCGGTCGGCGTGACGGTGCGCGACTCCGGCGGCGACATCGACCGGCGGTCGGCGTCCGGCTGCCCCGTCACGGTGTCGCTGGAGGACCACCGCGTCGTCGGGCTGAGTGGACCGGCGCGCCTGCGCACGCCCGCGCTGGAGGCTCTCGTCGGTCAGCTGGCCGTCCTGCACTCGCCCCTGTACCTGCGGCTCGTCGTCGTGCTCGCGGACCCGGCCGGCCTGGACCGGTGGCGCTGGGCTCGCCGGCTCCCCCACCTGAACGCCGGTGCCGTCGCCGCGCCCGCCTCGCTGGTCGCCGGGACCGACGACGCGCTCATCTCCCGGCACCTCGGCCTGTACGCGAGTGCTCCCGAGGGCGACCGACTCGGGCGGCCGGAGCGCCACCCCGTCCACACGGTGGTGATCCTCGACGGCGCGCAGGACCTGGCGGGGCACCCGGTCGTGTCCGGAGTGCTCACGCATGGCGCGCTGCATCACGTCTCCGTGGTCGCCGTGGACGCGTCGCACGCTGCGCTGCCCTCCGCCTGCGAGGTGACCGTGGACCTCGACGGGGCAAACCGCGGACGCCTGTCCGGGGAGATGTCCCTGACCTTCTGCCCGGACCTGCCGCACGCCGGCTGGGCCTCGACGCTGGCCGACGACGTCGTGCCGCTGCTCGACGCGACTCCCGGCCCGGACGACGCGGAACCGCCGACGTCGGCACGGCTTCTCGACCTGCTCCCGGACGTCGTGGACGCCGACCGGCTCGCGCAGCGCTGGGCGGGCGACGGCCGTACGACCCGTGCCCTGCTCGGGCTCGGCGCCGACGGGTCGGTGGTCGTGGACCTCGCCTCGGACGGTCCGCACGCGCTCGTCGGCGGGACCACCGGCTCGGGCAAGTCGGAGCTGCTGCAGACCCTCATCGCCTCGCTGGCGGTCGGCAACCGGCCCGACGAGATGGTCTTCGTGCTCGTCGACTACAAGGGCGGCGCCGCGTTCAAGGACTGCGCCCGGCTGCCGCACACCGTGGGTCTCGTGACCGACCTGGACGCCCACCTCACCGAACGCGCCCTGACCTCGCTGGACGCGGAGGTGCGCCGGCGGGAGCGCCTGCTCGGATCCGTCGGGGCCAAGGACCTGGAGGACCACCAGCGCATCCCGGGCGCCGAGCACCTGCCGCGTCTGGTGCTCGTCATCGACGAGTTCCGGGTGCTCGCGGAGGAGCTGCCGGACTTCATCGACGGTCTCGTCCGCATCGCCGCCGTCGGCCGCTCGCTCGGCATTCATCTCGTCCTCGCCACCCAGCGCCCAGGCGGCGTCGTCTCCACCGACATCCGCGCGAACGTGAACCTGCGCATCGCGCTGCGGGTCCGGGACGCCGCCGACTCCGACGACGTCGTCGACTCGCCGGTGGCCGCCGGCATCCCCACGAGCACCCCGGGGCGGGCCGTCATGCGCTCGGCGTCGGCACCGCTGGTGACCTTCCAGGCCGCGCGGGTCGGCGGCCACGGGCACGCGAGCGCGGCAGCCGTCACGGTCCGAGCGGTCGACCCGCGGACCGGGCGTGTCCGGCTCGACGACACGTGCGCCGCCGAGCCCACCGGTCCCACCGACCTGCAGCGACTCGTCGACGCCGCACTCGCCGCGGCACGGGTACAGGGGGTTCCCTCCGTCCCGTCGCCGTGGCTGCCGTCCCTGCCACCCGTCGTCGAGCTCGGCGGGTCGGATGAGCTGCACCGTCTGCTCGGGACGCTGGAGGACGATCCGACCCCACCGACCGGCGAGCACGCCCGGCTGGGCGTCGTCGACCTGCCACACCTGCAGCGGCAGGATCCCCTCGGCTGGGACCTCACCTCCGGCCACCTCGCAGTCATCGGCGGCCAGCGCAGCGGACGGACGACGGCCGTACGGACCGTGGTCACCGACGCGGCCCGACGCAGCGGCCCCGACGACCTGCACGTGTACGTCGTCGACAGCAGCGGGTCGCTCGGAGCCCTCGGCGCCCTTCCGCACACCGGGGCGGTCGTCGGTCGCGACGACGAGGGCGCCGGCGTCCGCCTGATGGACTGGCTGCTCGAGGAGGTCGCCTCCCGGCAGAACCTCTTGGCCGCCGACCACCACACCGACCTCGGCGAGCACCGAGCCGCCCGTCACACCGAGGGCCGTACGGCGCTTCCTCGCGTTCTGGTCGTCATCGACGGCTGGGACGCGTTCGGCGAGGCGTACGAGCTCATCGAGGGAGGCCGCGTCCTCGATACGTTCCACCAGGTCCTGCGTGACGGTGTCGGTGTCGGTGTCCACCTGCTGCTGACCGGCGGTCGCGGTCTGCTGTCGTCGCGGGTCGCCGGGTCCCTCACTCACCGGTTGTGCCTGCGCACCGCCGACGAGATGGACCTGCTGATGGCCGGTCTACGGCCCACCCAGGTCCCCGCGGACATGCCCGCCGGGCGAGCGTTGCTGCTGCCCGACGCCCACGAGGTGCAGCTCGCGCTGCTGACCGGTGACCGGTCGGGACGGGCTCAGGCCGCCGCCGTCGCCGCAGCCGCCGCGACGATGCCGCCCGCCACCCACACGCAGCCTCGACAGTTCAGCTCCCTTCCCGACGTCGTGGCCTTCCCCGGCCAGGATGAGCCCGCCGGGTGGCCGAGCGCCGGTCCGGTGCTCGGCCTGGCCGGGGACGACCTGGACGTCGCCCGCCTCCCCTCGGACCCGGCCGGGGGCCTGGCCGCCCTGGTCTGTGGCCCTGCGGGCAGCGGGCGGACGACGGCGCTGGTCACCCTCGCGAGCCAGCTGAGGGAGCGACCGGTGCTCTGGCTCAGTGGGGGCGCCCTGCCG
>NZ_JAROAV010000024.1 GCF_029439465.1 Luteipulveratus flavus | reverse complement strand
CAGCGCCGATGGTACTGCACTGGGAACGGTGTGGGAGAGTAGGACACCGCCGGACATACATTCCAAGGGAGGCCAGCACACACGTGCTGGCCTTTCTTGCGTTCACGATCGGTATCGGCACTGTCGGCATGGCCGCACCGGTGCCGGCTTGAGACCATGACGAGTCAGGCAGCGTCGGAAAGAGGAAACGTGGCGGACGACCAGTCGGGCAACGGCGACAACGCCGGCTCCGGAGGTGACGACTCAGCGCGCCGTCCTCGCTCGGATCGTTGGGCGCGCCCAGCGCGCGGTGAGTCGGACGCGAACCGCGAGGAGCGCAGGCCCCGCCGGGACGACGACGGCCGTTCGCGCGGCGGATCGCGACCCTCGAGTGACCGCGGTCGTGATCGCGATCGCGGCCGTAGCGGCGACCGTGACAGCGGCGCGGGTGCGCGTCGGGGTGATCGGCCTGAGCGGGGCTCGGCGGAGCGCTTCGGTGACCGACGCCCGTCGCGCGGCGGCCAGGACGGTGCTCGCGGTCGTTCGCGGGACACCAACGCCCCCCGCGACCGCGGCTCGTACGGCGGTGACCGTCCACGGCGTGGCGATGACAGGGACTTCTCGCGGGACGATCGTGGGAGGTCCCGTGGCGAGCGGCCGGCGCAGGGCGGGGGCCGGTTCGGTGGTCGGGGCGAGGGCCGCCCGTCGGGCGGCGGTTCGTCCTGGGGACGCGATGACGACCGCCGAGGCGCGGGACCGCGCCGCGACTCGGGCGAGCGGCGGGGGCCGGCGCGTTCGTTCTCGGACCGTGGGGGCGACGACCGGGCCGGAAGCGGCGGTCCTCGGGCTGACGGGGGCTCGCGCGGCCCGCGGAGCTGGGACCGGTCCCGGGACGCGGCAGGCACGGACAACCGTAACCGTCGTGAGCCGGAGATCCCTGAAGGTGTGACCGGCAAGGAGCTGGACCGCTCGGTCTGGCAGCAGCTGCGCACCTTGACCAAGGAGAACGCCGAGGGCGTGGCTCAGCATCTGGCTGCTGCCGCCCTGCTGCTGGAGGACGATCCCGACGAGGCGCTGAACCATGCACAGCACGCTGCGCGCCGCGCCGGCCGGGTGCCGGCGGCCCGCGAGGCTCTCGGCCTGGTGCTCTACCGACGCGGCGAGTTCGCCGAGGCACTTCGGGAGTTCCGGACGGCGCGGCGCCTGTCGGGCTCGAACCACCTGCTGCCGTACATGGTCGACTGCGAGCGCGGTCTCGGCCGCCCGGAGCGCGCGCTGGAGCTCGCGTCGTCCCCGGAGGCGAAGGGGCTGGCCGAGGCGGACAACATCGAGCTCGCGATCGTGGTCTCGGGCGTGCGGCGCGATCTCGGTCAGAACGACGCGGCGGTCATGGGGCTGCGGATCCCTGCGCTGACCCGCGCGTCGAAGCAGCCGTGGGCCGCCAGGCTGTTCTACGCCTACGGCGACGCGCTGCTCGCGACCGGCGACGAGGACGGCGCCCACGACTGGTTCAGTCGCGCGCTGGACGCGGACGCTGCCGGCGAGACCGACGCCGCGGACCGCCTGGCCGAGCTCGAGGGTCTGGTCGTGCAGGACCTGCTGGAGGGCGAGGCCGACGAGGAGCTGGAATCCACACCCTCGTCAGACGCGGACCGCGATCCACAGGAGTAGCGCGACCCTCGTCCGGCGACGGGTCACACCTCGATCCTGATCATCACATCTCGATGAGGACAGGTTGGAGGTTCGCCCGTGGACACGAGCGTCAACGAGGTTCGACTGGTCGGAAGGGTGAGTGGCTCACCGGTGCACCGGGTGCTGCCGAGCGACGACGAGCTCGTGACCTTTCGGCTGGTCGTGGACCGACCGGTCAAGGCCAGGTCGACGAGCTCGGGTCGGCAGGTCCGCGTCGACACGATCGACATCGCCTGCTGGACGAGCCGGACCCGACGACGGGCCATCGCGCTTGAGTCGGGGGAGTGCGTCGAGGTCAGCGGCGCGCTGCGTCGTCGTTTCTGGCGGGCGGGTGCCGCCGCGGTCAGCCGGTGCGAGGTGGAGGCGGCCTCGATCGACCGGCTTCGTGTGGGCGCGGCCTGAGCCGGGCCGGGCCCTCATGAGGCGGCCGGGCGCGCTCCGTGCGGCGGGCACCGGCACAATCCTGGTGTGGCTTCCTTGATCGACCGTTTCCGTGGGCTCGTCTGTGACCTGGACGGCGTCGTCTACGCAGGACCTCGCCCCGTTCCCGGCGCCGTCGACGCGTTGGAACGCGCTGTGTCGACGGGCCGGCGCGTCGTGTATGCGACCAACAACGCCTCCAGGCCACCCGAGGCGGTGGCGCAGCACCTGAGCGACCTCGGTCTGAGCGCCGGCGCGGCCGACGTGATCACGAGCTCGGTCGCGGGAGCGCAGTACCTTGCTGACCGGGTGGCGCCCGGCAGCGCCGTCCTCGCCGTTGGCGGACCCGGTGTCGCCGCGGCCCTCAGCCACGTCGGCCTCGACCCGGTCGCTCCGGTCGACGCACGAGCCGCGTCGGGTGCCACGGGGAAGCAGCCCGTGCGGGCGGTCCTTCAGGGCTATGGCGCCGACGTCACGGCGAGGGACCTGGCCGAGGCCGCTCATGCCATCCAGCACGACGCGTTGTGGGTCGCGACGAACGTGGACCGGACTCTGCCCACCGATCGTGGCGTGGCCCCCGGCAACGGCACGCTGGTCGATGCCGTCCGTGCCGCGGTCGGCCGGGGTCCGGCAGTGATCGGCAAGCCCGGGCCCGCCATGTACGAGCTGGCGGCACGGACCCTTGGGCTCGGCCCGAGCGACCTGCTCGGCGTGGGTGATCGGCTCGAGACCGACATCGCCGGTGCGAGGGCTGCGGCAATGCCGTCCGCGCTGGTGCTTACCGGGGTTCACGGGGCTGTAGACCTGCTGTCGGCTCCGGTCGAGCAGCGTCCCGACTTCGTGATCGAGGCGCTGCCCGCTCTGCACGAGCCGTACGAGGAGGCGGTCCGTCTGGACGAGACCACCGCGCGGTGCGGACGGGCGAGCGCACGCGTCGTACCCGCCGATCGCTCCCGAGACTGGTCGCTGCACCTCGACGCCGGCGGCGGGGAGATGGGATCGATCGAGTGCCTGCGAGCCGCGGCACTGGTGCTCTGGGCGGCCGTCGACCGTGCCGACTTGGATCATGCCGACGCGGCCGAGCTGTGGCGCAGTAGCGTGGGCTGACGCCGCGTGGGCTCGCCCTGTCGCGGCGACCTGAGCCTTCGCACGATCGAGGAGATGTGATGAGTCTGAACAACGTCAGGACAGCGCTGCAGATCCTGTCCGGTGCGGGCGAGGTGACTCGCGCCAAGGCGATGGAGGCGGCCGACGCGCTGCTCTCCGTACCGCAACAGCTGCCAGGTGCCAGGAGCACCTCCGGACGGGCGGGTCAGCTGGCCGGGCAGGTCGCCACCCTCGCTGACGAGCTCGTCGCAGCCGCGGCGGCCAACCAGGACAACATCCGCGCGCTGATCCGCAGCGAGCTCGACACCCGGCTGCAACGGGTCGGGCTCGTGCCCTCCACCGAGCTCGCGGACGCGCGAGCAGAGATCGAGCGCCTGGAGCGGCAGGTCGAGACGCTGCGACGCGAGCTGGCAGGCCGTGCATCCGGGCCGGCTGAGGCAGCCGCCACCCCGCCCGTCGCTCGACGACGTCCGCCACGCACGGCGATCGCGAAGAAGTCCGCGCGCCGCAACCAGGTCCGGCCGGGCGAGACGGCCGGCGTCGTCGACTTCGAGAGCGCCGCCACGAGGACCGCCGCGAAGCGCACGGGATCTTCCGGTCCGCGGCGGCTGGCGGAGGCCAGCTCGTCCGCGGCGCCGACCCCGCCGAGGAAGGCCGCCAAGAAGGCGCCCTCGGCGACGGCGCCGACGGCGAAGAAGGCCGCCAAGCGACCGGTCAAGAAGGCCACGTCGCCGGTGAAGAAGGCATCCTCTCCGGCAGCCGCGCCGACGAAGAAGGGCACGTCGGCGAATGCGAAGTCGCCGGCCAAGAAGGGCGCGAGCGGATCACAGCCGTTCACCGACGCGAAGGACGCGGCCAAGAAGGCACCGTCGCCGGACCCGGCCAAGAGAACCGAGGCGCCGAGACCGGACCCGGGCGCGCCGTCCTCCACGACGAGCTGAGGCCCAGACACCCATGCACGACGAGATCGAGGACCCGGCCGCGGCCGGTGCCACGGACCCAGGGACGACTCCGCCCGCCGAGACCGGCTCCGTGGGGAGCGGGGACGGCGCCGACGCGGTGGAGACTCGGCCGGACGTCCTGGCCGAGGACGAGGCCGCCGGACCGTCCGGCGCCGCGGCGGAGGCCGCCCGAGAGGCGTCCGTCGCGCTGCCGGACCGTCCTCTGCACACCGAGCGACCTGACCGTGAGCCGACCGGCGACGACGAGGTCGACCGTGCGCTGGTCGCACTCGACGAGTCCGACGGACGGCCGTTGCAGGAGCAGATCGAGGAGATCACCGCGGTGCACCGCACACTCCAGCACCGGTTGTCCGACCTGCGCGACTAGGCGCCGGCGGATGACAGCGGCGCCGGACCGCGCCGAGCGACTCGACGTGGCCCTGGTCTCGCGCGGGCTCGCGCGCTCACGGGCGCAGGCCCAGGAGTGGATCAGCGCGGGCCAGGTGCGGATCGGCGATCGTACGGCGCACAAGGCCTCGGAGCGGGTGTCGGACGGCCAGGAGCTGGTGGTCGACTCCGACGACGGTGGCTGGGTCGGTCGGGCTGCGCACAAGCTCGTCGGAGCCCTGGAGGCCTTCGTCCCGGTCGCCGCGGCGGTGCCCGGCGCTCGGTGCGTGGACGTCGGCGCCTCCACCGGTGGGTTCACCCAGGTCCTGCTGCGACAGGGCGCGGGGTCCGTCGTCGCGCTCGACGTCGGGCACGGTCAGCTCGTGCCGCAGATCGCCGACGACCCTCGCGTCGAGGAGGTGTCCGGGACCAACGTCCGCGACGTGTCGGCCGCGTCCCTCGGGGGTGCAGCGGATGTCGTCGTGAGCGACCTCAGCTTCATCTCGCTCACCCTCGTGATGGCGCAGCTGGCCGACCTGACGGCCCCGACGGGCCATCTCGTGGTCCTGGTCAAGCCGCAGTTCGAGGTCGGCAGGCAGGCCCTCGGCAAGGGCGGCGTCGTGCGGTCGGGGCGGCTGCGGGCCGACGCCGTACGCGATGTCGTGGACGCCGCACGGTCGCACGACCTGGCCCCGCACGGGCTCGCTCCCAGCCCGCTGGTGGGAGGTACCGGCAACCAGGAGTACCTCCTGTGGCTGAGGCACACGACGGCAGGCATGATGGCGCCAATGGACCTGGAGACCGTGCTCGACCGCATCACCGGGGAAGCCCGGTGAGCCGCCGCATCCTGCTGGTGGGCCATCCGCGCCGCCCGGAGGCCATCCAGGTGGCGGTCGACCTCGTCCGTGGGCTCGCCGAGCACGGCATCGACGTGATCGGTGAGCACGAAGAGCTGGCGGCGTTCGGGCTGCTGGAGGAGCCGAACGTCGCCCTCGCCAACCCGGAGGCGCCGGCGGACGGCGCCGAGCTGGTGGTGGTCCTCGGCGGGGACGGGACGATCCTGCGCGGCGCCGAGACCGTCCGGGACACCGGCGTCCCGCTGCTCGGCATCAACCTCGGCCACGTGGGCTTTCTCGCCGAGGCAGAGGCCGAGGACGTCCACGCGACCGTCGACGGCATCGCACGGCGCTCCTGGTCCGTCGAGGAGCGGCAGACGCTCGAGGTGACCGCGCGGGTCGACGGCGCCGTGGTCTGCGAGGGCTGGGCACTCAACGAGGCCACCGTCGAGAAGGCCGCCCGGGAACGGATGCTGGAGCTCGTCGTCGAGATCGACGGCCGGCCCCTGTCGACCTGGGGCTGCGACGGCGTCGTGATGTCGACCCCGACCGGTTCGACGGCGTACGCGTTCTCCGCGGGCGGCCCGGTGATGTGGCCGGGTGTGGAGGCGCTGCTGCTGGTGCCCATCTCCGCGCACGCGCTGTTCGCCCGGCCGCTGGTGCTCGGCCCGCAGGCTCAGCTCGCGGTGGAGCTGGTCCCGTCGTCGGCGGGTCGCGGCGTGCTGTGGTTCGACGGCCGTCGGTCCTTCGAGCTGCCTCCTGGCGCGCGGATCGAGGCACGGCGCAGCCCGCTGACCGTGCATCTCGCGCGCCTGACCGACGCACCCTTCACCGACCGGCTGGTGGCCAAGTTCGACCTGCCGGTCGAGGGCTGGCGCGGCCGCGGTCGTCGTTGACCACGGCGCCCGTCAGCGTTCCTCACTACAGTGGCCGCCGTGCTGCGTGAGATCCGTATCCGAGGGCTGGGCGTCATCGACGATGCCGTGCTCGAGCTCTCCGACGGTCTGAACGTCGTGACCGGCGAGACGGGCGCCGGCAAGACGATGGTCGTCTCCGGGCTCGGCCTCCTGCTGGGCGAGCGGTCCGACGCCGGCCGGGTCCGTGCCGGGGCGGACCAGGCCCTGGTCGAGGGGGTCGTGGAGGTGGCGCCCGACCACCCGGCGGCCGTGCGGGCCCTGGAGGCCGGCGCGGACGTCGAGGACGTGCTGATCATGTCCCGCTCGGTCTCGGCGGCCGGGCGGTCCCGGGCGCACGTCGGCGGCCGAACTGCGCCGGTCGGTCTGCTCGCCGAGCTCGGACAGCATCTGGTCGCGGTGCACGGTCAGGCGGACCAGTGGCGACTGCAGCGCCCCGAGCAGCACCGCATCGTCCTGGACCGGTTCGGCGGGGAACCGGTCGCCGTGGCCACCAAGGAGTACGCCGACCTGTACGACGCCCTCGAGCGTGCGGAGAGCGAGCTGGCGACCCTGACCGCCGCGCACCGCGAACGCGTCCAGCGGCTGGACTCGCTGACGGCCTCGCTGGAGGAGATCGAACGCGTCGACCCCCAGTCGGGGGAGGACGAGTCGCTCGCCGCGGAGGCCGAGCGGCTGACCCACGCGGACGCACTACGCGCGGGCGCCGGCGAGGCGCACACGGCGCTCGTCGGTGACGAGGACCCGGTCGAGGGGTCTGCTCCGGCCGTCCTGGACCTGGTGTCGGCGGCGCGTACGGCACTCGGCTCCCTCACCGAGCACGACTCCCGGCTGGAGGAGCTGGACGCCCGCGTCCGCGAGCTCGGCGTCCTCGCGGCTGACCTCGGCGGCGACCTCGCCTCGTACGTCGCCGACATCGACGTCGAGCCGGGCCGCCTGGACGAGGTGAACGATCGCCGGGCGGCGGTGACGACACTGCTGCGCAAGTACGGCGACTCCGTCGACGAGGTCCTGGCCTGGAGTCAGGCGGCGGCGCTCGAAGCAGCCGACCTCGCCGGGACGGACGACCGGATCAGTGCCCTGCAGCAGCAGGTCGACGACCTGACCCCGCGGCTGGCCGCGGCGGCGTCGGCCCTGAGCGAGTGTCGAGCGAGTGCGGCGCGGACGCTGGGCGAGCGCGTCGGCGAGGAGCTGGCGCACCTGGCCATGGGCTCCGCCCGGGTCGAGGTCGTCGTCCGCCAGCACGAGGTCGACGACGGGCTGCGGCTGCCGGACGGGCGCACCGTCCGGCGAGCGGTGCACGGCGTGGACGAGGTCGAGATCCTGCTGGCCGCGAACAAAGGCGCCACGCCGCGGACCGTCGCGAAGGCCGCCAGCGGTGGTGAGCTGTCGCGCGTCATGCTGGCGCTCGAGGTCGTGACCGCGTCCGGCGACCTGCCGACGTTCGTCTTCGACGAGGTGGACGCCGGCGTGGGCGGTGCGGCGGCCCTCGACGTCGGCGCCCGGCTCAAGGCCCTCGCCGAGCAGGCCCAGGTCATTGTCGTCACCCACCTGGCCCAGGTGGCCGCGTACGCCGACCGTCACCTGGTCGTGCACAAGCAGGACGACGGACAGATCACCTCCAGCGGCGTCGCCGCCGTCTCGGGCGCCGAGCGCGAGGCCGAGCTGGCCCGGATGCTCGGCGGCGTCAGCGACAGCAAGGCCGCCCTGCAGCACGCGCGGGAGCTGCTCAGGTCCACGGCCGGATGAGGCGCGTCTCCCCGCCGCGCACCGCCCCGGGACGGCGCGGCGTGCGTGGCACGATGGGGCCGATGAGATTCCCCCTGCGTCGGCGCGTGAGCCCGGAACCCGCCGGTGTCGGCGGGACCGTGCGGGTCGACGCACGGACCAAGAACCTCACCAAGCGCCTGCGGCCGGGTGACGTCGCCGTGATCAACCACCGTGACATCGACCAGGTGAGCGCCGAGGCACTCGTCGCGTGCCGGCCCGCGGCCGTCGTCAACGCGGCGGAGTCGATCAGCGGCCGCTACCCCAACCTCGGCCCGTCCATCCTGGTCGAGGCCGGCATCCCGCTGCTGGACCACGTCGGGGAGCCGGTCATGGCCGCCGTCTCGGACGGTGAGTCCGCCCGCGTGCACGACGGCGAGCTGATTGTGGGGGACACGGTCATCGCGCGGGGCACGGTGCTGGACGCGGCGGCCATCGAGGTCGCCATGACGGACGCGCGTGCGGGGCTGTCGACCCAGATGGAGGCCTTCGCCGCCAACACGATGGAGTACCTGCTCCAGGAGCGGGACCTGCTGCTGGACGGCGTCGGCCTGCCCGACATCCGTACCGACATGGAGGGGCGGCACGTCCTCGTGGTCGTGCGCGGATACCACTACAAGGAGGACCTGCAGATGCTGCGGCCCTTCATCCGCGACTACAAGCCGGTGCTCATCGGCGTCGACGGCGGTGCGGACGCGCTGGTGGAGGCCGGGCTGAAGCCGACCATGATCGTCGGGGACATGGACTCGGTCAGTGACTCGACGCTGCGCTGCGGCGCCGAGGTCGTGGTCCACGCCTACCGTGACGGACGTGCTCCCGGCCTCTCGCGCGTCCAGGAGCTCGGCGTGAAGGACCCCGTGGTCTTTCCCGCCACCGGTACCAGCGAGGACATCGCGATGCTGCTGGCCGACGACAAGGGCGCGGACCTGATCGTCGCCGTCGGCACGCACGCGACGCTGGTGGAGTTCCTCGACAAGGGGCGCGCGGGGATGGCCAGCACCTTCCTCACCCGCCTGCGGGTCGGGAGCAAGCTGGTCGACGCCAAGGGCGTGAGCCGCCTCTACCGCACGAGCGTGCCGACCTGGATGCTCGTCGTCCTGGTGCTCGCCGGGTTCCTGGCCCTCTTCGTCGCCCTGGGGAGCACGCCCGCCGGTGACACCATCTTCCAGCTGCTCGGTTCTCGTTGGGACGCCTTCTGGTCCTGGCTCACAGGGGTGTTCGAATGATCGACTTCCGCTACCACGTCGTCTCGCTGGTCTCCGTCTTCCTCGCGCTCGCCGTCGGCATCGTCATCGGCGCGACGTCGCTGCGCGACGAGCTCGCAGGCGGGATCACCAAGGAGGTGCAGGGGCAGCGCCGCGACCTCGCCGCCACGCGTGAGGAGGTCAAGGAGGCGAACCGCGTCATCGGGCTGCAGGACCAGTACGCCGAGGACGTGGCGCCCCGCGTGCTCCCCGGTCAGCTGACCGGACGGTCCGTCGCGCTGCTCGTGCTGCCCGGTACGGAGGACAGCCTCGTCGACTCCAGCCGCGAGAGCCTGAAGGCCGGCGGCGCACAGGTCACCAGCACGGTGCGCCTGGACGAGAGCTGGGCCTCGGGTGCCAATGCCGACCGGGACGCCCTGCTGACGACGTCCGCGAAGGACCTCGGGCTGGACGCCGCGACGATCCCGAAGAACCGCCTGGCGGGCAAGGTGCTCGTCGAGGCCGTCGCCCATCAGGGCTCGACCGGCCGCGCCGACCAGGCGGCGAACGGCGTTCTCGCGGCGCTGAAGGACAAGGACCTGGCGTCGGCCCAGCCCGCCGCGCCGGCCCAGGCCGCCTCCGTGGTCGTGCTGTGGCCCGGCATGACGAGCAAGGACTCCGACACCGGCACGGTGAAGGCGTGGACGGACATCATCACGGCGGTCGGGCTGGCCGGCCGTCCGGTCGTCGGCGTGGCGTCCGGTCCGGTCAAGGACGACCTCACCACCCCGGACATGCTCGTGCGCGCTCTGCGGCGCAGCCCCGAGGTGACCGGCGCGATGAGCACCGTCGACGACGGGGACCGCGCGGTCGGGCAGGCCGCCCTCGTGCTGGCGCTGCGCGAGGAGTTTGCCGGTCAGTCGGGGCAGTTCGGCCTGGACAGCACGGCGAGCACCGTCACGCCGAGCCTGACGGAGGGGGAGTGAACCGTCTCCTCGTCGCGGCGCTCGCGGCCGGGACCGTCCGTGCCGTACTCCCGGCCCTGCGCCGACGTCCACCGGGCGGCGCCCGGGTCTGGGACCGTACGAACCACGCGGGACGGACGGTGTCCCTGCTGGAGGGGCCGGCGGTCGTCGCCGGCTGCGCGAGCGTGCTCGTGGTGTCCCCGACCGCCGCAGCGGCGGCCGTCGGCGGCGGTGCCATGGGTCTGCTCGACGACCTCGCCGGTGGCGCCGGCAGCAAGGGGTTGAAAGGTCACCTCGGCGCGCTGCGGCGGGGAGAAGTCACGACCGGGGCGGTCAAGGTGCTCGGGCTCGGGGTCGTCGGTGTGCTCGCCGCAGGCTCCGTCGACCGCGGACGCTGGGGTGGCTCGACCCTGGCCGGTGCGGGTCTCGTGGCCGGTGGCGCCAACCTGCTCAACCTGTTCGACCTGCGCCCGGGCCGCGCGCTCAAGGTCACCCTGCTGCTCGGTCTGCCGAGTGCCGCGGCCGGGTCCGGTGTGTCCGCGGGTGTCGTCGGTGCCGGCCTGGCGGCGCTCCCGGAGGACCTGCAGGGTCGGACCATGATGGGCGACACCGGCGCCAACGCACTGGGCGCGCTGGTGGGGACCGCGCTGGTCGAGCAGCTCGGGGCTCGGGCCCGCTGGACGGCGCTGGCCGTGGTCGTCGCACTGACCCTGGCCTCGGAGCGGGTCAGCTTCTCGGCGGTCATCGCCCGCACGCCGGGGCTGCGCGAGCTCGACGCCTGGGGCCGACCCCGGTCATGACCGCGACCGGGTCATCACACCGGCCCACCGCGCGACCCTCGCGCGGTGGGCTCCTGGCCGCCGTGGGCGTCATCGCGATCACCACCCTGTTCGCCCGAGTGGTCGGCTTCGGCCGCTGGATCGTCTTCTCGGGGACGGTCGGCAGCACCTGCGTCGGCGAGGTCTACAGCACTGCGAACCTGCTGCCCAACGTCCTGTTCGAGGTGGCCGCCGGGGGAGCCCTCGCCGCGGTCGCCGTACCTCTCGTCGCGGGAGCACTGGCGCGAGGCGAGCGCGACGAGGCGGACCAGGTCGCATCGGCGCTGCTGACGTGGGCGCTGGCGGTCCTCGTGCCGCTCGCCCTCCTGCTGGCCGTGCTCGCCCGGCCGGTGGCCACCCTGCTCCTCTCGCGCGGCTCGGACCCGGGGTGCTCCGGTCAGGGGCAGGTCGACCTGGCGACGACCATGATCCTGATCTTCGCGCCGCAGATCCCGCTGTACGGCGTCGGCATCGTCCTCGCGGGCGTGCTGCAGTCCCACCGCCGGTTCCTGGCGGCCGCGCTCGCGCCCCTGATGTCCAGCCTGGTCGTGATCGCGTCCTACCTCGCGTACGCGCGTCTGGCGCGCGGGGCCGACGGGGTACCGGAACGGCTGAGCGGTGGCGCCGTCGCCGCACTGGCGGGCGGCACGACGCTCGGCGTCGTCGCCCTGAGCCTGCCGCTGCTCCTGCCGGTCCGGCGCTCCGGGGCCCGGTTGCGTCCGAGCCTGCACTTCCCGCCCGGCGCGGCACGGCGCGCCGGGCATCTCGCCGGCGCCGGCGTGCTCGCGCTCCTCGCGCAGCAGGTGGCCGTCCTGTGCACGACGTGGGTCGCCAACCACCGCGGGGGCACGGGCACGCTCAACGTCTACACCTATGTCCAGGCGGTCTACCTGCTCCCGTACGCCGTGCTCGCGGTCCCGGTCGCCACGGCGGCCTTCCCCAACCTCGTGAACGGCTCGGTCGACCGGGCGGCCGCCGACGACACCCTCGTCCGCTCCTTGCGCCTGGTGCTGGTGGTCGGCGGTCTCGGTAGCGCGCTGCTGGTCGCGGTCGCGCGTCCGGTCGGGCGCTTCTTCGTACTGATCGACGCGAGCAAGGACCACCCGTCCGGCTCGGCCATCTCGGCGATGACGCCGGCCCTGGTCGCGTACGGCGTGGGTCTCGCCGGCTTCGCCGTGATCGCGCTGCTGCAACGAGCGCTGTACGTGCGCGGGGTCGCCTGGCACGGTGCCGTCGCGATCGCGCTCGGCTGGCTCGTCGCCGCGGTGGCCCCGCTGCTCCTCGTCGGGCCGGACGCAGGGGCTCGCTCCGCGCTCACCGTCCTCGGGTGGTCCAGCTCGGTGGGCATGTACGTCGCCGCCCTCGCCCTCGCGGTGCTCGTCGCGCGGTCCTGGGGGGCGTCGACGGTCACCGGTGCGGCGCGGACGGCGGCCGCTGCGGCCCTCGCCGGTGTCGTCGCGGCGGTGGTCGGCAGTGTCGTCGCGCGCCTGCTCTCACCGGGGCCGATCTGGGCGACGATCGCGGTCGGCGCGGTGGCCGCTGCAGCCGCGCTGATCGCGTATGCGACGGTTCTCCTCGTGGCAGATCCTTCGAGTGCGCGGCTGGCACGCCGGCGCCTCCGTCGGGGTGGTCGTCCAAGTGGGGCGACGGTATGAGAAGTTCCCACTCACGTCACCGGGAGGTGGCCCCGTGCGTGTCGTGATGCTGCTCGGTCCGGCCCGGGGTGGCATCGGTGTTCACGTCGACCGGATGTCGCGGCTGCTGGAGGCGCGCGGCGTCGACGTCCAGATCGTGACCGACCGCGCCACGGCCCGTCACTTCGACTGGCCCGACGCGGTGGCGGCCTGGCCGCGCGAGGCCGAGGAACCCCTCAGCCGGGCGCCCCGGTCCCTGTCGAAGCTGGTGAGCATGTGCCGCCACAGCGACGTCGTGCACGCTCATGGCTGGCAGGCCGGCCTCGTCGCCAGCGCTGCGATCAGGGCGATGGGCCGGCACGACCGCCCGCGTCTCATCGTGTCGCTGCACAACGAGCTGCCGTCGTCGATGCGCGGGCGGCTGCCTCACGTCGCGATCGCGCGGATGCTCAAGATCGCCGACCTGGTGACCGGAGCCAGCCAGGACCTCGTGGACCTCGCGGTCGAGCTGGGTGCCAAGGCGGCGGAGCTGGCCCCGGTGCCGTCCCCTCATCTGGGGGACCTGCTCGCTGCACCCGAACGGGACCGGCGCGTCCTCCAGCAGCCTCCGCTGGTGCTCACGGTGGCGCGGATCGCCCGGCAGAAGAACCTGCAGGCGCTGGTCGAGGCGGCGACCCGGCTGACCGTCCCGCTGAGGTGGGTCGTGGTCGGCGACGGCGACTCCGACCTGCTCCGCGAGCTGCGGCTGGCGGCGATGGGCACGCCGGTGGAGTTCATCGGTGTTAGTGACGACGTGCCCGGCTGGCTGAGCCGCGCCGACGTGTTCGTCCTCACCTCGAGCTGGGAGGCGCGAGCGCTCGTCCTGCAGGAGGCGATGGCCGCCGGCGTCCCCGTCGTTTCGACCGCAGTCGGGGGAGTTCCCCAGCTCGTGCAGGACGCGGGCGTGCTCGTACCGGCCAGGCAGCCGGCCCGGATCGCCACGGCGGTCGAGGACGTCCTGGGCGACTCCGGCGCGCGGGAGCAGATGTCGCGGCGAGGACGCGAGCTCGCGGCGTCCTGGCCGGGGGAGACCGCGACGGTCGATGCCTGGCTCGCCTGGTACGCGGCTGACGACGTCTGATCGCCGCTGCTGACGGTTCCGCGACGACGTCGTTCGCGACACCACGGCCTGGCGGTGGACGAGGCGGCCCGACCGTCACGTAGACTGAGAGCCCGTGGCGGAGCAGACGAAGCACATCTTTGTGACCGGAGGCGTGGCCTCCTCCCTCGGTAAGGGCCTGACGGCATCGAGCCTCGGCCAGCTACTTCGAGCACGCGGCCTGCGCGTGACGATGCAGAAGCTGGACCCTTACCTCAACGTCGACCCGGGGACAATGAACCCGTTCCAGCACGGCGAGGTCTTCGTCACCGAGGACGGTGCCGAGACCGACCTGGACATCGGGCACTACGAGCGGTTCCTGGGGGTGAACCTCTCCGGGAGCGCCAACGTCACGACCGGCCAGGTCTACAGCCGGGTGATCGCCAAGGAGCGGCGCGGTGAGTACCTGGGTGACACCGTCCAGGTGATCCCGCACATCACGAACGAGATCAAGGAGCGGATGCGCGCCGAGGCCGCGGCGAGCAACCCGCCCGACGTGATCATCACCGAGATCGGTGGCACGGTCGGCGACATCGAGAGCCTGCCGTTCCTGGAGGCCGCCCGTCAGGTCCGTCAGGACGTCGGACGCGACCACGTGTTCTTCCTGCACGTCTCGCTCGTGCCCTACCTCGCGCCGAGCGGCGAGCTGAAGACCAAGCCGACCCAGCACTCCGTGGCGGCGCTGCGGCAGGTCGGTATCCAGCCCGACGGGCTCGTGCTGCGCGCCGACCGTGACATCCCGGACGGCATCAAGCGCAAGATCTCGCTGATGTGCGACGTCGAGCCGGAGGGCTGCGCGGCGTGCGTGGACGCCCCGAGCATCTACGACATCCCGAAGGTGCTGCACCGTGAGGCGCTGGACGCCTACGTGGTGCGCCGTCTCGGGCTGCCGTTCCGCGACGTCGACTGGACCGAGTGGGACGACCTGCTCCGGCGGGTGCACGAGCCCGAGCACGAGGTCGAGATCGCGCTGGTCGGCAAGTACATCGACCTGCCGGACGCCTACCTGTCGGTCACCGAGGCGGTGCGCGCCGGCGGCTTCCACCACGACGCGAAGGTCCGCATCCGCTGGGTGCAGAGCGACAGCTGCCAGACCCAGGCCGGTGCGGCCAAGGCTCTCGGCGGCGTGGACGCGGTCCTGGTGCCGGGCGGCTTCGGCGTCCGAGGCATCGAGGGCAAGGTCGGCGCGCTGCGCTGGGCGCGCGAGAACCGCGTACCGACCCTCGGCATCTGCCTCGGCCTGCAGTGCATGGTCATCGAGTACGCCCGTGAGGTCGCCGGCATCGAGGGTGCGTCCTCGACCGAGTTCGACCCCGAGAGCCCGGCACCGGTCATCGCGACCATGGAGGAGCAGAAGGCCTTCGTCGAGGGTGCCGGAGACCTCGGCGGCACGATGCGGCTCGGTGCGTATCCCGCTGCGCTGCAGGAGGGTTCGGTGATCGCCGAGGCGTACGGCTCGTCCCGCGTCTCCGAGCGGCACCGGCACCGCTACGAGGTCAACAACGGTTACCGCGACCAGCTCGAGAAGGCCGGTCTGGTGTTCTCCGGGACCTCGCCCGACGGCCTGCTGGTCGAGTTCGTGGAGCTGCCGCGCGACGCGCACCCGTACTACGTCTCGACGCAGGCGCACCCGGAGTTCCTGTCCCGGCCGCACCAGGCGCACCCGCTGTTCGCGGGCCTGGTCGGCGCCGCGATCGACGCACAGCGCGCCGCGCGTCTGGTCGAGGTCGAGCGGCCGCGCGCCGGCGAGGCCGTCGCCCCGTGAGCGACGAGCTGGCGGACCGGCTCGTCGAGCGACCCGTCCTGAAGCGGGAGGTGCTGCACGAGGGTCTGGTGTGGAACCTCGTCCGCGAGGAGGTCGACCTCGGCGGCGCCGGCGTGGTCACCCGGGAGTTCATCGACCACCCCGGGGCGGTCGGGTGCGTCGCGCTGGACGAGCAGGGACGCGTCCTGCTGCTGCAGCAGTACCGTCACCCGACCGGCATCCTGGACTGGGAGCTGCCGGCCGGTCTGCTGGACGTCCGCGGTGAGCAGCCGTGGGTGGCCGCCGCCCGCGAGCTGCACGAGGAGGCCGACCTCACGGCCGAGCAGTGGCACGTGCTCGCGGACTGGCAGAACTCACCCGGCGGCTCGAGCGAGAACTGGCGCTGCTTCCTGGCCCGCGGCCTGACCGCGGTCCCGGATGCCGAGCGCTTCACCCGCGAGCACGAGGAGGCCGACATCGTCGTGCGCTGGGTGCCGCTGGAGGAGGCGGTCGCCGCGATCCTCGGTGGTCGGCTGCACAACGCCTGCACCGTCGCCGGCGTGCTCGCGGCCCACGCCGCACGGCTGCAGGACTGGGCGACGCTGCGGCCGCACGACGCCCCGTGGCCGGAGCACCCCGCGTACCGCTGACGGCGTCACGGGGAGCCCGCTCGGTCAGTCGTCGGACAGGTCGGCCGCGCGGTTGACCCAGGTGCCGGTGACCGTCATCCCGACGCGCTCGTACAACCCCAGCGCGCCCGTACGGGAGTCCGTCGACAGCTCCGAGACGGTCGCGCCGTGGGACCGGGCGACCCCGAAGGCGTCCACCAGCAGCGCTCGGGCGAACCCGCGCCCCCGCTGATCGCGTCGGACGGCGAGCCGGTCGACGTAGCCGGTCTCACCATCGAGGTGGACGCAGGCGCACCCGACGACCACGTCGTCTCGGTCGACGACGACGCGCAGGCACCAGGGAGCGAAGCCGGGACGCTGCGTCACGCGCGCGCAGAAGTCCTCGAAGGTCTCCCGCTCGCGCTCCGACCACTCCAGGAACGCGTCCTCGACGACCTGCCACACCTGCTCGTACTCGACCGGGTCCGCCTCGCGCACCACGTAGCCGGCCGCCACCGGCTGCGGCTCGATGTCCACGCCCTCGGGCAGAGTGAGGATCCAGCTGGTCCACCTCTCCCGGTAGTCGAGCGCCTCCAGGAGACGGTCGCCGGCCGAGCCCTGCGGCACCGGCATACTGACCACATCCGCGCCGGCGGTGCGGGCTCGCTCCTGCATCCACCGGGCCAGCTGCGTGCCCAGCCCGCGGCCCCGGTACGCCGGCGCCACCGCCGCGTCGCCGCGGTCGCCTCCGGAGTACTCCGCGTACGCCACCAGCTCGTCGCCGTCGAAGACGCCGACGGTGCTCGCGGACACGTCGAAGCTGGGCCGCTGCCAGTCGCCGACGATGTCGGCCTCCTCGATCACGACCTGGCCGACGTCGTGCATCTCCTGCGCCGCCATCACGGACGTCACGGCCCCGGCGTCGTCGAGGCGGAGGGGACGTGAGGTGAGACCGTCGGTGAGCTCCATGAGCACAGTGAACGACCCGGGGACGGCGCCCGCACCCGGATTTCGGTGAGCCCGCCCGGAGGCGTCAGTCGACGCCGAAGTCGATGGCGGCCCGGTCGAGGGCATCGTCCTCGTCGGACTCGACCTCGGGATTGGCCGAGATCACCTCTGCCCCACCAGGACTCAGCTCGCCGACGAGCCGCGTGTCCCGCTCGGTCAGCCCGCCCTGTGCGGCGTACAGCTCCAGCTTGGAGCGGGTGTCGGCGATGTCGAGGTTGCGCATCGTCAGCTGCCCGATGCGGTCCGTCGGGCCGAAGGCGGCGTCCTCGGTGCGCTCCATCGACAGCTTGTCGGGGTGATAGGAGAACGCCGGGCCGGTGGTGTTCACGACGGAGTAGTCCTCACCGCGACGCAGCCGGACGGTCACCTCGCCGGTGACGGCCGAGGCCACCCAACGGAGCAGCGACTCGCGGATCATCAGCGCTTGCGGGTCGAACCAGCGACCCTCGTACAGCAGCCGCCCGAGCCGGCGACCGTCGGCGTGGTAGGACGCGATCGTGTCCTCGTTGTGGATCGCGTTGACGAGCCGCTCGTAGGCGATGAACAGCAGCGCCATGCCCGGCGCCTCGTAGATGCCCCGGGACTTCGCCTCGATGATGCGGTTCTCGATCTGGTCGGACATGCCGAGGCCGTGGCGGCCGCCGATGGCGTTCGCCTCGGTGAAGAGGGCCACCACGTCGTCGAACGTACGGCCGTCGATCGCCACTGGCAGACCGCGCTCGAACCGGATCGTCACGTCCTCGGGCTCGATCGCCACGGCGGGGTCCCAGAACCGGACGCCCATGATCGGCTCGACCGTCTCCAGCGAGGTGTCCAGGTGCTCCAGGGTCTTCGCCTCGTGCGTCGCACCCAGGATGTTGGCGTCGGTGGAGTACGCCTTCTCCGCGCTGTCGCGGTAGGGCAGGTCGTGCGCGACCAGCCACTCCGACATCTCCTGGCGGCCACCGAGCTCGGTGACGAAGTCGGCGTCCAGCCACGGCTTGTAGATGCGCAGGGCGGGGTTCGCCAGCAGGCCGTACCGGTAGAACCGCTCGATGTCGTTGCCCTTGAACGTCGAGCCGTCACCCCAGATCGACACGCCGTCGTCCTGCATGGCGCGTACGAGCAGGGTGCCGGTCACCGCGCGCCCGAGCGGCGTGGTGTTGAAGTAGACGCGGCTGCCGCTGCGGATGTGGAACGCACCGCAGGCGATGGCGGCCAGACCCTCCTCGACCAGCGGGGCACGGCAGTCGACCAACCGGGCGAGCTCGGCGCCGTACTGGCCGGCGCGGCCCGGGACCGAGCCGATGTCGGGCTCGTCGTACTGGCCGAGGTCCGCGGTGTAGGTGCAGGGCACGGCGCCCTTGTCCCGCATCCACGCGACCGCGACCGAGGTGTCGAGACCGCCGGAGAAGGCGATGCCGACACGTTCACCGACAGGGAGAGAAGTCAGGACCTTGGACACCCGGCCAGGGTAGAGCCGTGCCCTCCGGGCGCGCCGAGCCGGCCCGGTGGTGAGACGGCCGGGGACCCGGCCGGTGCGGGTGACACGGTCCCTGTCACCGGCCGGACCGGCTCAGCGCAGCGGGATCGCGACGACCGAGCCGCCCCCTGCGCAGACCGAGCAGGTGGTGACGTACGCCGTCCCGCCGCGCACCGCGACGCCGTACGGAGCCGGCAGGTTGCCCGCCACTGTCGAGTGGGCGGACCCGCGGCCGACCTTCAGCAGCGAGCCCATCGGCAGACCGTCCGCGGCGAGCAGGCCCCCGTCGGCGAGCTGGACGGCGTAGAGCGAGCCGTGGTCCCAGGTGAGGTCGGTGACGTTGGTGAGCCCCGTGGCGTACGGCTGGGGCGCGCGTCCCGGCACGACCCGCCAGATGGTGGAGGCGCCGGGCGGGAACGGGAACCCGGTCAGCTGGCTGACGTAGTACGCGCCGTCGGCGCCGACCGCGACGCCGGTCGGGACGGCCTGCATGGGGATCTTCGGCGGCAGGCCGGGGATCGGCGGGGCGTCGACCAGGCGTTCCGGGAAGACGGCCAGCGTCGAGGAGCGGCCGTGCTTGCCGAACCGCACCAGGTCGTTGCCCCCGGCGTCGGTCACCGCGTAGGCGTTGCCGACGCGCACCAGGCCGGAGGTGTTGGAGTCGACCCCGGCGCCGTCGGGGTCGGAGTTCTCGTAGCCGGCGACGTCGGCGAGCACGGAGAGCCGCGGCTTCGGGGCGAGCCGGCCGCTGACGAGCGTGCCGAGCCATCTGGCTCCGGAGCCGAGGGAGTCGCGGACGGCCGTCGTCCCGCCGAGGCCGATGCCGATCGTGATGTTCCGGTTGCCGGTGAGCGAGAGGTCCGCCGGACCGGTCGCCGAGCTGCCGTCGGCGCCGGCGAGCGAGGGAAGCCCGGTCACGACCCGGCGCTGGGCGCCGCGGTGGACCGCGGTGACGGCGCCGGACGCACCGAGGCAGACCCTGCCCTCGGCGCCGCCGAAGCAGGGACCGCTGCCGCCCCGGCCCGACTCGGCGACGTACAGCGTCCCGTCGGGCGAGAAGGCCAGGTGGCGTGGGTTGTCCAGACCGGTGGCGACCGGGCGGGGCGCGGTGGCGGCGCTCGCGCTCGGTGCTGCGACCTGGCCGACAGTGAGGGCGATGCCTGCGGCGGCGAGCATCGCCACGGCGGATCGGGTACGGGGACGGACGCGGCGAGCTGTCATGGTGATCCTCCGGTGACGCGGTGGCAGGTGACGAACGCCCTGACCGGGTGCCCGTCTCCTCCTCCGGATCCGCGTGCAGCCCGACCCTGGCCCGCCCAGTGTGCGCAGCCTGGAGGCGGCCCCGGAACGCCGTTTGCGCAGGCGCCCCGAATGCGGAAGATTGCCCGGGCGAAGGGTCGGCCCCGACGCCCGGGCAGGATGGACACATGAGCGTCTTCGCGACCGGTGGACCGTGCCCGTGCGGCAGCGGGACGTCGTACGACGCGTGCTGCGGGCGGCTCCATCGCGGTGAGGCGGAGGCGGAGACCGCCGAGCAGCTGATGCGGGCCCGGTACTCGGCGTACGCGGTGGGCGACGCCGACTACCTGTTCCGGTCCTGGCACCCGCGGACGCGACCCCCGGACGTCTTCGAGCCGGAGCAGACGCGGTGGCGGGCCCTGCAGATCCACAGCGTGCGGGACGGCCGGGTCGGCGAGCCGGAGGGCGTCGTGGAGTTCACCGCGTCGTACGAGAGCGACGCCGGGCCCGGCGAGCTGCACGAACGCAGCCGGTTCGTCCGGCGCGCGGGCCGCTGGGTCTACCTCGACGGGGAGATGGCCTGAGGCGGGCGCGATCGGCCAAACGGGTTTCCGGCGACCGTCGCGAACCCCGTAGACTGATGCGCGTCGTCGGTGGCGGAGTGACGACCCGCCAGGGCCGGAGCAGGCCCGGCCGACGACCGCGCGTCCGGCGTACCGACGAGAGGTCGAGGACTCCTCGACGAAGGTGTGGTGGCACCGCGATCTGGCCCCCGCCCACACCTCCCGGGCTGCCTTCTCGGAAGGCGGCCCTCGCAAGCGGCCTTCCGGGACCTGACCCGAAAGGACGTTCCATGATCCGCACGCACGACGCCGGCACGCTCCGCGCCGCCGACGCCGGTTCCACGATCACCCTCGCCGGCTGGGTGGCCCGTCGCCGTGACCACGGCGGCGTCGCCTTCCTGGACCTGCGCGACGCAAGTGGCGTCGTCCAGGTGGTGGCCCGCGACGAGGTGCTCACCGGCGCCGCGCACGGCCTGCGCAACGAGTACTGCATCAAGGTCGTCGGCACGGTCACCCCGCGCGACGCCAAGGACGTGAACACCGACCTCCCGACCGGCGAGATCGACGTCGTCGCCGACCAGATCGAGGTGCTCAGCCCCTCCGCGCCGCTGCCGTTCCAGATCGACGAGCGCGTCACGGTGGGCGAGGAGGCCCGGCTGAAGTACCGCTACCTGGACCTGCGCCGCCCCGAGCCGGGTGCCGCGCTGCGGCTGCGGTCGAAGGTGAACGCCGCGGCCCGTACGGTGCTGGCCGAGCGTGACTTCGTCGAGATCGAGACGCCGACGCTGACCCGCTCCACGCCCGAGGGCGCCCGCGACTTCCTGGTGCCGGCGCGGCTATCGCCCGGCAGCTGGTACGCCCTCCCGCAGAGCCCGCAGCTGTTCAAGCAGCTGCTCATGGTCGCCGGGATGGAGCGCTACTACCAGATCGCGCGCTGCTACCGTGACGAGGACTTCCGCGCCGACCGGCAGCCGGAGTTCACCCAGCTGGACATCGAGATGTCGTTCGTCGAGCAGGAGGACGTCGTCGAGCTCGGCGAGGCGATTGCCAAGGCATTGTGGGCCACCATCGGCGTCGACATCCCGACGCCGTTCCCGCAGATGACGTACGCCGACGCAATGGCGCGCTACGGGTCGGACAAGCCGGACCTGCGCTTCGGCAACGAGCTCGCCGAGTGCACCGACCTGTTCAAGGACACCACGTTCCGGGTGTTCCAGGCCGAGTACGTCGGCGCCGTCGTCATGCCCGGTGGCGCCTCGCAGCCGCGTCGTCAGCTCGACGCCTGGCAGGAATGGGCCAAGCAGCGCGGCGCCAAGGGCCTGGCGTACGTCCTGATCCAGGAGGACGGGGAGATGACCGGCCCGGTCGCCAAGAACCTCTCCGACACCGAGAAGGCCGCCCTGCCGACCCACGTCGGCGCGAAGCCGGGCGACTGCATCTTCTTCGCCGCGGGCGACACCAAGTCCTCGCGCGCGCTGCTGGGTGCGGCCCGGCTGGAGATCGGCCGACGCTGCGAGCTGATCGACGAGAACGCCTGGTCGTTCCTGTGGGTGCTGGACGCGCCGCTGTTCGAGCCCGCTGCAGACGCCGTCGCCTCCGGTGACGTCGCGGTCGGGTCCGGCAAGTGGACCGCCGTGCACCACGCGTTCACGATGCCGAAGGCCGAGTTCGTCGACACGTTCGACACCGACCCCGGCTCGGCACTGGCCTACGCGTACGACATGGTCTGCAACGGCAACGAGATCGGCGGCGGCTCGATCCGTATCCACCGCAAGGACATCCAGGAGCGCGTCTTCAAGGTCATGGGGCTGTCCGAGGAGGAGGCGCAGGAGAAGTTCGGGTTCCTCCTGGACGCTTTCCAGTTCGGCGCTCCGCCGCACGGTGGCATCGCGTTCGGCTGGGACCGCATCTGCGCGCTGCTGTCGGGCACCGACTCGATCCGCGAGGTCATCGCGTTCCCCAAGTCGGGCGGCGGCTACGACCCGCTGACCGCGGCCCCGGCGCCGATCACGCCACAGCAGCGCAAGGAGGCCGGCGTGGACGCCAAGCCCGCGGAGTCCGCGCCCGCGCCGCTGGGTGCCGACGAGGTCAATCCCGTCAAGAGCTGATGACCGCACCGATCAGGGCCGTGCTGTGGGACGCCGACGGCGTCCTGCAGCACGGCCACCCGGCCCCCGGGCACGCCGGCGAGCAGGTGGCGGCGTCCTGGCCGGAGCGGCTGCAAGCGATCGGTGGACCCGGCTTCGCGGAGGCGCTGTTCGCCGCCGAGAAGGGCCCGCTGCGAGGCGAGGAGCCGTTCCGGCCGGTCATCCAGCGGTTGCTCGAGCAGCGTGGGCTGTCGGTCTCTGCCGACGAGGTGCTCGCGCTCTGGGACGACGTCCACGTGGACGCCGACGCCTTCGCGCTCGTCGACCGCGTTCGTGCGCAGGGGGTCCAGTGCGTCCTCGCGACCAACCAGCAGGACCACCGTGTTGCGCTGATGCGGGAGACCCTCGGGTACGACGCGCACTTCGACCGCACCTACTACTCCAGCGAGGTCGGGGCGATGAAGCCGGAGCCCGAGTACTTCCGCCGGGTACTTGACGATCTCGGGATGGCCGCTGCAGCAACGCTTTTCATCGACGACAGTCTGACGAACGTCGAGTCCGCGGCCGCCCTGGGCATCGTCGCCGAACGGCACGATCCCGCAGCAGGCGTGTCGGGTCTGCGCGCGCTGCTCGCGCGGCACGGCATCGTCGTCTAGGCCAGCCGGCGGCTGGCCCAGGCGTGGGCGACCGCGTACCCCAGACCGGGGTACAGCGCCCGGGCACGGTCGTTGTCGCTGTACATCCCGAGGGTGCACACGCCGTCCATCCGCACGGCGCGCCGGGTGAGGTGCGCCGTCATGGCAAGGCCGAGGCGGCGGCCGCGGTGGTGCGGGTGCACGACGATGCCGGTCAGGTGCTGGGCGCCGCCGCTCGTACGGTGGACCGCGGCGGCGGCAATCAGCTCGCCGCGTTCACGCAGGCCGATCCAGTGCTCGGTGACCCCCTGGCCAGGCAGGGACTCGGCCGTGGGACTCCCGATCTCGTTGAGCCGCATGATGTCCGCCGCGTCGCGATCGTCGTCGAGCGGCACCAGGTCGCTCTCCTGAGGGACGACCTGCGGCTCCCTCGTGGTCCACATCCAGTCCCAGTCGCCGCCCCCGTCGACCGCGAAGTGACGCAGCAGGACAGACTCGTGCGCCTGGTCGACCGAGACGCCGCGCACCCCCTCCGGCACGCCGTGCTCCGCGTACCAGCGCAGCAGCGCGTCCACGTCGTCCGGCGGGCCGATCACGGTCAGGTGCGGTGAGCGTCGCATCATCGGGAGCCTGACGACGGCGGCGGCCCGCCCCAGGCGTACGGGCGGATGGCCCGGGAGGCGGCGGACGTCGTACCGGATGAACGGGTCGTCGCCGGTGTGCCGCAGCAGCTCGTCCTTATCCGCTATCACGATGGGCTCCACCCAGCGATCACAGCACGCGCCCGCGGACTACGGTTGGCCGGCCCCGACCGGCTCGGTGCCCTCGCGGTGTGGTCGCGCCCGCCGTGCCTAGGTCGAGCGTGCTGACGCGCGGCGTGTGGACGGACCGAAAGGCGTCCACACGCCGCGTGTTTCAGCAGCTTAGCTTCACCGGCGTGTTGAAGCGGTAGAGGGCATCCCAGGTCCGGCTGCCGACGCTGGCATCCACGTCAGTCGGCGTGTACTTCCTCTGGAATGCCAGGACCTGCTCCTTGGTCCCAGGTCCGTAGCTGCCGTCGATGGTCAGCGCGCAGTAACCGCGCCAGTTGTTGATCAGGCACTGCATCTTTCGCACGGCCGCACCCGTCGCGCCAGGGTTGAGCTCCGGGCGAGATGACGTGTACGAGGTGCAGTACTCGCCCGGAGGCACCATCTGCACCTGGGCGACCGGGGTCTGTGCCACCGACGCGCTCGCGTGAGGGGCAAGAGCCGCTCCCACGCCAGTCATCATGACGGCAGCTGCACCGATGCCGGACAAACGGGTCATTGTCTTCATTCTCAACCTCCATCAGGCGAGAAGCGCATGAGCGCCTCTGACTTCGCACCTCTGATGCTGCGAATTTGATAGCGGTGCATCAAGGAGATTTCCGGATCCGGAAATGGCCTGCGAACTGATGCCCGACCGGCTCGGTGCCCTTGCGGCGTGACCGTCCGGCCGGACGGCTAGCGTGACCGCGTGGTTGCAGAAGACTTGTTCGCCTCGGCGTCCGGCGAGGCAGGCGCCGGGGAGGCCGGCACGCCCCCGCTCGCCGTGCGGATGCGTCCGCGGTCCCTGGACGAGGTCCGCGGTCAGGCCGAGGCGCTGCGTCCCGGCAGCCCGCTGCGGCGGCTGGTCGAGGGTGCGCGCGGTGCGGCCGGCCCGGTGTCGGCGATCCTGTGGGGCCCGCCGGGCACCGGTAAGACCACCCTGGCGCACCTGGTCGCCACCGCGTCCGACCGCACGTTCGTCGAGCTGTCCGCGATCAACGCCGGTGTCAAGGACGTCCGCGCCGTCATGGACCAGGCGGCGCGCAACCGTGACCTGTACGGCCGGCAGACCGTCCTTTTCCTGGACGAGATCCACCGGTTCAGCAAGGCGCAGCAGGACGCCCTGCTGCCGGGTGTCGAGAACCGGCTCGTCGTGCTGGTCGCCGCGACCACCGAGAACCCGTCCTTCAGCGTCATCGCGCCGCTGCTGTCGCGCTCGATGCTGGTCCGGCTCACGTCCCTGGACGACGACGACGTCGCGGGGCTGGTCGACGCGGCGGTCGTCGAGGAGCGCGGCCTCGCCGGTGGCTTCACCCTGGACGACGAGGCCCGGGGCCACCTGGTCCGGATGGCCGGGGGAGACGCACGGACGGCGCTCACGTCGCTGGAGGCGGCGGCGGGCGTCGCCGAGGACGCCGGCGGCGAGCCACCGCTGGCCATCACGCTGGCCCACGTCGAGCAGGCGGTGGCGACGGCCGCCGTCCGGTACGACCGTGCGGGCGACCAGCACTACGACGTGGCGAGTGCGTTGATCAAGTCGATGCGCGGCAGCGACGTGGACGCCGCCCTGCACTACCTGGCGCGGATGCTGGAGGCGGGGGAGGACCCCCGGTTCATCGCGCGGCGCATCGTCATCGCGGCGAGCGAGGACATCGGGATGGCCGACCCGACGGCGCTGCAGACGGCGGTCGCGGCCATGCACGCCGTCGCGCAGATCGGCATGCCCGAGGCGCGGATCATCCTGGCCCAGGCCGTGGTCCACAACGCGATCGCGCCCAAGTCGAACGCCGCGTACGCCGCCGTGAACGCCGCCATCGCCGATGTACGGGCCGGCCGCGGGGGAGCGGTCCCGGTGCACCTGCGCGGGTCCGGCTACGCCGGTGCGGACCGCCTCGGTCACGGGAAGGGCTACCGCTACTCGCACGATGAGCCGGGCGGGGTGGGCGAGCAGCAGTTCCTCCCAGACGACCTGAACGAGGACGCCGACTACTACCAGCCGACCGACCGGGGCTGGGAGAGCACGATCGGGCCCCGCTGGCGAGCGGCGCGCCGCACGATCCGCGGGCGGCCACCGGAGAACTGACCTTTCGCTGACCGGCCGTCGACCGAACCTTTACCATGGCGCGTGGTCGCGGTCCGTTGGGCCGTGAGGTGCCCGGGGACGCCATCCGCTCCGTACGGGCCGCCAGGGGATCTCAGGCTCACCAAGGAGTTGTTCGTCCATGCGCTGGACCGCGGTCATGGCCCTCGCTGTCGCATCGTCCCTCGCCCTCGCGGCCTGCGGTGACGAGTCGGGCTCGCCGGCCCAGGAGCCGGAGCACGTCGAGCAGGCATCCGCCCAGCTCGACCCGCAGGCCGTCGGACCTGCGCCTCTCCCGGCCGGTGCGCACCGGGGCGGCACCCTCACCCTCGCGTTCGCGAACGTCCCGGAGTCGTTCGATCCGACGCGCGCCTACTACCGGGACGCGAGCTCGATCCTCAGCCAGCTCGTCGTGCGCAGCCTGACGACCTGGAAGGTGGAGAACGGGCAGTCGGTGCTCGTACCCGACCTGGCGACCGACCTCGGCCGCCAGTCCGCGGACGGGCTCACCTGGTCCTTCACGCTCAAGCCGGGGCTGAAGTACGCCGACGGCTCGCCGATCCGCGCCGCCGACATCGTGTACGCGACGAAGCGGTCGTTCGCCACCGAGGAGCTGCCGGACGGGCCGTCCTACAACGTCGAGTACTTCCGGGGCGGCCAGGACTACCACGGGCCGTTCCAGGACCAGCGACCCTTCACCGGCGCGGAGGCACCGGACGACAGGACGGTGGTCTTCCACCTCACCAAGAAGTGGGAGTCCTTCCCCTACTACGCCTCCTTCCCCCAGATGTCGCCGATCCCGCAGACGCAGGACTCCAAGACCCAGTACGGCACCAACCCGCTGGCCTCCGGCCCGTACATGTTCGACACCTACAGCAAGAACACGCTGCGCCTGCGCAAGAACCCGGCCTGGGAAGCCGCCTCCGACCCGGCCCGCCGGCAGCTGGTCGACGCGTTCGTCTTCCGGTTCGGCGCCGACGTCGTCACCACCCAGCGCGACGTCCTCGACGGCAACGGCACCGGCCGCACCACGGTCACCACCGACCCCGTCGACGCCGGCCTGGTCGACCGGGTCAAGAACCACGCCGCCGACCGGCTGGTCACCGGCCCCGACCCGTGCGTCACCTACTTCACCATCGACACCCGGACCGTCCCGCTGGTCGTGCGCAAGGCGATCGCCAAGGCCTACCCGTACGACCTCGTACGTCGGGCGAGCGGCGACACGTCGCTGTCCGCCACCCCGGCGACGTCCTACATCGCTCCGCAGGTGCCGGGCTTCCAGCGCTACACACCGCCCAACGGTCTGACCGGTCAGGGGGACGGGGACCCGGTCGCGGCCAAGCAGATCCTCGAGGGCGCCGGCAAGATCGGGTTCAGGCTCACGTACTACTACGTCAACGACGACAGCCAGGAAGCCCAGGCCAACGCCGTACTCAAGCAGCGGTTCGAGCGCGCGGGGTTCCAGGTCCGCGACATCGGGGTGTCCAAGGACGTCATCCGCAAGAAGCGCTCCGACACCTCGGGGGCGGTGGCCAACACCCAGAACGGACCGTCGGGGTGGTGCTACGACTGGCCCACCGGCGACTCGGTGTACCCGCCACTGTTCAGCACCACCGTCCTGAAGTCGGGCCAGAGCGTCGGTTTCCTGTCCGACAGCCGGCTGGACGACGAGATGAAGCGCATCTCCTCGATGCCCGTCACCGTGCAGGGCGCGGAGTGGGGCGACTTCGACGAGCAGCTGGCCCGGGACATCATCCCGGCGCTGCCGGTGAGCTACGGCAAGGCGAACTACCTGTTCGGCTCCCAGGTGCACAACGTGGTCAACGACCCGAACCGCGGGTGGCCGGACATGGCGCAGATCTGGGTCGACTGACCTCGGGCCGAGGTCACGGATCGGCGTCCCAGATCACGAACGGGCCTCCCAGGTCACGGCCCGGTCTCCGAGCGAGCGGGCGCCCCCGGCCGGACCGGCCCGGAGCGCCTCCCGCGTTCACCCCGGAACGCCGCCGGTCCTCGATCCTGCACTGGAAGGCGTACACGTTTCCCGTGCTTGCCGAATCCTGTTGCAGGACAACGTCTTTCGAGTCGTGGAGAACCAATGGAGGACGGCTCGCGACGGTTGGTCGAGAGGGTGCGGGGCGACGCGGCGTTCCTCGCCCGCGGCGCTCGTGAGCGGTTCCGCAGGCAAGGTAACGATTGGGTGTCCGTGCTGGGTACGGGGATGGACACCATCGGGGCGTGTGGCACATTTCTGCGGGTGGCGCCGACCGGCGTCAGATGGTCTCGGGTCCGACGGGCCCCCACGACAGACGGCGAACACCGCCGCCGCGACGTCAACGGAGGATGAATGTCTCTGGGAGCAGGCACCGAAGCGACGATGGTCGCTGATGCCGACGAGCGGGCCCCCGGGCCCGCCCCTCGAGAGGGCAAGTCGCCGACCCAGATCGCTCTGGAGCGGCTGCGCAAGGACAAGGTGGCCATCGCCTGCCTGTTCGTGATCGGCTTCTTCGTGCTCGTCGCGATCCTCGCCCCGGTCCTGGTCAGCATTGCCGGCGTGGACGACCAGCTGCACCTGGATCAGGTCAACCCCCTCACCGGGCTCGCCAGCTTCCAGTCCAACGCCGACCACCCGTTCGGCGTGAAGGCTCGCACCGGTGAGGACCTCTTCTACCAGTGGGCCTACGGCGCCCGGCCGAGTCTGGTCGTCGGTATCGCCGCGTCCGCGCTCACGATGGTCGTCGGCGTGACGATGGGCCTGCTGGCCGGGTTCCTCGGCGGCGTCGTGGACACCGTTGTGTCCTGGATCGTCGACTTCCTGCTCTCCCTGCCTTTCCTGCTGATGGCCATCGGCATCGTGCCGATCGCGCTGCAGCGCTTCGGCAACCCGGACAGCTCCGGCTTCATCGAGGAGGGGCGCGAGTCGACCATCCGGTTCATCGTGCTGATCTGCGTGCTGGTGCTCTTCACGTGGCCCACGGTCGCCCGACTCATCCGCGGTGAGGTGCTCTCGCTGCGGGAGCGGGAGTTCGTCCAGGCGGCCCGGTCGCTCGGCATGCCGACGAAGCGCGTCGTCATGCGAGAACTGCTGCCGAACCTCACCGGCCCGATGATCGTGAACCTGACCATCCTGATCCCGGCCTTCATCGCTACCGAGGCAGGACTGTCCTTCCTCGGCGTCGGCCTGAAGGACCCCACCTACTCCTGGGGCCAGACGATCAGCCAGGGCGTGACGTTCTTCGACTCCTACCCGATCTGGATGTGGATCCCGACCATCAGCGTGTCGCTGCTGGTCCTGGCGCTGAGCCTCTTCGGTGACGCGGTCTCCGATGCGTTCAACCCTCAGACCCGGCGCTAGGCGCCATCCGAGCTTCATCACTCTCATCACACAGACCACTCCCGGCATCGTGCTCGGGAGGGACCCAAGAAGGAGAATCAGCATGCGCTGGACCACGGTCGTGGCGTTGGCAACGGCGGGCACGCTTTCCCTGGCGGCCTGCGGTGGCAGCGGCTCAAGCGGCACCAACAGCAACAACGACGCCGGAGCGAGCAACACCGCACTCGGCGACGCGTACGAGAAGGTCCCGGCGAGCGCGGGCCAGAGGCCTGATGTCAAGGGTCCCGCCCCGGAGATCGCGGGTGCCAAGAAGGGCGGCACGCTGACCTTCAACTCCGACGTCACGCCGGAGTCGACCGACCCGTCCACGCAGTACTACCAAGACACTGCCGCGATCATGAAGCTGACGACCCGGACGCTCACTGCCTACCGCATGGAGGGTGGCAAGTCCGTCCTCGTGCCGGACATGGCGACCGACCTGGGCCAGAAGTCGAAGGACGGCCTGCAGTGGAAGTTCACTCTCAAGCCGAACCTGAAGTACGACGACGGCACCCCGATCAAGGCCTCGGACGTCGCCTACAGCATCAAGCGGTCCTTCGCGACCGAGGAGCTGCCGGGTGGTCCCACCTTCCAGATCGACTACTTCAAGGACGGCGACAAGTACAAGGGTCCGTGGAAGTCGGGTGACACCTACTCCGGTGTCGAGGCCGACGACGCCAAGGGCGTCATCACGATCAACCTGGCCCGCAAGTTCGAGACGCTGTCCTACTTCGCGTCCTTCACCATGTTCGGCGCCATCCCGAAGGCCAAGGACACCAAGACCAACTACCAGCTCAAGTGGGCTGCCACGGGTCCGTACAAGGTGCAGAGCTACACCAAGGGCTCCTCGCTGACCCTGGTGAAGAACACCAACTGGGACGCCGCGAGCGACCCGGCGCGTCACCAGTACCCCGACACCATCCAGTTCAACTTCGGCAAGGACGCCGCCACGACCGCCAAGGCGATCATGGCGGACAACGGCATCGACCAGACGAGCCTCACGTACGACGGTGTCAACGCGGCAGTGCTGCAGCAGGCCCTGGGCGCCAAGCGGAAGCAGGTCGCGTCCGGCCCGTCGAACTGTGTCAACTGGAACGGGTCGACGATGGACGTCAACAAGATCCCGCTCGAGGTGCGCAAGGCCGTAGCGGCCGCCTGGCCGATCGACCAGATCCACCAGGCCGCCGGCGAGACGCCGTTCGACTACAGCCCCGGTGGCACGATCGGTGCGCCGCAGGTCCCGGGCTTCACCAAGTTCAACCTGCCGGAGTTCCCGGGCAAGGGCCAGGGCGACCCGGCCAAGGCCAAGGCCATGCTGCAGGCGGCCGGCAAGCTCAACTTCGAGCTGTCGTACTACTACAGCAACGACGACGAGGCCGCCAAGAACGTCAACAAGGTCAAGGTCGCTCAGCTGACCAAGGCCGGCTTCAAGGTCAAGGCCATCGGCGTCTCCAAGACCGAGCGTCGCAAGAAGGTCCGCGACCCGAAGGCGCCCGTGAACCTGGGCCAGGGTGTCAACACCGGCTGGTGCTACGACTGGCCGCAGGGTGACTCGATCTACCCGCCGCTGTTCAACAGCACGCTCCCGAACAACAGCGGTGCCGGCAACATCCGCGACAAGGCCCTCGACAAGGAGATGGCCGACATCGCCAACCTCCCGGTCGCCGAGCAGGGCGCGAAGTGGACGGCGCTGGACAAGAAGATCCTGCAGAAGTACGTTCCGCTCGTCCCGAACGCCTACTCCAAGGGTTCGATGATCTTCGGCTCCAAGGTGCACAACGTCGTGATCGACCCCAACCAGGGCATCGGCGACTTCCCGAGCATCTGGGTCGGCTGATCACAGGTTCAGCCGGATCGGGTCGGCCGCGGCTCTGACGCCGCGGCCGGCCCCCGCCCCCGGGTGGCGCATCCGTCCCAGCGACGGTGCGCCACCCGTTGGCGGGCCCCGCCGTTGTCACCACGACAGGAGTCATCGAGGTGCTTGTCTACATCCTCCGCCGAGTGCTGCTCGGCCTTAGTGTGCTGCTCGCCGCGATCGTCGCGACGTTCTGCATCTTCTTCCTCGGGCCGAGCGACCCGGCGGGAGCCCTCTGCGGTCGCCAGTGCACACCTGACCGCATCGTCCAGATCGAGAAGGACCTCGGTCTGAACAAGCCCAAGACCGAGCAGTTCGTCACCTACACCAAGGGTCTGGTCGCGGGTAACGACCTGGGCGGCAAGAAGTGCGACGCCCCGTGCCTGGGCTGGTCGTACGTGCAGAACCGTCCGGTCACGGACATGGTGAAGCAGGCCTTCCCCGTCACGGTGTCGATCGTGATCGGCGGCATCGTCGTCTACAGCACGCTCGGCATCCTGTTCGGCATGATCGCCGCGCGTTTCCGAGGGAAACCCCTCGACAGAGTGATCGTCGGCGTGTCGCAGTTCGTCACGTCGATCCCCTACTTCGTGCTGGCTCAGCTGTTCTTCCTCTACGCGATGGTCTACTACGGGCTGATCCCACGGGCGAAGTACACCTCGATCCTGGACAACCCCTTCACCTGGTTCACCGGCCTGCTGGGAATCTGGCTCTTCTACGGCACGGTCCTCTCCGCCAACTACGTGCGGTACGTCCGTGCTTCGATGATCGATGTGCAGAACCAGGACTACATCCGCACGGCCCGCTCGAAGGGTCTCGGCGAGCGCAAGATCGCGATCTCTCATGCCCTGCGCGCGGGTATCGCACCGTTCCTGACGCTGCTCGGGCTGGCCGTGGCCGCCGAGCTCGGGGGCGCGATCTTCACCGAGCGAATCTTCGGCCTTCAGGGCATGGGTAACCTGGCGCTCACGTCGTTCGACACCAGCGACCTGCCGGTCATCGCCGGCGTCGTGGTCGTGGGAGCGGTCATCATCGTCTCCCTGAACCTGCTCGTCGATCTCCTGTACGGATTGGTGGACCCCCGCGTGAAGCTGTCATGAGCGCCCTTCCTGCCACCCCCGTAGCCGAGTCCGGCCGGGAGCGGATCCTGGAGGTCAACGACCTCCAGGTGCAGTTCCCGACCGCGGACGGCCTGGTCAACGCCGTGAACGGCCTGACCTACTCCCTGGACATGGGCCGCACGCTGGCCATCGTCGGCGAGTCCGGCTCCGGCAAGAGCGTCTCGAGCATGGCGGTCATGGGTCTGCACGACCCGCGGCGCACCCGCATCAGCGGCTCGATCGTGCTGGACGGCACCGAGCTGGTGGGTGCGTCCCAGGAGACGATCCGGCAGCTGCGCAGCTCGACGGCGGCGATGATCTTCCAGGACCCGCAGAGCTCGTTCCACCCGTTCAAGAAGATCGGTGACCAGATCGCCGAGGCCTACCTGGTCCACCACAAGGTGTCCAAGAAGGTCGCGATGACGCGGACGGTGGAGATGCTCGACCGCGTCGGCATCCCGAACCCGGACCGGCGGGCCAAGCAGTACCCGCACGAGTTCTCCGGTGGTATGCGTCAGCGCGCCATGATCGCGCTCGGCCTGATCAACGACCCGCGCCTACTGATCGCCGACGAGCCCACGACCGCTCTGGACGTGACGGTGCAGGCGCAGATCCTGGACCTACTGAACGACCTGCAGCGCGAGTTCGGCTCGGCTATCGTCCTGATCACGCACGACCTGGCGGTCGTCGCGGAGGTCGCGGACGACGTCATGGTGATGTACGGCGGTCGCGCGGTCGAGCACGGCACGGCGCACGAGGTGCTGGCCAACCCACGTCACCCCTACACCTGGGGTCTGCTCGGGTCGGTGCCGAAGCTGTCGGCGAGTGGTGGCAACCTGCGGACGATCCGCGGTCTGCCGCCGTCGCTCATCAACCTCCCGTCAGGCTGTTCCTTCCACCCGCGGTGCGACTTCTCCGACCGCGTGCCGGGAGGGCTGTGCAGCAAGGAGTTGCCGGGTCTGGAGGTGCGTGCTGGAGACACCACGCGCCGGTCCCGTTGCCACCTTGCCGACCCGGCTGGCATCTTCGATGCCGAGATCGCCTCGACCCTGGAGTGAGCACGATGAGCACAGCAAGCACCGAGACCTCCGAGACGGTGGTCCACCCGCGCCGGGACAACACCCGCGAGCCACTGCTCGAGGTCACCGACCTGGTCAAGCACTACCCGGTCAAGGAGTACACCGGCCTGTTCCCGACGACGAACCAGGTGCGCGCCGTGGACGGCGTGTCCTTCGACGTCGCGCCCGGCGAGACGCTCGGACTCGTGGGTGAGTCCGGCTGCGGCAAGACGACCACGGGTCGTCTGGTCACTCGCCTGATCGACCCGACCTCGGGATCGATCAAGTTCGACGGCAAGGAGATCGGCCAGGCCAAGGAGCGTCAGCTGCGCAGCATGCGCCGCGACATGCAGCTGATCTTCCAGGACCCGTACCAGTCGCTGAACCCGCGCCAGACGGTGAACACGATCATCGGTACGCCGCTGGAGGTCCACAACCTGGTCCCGAAGAACAAGCGCAAGGACCGGGTGCAAGAGCTCCTCGAGCTCGTCGGTCTCAACCCCGAGCACGTCAACCGCTACCCGAACGAGTTCTCCGGTGGCCAGCGCCAGCGCATCGGCATCGCCCGGGCGCTGGCGGTCGAGCCGCGGCTGATCGTGGCGGACGAGCCGGTCTCGGCTCTGGACGTCTCGATCCAGGCGCAGGTGATGAACCTGCTCGAGAAGCTGCGCAAGGAGCTGAACCTCGCGTTCGTCTTCGTCGCGCACGACCTCGGCGTGGTCCGGCACTTCTGCGATCGGGTGGCGGTGATGTACCTCGGCAAGATCGTGGAGATCGGCGACCGGTCGGACATCTACGAGGCGCCCCAGCACCCGTACACCCAGGCGCTGCTGTCGGCCGCCCCGGACCTGAACGTGGTCCGTGGTGCCGAGCGCAAGGAGCGGATCCGGCTCGAGGGCGACGTCCCGAGCCCGATCAACCCGCCCAGCGGCTGCCGGTTCCGGACCCGCTGCTGGAAGGCGCAGGACGTGTGTGCCCAGGAGGAGCCGCTGCTGGAGATCAAGAGCGGCGCGCGCCAGGGTCACCAGATCGCGTGTCACTTCCCGGAGATCAAGGACGACCTGGCCACGAGCCTGGAGAACACCTCGGCCTGATCCTGATCCACCCGGAACTCGTGTCGGTGCGCACGGCCCTCGACGGTAGGGTCGTGCGCATCGACGTGTCAGCCGACAGGTGAGCTGTGAGGGAGTACAGGTGAGTGTTCTGACGGGTGTCCTCACCCGGGTGGTCGAGCGAGCTATTCCGGGCCCCACGGCCCTGCCCTCGACCCACTGACCCTCGCCGATCGCCTGGTGCGTCGGCCGCGCACACCGGTGCGCGCGAAAGACAAGGAACACCTCTGATGGAAACCGCTGAGATCCGCCGCCGCTGGTTGCGCTTCTTCGAGAGCACCGGCCACAGCGTGGTGCCGAGCGCCCCGCTGATCTACGACGATCCCAACCTGCTGTTCGTCAACGCCGGGATGGTGCCGTTCAAGCCGTACTTCCTGGGGCAGCAGACCCCGCAGTGGAAGCGCGCGACGAGCGTGCAGAAGTGCGTCCGCACCGGCGACATCGAGGAGGTCGGCAAGACCTCGCGGCACGGCACGTTCTTCCAGATGAACGGCAACTTCTCCTTCGGCGACTACTTCAAGCGCGAGGCCGTCGAGATGGCCTGGGAGCTGCTCACCACCTCGCAGTCCGACGGCGGGTACGGCCTGGACGGGGAGCGGCTGTGGCCGACCGTCTTCAAGGACGACGACGAGGCGTTCGACCTCTGGCGCGACGTCATCGGCATCCCGGCCGACCGCATCACCCGCCGCGACGAGAACGACAACTACTGGCACATGGGCGTGGCCGGTCCGGGCGGCCCGAGCTCGGAGATCTTCTTCGACCGCGGCCCCGACTACGGCGTCGAGGGCGGACCGGCGGTCGACGAGGACCGCTACATGGAGATCTGGAACCTCGTCTTCATGCAGTTCGAGCTGTCCGAGGTGCGCAGCAAGGCCGACTTCGACGTCGCGGGTGAGCTGCCGGCGCGCAACGTCGACACCGGGATGGGCCTGGAGCGCATCGCCAGCCTGCTGCAGGGCGTCGACAACCTGTACGAGATCGACGAGGTCTTCCCGGTCCTGGACCGTGCGGCCGAGATGACCGGCAAGAAGTACGGCGTCCACTCCAGGCACGACGCGGCGCACAGCCACCCCGACGACGTCCACCTGCGCGTCGTCGCCGACCACGTCCGCTCCTCGCTGATGCTGATCGGCGACGGAGTGACGCCGGGCAACGAGGGACGCGGCTACGTCCTGCGGCGGATGCTGCGGCGAGCGGTGCGGGCGATGCGTCTGCTCGGCTACGAGGACAAGGCGCTGCCCGAGCTGCTCCCGGTGAGCAAGGACCGGATGAAGGCGTCCTACCCCGAGCTCGAGGCCGACTTCGCGCGAATCAGCCAGATCGCGTACGCGGAGGAGGACGCGTTCCGCCGCACGCTGGTGTCGGGGACGACCATCCTGGACACCGCCGTGACGCGGGCGAAGCAGACGCAGGCCTCCACTGGCGGTCAGTCGCCGGCGCAGCTGTCGGGTGCGCAGGCGTTCCAGCTGCACGACACGTACGGCTTCCCGATCGACCTGACCCTGGAGATGGCGGGGGAGCAGGGCGTCCAGGTCGACGAGCCCGGTTTCCGCCGGCTGATGCAGGAGCAGCGCGACCGCGCCAAGGCGGACGCCAAGTCGAAGAAGGCCGGCCACGGCAGCACCGAGGTCTGGAAGGAGCTGAGCGCCGCCGGCGCGACGGACTTCCAGGCGTACCAGGCGCTGTCGTGCGAGGCGACCGTGAGCGGACTCGTGCGCGACGGGGCGCTCGTGGAGGAGCTCGGGCAGGGCAGCACCGGCCAGGTCGTCCTGGACCGCACGACGTTCTACGCCGAGTCCGGTGGTCAGATCGCCGACGAGGGCGTGATCCGGGCCGACGGCGCGCTGCTGAAGGTGCTGGACGTCCAGCGGCCGGTCAAGGGTCTGATCGTCCACACCGTCGAGGTCCAGGAGGGCGCGCTGCTCAAGGGCGCGACGGTGGAGGCCGAGGTCGACCCGGAGTGGCGGCTCTCGGCGTGCCAGGCGCACTCGGGCACCCATGTGGTCCACGCGGCGCTGCGCCAGGTCCTCGGGCCGTCGGCGCTGCAGTCCGGCTCCTACAACAAGCCCGGGTACCTGCGCCTGGACTTCGCCTGGAACCAGGCGCTGTCCGCCGAGACCCGCAGCGAGATCGAGGAGGTCGCCAACGCCGCGGTCCGCCGGGACCTTCCGGTGTCCGCGGCGTACATGACACTGCCGCAGGCCCGTGAGCTCGGTGCTCTCGCCCTCTTCGGCGAGACGTACGACGAGCAGGTCCGGGTGGTCGAGATCGGCGGCCCGTGGTCACGCGAGCTGTGCGGTGGCACGCACGTCCAGCACTCCTCGCAGGTGGGCGCGCTGACCCTCACGGGCGAGTCGTCGGTCGGTTCGGGTGTGCGCCGGGTCGAGGCGTTCGTGGGCATGGACGCCCTGCGCTACCTCGCCGCCGAGCGCGCCCTGGTCGCCGAGCTGAGCCAGCTGGTCAAGGCGCAGCCGGGCGAGCTGAAGGACCGGGTGGGCGACCTGCTGAAGCGGGTCAAGGACGCCGAGCGGCAGGTCGCCGAGCTGCGGCAGCAGCACGTGCTCGCGCAGGCGGGCGAGCTCGTCGGGCAGGCCAAGGACGTGTTCGGCGTCCGCTACATCGGCCACGACGCCGGTGAGCTCAGCGGGGACGAGGTCCGTGGCCTCGTCCTGGACCTGCGTGGCCGGTTGGGCGACGGCGCGCCGTCGGTCGTCGCGGTGACGGGCGTGTCCAAGGGCCGCCCGGTCGTCGTGGTCGGCACGAACCCGCTCGCGCGCGAGTGGGGCATCCGTGCGGGCGACCTGGTGAAGGTCGCGGCTAGCACCCTGGGTGGCGGCGGTGGCGGCAAGCCCGACCTCGCCCAGGGCGGTGGCTCGGACGCCGGCAAGGTCGGCGAGGCGTTGCAGCGCATCGAGCACACCGTCGGCGAGACCGTGACGGCGGGCCGCTGACCGTGCGGGCCGGGGTCCGGCTGGGCGTCGATGTCGGGTCGGTCCGGGTCGGCCTCGCGGCCAGCGACCCCGGCGGCGTCCTGGCCACCCCGGTCGCGACCCTGGTGCGCGAGCCGTCGCGCCACGGCGACATCCGAGAGGTGGCGCAGGCCGCGCGCGGGCGGGAGGCCATCGAGGTCGTCGTCGGGCTGCCGCGCTCGTTGTCGGGGGACGAGGGGCCGGCCGCCCAGGAGGCGCGCGCCTGGGCGAAGCTGCTGCAGGCCGAGCTGCCCGGCGTGCCGGTCCGTCTGGTCGACGAACGGCTGACGACGGTCGACGCGCACCGGTCGCTGCGCGAGAGCGGGGTGTCCGGTCGGGAGCAGCGCTCCCGGGTCGACCAGCAGGCAGCTGTCCTGATCCTGCAGGTCGCGCTTGACTCGGAGCGCCGATCAGGTCAGCCTGCCGGTGAGCTCCTCGGGGGACGTAAGCCACGGGCACGCCGTGCCCGCTCCTCGGAAGGTCAAGGATGAACGAGCCCCATCTGAGCGACTCGATCTTCGGAGGCGACGGCGACGAGACCGTCGTCGGCGCAGCCGGCAGCGGCTCCGGCGACGACGCCTCGTACCAGCCGGGCGGCTACGCTGCGCCGGCCAGCCGACGTGAGGCGCGCGAGAACGCCGACCGTCAGGCGGTGCAGGCGCCGGAGGACTCCTGGGTCGAGTACGGCGACCCGCCCCGCCGGCGTCGGCGTCCGTGGCTGCCGCTCCTGCTCGCGCTGGTGCTCGTCGGCGCGGGAGGTTTCGTGGCGTTCAAGGCCCTCGGCCCGAGCCTGCCGTCGTGGGGTGGGGGCGGTTCGCAGACCGCCGGGGCTGACTACACCGGCACCGGCAGCGGGTCCGCCGTCATCACCGTCCGCCGGGGCGACACGGGCAGCCAGATCGGTGCGGCCCTGGAGAAGGCCGGCGTCGTGAAGTCCGGCAACCGGTTCGCGCAGGCGTTCGCCGCCGAGCCGCAGGCCGCCAGGCTGCAGCCGGGCTCCTACACGCTGCGACGCCAGATGAGCTCCTCCGCCGCGCTGCAGCTGATGCTGGACCCGTCGGCCCGCAAGGGCGGCGTGACGATCCCGGAGGGCCTGTGGGCGACCGAGATCTACGCGCGGCTCTCGAAGGCCACGGGCACGCCGCTCGCGGACTACTCCGCGGTCGACGCCGCCGCGCTGGACCTGCCCGAAGGCGCGAACGGACGCGTCGAGGGCTACCTGTTCCCCTCGACGTACCTGTTCGCCGACGGTGCGACGGCCACCGACCAGCTGCGCACGATGGTCGCGGAGTTCAAGCGGCGCACGGCGAGCCTGAACATCCCGGCGGACCAGGTCAGTCGGGTCATGACGATCGCGAGCATCGTGCAGGCGGAGTCCAAGCTCGGTCAGGACGGCCCGAAGGTGGCCCGCGTCATCGAGAACCGGCTCAAGCCGAACCCGGCGACCAATGGCCGCCTGCAGATGGACTCGACCATCCACTACCTGCACAAGAAGCGCGGCACGGTGACCACCAGCGACAAGGAACGCGACAGCACCAGCCCGTACAACACCTACAAGCACGCCGGTCTGCCTCCGGCGCCGGTCGACAACCCGGGCATCGAGGCGATCAAGGCGGCCCAGTCGCCGGCGCCGGGCAGCTGGCTGTACTTCGTGACCGTCAACCAGCAGACCGGTGAGACCCGCTTCTCCTCGACGCTGGCGGAGCACAACAAGAACGTCGCGCTGTTCCGGGCGTGGTGCAAGGCCAACCCCGGCCGGTGCTGATGCACGCGCGCGCGGCGGTCCTGGGATCACCCGTCTCGCACTCGTTGTCGCCGCTGCTGCACCGCACGGCCTACGAGTGCAGCGGGCTGAGCGAGTGGACGTACGACGCGTACGAGGTGAGGCGCGACGGTCTGGCCGACTTCGTGCTCGGCCTCGGGCCGCAGTGGCGAGGGCTGTCGCTGACGATGCCCCTGAAGGAGGAGGCGTTGCTGGTCGCGGCCGACTCGACAGCGCTCGCCCTGCAGGTCGGCGCGGCCAACACGCTCCTGCGGCGGGCGGACGGCAGGTGGCGCGCGGACAACACCGATGTCGAGGGTGTCCGCGCTGCGCTGGCCGCCGCGGGCGTGGGCAGGGTCCGCCCGGCGCGCAGGGCGACGGTGCTCGGTTCGGGAGCGACCGCCCGCTCGGTCCTCGCGGCCCTCGCACGCCTCCAGGTGCGTGAGGTGACGTTCGTGGTCCGCGACGTGCCTCGGGAGAGCACGCTCGCCCAGGCCCGCGACCACGGCCTCGACGTGCGCATCGTCGTCGGCACCGAGGCGATCGCGGCGTGGGCCGATGCGGACGTCGTGGTCAGCACCACCCCAGCGCGGGCCTCGGACGGTCTGGCCCGCGCGGTCGGCGCGGCGGTCGAGAGCGGGGCGATCGACCGGGACGCGCCGCACGGTCAGGTGCTGCTGGACGTGGTGTACGACGGCTGGCCGACGGTCCTCGCCCAGGTGCTCGCCGCGCGCGGGACCGTCGTCGTCGGCGGAATCGAGATGCTCGTCCACCAGGCGGCCGACCAGTTCACCCTGATGACCGGCAAGCCCGCGCCGCTGGAGCAGATGCAGACGGTCGGTCGGGCCGCTGTCTCAGGCTGAGGGCGCCCGCCGGGCCGCCACCGGCCCCGTGGCAGGATCGCGAGCATGCTGCGTTGGTTGACTGCCGGTGAGTCCCACGGCCCCGCTCTCGTGGCCGTGCTCGAGGGGCTGCCCGCCGGCGTGCACGTGACCACCTCCGACCTCCAGGGCGCCCTGGCCCGCCGCCGGCTGGGCTACGGCCGGGGGGCACGGATGTCGTTCGAGAAGGACCAGGTCGACTTCCTGGGCGGGGTGCGGCACGGGGAGACCATCGGCGGCCCGGTTGCGGTGCACATCGCCAACACCGAGTGGCCCAAGTGGGAGACCGTGATGAGCCCGGACCCCGTCGAGCCGACCGACCTGGCCGCCGCGAACGACGTGGGCGCCGAGAAGGAGCTCGCTCGCAACCGTCCGCTGACCCGGCCGCGGCCCGGCCACGCCGACCTGGTCGGTATGCAGAAGTACGGGTTCGGCGAGGCGCGACCCGTCCTGGAGCGTGCCTCGGCCCGAGAGACGGCGGCACGGGTGGCGCTGGGCGAGGTCGCGGCGCGCTTCCTGCAGGAGGCGTACGGCGTCCGGCTGGTCTCGCACACCGTCTCGATCGGTACGGCGTCGGTGTCGGACGACGCGCCGCTGCCGGGGCCGGACGACGTCGACCGCCTGGACGCCGATCCGGTGCGCACGCTCGACGCCGACGGCTCGCGCGCGATGGTCGCCGAGGTGGACGCCGCGAAGAAGGACGGCGACACCCTGGGCGGCGTCGTCGAGGTGCTCGCCTACGGTCTGCCGCCCGGGCTCGGGTCGCACGTCCACTGGGACCGGCGGCTGGACGCACGGCTGGCCGGCGCGCTGATGAGCATCCAGGCGATCAAGGGCGTCGAGGTGGGCGACGGGTTCACCACGGCCGCGCGCCGCGGCTCGGCCGCCCACGACGAGATGACGCGCGACGACGGCGTGATCCGGCGCAGCTCCAACCGGGCGGGCGGGACCGAAGGCGGCATGTCCACCGGCGACGTGCTCCGGGTGCGGGCTGCGATGAAGCCGATCAGCACGGTGCCGCGCGCGCTGCGGACGGTGGACGTGGCCACGGGCGAGGAGGCGACGGCGATCCACCAGCGATCGGACGTCTGCGCCGTCCCGGCGGCGGGGGTGGTCGCGGAGGCGATGGTGGCGCTGGTCATCGCGCAGGCCTGCCTGGAGAAGTTCGGCGGCGACTCCGTGACGGAGTCGCGGCGCAACCTTGCCGGCTACCTCGACGGGGTGCCGGAGGGGATGAGGTCGTGGTGAGCGCAGCGGCGGACCCCAGCCGTCCACTCGTGGTCCTGATCGGTCCGCCCGGGTCTGGCAAGACGACGACCGGCCGCGCCCTGGCCGAACGTCTGGGCGTGTCCTTCGTCGACACCGACGAAGCCGTGGAGGCCGGCACGGGTCGCAGCATCTCGGAGATCTTCGTCGAGGACGGTGAGCCCGCCTTCCGCGCCCTGGAGGCCGACGCGGTACGCGCTGCCCTGGCCACGGAGGCCGGTGTGGTGGCCCTCGGTGGGGGCGCCCCCATGCAGGAGCCGGTGGCCGAGGCGCTGTCGGGCCACACCGTCGTCTTCCTCGACGTGTCGATCACGGACGCGGCGCCTCGGATCGGGCTGGACGGCACCCGGCCGCTCCTGGCGGTGAACCCGCGGGCGACCTGGACCCGGCTGATGAGAGAGCGTCGCCCGACCTACGAGGGGCTCTCCGGCCACCGGGTCGACACCGCGGGGAAGCCCGCGGACGTCGTCGCCGAGGAGATCGCGCGGGTCCTGCGGGAGACCCCGTGAGCCGCACGATCGTCCGTGTCGGTGACGACTACGACGTGGTGATCGGCGAGGACGCCTGGGCGGACCTGCCCGGTCTGGTCGGTGAGCGTGCCGAGCGGGTCCTCCTCGTCCGCGCACCGAGCCTTCCCGGCCCGGCCGACGCGGTCCGGACGGCGCTGGAGGCGGCCGGGCTGGAGGTCGTCGACGCCGAGGTCCCGGACGCCGAGCGGGCCAAGACCGCTGACGTCGCTGCAGGGCTCTGGTCGCTGCTCGGGCGGCGCGGGTTCACCCGGACCGACGTGGTCGTCGGCCTCGGCGGGGGAGCGACCACCGATCTCGCCGGGTTCGTGGCGGCCACCTGGCTGCGCGGCGTACCGGTCGTGCAGGTCCCGACGACGCTGCTGGGCATGGTCGACGCCGCGGTCGGCGGCAAGACCGGCATCAATACCCCCGAGGGCAAGAACCTCGTCGGCGCGTTCCATCCGCCGGCCGGTGTGCTCGCGGACCTCTGGACCCTCCGGACGCTGCCGCGCGCCGACCTGGTCGCCGGCCTGGCCGAGGTGATCAAGTGCGGGTTCATCGCCGACCCGCGCATCCTGGAGCTGGTGGAGGCCGACCCGTCAGCCGCTCTCGACGTCGACGGCCCGGTGCTGCGCGAGCTCGTCGAGCGCGCGGTCGCGGTCAAGGCCGAGGTCGTCTCCCAGGACCTGCGCGAGTCCTCGCTGCGCGAGATCCTCAACTACGGGCACACCTTCGGGCATGCGATCGAGCAGGTCGAGGCGTACACCTGGCGGCACGGGGAGGCCGTCTCCGTCGGCATGGTCTACGTGGCCGAGCTCGGCGCCGCCGCCGGCGTGCTGGACCGCGGCGTCGTCGAGCGGCACCGGGAGGTGCTGCGATCGGTCGGGCTGCCGACCTCGTACGACGGCGGGTCGTGGGAGGCCCTGCTCACGGCCATGCGCCGCGACAAGAAGTCGCGGGGCTCGCTGCTGCGCTTCGTCGTGCTCGAGAGCGTCGCCCGGCCCACGCGTCTGGAAGGCCCGACCGGCGCGCAGCTGCGGTCGGCCTTCGAGGCAGTGCGGGCGCAGCGATAGCGAGGGGACAGCGACCTGTGGTGGAGGACGCGTGACCGACGAGAGCGCCCTGAAGGCGCCGATGCCGTTCCTGCGCGAGACGATCGCTATCGCGGCGACCCTGGAGACGCCGGAGGCGGTGCCGTCGACGCACCCGCTGCTCTGCGAGCGGTCCGCGGCTGACATCTCGGGCATTGACGCCATCTGGATGGGCGAGCACGAGGCCGATCGGGGGATGGCGTCACTCGAGCCTGGATGCCGGGACTCGCTGAGACGGGTTTCCCGCATTCCCCGAAGCTACTCGAGCGAGCACTCGACTATGCTCAACGCCCGGTCGCTGGCCCGCGGGGTCCGGATGGACGGGTTCGCCCCCGCCTACACGGACGCATACCTGGCCGGCCCGAACGCCGTGGGTTCGCTCGCCAAGGCGCCGCGGACCCCACTCTCACTCACCGTGCTCGACCGGCGCATCGTCCTCGTGGGCACGGGCCGCAACGACCCGGCGCTCATCGTCGCGACGGACCGCAGCGTGGTGCGCTCGGCGAACCGGTACCTGGACCGCCTCGCGGAGATCTCCGTGCCGATCCAGCCGTCCTGGCGGTCGAAGGCAATCGCGCCGACGTACCGCCAGCTGCGGATCATGGCGCTGCTGGCGCAAGGTGCCGGCGACGAGTCCGTGGCGCGGGTCCTCGGTATCACCAGCCGGACGGTGCGCGCGGATGTGGCCGAGCTCGCCGCGGCGTTCGGGACCCGGAGCCGGCTCGAGCTCGGCGTGGCGTGGGCGCGCTGGCTGGACGGGCGCTAATCCGCCGTGGCCGAGGGCGCTGCCGATCCGCCGACGGGTGCCGTGCCCGTCATCAGCGCGCTGATCTCTTGTGCGACAGCGTCGCCGAGGCGGCCCCATCCCGGCTCGTAGCCGTACACCTCACGCAGTGGCACACCGTGCCGGGTCCCCTCGAGCAGCTCGATGTCGTCCGGGTCGATCAGGCCGGGGTGCAGCACGCCCACGGCCTCGGACACCTTGAGCAGGTCACGCCGCAGGGTGCGCAGGTAGGTCGCGAGGCGCACCGACTTCAGGGCCGGGTCCAGGCCGCGGACCAGCCACGGGTTCTGCGTCGCGACGCCGGTGGGGCAGGTGTCGGTGTGGCACTTCTGCGACTGGATGCAGCCGATCGACAGCATCGCCTCGCGGGCCACGTTGACCAGGTCGGCCCCGAGCGCGAAGGCCATCGTCGCCGCCTTGGGCAGCCCGAGCTTGCCGGAGCCGATGAAGGTCACCTCGTCGGTCAGACCCGCGCGGGCGAACCGGCCGTACACCCGCGTGAACGCGACGAAGTACGGCAGCGCGACGGCGTCGCTGAACACCAGCGGTGCGGCGCCCGTCCCGCCCTCGCCGCCGTCGACGGTGACGAAGTCGACGCCGCGGTCACCACGGGCCATCTGCTCGACGAGGTCGTCCCAGAAGCCGAGGTCGCCCACCGCGGACTTGATCCCGACGGGCAGGCCGGTCTCGTCGGCGATGCGCTCGATCCAGTCCAGCATCGAGTCGATGTCGGTGAACTCCGCGTGCCGGGACGGGCTCACCACGTCGTGGCCCAGCGGAACACCGCGGATCTGCGCGATCTCGGAGGTGAGCTTGGCCGCGGGCAGCACGCCGCCGAGGCCGGGCTTGGCGCCCTGGCTCAGCTTGACCTCGATGGCCCTGACCGGCGCGCTCGCCACGACCTCCTTGAGCAGCCCCAGGTCGAACCTGCCGCGCTCGTCCCGGCAGCCGAAGTAGCCGGTGCCGATCTGCAGGACCAGGTCGCCGCCCTGGCGGTGGTGCCGCGACAGCCCGCCCTCGCCGGTGTTGTGCAGGGCACCGGCCAGCCGCACACCCTGGTTGATCGCCTCGACCGCCGGTCCGGACAGGGACCCGAAGCTCATCGCCGAGACGTTGACGACCGAGCCCGGCCGGAAGGCCTTCCGACGCCCGCGCGGGCCGCCGAGGACCTTGGCGCCGGGCAGGACGACGTCGTCGGCGGTGTGCGAGCCGCTGGGCGGCGGCGTGGCGGTGAAGGTGCGGTGCTTGATGACCGGGTACCCGACGTTGTCCTCCATGTCGTCGTCGGTACCGAAGCCGAAGTAGTTGTTCTCGCCCTTGGACGAGGCGTAGATCCAGCTGCGCTGGTCGCGGCTGAACGGCCGCTCCGCGTCGTTGCTGGTGATGATGTACTGCCGCAGCTCGGGGCCGATCTTCTCCAGCAGGTAGCGGCCGTGGCCGATCACCGGGAAGTTGCGCAGCAGGGCGTGCTTCTTCTGGGTCATGTCCCAGGCGGCCAGGCCCGCCGTGGCGAGCAGCGGGACGGCGGACAGCGCTCGGGACCACTTCGTCATGCCGCGCAGTCTGGCCCCGATCCGTACGCCACGCCATTCGCCGTCCGCTCGGCGCCGGGCCGCGCGCGTACCCCTCCACCCGAGCGAGCCGGTAGACTCGACCGGAAACCCCAGATCTGTACGGGTGCCGTCATGCCCGGGCCGAGGCCCGCGCCGGTGCCCTCCCGGCGTACGAGAGAGATGAACGCGTGGCAAGCACGAACGACCTGAAGAACGGCCTGGTGCTCAACCTGGAGGGCCAGCTGTGGTCCGTCGTCGAGTTCCAGCACGTCAAGCCGGGCAAGGGCCCGGCCTTCGTCCGTACCAAGCTCAAGAACGTCCTCTCGGGCAAGGTCGTCGACAAGACCTTCAACGCGGGCGTCAAGGTCGTGACGGCGAGCGTCGACCGCTCCGACATGCAGTACCTGTACAAGGACGGCACGGACTACGTCTTCATGGACACCAAGACGTACGACCAGATCCACATCCCCGAGGCCACGGTCGGCACCGTCGCGAACTACCTGCTGGAGAACCAGGAGGCGATCGTCGCCCAGCACGAGGGCACGGTCCTGTACGTCGAGCTCCCCGCCTCGGTCGTGCTGGAGATCGCGCACACCGAGCCGGGCCTGCAGGGCGACCGCTCCACCGGCGGCAGCAAGCCGGCGACCCTGGAGACCGGCGCCGAGATCCAGGTCCCGCTGTTCCTCGAGCAGGGCACCAAGGTCAAGGTCGACACCCGCGACGGCTCCTACCTCGGCCGGGTCAGCTGACCCATGGCCTCCGCTCGGACCAAGGCCCGTAAGAGGGCCCTCGACCTGCTCTTCGAGGCCGAGCAGCGCGGCGTGAACGCCGTGACGCTGCTGGACGAGCGGGTGGTCGCACCGGTGACGCCGGCGCCACTGCCGGCGTACACCGGTGAGCTCGTGCGCGGGGTCGTCGGCAAGTGGCACCCGATCAACGAGGCGCTGACGACCTACTCCCAGGGCTGGCCCCTGGAGCGCATGCCCGCGGTCGACCGCGCCCTGCTGCGCGTCGCGACGTACGAGCTGCTGTACGAGGACGACGTGCCGGACGCCGTCGTCATCTCCGAGGCGGTCGCGCTGGCCACCGAGCTGTCGACCGACGAGTCGCCCTCGTTCGTCAACGGCCTCCTCGCGCGCCTGGCCGAGGTCAAGCCGACCCTGGTCTGACGCGCGATGCCGCGAGGGAGCCAGATGGAGCCGACCCGAGTCCGACCCAGGATGACTCTGACCGCCCGCCGCCGTCCCGCGTCCACCACCGCGACCCGTCTGGTTGCCGTCGACGTCGTCCGCGGGGTCGCGATCCTCGCGGTCATCGCGTTCCACCTGACCTGGGACCTGGGCTCGCTGGACCTCATCGGCACCCACATCGGCAGCACCCCTTGGGGGCGGGCGATCTCGCACACGATCGCCGGCACCTTCCTGCTGCTGGTCGGGGTGAGCCTGGTGCTGGCGCACCGCGAGCGCTTCCGGGCGGCGTCCTTCTGGCGGCGCGAGGTGCAGCTGGTCGGGTACGCCGTTCTCGTCAGCGTCGCGACGTACCTCTTCCTCCCTCACCAGTGGGTGTCCTTCGGCATCCTGCACGCCATCGCGGTGAGCTCGGTGCTGGCGCTGCCGTTCGTCCACGCCTCGCGCGCCACCGCCGTCGGCGCGATCGGTCTCGCGGTCGCGCTCCCGCAGCTGGTCACGATCCCCGGCGACTCCCGCTGGTGGTCCTGGACCGGCCTCACCGAGGGCGTCCGTCCGACCATCGACAGCGCGCCGCTGCTGCCGATGCTCGCGCTCACCCTGGCCGGTGTGCTCGTGATGCGGTCCCTGCAGGGGTCGGCGACCGAGGAGCGGCTCGCGTCCTGGCGTCCCGAGCGGGGGGCCGGCGGTGCACTGGCCTTCCTGGGCCGTCACACGCTGGCGATCTACCTCCTCCACCAGCCCGTGCTGCTCGTGCTGCTGCACGGCTACGTGCTGCTGCGCTGAGCGGTCTCGTCCCCGGTCGAGCCGCGCGTCTCAGACGAGCTCGGCCAGCCACGCGGCCGCGCGCGCGGCTCCGTCGCTCTCGACCGGCAGGTAGTCGACCTCGCGTCCGAGGTGCCGGACGATCGCGGCCGCCAGCGCGTCCGGGTCGGCTGCCTGCTCGTACGGCAGCATCGTCCCGGCGTGATACTGCTCCAGCCGGTGCCGGACGTGGAAGTTCTGCTCGAAGTGGTGCCGTAGCGGGACGTAGAGGAACGGCGTCCGGCAGGCGGTGAGCTCCATGACGGTGCCGTGCTCGGCGGCCGGTGCCACCTCGACCGCAGGACCCATCGGGACCAGTGTCCTCCCCGTCCGGTCAGGGGCGGATCTCAAGAACCCGGTTGAACGGGGTCTGCGCCACGCTGGCGAACCGGGTGAACCCGCCCGTCGTCACCACGTCGCGGATCCGGGCCGGGCCGGCCTGCGTCCCGAGCGCCAGACCGACCTCCTGAGCCAGGGACGCGGGCGTGCACAGGAGGGTGGAGAAGCCGTAGTAGGCCCGCCCGACCGGGTTGAGGTTGTCCGCGACCGTGTCCCCGGCCATGGGCTCGACCACCATCCAGGTCCCGTCCGGGTCGAGCGATGCGCGCACCCGCTGAGCGGCCCCGACGGGGTCGCCCATGTCGTGCAGGGCGTCGAAGGTCGTGACGAGGTCGAACCCGCTGCCGGAGAAGGTCTGGGCGGTGGCCACCTCGAACGTCACCCGGTCGGCCACTCCCGCCTGCTGCGCGCGGGCGCGCGCCTGCTCGACGGAGGCCTCGTGGTAATCGGAGCCGACGAAGGTCGAGCGCGGGAAGGCTTGAGCCATGATGATCGTGGACGCGCCGTGCCCGCACCCGACGTCAGCGACCCGGGCGCCGCGCTCCAGCTTGTCCACGACACCGTCCAGGGCCGGCAGCCACTCGCCCACCAGGTGGGCGTTGTACATCGTGCGGAAGAACCGCTCGCAGCCGTCGTGGACGTCCGCGTCGTGCTCGTGCCAGCCCACTCCGGACTGGCTGCGTGCGGCGGCCACGATGCGGTCGGTGCCGTGCACGGTGCCGAGGGCGATCTGGAAGAAGCCGGGGAGGTAGGCCGGGCTGCTCGGGTCCGTCAGCGCCGCCTGCTGCTCCGGCGGGAGGGTGTACCTGCCGTCCGCGGCGTCGTAGGTGACGTAGCCGCCGGCGGCCTGCGCGTTGAGCCACTCCCGCGCGTAGTGCTCGTCGGTGCCGGTGTCCTGTGCGAGGCGTGACGCCGTCGTCGGTCCCGACTCCGCCATCGCCCGGTAGTAGCCGAGCTTGTCGCCCAGGACGACGAGGGCGGTGTTGAGCGTGGCTCCGACCTCGTCGACGGCCTTGAAGACGAAGGCCATCAGCCGGTCCGCATCGATCGTTGGTGCCGCGCTGGTCTCGGTGGTCATGGGTGCACTCCTTGTTCCGGTCGAGCGAGGTGCTCGTGCTTCGGACGGTAGAGGCGGCGGGGCGCCGGCCGAATCCGGTGACCCCCCTGGTGATGAGCGGTCCACCACCCATGGGTCGGCGGCTGCGACGCCCTTCGGCTGCCCGTGATCCGGCCCTAGAATCGAGAGGGTGCTGGTGGGGCGCGAGGTCGAGCAGCGTGCCGTCGAACGACTCCTTGCCGGAGCCCGTCTCGGCCAGAGCCGCGTCCTCGTGGTCAGCGGTGATCCCGGTATCGGCAAGACCACCCTCCTGCGTCGTGCCGAGCAGCAGGCGGAGGGTCTGCGGCTCATCACCGTCCGCGGCGTGGAGGCCGAGCGCGAGGTCGCCTTCGGGGGCCTGCACCAGCTGTGCACGCCGCTGCTGGACCTGCTCGAGGAGCTCCCCGGCCCTCAGACGGACGCGTTGGCGGTCGCCCTCGCCCTGCGGCGCGGCGGTGTGCCGCAACGGTTCGCGGTCGGGGCGGCGCTGCTGGGACTGCTGACCAGGGCGGCCGACGATGCTCCCGTCCTCGCGCTGGTCGACGACGCCCACCTGCTCGACACGCCGTCGGCCCAGGCGATCGCGTTCGCCGCGCGCCGGCTGGTCTCCGACCCGGTCGGCGTCCTCGTCGCGATGCGCCCTGATCCGGCGTCCCCGCTCGTGGACCTGCCGTACCTCACCCTCGGCCCGCTCACGCTCGAGGAGACGGGAACGCTCCTGGAGGGCCTCCGGGCACCGGGTACGTCCGGTGTCGCCGTCGGCCGTACGGGCGCCGGCCTGACGCGCTTCCACGAGGCGACCGGGGGCAACCCGCTGGCCGTCGTGGAGCTGGCCGATGAGGCCGACCGCCTCGCCGCGGCTCCACCGGGAACGGTGCTGCCGCTCACCGGCACCCTGCTCGCGGCCTACTCCCGACGGGTGCGAGCCCTGGACGCCGACGTCCAGGGAGTGCTCCTCCTCGCAGCCACCGACAGCCACGACGTGGCCGTGCTCCGGCGGGCCTGCGCGGCGCAGGGCCTGGACGCCGCCTCGCTGGCCGACGCCGAACGCGCCGGGCTGGTCGAGCTCGACCGAGGCCGGCTGGAGTTCCGTCACCCGCTCGTCCGGGCCGCCGTCCTCGGAGCGGCCGACCCCCCTGCCCGACGGGCGGCCCACACCGCTCTGGCCGCGGCCATCGAGGCCGGGCCGGAGGCGCGGGGCGAGGGCCGGCTGGGGCGCCGGGCCTGGCACCTCGCCGAGGCGGCCGTCGGCCCCGACCCCGATGCCGCGGGCCTCCTGGTCGACGCGGCGCGCGACTCCGGTCGGCGAGGGGCGTACGGCGTCGCCGCGGCCCAGTGGCAGCGTGCGGCGGCCCTCACCGAGGAGACCGACAGCCGGTCGCAGTGGCTGCTGCACGCGGGCGAGCAGGCGTGGCTGGCCGGAGGGACGACCGACGCGACGGCTCTGGTGCGCGGTGCGCTGGACCTCGCGCGGACACCGCCGGTGAAAGCGGTCGCGATGGCGCGGCTGGGCGCGATCGAGGGGCGGTGCGGCTCCCTGGCGACCGCCCGCGACCTGCAGCTCGGCGCCGCCCGGCTGGTCGAGTCGAGCGACCCCGGGGCGGCCACGCTCATGCTCGCGGAGGCGGTCGAGACCTGTCTGTACCTGTGCGACACCACCTCCGGGCTGGCCGCGGCCGAGAGACTTCTCGCGCTGCGTGCGGCCGGAGTCGATCCGGGGTCGCAGCGGGTGGCTGATCTGGCCGCGGGCGTCGCGCTGGTGCTCGGGGGTCAGGCGGGCCGAGGATCCGAGCTGGTGCGACGCGGGATGTCCCACGACGCGGCCTGCGCCGACACCGACCAGTGGCAGTTCCGCTGGTCCCTCGTCGGACCGCTCTTCCTGCGGGAGGGCAGCACCGCCGTACGGGCGGCGATGACTGCGGCCGTGCAGCGAGTCCGTGAGAGTGCCTCGGTCGGGATGCTGCCGTTCCTCCTCCTGCTCATCGCGCGCGACCAGGCCGGCTCCGACCGCTGGGCCGACGCCGAGGCGACGTACACCGAGGCCGTCCGCCTGGCCCGGGAGTCCGGCCATCTCACCGACCTGGCGCTCGCTCTCGGCGGGCTCGCCTGGCTCGAGGCACGCCGCGGGCACGACGAGGCCGCCCGGCGGCACGCGGAGGAGGGGGGCCGGCTGGCGCAGGTGCACGACGCGCACCTCGCGTCGGTATGGGCCGCCTGGGCGCTGGCGGACCGGGCCATGGCGGCGGGGCAGATCGCCGAGGCGACCGCGGCGTACACCGCGGTCGGCGACCTGCTGGACGGGCTCGGGGTGACCGACCCCGACCTGTCGCCGGCGCCCGAGCTGGTCGAGTGCCACCGGCTGCAGGGCGACGGCGAACGGGCGCCGGCCCTGGCGGACACCTTCCTCGGGTCGGCCGAGGCGAAGGGACAGCCGTGGGCGCTCGCCCGTGCCCACCGGGCGAAGGCGCTGACGGTGGACGGCGAGCAGGCGGAGGAGCAGTTCGCCGCGGCGCTGGCCTGCCACGACCGCTCGCCGGACGACTACGAGTCGGCGCGGACGCGGCTGGTGCTGGGCGCCTGGCTGAGGCGTTCGCGACGCCGCGTCGACGCGCGTCGGCCCCTGCGGGCGGCGCTGTCGACGTTCGAACGGTTGGGCGCCGCACCGTGGGCGGACCGGGCCGCCGCCGAGCTGGAGGCGACGGGTGACACCGCCGTGCGGCACGGGGAGGGCGCGACGGCGGCGCTGACGCCGCAGGAGCGGCAGATCGCCGGGCTGCTGGCGGCCGGCAGCACGACGCGCCAGGCCGCGGTCGCGCTCTTCCTGAGTCCCAAGACGGTCGAGTACCACCTGAGGCACGTCTACCTCAAGCTCGGCATCAGCTCGCGTGAGGAGCTGCGCGCGGCCATGCGCGACTGAGCGAGGACCGGCCGGTCGCTCGCCGGGGGTCGTGGAAGGCGCCGACGCGGGAAGCGGGCGTGCCCGGTGCCGGTCCGGCCGTTGCGGCCGGGTAACATCTCTGGCCGACAGACATCCTTTAACGATCCGTCCCGTGAGGCGGCGAAGGAGGTCCTGACGCCATGTCGCGTCCTGACTCTGCCCTACCCCCGGCGGCGTCGCAGCCCTCGGCTCCGTCGTCCGGTCGTGTGGTCCTCAGCTCCGCCGATGTCTCCCGCGCCCTGCGGCGGATGGCGCACGAGGTGCTCGAGCACAACAAGGGAGCCGACGACCTGGTCGTGCTCGGCATCCCGACCCGCGGCGTCGAGCTCGCCGAACGGCTGGTCGCGGCGATCGCCCAGGTCGAGGGCGTCGACGTCCCGGTCGGTGCGCTCGACGTGACCATGTACCGCGACGACCTGCGTCGTCAGCCGGTCCGCACGGCGCATGCCACGACGATCCCCAGCGGCGGCATCGACGACAAGATCGTCGTGCTGGTCGACGACGTCCTCTACTCCGGGCGCACGGTGCGCGCGGCGCTGGACGCGCTGGGCGACCTCGGACGACCGCGAGCGGTCCGGCTCGTCGTCCTCGTCGACCGCGGTCACCGCGAGCTGCCCGTCCGGGCCGACCACGTCGGCAAGAACCTGCCCACCGCGAAGGCCGAACGGGTCCGCGTCCGGCTGCAGGACCACGACGGCATCGAGGAGGTCCGCATCGTGGCGGGCCCGACGGAAGGACAGGCCCGATGAGGCACCTGCTGAGCGCTGCCGACCTGGCCCGCGACGAGGCGCTGCAGATCCTGCAGACCGCCGAGCAGATGCACCAGGTCCAGGACCGCGAGGTCAAGAAGCTCCCCGCGCTGCGCGGGCGCACGATCGTCAACCTCTTCTTCGAGGACTCCACCCGGACCCGCAGCTCGTTCGAGATCGCCGGCAAGTGGCTGTCCGCCGACGTCATCAATGTGTCTGCGAAGGGGTCCTCGGTGAGCAAGGGCGAGTCGCTGCGCGACACCGTCATGACGGTGGCCGCGATGGGCGTGGACGGACTGGTGATCCGGCACCACGCCAGCGGTGCACCCCAGCAGGTCGCCCAGTGGGTCGACGCCATGGTCGTCAACGCGGGCGACGGCACTCACGAGCACCCCACCCAGGCGCTGCTGGACGCGTACACGATCCGCCGCCGGATCGGTGACCTGGACGGACGGCACGTCGCGATCGTCGGCGACCTCACCCACTCCCGCGTGGTGCGCAGCAACCTGATCCTGCTGCGCACCCTCGGCGCGCACGTGACCCTGGTCGCGCCGCCGACGCTGATGCCCAGCGGCGTCGGCGCCTGGGCCAAGGAGGATGGCTTCGACACCTCCTACGACCTGGACGAGGTGCTGCCGCAGGTCGACGTCGCGATGATGCTGCGGGTCCAGAAGGAGCGCATGAGCGGCGGCTACTTCCCGACGCCGCGCGAGTACACCGTCGGCTACGGACTCACCCGCGAGCGGCTGAAGGTGCTGCCCGAGCACGCCGTCATCTGCCACCCGGGCCCGATGAACCGCGGCCTGGAGATCACCGCCGACGCCGCGGACGAGGCGCGTTCGCTGATCCTGGACCAGGTCTCGGCCGGCGTGGCCGTCCGGATGAGCGTCCTCTACCACCTGCTGGCCTCGAGCGAAGGAGCCGAGAAGTGACTCACGCCAACCCGACTCGCGACGGACAGGCGTACGTCGTCCGCGGCGCCGACCTGGTCGGCGGGGGACGCGCGGACCTGCTGCTGCGCGACGGCGTGATCGTCGAGGTCGGCTCACTGTCCGCGCCGAAGGACGTGACGGTGCTCGACGCGGACGGCCTGGTCGCGCTGCCCGGTCTGGTCGACCTGCACACCCATCTGCGCGAGCCCGGACGCGAGGACGCCGAGACCATCGAGACCGGCTCCGCCGCGGCCGCCGCGGGCGGGTTCACCGCCGTCCTCGCGATGGCCAACACCGACCCGGTCACCGACACCGCCGAGGCGGCCGAGCGGGTCCTCGACCTCGGTCAGAAGGTCGGTCTGGTCGACGTCCAGCCGGTCGGCGCGGTCACCAAGGCGCTGGCGGGGGAGCAGCTCGCCGAGCTCGGCCTGATGGCCCGCTCGCGCGCCGGCGTCCGGGTGTTCTCCGACGACGGGAAGTGCGTTCACGACGCGCGGCTGATGCGCCGGGCGCTGGAGTACGTCAAGGCGTTCGGCGGCGTGGTGTCCCAGCACGCCCAGGAGCCGCGGCTGGCCGACGGTCAGGCCTGCTGCCACGAGGGCGAGCTGTCCGGCCGCCTCGGCCTGCCCGGCTGGCCCGGCGTCGCCGAGGAGGTCATCGTCGCCCGCGACGTCATGCTCGCCCGCCACACCGGCTCGCGGGTGCACATCGCGCACGTCTCGACCGCGGGCTCGGTCGAGGTGCTCCGCTGGGCCAAGAGCCAGGGCATCGCCGTCACGGCCGAGGTGACGCCGCACCACCTGCTGCTGACCACCGACCTGCTCGGCGGGTACGACCCGGTCTTCAAGGTGAACCCACCGCTGCGGCCGCAGGAGGACGTCGAGGCGCTGCGCGCGGCCCTCGCCGACGGCACCATCGACGCGGTCGCCACCGACCACGCACCGCACGCCCGGCACGACAAGGAGCACGCCTTTGCGGAGGCGGCGTTCGGGATGCTCGGGTTGGAGCAGGCGCTCGCGGTCGTCACCACGGTGATGGTCGAGAGCGGCCTGATGACCTGGGACGAGGTCGCAGCGGCGATGTCCCACCGGCCGGCGCAGATCGCGAGCCTGACCGGTCACGGCCGCCGGCTCGCGGCGGGGGAGCCGGCCAACCTCGTCCTGCTCGACCCCTCCGCGGAGGGTGCCGTGGACCGCGACCGGTCCCTGTCGCTCTCCCGCAACAACCCCTGGCACGGGCGCGTCCTCAAGGGAGCGGTGCACGCGACCTTCCTGCGCGGCCGGGCCACCTACCTCGACGGAGGCGTGACCCGATGAGCGACGACCGGACAGTGGAGATGGAGACGGGTGTGAGCGCGACGCGGGTCCCGCAGCGCGAGCCGGCGGTGCTGGTGCTCGAGGACGGTCGGACGTTCTCCGGGCTGGCGTACGGCGCAGTCGGCTCGACGGTCGGCGAGGGCGTCTTCTCCACCGGCATGACCGGCTACCAGGAGACGATCACCGACCCGAGCTACCACCAGCAGGTCGTGGTCATGACCGCCCCGCACGTCGGCAACACCGGGATGAACGACGAGGACGCCGAGTCGCGGCGCATCTGGGTCGCGGGCTACGTCGTGCGCGACCCCGCGATCCGCCCGTCGAGCTGGCGGTCGGCCCGCACGCTGGAGGACGACCTGCGCGACCAGGGCGTGGTGGGCATCTGCGACATCGACACCCGGGCGCTGACCCGCCACCTGCGCGAGCGCGGCGCGATGCGAGTCGGCATCTTCAGCGGTGAGCACCTGGACGTGCGAGCGGACGACCTGCTCGCTCGCGTCCAGGATGCGCCCGAGATGGCCGGCTCGGAGCTGGCCTCGCAGGTCTCGACCGATGACGCGTACGTCGTCCCGGCGCGGGGGGAGCGGCGCTTCACCGTCGCGGCCCTGGACCTGGGCATCAAGGCGATGACGCCGGCCCTGATGGCGCAGCGGGGCATCGAGGTGCACGTCCTGCCCGCCGACGCGACGTTCGAGCAGATCCGCGCGGTACAGCCGGACGGCGTGTTCTTCTCCAACGGCCCCGGCGACCCGGCGACCGCACCGCAGGTCGACGTCCTGCGCGAGGTGCTCGACGCGCGGCTGCCGTTCTTCGGCATCTGCTTCGGGAACCAGATCCTCGGCCGGGCGCTCGGCTTCGGCACGTACAAGCTCAAGTACGGCCACCGCGGCATCAACCAGCCGGTGCTGGACCGGACCACCGGCAAGGTCGAGGTCACCGCGCACAACCACGGGTTCGCCGTCGACGCGCCGCTGGAGGGTGAGACGGTCGCCCCGTCCGACGCGGACAACGGCACCTCCTACGGGCGGGTGCGGGTCTCCCACATCTGCCTCAACGACGACGTCGTCGAGGGACTGGACTGCCTCGACCTGCCTGCGTACTCCGTGCAGTACCACCCCGAGGCCGCGGCCGGCCCGCACGACGCGGCGTACCTGTTCGACCGGTTCATCGAGCTCATGGGCACGGCCTCGCCAGAGCGCTCTGCGTCCGCCCGCTCGACCAGTGAGGAGACGGCCTGATGGCCAAGCGTGAGGACATCAAGAGCGTGCTCGTGATCGGGTCCGGCCCGATCGTCATCGGGCAGGCGTGCGAGTTCGACTACTCCGGCACCCAGGCGTGCCGGGTGCTGCGCGAGGAGGGCCTGCGGGTCGTCCTGGTCAACTCCAACCCCGCGACGATCATGACCGACCCGGAGTTCGCCGACGCGACGTACGTCGAGCCGATCACCCCCGAGGTCGTCGAGTCGATCATCGCCAAGGAGCGCCCCGACGCCGTCCTGGCGACGCTGGGCGGCCAGACGGCGCTGAACACCGCGATCGCGCTGCACGAGGCCGGCGTGCTGGAGAAGTACGGCTGCCCGCTGATCGGCGCCAACGTCGAGGCGATCCAGCTCGGTGAGGACCGGGAGCGGTTCAAGGGCGTCGTCGAGCGCTGCGGCGCCGAGTCGGCCGCGTCGTTCATCTGCAACGCCGACGACGCGCCGGCCGGTGCGACCGACCGGGAGAAGGTCGCCTTCGCCCTGGAGCGCACGCTCGCCGCGGCCGAGCAGCTCGGCTACCCCGTCGTCGTCCGCCCGTCCTTCACCATGGGCGGCCTGGGCTCCGGCTTCGCCTACGACGAGCAGGACCTGCGCCGGATGGCCGGGGCCGGCCTGCAGGCCAGCCCGACCACCGAGGTGCTCCTGGAGGAGTCGATCCTGGGCTGGAAGGAGTACGAGCTGGAGGTCATGCGCGACCATGCCGACAACGTCGTGGTCGTGTGCTCCATCGAGAACCTCGACCCGATGGGCGTGCACACCGGCGACTCGATCACCGTCGCCCCGGCGCTGACCTTGACCGACCGCGAGTACCAGCGGATGCGCGACGTCGGCATCGCCGTGATCCGTGAGGTCGGCGTCGACACCGGCGGCTGCAACATCCAGTTCGCGATCAACCCCGAGGACGGTCGGATGATCGTCATCGAGATGAACCCGCGCGTCTCCCGCTCCTCGGCGCTGGCGTCCAAGGCGACCGGGTTCCCGATCGCCAAGATCGCCGCGAAGATGGCCATCGGCTACACCCTCGACGAGGTCCCGAACGACATCACCCGGGAGACGCCCGCGAGCTTCGAGCCCACCCTCGACTACATCGTGGTCAAGGTGCCCCGGTTCGCGTTCGAGAAGTTCCCGGCGGCCGACACCACGCTCACGACCACGATGAAGTCGGTCGGTGAGGCGATGTCGATCGGGCGGTGCTTCACCGAGGCGCTGCAGAAGGCGCTGCGCTCGATGGAGCGCAAGGGCTCCTCGTTCCACTGGTCGCGCGACACCGCGCCCTCGCGCGAGATGGCGCTGGCCCTGCTGGAGGAGGCCCAGCGGCCCACCGACGGCCGCCTGGTGCTGGTCCAGCAGGCGCTGCGCGGCGGCCTGTCGGTCGAGGAGGTCCACGACGCCACCAAGATCGATCCGTGGTTCCTGGACCAGATCCAGCTGATCAACGACGTCGCCGAGCAGCTCGCGGACGCGAGCCAGCTGACGCCCCGGCTGCTGCGCACGGCCAAGCGGCACGGCTTCTCCGACGCCCAGATCGCCGAGCTGCGCGCGATGCCGGAGTCGGTCGTGCGCGGCGTCCGGCACGCTCTCGGCGTCCGCCCGGTGTACAAGACCGTCGACACCTGCGCGGCCGAGTTCGCCGCGGAGACGCCGTACTACTACAGCTCCTACGACGAGGAGTCGGAGGTGCTGCCCCGGGAGAACCCCGCCGTGCTGATCCTCGGCTCCGGGCCCAACCGCATCGGCCAGGGCGTCGAGTTCGACTACTCCTGCGTGCACGCCAGCTTCGCGCTGCGCGAGCAGGGCTTCGACACCGTGATGGTCAACTGCAACCCCGAGACGGTCTCGACCGACTACGACACCTCCAGCCGGCTCTACTTCGAGCCGCTCACCCTGGAGGACGTCCTCGAGGTCGTCCACGCCGAGGCGCAGGCGGGCCCGCTGGCCGGCGTCATCGTCCAGCTCGGCGGCCAGACGCCGCTCGGCCTGGCCAAGGCGCTCAAGGCCGAGGGCGTCCCGGTGGTCGGGACCTCGCCGGAGGCCATCGACCTGGCCGAGGACCGTGGCGCGTTCGGCCGCGTGCTCGCCGAGGCGGGCCTGCCGGCGCCGAGGCACGGGACCGCCTACAGCGCGGACGAGGCCGTGGCGGTCGCCCAGGAGATCGGCTACCCCGTGCTCGTGCGGCCCTCGTACGTCCTCGGCGGCCGTGGCATGGAGATCGTGTACGACGACGAGACGCTCAGCGAGTACGTCACCCGGGCGACCACCGCCTCGCCGGAGCACCCGGTGCTGGTCGACCGCTTCCTCGACGACGCCATCGAGATCGACGTGGACGCGCTGTACGACGGCCACGAGATGTACCTCGGCGGGATCATGGAGCACATCGAGGAGGCCGGCATCCACTCCGGCGACTCAGCGTGCGTGCTGCCGCCGGTCACGCTCGGCGCGGGGGAGCTGGAGCGGGTCCGCCGCTCGACGCTCGCGCTGGCCGAGGGCATCGGCGTCCGCGGTCTGATGAACGTCCAGTTCGCGCTCGCCCAGGACGTCCTGTACGTCCTGGAGGCCAACCCGCGCGCCAGCCGGACGGTCCCGTTCGTCGCGAAGGCGACCGGCGTGCCGCTGGCCAAGGCGGCCGCGCGGGTGATGCTGGGCGCGACCATCGCCGACCTGCGGTCCGAGGGTCTGCTCCCGGCCGAGGGAGACGGAGGTGCGATGCCGGCCGACGCGCCTGTCTGCGTCAAGGAGGCGGTGCTGCCGTTCAAGCGGTTCCGCACCCGCGAGGGCGAGGTCGTCGACAGCCTGCTCGGTCCGGAGATGCGCAGCACCGGCGAGGTCATGGGCATCGACGCCGACTTCGGCTCGGCGTTCGCCAAGAGTCAGCTCGGCTCGGTCACCGGCCTGCCGACCAGCGGCACGGTCTTCGTCTCGGTCGCCAACCGCGACAAGCGGGCGATGATCTTCCCGGTCAAGCGGCTGGCCGACCTCGGGTTCCGGCTGCTCGCGACGAGCGGCACGGCAGATGTGCTGCGGCGCAACGGGATTCACGCCGAGGTCGTGCACAAGCACCACGAGGGCAGGCGCGCCGACGGCGAGCCCACGATCGTCGACCACATCCTGTCGGGCGAGGTCGGCATGGTCGTGAACACGCCGTCCGGCAGCCACGCGCGCGCCGACGGCTACGCGATCCGCGCGGCGACCACCAGCATGGACAAGCCGATCATCACGACGGTCCAGCAGCTCGCGGCCGCGGTGCAGGGCATCGAGGCGCAGATGGCCGGACCCATGTCGGTGAAGCCGCTCCAGGAGCACGCCGCCGACCTGGACCTGTACGGGCGTCGGACTGTGGAGCAGAGCGCGTGAGCACGCCGGTCGCGACGTTCGGTGCCCGGCTGACGGAGGCCGTCGACCGGTTCGGGCCGCTCTGCCCGGGTATCGACCCGCACGCGAGCCTGCTGAGCGACTGGGGGCTCGCGGACGACGTGGACGGGCTGCGCCGGTTCGCCGACATCTGCCTCGAGGCGTATGCCGGTCGCGTGGCGGTCGTGAAGCCGCAGTCGGCGTTCTTCGAGCGGCACGGCTCCCGCGGCGTGGCCGTCCTGGAGGACGTCCTCGCCGCCCTGCGCGGGAGCGGGACGCTCAGCCTGCTGGACGTCAAGCGCGGCGACATCGGCTCGACGATGGGCGCCTACGCCGACGCCTACCTGAGTGACGCCTCACCGCTGCGCGCCGATGCCGTCACGGTCAGCCCGTACCTCGGGTTCGGCTCCCTGGCCCCGGCGGTCGACCTCGCCCGGGAGACCGGGCGTGGGCTGTTCGTGCTGGCGATGACGTCCAACCCCGAGGGCGCCTCGGTGCAGCACGCCGTCCGCGACGGCGTCACCGTCGCGCAGACCGTGATCGACGGCGTGACGGCCCTCAACGCGGCGGAGAGCACCCGCCTCGCCAGCTTCGGGCTGGTCACCGGCGCGACGATCGGCAAGGACCTCGCCGACCTCGGCCTCACCGACGCGCTCGCGACCAGCAGGGCACCGCTCCTGGCGCCCGGCCTCGGCGCGCAGGGGGCCACGATCGACGACATCCGTCGCGGGTTCGGCGCGGCGGAGTCCCAGGTGCTGCCGGCGGTCTCGCGCGGCCTGCTCGCCGCCGGTCCGGACCCGCTCGCCCTGCGGGCCGCGACCGAGCGAGCGACGCAGGAGGCGGCTGCGCTGCGCCCGTGACCGCTGCGGCCGCGGCCCGGGGCCTGCGGCCGCCGCTCAGTGGTTGCGGACCGCGGTGAGCTTGTGCGGGTTGCGCACGAGGTGAAGCGCGGTGATGCCGCTCTCCTCGACGGTGAGGAAGCAGACGGTGTCCAGCTCGTCACCGCGTGCCACGACGATCGCCGACTCGCCGTTGACGCGCAGGACGTCGACGGTGACCGAGTCGTCCATGCCCTTCTGCGCCACCCCGGCGATGAAGCGCGACACGTTGTCCGAACCCTGCACCGGACGCAGCGCCGCCTGGCGCAGCCCGCCGCCGTCGGTCACCAGGACGACATCGGGGGCGAGCAGGCCGAGCAGGGCGCTGACGTCGCCGGTGGCGGCCGCCGCGACGAACTGGTCGGTGACCTGACGGTGACGCACCTGGTCGACCACCCGCCGCGGACGGCGGGCGGCGACGTGGGCCCGCGCCCGGTGCCCGAGCTGGCGGGCCGCGGCGTCCGAGCGGTCGATGGCGGTGGCGACCTCGGCGTACGTCAGGCCGAAGACGTCGTGCAGCACGAACGTGGCGCGCTCCAGCGGCGTCAGCGTCTCCAGCACCACCATCATCGCCATCGACACCGACTCCGAGAGCTCGACCGACGCCTCGACGTCCATGTCGTCGCTCGGCTCGGGGAGCCACGGACCGATGTAGTCCTCACGCCGGTTGCGCTGCTGGCGAAGGCGGTTCAGGGCCAGGCGGGTGGTGACGGTCAGCAGGTAGGCGACGGGGTCGCGTACCTCGTCGCGGTCCACGGTCGACCAGCGCAGCCACGCGTCCTGGACGACGTCCTCGGCGTCCGCGACCGTGCCGACGATGCGGTACGCCGCACCGACGAGTCGGGGGCGCGCCTGCATGAACTCCTCCGCGAGGCGGGTCGAGGGCTTCTCCTGGTCGAGCTCGGTCATGCGTCCTCCCGTGGCCGTGACGATCGTGTCATGGAGGTGGACCCCGCCCGCACGACCGGGTGTGACAGCGCGATCCGACGCTCTCGGGCCCGCCGCCGGGCACCGCGCAGCCGCCCGCGTTGCCTCACCTGACGATCACTCGCTAGGTTCCGGTAGAGCCCTTCTCCCCGCGACGGACGCCTGCCCGGTGTCCGCGCGTTCGCCCGACCATAGGAGTCCGCCCGTGGCCCTTCCGCCCTTGACCCCCGAGCAACGTGCGGAGGCGCTGGAGAAGGCGGCGCGGGCGCGCCGGGAGCGGGCGGCGGTGAAGAACCGCCTGAAGTACGCCCAGGGCTCGCTGCGGGACGTGATCGAGTCCGGTCGCGAGAACGAGGTCATCGGCAAGATGAAGGTGTCCGCGCTGCTGGAGTCGATGCCCGGGGTCGGGCGGGTGCGCGCCCGCCAGATCATGGAGGAGATCGGCATCTCCGAGAGCCGTCGCGTCCGTGGCCTCGGCGCCAACCAGATCAGCGCGCTGCTCGGCCGCTTCGAAGGAGCCTGACCCGCTCGTGTCTGCTGAGGTACCCGGTCGGCTGGTCGTCCTGGCCGGCCCGACCGCTGTCGGTAAGGGCACCGTCGCCGCCTACGTCCGGGAGAACTTCCCCGAGGTGTGGCTGTCGGTGTCCGCCACCACCCGCCCGCCCCGACCCGGCGAGGTCGACGGGGTCCACTACTTCTTCGTCTCGGACGCGGAGTTCCAGCGGATGGCCGACGAGGGCGAGCTGCTGGAGTACGCCGTCGTGCACGGCCGCGCGAGCTACGGCACGCCCCGCCGCCCGGTGCTGGACGCGATCGCCCGCGGCCGGCTGCCCCTGCTAGAGATCGACCTGCAGGGCGCCCGGCAGGTCAAGGAGCGGATGCCCGAGGCGTACCTGGTCTTCCTCGAGCCCCCGAGCTGGGAGGAGCTGGTCCGCCGGCTGGTCGGCCGGGGCACCGAGACGGCCGACGAGCAGGACGTCCGGCTGCAGACCGCGCGGGCCGAGCTGGCGGCCGTCGACGAGTTCGACACCACCATCGTCAACGACGACGTTCGGCGTGCGGCCGAGGAACTCGTATCATTGATGCGCAAACCCACCCACTGAAAGCGAGACCTCTTCGTGTCTGGCACCCAGGCCGCCCCCGAGGGCATCACCAACCCGCCGATCGACGACCTCCTGGAGGTCGCCGACTCCAAGTACGCACTGGTCATCTACTCGGCCAAGCGTGCGCGGCAGATCAACGCCTACTACTCCCAGCTGTCCGAGGGCCTGCTGGAGTACGTCGGCCCGCTCGTCGACAGCCAGGTCAACGACAAGCCGCTGTCCGTCGCGCTGCGGGAGATCAACGACCGTCTGCTGACGATGGAGAAGCAGGAGGCCTGAGGCTCCACGGCCTCGGCTCCGACCTCCCATGCGGATCGTCCTCGGCGTCGGCGGCGGAATCGCGGCGTACAAGGTCGCGTCGCTGCTGCGCCGTTTCACCGAGTCCGGGTACGACGTGACGGTCGTCCCGACCGCGGCCGCCCTGCAGTTCGTCGGTGAACCGACCTGGGCGGCGCTGTCCGGCAAGCCGGTGAGCACCGATGTGTGGACCGACGTCCACGAGGTGCCGCACGTGCGGATCGGCCAGCAGGCCGACCTGGTGGTCGTCGCTCCGGCGACCGCCGACCTGCTCGCCAAGGCCGCTCACGGCCTCGCCGACGACCTGCTGACCAGCACCCTGCTCACCGCCCGGTGCCCTGTCGTGATGGCGCCGGCGATGCACACCGAGATGTGGCAGCACCCCGCCACGGCGGCCAACGTGGCGACGCTGCGCAGCCGCGGTGTCCACGTGATGGACACCGCCTCGGGGCGGCTCACCGGTGCCGACACCGGTCCCGGCCGGCTTCCCGAGCCGGAGGACATCGCGGCGTACTGCCAGCAGGTCCTGAGCGCGCCGGCGGACGACGCGCTCACCGGCGTGCACGTGGTCGTCACCGCCGGAGGCACCCGCGAGCCCCTGGACCCGGTGCGGTACCTCGGCAACCGCTCCAGCGGCAAGCAGGGGTACGCCATCGCCGACGCGGCCGCGCGCCGCGGGGCGAAGGTCACGCTGATCTCCACCTCGACCCTGCCGACGCCCGCCGGCGTCGACCTCGTCACGGTCGAGACCGCGCTCCAGCTGCAGGAGCAGGTGACCGCGGTCCGGGCCGACGTCGTGGTCATGGCGGCCGCCGTCGCGGACTTCCGCCCCGCCGAGGCGGCCGGGACCAAGATCAAGAAGACCCACGACCCGGCCGACCCCGACGCCGCGCCCACCGTGCGGCTGGTGCGCAACCCCGACATCCTCGCCGAGCTGGTGCGCCAGCGCGGCGACTGCGCCCGTCCCGTCCTGGTGGGGTTCGCCGCCGAGACCGGCGACGAGCACGGCGACCTGCTCAGCTACGCCCGCGCCAAGCTCGAGCGCAAGGGCTGCGACCTGCTGGTGGCCAACCAGGTCGGCGACGGACTGACCTTCGGACAGGACCACACGACCGTCCACCTGCTGCGCCGAGGCAGCCCCGAGGTGACCACCGTCGGTCCGGCGACCAAGGCCGAGGTGGCCGCCGCGCTCTGGGATGCCGTCATCCCGCTGCTCCACACGTCCTAGACTCCCCGCGACGTGGTTCGCCACGTTCTGCGCCGCTGCAACCGACAGGAGAACCCGTGGCACGTCTGTTCACGTCCGAGTCCGTCACCGAGGGACACCCCGACAAGATCTGTGACCAGATCAGCGACTCGATCCTCGACGCGATGCTCGAGCAGGACCCGAGCGCCCGCGTGGCGGTCGAGACCATGGTCACCACGGGTCTGGTGCACGTGGCCGGTGAGGTCACCACCAGCGGGTACGTCGACATCGCCAAGATCGTCCGCGAGACGATCGTCGGCATCGGCTACGACTCCTCGGCCAAGGGCTTCGACGGCCACTCCTGCGGGGTGTCGATCTCCATCGGTCAGCAGAGCCCGGACATCGCCCAGGGCGTCGACACCGCCCACGAGCGTCGTACCTCCGGCGCCGACCACGCCTACGACCAGCAGGGCGCGGGCGACCAGGGCCTGATGTTCGGGTACGCCTGCGACGACACCGCCGAGCTGATGCCGCTGCCGATCCACCTCGCGCACCGGCTCTCCGAGCGCCTCACCCAGGTGCGCAAGGACGGCCAGCTGGCCTACCTGCGTCCCGACGGCAAGACCCAGGTCACCATCGGCTACGAGGGTGACAAGGCCGTCTCCCTGGACACCGTGGTGCTGTCGACCCAGCACGCCGAGGACATCTCGCTGGACACCCTGCTCGAGCCGGACATCAAGAAGTTCGTCATCGACCCGGTGCTGGAGGACCTCGCGCGCGAGGGGAGCACGCTGGACGCCACGGGGTACAAGAGCTACATCAACCCGACGGGCAAGTTCGTCATCGGCGGCCCGATGGGTGACGCCGGCCTGACCGGTCGCAAGATCATCGTCGACACCTACGGCGGCATGGCCCGCCACGGTGGCGGCGCCTTCTCCGGCAAGGACCCCTCGAAGGTCGACCGCTCCGCGGCGTACACCATGCGCTGGGTCGCCAAGAACGTCGTCGCCGCCGGACTCGCCACGCGCTGCGAGGTGCAGGTCGCCTACGCCATCGGCAAGGCCCAGCCGGTCGGTCTGTACGTCGAGACGTTCGGCACCGAGACCGCGCCGCTGGACAAGATCCAGCAGGCGATCAGCACGGTCTTCGACCTGCGCCCGGCAGCGCTGATCCACGAGCTGGACCTGCTGCGCCCGATCTACAAGCCGACCGCCGCCTACGGTCACTTCGGCCGGACCACGGCCGAGGGAGTGGAGCGTCCCTTCACCTGGGAGCAGACCGACAAGGTCGAGGCCCTGCAGAAGGCCGTGCGCGGCTGATCCACTCCGTCGACGACGCCGTCCTGCCGTGTGGCGGGGCGGCGTCGTCGTGTCCGCACACCCCGTGCCGCCGGTGTCGCCCGCGGAGGGTAGAACTGCGGCCATGAGTCCGCAGGAGCCGGCCCAGGCAGCCCCGGAGCAGCTCGCGCTGCTGCGGGGCGCCGTCCCGTCGGCGCCGCCTCGTGACGACGGTCCGCAGCTCGCGCCGACCCGGCCCGTCGCGGTCGTCCACGTCGACACCGGACTGCCGCACCTGGACCGCCCGTTCGAGTACGTCGTGCCGGCCGAGCTGGACGAGGCCGCGCAGCCGGGTTGCCGGCTGAAGGTCCGGTTCGCGGGCAAGGACGTCGACGGCTACCTGCTGGAGCGCCGCGACCAGGCGGAGCACACCGGCCGGCTCGCCCCGCTGCGGCGGGTGGTGAGCACCGAGCCCGTCCTCACCCCTCGTACGCTCGCCGTGTGCCGCACGATCGCGGAGCGCTACGCCGGCACTCTCGGCGACGTGCTGCGCCTGGCGATCCCGCCACGGCACGCGCGCGCGGAGAAGGCCCTGCCGCTGGAGCCGGCCGAGCGCGCCCGCACTCCCGAGCCGACCGGCGCGCCCTGGCAGCGGTACGTCGCAGGGCCCGCGCTGCTGACCCGCATCGGGGCGGGGGAGTCGCCAGCCGCCTCCTGGATCGCCCGGCCGACGACCGACCCGGCGCTGGACTGGCCGGCGGCGCTCGCCGACCTGGCGCTGGCCACCCTGCGCTCGGGGCGGGGGGTCGTGCTGGTCGCCCCCGACGGCCGGGACGTCGACCGGCTGGACGCCGCTCTGACGCAGCGGCTGGGCGCCGGGCAGCACGTACGCCTCGGGGCCGAGCAGGGGCCGCAGGCGCGGTACACCGCGTGGTTGAAGGTCCTGCGCGGCCACGTGCGCTGCGTCGTCGGGACCCGGGCGGCGGCGTACGCGCCGGTCCAGGACCTCGGCCTGCTCGCCTGCTGGGACGATGGGGATGATGCGCTGAGCGAGCCCCGCGCGCCGTACCCGCACACCCGCGACGTGCTGGCGGTGCGCGCCGAGCTGGAGGGCGCGGCCCTCGTGCTCGGCGGGTTCACCCGGTCGGTGCCGGTGCAGGCCTGGCTCGGCGCCGGGCGGGTGCGCGGTGTGGAGGCACCTCGGGGCCGGTCCGACCTGCCGCGGGTCGTCGTCGCCGGAGACGACATCGACATCGAGCGCACCGGTCCGGCGGCCCGGGCCCATCTCCCTTCCCGGGCCTGGGAGGCCGCGCGGGCCGCACTCGCCCGCGGCCCGGTGCTGGTCCAGGTCCCGCGCCGCGGCTACCTGCCGGCACTGTCCTGCCAGCGCTGCCGGACCCCCGCGCGGTGCGCGCACTGCCACGGACCGCTGGCGCTGGACGCCGCCGGCCGACGTCCGGTCTGCCGGTGGTGCGGTCGGGTGGAGGGCGCCTTCTGCTGCCCGGAGTGCGAGAGCACCCAGCTGCGGTCGACGGTGGTCGGTGCCCGGCGTACGGCCGAGGAGCTCGGTCGGGCGTTCCCCGGGGTCCCCCTGCACCGGTCGGGAGCCGGTGAGGTGGTCGACGACGTGGGCTCGGCGCCCGCGCTGGTCGTCGCGACGCCGGGCGCGGAGCCGCTGGCGGACGGTGGGTACGCGGCGACGCTGCTGCTGGACGCCTGGGCGCTGCTGGAGCGACCGGTGCTGGAGGCGCAGGCCGAGACGCTGCGCCGCTGGACGGCGGCCGCCGCGCTCACCCGGCCCGGTCCGGACGGCGTCGTCGTGGTGTGCGGCGCGCCGTCCCACGCGACCGTGCCGGCCGTCGAGGCGCTGGTGCGCTGGGCTCCGGCGTGGTTCGCCGACCGGGAGCTGCGGGAGCGCGCCGAGCTGCAGCTGCCGCCGGCGCAGTGGGTCGCCGAGCTGACCGGGCCGAGGCTCGCGCTCGCCGACGCGCTGAGGGAGCTGGACCTGCCGGGCGAGGCGGAGGTGCTGGGCCCGCTCCCGTCACTGCGCCGTGACGACGCCGGCGACCAGCAGCGGGCCCTGCTGCGCTGCCCGTACCCCGTGGCCCCGGACGTCCTGACGGCCCTGCGGTCGATGCGCGCGGCCCGCAGCGCCCACAAGGAGCTCGCGTCGATCGGCGTGCGCGTCGACCCCGACCCCTCGCTGCTGTAGGCCCCGGCGGGCCGGTCGTCGCAGGAGACTGGTTGGCTGGCGGCATGAGCCACCCGCCGCAGGGACCCGTGGACGCACCCTTCGTCATCGACCTGGACGACGACGTCGCTCCGAACCCGGTCGATGCCGTCGTCTTCGACCTCGGCAACGTCCTGATCCGGTGGGATCCCGCACCGGCGATCGCGGCCGAGGTCGGGCCGGAGCGGGCCGCGGCGTTCCTGGCGGATCCTGCCTTCGACTTCGCCGCCTGGAACCACATCCAGGACGCCGGGCGCCCCTGGGAGGACGCGGAGCGGCTCGCCGTCCAGGAGCACCCGCACCTCGAGCAGGAGATCCTCGCCTACCGGACGCACTTCTCCAAGGCGCTGCTCGGGCCCGTCGAGGACACCGTGGCGGTCCTGCGCGACCTGCACGCCCAGGACGTCCCGCTGGTGGCGCTGACCAACTGGTCGGAGGAGCTGTTCCCGCAGGCGCTGGAGCGCTTCGAATTCCTGGACCTGTTCGAGGACATCATCGTCTCCGGTGAGGAGGGCCTGGCCAAGCCGGACGCGGAGATCTTCGAGGTCCTCGCCGACCGCATCCGGCACCTGGGCGGGCTGGACGACTGCATCTTCGTCGACGACAGCGAGGCCAACGTGCAGGCGGCGATCGCGGCCGGCCTCGACGGCATCCTGTTCACCGACACGGGGCACCTGCGCGAGGACCTCATCGTGCGGGGTCTGCCGCTGCAGCCGCAGCGCTGAGACTCAGGCCCGCACGGCGGCACCGTGCCGCTGCCACCACCGGCACCGCTCGCGGATGTCGGTGGGGATCGTCTCCGCGCGCGCCCACTCGCCCAGCGCGGGGTGGGCGGCCATGCCGGCCGCGTACCGCACGGCGGCGTCCGGGACTCCTCCGAGGGTGGACGCCGCGAGCAGGTCGACCTCAGGAGGCACCCCGCACGCGTGGGTGAGCGCCGTGAGCGCCGCCTGCCGGACGTCGTCGCGCTCGTGCCCGGTCAGGGCGAGGAGGTCGGCGGCGTGCTCCTCGGTCGCGAGGTAGGACAGCAGGATCGCTGCGCCGGCCCACGCGGGGGTGCGCGGCTGCTCACGCAGCGCGGTCAGCGCGACGTCGGCGACGGCGGTGCGGTACGGGCTGGCCATCAGCAGCAGGCACGCGTGGTGGCGCAGCTCGATCCGGTCGTGCACGTGCACCTCGTGCAGCAGCCGCCGCAGCACCGGGTCACGGGGCAGCCCGGTGGCCTCCTGCGCCGCGCGCTCGTACCGCGACGTGTCGACCTGGACGAGGGTCGGGAGCGTCCGGCGCGGCGAGGGAGCCTGGGACGGCGGCGTGGTCCGGCGCCGCAGCACCGCCAGCCCCTCCTCCCGCTCCGACTCCGGCAGCCGGACGATCAGGCGGCGAGCCAGCCGGGCGTCGTCCACCGACCCCGCGCACAGCGCACCGATGAGCTGGCGCAGGCGCGGCCGTAGCGTGTGCGGGAAGCTGCCCATCCGGATCTGGTTGGCCAGCGCCGCGGTGGCGCCGGCGCGAACGCGTCCGACGGGGTCGGCGCCGAGCGTCAGCAGCTCGGGTGCGGTCTGCTCGGCGAGCCCCTCACCGAGCAGGCTGATCGCGTCGATGACCGGCTCCACCCCGGGGACGGCGACGAAGTCCAGCACGGTGTCGACCAGCACCTGGGCGTAGATCGGGTGGTCGGCCAGGTGGCACAGCGCCTGGTACCGGGTGACGTAGGCGACGCCGCAGGCGCGCACCATCTCACCGAGCAGGGTCGCGGTGAGCTGCCGGACGATGGCCACGGGCACCATCGCCCCGGGCACGTGGTCCCAGTAGGAGGTGAGCCCGAACCAGTCGCCCCCCGTCGTCGCCTGGTGGCTGACCGCGTCGTACACCGTGTCGAGCAGCTGCTGGCCGCCGCCGAGGGCGCGGGCCCGCTGCAGCGGCGAGCGTCCGGAGGAGAAGATCGAGCGGCCCAGGCCCTCACAAGTCGACTGGAGCTGACCGGAAGGGAGCCCGAGGACCTGCTCGTACCCGGCCAGCACGGCCAGGGTCATCGGCTGGTGGGCGTTCTCCCACAGCGACACCTTGGTGCTGCTCGCACCGACGCCGGCCTCGCGCATCCGCTGGGCGAACGCGACCTGCTTGCTGACCGCAGGGTCCGCCGAGGCACACCGAGACACCCGCGCCAGCCAGGCGACCCGGGTGCGCAGGTCGACGGCCGGCGCGTCCAGGTCCGAGGCGTCGCCCAGGATCTGCGCGGGCCGGCCAGGGCCACGAGTCATCAGATCCACCTCCCCACCCACGGGCACTCCGACGACCTGGGCCGAACATTACGCGCTCCGCACCTGGCGCGGCCGGGTTTGTGATGCGAGATCACTAGAGTGAGGACCCGTCCCCCTGCATCTCCTGCCGTGAGGCCGCCTGTTGTCTGTTCAACCCATCCGCCTGATCGGTGACCCCGTGCTGCGTACCCCGGCGGTCCCGGTAACCGACTTCGACACCGAGCTGCGCCGGCTCGTCCGGGACCTCGAGGAGACCATGCTCGCGGCCCCCGGCGCCGGGCTGGCCGCTCCGCAGATCGGGGTCGGCCTGCGCGTGTTCACCTACGTCGTCGACGGTGCGGTCGGTCACCTGGTCAACCCCGTGCTGGAGCTGTCCGAGGAGATCGAGTGCGGCCCCGAGGGCTGCCTGTCCATCCCGGACCTCGTCTTCGACACCCCGCGGGCCCTGCGCACCGTGGCGCGCGGCTTCGACATGCACGGCGAGCCGGTCACGATCGAGGGCTCGCACCGGCTGGCGCGCTGCCTGCAGCACGAGACCGACCACCTGGACGGCATCCTGTTCGTGGACCGGCTGGACCGTGAGGCGCGGCGGCTGGCCCTGAAGGAGATCCGAGACGCGGAGTGGGCCGGTCTGCCCGGCCCGATCGTGCGGGAGAGCCCGCACCCGACGTACGGGCGGGCGGTCTAGATGCGGGTGGTGTTCGCGGGGACCCCACAGGTGGCCCTCCCGTCCCTGGACGCGCTGCTGGCCTCCCGCCACGAGGTCGCCGCCGTGATCACGCGCCCGGACGCCCGGGCCGGCCGCGGGCGAAGGTCCGCGCTGTCGCCCGTCCGGGCCCGCGCCGAGGAGGCGGGGCTGGAGGTCCTGACACCTGACCGGCCCTCCGACCCGCAGTTCCAGCAGCGGCTGCGCGAGCTGGAGCCGCAGGTGTGCCCGGTCGTCGCGTACGGCGCCCTGGTGCCCCGCAGCGCGCTGGGCATCCCCGAGTACGGCTGGGTCAACCTGCACTTCTCGCTGCTGCCGGCCTGGCGCGGCGCCGCACCCGTGCAGCACGCGGTCATCAACGGTGACGCGATGACGGGTGCGTCCACGTTCGTCCTGGAGGAGGGCATGGACACCGGCCCCGTCATCGGCACCCTGACCGAGCCCGTACGCGCGACGGACACCAGCGGCGACCTGCTGGACCGCCTGGCCACGGCCGGCGCAGGCTTGCTCGTCGCCTCCCTGGACGCGATCGAGGAGGGGCGGGCAGCGCCTGTCGCGCAGCCGGCGGAAGGGGTGTCGATGGCTCCCAAGCTGACGGTCGAGGACGGCGAGATCCGCTGGCGGCAGCCGGCCTTCGCCGTCGACCGGCGGGTCCGCGGGTGCACCCCGGCACCCGGCGCATGGACCACCTTCCGCGGCGAGCGGCTGAAGGTCGCTCCGGTCGAGCCCGTGGAGACCGCGGACCCGACGCTCGCACCCGGCGAGATCCACGCCGGCAAGCGCGAGGTGCTCGTCGGCACCGCAACGACCCCGGTCCGGCTGGGCGAGGTCCAGCCGCCGGGTAGACGAGCGATGGCGGCGGCCGACTGGGCCCGCGGCTCCCGTATCGAGGCACAGGAGGTGCTCGGTGGCTGACGACTCCCACGAGCGCGGGTTCCGCAACGCCCGCGGCCGGCAGCGTCCGGACGTCCGCCGTTCCGGCAACCGGTCACGGTCGGCGAGCCGGCCCGCGGAGCGACGCCGCGAGGGCGACCCGGCGCGGCGTGCGGCGTACGACGTCATGCGCGCGGTCGAACGTGGCGCGTACGCGAACCTCGAGCTGCCGCGGATCCTGCGCAACGCCGGTCTGACCGGCCGTGACGCGGCGTTCGCGACCGAGCTGACCTACGGCGCGATCCGGATGCACGGGCTGTACGACCCGGTGATCGAGCTCGCCGCCGGACGTCCGGTCGGTCAGATCGACCCGCCCGTCCTGGCCACCGCCCGCCTCGGCGTCCACCAGCTGCTCGGGATGCGGGTCCCCCCGCACGCGGCCGCCTCGGAGACCGTGGCGCTCGCTCGCAGTGTCAACGGCGCCGGGGCCGCGGGTTTCGTGAACGCGGTGCTGCGCCGCGCCAGCGAGCGGTCCCGCGAGGAGTGGGTCGCGGAGGTGACCGCCGGCCGCGAGCGCGCCGACGCGCTCGCCGTCGAGTACTCCCACCCCGTGTGGGTGGTCCGGGCGCTGCGCTCGGCACTGCTCGGTCACGGGGCCTCGGACGCGGAGGCTGTCGACGCCGACCTGGTCGGGCTGCTCGCCGCCGACAACGACCCGCCCCGCGTCTCCCTGGTCGCCCGGCCCGGCCTGGCCGATGTCGGTGAGCTGCTGGAGGCCGGCGCCGAGGCGTCCGAGCTCTCACCGGTCGGCGCCGTCCTGCCCGGGGGAGACCCCGCCTCGATCGCCGCGGTCCGTCAGACGCGCGCGGCCGTCCAGGACGAGGGTTCGCAGCTGCTGGCGCTCGCCCTCGCCGCCGCCCACGTGGACGACGTGGGCGACGAGGGCGAGCAGTGGCTCGACCTGTGCGCCGGCCCAGGCGGCAAGTCCGCGCTGCTGGCCGTCCTGGCCCAGCAGCAGGGTGCGGTCCTGTTCGCCAACGAGGTCAGCGAGCACCGCACCGAGCTGGTCCGCAGCACCCTGCGCGCCGCCATCGACGCCGGTGCCGAGGTGATGATCGGCACGGGCGACGGACGCGACCTCGGTCAGGAGGAGCCCGACACCTACGACCGGGTGCTCGTCGACGCGCCGTGCACCGGCCTCGGTGCGCTGCGTCGCCGTCCGGAGGCCCGCTGGCGCCGCAGCGCCTCCGACGTCTCCGACCTCGCGGCCCTCCAGCGCGAGCTGCTGACCTCGGCGATCGACGCGACCCGGCCGGGCGGGGTGATCGGCTACGCGACGTGCAGCCCGCACCTGGCCGAGACCACCACCGTCGTCGCCGACGTCCTCGGCGGGCGCTCCGACGTCGTCCAGGAGGACGCGCGTCCGCTGTTCCGGGACGCCCGCGGTGCTCAGGTCGACGGGCTGGGCGACGGTCCCTCGGTGCAGCTGTGGCCGCACCTGCACGGCACCGACGCCATGTTCTTCGCCCTCATCCGCAAGACCGCCCCGTGACCGAAGGGACCTCCCCGTTGCTGCAGATCTCGCCGAGCATCCTGTCGGCCGACTTCGCCAACCTCGAGCGTGAGCTCGACCGGATCGGCAACGCCGACTGGGCCCACGTCGACGTGATGGACGCCCACTTCGTCCCGAACCTCACGCTGGGCCTCCCGGTCGTCGAGGCGCTGCAGAAGGTCAGCCCGATCCCGCTGGACTGCCACCTGATGATCGAGGACCCCGACCGGTGGGCGCCCTCGTACGCCGAGGCCGGGGCGGGCTCGGTCACCTTCCACGTCGAGGCCGCGCAGGACCCCGTACGGCTGGCGCGAGCGCTGCGGTCCGCCGGTGCGCGGGCGGCCATGGCGCTCAAGCCGGGGACGCCGTTCGCGCCGTACGAGGACCTGCTGCCCGAGCTGGACATGGTGCTGGTCATGACGGTGGAGCCCGGGTTCGGCGGCCAGTCGTTCATGGCCGACCAGATGCCCAAGGTCACGCAGGTGCGCGAGGCCGTCCGGCGGCACGGCGGCGAGGTCTGGATCCAGGTCGACGGCGGGGTGTCCGCATCGACCATCGAGCAGTGCGCCGAGGCCGGCGCGGACGTGTTCGTGGCGGGCTCGGCGGTCTACGGAGCCGACGACGCGGCGGCTGCCGTGGACCGGCTGCGGGAGCTGGCCCGGAGCCACACCCACTGACGGCGGCCGACTACAGCCGGTCGGCCAGAGTCAGCGCGGACGCGATGGCCATGTGCATGTCGAGGTACTGGTAGGAACCGAGCCGTCCGCCGAAGGTGACCCCGGGCTCGGCTCGAGCGGCGGCTCGGTAGCGCAGCAGCGCGGCGCGGTCTGCCGTCGAGCTCACCGGGTAGTACGGCTCGTCCGCACGCGTTGCCCGCCGGGAGAACTCGCGCGCGATGACGGTGCGGTCCCGTGGGTAGGACCGCTCGGGGTGAAGGTGGCGGAACTCGTGGATCCGGGTGAACGCCGTGTCGGCGTCGGCGTAGTTCATGACGCTCGTCCCCTGGAAGTCCCCGACCGGGTGCACCTCGAACTCCAGGTCGAGGGTCCGCCAGGACAGCTCGCCCTCGGCGTGGTCGAAGTACGCGTCCAGGGGCCCGGTGTAGACGACCGGGACCCGCCCGGCGACCGCGGCCCTGCTGACCGGCTGGGTGGGGTCCAGGAAGTCGGTGCCGAGCCGGACCTCGATGCGCGGGTCGTCGACCATCCGCTCCGCCCACGCGGTGTACCCGTCGACGGGAACCCCCTGATAGCGGTCCTCGAAGTAGCAGTCCTCGTAGTCGAAGCGCAGCGGCAGCCGGCTGAGCACCGACGCCGGCAGCAGCCGTGGATCGGTCCGCCATTGCTTGGCTGTGTAGTCGCGGACGAACGCCTCGTACAGCGGGCGGCCGAGCAGGGCGATGGCGCGCGTCTCCAGGTCGCGCGCGGCCGCCGGGTCGGACGCCCCCGCCTGCGCTCGGATCAGCGCGCGGGCGTCGTCCGGGCGCAGGGCGGTGCGGAAGAACTGGTTGATCGTGGCCAGGTTGACCGGCATGGGGAAGACCTCGCCGCGGTGCACGGTCCGGACGCGGTGCCGGTACGCCGTGAAGCGGGTGAACCGGTTGACGTACGCCCACACCCCTTCGTTGGAGGTGTGGAACACGTGCGTGCCGTACCGGTGCACCTCGATGCCGGTGGCGGCGTCCACCTCGCTGAAGCAGTTGCCGCCGATGACCGGACGGCGGTCGACGAGCAGGACGCGCCGGCCGCGCTGGACGGCCATCCGCTCGGCGACCGTCAGCCCGAACAGGCCGGCACCCACGACGACCAGGTCGACGTCCATCAGCGCAGCACCTCACGGGTCGCCTGCTCGAGCCGGCGCAGGCCCCCGAGGCGGCGCAGCTCGGGCAGCTCGGTCATCAGCCGCAGGAACTGCCGGCTCCACAGCGCGTAGTCGGGGAAGCGCTGGATGCGGCGGGCGAAGCCCTTCTTGCGCCACGACCAGGGCTTCACCCCGGCGAAGTGCAGGCCGCGGCCGAGCTCGACCGACGGGTACCCGTAGAAGAGCGAGTAGCGCGGATCGAGGCTCGTCCAGCGGCCGGACCAGTAGAGGGTGGCCGCCTGCTGGTCGGTCCAGGCCCACCGGTCGCACACCAGCTCGCGCACCGGGCCCCGCCCCACCCACCGCATGAAGTCCTCGAAGGTGGACTGCGACGGCTCGAGCACGAGCAGGGAGGCGTTGATGCCGTAGTTCGCGGGATCGAGGGCGACCCGGTCGGTGATCTCCCGCGGTACCGGAGATCCCGGCGGACACACGTCCCGGTAGACGTCGTGCCAGACCCACTCGCCGGTCCGCGCCGCGTCCCGTCGGGGTATGAGGCGGCCGTCCGCGTCGATCTCCGCCATGTGGTGGCGGTGCTCGTTCACGATGCCCGCGGGCGCCGGGACGTCCCACAGCCGCTCGAAGTCGCGGACGGGCAGGAGATCCGCGTCGAGGCTGACGATCGTGTCGTACGCGCAGCCGAGGTCCCCGTCGGGGCCGAGCCGGAGGGCGGCGAAGCGGGTGAGTGCGGCGGCGCGAACGCGGGCGGAGCCGGTGCGGCCTGCTCCGGGCGACGACCTGCCCGGTTCGGCCGGGACGGGGATCTTGTCGACCTGCAGCACCGTGTCGTAGAGGACGCTCAACGCGTCGCGGGCGCTGTCGGACACCTCCTCGGTGACCAGGCAGACCCGGTCGGAGCGGCTGCCCTGGCGCCGCAGGCCGTAGGCGGTCATCAGGCAGCCGGGCAGGTAGCTGTCGTTGAACATCAGGAACGTGACGAAGGCCCGGCGGCCCGGGCGGTCGCGCTCGGCGCGCGAGGAGATGGAGGTAGGCATGAGCACATCCGGTCGAAGGCCGACTGCGGCGCCTGCCGAGTCGACGTGGTGAGGGGGACGGGACGGCTCACTGCTCCATGACCAGGACCCTGGCACCGGGACCCCGCGCGATCAACGGAATTTCGCCCCCGGGCGCTCGCGGTGGAGAGCACGTGTCACGCGGGTGCATACTGGGGGGTAGCAGTACGTGCTCCGGGGTCGGTGTAATTCCGAGCCGGCGGTGACAGTCCGCGACCCGCACGCCTCTTACAGGCGAGCGGTTGACCTGGTGGAACTCCAGGACCGACGGTGAAAGTCCGGATGGGAGGCGCACGTGACGGGCGTCCTCTCGACGTCCGTCTGCCGGTGATGTCCGGTCGCGAGGTGTCGCGACCTGGCGAAGGCTCGGGCTGTCCCGACCCTCGCACGTCACTCGTCCACCCCGGGGCTCGCCCGATTGCGAGCGAGAGGGAGTGGACCCGGATGGTCCCGCAGATGCAGCGCCAGGACGCGGCGCTGCTCGCGCGCGCCGTCGAGCTGGCGACGCGCGGCCCTGCCGCCGATGCGAATCCCCGCGTCGGCGCCGTGGTCCTCGCGAGCGACGGCACGGTCGCCGGCGAGGGCTGGCACGAGGGCGCCGGCACGCCGCACGCCGAGGTGATGGCCCTGCGAGCCTCCGGCGAGCGGGCGCGCGGTGGCACCGCGTACGTCAGCCTCGAGCCCTGCGCCCACCAGGGCCGCACCCCGCCGTGCGTCGACGCGCTGCGCACCGCCGGTGTCGCCCGGGTCGTCTACGCCGCGCCGGACGCGAACCCCGATGCGCGGGGCGGCGCAGCCCGACTGAGCGACCTCGGGGTCGAGGTGAGCGGCCCGGTGCCGGGTACCGGAGCCGAGGAGCTCAACGAGCACTGGGCCTTCTCGGTCCGTCACGAGCGTCCCTTCGTCACCTGGAAGGTCGGCGCCACCCTCGACGGACGGGTCGCCGCCGCCGACGGGACCAGTCGCTGGATCACCGGCGCGGCGTCGCGAGCCGACGTCCACCGGCGCCGTGCGAGCGCCGGGGCGATCCTCGTCGGTACGGGCACCGTGCTGGCCGACGACCCCGCCCTGACGGTGCGGGACTCAGCCGACCGCCCGGCCGACCGGCAGCCGGTGCGGGTGGTGATGGGGGAGCGGGACGTCCCCGCCGCCGCGCGCGTCCGCGGGCCGGGCGACCTGTGGCACGCGCGCACGCGTGACCCCGCCGTCGTGCTGAAGACCCTGCACGACCGGCAGATTCGTCACCTGTGGCTCGAAGGCGGCCCGGTCGTGGCCGCCGCGTTCCTGAGCGCCGGCCTCGTCGACGAGGTGCTCGTCTACCTCGCTCCCACCCTCCTCGGCGCCGGCCCCTCGCTCGTCGCCTCTCTCGGCGTGCCCACCCTGGCCGCCGCCCACCACCTCGAGCTGCTCGACGTCGAGCGGCTCGACCAGGACGTCCGGCTGCGCCTGCGGCCGCGACCCGTCGAAGGAGTTCGCTGATGTTCACCGGAATCGTCGAGGAGCTCGGCACCGTCGAGCGCATCGAGCCAGGCGCGGACTCCGCGGTGCTGGCGCTGCGGGGCGCGCAGGTCACGACCGACGCCGTCCACGGTGCGTCCATCTCGGTCAACGGGGTGTGCCTCACGGTCGTGCGTGTCGCGGACGAGGTCTTCGAGGTCGACGTGATGGCCGAGACCCTGCGGCGCAGCTCCCTCGGCGCCCTGGAGCTCGGGGACCGCGTCAACCTCGAGCGCGCCATGCCCGCGGACGGCCGCTTCGGCGGTCACGTCGTGCAGGGTCACGTCGACGGCACCGCCCGCATCCTCGACCGGGAGCCGGGGGACCGGTGGGAGGTCGTGACGTTCGAGCTGCCGCCGGAGCTGGCGCGCTACGTCGTCGAGAAGGGCTCGATCACGGTCGACGGCATCTCGCTGACCGTCTCCTCCGTCGCGCACGACCGGTTCGCCGTCTCCCTCATCCCCACCACGCTCGAGCTGACGACGCTGGGCCGCAAGCAGGTCGGCGACCCGGTCAACCTCGAGGTGGACGTCATCGCCAAGTACGTCGAGCGCCTGATGACGCCCGGCACCCGGGAAGGAGCCCTCGCGTGAACGTGCTCGAGCACCTCTTCGAGGCACAGCTGACCATCGGCGAGCAGCACATCCTGTGGCGCGAGATCATCGGCAACGCCTTCGGCTTCGCCTCGGCCGTCGGCGGCCTGCGCCGCCGGGTGTGGGCGTGGCCGGTCGGCATCGTCGGCAACGCGCTGCTGTTCACCGTCTTCTTCGGCGTCGCCTTCTCCAACCCGCAGGGCGAGACGCTGTTCGGGCAGGCCGCCCGGCAGATCTTCTTCATCGTCACCTCGGTGTACGGCTGGTGGCGCTGGAACCAGTCGCGCCGGCTGCGTGGCAAGGACGCCCCAGCGATCACCCCGCGGTGGGCGACCGCGGGCGAGCGCGCCGCGTACCTCGCCGTGTGGGTCGCGGGCGTCCTGGTGAGCCAGTGGATCTTCGCCAGCATCGGCGCCGGCTGGCCGGCTCCGCGCTGGTATTACTGGGCCGACGCCTGGATCTTCGTCGGTTCGATGGTCGCGACGTACGCGATGGCGCGGGGCTGGAACGACTTCTGGCTGGCCTGGATCGGCGTCGACCTGGTCGGGATCCCGCTGCTGATCCACTCCAAGTTCTACCCCTCCGCCGTGCTGTACGCCGTCTACTCGGCCCTGGTGATCTACGGCTTCGTCGTGTGGCTGCGGGTGTCGCGCAGCGCCGAGCGGGCGGACTCGGCCGAGCCGGTCGGAGCGCCGTCATGACGCGGGCCACGATCGAGCAGGCGCTGCACGCGCTGCGGCTGGGCCGACCGGTCCTGGTGCTGGACGACGAGGACCGCGAGAACGAGGGCGACGTCGTCCTCGCGGCCGCGACGGCTACCGAGGAGTGGGTCGGCTGGGCCGTGCGCCACGGATCAGGGCTGATCTGCGCCCCGATGACGGACGAGGTCGCCGACCGGCTCGCGCTGCCGCTGATGGTGGGCCGGAACGAGGACTCGCTGCGGACCGCGTACACCGTGACGGTGGACGCGGCGGCCGGCGTCACGACCGGGATCAGCGCCGCCGACCGGACGCGCACGCTGCAGGTGCTCGCCGATGCGTCAGCCGGTCCCACCGACGTCATCCGTCCGGGCCACGTGCTGCCGCTGCGCGCCCGTCCCGGCGGCGTGCTGGCCCGGCCCGGTCACACCGAGGCCGCCGTCGACCTGTGCCGGCTCGCCGGGCTGGCGCCGGTCGGGGCGATCGTCGAGCTGGTGCACGACGACGGCTCGATGATGCGCGCGCCGGCGGTGCACGCGCTCGCCGAGGAGCGCGACCTGCCGGTCATCACGATCGAGCAGCTCATCACGTGGCGGCAGCGGAACGACCGGGTGCAGCGGGTCGCCCGGACGGTGCTGCCGACCGAGCACGGCTCGTTCGACCTGGTGGCCTACACCGACCGTCTCACCGGCTCCGAGGTGCTGGCGCTCGTGTCGCCGCGGGGCATCGGCGAGGGCGCGGTGCTCACCCGGCTGCACTCCGAGTGCCTGACGGGCGACGCACTCGGCTCGCAGCGGTGCGACTGCGGCCCGCAGCTGCAGGCGGCCATGGCCCGCGTCGCCGCCGAGGGCGGTGTCGTCGTCTACGTGCGCGGCCACGAAGGCCGCGGTGTCGGCCTGGTCGACAAGCTGCGCGCGTACGAGCTGCAGGACGCCGGCCGCGACACCGTCGACGCCCAGATCGACCTCGGCCTCCCGGTGGACGCCCGCGAGTTCCACGCGGCCACCGCGGTGCTCGCCGACCTCGGGGTCGAGAGCGTGCGGCTGCTGACCAACAACCCCGCCAAGGTCGAGGCCGTCACCGGCGCCGGCCTGACCGTGCACGACGTCGTCCCCCTCGTCGTCGGCACCGGTGCGCACAACGCGCACTACCTGCGGACCAAGCGTGACCGACTCGGCCACACCATCACCCACCCCCGAGGAGCAGTCTCATGAGCGGTGCTGGAGCGCCGACCCTGTCCGTCACCGCACCGGAGCTGAAGGTCGCCGTGGTGGCCGCCTCCTGGCACACGACCGTCATGGACGGTCTGCTGGACGGCGCACGCCGTGCCCTCGCCGACGCCGGGATCGCCGACGCGCAAGTGACCGTAGTCCGCGTCCCCGGCAGCTTCGAGCTCGGCGTCGCGTGCGCCCGGCTCGCGCCGGCGTACGACGCGGTCGTCGCCCTCGGGGTCGTGATCCGCGGCAGCACGCCCCACTTCGACTACGTCTGCCAGGCGGCGACGTCCGCCCTGTCGGAGGTGTCGGTGCGGACCGGCACGCCCGTCGGGTTCGGGCTGCTCACCTGCGACACCGAGCAGCAGGCGCTCGACCGGGCCGGGCTCGAGGGCTCGGTCGAGGACAAGGGCCACGAGGCCGCGACCGCCGCGGTGGCGACCGCTGCGACCCTGAGGGGCCTGACGTAGCCTGCGGCGGGTGACCTCTTCCAGCGAGATGCGACGGTCCCTGGCCCGCGCGCGAGACGGCAAGACGCTGAGCGAGAGCGAGGCGCTGGTGCTCCTCGGGGCACGGGGTGAGGACCTCGACGCCCTCCTCGCCCCGGCCACCCGGGTGCGGGACGCGGCGATGCTGCGGGCGGGCCGCCCGCAGGTCGTCACGTACTCGCGCAAGGTGTTCATCCCGCTCACGCGCCTGTGCCGGGACCGTTGCCACTACTGCACGTTCGCGACGGTGCCCCATCGGCTGCCCGCGGCGTTCCTCTCGCCGGACGAGGTCCTGCAGATCGCGCGCGACGGTGCGGCCCAGGGCTGCAAGGAGGCGCTCTTCACCCTCGGGGACCGACCGGAGGACCGCTGGCCGGCCGCCCGCGAGTGGCTGGACGCGCACGGCTACGACGACACGATCGCGTACGTGCGGGCGATGGCCGTCCGGGTGCTGGAGGAGACCGGGCTGCTGCCCCACCTCAACCCGGGCGTCATGTCGTGGTCGGACCTGCAGCGGCTCAAGCCGGTGGCTCCGTCGATGGGCATGATGCTGGAGACGACCTCGACGGCGCTGTTCACCGAGCCGGGAGGTGCGCACTACGGCTCCCCGGACAAGGACCCGGCCGTCCGCCTGCGGGTGCTGGAGGACGCCGGCCGGGTGGGCGTGCCGTTCACCACCGGCCTGCTCGTCGGCATCGGGGAGACGGTGCAGGACCGGCTCGACAGCATCCTGGCGATCCGGCGCGTGGCGCGAGAGTACGGCGCCGTGCAGGAGTGCATCGTGCAGAACTTCCGCGCCAAGGACGACACGGCGATGCGGGCCACCCCGGACGTGGGGGAAGAGGAGTACCTCGCCACGATCGCGGTGACCCGCCTCCTGCTCGGCCCGTCCGTCAGCGTGCAGGCACCCCCGAATCTCTCCGCGCCCCAGCAGATCCCGCGCCTGCTCGCCGCCGGCGTGGACGACTGGGGCGGCGTGTCACCGGTGACGCCGGACCACGTGAACCCCGAGCGTCCCTGGCCGCAGGTCGAGGAGCTGAGCCGCTGGACCGCGGAGTCGGGCCTGCGGCTGGCCGAGCGGCTGACCGCGCACCCTCGCTACGTCCTGGGCGCGCTGGAGCGCGACGAGCCGTGGATCGACCCACGGCTGCACGAGCACGTACGGGCGCTGTGCGATCCCACGACCGGGCTCGCCGACGAAGCCGCACCGGCGGTCGGCCGGCCCTGGCAGGAGCCGGACGGCGGGCTCGCCGCCCACGGCGCCGGCACCGGCCGGGTGGACCTGCACCGCGAGGTCGACACCCAGGGGCGTACCGACGACCGGCGCAGCGACTTCGACGAGGTGTACGGCGACTGGGCGCAGGTCGCCCACCGCGTCGACTCGACACCACAACGACCGGGTTCTCACGTGCGGGAGGCCCTGTCGCGCGCGGAGGACGACCCGGCGGGCCTGTCCGACGCCGACTACCTGGCCCTGATCACCAGCGACGGCGACGACCTGGACGCCGTGTGCCGGCTCGCGGACGACCTCCGGCGGGACGTCGTCGGGGACGACGTCACCTACGTCGTCAACCGCAACATCAACTTCACCAACGTCTGCTACGTCGGCTGCCGGTTCTGCGCGTTCGCGCAGCGGCGCACCGACGCCGACGCCTTCACGCTGTCGCTGGAGCAGATCGGGGAGCGGGCGGCCGAGGCGCAGGCGCTCGGCGCCACGGAGGTCTGCCTTCAGGGCGGCATCGACCCCTCACTCGGGCGGAGCGCGTACGTCGACATCGTGCGCGCGGTGACCGACGCGGCGCCCGGCATCCACGTGCACGCGTTCTCGCCCATGGAGATCGCAACGGCCGCCGCCAAGGCGGGCGTGCCCGTACGGCAGTGGCTGGAGGAGGTGCGCGACGCAGGTCTCGGCTCGATCCCCGGGACCGCCGCCGAGATCCTCGACGACGAGGTCCGCTGGGTGCTCACCAAGGGCAAGCTGCCGGCGTCGCAGTGGCTGGAGGTGGTTCGCACGGCGCACGAGGTCGGGCTGCCCAGCAGCTCCACCATGATGTACGGCCACGTCGACCACCCGCGGCACTGGATCGGGCACCTGCGCACCCTGACCCGGCTGCAGGACGAGACCGGCGGCTTCACCGAGTTCGTGCCGCTGCCGTTCGTGCACCACAACGCGCCGGTCTACCTGGCCGGGCTGGCCCGTCCCGGCCCGACGATGCGAGACAACCGCGCCGTGCATGCGGTCGCCCGGCTGATGCTGCACGGACGGATCCCGAACATCCAGACGTCCTGGGTCAAGCTCGGCGTCGAGGGCACCCGGCTGATGCTGCGCGGCGGCGCGAACGACGTGGGTGGCACCCTGATGGAGGAGACGATCAGCCGGATGGCCGGGTCGGAGCACGGGTCCGCCAAGACGGTGGCCGAGCTGCACGCCATCGCGGACGGCATCGACCGCGGCGTGCGCGAGCGGACCACCACGTATGGACGGACGGCGACCGCCGGTCGGTGAGCCCGTACCCTTGCCCCTCGTGAAGACGTTCGAGCAGCTGTGGGACGAGCTGTCCCGCAAGGCGACCGAGCGCCCCGAGGGGTCGGGCACCGTCGCGGCCCTGGACGCCGGGGTGCACACCATCGGCAAGAAGGTCGTCGAGGAGGCGGCCGAGGTCTGGATGGCGGCCGAGCATGAGGGCAGGGAGCGCACCGCCGAGGAGATCAGCCAGCTGATCTACCACCTGCAGGTGCTGATGCTCGCCTCCGGCCTGACCCTCGACGACGTCTACGCCCACCTGTAGGAGCACCGATGCTGAAGGTCGCCGTACCCAACAAGGGGGCGCTCGCGGACTCCGCCGCCGCCATGCTGCGCGAGGCCGGCTACCGCGGTCGCCGGGAGAGCAAGGAGCTGGTCGTCCGCGACGCGGACAACGACGTCGAGTTCTTCTACCTGCGTCCGCGCGACATCGCCGTGTACGTCGGGTCGGGCACCCTGGACGTCGGGCTCACCGGCCGCGACCTGCTCCTGGACTCCGGCAGCCCCGCCGAGGAGATCCTGCCGCTGGGCTTCGGCCGGTCCACGTTCCGGTACGCGGGGCGTCCGGGCGTCGCCGCCGACGTCACCGAGCTCGCCGGTCGCCGGATCGCCACCAGCTTCTCCGGGCTGGTCGAGGCCGACCTGGCCAAGCACGGGATCGAGGCGGGTGTGGTCCGACTCGACGGCGCGGTCGAGACGGCGGTGACGCTGGGTGTCGCGGACGTCATCGCGGACGTCGTGGAGACCGGCACGACGCTGCGCAACGCCGGCCTCGAGGTCTTCGGCGAGCCGATCCTGAGCAGTGAGGCGGTGCTGATCCGTCCCGCCGGCAGCCCGGAGAACCCGCGGGTGGACGTGCTCGTCCGCCGGCTGCAGGGCGTCCTCACCGCGCGGCACTACGTGATGATGGACTACGACGTCCGGGTCGAGCTGGTCGAGCAGGCGTGTGCCCTCACCCCGGGCCTGGAGTCGCCGACCGTCTCCCCGCTGCACGACAAGGGCTACGTCGCGGTCCGCTCGATGGTGCCGCGCCAGCGGACCAACCAGGTGATGGACGACCTGTACGACCTGGGCGCCCGCGCCATCCTCGTCACCGACATCGCGGCGTGCCGGATATGACCGACGACCCGTACGCCGTCTTCCGGCCGCGCCGGGGACGAGTCGTGCCGGTGGTCGTCGCGGTCATCAGCGTGCTCGTCTTCACGGTGGTCGCGCTGACGATCCCGGGGAAGGGCAGCGTCGGCTGGAGCACGCCCGACCGGGTGATGCTGATCGGGTTCGGGCTGCTGTTCGGCGCGGGGCTGCTGCGGTTCGCCCAGGTGCGTGCGGTCCCCAGCCGCGAGGGTCTCCTCGTCCGCAACCTGCTCAGCGAGCGCCGGGTGGAGTGGGCGCAGGTGGTCAACGTCCAGTTCGGCGGCGGCAGCCCGTGGGCGGTCCTGGAGCTGGACGACACCGACACCCTCGCGGTCATGGCCATCCAGCGCTCGGACGGCGACCGGGCCGTCCAGGAGGCGCGCCGCCTGGCCGCGCTCGTCGAGGGCTCCCGCCCGCAGCGCTGATCAGTCGTCGAGGTCGTCGGCGCGGGCGGGTACCTGCTCGCGCGCCTGCACGTACGTCAGGCCGGTGAGGATGAGCAGGTCCACCACGATCGACCGCACCTGCGCACGGATCACCTCGCCGGACAACGAGCTGCGACGGGACGAAACGCCGCTGCGCCGCGCGATGCGCAGCAGGTCCGGACGCAGCTCCTCGGCGTCCTTGCGGTCCAGCAGGAGGCCGGCCATGCGCTCCATCACCGCGGCCAGGTCGTCGACCAGGTCCAGGTAGGACGGCGGCACGGCCTCGCCGGACCAGACCGCGACCGCTCCGCGGCGCACCAGCACCCGCAGGTTGCGGACCGCGCGGTCCAGGGGTTCGAGGATGTCGGCGATGCCCACCACCGAGGCGCCGTGCCGACGCCGGAACGGCGACTGGCGGGTGACGGCGATGCCCTCGGTCGTGGCCTCACGCAGCTCCTCCAGCAGCTCCTCGGAGGAGCGTGCGCGTTCCAGTGCGGCGTCGGCCCGCTCCTGGTCACGACGCCGGACGGCGGTCGCGGTCTCGGTGAGGACGGCGCTGAGCTCGGTGACCACGACCCCTGCCTGCACGCGTGGGCGGCGGACCGGTGAGGTCGGCGTGATCGTGGCGGCGACGAGCGCCACGAGACCGCCGATGACCGCATCCAGCCAGCGGCTGAACGCGGTGCCCGGCGGAGCGACCAGGATCAGCACGACCAGCGACTGCACCCCCGCCTGGATCATGATGAGGCCGCCCGCCCCCAGCAGGACGGCGACGCTCATGGAGCACGTGACCACGACGGCGAGCTGCCAGGCGCCCGTACCGAAGACGTGGACGAACGTGTCGCCGATGAGGACCCCGACCGCCACCCCGACCGTCAGCTCCAGCACCCGCCGGATGCGCTGGCCGTAGGTGAGGCCGAGCGTCACGAGCACGGTGATGGGGGCGAAGAACGGCTGCGGGTGGTCCAGGAGGTTGTGCGCGAGCAGCCACGCGATCGACCCGAACACCGCGCACTGCAGGATCAGGAAGGACCGGTTGCGCAGCCGCTCCACCCGGTCGGCGAACGAGCGGCGGGTGAGCTGGGGCCGGGGGTCCAGCCGTTGCCCCCAGTCGCGGGCGACGGCGGCGGGCGGGCGCTGGTCGCTCATCGGTCGCCGTCGGTGCGAAAGATCAGGTGGGCGTGCTCGCGGGTCCGGTCGGCGGCGAAGACGGCCTCCTCCTGCCGGGCCCAGCGCTCCCAGTTCGGCCCGAACTCATCGCCGCTGCGCTCCAGCCCCCGCCGCATCCGGGTGTCGTGCTCGGCCTCCACCCAGACCCGCACGTCGACGTACGGCCGGGCGATCCCCACCGTGGAGGAGCACCCTTCCACGACCACGAAGCGACGCGCCGGCACCGGCACGAGCTCGGCGTACCGTCCGGTCGGCCAGTCGAACCGGCGGTACCCGGCCGGCTCACGGCGCGAGAGCGGGGCGAGCACCTGGGCGGCGAGCAGCGCCGGTGCGGACGCGAGGCCGTCCCATCCTGGGAAGACGTCGTCCAGATGGACGCACGCGACGTCGCCGAGCCGGTCACACACCAGGGCAGCCAGCGAGGACTTCCCCGAACCGGCCGGCCCGTCCACGGCGACCACCACGGGGGTGTCGTCGTCCGTGCGGGTGCCGCGCGCTGCGTTCGCCACCCGGTCGGCGTGCTCGGGCCGCGCGTGGTTCACGCCCCAGACATGGTGGTCCTCGGTCACGGCTCCCAAACTAGGGTGTCCAGCGTGAGTGTCGCGGTTCGTGTGATCCCGTGTCTCGACGTCGACGCCGGGCGTGTGGTGAAGGGCATCAACTTCGCCGACCTGCGCGACGCGGGCGACCCGGTCGAGCTCGCGTCCGCCTACGGCGCCCAGGGTGCCGACGAGCTGACTTTCCTGGACGTGACCGCGTCGTCGGCCGACCGGGCCACGACGTACGACGTGGTGGGCGCGACGGCAGAGCAGGTCTTCATCCCGCTGACCGTGGGCGGCGGCGTACGGGTCGTCGCGGACGTCGACCGGCTGCTGCGGGCGGGCGCGGACAAGGTCGGCATCAACACCGGCGCGCTCGCCCGTCCCGAGGTGATCGCCGAGATCGCCGACCGGTTCGGGTCCCAGGTCATCGTGCTGTCGGCCGACGTCCGGCGCTCGGCGCGCGGCCACTTCGAGGTGACCACGCACGGTGGCCGCCGCAGTGACGGGCTGGACGCGATCGAGTGGTGCGCCCGCGCGGTGGAGCTCGGCGCGGGGGAGATCCTGCTGAACTCGATGGACGCCGACGGCACCAAGGACGGGTTCGACCTGGAGCTGATCCGGGAGGTCCGCGCCGCGGTGGACGTGCCGTTGGTCGCCAGCGGTGGCGCGGGCACGGCGCAGCACTTCGTCGAGGCGGTCGCCGCGGGTGCCGACGCCGTGCTGGCAGCGTCGGTCTTCCACTTCGGCGAGCTCACCATCTCCGCGGTCAAGGACGCGCTGCGGACGGCCGGGTACCCCGTTCGCTAGCCCGGCGGGACGAGCCCGTACCGAGCTCGGCCTCGCCTCCGGACTCGAACTGCGTTCGGTGTTCCTGACGCAGTTCGAACCGCGTCAGGAACACCGAACGCAGTTTCGACAGGGTCCAGGCCGGGGACGGCCCAGCGCCGGGCGCCTACATGCCCGTGCTGGCCGTGCGGAACGCCGTCACCGCCGCGGCCTCGCCCTGCACGTCGACGTCGACCCGGTCGCCGTCGTTGCCGGCGCGCCCCGAGATCTGCAGGACGACCTCGCCGGGCCGGCCTACCAGCGCGACGGTCCCGCCGCCGGACCGCGCGGAGCGCAGCGTCCGCTCGCCGTACCCCTCGCACCGAGCGCGTACGCCGACCGGCACCGAGCGCAGGGTCAGCCGGCCGAGCACCGGCAGGCCCTTCCAGAGAGCACGTTGCAGGTCGGGGGAGAGCGTGCGTCGCGCCGTGGGATCCTGCGCCCGGAGCACGTCCTCGTGGTGGACGAACAGCTCCCCGACGTTGGCGCGCTCGTCGACCCCCGGCAGGGCGAACGGGGACAGCCGCGGTGGGCCGTTGCGGAACGTCTCGACCAGGGCGTCCCAGGGGCGGGCGGCGATCTTGGCCGACACCGACCGCGCGTGACCGGCGAGCGGCGGCAGGATCAGCGCGGCCGCCGCGTCCGGGCGAGACTCCCGGACGATCAGATGGACGAGCAGGTCGCGGGTGGACCAGCCGGCGCACAGGGTGGGCGCGTCCGGTCCGATCCGCTCGAAGGAGTCACTCAGGGCCTGGCGTTCATGCGCTGCGGGTCCGGGCATGACGCCATCCTGCCCACCGCCGGCGCGGCGACAAACCCGTGGTGGCTGTGTCCGGACCGCGTGAGAGGGTTGGACCCGGTCGCAGCGCAGCGGTGGGGCGTGCTCGGACGGCCGCCCACCTCGATCGGAAGGACGCCGCACGTGAGCTCGGCCGCACGGACGATGTCGGCTCGACCGGACACCCTTCGCCGGGGTCTGCGAGTGGTGGGCCGAGGCTTCGCCGAGGAGCGGAAGGTCTTGGCCGTCGCAGTGGTCGGGTCGGCCGTGTACGGCGTGATGACGGTGGCGATGGCCCGGGTCATCGCCCACCTCGTCTCGACCGTGGTGGAGCCCGCCGTGCGCGCCGGCGAGATCTCCGCCGGCCAGGTGTGGACCATCGTCTGGCAGATGTCCCTGGCGGTCCTGCTCACGGTGGTCGGCGTCGTCCTGCGCCGGATCGGCGCCGGGATGGCGTTCTACAACCTGCAGGCGAGCTATCGGCGCCGGGTCACCCGGCAGTACCTGCGGCTCCCGCTCAGCTGGCACCACCGGCACCCCTCCGGCCAGCTGCTGTCCAACGCCAATGCCGACGTCGAGGCGACCTGGAACGTCTTCCAGCCGCTGCCGATGGCGATCGGCGTGCTGGTGATGCTGGTGGTCGGCGCGATCGAGATGTTCCGGGTCGACCTGTGGCTCGCGGTCATCGGGATGCTGGTGTTCCCGGCGCTGTTCGTCGCCAACCTGGTCTTCCAGTCGCGCATGTCGCCCCGGGTGACGCTCGCCCAGCAGCTGCGCGCGGAGGTCAGCGAGGTCGCGCACGAGAGCATCGAGGCCGGCCTGCTGGTCAAGGCGATGGGCCGCGAGGAGCAGGAGACCGAGCGCTTCGCCGAGGTGACCGACCGGCTGCGCGCGGCCGCCGTCGAGGTGGGGCGCACGCGCGGCACCTTCGACCCGGTCATCGAGGCGATCCCGACGCTGGGCACGCTCGCGGTCCTCGGCGTCGGAACCGCCCGGGTGGCCGCGGGGGACATCGACGCCGCGGACGTCGTCCAGATCGCCTACCTCTTCTCGGTGCTCGCCTTCCCGGTGCGCTCGTTCGGCTGGGTGCTCGCCGAGCTGCCCCGGACGGTCGTGGGGTGGGACCGCGTGAACGCCGTCCTCTCCGCCAAGGGCGAGATGCGCTACGGCCCGGACGACCTCCCGACCGACGGCGACGGTGCCTCCTCGCTGCGGGACGTGTCGTACGCCTACGCCGCCACCGAGCGAGCCGACCTCGGCGCGGAAGCCCGGGACGCCGAGCCCGAGTCCGCTCCGACGGGTGAGCAGGTGGTGGCCCTGAGCGAGGTGACCATCGACGTGCCGGCCGGCCTCACCACGGCGGTCGTCGGTCCGACGGGCTCGGGCAAGTCCACCCTGGCCACCATCGTGCTGCGACTGGTCGACCCCGAGGGCGGCGTCGTGGAGATCGACGGCCGCGACCTGCGCTCGGTCCGTCGCGGCGGGGTTCCGGACGTGGCGACCCTGGTCGCCCAGCAGAGCTTCCTGTTCGACGACACCGTCCGTGGCAACGTCACCCTCGGCGAGGACCTGTCCGAGGCGCAGGTGGACGACGCCCTGCGGGTGGCACAGGCCGACGGGTTCGTCGCCGAGCTGTCCGACGGTCGGGACACCCGGGTGGGTGAGCGCGGCGCCAGCCTGTCCGGCGGCCAACGGCAGCGGATCGCGCTGGCCCGCGCCGTCATCCGCAAGCCGCGGCTGCTCGTGCTCGACGACGCGACGTCGGCCGTGGACCCCGCCGTCGAGACCGCGATCCTGGACGGCCTGCGCGAGCGCAGCCGCGGCATGACGGTGCTCGTCGTCGCCTACCGGATGTCGACGATCTCGATGGCCGACCGGGTCTGCTACCTCGAGCGCGGCCGGGTGGTCGACCAGGGCACGCACCGGCAGCTGATGGAGCGCTGCGAGGGGTACGAGCGCCTGGTGACCGCGTACACCCGCGAGGCGCAGGAGCGGGCCGCGGTCGCGGCCGACGAGGAGGCCTCGTGAGCACGGCGACGTCCAGCGAGATCGGTGGCGGCACCGAGCTCAGCACGACCGACACGCTGAAGCGCGGGATCGCGCTGTCGCCCGAGCTGCGCGCCGGGCTGCTGGTCACCCTCGGTCTCGCGCTCGTGTCGACGATCGGGCGCGTGATGGTGCCCTTCGTGGTCCAGCAGACGATCGACAACGGCATCCTGGCCCGCGGCGGTCCCGACACCGCGCTGGTGGTGCGCCTGACGCTGCTGGCGGCTGCGGCGGTGACGTTCACCGGCCTGACCTCCTACGTGGTCAACCTGCGGCTCTTCCGCGCCTCCGAGGGCGGGCTGGCCACGCTGCGGGTCAAGGCCTTCCGGCACATCCACGACCTGTCGACGCTGACCCAGAGCAGCGAGCGACGTGGCTCGCTGGTCTCGCGAGTGACCAGCGACGTCGACACGATCTCCCAGTTCGTCCAGTTCGGCGGCCTGATGCTGATCGTGTCGATCGGCCAGGTCACGGTCGCGACCGTGCTGATGGCGATCTACAGCCCGCTTCTCGCCCTCCTGGTCTGGGTGTGCTTCGTGCCGCTGTTCATCGTCATCCGCCGGTTCCAGGGCGTCGTCGGACGGGCGTACACCCTGGTGCGCGAGCGGGTCGGCGACATGCTCGCGGCCATCTCCGAGTCGGTCGTCGGGGCGGTGACGATCCGCGCGTACGGCGTCGAGGAGCGCACCGGCGGCCGCATCGACGCGGCCATCGACCGACACCGGCGCTCGGCCATCGCGGCGCAGATCAAGGCCGTCGTCGCGTTCAGCTCCGGGCAGCTGGTGGCCGGCCTGACGACGATGACCGTCCTCGCCGTCGGTGCCGTCATGGCGGCGCGCGGCTCGCTCACACTGGGCGAGCTGCTCGCCTTCCTGTTCCTGGTCAACCTGTTCACCCAGCCGGTGCAGACGGCGACCGAGATCCTCAACGAGATGCAGAACGCCATCGCCGGCTGGCGGCGGGTCATCGGCATCGTCGACACCCCGGCCGACGTCAGCGACCCGAGCGAGGAGGGCGTCGACCTGCCCCGCGGGCCGATCACCGTCGAGTTCGACGACGTGTCGTTCGCCTACCCGGGCGGCGACACCGTGCTCTCCGACGTCTCGCTGACCATCCCGCCCCGGTCGCGGGTCGCCGTGGTCGGTGAGACCGGGTCCGGCAAGACCACCCTCGCCAAGCTCCTGACCCGGCTGATGGACCCGGCGACCGGCCGGGTGCTGCTGGACGGCGTCGACCTGCGGCGGGTGCGCTTCCGCTCGCTGCGATCCCGCGTGGTGATGGTGCCGCAGGAAGGCTTCCTCTTCGACGCCACCCTCCTGCAGAACATCCGGTTCGGCCGGCCCGACGCGACGCGCGACGACGTCCGGCTCACGCTCACCGAGCTGGGCCTCGACGGCTGGGTGGAGGGCCTGCCGCACGGCCTGGACACCGAGGTCGGGCAGCGCGGTGAGTCCCTCTCCGCGGGCGAGCGCCAGCTGGTCGCGCTCGCCCGGGCCTATCTCGCCGACCCCGACCTGCTCGTCCTGGACGAGGCCACCTCCGCGGTCGACCCGTCGACCGAGGTGCGTATCCAGCGAGCGCTCGACGGCCTGACGACGGGCCGGACGTCGATCGCCATCGCGCACCGGCTGTCCACGGCCGAGGCCGCCGACGAGGTGATCGTCGTCGACCGCGGCCGTGTCGTGCAGCGAGGCCCGCACAGCGAGCTCGTCCGGCAGACGGGGAGCGTCTACGCCCGGTTGCACGCGAGCTGGGCGCGCCAGCAGACCTGACGACCCCCGCCGGGGCGGGTCAGTGCGGGTGGCGTCGTTCGTCCGCGCGCCGGCGCAGGTCCTCCACGCCCTTCTTCGCCCGGTCGCGCCACCCTCCCTCGCGCTCGTACCGGTCGCGCAGGTCGTCCGCGCGGCCCTTGGCCTGGTCCTTCCAGCCGCCGTCGCGCTCGTAGCGCTCGCGCAGGTCGTCGGCGCGGTGCTTGGCCTGGTCCTTCCAGCCGCCGTCGCGCTCGTAGCGGCCTCGCACGCCGCCCTCGCCGGTCAACCGGTCCCGCAGACCTCCGCCGGCGGTGTCACCGTCCGTCGGCGCCGTCGGCGCCGTCGGCGCCGTCGGTGTCGACGGTGCCGTCCCGTCGTCGTCGGCCTGCCAGAAGTCCTGACCCACCCGACGCGCACCGCCCCTCTGGTGCTCGACCGGGTGGTCGGGGGTGGACGCCGCCGCGGTGTCCCCGCTCGCTCGGTCATTGCGGGGCTCAGAGGGTTCCGGGACCGACGGTGAGGGGGCGACCGCCGGTGACGGAGCCGGTGATGGTGACGGCGACGGCGTCGTACCCGGGCGCGGTGCCGGCGGGGGAGGAGGTGTCACCGGTGCCGCCGGAGACTCCGCACCTGCCTGCGAGGGCGGCGGGGGAGGAGGCGGACCGGCCGGCGGCGGGCCGGAGGCGAGGGCCGCGTCCGAGGTCGCGGGCACGTCGTCCGTGCGGTGGGGCTCGGGCGGCGTGGGTGCGGCCTCGCGGTCGCTGCGCCCGACGTCGGCGGGACGCTCGTGCTGGAGCGAACCCACCCCGGGTGTCGTCGACCGGTCGTCCTCGCGGGAGGAGGGGGCAGCCGGCGGGCCTTCGTCGTCGCGCAGTCTCGGGGCGGGGCTCACCTTGTCTCGCACGGTGGGCGTCGCCGCGGATCCTGACGCCTCGTCCACACCGGGCCGGCGGCCCGGCGCGGAGGTCGCCTCGCGCTGGTGGCGCTCGGCCCGCGTCCGGTCGGCCGTGGCGGGAGCGGTCCGCTCCGGCACAGCGTTCCGGGCGCGCGCGCGCCGGCCGGCCATGACGGCGAGCAGGCCCACCACGAGCAGTACGACCACGATCACGGCGATCCAGACCCAGTACTTGTCGTCCATGCTGTCCTCCTTCGAAGGCAGCCACCGGCGCGCCACGTGCAGCCGTCGGCGACACTGTGATCTGGCCAACGTACCCAGGCCGCGCCGTTCTCCACCAGAACCGCGGCCGCTCCGGGTGCGCCGAGCACCGCAGGAGAGGACGCGACCCCGTGCCGACGACGGACCGCGCCGCGCTGGAGAGCGCGCTCACCGACTACTACGACCGGGAGGCCGGTCACCGCCACGACTCCCGGCTCCCGGCCGATCGCGAGGAGGTCCGTGCGGAGTTCGTCGAGCTGCTCACGAGCGAGGGCCGGACGTCCGTCCTGGAGGTCGGGTGCGGCCCCGGTCGTGACGGCGTCGCCCTGAGCGCGGCCGGGCTGGCGTACGCCGGGGTCGACCTCGCGCCCGAGAGCGTGCGGCGGTGCGTCCAGCACGGGCTTGACGCGAGGGTCGCCTCGGTGCACGCGCTGCCGTACGACGACGACGCGTTCGACGCCGGCTGGACGATGAGCACGCTGCTGCACGTACCCGCCGTGGACCTGACCGCCGCGCTCACGGAGATCACCAGGGTGCTGCGTCCGGGAGCGCCGCTGGCGATCGGCGTCTGGGGTGCGCCGGTCTCCCGGGAGGAGCACTGGGAGGAGGACGCCCGGTTCGGGTCGCGGTTCTTCAGCCTGCGCAGCGACGGGGACCTGCGGGCGGCCGTCGACGCCTTCGGTGTCGTCGAGCGGTGGCGTACCTGGCCCGGGTCGGCGGACCTGCACTACCAGTGGCTGGTGCTGCGCTGCCGGTGAGCGGGCGGGCCGCAGGCCCCGCGGGCCATCGGCGACAATGGCGCGGTGCCTGATCAGTCACCCCTCTCACCCGAGCTCGCGACGCGGCTGAAGCGCGACGCCGACGGCCTGGTCGCCGCGGTGGTCCAGCAGCACGACACCGGCGAGGTGCTGATGCTGGGCTGGATGGACGACGAGGCGCTGCACCGCACGCTCACCGAGGGTCGGGTCACCTTCTGGTCCCGCAGCCGGGAGGAGTACTGGCGCAAGGGGGACACCTCCGGCCACGTCCAGCACGTGCGCTCGGTCGCGCTCGACTGCGACGGCGACGCGCTGCTCGTACGCGTCGACCAGGTGGGCGCTGCATGCCACACCGGGCAGCGCACCTGCTTCTTCACCGACCTCGAGGCGGTGTCCCGGTGACCGCGGACGCCCATGCCGACCTGACCTGGGGCACGACCTGGCCCGGGCTCGCGACCTTCTCCGAGCTGGCCCGCGACCGGCGGGTGATCCCGGTGGTGCGTCGGCTGCTCGCGGACGGCGAGACGCCGCTGGGGGTCTACCGCAAGCTCGCGCAGGACCGGCCGGGGACCTTCCTGCTGGAGTCCGCCGAGCACGGTGGCGTCTGGTCCCGCTACTCCATCGTCGGAGCAGCCAGCCACGCCACGCTCACCGAGCGCGACGGCGAGGCCGTGTGGCTGGGAGAGCCGCCCGTCGGCGTCCCCGTCGACGGTGACCCGACCACCGCCCTGCGCGACACCGTCGCGACGCTGGCGACCCGCCCCATCCCGGGGCTGCCGCCGCTCACGGGAGGCATGGTCGGCACCGTGACGTACGACGCCGTACGACGCTGGGAGCGGCTGCCGGACACCGGCGCCGACGAGCTGGACCTGCCCGAGCTGGCGATGATGCTCGCCACCGACCTGGCGGTCCTGGACCACCGCGACGGCTCGCTGCTGCTGGTCGCGAACGCCGTCAACTACGACGCCACCGACGAGCGCGTCGAGCAGGCGTGGGCGGACGCCGTCGCCCGGCTGGACCGGATGACCGCCCAGCTCGCCGCCCCGGCCGCCTCCACGGTGGCCGTCCCGACGCCGGCGGAGCTGGCGCCGCGCAGCACGCACACCCGCGAGGGGTTCCACGACATGGTGGAGCGCTGCAAGGAGGACATCCGCGCGGGTGAGGCGTTCCAGATCGTGGTGTCGCAGCGGTTCAGCGTCGACTGCGCCGCCGACGCCCTCGACGTCTACCGCGCGCTGCGGGCCTCCAACCCCAGCCCGTACATGTACCTGCTGCGGCTGCCCCACCCCGACGGCTCGACGTACGACGTCGTGGGGTCCAGCCCGGAGGCGCTGGTCAAGGTCAGCGGACGCAGCGTCATCACCCATCCCATCGCGGGGTCGCGACCGCGGGGCAAGACGCCCGAGGACGACCAGCGCCTCGCCGACGAGCTGAGCGCCGACCCCAAGGAGCGGGCCGAGCACCTGATGCTCGTGGACCTCTCCCGCAACGACCTGCAACGGGTCTGCCGGGCGGGCACGGTCGACACGGTGGAGTTCATGCAGGTCCGCTACTACAGCCACATCATGCATCTGGAGTCGACCGTCGTCGGTGAGCTGAAGGACGGCCGTACCGCGTACGACACCCTCGTCGCCACCTTCCCGGCGGGCACCCTCTCGGGGGCGCCCAAGCCGCGGGCGATGCAGATCATCGACGAGCGGGAGGGCCTGCGCCGGGGCGTGTACGGGGGAGTGGTCGGCTACCTCGACTTCGCTGGTGACCTCGACATGGCGATCGCCATCCGGACGGCCGTGCTCAAGGACGGCGTCGCCCACGTCCAGGCGGGTGCGGGCATCGTCGCGGACTCGGTGCCCGAGACGGAGTACCAGGAGACGATCTCCAAGGCGGCGGCCGCGCTGCGCGCGGTGTCGACGGCGACCGGGATGCGGGCGCCGCGATGACCTCGAAGCGGAACGTGCTGCTGCTGGCGCTGCTCGGCGCCGTCGTCCTGCTGGCGACGGCCGGGCGCACCTGGGTGGAGGGCACGCTGCACGACGCCGTCCTGCAGGACAGCACGGTGTCGGTCGACGGCAACGACGCGGCGTCCGGCGTGCTGGCCGCCGGCCTGGTCGGCGCGGCCGCGGCGGTGGCCACGGCGACTGGCGGCCGCGTCGTGCGGCGGGTCGGGGCCGTCGCGACGGTCCTGGCCGGCGTGCTCGCGATCGTGCTGACGGTACGGGTGCTGCTGGACCCCGCGGACGTCGTCGGCCGCCAGGCCGCGCAGACGACCGGGCGGACCGGCACCGTGCCGGCCGACGGGACGGTGACCACGTGGGTCTGGGTCGCGCTGCTCGGCGGTGTGCTGCTCGCGGCGGCCGGCGCGCTCGCGTTCGTCGGCATCCGCCGCTGGGCGGGGCTGTCCTCCCGCTACGAGGCACCGACCGGCCGAGGGCACGCGACGCGGGTGTCGGACTGGGAGCGGCTCAGCCAGGGCGAGGACCCGACGGTCGAGCCCGGCGACGCGGCCGGCGACCCGCCCCGGTGAGCCTCGGCGGGTCGCCTGCCACAATGGGCACTCGCCTCCGGGCCGATCGATCTCTGACACAAGGAGTCCCCACGCATGTCTGCTGAGCACCACGACGACCACGGCCACAGCGTGGCGGCGTGGACCGGCGTCTTCGCCCTGATCTTCGCCTCCGCCCTCATCGCGGTCGGCGTCGCCTGGGGTGCCCACCTGTGGACGATCATCGGCCTGGTCGTCGCCGTCCTCGGTCTCGTCGCCGCCTTCGTCCTCTCCCGGACCGGGTTCGGCGTCCACGCCAAGCGGCTCCCGCCCCAGCAGCGCACCGGCGTCCGCTAGGCAGACTCGGCCCGAGGGCCGGTGAGCCCGCGCGTTAGCCTGCCGTGGTGTCCACAGTCCTCGACGAGATCATCAGCGGAGTGCGCGAGGACCTCGCCGCCCGCGAACGCCTGACCCCCGTCGCGCGCCTGCAGGAGCGCGCCGCAGCCGCCCCGCCGGCGCGCGACGCGCGCGCCGCACTCCGCGAGCCCGGGCCGGTCAAGGTGATCGCCGAGGTGAAGCGGCAGAGCCCGTCCAAGGGGCCTCTCGCCCCCATCGCCGACCCGGCCGCGCTGGCGGCGTCGTACGCCGCCGGTGGCGCCTCGGTCATCTCCGTCCTCACCGAGCAGCGTCGCTTCGGCGGCTCGCTGGACGATCTGGACGCCGTGCGCGCCGCGGTCGACGTCGCGGTCCTGCGCAAGGACTTCATGGTCAGCGACTACCAGGTCTGGGAGGCCCGCGCGCACGGCGCCGACGTGGTCCTGCTGATCGTCGCCGCCTTGGACGACGCCCGGTTGCGCGACCTGCACCAGCAGGCGTCCGAGCTCGGGATGACGGCGCTGGTCGAGGTGCACGACGAGCCCGAGCTGGAGCGCGCGATCGCTCTCGGCGCCGACGTCATCGGTATCAACGCGCGGAACCTGAAGTCCCTGCAGGTCGACCGCGCGACGTTCGCACGGCTAGCTCCGGGGCTCCCGGACGAGGTCGTCCGGGTCGCGGAGTCCGGCGTACGCGGTCCGGCCGACGTCGCCGAGTACGTCGCTGCGGGCGCGGACGCGGTCCTGGTCGGCGAGGCCCTGGTCACCGGCGGGGAGCCGGCGGCCGCGGTGAGAGCACTGCGGGGACAGGACGCGGTTGGAGGGCAGACGGCATGAGTGACACACGGATCGGCCGGTTCGGCGACTACGGCGGACGCTACGTCCCCGAGGCGCTGGTCGCCGCGCTCGAGGAGCTGGACGAGCACCGCTCCAAGGCGATGCACGACCCGGGGTTCCTGGGAGAACTGGCCCAGCTGCACCGTACGTACACGGGCCGGCCGAGCATCATCACCGAGGTGCCCCGGTTCGCCGAGCACTGCGGCGGCGCGCGGGTCGTCCTCAAGCGCGAGGACCTCAACCACACCGGGTCGCACAAGATCAACAACGTCCTCGGACAGGCGCTGCTCACCCGGCGGATGGGCAAGAAGCGGGTCATCGCCGAGACGGGCGCCGGTCAGCACGGCGTCGCCACCGCGACCGCCGCGGCGCTGCTCGGACTGGAGTGCGTCGTCTACATGGGGCGGGTCGACACCGAGCGCCAGGCGCTCAACGTCGCGCGGATGCGTCTGCTCGGAGCCGAGGTCGTCCCGGTCGACCACGGCAGCCGCACGCTCAAGGATGCCGTCAACGAGGCGTTCCGCGACTGGGTCGCCAACGTCGAGGACACCCATTACGTGCTGGGCACCGTGACCGGTCCGTACCCCTTCCCCGAGATGGTCCGCGACTTCCACCGGATCATCGGGGTCGAGGCGCGTCAGCAGGTGCTCGACCAGTTCGGCCGGCTGCCCGACGCGGTGTGCGCGTGCGTGGGCGGCGGTTCCAACGCGATGGGCATCTTCCACCGCTTCGTCGACGACGAGGGCGTCCGCCTCATCGGGCTCGAGGGCGGCGGCGAGGGCGTCGCGTCCGGACGGCACGCGTCCCGGTTCAGCGGCCAGGCCACCCCGGGCGTGCTGCACGGCGCGTACACCTACGTCCTGCAGGACGACGACGGCCAGACGATCGAGTCGCACTCGGTGTCCGCGGGCCTGGACTACCCGAGCGTGGGGCCGGAGCACTCCTACCTCAAGGACATCGGCCGCGCCGAGTACTACCCGGTGACCGACGACGAGGCGATGGAGGCGTTCCGGCTGCTGTCGCAGACCGAGGGCATCCTCCCGGCGATCGAGAGCGCCCACGCGCTGGCCGGTGCGATGCGGGTCGGGCGCGAGCTCGGACCCGACGGGCTGGTCCTGGTGAACCTGTCCGGTCGCGGTGACAAGGACGTCGACACGGCGGCCCGCTGGTTCGGTCTGCTCCCGGGGCAGGAGGACCAGGCGTGAGCGCCAGCACGGTCAGCAAGGTCCTCGCCGCGGCCAAGGACGACGGGCGCGCGGCCCTCATCGGCTACCTCCCGGTCGGCTTCCCGAGCGTCGAGGGGTCGCTGCGCGCGATGGAGGTCCTCGTCGAGAACGGCGTCGACATCGTCGAGATCGGCCTGCCCTACACCGACCCGCTGATGGACGGCCCGGTCATCCAGACGGCGGCGACGCGGGCGCTGGAGGGCGGGGTCCGGGTGGCCGACGTCTTCCGGGCGGGCCGGGCGGTCAGCGCCACCGGCGCGGGCGCGCTGGTGATGACGTACTGGAACCCGGTGCTGCGGTACGGCGCGGACCGGTTCGCCGCCGAGCTGGCCGGCGCCGGCGTCTCCGGGCTCATCACGCCCGACCTCGTCCCTGACGAGGCGCAGGACTGGCTCGAGGCGAGCGAGGCCCACGACCTGGACCGCGTGTTCCTGGTCGCCCCGAGCTCGACCCCGGAGCGGTTGCAGTCCACGACCGCAGCCTCGCGCGGGTTCGTCTACGCCACCGCCCTGATGGGCGTGACGGGAGCCCGGACGAGCGTCGGCAGCGCCGCGTCCGTCCTGGTCGGCCGGGTCCGCGAGGTCACCGACCTGCCGGTCTGCGTCGGTCTCGGCGTCTCGACCCGCGAGCAGGTCGCCGAGGTCGCTCGTTTCGCCGACGGCGTGATCGTCGGGTCGGCGCTGGTGCGGTGCCTGGTCGACGCGCCGGACCCGGACACCGGCCTGAAGGACCTCGGCGCCCTGGCCGCCGACCTGGCCCAGGGCGTCCGGCGGTGACGGTCGCGGCCCCTCCGCGTTCCGACGCCCGCGACTGGGTCGGTCTGGTCGCGCGGCTGCTGCTCGGGGGCGTCCTGCTGGTCGCCGGCCTGCTGAAGATCACCGCCCTGGGCACCTCGCGCACGGCCACCCGGGCGTACGACCTGATGCCGGTCGACGTCGCCAACTTCATCGGCACCCTGCTACCGATGCTCGAGATCGTCCTGGGTGTGCTCCTCATCGCGGGTCTGCTGACGCGGGGCGCGGCGCTGCTCGGCGGACTGCTCATGCTGGCCTTCATCGGCGGCATCACCTCGGCGTGGGCTCGCGGGCTCACCATCGACTGCGGCTGCTTCGGCGGCGGCGGCAGCGTGGGGGAGAACCAGACGAAGTACCTGCAGGAGATCCTGCGCGACGCGGGCCTCGCGCTGTGCGCGGCCTGGCTGGTCGTGCGGCCGCAGAGCCGGTGGAGTCTGGACCGTCGCTGGTGGGGCTGAGCCGGGACGCAGCCCCGATCGCGCTGCGTCCACGGATCAGGGGAGACTGGGGCCATGCCTCGTCCTGATGCCTCGGCCAAGCTCGCTGCGACCGCACCTCGGTCCGGGCCGCCGAAGGCCCTGATCGCCGCCGTCATCGCCGTCGTCGTGGTCATCGTCGCCGGCGCCGTGTTCTTCATCACCAGCAACCCGTTCGGCAAGCTCGACGCAGCCGGCCCGAAGGCCTCGCAGAGCGAGGGCAACGGTGTCGTGGTCCACCCGGGCCGGGCCAAGGCCGGTGCTCCCACGGTCGAGGTCTACGAGGACTTCCAGTGCCCGGTCTGCAAGAAGATGGAGACCACCAACGGCGCGTCGATCCGGCAGCTGGCCGCCAGCGGTGACATCAAGCTCGTCTCGCACATGATGTCCTTCCTGGACGACAACCTGGGCAACGACTGGTCCAAGAAGTCGGCCAACGCCGCCTTCTGCGCGGCCGATGCCGGGAAGTTCCCCGAGTACCACGACGCGGTGTTCGCCGGGCAGCCGGCGCAGGAGGGTCAGGGCTACACCGACCAGCAGCTGAAGCAGACCTTCGCCGCTGGGGCCGGGATCACCGGCTCGGCGCTGAGCACCTTCACCCGCTGCGTCGACCAGGGCACCTACGACGACTACGTCACCGACACCGAGAAGCGCTCGAACGACGACGGAGTCAACGGCACTCCCACCGTGAAGATCAACGGCAAGGCCGTCAGCGACAAGCAGCTGCAGCAGCTGCTGACCGAGTCGGGCTCGTTCCCGACGGTCCTGAAGCAGGCCACCGGCTCATGATCGCGGCCATCCCCAGCCCGACGACGGGCGTCTGGCAGCTCGGTCCGCTGCCCCTGCGGGCGTACGCGCTGTGCATCCTCGCCGGCATCGTCGTCGCGATCTGGATCTGCGGCCGCCGCCTGGAGCAGCGCGGCTACGTCGACGACGACGCGCTGACGGTCGCGTACTGGGCCGTCCCGTTCGGCATCGTCGGCGGTCGGCTCTACCACGTCATCACCACGCCGCAGCCGTACTTCGGCGAGAACGGCCGACCACTCGACGCGCTGAAGATCTGGCACGGCGGCCTCGGCATCTGGGGCGCCGTGGCGCTCGGGGCGCTGGGCGCCTGGATCGGCTGCCGCAAGAACGGCATCGACTTCTGGGACCTCGCCGACTCCGCCGCCCCTGGCGTGGCGGTCGCCCAGGCGATGGGCCGGTGGGGCAACTACTTCAACAACGAGCTGTACGGCCGGCACACCGACCTGCCCTGGGGGCTGAAGGTGTACGAGTGGGACAACGGCGAGGCGGTCCGCAACGCCACGGGTGACCCCGTCCTCGTCCCCGGCGGCCCGTTCCACCCGATGTTCCTGTACGAGGCGATCTGGTGCCTGCTGATCGCGTTCGTCGTGGTCGCGCTGGACCGCCGGGTGGGGCTCGCGCGCGGTCGCTCGTTCGCGCTCTACGTGATGCTCTACCCGGTCGGCCGGATCGTCTTCGAGCTGATGCGCAGCGACCCGGCGAACCACGTGCTCGGCCTGCGGGTGAACGTGTGGGTCTGCATCGCGGTCTTCCTCGGCGGTCTGGCGCTCTTCGTGGCCCGGGGCCGTCGTGCGCAGAACACCGGCGGGACCCGGGACGACGTCTCGCTATCTGAGACATGATGTCCATGTTGTGAACTGAGGCGGCCGCCGATAAAGTGCTGTGACTGACCACGCCGGCCAACGTCGTCCTGCATGGGTCTCCCTGCCCGACGCCGGTGTCCGCACTGGCGTCCCGACGACGACAGGACGGTGAGTCGACGATGGGTATCGCCCATTTCTCCGCCCACCCGCAGGCCCAGGGCCTGTACGACCCCGCTCAGGAGCACGACGCCTGCGGCGTGGCGATGGTGGCCACCATGCGCGGCAGCGCCGGGCACGACATCGTGGACCACGCGCTGACCGCGCTGCGCAACCTGGAGCACCGCGGCGCGACCGGCGCCGACCCGGCCGTCGGTGACGGCGCCGGAATCCTGACCCAGGTCCCGGACGAGTTCCTGCGCGCGGTCGTCGACTTCGACCTGCCCGAAGCCGGTCGTTATGCCGTCGGCCTCGCCTTCATGCCGACCGACCCCGACGCCCAGTGGCACATCGGTGAACAGCTGGACGTCCTCGCCGCCCAGGAGGGGCTGCGCGTCGTCGGCTGGCGCGACGTGCCGACCGACCCGTCCCTGGTGGGCCGGCAGTCGCTGGCTACCATGCCGGTGTTCCGTCAGGTGTTCGTCGCGGACGCGACGGGGGAGCGCGGCGGCGTCGAGCTGGACCGGCTCGCGTTCTGCCTGCGCAAGCGGGCCGAGCGTGAGCTGGCCGTCTACTTCGCCTCGCTGTCGGCCCGGACCCTGGTCTACAAGGGGATGCTGACCACCGAGCAGCTCGAGCCGTTCTTCCCTGACCTGTCCGACCGTCGGTTCGCCACCGAGCTCGCGCTGGTCCACTCGCGGTTCTCGACCAACACCTTCCCGTCCTGGCCGCTCGCACACCCGTTCCGGTTCATCGCGCACAACGGTGAGATCAACACCGTCCGCGGCAACCGCAACTGGATGAGCGCCCGCGAGTCCACGCTCGCCAGCGACGTCATCCCCGGCGACCTGTCGCGCATCTTCCCGGTCTGCACCCCGGAGGCGTCGGACTCGGCGACCTTCGACGAGGTCCTGGAGCTGCTGCACCTGGGCGGTCGCAGCCTCCCGCACGCGGTGCTGATGATGATCCCGGAGGCGTGGGAGAACCACGACACCATGGACCCGGCCCGCCGGGCGTTCTACGAGTTCCACTCCACGATCATGGAGCCGTGGGACGGCCCTGCCTGCGTGACCTTCACCGACGGCACGCTCGTCGGCGCGGTGCTGGACCGCAACGGCCTGCGTCCGGGCCGGTACGCCGTCACCAGCGACGGCCTGGTCGTCCTGGCCTCCGAGGGCGGCGTCCTGGACCTCGACCCGGCGACCGTCGTCCGCAAGGGCCGGATGCAGCCGGGCAAGATGTTCCTGGTCGACACCGAGCACGGCCGGATCGTCGGCGACGACGAGGTGAAGTCCTCGCTGGCCGCGCAGAACCCGTACGAGGAGTGGCTGCACGCGGGGATCGTCCGGTTCGAGGACCTGCCCGAGCGCGAGCACGTCTGGCACACGCCCGCGTCGGTGGTGCGCCGCCAGCAGACGTTCGGCTACACCCAGGAGGAGCTGCGGATCCTGCTCGCCCCGATGGCGCGCACGGGCGGTGAGGCGCTCGGCTCGATGGGCACCGACACCCCGATCGCGGTGCTCTCGCAGCGCCCGCGCCTGCTGTTCGACTACTTCAGCCAGCTGTTCGCCCAGGTGACGAACCCGCCGCTGGACGCGATCCGCGAGGAGCTGGTCACCTCGCTCGGCACCCTGATGGGTCCGGAGAGCAACGCCCTGGAGGCCTCGCCTGCCCACGCGCGTCAGGTCGAGCTGCCGTTCCCGGTCATCGACAACGACGAGTTGGCCAAGATCGTCCACCTCAACTCCCGCGGCGACATGCCGGGCTACGCGACGTACGTCATCCGCGGCACCTACCGCGTGGCCGGCGGCGTGAGCGCGATGCGCGCGCGGCTGCAGGGCATCTTCGCCGAGGTGTCCCAGGCGATCGCCGACGGTCACCGCTTCGTGGTGCTGTCCGACCGCGACTCCGGTCCGGCGTTCGCCCCGATCCCCTCGCTGCTGCTGACCGCGGCCGTGCACCACCACCTGATCCGGGAGAAGACCCGCACCCAGGTCGGTCTGCTGATCGAGGCGGGCGACGTCCGCGAGGTGCACCACGTCGCGCTGCTCATCGGGTACGGCGCGGCCGCGATCAACCCCTACCTGGCGATGGAGTCCGTCGAGGACCTCGTTCGGCGCGGCGTGATCTCCGACATCACGCCCGAGCAGGCGGTGAAGAACCTCATCAAGGCGCTCGGCAAGGGCGTCCTGAAGGTCATGTCCAAGATGGGCATCTCGACGGTGGCGTCCTACCGGGGCGCCCAGGTGTTCGAGGCGACCGGCCTGTCCCAGGAGCTGGTCGACTCCTACTTCACCGGCACCGTGTCGCGGCTCGGCGGCATCGGCCTGGACGTGCTCACCCAGGAGGTCGCCGAGCGGCACGCGACGGCCTACCCGAAGGACGGGCTCGCACCCTCGCACCGCACGCTCGAGGTGGGCGGGGAGTACCAGTGGCGCCGGGAGGGCGAGCCGCACCTGTTCGACCCGGAGACGGTGTTCCGGCTCCAGCACTCCACCCGCTCGCGTCGCTACGACATCTTCAAGCAGTACACGAAGGCGGTGGACGACCAGTCCGAGCGGCTGATGACGCTGCGCGGCCTGTTCTCCTTCGCTTCCGGCCGCCCGTCGGTGCCGGTCGAGGAGGTCGAGCCGGTCAGCGAGATCGTCAAGCGGTTCAACACCGGCGCGATGAGCTACGGCTCGATCAGCAAGGAGGCGCACGAGACCCTCGCGATCGCGATGAACCGGCTCGGTGCGCGGTCCAACACCGGCGAGGGCGGTGAGGACGCCGACCGGCTGGTCGATCCCGAGCGGCGCTCGGCGATCAAGCAGGTGGCCAGCGGCCGCTTCGGCGTGACCTCGCACTACCTCACGCAGGCCGACGACATCCAGATCAAGATGGCCCAGGGCGCCAAGCCCGGCGAGGGCGGTCAGCTGCCCGGCCACAAGGTGTACCCGTGGGTGGCCAAGACGCGGCACTCCACGCCCGGCGTCGGCCTGATCTCGCCGCCGCCGCACCACGACATCTACTCGATCGAGGACCTCGCCCAGCTCATCCATGACCTCAAGAACGCCAACCCGAGTGCGCGCATCCACGTGAAGCTCGTGAGCGAGATCGGGGTCGGCACCGTGGCCGCCGGGGTGTCCAAGGCGCACGCCGACGTCGTCCTGGTCTCCGGCCACGACGGCGGTACGGGCGCCTCGCCGCTCACCTCGCTCAAGCACGCCGGAGGTCCGTGGGAGCTCGGGCTCGCCGAGACGCAGCAGACGCTGCTGCTGAACGGCCTGCGCGACCGGATCGTGGTGCAGACCGACGGTCAGCTCAAGACCGGCCGCGACGTCATGATCGCCGCGCTGCTCGGCGCCGAGGAGTACGGCTTCGCCACGGCGCCGCTGGTCGTCAGCGGCTGCATCATGATGCGCGTCTGTCACCTGGACACCTGTCCGGTCGGCATCGCCACCCAGAACCCCGACCTGCGCGCCCGCTTCTCCGGCAAGCCGGAGTTCGTGCAGACCTTCTTCGAGTACGTCGCGGAGGAGGTGCGCGAGCTGCTCGCCGAGCTCGGGTTCCGCAGCCTGGAGGAGGCGATCGGCCAGGTGCGCACGCTCGACACCTCCCGGGCGGTCGACCACTGGAAGGCCAGCGGCCTGGACCTCGCGCCGATCCTCGCCGACGTCGACCTGCCGGAGGGCGCCCCCCGCCACCAGGTCGTCGGGCAGGACCACGGCCTGGAGAAGGCCCTGGACCAGCAGCTCATCGCCATGAGCAAGGACGCGCTGGAGAACCAGGCGCCCGTACGCATCGAGGTCCCGATCGGCAACGTCAACCGCACGGTCGGCACGATGCTCGGCCACGAGGTGACCAAGCGTCATCCGGACGGCCTGGCCGACGACACGATCGACATCTCCTTCACCGGCTCGGCCGGCCAGTCGTTCGGCGCGTTCGTCCCGGCGGGCATCACGCTGCGCCTGTACGGCGAGGCGAACGACTACGTCGGCAAGGGTCTGTCCGGCGGCCGGCTCGTGGTCCGTCCCCTGCGCGAGGCGTCGCTGGTGGCCGAGCGCAACGCCATCGCCGGCAACGTCATCGCCTACGGCGCGACGAGCGGGCAGATCTTCCTGCGCGGCGTGGTGGGCGAGCGCTTCTGCGTCCGCAACTCCGGCGCGACCGCCGTCGTCGAGGGCGTGGGCGACCACGCCTGCGAGTACATGACCGGCGGCACCGTCCTGGTGCTCGGCCCGACGGGGCGCAACCTCGCGGCCGGGATGTCCGGTGGCCAGGCGTACGTCCTGGACCTGGACGAAAGCCAGGTCAACCCCGAGCTGGTCGACGTGATCGGCCTGCGCGAGGCCGACATCTCCCTGGTGCACGACCTGGTCCGGGCCCACCACGAGTGGACCGACTCCAGCGTGGCCGGGCGGCTGCTCGAGGAGTGGCCGGCGGCGGTCGAGCGGTTCTCGCTCGTACTGCCGCGCACGTACCAGAAGGTGCTCGACGTCCGAACCGAGGCCGCCGACGAGGGCCTCGACCCCGACAGCCCCCAGGTGTGGGAGCGGATCATGGAGGCCAACCGTGGCTGACCCCCGTGGATTTCTGACGACGCAGCAGCGCGAGCTGCCCGGCCGCCGCCCCGTACCGGTCCGCATCAAGGACTGGCGCGAGGTGTACGAGGAGCAGGAGCTCGGCCAGCTGCAGCGGCAGGCCGGCCGGTGCATGGACTGCGGTATTCCGTTCTGCCACAGCGGTTGTCCCCTCGGGAACCTCATCCCGGAGTGGAACGACCTCGCCCGGCGTGGTGACTGGCCGGACGCGATCGAGCGGCTGCACGCGACCAACAACTTCCCCGAGTTCACCGGTCGGCTCTGCCCGGCTCCGTGCGAGTCCGCGTGCGTGCTCGGCATCAGCCAGCCGGCGGTGACGATCAAGCAGGTCGAGCTCACCACGATCGAGCAGGCCTTCGAGCACGGCGGGGTCGACCCGCTGCCGCCCGCGCGCCTGACGAACAAGACCGTGGCCGTGGTGGGTTCGGGCCCGGCGGGGCTGGCCGCCGCGCAGCAGCTGACGCGGGCGGGCCACACCGTCGCGGTGTACGAGCGGGCCGACAAGCCGGGCGGCCTGCTGCGGTACGGCATCCCCGAGTTCAAGATGGAGAAGTCCGTCCTGGACCGGCGCCTGGCGCAGATGACCGCCGAGGGCACCCGGTTCCGGTGCAACCGCACGGTCGGTGAGGACATCACCGGGGCCCAGCTGCGCGAGCGGTACGACGCCGTGGTGCTGGCCGTCGGCGCGACCGTCCCGCGGGACCTGCCGGTTCCCGGGCGCGAGCTCAGCGGCATCGTGCAGGCGATGGACTACCTGCCGGACGCGAACCGGGTCGCGCTGGGGGAGTCGGTCCAGGACCAGGTGGTGGCCACCGACAAGGACGTCGTCATCATCGGTGGCGGCGACACCGGCGCCGACTGCCTCGGCACCGCGATCCGGCAGGGCGCCCGGTCGATCACCCAGCTGGAGATCATGCCGCGACCGGGGGAGGAGCGCGCCGACGGTCAGCCCTGGCCGACGTACCCGATGCTCTTCCGCGTCGCGAGCGCGCACGAGGAGGGCGGCGACCGGGTGTACGCCACCAGCACCAAGGAGGTCCTCGGCGACGAGGACGGCGCGGTGCGCGCGCTGCGCCTGGTCGAGGTGCGGCGGGGCGAGAACGGCTTCGAGGAGGTCGAGGGCTCCGAGCGGGAGATCCCGGCGCAGCTGGTGCTGCTCGCCATGGGCTTCCTCGGCCCGGCGCCGCAGGGTCTGGTCGAGCAGCTCGGGGTCGAGACCGACGAGCGGTCCACCATCGCGCGCGACGGCTCGTACATGACCTCGGTGCCCGGTGTGTTCGTCGCCGGTGACGCCGGACGTGGTCAGTCGCTGATCGTCTGGGCGATCGCCGAGGGGCGTTCGGCCGCACGCGGGGTCGACGCCTTCCTGACCGGTGCCTCGACGCTGCCGTCCCCGGTCCGACCGACCGATCGGCCGCTCACCGTCTGACCGGAGCCGCGCAGCGACCACCCCGACACAGCTACCCGCCCGTACGCCGGATGTGACCGGCGTACGGGCGGTTCTGTTCGATAGTGTTGGTTTATGCGCCGCGCCAAGATCGTTGCCACACTCGGTCCCGCCACCGACACCCCCCAGCGTGTCCGCGACCTCGTCGCGGCAGGCATGGATGTCGCCCGGCTGAATCTCTCCCACGGCTCGTACGCCGACCACGAGAAGGTGTACGAGCACGTCCGGGAAGCGAGCGACCAGACCGAGCGTGCGGTCGGCGTCCTGGTCGACCTGCAGGGCCCCAAGATCCGGACGGGTACGTTCGCCGACGGCCCCGTCCGGCTGGAGGCGGGTCAGCGGTTCGCCATCACCGTCGAGGACGTGGACGGCGACGGCGAGCGGGTGTCGACCACGTACAAGGGCCTGCCCGGTGACGTGCGGCCCGGCGACCGGCTGCTGATCGACGACGGCAAGGTGGAGCTGCGCGCGGTCGAGGTCACCGCGACCGACGTGGTCACCGAGGTCGTCGAGGGCGGCATGGTCTCCAACCACAAGGGCATCAACCTGCCCGGCGTCGCGGTGAGCGTCCCGGCGCTGTCGGACAAGGACGAGCAGGACCTGCGCTGGGCACTCACGCTGCGGGCCGACCTGATCGCGCTGTCCTTCGTCCGCTCCGCCTCCGACGTGCAGCGGGTGCACGAGATCATGGACGAGGTCGGTGGCGGACGGCTGCCGGTGATCGCCAAGATCGAGAAGCCGCAGGCGGTCGACAACCTCGCCGAGATCGTCGATGCGTTCGACGGGATCATGGTCGCCCGCGGCGACCTGGGCGTGGAGCTGCCGCTGGAGGACGTGCCGATCGTGCAGAAGCGCGCGGTCGAGCTGGCCCGCCGGGCGGCCAAGCCGGTGATCGTCGCGACCCAGGTGCTGGAGTCGATGATCGAGAACCCACGACCGACGCGCGCGGAGGCCTCCGACTGCGCCAACGCCGTGCTCGACGGCGCCGACGCGATCATGCTCTCCGGTGAGACCAGCGTGGGGGCGTGGCCGATCGACGCGGTGCAGACGATGGCCCGCATCATCGAGAGCACCGAGGAGCACGGCCTGGAGCGGATCGCCGAGCTGGGGACGCGGCCGCACACCAAGGGCGGCGCCGTCACCGCGGCCGCCGCCGAGATCGGCGACCTGCTGGACGTGCGGTATCTCGTCACCTTCACCACGACCGGTGACTCGGCCCTGCGGATGGCCCGGATCCGCAGCAAGCGGCCGATGCTGGCCTTCACCCCGAACGCTGCGACCCGCTCCCAGCTGGCGCTGGTGTGGGGGATCGAGACGTTCCTGATGCCGCAGGTGAAGCACACCGACCAGATGGCCGCGCAGGTCGACGAGACGCTGCTGTCCTCCAAGCGGTGCGCCGAGGGCGAGACCGTGGTGATCGTGGCCGGCTCGCCCCCCGGCATCGCCGGGTCGACGAATGCGCTGCGCGTGCACCAGATGGGCGACGCCAAGAACAAGGTCGCCCCGGCCTATCACGACCTCGACGAGCTCTAGCGCGTGCGAAGCCGTAAGGGAAGGTGCGCCGTCGCGCACTTTCCCTTACGGCGTCCGATGACGGGTGCCCCGGGTGGGATTCGAACCCACACTGTGCGGAGTTTGAGGCCGCCTTCTCTGCCAATTGGAATACCGGGGCTGGTCGAGGGACACCGTAACGGAGTCGGCAGGAGGTCACCCAACCGACCGAGCACGGCTCAGCCGGTGAAGATCGACTGGTGCCAGGGCTCCATCCGGATCAGCTGGTGGTCGCCGCGGGTCTCGTGGCGGAAGGCGACGAGGCCGGCTGTCGGCACAGTGAACGTGACCGGCTCGATCGCCCGGTGAGCCCGCACCCACTGCACCAGTCCGGTCGGATCGGCGAGGTCGTCAGCGAAGTGCACGAGGTTGACGTAGTGGATGTCCCGCGCCACGGCACCCGCCGGCCGACCGAGCTCCTCGGCCCACTCCCGCTCGTACCAGCCGTCCGCACCCAGCTCGGCGTCCAGCCGGTGCATCACCTCCCAGCCGTCGGTCGTCTCCAGCTGCGCCATGACCGTGCCGGGAGTCAGCGTCACCCCGGTCAGGGTGAACCGCGGGGCGGGCAGCGCGGCGGTCGTCCGGTCGAGCGCAGCCGTGCAGCGCTGGACGAACGGCTCGTCCTTGCGGGCGGCCTCCCGGCGCGGCTCGAGGGCGCGCACGGTGATGTGCGCCGCCTCCGGATGACCGGAGACGACCTGGCCCGGCCCTGCGAGGCGCAGCGCCTCGCAGGTGAGGGGAGCCAGGGCCTCCGCCAGCGCGGCCGGTGGGTACAGCAGAAGGCTGATGGGCCACCGCCCGCCCTCCTCCGGCACGACCTCGCGGCTGTGGTCACCGGTCGTGACACGGGCAGCGGCGGAGGCGAACAGGCGGTCGAAGGCGGTCGGCACGGTGGTCATCCTCACACGCACGCCGGCCGACGAGGCCACCGCGCGGCGGGGTCTCGGGCCCTACGCGTCGGTAGGGTGACCGGGTGAGCGAGACCAGCGACATCCCCGTGGACAGCACCACCCCGGCCCAGCGGCTCAAGGTGGTCGTGGCCGAGGACGAGGCCCTGATCCGGATGGACCTCGCCGAGATGCTGGGCGAGGCGGGGTACGACGTCGTGGCCGCCGTCGGCGACGGCGAGCAGGCCGTCGCGCAGACCAAGGAGCTGCGGCCCGACCTGGTCGTCATGGACGTGAAGATGCCGGTGCTGGACGGGATCTCAGCAGCCGCCCAGATCGGCGAGGACGGCATCGCGCCCATCGTGATGCTCACCGCGTTCAGCGACAAGGACCTGGTGGAGCGGGCGAGCGACGCCGGCGTGATGGCGTACGTGCTCAAGCCGTTCACGATCGACGACCTGCGGCCCGCCATCTCCGTGGCCACGTCCCGGTGGGCCGAGCGCCAGGCGCTGCGGCAGGAGGTCACCGACCTGGGCGAGCGGCTGGAGACCCGCAAGCGCCTGGACCGCGCCAAGGGCATCCTGATGAAGCGGCTGGACGTCGACGAGGCCGAGGCGTTCCGCTGGATCCAGAAGACGGCGATGGACCGCCGGCTCGGGATGCGGGAGGTCGCCGACGCGGTCATCGACGGGATGTCCGACTCCGGCGCGTAAGGGTCAAAGGCCCGGTGACCTCCGTCCCAGGCCGCAGATTGATCACGACGCAGCGCAGTTCCGCGGAATGCCTTCGACGCGGTGACCCTGGCGGCTACTTTCGAGCGACCCTGCATAAGGGAGTGCGCCCGGACGAGCGATCGGCCCGGGAGTCATCAATGCTCAACACACACGGAGGCTGATCGTGTCCCGGTCATTCAAGGCATCTGCGGCAGTCGCCGCACTGGCGCTGCTCCTCGCGGGCTGCGCCAACGACAGCAGCGACGGCGGCGCCACCAGCGACGGCGGTGGCGGCGGTGGGAGCGCGAAGGTGCTGCCCGCCCAGTCCAGCATCGAGACCCCGGCCGGCGCCGTGAAGGCCGCCGGCGACGGCAAGGGCAAGTGCGCCGCCGGCACGACCATCGCGTACGTCGGCGCGATGACCGGTGACAACGCCCAGCTCGGCATCAACATCTACAACGGTGTGCAGCAGGCCATCAACGAGCACAACAAGGCCAACCCCGGCTGCCAGGTCAAGTTCAGCAAGGTCGACACCGAGGGCTCGCCCGACAAGGCCACCGGTCCGGTGACGCAGGTGACCAACACCAAGAACGTCGTCGGCGTCATCGGTCTGCCGTTCTCCGGTGAGTCCAAGGCGACCGGCAAGATCTTCGAGCAGGCCGGCCTGGTCCACATCACGCCGTCGGCGACCAACCCCGACCTGACCAAGAACAAGTGGACCACCTTCTTCCGGGCGCTCGGCAACGACAACGTGCAGGGCCCGGCCGTCCCCAAGCTCGCCGAGAAGATCGGTGCCAAGAAGGTCTTCGTCGTGCAGGACGACTCCGACTACGGCATCGGCCTGGCCAAGACGGCCACCGCGGCGCTGGGTGACAAGGTCGCCGGCTCCGACAAGGTCGTCACCAAGCAGAAGGACTTCTCGGCGACCATCCAGAAGATCCTGAACTCCAAGGCGGACGCGGTGTTCTACGCCGGGTACTTCGCCGAGGGCGCCCCGCTGGACCAGCAGCTGGTCGGCAAGGGCTTCAAGGGCACCTTCATCGGTCCGGACGGCGTGAAGGACGACCAGTTCATCAAGCTGGCCGGCAGCTCCTCCAAGAACGCCTACTTCACCTGCCCCTGCATCCCGGGTGAGCTCATCAAGGAGTTCGCGACCGGCTACAAAGCGGTCTCGGGTGGCAAGGACCCGGGCACCTACTCGGTCGAGGGCTACGACGCCGCCACCGTGCTGCTCAGCGGCATCGACAAGGGCAAGGCGACCCGCCCGGCGCTGAAGGACTACGTCAAGACCTACGACGGTCAGGGCCTGTCCAAGAAGTTCAAGTGGGACGACAAGGGCGAGCTCGCCGAGCTGGCCGTCTACGGCTACCGCGTGGACAACGGCAAGATCGTCTCGGTCGGGACGATCGGCTGACGCTCCACCATTGACGGGAGGCTCGCCCGGCTTCGTCCGGGCGGGCCTCCCGCCGGTCCGTACCCCTCAGGAGGCTTCAGCTCTCGTGCACACCCTGCTTGCTGCCGCTGCCGATGACCAGTGGATCACTCTCGACTGGGCATCGCTCGGCTCCACCTTCTGGCCGTCGACGTTCGACGGCCTCACCTTCGGCGCCATCTACGCGCTCGTCGCCCTCGGTTACACGCTCGTCTACGGCGTGCTCAACCTGATGAACTTCGCCCACTCGGAGGTGTTCATCACCGGCGCGTACGCCGTGGTCTTCACCCTCACCTCGCTGGGCTTCGGCGCCTCGCCACCCAACCTCAGCGGGCCGGAGATCGTCCTCAACCTGATCCTCGCGGGTCTCGCCGGTATGGCGGCTGCGGCCCTGGTCGCCTTCCTGCTCGAGCGCATCGCCTACCGACCACTACGGCGCCGCAACGCCCCGCGCCTGGTCTTCCTGATCACCGCGATCGGCATGTCGTTCGTCATCCAGAACCTGTTCTTCGTCTGGCGCGGCGCGACGGCCGAGCCGTCCGTGACGATGTTCCAGAACAAGGCGGTCTTCGACCTCGGCGGCAACCTGATCTACATGGACACCCTCATCATCGTCATCGCGGCGATCGTGATGATGGTGGGCGTCGACCAGCTGATCCGTCGCACCCGCCTCGGTCGCGGCATCCGCGCCGTCGCGCAGGACCCCGACACCGCGACCCTGATGGGCGTCAACCGCGAGCGGATCATCATCTCCACGTTCGTCATCGGCGGTGTCCTCGCCGGCGCCGCGGCGCTGTTCTACATCATGAAGGTGCCGTCCGGCGCGATCTACAACGGCGGATTCATCCTCGGCATCAAGGCGTTCACGGCGGCCGTGCTCGGTGGCATCGGCAACGTCCGCGGCGCACTGCTCGGCGGTCTGCTGCTCGGCGTCATCGGCAACTACGGCCAGGTCCTGCTCGGCAACGGCCAGTGGACCGACGTGGTGAGCTTCATCGTCCTGGTGCTCGTCCTGATGGTCCGTCCCGAGGGCATCCTCGGCAGCAACTTGGCAAAGGTGCGCGCATGACCAGCCCCATCGAAGACGCAGCAGCAACGCAGTCCCACCTGGACGAGCAGTCCGAGCGGCCCAAGCGCGGTCCGTTCGACGGTCTCGCCCGGCGGTGGGACCACCTGGAGCGGTGGCAGCAGTGGGGCGTCCTCGCCCTCGTCGCCGCCCTGGTCTACCTGCTCCCGGTCCTGAACCCGCCGCTGATCACCAGCGAGCCGAGCAACGACTTCCCGATCACCTGCGCGAACATGGCGATCTACGCCCTCGCCGCGCTCGGTCTGAACGCCGTGGTCGGCCAGGCCGGCCTGCTCGACCTCGGCTACATCGGGTTCTTCGCCGTCGGTGCGTACGTCACGGCCCTGTGGACCAGCACGGACTCGACCTTCGTCAAGATCCCGTACCTCTGGACGCTGCCGCTGGCGATGATCGTCACGGTGTTCTTCGGGATCATCCTGGGCCTGCCGACGCTGCGGCTGCGTGGTGACTACCTGGCCATCGTCACGCTCGGCTTCGGAGAGATCATCCGCCTCCTGGCGACGATCATCCCGGCGCTGCGCGGTCAGGTCGGCTTCCAGAACGTCGGCGCCCCTCCCGGGACCAAGTCCGACGGCAACCCGGTGTTCGCCAACAGCAGCGGCACGCCGTGGTACTGGCTGACGGTGACCATCATCATCCTGCTGATGGTCCTGCTCGGGAACATCGAGCGGTCGCGCGCCGGGCGGGCCTGGATCGCGATCCGCGAGGACGAGGACGCCGCCGAGATCATGGGTGTGCCCACGTTCAAGTTCAAGCTGTGGGCGTTCGCGATCGGCGCGGCGCTGGGCGGTCTGTCCGGTGCGCTGTTCGGCGGCCTCAACGGCTTCGTGAACAACCAGAAGTTCGACGTGCAGACCTCGATGCTGTTCCTGGCGGCCGTCGTCCTCGGTGGTGCCGGCAACAAGTTCGGTGCGGTCATCGGCGGCGCGCTGGTGGCGTACCTGCCGCTGCGCTTCACCGGTCTGGCGGAGTACAAGTTCCTGATCTTCGGCGTGATCCTCGTGGTGCTGATGATCTTCCGGCCGCAGGGCCTGTTCGGCGCGCGCAACCACCTGCTGACGTACGCCAGCAGAGCACGCCGCTGGCTGGGTGAGAAGACCAGTGGCTCCGGAGCCACCGCCGTCCCCGCGACCGAGGAGTCATCGTCATGAGCAGCCCCGCGAGCGACCAGCCCGAGGTGCGGACCCCGGAGGCGAGCACGGCGGAGGGTGCCGACCGGCTCGGCGTCGAGCAGCCGGACGCGCCGCCGTCGCTGGAGTCGGAGGTGGCGCAGGTCGTCGCCCCCGACCGCGACATCGAGGTCGCGGTCGGTGACAACCTGGTCGAGATCCGCGACCTGACCGTCACGTTCGGCGGTCTGACCGCGCTCGACCACGTGACGTTCGACATCCGCCGTGGCGAGATCCTCGGCCTGATCGGACCCAACGGCGCCGGCAAGACGACCTGCTTCAACGCGATGACCGGCGTCTACAAGCCGAGCGACGGCACGGTCGAGCTGGAGGGCAACAGCCTGGGCGGTCGCAAGAAGCACGCGATCACCCGGCTCGGCCTGGCCCGCACGTTCCAGAACATCCGGCTGTTCGGCCAGATGACCGCCCTGGAGAACGTCGTCGTGGGTCTGGACGCCCGGCACAAGACGAGCGTCCCCGGCGCCGTCTTCCGCACGCCGCGGCTGCGACGCGAGGAGAAGTCCTCCATCGAGCACGGGATGGCGCTGCTGGAGTTCGTCGGCATCGTCGACAAGTCCGACGTGCTGGCGCGCAACCTGCCGTACGGCTACCAGCGACGGCTGGAGATCGCCCGCGCGCTGGCGACCGAGCCGAAGCTGCTGTGCCTGGACGAGCCGGCCGCCGGCTTCAACCCGGCGGAGAAGGACGAGCTCATGCAGCTCATCCGGACCATCCGGGACGACGGCTACACCATCCTGCTCATCGAGCACGACATGCGGCTGGTCATGGGCGTGACCGACCGCATCGTCGTCCTGGAGTTCGGCAAGAAGATCGCGGAAGGGACACCGCAGGAGATCCGTGAGGACCCGAAGGTGATCGCCGCCTACCTCGGAGAGGAGTCGGACGATGGCGCTGCTTGAGGTCGACAACATCTCGGTTCACTACGGCCGCATCCAGGCCATCCACGACATGTCGCTGACGGTCGAGGAGGGTGAGGTCGTCAGCCTGATCGGCGCCAACGGCGCCGGCAAGACGACGACGATGCGCACGCTCGCGGGTCTGCTCAACCTGTCCGCGGGCAAGATCACCTTCGACGGCGAGGACATCTCGCGGACCAAGGGCCACATCCGCGTGGTGAAGGGCATCTCCCTGACGCCCGAGGGCCGGGGCATCTTCCCGGCCATGACGGTCATGGAGAACCTCGACATGGGCGCGTACGCGCTCAAGGACAAGTCGCAGATGGCCGCGGACTTCGACCGCGTCTTCGACCTGTTCCCCCGGATGAAGGAGCGGCGCAAGCAGCTCGGCGGCACCCTCTCCGGCGGTGAGCAGCAGATGCTCGCGATCGGCCGCGCGCTCATGGCGCACCCGAAGGTGCTGCTGCTCGACGAGCCGTCGATGGGCCTGGCCCCGCAGTTCATCCGGCAGATCTTCTCGATCATCCGGCAGGTCAACGAGCAGGGCACCACGGTGCTGCTGGTGGAGCAGAACGCCAACCAGGCGCTGGCCACGGCACACCGCGCGTACGTCCTGGAGACGGGACGCATCACGCACAGCGGCACCGGCAAGGAGCTCCTCGCCAACCCGGCGATCAAGGAGGCCTACCTCGGCGCTGCCTGATCGGCCGAGCGGTACGACGCGGTGGCGGTGGTCCGGTCCGGACCACCGCCACCGGTCGTTTCCGGCGGCCCGTGACGAGTCGGCGCGTTCCGGCGCGCACCGACCGGCTCAGGCGTACTGTGACGCGTGGTGCGGCCGCTCCCTCCCCAGGCGTCACCGCACGTGACGAGGAGGAGCCGTGTCTCGTTCTGGTGTCTCGGTCAGCCGTGTCGTCGCTGCCGACGAGAGCACCTTCGCCCCCCTGTGGGTGGCCTCGCGCGTTGCCGCGGGACAGACCAGCGACTGGGCGTGGCGCGCCGTCGCTGCCGGACGCATCCGAGAGGCGTTGCGGCGTCAGGACGTTCGCATCTACGTGGCCGCCGTCGGTGGTGAGCAGGTCGGCTTCGTGGTGGTGACGCACAGCCCGCTGTCGGGGCTGTCGGAGGACACCGCGGCCTGGATCGACCAGATCTGGGTCGAGCCCGCGCACCGGCGCACCGGCATCGCCCAGGAGCTGCTGAGAATGGTCGCGCGGTACGCCGAGTTCGCCGGCGCCAACCAGCTGATCTCCTGCGTGCCGACGCAGGAGAAGGAGACCAACCGGTACTTCGCCCGGCTCGGCTTCACGCCGGCGGTGACCAGTCGCACCACTACGCCCGGCGCGCTGCGGCGTCGGCTGGCGGGCGACGAGCAGGAGTCCCTCTCCGACCTGGTCGTGCGCCGGCGACGCTCACTGCGGGCGCGGGCCGCCCGGGTCGGCCTCGCCCGCGGCACCGGCGTCTGAGCTCAGCGAGCCCGGGGCGGGGCGTCGCGCAGCATGCAGGTGATCCGTGAGGTGTTGACCCGGTTGCCCTCGTCGTCCACGATCGCGACGTCGTACGTCGCGACCGACCGCCCCTGGGACAGCGGGGTCGTCGTCGCGGTGACGTGACCTGAGCGCACCCCGCGGTGGTGCGTGGAGCTGATGTCCAGCCCGACGGCGATCCGGTCCCGGCCGGCGTGCAGCGCGGCGGCGATCGATCCGACGGTCTCGGCCAGCACGACGCTCGCGCCGCCGTGCAGCAGCCCGTACGGCTGGGTGTTGCCCTCCACCGGCATCCGGGCGACGACCCGGCCGGGGGACACCTCGAGGAACTCGATGCCCATGCGCTCACCCAGCGTGCCGGCGTTCATGCTCTCGAAGAGCGCGGTGAGCTCCGCCTCGGACTGCTCGGCGGGCTCGGGTGCGGGCGTGGGTGCCTCGGTCATCGGGTCGTCCTCTCCGGTCGGCGGCACGTCGGTGCCAGGCCATAGGCTTTCATGCGTGAAGCGGCTCCTCCTCCTCGACGGTCATTCCCTTGCCTACCGTGCGTTCTTCGCCCTCCCGGTGGAGAACTTCTCGACGACCACCGGTCAGTCGACCAACGCGGTGTACGGGTTCACCTCGATGCTCATCAACGTCCTGCGCGACGAGGAGCCGACGCACGTCGGGGTCGCCTTCGACGTCTCCCGCAAGACCTTCCGCACCGAGCAGTACGCCGAGTACAAGGCGGGGCGGTCGGCGACGCCGGAGGAGTTCAAGGGTCAGGTGTCCCTGGTCCACGAGGTGCTGGACGCGCTGCGGATCCGGTACATCGAGCTGCCCGGCTACGAGGCCGACGACATCATCGCGACGCTGACCACGCAGGCCGTCGCCCAGGGCTTCGACGAGGTGCTGATCTGCTCGGGCGACCGGGACGCCATCCAGCTGGTCAACGACAAGGTGACCCTGCTCTACCCGCGCAAGGGGGTCTCCGACCTCGCGCGGATGACGCCGGCCGCGGTCGAGGAGAAGTACGGCGTGCTGCCGGAGCGCTACAGCGACCTGGCCGCGATGGTCGGGGAGTCCTCGGACAACCTGCCCGGCGTCCCCGGCGTCGGTCCGAAGACCGCCGCGAAGTGGATCGGGCTGTACGGCGACCTGCCGGGCATCGTCGACCACGTCGGCGAGATCAAGGGCAAGGCGGGGGAGTCGCTGCGCGAGCACCTCGACGGCGTGCTGCGCAACCGCCGGCTCAACCAGCTGCTCGGTGACCTGTCGCTGGAGACGTCGGTGGACGACCTGGAGCGCCACACCTGGGACCGCGACGAGGTCCACACCGTGTTCGACGGCCTGGAGTTCCGGGTGCTGCGCGACCGGCTGTTCCAGACGCTGGAGGCGGTCGACACCGAGGCCGACGAGGCGATCGAGGTCGAGGGCGAGACGCTGGAGGCCGCAGCCGTTGCCGGCTGGCTCGCCGAGCACGTCCAGACCGGCCAGCGCGCCGGTGTCCAGGTCCTCGGCAGCTGGTCGCGGGGGAGCGGCGACGCGCACGGGCTGGCCGTCGCGGCGGCGTCCGGCACGGCCGCGTACATCGACCTCGCCTCGCTCACGCCGGAGGCCGAGGCGGCGGTGGCCGGCTGGCTCGGCGACGCGGACCGGCCGAAGGCCTTCTACGACGCCAAGGGTCCGCTGCAGGCGCTCGCCGCACGCGGGTTCACGGTGCGCGGGCTGACCAGCGACACGGCCCTGGCGGCCTACCTCGTCCGTCCGGACCAGCGTTCCTACGACCTGGCCGACCTCGTGCTGCGCTACCTCAAGCGCGAGCTCACCGGGGTGGAGGCCGCGAACGGTCAGGGAGTGCTCGACCTGGGTGACACGGGCACCAGTGAGGAGGCCATGGTCGCGATGCAGCGCGCGCAGGCGATCGGCGAGCTCGCCACCGCCCTGGACGGCGAGCTGGCGCGGACCGGCGGCAGCGCCCTGCTGGCCGACCTGGAGCTGCCGCTGGTGGGCGTCCTCGCCGAGATGGAGCGCGCCGGTATCGCGGTCGACGTCGACGCGATGGAGTCGCTGGAGAGCGAGTACGCGGGCGGGGTGCGCGAGGCCCAGCAGGACGCGTACGACGCGATCGGTGGCGACCAGATCAACCTGGGGTCGCCCAAGCAGCTGCAGGTCGTGCTGTTCGAGACGCTCGGGATGCCCAAGACCAAGCGCACCAAGACCGGCTACACCACGGACGCGGACGCGCTGAGCGACCTCTACGTCAAGACCGAGCACCCGTTCCTGGAGGCGCTGCTGCGCCACCGCGACTGGTCGCGGCTGCGGGTGACGGTCGAGGGGCTGCAGAAGTCCGTCGCCGACGACGGCCGGATCCACACCACGTACCAGCAGACGATCGCGGCCACCGGCCGGCTCTCCTCGACCGACCCGAACCTGCAGAACATCCCGATCCGCACCGAGGCCGGGCGCCGGATCCGCGAGGTCTTCGTCGTCGGCCAGGGGTATGAGTCGCTGCTGTCGGCCGACTACAGCCAGATCGAGATGCGCATCATGGCCCACCTGTCCGGGGACGAGGGCCTGATCGAGGCGTTCCGCACCGGTGAGGACCTGCACCGCTTCGTCGGCTCACGCGTCTTCGCCGTCGAGCCGGAGGACGTCACGCTGGAGATGCGCGCCAAGGTGAAGGCGATGTCGTACGGGCTCGCCTACGGCCTGTCGGCGTTCGGCCTGTCCAAGCAGCTGACCATCAGCACCGAGGAGGCGTCCGGGCTGATGGAGGAGTACTTCAGCCGGTTCGGCGGGGTGCGCGACTACCTGCAGGAGATCGTTGCCGACGCACGCGCGACGGGGTACACCGAGACGATGCTCGGGCGCCGGCGGTACCTGCCGGACCTCAACTCCGACAACCGGCAGCGCCGGCAGATGGCCGAGCGGATGGCCCTCAACGCGCCCATCCAGGGCTCGGCCGCCGACATCATCAAGCTGGCCATGCTGCGGGTGGACCACGCGCTGCGGGACGCCGACGCGCGCTCCCGGATGCTGCTGCAGGTCCACGACGAGCTGGTCCTGGAGGTCGCGGCCGGTGAGCGGTCCGACCTGGAGGCGCTGGTCCGCAAGGAGATGGGTGCCGCCGTGGAGATGGACGTGCCGCTGGACGTCAGCGTCGGCGTCGGCGGCTCCTGGCACGCGGCCGCCCACTGACCGAACGTCTGATCACACGCCTCGGTCGTGGCCTGCTCTCGCACGAACGAGCTGTGAGCTCTCGGCCTGCTGCAGGGCCTCCGGTGTGCCGACGTCCAGGAAGTCGCTGTCCTGTCGGTGCGCGGTCAGGACGGCTCCGCGCGCGATTGCTGCGGGGAGGACGTCCCGTTCCAGCGAGCTGACCGTGCCGGGGTCGACCGCGGACAGCAGGGACGGATCGACGACGTAGGTGCCGGCGTTGATGAGGCCCGCGCACGGCGTGCTCGGCTTCTCACGGAAGCTGTGGATGCGACCGTCCGGACCGGTCTCGACCAGCCCGTAGGGCCTCGCGTCGTCGACCCGACGGACGTGGAGCGTCGCCACGGCACCGCGCTGGGAACGGTCCTGCTCGAACGCCGCGAGCTGAGATCCGAGGTCGTGACCCGACAGCAGGTCGCCGTTGACCACGACCACGGTGTCGCCGGAGCCGAGCCCAGCGGCGTCGAGAGCGCGTCGCAGGCCACCACCGGTGCCCAGCGGTCGGTCCTCGACGACCAGCCGCAGCGTCACGCCGTAGGCCGACCCGTCTCCCAGGGCAGCGGGAAAGGCGTCGGCGAGGTAGCCCGTGGCGACGACCACGTCGGTGACGTCGGCGGCGGCGAGGCGCTCGAGCTGGTAGGTGATGAGCGGACGACCAGCGACCGGTAGGAGCGGCTTCGGGACGTCCCGGACGAGACCACCCATGCGGGTGCCGCGCCCGCCGGCGAGGACGACGGCGGCACGACGGCCGCGCCGGCTCACGGTCGTCCCGCGAGCTGCTGCAGCTGCGGTGCGAGCCAGTTCCAGATGATCGGCGCCGAGGTCTTGGTGAAGTGCAACCCGTCGGCGTACAGGGGGACGCCGTTGACGCGTTCGTGGAAACCGCCCGCGCACACCGCGGAGAAGGTGTCGACGACGCCGACCTGCTTCTGCCGGGCCCAGGCGGTCGCGATGGCGTTGACGTGCCGCACTCTGGCGATGTTGCTCACGTTCGCCGCCTCCGGATTCTTGCCGAAGTCGGGTTGGTCGTGGCACGACAGGGTCGAGATCGCCAGCCTCTTGCCCCCGTGCTGCGCGATCTGCGTCCGGACGTGCTCGAGGGAAGCCGTGATGAACCGGTCGTGCTCGGCGGTGCCGTACCGGATCCGCCGGCCATCGACCTCGTAGTCGCTGACGAGGGTCTGAGGCACGAAGAAGAGGGTCAGGTCCGGGCGGGTCTCGGCGATCTTGTCGGTCCAGGTCGTGTGCCACTGCACGCAGCCGGCGGAGGGCACCTGGAGCTCGTCACCGACGTACTGACGGCCGGGGAACGGGTCGCAGCCGAGGTTCGCCGACCGGCTGACCTGCAGGTCCGAGAAGCTGGATCCGTCGAAGTAGTTGGTCAGGCTCACAGGGATGGAGTTACCGACCAGGATCACGCTCCGCGTGGTGGTGCTCGGCACGTACCTCGGCTGGGGCAGCGTCACCGAGCTGCCGTGTGGCGTGTCGGCGCTGCTGGAGGAGGTGTTGAGCGGTAGCGCGAGCGCTCCGACGACGATCAACGGCACGGCCGACCACGCCGCGATGACGCTCGGCCGCGGCTGGCGCGGGATGAGCGCCGCGAAGCCCCTGCTGCGGATGGGGCGCTCGACGTACAGGAACGTGAGGGAGGCCAGCAGCAGGGAGGTGACGATCTGCACGACCGAGAGGGCGAGTCCGTCCACCGGCATGACCGACGGGTTGAGGAAGACGATGACCGGCCAGTGCCAGAGGTACAGCGCGTAGCTGATGAGACCCAGCCGCCGCAGCGGCTCGAAAGCCAGCGCCCGCTGGAACGCGCTCGGTGTCCGCGAGGACGCGGCCGCGATCGGGACGACCGCGACGACGGCGAGCAGGGCCAGGCCGCCCTCGAACGGCACGGTGGAACCTTCGGGGAGGAGCAGGAAGCAGATCATGAAGATCGCCAGTGCCGGCCAGGCCGCGATGCCCAGGACGGAGTCCGTCCGGCGCGGTCGGCCGCGCCGGAGCTCGCGCCCGCTCAGCAGGCACGCGGCGGTGGCGCCGATCAAGAGCTCGAACGCTCGGGTGTCGGTGCCGTAGTAGACGCGGGAGGGGTCGGCGCCCGGGACGTACAGGTGGGTCATCCACCAGACCGAGAGCAGGGCGAGCGCGCCGAGGACTGCGGCACAGGTGCGGCGGCTGCGCACCACAGCCGTGAGTGCCGTGAGCAGGAGCGGGAACGCGAGGTAGTACTGCTCCTCGATGGACAGGGACCACATGTGGAGCACCGGGGACGGCATGGCGATCGAGGAGAAGTAGCTCTCGTCGCCGGCGATGAACCGCCAGTTCGCCACGTAGCCCAGTGCGGAGAGGACATCCCACCCGACCGTCGCCCGGCGGGTCTGAACGGTCCAGAACCACGCCGCCACGAGCACCGCGATGAGCACGACCACCAGCGCCGGGAGCAACCGACGCGCTCGGGACATCCAGAAGCCGAGCAGGTCGATGCTGCCCCAGCGCCGGTGCTCCTGCAGCAGCAGCGAGGTGATCAGGAATCCGGACAGGACGAAGAAGAGGTCCACGCCGAGCCAGCCGCCCCGGGCCCATGACCCGTTGACGTGGTAGACGAGGACCGCGAGGACGGCGACACCCCGCAACCCGTCCAAGGCCGGGCGGTAGGGGAGTGACGCGTGCTTGTGGTGGGCCAACGATCTGCTCTCAACGACGGGACGGCGGTGGTTCGGACGAGCGCACCCCGGGCTCCGAGGTTGCCGGTGATCCTACGTACTCATTGGTAGACATCGTGGCCCTCGTCACAACTAGTATGCGCGGCATGCCCCATGACGGAGACGAATCCCGCACTGTTCTGAGCCCTCGCACCGGGACCAAGGTGTCTCTCCTGATCGGCCTCGCGCTGCTCGGTGTAGCGGCCTACTGGTACTTCGTGCCGGTCACGTTCCTGGGCTCGAACGGGCAGTTCTTCGACTGCGGGAGCGCGTCATCGCCGCCGACGGAGACCTTCCCGAAGAACATCTGCCGCGATCTTCCGGACGTCTACCGCATGCGTGCGATCTTCTCGGGGCTCATCGCTCTCGCGGTGGCCGCGATCGGCACGGCGCTGTTCGGCTTCGACCGCCGCAACGAGGTCCGTTCGGTGTCCGCATCGCGAGACCGCCTGGAGGACGGTGACGTCCGCGAGCGGCGCTCCGTCGACGAGGAGCGTTACGACGAGGACCGCGACGCCACCGAGGAGCGCTCGTTCCGCCACTCCTCCGAGGACGGGGGATCGGACCGCTACGTCCCCCGCCGCAGCCGCCGCTACGACGACGACTCCCCGCGCCGCTGAGGTCGGCCGGCGTGAGGGCCGGCCGGATGGGCTGAGCGTGATCTGTACCGATCGGCAGGTATCTCCTACCCCGCGTCCGTAGTATCTCTCGGGCCCGCCCCGCCCGGACCCGGATCGTGGAGGATCTCGCTTGGCCCGCTCGCGCTACCGCAACCGACCTGCCCTGGACGGCGTCCGGGGCATCGCCATGCTCACCTTCATGGCGTTCCACCTCGGCGTCAGCGGTCTGCAGGGGGCCTGGGTCGGCATCAACCTGTTCTTCGTGCTGTCGGGCTTCCTCATCGCCCGCCTGCTGATCGAGGAGCGGATCGACTACGGCGACATCGACGTGCTCGGTTTCTACCGGCGTCGCGCCCGCCGTCTCCTGCCCGGCCTGCTGCTCCTGCTGGGCACGTTGTGCGCGTACGGACTGCTGGTCGCGGACGACGACGTGCGCCGGGCGCTGCGGGGCGACGTGCTCGCGACGCTGGGGTACGTCATGAACTGGCGGCTGATCCTGCGCGACGACCAGTACTTCGAGGCGTTCGGCAACCCCTCGTTCCTGCGGCACGCCTGGACCCTGTCGGTGGAGGAGCAGTTCTACGTCCTGGTCCCGCTGCTGATCGCGGCGCTGTTCGTGCTGCGCAGCCGGCGAGCCCAGGTGACCGTGGTGCTCGGGCTCGCGGTCGCGTCCGCCGTCTGGACCGCGGTGGTCGGGACCGGCTCCACCTCGGCGCAGGCCCATGCGTACTACGGCACCGACACGCGCGTGCAGTCGCTGCTGGTGGGGGTGGCGCTCGCCCTCCTGCTCGGCCTGCGTCGGGGCGGCCGGCTGCCCGACCGGTTGTCGCCGCCGGCTCTCGCGGTCCTCGGCTGGGGCGGGTTGGCGGGGATGGCCGTCGCCTACCTGACCGTGGCACCGTTCAGCGGCTGGATGTTCGGGTCGGGCGGCATCTTGCTGAGCTCGCTCGTCGCCGCCGCGCTGGTCACCGCGTGCGCCGACCCGCGTCCCTCTCTCCTCGGCGACGTCCTCGGCTGGCGACCGCTCGCCTACCTGGGGAAGCTCTCCTACGGGCTGTACCTGTGGCACTGGCCGATCCACCTGTGGTTCGTCCGCGCCGCCCCGCAGGCACCGACCTGGCTGCAGGTCGTGATCGGCATCCCTGTCACGGTGGCTGTCGCGGCGGCGTCGTACGAGCTGGTCGAGCGGCGCGTCCTGCGTGGTGGCGTCCGCGCGCTCGTGCCCGGCGGGCGCGGAGCCGGCCGGATGGCGGTCGCCGCCAGCGTCACCGCGGTCCTGGCCGCCTCGTACGCGGTCGGCAACGTCGCCGCTGCCGGTCCCGCATCCGGCAGCGGCACCGGCCCGGCCCTGGTGGCCGGGACTCCCGCGTACACGCCGCGACCCACCCCCGTGACTGTGGGTCTGCTCGGGGACTCGGTGCCGTTCAAGCTGCTCGAGGGCAAGCCCGCGGCGTACTCCGACCTGCGCACCGTCGGGCTCGCCGAGCCCGGCTGCGACCTCACCGACGTCCCGCTCGGCTGGTCGGACCGCGAGCGGACGACCGCCACGCCCACCTGCCTGGCGATCAAGCGCGACGTCGGCGCCCGGGTGCGCCAGGACTCGGTCGACGTCCTCGTCCTGATGACCGGGACCCTGGCGTCGTTGCCGCACGTGCTGGACGGGCGCCCGGTGGGGCTGGACGACCCGCGGTACGAGCGTGCCGTCGTCGCACGCCTGGAGCAGCTGCGCGCCGACGCGCGTTCCGCCGGCGCGGCGCAGGTCCAGGTCGTCACCGTGCCGTGCCGCGACCGCGACATCGCCTACCTCCCGGACAGCTACCGCGCCTACCTGGAGCAGCACCCGAGATTCGCCGACGCCGGCGCCGACCCGGTCGTGCTCAACCGGATCATCCGCAGCTGGGCCGGCGCGCACCAGGTGCCGGTGCTGGACCTGTACGGCGCGCTCGGCTGCGCCACCGGCTTCCGGCCCGCCGTGCACGGCGTCCCGCTGTACGGCGACGGCATCCACTTCTCCGCGCCGGCGACCCCGATGATCTGGACCTGGCTGGCCCCGTCGATCCGGACCGCGTACGAGCAGCGCGCCGGAGCCCGTTCATGAGCGCCGTATTCGCGACCCGGCGGTCCCGACGCAGCGGGGCGACGTCGGCCCCGCCCGTCCGGTTCGCCGCGATGGACGGCTACCGCGGGCTCTTCGTGATCCTGGTCGTGCTCTACCACCTCGGCGTGACCCGCCTCGCCGGCGGCTGGATCGGGATCAACCACTTCTTCGTCTTCTCCGGCTTCCTGATCACGCGCATCCTTCTCAGCGAGCACGCGCGGACCGGCCGCATCGACGCGATCGCGTTCTACGTCCGCCGAGCGCGTCGCGTCCTCCCCGCGATGCTGGTCCTGGTCGCCGCCGTCCTCGTCGCGACACTGCTCATCGGTGAGGGGGAGCAGCGCCGGCTGTGGGGCGGTGACGCGGCGGCCACGCTGGGGTTCTTCCTCAACTGGCGGCTCGTCCAGCGCAACGACGCCTACTTCGACCAGTTCGGCATGCCGTCCCCGCTGCGGCACGCGTGGACGCTGTCGGTGGAGGAGCAGTTCTACCTCGTCGTGCCGTTCCTGCTGCTCGGGCTGTGCGTCCTGGCCCGCCGGCGGGCGCTGCGGTCCGGCGTCGTGCTCGCGCTCGCGGTCGGCGCGGCCGTGTGGACGGCGCACCTCGCGCAGTCGGCCGGCCCGTCGCGGCTCTACTACGGCACCGACACCCGCGTGCAGGCTCTGCTCGTCGGTGTGGCGGTCGGGTTCCTGCTCGGGCGCGGCAGCGACGGGCGGCGGCCGGCGCTGCTGCCACGGGCGGCGACCGAGGCGATGGGCTGGGTCGGCTTCGCGACCTCGCTCAGCGCGGTCTTCCTGCTGGACGAGGCGACGCAGTGGGTCTACACCGAGGGCGGCGTGCTGCTGTTCGCGCTCGCCGCCGGGCTGGTCGCCTGGTCGGCGGTCGACGAGCGGCCCTCTCCGCTGAACCGCCTGATGAGCCTGCGACCGCTGCCGTACCTGGGCCGGATCTCCTACGGCATCTACCTCTACCACTGGCCGATCCACCTGTGGGTGCCGCTGGACGGCGTCCCGCGACCGCTCGCCGCCCTGGTGCAGCTGGTGCTGACACTCGCTGCGGCGGCCGCGTCCTACCGCTACCTGGAGGCGCCGGTGCTCGCCCACGGCCTGCGTGGGCTGCCGCTGGCGAGGCGCGCACGACGCTGGACCCTCGGCCCGGTGGTCGCGGCCGTGCTCGCCGGGTCGGTCCTGCTGTGGAGCATGCCCGCGCCGGCTCTGTCGGAGCGTCAGCCGGACCTGGTCGCGGGCCAGCGGGCGTACGACCCGGGCAGCGCGCCCCAGCGGATCTCCGTCTTGGGAGACTCGGTCGCGCAGCAGCTGGCCGACGACTTCCCGGCGGCGACCTACCCCGGGGTGAGCCTGCACAACCAGGCCCGCGAGGGCTGCGACCTGCTCCCGGCGACCGCGACGACGGGGGAGCAGGACATCCCCGTCCAGGCGCCCTGCCGGACGACCCGCGAACGCTGGCCTGCTGACTTCCGGTCGTCCGGCAGCCAGGTCCTCGTGGTCCTCGCCTGGACGATGCTCGCCTACCCGCACCGGGCGTCGGACGGCACGGTCGTCCGGCCGGGGGATCCCCGGTATGCCCAGGTGATCGACCACGGTCTGGACGACCTGCTCGCGCGCCTCGGCAGCGCCGGCCGGCTGCAGCTGGTCACCCTGCCGTGCCGCGACCTGCCCTCGGACCAGACGGGCGGCCGATCGGGTGCCGGTGCGGCGGACCTCGCTCAGGTGCGCCGGGTCGTCCGGGACCCGAGCTGGGTCAACGGCGTGCTGAAGAGCTGGGCGGCCCGCCACCCGGGCGCCGTGCGCGTCATCGACCTGCAGGCCGCGACCTGCCCCCGCGGGTACGAGCCCACCCGGGCCGGCGTCACCCTTTTCGCCGACCGGGCGCACTTCTCCCGGGAGGCCGCGCCGATGGTCTGGAAGTGGCTGCTGCCACAGATTCAGGCGAGCTATGCCCCTGTGCGGTGAGTCACATGTCACTATGTCTGCGCTACTCGGGAGTACACCGCACAGAATGGACGATCCCGCATGGACACCGCACGCTTCTTCGCCGAGCTCCCGTCACACTTCGCCGGTGACCCGCAGGAGCATGACCCGATCGACTCCGGCTGGGACGTGATCGCCAAGGACGTCAGCGGGTTCACCTCGCCGAACGAGCTGGCCGTCCTCAACCTCGCCGCGCGCCTGCTGCCCGCCGAGGAGTGCTACCTCGAGGTCGGCACGTTCAAGGGGCGCTCGCTGTGCGGCGCCGTCCGCGACGTCTCCGGCCGGAAGTTCTACGCCATGGAGAACTTCATGGAGTTCGGCATGGCCGGCGAGCTGGCCCGGGCCGAGCTGCTGGACAACCTCGGCCGCTACGCCGCCGACGCCGACGTCGAGCTGCTCGAGGGCGACTGCTTCCGGCTCATGGCGACGCCGGGCGTGGTCGACCGTCCGGTCGGGGTGTACTTCTACGACGGCGAGCACACGCAGCTGTCGCACTACCTCGCCCTCGCGGTGGCCGAGCCGCTGCTGGCCGACGAGACGCTGGTGCTGGTCGACGACGCCAGCTGGCCGGTCGTCCAGCGCGCGCACCGCTTGTTCCTGAAGTCGCACCCGGGCTGGAGCATCGAGGCGACCTGGGACGCGCGCGAGGCCGACGACCCGCGCTGGGCCAACGGCCTGCACGCCCTGGTGTTCCGCCGTACGGCCCCGTCCCGGCTCAGCCGCCGCGACGAGGCGCTGCGCCGCTACCAGGTCTCCGTCCAGGACCGGGTCAACGCGGTGGCCTGGAAGGCCGCCGGGGTCATGCCGGGCGTGGTCAAGTCCGGCGCGAGGCTGCTGCTGTCACGTTCGCGTGCCATCGGTGGCGGCCAGCGCTGAGGTCTGGTCCAGCGGTCGCTCGGCCTGGTGCGCGAGCACGGTGAGCGCCAGGCCGGCGACCGCGACCGTCAGCGCACCGGCGGTGCACACCGCCACGATCTGACCCGCCGAGTCGTGCCACCAGAAGCCGATCGTCACGGCCTGCACGACCAGCACCACCCAGGTCAGGCCGCCGAGGACGCTGGAGTTGCTGCCCATCTCGGAGAACAGCCACACCTGGGCCAGCGCCCAGGCGGTGCCGAGGGCGACGCAGGCCACGGCCAGGCCGGCGAAGTCGGTGTACTGCTCGCCACCGGCCAGACCGATCCAGAACCGCGGGGCGAGCGCGACCACCGCGAACGTGACGAGTCCGATGGCGAGCACCAGGCCTGAGGCCTTGAGCCGCACCCGCGCCGCTCCGTGCGACTGCATCCGCGGTACGAGCAGGAGCGCCACGAACTGGGTCGCCCAGCACACCGCCCGGCCGAAGGTGGAGGCGAGCGCGTACCCGCCGGACTCGTGCGCGGTCAGGAAGTGCCGGGCCAGCAGGACGTCGACGTTGGTGAGGGCCATGAAGGCGGCCAGCGTGGTGTTGGACCGCAGCAGCTCGGCCGCGAGGCCGGCCCGGGAGCTCGGCAGCCGGTCGGCGGCGTCGCGGCACAGCAGCCATCCCCAGGCGCTGGTGATCGCCGACGCCGCGAGCAGCAGCCCGAACACCTCCGTCACCGAGCTCCCGGCCAGTGCTGCGACGAGGGCGGCCCCGAGCCGGCCGCCGGCGGTCAGGATGTACAGGCTGGAGAGCCCCTTGACCCGTTCGAGCCCGAGCAGCGTCCCCTGGAACGCGCCGGTCAGCGTCATCGGGACGAGGGTCAGCCCGAGCAGCACGGGCGCCCACAACGAGTCCAGGTGGAACGCCGAGCGGAGCAGCGGCGCCAGCAGCACCGTGGCGCCGGCGAGACCGAGGCCGATCACCAGCGCCGGCCGCAGCCCGCTGGTGTGCTCACCGGCGGCGATGTGGCGGGCGACCACCACCTGGAACGCGCCCGCCGGGATCGCCAGGAGGATGCCGTACGTCGACAGCGCCGAGTAGCCGCCGAAGTCGGCCGGTCCGAGCGCGGGCGCCAGCACGATGACGAACAGGTAGGACAGGACGTTCGAGACGGCCATGGCGATCCCGAGCAGAGCGCCCGTCAGGGCGGCGCGCCGGGGACTCGGCGGCGCCGCATGGCGTGGTTTCACTGGGCCTGACCTTCGCTGTCTCGATTGCGTGTGATCCAGGCTACTCACCAGTTATATTGGCGTGAGCCCATGCGACCAGCCGGACGAGGCGTCGCCAGCCGAGACACCTCGTGGAGTTTCCCTCTTGCGCCTGCTCACCCGTTACCGGATGACGGTTGCCCTCCTGGTCGTGGTGCTGGCAGTGGTCGTCTTCCTGAACGACCTCGGTGACTTCAACACCGACATCAAGCCAGAGGTGTACATCGCGCCCCTGGACATGATCGGGCGCTACCTCTCCTCGTGGACTTCCTCGCCGTACCTCGGCTCGCCCAACTTCAACGTGGGGCTGGTCCCGGTACTGCTGATCCTGGCGGCGCTGCGCGGGATCGGCCTGTCGCCGGAGATGGCGTTCAAGACCTTCCACCTGCTGCTGTGGCTGGCGGCGGCGTGGGGTGCCGTGCGGCTGGTCCGGGCGCTGGTGCCGCGGGCCGGACGCTGGGCCGGACTTGTCGCCGGAGTGGTCTACCTCGCCAACCCGTACACCGTGCAGGCCGGCGCCACCCTGGCCATCGCGCTGCCGCTGTCGCTGCTGCCGTGGCAGCTGCTCTGCTACGTCCGGGCGCTGCGTGACGACCGCAGCTGGGCGTGGCCGGCGGCGTTCGGCCTGACCTTCTTCGCCATGAGCGGCATGAACGTCGCCGTCGTGCCGCTCCTGCAGCTGCTCGCGATGGTGCCGGTGGCCCTGGCGATCCGGTCCGAGCGGTCGCTGCCGTGGCGCCGGGTGCTCGCCGTCACCGCCAAGTGCGCGCTGTTCGTGCTGGGCGTCTCGGTCTACTGGCTCATCCCGTCGGCGGCCGCCAGCTCGACCGGCAGCCAGATCGTCGAGAGCTCGGAGACGCTGACCGGCATCGCCAAGGTCTCCTCTTTCCCCGAGGTCCTGCGCGGCGTCGGCCTCTGGCCGTTGTACGGGTACGACGACAAGGGCCCCTGGCTGCCCCAGCACGCGACCTACGTCGCCAGTCCGTTCGTCATCGTGATGACGATGGCCTGGCCGGTGCTCGCGCTGCTGATGCTGCGCTGGTGCACCGGCGTGGTCCGCCGCATGGTCGCGGTGTCCATCGGCGTCGCCGCGGTGATCATGGTCGGGATCTTCCCCCGGCAGGGCGGTCCCGCCTCGCCGTTCGGCTGGGTGCTGGAGCACATCCTGCGGATCCCGCTGATGTCGGCGTTCCGGACGACGAACAAGATCGGCGCGGTCCTGGCGCTCGCGCTGGCCGTCGCCATCGGCGTGGGGGTCGTGCGGTTCCTGCCGCGGGTGTGGCGGCGTCCGGGCGTGGCTCCGGTCGCGGTCGCGCTGGCCGTGGCGCTGCTCGCCTCGTGGGCGCTGCCGGCCTTCGGCGGGCGGCTCTACGTCTCGAAGATGAACATCCCGGGCTACTGGACGCAGGCGGCCGAACGGGCCGACGCCGGGAACCCCGCGAGCACCGTGCTGATGCTGCCCGGCCAGGTGCGGCCCGACTACCGGTGGACCGTCGAGCGGCCCGACGACGTGGCCAACTCGCTTCTCAAGCGCGACGCGGTCATCCCCGAGACGACGCCGAACGCCTCACGGCCCGGCGCCAACTTCCTCGCGGCCCTCAACGACGCCGTCCAGTCCGGTGCGGCACCGGCCGGCACCGTGGCGACGTTCGCCCGCTACCTCGGCTCCGACCAGGTCCTGCTGCGCCGGGACATGGTGTGGGAGGACGACGGCGGCGCCCGTCCGTCGGTGACCACCCGGATGCTGCAGGGCGACCTCGGCCTGAAGCAGACCGCGACGTTCGGCTACCCGAGCGAGAACGTCGGGCAGTTCTCCGACCCCCAGGGCCAGGGCGAGGAGAAGCTCACGCCGCTCGCGCTGTACGACGTGGCTCAGTCGCGGACGGCCGTGCGGGCCCAGGCCGCGACGGGCGGCGTGATCGTCGCCGGCGACGGGTTCGCCTTCCCGTCGATGACCGCGGCCGGCACCCTCGGGGCGAGCCCGACCGTCCGGTACGCCCAGGACCTCAGCGCCGCCGAGCTCGCGCAGGTGCTCCCGACCACGGGCCGGATGGTCATCACCGACACCAACGCCCGCCGCGACGTGATCCCGAACCGCCTCATCGCCGGGCAGGGTCCGCTGCTGTCCGGGACGGAGAAGCTCGGCGACACCCGCACGCTCGGCGACCGCACCGCCGACCAGACGGTGCTGCTGCGCTCGGGCGCCATCGTGCGGGCCAGCACCAGCGGTGGCACGTTCTTCGACCTGCCGTACGGCGTGCCCGAGTTCGCGGTCGACGGCGACCCGCGCTCGGCCTGGCGGTTCGGCGACTTCCGCCGCGCGACCGGGCAGACGCTGCAGGTCCGGCTGCCGGCGCCGACGTCGGTCGGGCGGGTGCCGGTGTCCCAGCTGCCGATCGGCAGCGTGAAGATCGACAAGGTCACGCTGACGGGTGGAGGCCGGTCCTCGACCGTCCGGCTCCCGGACAAGGGCAGCGCGACGCTCGACCTCGGGGGAGCCGTGACCGACCGGGTCACCCTGCGGATCGACAGCATTCGCGGCGAGGGCTTCAGCCTGGTCGGGCTGGCCGAGCTCGGTCTCCCCGGCGCCAAGGCCGCACGCACCGCCCGGACCCCCACGACGTTCAGCGACCAGTACGCGCGGATGACCCCGCAGCAGCGGGCCCGGATGGACGCGGTGCCGATGGACATCCTGCTGCGGCGGGTGCTCAACAGCCCCGACGACAGCGACGACAGCGAGCGCGCACTGCGCCGGGTGGTCACCGTCCCGAGCACGCGCGACTACACCGCCGAGGCGACGGTGCGCGTCACCGGGCCGCTGGAGCGGACGTACGACGACGCCGCCGGCTACGCGCAGTCGGTCCGGGCCGACTCCAGCGCCTTCTACTTCACCAACCCGCGCTGGCGTGCCTCGCAGGCCGCCGACGGCGACCCGAGCACCGCCTGGGCACCGGGCGGGTCGATCCGGGGTGAGCACTGGCAGGTGACCGGCCCGGAGCGCAACATCTCCGACGTCACCCTCGACCAGGTCGCCGGAAGCGCCTCCTCGCCGATGTGGGTCAGCCGGGTGCAGATCAGCGTGGACGGGCGCACGGTGCTCACCACCGGCGTCCGACCGGGCAAGAACACGCTGCGGCTGCCCGAGCCGGTGCAGGGCCGCACGGTCCGCGTCACCATCACCGGCCTCTCCGGCCGGCTCGACGCCTCGCCGCCGCGGTTCACCGAGATCGACGCCGGCGTGCGGATGCAGACGACCACGCCCGGACCCCTCGACCGCTCCGGCCGCGAGCGCTGCCTCACCGTCGCGACCGTCGACGGCAAGCCGCTGAAGATGCGTCCCGTGACGCCGCTGCTGGCGGGACCGGACGAGTCGGGCACCCGCTGGGTCGCCTGCCAGGACGTGACCCTGGAGAGCGGCGAGCGGCGGATCGAGCAGACCCAGGGCTTTGTCCTGGACACCATGGACCTCAAGGACAAGCGCCCGACCACGCAGCAGGTGCCGCTGCCGCCCACCGCGCAGGTCGTGCGCAACTCCAGCTCGGCGAAGACGCTGAAGGTCACGGCGGGCGACGCACCGTACGCCGTCGTGATCGGACAGAGCATCGACCCGCGCTGGAAGGCCACCGCCGACGGCCAGGACCTCGGGGCGCCCGTCACCCTGGACGGGTTCTCGGCCGGCTGGGTGCTGCCGAAGGGCGGCTCGCACACCATCCAGATCCGGTTCGCGCCGCAGCGCACCTCGAACATCGCCCTCGGCGTCTCCGTGGCCGTCGTGCTCCTCGCCGCGGCCCTGGTGCTGCTCGCCAGCTGGCGCCGCCGTCGCGTGGGAGCCCGCCTGGACGACCCGGACCGGACGGCGTCGGCCGCCCGCCGGGTCCGAGCGGCCTCGGACGGCGAGCCCGGCTCACGCCGAGCGGTGCGAGCACGCGCCCGTCACGTCCGCGACGACCGGCCCGGGTGGCCGCGCTGGACCCGTGAGATCGGGCTGATCGCTCTCGCCTGGTTCGCCGTCGGCTGGGCGGGCCTGGCCGCCGGTCTGCTCGTGGTCCTCGTCCTGCGCCGGTGGGCGGTACGCCCGATGTGGCTGATCGGCGCCGGTGCCGGCCTGCTGATGACCTCGATCGTCGTGTACATCGCCCTGCTCGGCGACCAGCGCGGGACGGTGTCGGCCGACGCCGTGGCCTCCTCGATGCTTCCGCACCACCTGTGCGGTGCCGGCCTGGTCATCGCGCTGGTCGGCGTGCTGCTGCCGCAGGACCACCATCACGACGACCCGGACGAGGACATGACCGAGACCCTGACGCTGGAGGCCGCACGCCCATGAGCAGCACACCCGAGGTGACGGTCGTCGTCCCCACCCGCAACAACATCCGGACCATCGCGGCCTGTCTGGCGTCGGTCCGGCAGCAGACCTACGACCGCCTGGAGCTGATCGTCGTCGACAACCACAGCGACGACGGGACCGTCGGCGTCGCCGCGGAGTACGCCGACCGGGTGATCACGGCCGGCCCGGAGCGCAGCGCCCAGCGCAACCGCGGTGTCCAGGAGGCCCACGGCGAGTGGGTGCTGTGGCTGGACAGCGACATGGTGCTGCCGCCGAGCTCGGTGGAGATCGCCGTCCGGACCGCCCACGAGGAGGACGCCGTCGGCGTCGCCCTGCCCGAGCGCACGATCGGCGCCGGGTACTGGACGGCCTGCCGGGCGCTGGAGCGGTCCTGCTACCTGGACGACCCGTGGCTGCACAACCCACGGCTGGTCCGACGCGACTTCCTGACCGGCGACGGCGGGTTCCACCTGGAGATGTCGGGGCCGGAGGACGCGGACCTGCGGATGCGGATGCACGCCCAGGGCGCCCGCATCGCGCTCGCGCCGATCATCGTCGACCACGACGAGGGCCGGCTCACGCTCACCGACGTCATGCGCAAGCGGTACTACTACGGCCGCAGCATCCCCGCGTTCGCCGCGCAGCACGACGGCGCGGTCGGCGAGCAGGGTCGAGCCGTGCTCGGCTCCTACGTCCGGCACCGCGGCAACCTGCTGCGCGACCCGGGTCACGCGGCCGGCATGGTCGTGATGCGGGGCATGGAGGTCGTCGGGTACACCCTCGGTGCGCGTCGCGGCCGGCGTGACCGGGCCGCGCGGGCGGCGGCCTCGTGACCCGGCGGATGCTGTGGGTGTCGCTCCCGGACCAGCGTCCGCGGCGCGAGCTCTACTGGATGTCGCGGATGCCCGGCACGCACGTGACCGCCCTGGCCCGCGAGGAGCCGGTCGGTGACCTCACCTGGGTGCCGAGCAGCTACCGCCGACCGATCAAGCGGTTCATCGAGGCGGGGGCGTTCGCATGGGTGAAGGGCCTGGACGAGCAGGACCCGGACTCCTTCGACTGGGTGGCCTCCCTCGAGCTGTGCTCGCTCGTGACCGGTCAGGCCTCGCGCTGGCGGCGGCGTGCTCCGGCCGGCCGGCGCCCGCTCCAGGCCGTCGTCACCTGGGAGAACCTCCCGAACCAGCCGATCTACAAGGTGCCGCCCTACCGTCAGGCGCTGGAGTCCTGCCGGTCCGCGGACCTGCTGCTGTGCATGGTCGACGCCGCACGAGACCACTTGCTGGCCAACGGTTTCGACGACGAGCGCATCCGCGTCGTCAAGCCCGGTGTCGACACCGAGATCTTCTCGCCCGCCGAGACCCCGACGCAGGACCCGGTCGTCGCCTTCATCAGCCCGCTGGCCGAGAACAAGGGCATCGACCGGGTGCTCGAGGCCATGCAGATCGTGCAGCGCACGATCCCGGAGGCGAGCCTGGTCGTGGCCGGCCGCGGTCCGCTGCGCGACCAGGTCGAGGAGGCCGCCGCCGACCCACGCCGCCGCGTCCGGCTCGCGGGCTCCCTGGACGCCCACGGCGTCGCCGACCTGCTGCGCGGGTCCGCGGTGTTCACGACGGCGCCCCGGCCGACGTGGAAGTGGACCGAGCAGCTCGGCCTGGCCTACCTGGAGGCGCAGGCCTGCGGCCTGCCCGTGGTCACCACCCGCTGCGGCACCAACGACGAGGCGGTCACCGCACCCAACGACCTGGTCGACGACTCGGCGCAGGCCCTGGCGGAGTCGCTGCTCGGCTGGCTGCAGGACCCGGCCCGACGGGTCGAGGCCGGCCGCGCGAACCGCGCCCGGATGGTCGCCGAGCACGACCTGGCGACCCAGGTGACCCGGATGGGCGCGGCGTTCGCGTCCATCGAGCGGATCCACGCGTCGTGAGCCCGCACCGGCGGACCTGGGGCGCGCTCGCGGGACTGCTGTGCGGTCTGCTCGCGCTCGGGCCCGCCCTGCGGCCCGGCTACCTGCTCGTCTACGACATGGTGTTCGTGCCGCGGCTGGAGCTCAGCGCGCGCACGCTCGGCGTGGACGGCTCGGTGCCACGGGCCGTCCCCAACGACGCGGTCGTCGCGCTGCTGTCCCAGCTCGCACCCGGCTGGGTCGTGCAGAAGGTGCTGCTGCTCGCGGTGTTCGTCGGCGTCGGCGCGGGTGTCGCCGGGCTGGTGCGCACCCGGGTCGGTGGCGTGGCCGCCGCGGTGGCCGCGTGCTGGAACCCCTACGTCGCCGAGCGTCTCGCGATCGGGCACTGGGGCTTCCTGCTCGGGTACGCCTGCCTGCCGTGGGTCGCGTCCGCCGCCGCCGCGTGCCGGGACGGGCGGCCGTACGGCCGGTGCCGGCTGGCCACCGCGCTCGTCCTCGTGGCCCTCACCGGGTCCACGGGGTCGGTCCTGGCGCTGATCGTGGCGGCCTGCGTGCTGCTGCTCCCGTCGGCCGCGGCGGCCGCGCGTGGTGCGGCGGCGCGGCTGACCGACCTGGTGTGGGTCGCGGTCGTCGCCCTGCTCGCCAACGCCCCGTGGTGGTACCCCTTCCTCGTCGTCAGCGCGGACACCCCGGCCGACTCCGGGGGAGTGGAGGCGTTCATGTCGCGCGCCGACACCCCGTACGGCGTGCTGCCGTCGCTGCTCACCGGCGGCGGCATCTGGAACAAGGGCGTCTGGTTCGACGAGCGGATGTCGACCGTCGTGGCCGGCGTGGCCCTGGTCGGCGTCACGGTGTCCGTCGCGTTCTGGGTCCGCAGCACGGGCTGGCGCCGCCATCCCGCGACGGGCGGTCTGGCCATCGCCGGGGTGATCGGCCTGCTCACCGCCGGCCTCAGCTCGGTCGTCGGCGGCAAGGACCTGGTCACCTGGATCGTGACCTCGGTGCCCGGCGGCGGTCTGATGCGCGACTCGCAGAAGTTCGTCGCGCTGTGGGTGATCCTGCTCGCGGTGTGCGTCGGGACGCTGACCGAGATCGCCCGCGCCGCGATGAGCCGGCGGCAGGCGGGTCGCGCCGGTAGCGCGCTGCTGGCCCTCGCGCTCGCGGCCTGGCCGGTCGCCACCCTGCCGAGCATGGCCTGGGGCGCGACGGGTCGCTGGGACGCGGCCCAGTACCCCGCGAGCCAGCTCGACCTGGCAGCCCGCATCGACCGGCTCCCGGCCGGGTCGGTCGCGGTGTTTCCGTGGACGCTCTACCGCCGCTACGCCTGGAACGACGACATCGTGCTGCTGGACCCGTGGCAGCGACTGATCTCGCGGGAGGTCCTGGTCAACGACGACCTCCCGCTGTCGAGCCGCACGGTCCGGGGCGAGAGCAGTGAGTCGCGTCAGATCGGCGACGCCCTCGCCACCGGCACCGACGTGACCTCGGTGCTGCGCCGGGTCGGGGTGCGCTACGTCCTGGTCCTCACCGACCAGCCGCCCGCACCCGGCGTGCCCGATGTCTCGCGCTTGGACCAGATCGTCCAGGCGCAGGACGTCGCGCTGTACGACCTGGGCGCCGGCGGCGTCGCGCCGGTCGCCGCGCCCGGCGGCTACCGGTACGCGGGGCTCGCCGCCGGCGGAACGGCGCTGGTCGTCGTCGCGATCGCCTGGGTGGTCGCCGGCCTTCGCCGTCCGTCTGGTGATCAGTCGGACCGGAGTGTGGCGCACGCCACCATGTACTGACCAGTATTGCTATGCTCGTGGCCTTGTGAGGGCGTGCAGACGCCGTACGCGACGAGACCAGTGAGGTCACACCTATGGGCACGAGTGGCAACAAGACGGCCTGGAACATCGGCGGCGCAGTCGTCGGGGTCCTGCTGGCAGGACTGGCGATCTTCGGCCTCGTGCAGTCGCAGAACTCCATCAAGCAGCCGCAGACGTACAACAACGTCATCAGCTACGACAGCTGACGACGGGCGGCGCAGGCCGCACAGCACGACGAAGGGCCGCCCCGAGGGGCGGCCCTTCGTCGTGCTCCTGGGTCAGGAGGAGCGCTGCAGCAGCGCCGGGTCGATCACGTCGTCGACCTGCTCGGTGAGCAGCACCGCCTCGACCATCGGCAGCAGCGCGTCCAGCTCGTCGTGCTCGCCCGCCGCGCCGTCACCGTCCAGGTCCTCGACCGGGGTGAGCGTCAGCGTGCTCGCGCTCGGCTGCGGCAGCCGGTCGACGTGACCGAGCACCGATCCCAGCGTGTGGGAGAGCAGGGTGCCGCTCACCGACCAGTCGAAGCTGCGGGCGTGCGTACGGGCACCGGCGCCGAGACGCTCGCGCAGGGTGGTCCGCCGCAGCAGGTGCTCGACCTGGTGGGTCATCTCGGCGACGTCCCGCGCCAGCAGCCCGGTACGGCCGTGCTGGATCGACTCGCTCGGCCCGCCCGCGTGCGCGAACGCCACGGCGGGCGTCGCGTGCAGGCCGGCCTCGACGATGGTCAGACCCCAGCCCTCCTTGTGGGAGGGCATCAGCATGAGCCACGACTGGGCGAGCAGCCGGTGCTTGGTCGCCTCGTCGACGAAGCCGTGGAACGCCACCCGCTCACCGACGCCTCGCGCGGCGGCGTGCTCCCGCAGCCGAGCCTCCCAGTACCCGCTACCCACGACGGCCAGCTGGAGGTCGGGGTAGCGGTCGCTGAGGTCGGCGACGATGTCGATGGCGGCCTCGACCTGCTTGTGCGGCACCAGCCGGCCGAGCACGCAGATCGAGGGGTGCTCGGTGCGCGGGATGTCGGCGTACGACGCGAGGTCCTCGGGGTGGTCGTTGCCGCTGTAGATCAGGTCCACGCGGTCCGCGGCGACGCCGAGCCGGCCGAGGTCGGAGCGGGTCGCCTGCGAGACGGTGACGTAGCGCGAGCGTCGGTAGACCTTCGGGGCGATGCGCGACTCCAGGAACCAGCCGACCCGTCCGAGGGCCCGGCCGAAGATGACCTTCCACTGGTCGCGGTGGACGTGGTGCACGACGTTGACGACCGGCGCCTTGGCGACGAGCGGGGACCAGAAGGGCACGCCGTTCTGGACGTCGATGACGATGTCGTAGTCGTCGCGGTGCCGGGCGATGTGCGCGATGCCGTGGGCGTAGCAGCTGAACCGGTTGCCGCGGCGGACGACCTTCACGGCGTCGTGGGTCGTCTCGGCCTGCGCGCCGGGGAAGCGCGAGGTGAAGAGGGTGACCTCGTGGCCGAGCTGGGTCAGGACATGGGCGGTCCGCTCGACGAACGTCTCCGAGCCGCCGGCCTCGGGATTCTCCCGGTCGCGCCAGGACAGGTAGAGGACGCGCAGGGGTCGGCGGTGCGCCGGTGCGGACGGGCTGCCGGTGGGCCGTGACAAACGGTCCTCCTTCGGGTGCAAGGTCGCGTGCAGGATGAGACAGCAGTCACACACGCGCCCGTTAGAGTAACGCCGATAGTTACTGAGAGGTAGCAGAACAGGATGGTCGGTGTGTGCGAGGTCTGTGGCGACCGGCTGCGTGAGCGGCCGCTGCGCGGGGGAGCGGTCCTGCGGGAGTGTGCGGTCTGCGGTCATCTGACCCGTGATCTCACCGCCGCGCCGGCGGCTCACCGAGAGCATGCGTACGGCGGTGAGCCGACCCTGGACCGCGCGCGGCTGGCCCTGACGTACGCGACCCTGCGGCGTGGTCTCCCGCGCCCGCCGGAGTCGGTGTTCGAGGTCGGGTACGGCACCGGCGCGCTGCTGCGCCGCTTCCACGACGCAGGCGCGAATATCGCGGGCGCCGACCCCGACCAGCTCGAGCTCGAGGTCGACCCCGTCGTGCGGGCGCACGCGCGGCTGTGGCCGGCGCCGGTCGAGCAGGTGCGGGCGGCGGACGTCACCGCCGACCTCGTCTACGGCATCCACGTGCTGGAGCACGTCCTCGATCCCGCGCGGACCCTGCGCGTCGCCCGGGACCTGCTGCGCCCCGGCGGGGTCGCCCAGTTCCTCACGCCCGCCGGCGACTCCACCGGTCCGCGCTGGTACGGCCAGGCGTGGTGGATGCTCGAGGACCCCACTCACATCCGCTTCTTCACCGCCGACAGCCTGGCCCGGCTGGCGCGCGTCGCCGGATTCGTCGACGTCGAGGTCCGCCGTCCCGTCCTCGACAGCGTCGTGACCGACGCCGCGAGCGTGGCGCGCGTCGCCGCCCGGTCGCCCCGACCGGCCGGCGTCCTGGCCTCCAAGCCGGTGCTCGCGCTCGGCCTCGCCACGGCTCCGGCGGTGCTCGGGGCACGGCTGGCGTACCCGCCGATGCGGCCCACCCTGCAGCTGGTCGCGCGGCGGCCGAGGGGAGACGCATGAGCTCCGGACGAGGCATCTCCCGCTCCGTCCGGCTCTTCTCCGCCTTCCGTGTCGAGCAGACCGAGCCGGACCGCTTCTACGGCGCTCTGGCCGACGACTCGATCGCCCTGCTGCGGGACTGGACCGAGCTGCGCGACCGGGTCGTCCTGGACGTCGGCGCCGGGCCGCGGCAGTTCGCCGACGCGTTCCGCGCGGCCGGGGCGAGGTACGTCCCGGTCGACCACGACCCGATGGTGTCCTCGGTCGCCGACGGGGGCGTCGTCGCGACCGCCGCCGCGCTGCCGCTGGCGGACCGCAGCGTCGACCTGGTCTTCTCCAGCAACCTGTGGGAGCACGTCCGCGAGCCCGAGGCGGTGGCGGACGAGATGGTCCGGGTCGTGCGCCCGGGCGGCCTGGTGTTCCTCTCCTACACCAACTGGCTCTCGCCGTGGGGCGGCCACGAGACCTCGCCGTGGCACTGGCTCGGCGGCAAGCGCGCCGCTCGACGCTACGAGCGCCGGCACGGCCACCCGCCCAAGAACACCGTCGACCGGACGCTGTTCCGGGTGAGCGTCGCGCAGGGCCTGCGGTGGGCCCGACGCCAGCCGGAGGTGGAGGTCCTGGTCGCGCGTCCGCGCTACCTTCCCGATGTGGCCGAGCACCTGCTGAAGGTCCCCGGGGCCCGCGAGCTGCTCACCTGGAACCTGCTGCTGATCCTGCGTCGCCGATGACGGCGGCGCCGGCCGCCCGGCACGTCCCGGCGATCGACCCCACGCGGGTCCACCGGGTCCTGGTCGCGGTCGCCGTCGCCGTGCTGCCGTGGCTGATCGCCCCCGGCCGGGTCCAGCCGGACACCAAGGTCGACCTGACCATCGCGCCCTGGACGTACCTGTCCCGAGCCCTGTCGGCCTGGAACGACCACGCCGGGCTCGGTGAGCTGCAGAACCAGGCGTACGGGTACCTCTTCCCGTTCGGTCCGGTGATGGGGATCGGCCAGTCCCTCGGGCTGCCGGCGTGGGCCTGCCAGCGGGTGTGGTGGTCCCTCCTGCTGCTGGTGGCGTTCCTGGGGGCCGAACGGCTGGTGCGGCGGACGGGGGTCGCCGGCGCGGGTCCGGCGCTGGTCGCGGGACTGGCGTACGCGCTGTCCTGCCGGGTGCTCACCGTGCTGTCGGAGATCTCGGCGGAGGCGTGGCCACTGGCGGTCGCGCCCTGGCTGGTGCTGGCCGCCCTGCCGATGGTCGGCCCGGACGCGACCCACCGGACCCGCCTGCACGCCGCGGCGGTGACGGGCCTGCTGACCGCCGCGCTGGGCGGGGTCAACGCCACGGCGTCGGCGGTCGTGCTGCTCCTCCCGCTGCTGCTGATCGTGACGGCGTCCCGCGGCGGCCGGCTGCGGGCGCTGGCCTGGTGGGTTCCCGGCGTGGCCCTCGGTGCGCTGTGGTGGGTCCTGCCGCTGCTGGTGCTGGGCCGGTACGCCTACCCGTTCCTGGACTTCATCGAGACCTCCCGCATCACCACCGCCGTCACGTCGGTGCCGAACACGCTGCGCGGCGCGTCGCACTGGGTCGCCTACATCCTCGACTCCGAGAGCCACCCGGTCTGGCAGGCGGGCTGGGTGATGGCCCAGGACCCGCTCGCGATCGTCACGACCAGTGCCGTCGCCGGCCTCGGCGCCGCCGGGCTCGTGCTGCTCCGTCGCCGAGGCGGAACCCTCACGCACCCGGCGCGGTTCGCCCTGGCCGCGGCTCTGCTGGGCACCGTGCTCATGGCGGTGGGTCATCCCGGGACCGCCGGCAGTCCGTTCGCGACGCAGGTGCAGTCCGCTCTCGACGGGCCGCTGGCACCGCTGCGCAACGTGCACAAGGCCGACCCGGTGCTGCGGCTCCCGCTCGTGCTCGGGCTCGCGTACCTGCTCGGGCGGCTCGGGTCCTGGAGGACGACGGCGGCGCGGGTCGGCGTGCTCGCGGTCGTGGGGGTGCTGCTCGCCTCGATGACCACGCTGTGGGTCGGGCGGACCGCGGACGCCCAGGGGTACGAGCGGGTGCCGGCGGAGTGGCACCGGGTCGCGACCACGGTGGACCGGCTGGCGCAGGAGCGCGGTGGCTCCACCCTTCTGCTGCCCGCGTCGCGCAACGCGCACTACACGTGGGGGAGTGCGACCGACGAGCCGCTCTCCGCCCTCGCGCAGTCACCGGTCGTGGTCCGCGCCTCGGCGCCGCTCGGCGCGCCCGCGTCCACCCGGCTGCTGGACACCGCCGACCAGCTCGCGGCGTCGGGCGTGTCGCAGCCCGGCCTCGCCGCGGGTCTGGCCCGGACGGGGGTCGACCGGGTGGTGGTCCGGCACGACCTCGCCGCGTCCGTGGACGCCGAGACCTGGCGGCTGGTCGAACGCACCCTCGGCGCCTCACCGGGCTTCACCCGGCTGCCGGCCGTCGGGCCGAGCACCAGCATCTGGCGCGTCGCAGCTCCGGCGGGCGGCGTGACGGCGTACGACGCGCGCGACCGGGTCACGGTCAGGGGCGGTCCGGAGAGCCTGTTCGACGTGACGGCGGACGGTCTGCTCGGGCGCTCGGAGTGGGCCGACGTCGACGCGAGCGCGGCCGGTCCGGGCGTCGTGACCGACTCCCTGCGGCGCAGGGCGTACAACAACGGTCGGCCGACCGCCGACGCATACGGACCGACCCTGCTCGCCTCCGACCCGGCACCGACCCGGGTGGGTGCTCGCGACCTGCCCCCGGCCGGGGACGCGGCGCACGAGACGACCCGCGAGCTGGTCGGGCTGGCCTCGCTGACCGCCTCCTCGTCGGCCGCCGACCCCTTCGCCCGCGGGTACCTCGGGCCGGGAGCCGGTCCGGCGTCGGCCGTGGACGGCGACCCGGCGACGGCGTGGGTCTCGGACCAGGGCAGCTCGGCCACCCTTGCGCTGGGGCTCGCCCGGCCGCGTGCGGTCGGCACCCTCCGGATCCGGCTCGCCACCGGTCCGGGTCTCACGACCCCCGGTGCGGTCGACGTCAGCGTGGACGGCGCCCGGCAGTCCGTTCGGGTCCGCGACGGCGTCGCGCAGCTCGACGTGCGGACGGCGGCCCGCTCGGTGACGATCGGCCTCGACGCGGGCGCCGACGACCGCCAGGTCGGGATCACCGACGTCACCCTGTCCGCGGTGCCCGAGCTCGGCACCCGGCTCCGCCTCCCCGGACGTGTCGATGCCACCCGCGACGCGGTGCTGCTGCGCCGGGACCCGCGTGAGCGCTCGGCGCAGGGACGTGACGGCGAGGACCCCGCGGCGCTGCGCCGGGTCGTGGACGTGGCAGCCGGCGGAGTGCTGACGCCGACCGTCTCCGTGCGACCGGTGTGGGGCCCGGCCCTGGACGCCCTGCTGGACGGCGGCACTCCCGTCCGGGGCAGCTCGCGGCGTGACCTCGACCCGACGGCCCGCCCCGGCGCGGCCCTGGACGCCGACCCGTCGACGCGGTGGGTACCCGACCCCGGCGACGAGCTGCCCACCCTCACCGTCACGCTCCCGCGCGATGCCCGGGTCGAGGGAATCCGGGTCTCCGGCGGCGACCCCGTGCGGGCCGTCCGCGTGCTCACCGGCCGGACCGTCCAGCGGCTCGGCCCCGACGGCGGCGCGACACGTGTCCGGGGCGACCGGCTGACCGTCCAGCTGGTGAAGGGGGCGCACCGCGGCACCTGGACCGCGCCGGACCTCGTGCTGGACGGGGTGACCGTCCCCACCTCGGGGGCCGTGGACCTGCCGTGCGGAAGCGCCGGCACGCTGGCGGTCGGCCCGCGGTCGGTACCCCTGGCCGCTCGTGCTGAGCGCAGCGCGCTGCTGACCGGCGCGTCGGTGCCGGCGCGGCCCTGCGGGGCCAGGGAGGTGACGGTGGCCGCCGGCCGGGTGCCCGTCGACGCCGGGCCCGGCACCGGCGTCCGCACCGAGTCCGTGCTGCTGCGTCCGAGCGCGGCGACCCAGCCCGCCGCTCACACCCCACGACGCGTCGACGAGGTACGGCAGGCGCCCGGCCTTCATTCGGTCCGGGTGGCGTCCGGTGCTCCGGCCGTCCTGGCCCTCACCGAGGGCGCCAACGACGGCTGGCGGGCGACCACGGACGACGGGTCCGTGCTGCGGCCGGTGACCGTGGACGGGTGGCGGCAGGGGTTCCGGCTGGACGACCCTCGTGCGACCGGTGTGCGCATCGAGTTCGCGCCGACCTCGACGCATCGGGCGGGTCTGGTGGCGGGCGCGCTCGCCGTCCTGCTGCTCGCCGTCGTGGCGATCCTCACCCGTGGCCGTACCCCTCGCGAGCTGGCACAGCCTGTGGGCGGACCCCGGGCGGAGGCGTCGCGGCCCCGGTGGGTGGGAGCTGTCGCTGCGGTCCTGGTGGGCGGCGTCGTCGCCGGCCCGGCGGGTCTGCTGGTCGGCGTCCTCGCCTCGGTGACGCCGCGACGATGGGTCGCCCCCGCCGCAGCCGTCGCGATGGCCTTGGCCGGCGTCACGATGGCGACGCTCGGGGTGGTCGAGCAGCAGAGTGTCGGTGCCGTGGCGGGTCAGCTGCTGGGCACGCTCACTCTCGCGCTGCTGGCACGGGCGCTGGGCGGCGGTGCGCCCGGCGCAGCACCGGCTGCTCGACCAGCTGCGCCGACAGCGACGCCACCGCGGTCGTGAGGCCCAGCACCGGGAGCAGCACCCACCAGAAGGCGCCGGAGAACAACGGCCGCCCGGTCGCCAGGTAGATCACCTGCAGCACGAGCACGTGCCAGAGGAAGACGCCGTAGGAGATGTCGCCGGCCCAGTGCGTCGCCGGGTGCCGGCCGACCGCCTCGGCCACGCTCCCGGCGGGCGTGGGGACGAGGGCCGCCGCCAGGAGCAGTCCGGCCAGCAGCGCGTAGAGCAGCTCCTTGGCGACCCCCTCGGCGACGGTGGGCGCCGTGAGGTCCACCGGTCCGGCGAGTGGCGAGGCCGCGAGGACGTACACCGCGAGCGCGGCCAGCAGGCAGGTGCCGGCGGAGCGCAGCAACCTCAGCCAGGCCATGACTCGGCCGTCCGGTCGCCAGGGCAGCCGGCCGGCGTCCCGAGCCGTGGCCGTGACCGCGATCGCCGCTCCGACCGCGAACCACGCCCCGTGGCCGACGATGCTCGTGGCCAGCACACCGGCCCCGCGCTGCGATCCTGCGCCGGTCCAGGCCATCGCGACGCCCTGCAGCGCCAGGCCGACGACCGCGAGCCCGCCGCACCGGGCGAGGATCGTCCGGACGCCGCCGGCCGAGCGCAGGGCCCGCGACGCCGCCGCGCCGAGGAAGGGCACGGCGAGGTAGAACGTCAGCTCGGTGGTGAGGCTCCAGGTCTGGGTGAACGACTGGTAGGTCTGGCCCGTCAGGCCCTGCAGGACCAGGACGTGCGCGAACACCTTCGGCCACGAGCCGGTCCCGCCGGTCGACGAGGCGAGCGCGGCGACGACGAGCACCGCGACCAGGGCGAGCCAGTACGCCGGCAGGATCCGGGCCAGCCGCCGTACGGCGTACGTCCGCGGCCGTGGTCGGGGCGTGTCCAGCAGGCCGTGCCGGAACCATGGACGCAGCAGCAGGAACGCCGAGAGCGCGAAGAAGATCGCGACCCCGCTGTCACCGCGGGCGAGCAGCCGGCCGACCACGTCCTGGCCCGAGGCTCCGGTCCAGAACGCCACGTGCGAGAGCAGCACGAGCAGGGCCGCGACGGCCCGCAGGCCGTCGATCAGGCGGATCCGTTTCATCTGTGCTCCAGTTCACACCTACTATCTAGTAGGTTCCACGCGCCGTACGTCGATCTGGAGGCTAGTGCGCCCATGACCGAACAGCTGCGCCCGCAGTCCGCCCGCCCGCAGGAGGCGCCCGCCGAGCCCCCGCGGTTCGACTACCGGCGACCCGTCCTGCGGGCCCGCGCCCCCCTGCGCATCTCCTTCGCCGGCGGCGGTACCGACGTCGCGCCGTTCCCGCAGCGGGAGGGCGGCGCCGTGCTGTCGGCGACCATCTCCAGCTACTGCTACTCCACGCTCCGACCCCGCTCCGACGGCCGCATCACCGTCCAGTCCTTGGACTACGGCACCTCGATCGGCTTCGGTGTCGACGACGACGTCGAGCTGAACGGCCACCTGGACCTGCCGAAGGCCGCGATCGCCCGGATCCGCGAGATCGACGGCGCGCTGCCGGTGACCGGGTTCGACCTGTTCCTGCACACCAACGCCCCGCCCGGCTCCGGCCTCGGCTCCTCCAGCGCGGTGATGGTCTCGGTCATCGGCCTGGTCGCCCAGCACTGCGGGCTGGACCTCACGCCGTACGAGGTCGCCGAGCTGGCCTACCGCCTGGAGCGAGAGGACCTCGGCATCCCCGGCGGGTCGCAGGACCAGTACGCCGCGGCGTTCGGCGGGTTCAACTTCATCGAGTTCCTCAAGGACCAGGTCGTGGTCAACCCGCTGCGGGTCCGCGACGCGACCGTCCACGAGCTCGAGCACAACATGCTCCTCGCCTTCACCGGTCGCACCCGGGTGAGCGACCACATCATCGAGGACCAGGTGAGCCGGTACGAGACCGGCAACGCCGACGCACTGGAGGGTCTGCGCGCGCAGAAGGAGCTCGCGGAGCAGATGAAGATCGCGCTGGTGCGCGGTGAGGTCGACACGATCGGGCGCCTCCTCGGGCAGGCCTGGTCGGAGAAGCGGAAGATGTCCTCCCGCATCACCACGCCCCTGATCGACACGGCCATCGCGCGGTCGCTGGAGCTCGGCGCACTCGGTGGCAAGGTCACCGGCGCCGGTGGTGGCGGCCACCTGATCTTCGTGTGCGAGTTCGAGCGGCGGCACGTGGTCGCCGAGGAGCTCATCCGGCTCGGGCTGACCGTCTCGGAGTTCACGTTCAGCAAGGAAGGGGTGGTGACGTGGAGGGCTCAGGGCTGATGGCCGCCGCGCACCCGCTGCGGGCCACTGGGCCCGAGGCACTGCAGGCAGCCGTCCGGGGGCAGCACGCCGCCGGGGTGGCCTCGTGGGCCGCACTGGCGCAACGGCTGGCGGAGCCGGGGCTCGTCGCCGAGGTGGACGCCGCCGGCGCCGCGCTCGTGCAGGCCATGGTCGACGGCGGCACCCTGCTGGTGGCCGGGAACGGCGGCAGCGCCGCCATCGCGAGTCACGTCGCGGCCGAGTTCATCGGCAAGTGCATCCACGACCGGGACCCGCTACCGGCGGTCTCGCTCGCGGAGTCGCTCTCGTCCATCACGGCCGTCGGCAACGACTACGGCTACGAGCACGTCTTCACCCGCGGTCTCGCCGCGCTCGGCCGCCCGGGGGACGTGCTGCTGGCCATGAGCACCAGCGGCAGCAGCCCGAACGTCCTCGCGGCGCTGGACGCCGCCCGGGAGCGGGGCATCCTCACCGTCGCTCTGACCGGGGCGCGCGGCGCGGGTCTGCGTGGTCGTGCCGACCACGTCCTGGTCGTGCCCTCGCAGGAGACGCCGCGCATCCAGGAGGTCCACATGCTGTGGGCCCACGCGTGGTGCGAGGCGGTCGACGTGCTGTGCCGGTGACCTCGACGCAGGAACGGCGACGACTGCTGCTGGGGCTGGACGACGCACCGATCCGGCCGGCCGAGCCGTCGGCGCCGTACGACATCGTCTTCCTGGACCGGGACGGCACGCTCAACCGGCACCGCCCCGGGTACGTCTCGCGTGCGCAGGACCTGGACGTGCTCGCCGACGCACCCGCAGCCGTCCGCCGGCTCAACGACGCGGGCTGCCGCGTGGTGCTCGTGACGAACCAGCGAGGGCTGGCGACGGGCGCCCTGCGGGAGGACGAGCTCGCGAGCGTCCACCAGGGCCTCGTGGACGCTCTCGCCCGTGCCGGCGCGTGGCTGGACGCCATCGAGGTCTGCCCGCACGACGCGGGGGAGTGCGGCTGCCGCAAGCCACTGCCGGGCATGTTCCGGCGAGCGCTCGACCGCGCTCCCTGGGCCGAGGCCGAGCGGTGCGTCATGGTCGGCGACCAGCCCAGCGACCTGGAGCCGGCCCGGCTGCTCGGCATGCGCGCGGAGCAGGTCACGCGACCGGCTCGCGGCATCGGAGAGGTTGTGCACTCCCTGCTCATGACCACCATCTGACACAGTTGTGACACGAATCTCAGGTCTTGGGGTTGATGTCTGCCGTGGCCCGTGCTGCGGATGCTACGGTCCGGTAAGTTTCTGGCCACCTTGGAGGTTTTGCTCGTGCGGAAAGCCGCAATTGTCATCGGGCTCGGCGCGTTCTTCCTGACGATGGCGCTCCTGCTGAAGTTCTACGCGTACGACAGGCTCGCCGTGGTCCCGCTGGACCAGAACACGCAGCAGGTGGCCCGTGACCAGCAGGCGACCTTCTTCGACGCCGACCACGTCAAGCCCGGCTCCGGGCCCATCGCCACCCGCCTGACCGCGATCGCGGACAAGAAGGCGAGCGAGTCGGCCAGTGACGCCACGGGCAAGGACGTCGTCGTCCTGGACTTCGGCCGGTACACCGACAACAACAACGAGCCCCCGCCCATGGAGGCGTACAAGGACCGGTTCGCCATCGACCGGCACACCGGCCAGGCCGTCCGCTGGGACGGCGACCGTCTGGACGACAAGTCGGCCCACCCCTCGGGACTGACCGTGAAGTTCCCGTTCCAGACGCAGCAGAAGACCTACCCGTTCTGGGACAACCGGCTCTCCAAGGCCGTGCCCGTGAAGTACGAGGGCACCGACACCATCAAGGGCCTGAAGGTCTACCGCTTCCACGACACCGTGGCGAAGACCAAGTACGCCGACCAGGAGGTGCCGCGCGGCGTGTTCGGTCAGCCGGACACCGGCGGCGTCGTCGCGGGGCGCTTCTACACCAACGACCGGACCATCTGGGTCGAGCCGGAGACGGGCGTGATCGTGAAGGTCCAGGAGAAGCGGCACGACACCCTGGAGCTCGCCGGCGCGGAGCCGGTGAACGCGATCACCACGACGAGCACGTTCGACGACAAGACCGTCAGCACCAACGTCGACGACTACAAGGACAAGGCGACCCAGCTGAAGATCCTGCGCTTCTGGGCGCCGCTGGCCCTGGGCATCCTCGGGGTGCTGCTCATCCTCGGCGGGCTGGCCCTGTCGGCCGCCGGCGGTCGGCGCGGCTCCGAGCGGACCGATGAGCAGGGCTTCGCCGACGTCGACGACGTGCTGCAGACCCGGCGCGGCCGCGCCGCCGGAGGTCAGGCCTGATCATGCGTGTCGTCGTCACCGGCGGAGCCGGTTTCCTGGGATCGCACCTGTGCGAGAAGCTGCTCGCGCGCGGCGACGAGGTCGTCGCGGTCGACAACTTCTGCACCGGCGATCCCGCCAACGTCGCCCACCTGGCCCACGAGGACGGCTTCGAGCTGCGCCGCCTGGACGTCTCCGAGCCGTTCACCGTCGACGGCCCGGTCGACGCCGTGCTGCACTTCGCCAGCCCGGCGTCCCCGGTGGACTACCTGCGGATGCCCATCGAGACCCTGCGGGTCGGTTCGGCCGGTACGCAGAACGCGCTCGACCTCGCCGAGGCCAGGGGAGCGCGCCTGGTGCTCGCCTCGACCTCCGAGGTGTACGGCGACCCGGAGATCCACCCGCAGCCCGAGTCGTACTGGGGCAACGTCAACCCGGTCGGCCCCCGCGGTGTGTACGACGAGGCGAAGCGGTTCGCCGAGGCGCTCACCCTGGCGTACCGCCAGTCCCGGGGCGTCAACACCGGCATCGTGCGCATCTTCAACACCTTCGGTCCGCGGATGCGGCCGAACGACGGTCGCGCGATCCCCAACTTCGTGCGTCAGGCGCTGGCCGGCGACCCCGTGACGGTGAGCGGTGACGGATCGCAGACGCGGTCCATCTGCTACGTCGACGACCTCGTCGAGGCGATCCTGCGGATGATGGACAGCGACCACTCGGGCCCGGTGAACATCGGCAACCCCCACGAGATCTCGATGAAGGACCTGGCGGACTGGATCGTGCGGCTCACCGCCTCCAGCTCGCCGATCACCTTCATCGAGCGTCCGATCGACGACCCCACCGTGCGTCGTCCGGACACCACACTGGCGTCGACCTTGCTCGGGTGGGAACCCCGCATCCCGATCGAGGACGCCCTCAAGTGGACGATCGGCTGGTTCCGCGACCGGCCGATCGGCACCCAGCCGCTGTCCGCGGCAGCCACCCAGGAGATCCTGGGCGGTTCGGACAACCGTTAGACCCACCGCTCACCCCCACCGCCGACGACGCTCGCGTCGCCCGCGGGTTCACCCTGCTCACACCTGGAGGTCCGCGATGCGCAAGGCATCCGTGGTCATCGGCCTTGGTGCGTTCTTCCTCACCATGGCGCTGATGCTGAAGTTCTACGCCTACGACCGGCTCGCGGTCATCCCGCTCGACCAGAACACCCGGCAGACCGTGGTGGACGACCACGCCACCTTCTTCGACGCCGACAAGGTGGCGCCCGGTGCGGGCAAGCTGACCACGGTCGCGACCGTGATCGGCGACCCGGACGCGAGCAAGGCCGCCTCGAAGCAGCAGGGCAGGGACCTGGTCGTCATCAACAAGGGCCAGACCTCCGACAACAACGACCAGGCCCCGCCGATGGACGGCTCGACGGACAAGATCGTCGTCGACCGGCACACCGGCGTGGCGGTCAACTGCTGCGGCACGGCCTCGAACGGCAAGCCCGCCCAGTTCAAGGGTCAGCTCATCAAGTTCCCGTTCCAGACCACCCGGCGCACCTACGACTACTGGGACGGCACGGCCGACCGCACCATGGCGATGAAGTACGTCAGCACCGAGACCATCAAGGGTCTGCAGACGTACAAGTTCGAGGGCGTCCTGCCGCTGGAGCAGTACCGCACCCAGGAGGTCCCGCGGGGGATCTTCGGCCTGCCCGACACCGGCGGCGTGGTCGCCAAGCGCTCCTACCAGAACACCCGGACGCTGTGGGTCGAGCCCGAGACCGGCGTGATCATCAAGCTGCAGGAGAAGCAGCACCAGGAGCTGCAGATCGACGAGCCGGGTGCCAAGCCCGTCAACGCGCTGACGACCACCAGCGTCTTCACCGACAAGACGGTGCAGGACAACGTCGACGAGTACGCCTCCAAGGCCACGCTGCTGAAGATCCTGCGCTTCTGGGCGCCCCTGGCGCTGGGCGCGCTCGGCGTGATCCTGCTGATCGCTGGCGTGTTCGTCTCGATCGCCGCGCGGTCCCGGCGCTCGCAGGAGGAGCGTTCGACCGAGGACGACCCGACGATGCCGATGCGGCGTCGTTCGGAGGTTCGCTCGGAGGTCTGACCGACCATCGCTCGTCGGCCGGCTGATCCTCAGCCGGCCGACGGCCGTCGGGCCACGAAGACGGCCGTGCCGGGGATGAGCCGGCCGCGCAGCGGGCTCCATCCGCCCCACACCTGGGCGTTGCGCTCCGGCCACTCCGGCTCGACGAGGTCCTCCAGGACGAGTCCGGCGCCGGTGATCTCGCGGACCCGGTCGCCGACCGTGCGGTGGTGCTCGGCGTACGTCGCGCGCCCCGAGTCGTCCTGCTCGACATAGGGGGTGCGGTCGAAGTACGACTGGTGCACGACCAGGCCCTCCGGCCCGGGCGCGTCGGCGAAGGCCCAGCGCATCGGGTGGGTGGTGGAGAACACCAGCCGGCCCTCCGGCCGCAGGACCCGCGCCGCCTCACGCATCAGCCCGGCGGAGTCGGCGACGAACGGCACGGCGCCGTACGCCGTGACCACCAGGTCGAACGACGCGGCCGCGAACGGGAGGGCGATCGCATCGCACTGCAGCAGCGGGACGCCGTGCGCGGAGCGGGCGTTCAGAGTCCGGCCCTGACGCAGCATGGCCGCGGACAGGTCAGTCGACACGACGTCGGCTCCCTGGGAGCGCAGGTAGCGTCCGCCCTGCGCCGCGCCGCAGCCGATCTCCAGGACCCGACGGCCGCGCGGGTCGCCGAGCAGACCCAGCTCCGCCTCCCGCAGACCCTCCGGCCCCCACACCAGGTCGTCGTCGCCGAGGAAGTCGCCGTGCTCGAGGTAGTAGGCGTGCGCCTCCTCGTCCCACCAGCGGCGGTTGGCCGAGGCGGTGTCGGCCTGGTCGAGGGCCCGGCGGGTCACGCCGTAGGAGAGGTCGGACTCCACGTCGCTCACGCCGGAATCCCGCTTTGACCCGGTTGTGGGCGGCTGGGTAGGGTATACGAGCGCGGACGTCTGCTCCGTGTGTGCATGCGAGACGTGTGCACGCGAGATCTGTACAACGTGTCCTACCTGTCCACCTCGGGTGGGTCGTCCGAACAGGCCGCCGGCGGTCTGAGCCCGGGCTGATCCCCTGACCATCACTGTCCACCGAAAGTTACCCACTACATGACTGCCACCACCACCTCGCAGATCGCTGTCAACGACATCGGATCTGAGGAGGAGCTGCTCGCCGCGATCGACGCGACGATCAAGCACTTCAATGACGGAGACATCGTCGAAGGTGTCATCGTCAAGGTCGACCGGGACGAGGTCCTGCTCGACATCGGCTACAAGACCGAGGGTGTCATCCCCTCCCGCGAGCTCTCCATCAAGCACGACGTCGACCCGGGTGAGGTCGTTTCCGTGGGCGATGAGGTCGAGGCCCTGGTCCTCCAGAAGGAGGACAAGGAAGGTCGCCTGATCCTGTCCAAGAAGCGTGCGCAGTACGAGCGCGCCTGGGGCACGATCGAGAAGATCAAGGAGGAGGACGGCGTCGTCACCGGCACCGTCATCGAGGTCGTCAAGGGTGGCCTCATCCTGGACATCGGCCTGCGCGGCTTCCTGCCCGCCTCGCTGGTGGAGATGCGTCGTGTCCGCGACCTCCAGCCGTACGTCGGCAAGGAGATCGAGGCCAAGATCATCGAGCTGGACAAGAACCGCAACAACGTGGTCCTGTCCCGCCGCGCGTGGCTGGAGCAGACGCAGTCCGAGGTGCGTACGACGTTCCTCAAGGAGCTGCAGAAGGGTCAGGTCCGCAGCGGTGTCGTCAGCAGCATCGTCAACTTCGGTGCGTTCGTCGACCTCGGTGGCGTGGACGGTCTGGTGCACGTCTCGGAGCTGTCCTGGAAGCACATCGACCACCCGAGCGAGGTCGTCGAGGTGGGCCAGGAGGTCACCGTCGAGGTGCTCGACGTGGACATGGACCGCGAGCGTGTCTCCCTGTCGCTGAAGGCGACGCAGGAGGACCCATGGCAGCACTTCGCCCGCACCCACGCGATCGGTCAGGTCGTGCCGGGCAAGGTCACCAAGCTGGTCCCGTTCGGTGCGTTCGTCCGCGTGGACGACGGCATCGAGGGTCTGGTCCACATCTCCGAGCTGGCCGAGCGCCACGTGGAGCTGCCGGAGCAGGTCGTCACGGTCGGCCAGGAGCTGTTCGTCAAGGTCATCGACATCGACCTCGAGCGTCGCCGCATCTCGCTGAGCCTCAAGCAGGCCAACGACGCCGCGGCCGGTGCTGCCGAGTTCGACCCGACGCTCTACGGCATGTCCGCGGAGTACGACGAGCAGGGCAACTACAAGTACCCCGAGGGCTTCGACCCCGAGACCAACGAGTGGCTCGAGGGCTTCGAGGCGCAGCGTGAGAAGTGGGAGAAGCAGTACGCCGACGCGCACGCCCGCTACGAGGCGCACCAGGCCCAGATCGAGCAGGCGAAGAAGGACGACGCCGAGGCTGTGGCCTCCGGCGACGCGACGCCGACCTCGTACTCCTCGGGCTCGAGCGACAACGGTGGCGGCGGCGGCGGCTCCTCCTCGTCCTCCAGCAGCAGCTCCTCGGCCCCGGCCGAGGGCACGCTGGCCTCGGACGAGGCGCTGGCTGCGCTCCGCGAGAAGCTGACGGGCAACTGATCCTCGCCTGACACGCCGCACGAGACGACGGCCCCGGACCTGCTGGTCCGGGGCCGTCGTCGTGCCTGCGGCTGGATGGGCCGCCGTCGGTGGTCAGCCCCGGCCGAGCAGGGTCCCGCCGTTGACCTGCAGGATCTGGCCGGTGGTCCAGCCGGCGTCGGGAGAGGCGAGGTGCGCGACGGCCTCGGCGACCTCGTCCGGCGTGCCGGGACGGCCCATCGGGATCGTGGCCACCCGGCTCTGCTCGAGGCCAGGGTTCTCGCGCAGCCGCTCCTCCCAGAACTCGGTGTCCGGTACGAAGCCGGGCGCCACCGCGTTGACCGTGATGCCGTCCGGCGCCAGCTCGGTCGCGAGGGAGAGCACCCAGGCGTTGACGGCCGCCTTCGCCGCTCCGTACGAGCCGGAGCCGCGCAGTGCGGCGATCGAGCTCATGGCCACCACGCGGCCACCGGGTCGGGACAGGTGGGGGAGGAGGGCCTGGGTGATCAGGACGGCGGTGAGGACGTTGCCGTCGAAGTCGCGCCGCCAGCCCTGGGCCGTCTCGGCGAGCGTGTCGGCACCGAGGCCGTAGTTCCCGCCGGCGTTCGCGACGAGCACGTCGATCGGCGGTCCGGCCGTCAGGTCGTCGGCGAGGCGCTGGACCGCGTCGGGATCGGTGAGGTCGCACGAGTGGGTGGTGACGTCGGCGAGCTCGTCGACGTCGCGCAGCTCCTGGGCGGTGCGGTCCAGGACCTCGGCGCGCCGGCCCACGAGCACGAGCTGGGGTTCTTCGACGAGGAGTCGGTGAGCGACGGCACGGCCGATGCCGCTGCCGCCTCCGGTGATGACGATGCGTCGTGACATGACGGTCACGCTAGACCGGCCGAGGGTGCCCGGCTCATGTGACCATGGGCTCATGCCCAGGACGATGGCCACGACGACCGCGGTCGAGCGCGGCGAGCTGCTCGACTTCATCCGCGACCGGCACCACATGGTGCTCATCACCACCCGGTCGGACGGCCGGCCGCAGTCCTCTCCCGTCACCGGGGGCGTCGACGGCGAGGGTCGGCTGGTGATCTCCAGCTATCCCGAGCGCGCCAAGGTCGCCAACGCCCGCCGCGACACGCGGGTGAGCGTGCTGGTGCTCTCGGACGACTTCAACGGCGCGTGGGTGCAGGTCGACGGCGACTGCGAGGTGATCGACGTGCCCGACTCGGTCGAGCCGCTGGTCGAGTACTTCCGCAGCATCTCGGGCGAGCACCCGGACTGGGAGGAGTACCGGCAGGCGATGCTCGACCAGGGCAAGTCGATCCTGCGGGTGACGCCGACCCGCTGGTCGCCGGTGGCCACCGGCGGCTTCCCGGCCCGCCTCGTCGACTGAGAGTCCAGCGCCCGTAAGGTCTTCGTATGCTGCGCGTCGGGCTCTCGGGTGGGATCGGTTCGGGCAAGTCGACGGCAGCGCGCCGGCTCGTCGAGCGAGGAGCGGTGCTGATCGACTCCGACGTGATCGCTCGGGAGGTCGTCGCCCTCGGCACGCCCGGGCTCGCGCAGGTGGTCGACCGGTTCGGTCGGGACGTCCTGACCGCGAGCGGCGAGCTGGACCGCCCCGCGCTCGGCCGCCTCGTCTTCGGTGACACCGGCGCGCGGGAGGCACTGAACGCGATCGTGCACCCGTTGGTGCTCGCCGAGACCCAGCGCCAGATGGACCGGGCCGCGACGGGCTCGGTCGTGCTGCACGACATCCCGCTCCTGGTCGAGCTGGGCCGGACCGTGGACTACCACCTCGTCGTCATCGTCGACGCACCGGAGGACGTCCGGCTGCAGCGGCTCGTCACGGACCGTGGCATGTCGCAGGAGGACGCGCGGTCGCGCATCGCGGCGCAGGCGTCCGACGAGCAGCGACGGGCGGCGGCGGACGTGCTGCTGCCCAACGTCGAGTCGGTCGAGGCGCTGCAGGAGCGCGTCGACGCGTTGTGGCGCAACCGGATCCGGCCGTACGCGGACAACCTCGCGGCCGAGCGCCGGGTGCGCCGCCCGGACCACGTCTCACTCACGGGTCCCGACCCGTCCTGGGCGGTCACGGGCGCGCGACTGGTCGGCCGCATCGAGACCCAGCTCGCGCGGGCCGGTCTCGGCGACCGGGTCGTGGCGGTCGACCACATCGGGTCGACGAGCGTGCCGGGGCTTGCGGCCAAGGACGTCATCGATCTGCAGGTGGGGGTGCGGGCGCTGGACGACGCGCTGACCGACGACTTCGCCGCCGGTCTGCTCGCCGCGGGCTTCACCGGCCGGCGCGGCCCCGAGACCGACACGGTCCATCCGTTCGCGCCCGACCCTGAGCAGTGGCGCAAGGTCTTCTTCGGCAGCGCGGACCCCGGACGTGTCGTCAACGTCCACGTGCGGGCGGCGGCGTCCGAGGGCGCCCGGACCGCGCTGCTGCTGCGCGACTGGTGGCGGGCGAACGCCGGCGAGCGGGACGCGTACGCGGCGATGAAGGCCGAGATGGCGCGGCAGCACCCCGGCGCAGACGGTGCCACACGGAAGGACTACACCGACGCCAAGGAGCCGTGGATCGCAGCGGCGCTGCTGCGCGCCCGGGCGTGGGCGGCGGAGACCGGATGGACAGCCCCCGTGCCCCCCGAAGATAGGTAAGGCAAACCTTCCTCTAGGGTGGGCGCATGAGCGTCGCCGTCGCCCCAGCCGCCGTCCGCCCGTTCGCGATGTTCCGCGTGCAGGTCAGCCGCGTGACCCGGATCAGCCCCCACCTCGTGCGCCTGACCTTCACGGGTCCCGACCTGCACGATCTCGCGGACATCGGCTACGACCAGCGCATCAAGCTGGTGCTGGCCTCGGCGACCGGGACGCTGGCGGACATGCCGACCGGCGACGACTGGTTCGGGCTGTGGCGCCTGATGGACGCCGACCGGCGACCGGTCATCCGTACGTACACGGTGCGCGCGGTGCGGTCCGAGGTCGCCGAGGTCGACGTCGACATGGTCGACCACGGGGACACCGGCCCGGCCTCGGCGTTCGCCGGCACCGCCCGACCCGGGGACGAGGTCATCCTGTACGGCCCGCACGCCGCCTACCCCGGGGAGCCGGGCGGCATGGAGTTCCGCACCGACCTGGCCGGCGTGACCGACCAGCTGATCGTCGGCGACGAGTCGGCCGTACCCGCCGTGGCGAGCATCCTCGAGCGGCTGCCGGAGCACGCCCGCGGGCTCGCGTGCCTCGAGGTGGGTGCGGCGGAGGACGTCCTGGACCTGCGGACGCCGCCCGGCGTCACGCTCACCTGGTGCATCCGCGGACCGGAGCGCGGCGAGCGCCAGCGGGACGCCGTCCGAGCGTGGCTGGACGACCACGCCGTCGCGGGCGCGTCCCACAGCGGCGCCAGCACCGTCGTCGCCGACGGGGAGGACTCCGCGTACTGGGAGGTGACCACCGACCGCGGCGCCGACCTGCCCCCGCTGTCGGCCTGGATCGCGGGGGAGTCCTCCGTGGTGCGAGCGATGCGCCGGCTGCTGGTGGGCGAGTACGACGTCCCGCGGTCCGCGGTGGCGTTCATGGGCTACTGGCGCGAGGGGCACCGGGAGTGCTGACCACGCGGTACCGCTGCTGAGCAACGGCGTACGGTCGGGTCATGCGAGGCGAGTACAAGGTCCCCGGCGGCAAGCTCGTGGCGGTCGACGTCGAGGTGGCCGGCGGCCGGCTGTCGAAGGTGTCCGTCTCGGGAGACTTCTTCCTCGAGCCCGACGAGGCGCTGGAGGACATCGACGCCGCACTGGTGGGGATGCCGGAGGACGCCTCCGTCGACCAGCTCGCCTCGGCGATCACCGGCGCGCTGGACGACTCGGTGTCCCTCATCGGATTCTCGCCCGCGGCGGTGGGCGTGGCCGTACGCCGGGCGCTCGGGCGAGCGACGGGGTGGGCCGACCACACCTTCGACGTCATCTCGGCACGGGCCATGGCGCCGGTCATGCACGTTGCGCTCGACGAGGTCATCGCCCAGGAGGTGGCCCGCGGTGACCGGCCGCCGACGCTGCGGTTCTGGGACTGGGACTCCCCGCTGGTGGTGATCGGCTCGTTCCAGTCGTACCGCAACGAGATCGACGCCGACGGCGCGGCTCGCCACGACATCGGGGTGGTGCGGCGGGTGTCCGGCGGCGGCGCGATGTTCATGGAGCCGGGCAACTGCATCACCTACTCCCTCGTCGTGCCGAGCTCGATGGTCGAGGGCCTGTCCTTCGAGCGCTCGTACGCCTTCCTGGACGAGTGGGTGATCGCCGCACTCGCCGAGGTCGGCGTCAACGCGCGCTACGTCCCGCTCAACGACATCGCCTCGGACAAGGGCAAGATCGCCGGCGCCGCGCAGAAGCGGTTCGCCTCGGGCGCGGTCCTGCACCACGTGACGATGGCGTACGACATCGATGCCGACAAGATGCTCGAGGTGCTGCGGATCGGCCGGGAGAAGATGTCGGACAAGGGCACGAAGTCGGCCAACAAGCGGGTCGACCCGATGCGCAGCCAGACCGGCCTGTCCCGCGAGGCGATCATGTCCTCCTTCCTGGACACCTTCCGCGGGATGTACGCCACGCACGACTCCGCGTACACCGAGGCCGAGCTGACCGAGGCTGCGCGGCTGGTCGAGGAGAAGTTCGGTACACCGGAGTGGACCCACCGCGTGCCCTGACCCTGGTGGGACTGTCGGTGGCAGCGTCTACCGTTGACGTATGCGTCCCACGACTGACCTGCAGCGCCGGGTGGCTCCGTTCGAGGTGGTGTCGGAGTACAGCCCGAGCGGTGACCAGCCGACCGCGATCGCCGACCTGACCCGGCGGGTGCAGGCGGGTGAGCAGGACATCGTGCTGCTGGGTGCGACGGGTACGGGCAAGTCGGCGACCACCGCGTGGCTGATCGAGCAGGTGCAGCGGCCGACCCTGGTGATGGCGCCCAACAAGACGCTCGCCGCGCAGCTGGCCAACGAGTTCCGCGAGCTGCTGCCGAACAACGCCGTCGAGTACTTCGTCTCCTACTACGACTACTACCAGCCCGAGGCGTACGTCCCGCAGACGGACACCTACATCGAGAAGGACTCCTCGATCAACGACGAGGTCGAGCGGCTGCGCCACAGCGCGACCAACTCGCTGCTGACCCGCCGCGACGCGATCGTGGTCGCGTCGGTGTCCTGCATCTACGGTCTGGGCACCCCGCAGGAGTACGTCGACCGGATGGTCCAGCTCAAGGTGGGCCAGCAGATCGAGCGCGACGACCTGCTGCGCCGGTTCGTGCAGATGCAGTACACCCGCAACGACCTGGCCTTCACTCGCGGCACGTTCCGGGTGCGCGGGGACACCGTGGAGATCATCCCGGTCTACGAGGAGCTCGCGATCCGGATCGAGTTCTTCGGCGACGAGATCGAGCGCATCTACACGCTGCACCCGCTCAGCGGCGAGGTGGTGAACGAGGAGCAGGAGATGTACGTCTTCCCGGCCTCCCACTACGTCGCCGGGCCGCAGCGGATGGAGCGCGCGATCGCGGGCATCGAGAGCGAGCTGGAGCAGCAGCTGGCGACGTTCGAGCGCCAGGGCAAGATGCTGGAGGCGCAGCGGCTGCGGATGCGCACCACCTACGACATCGAGATGATGCGCCAGGTGGGCTCGTGCTCGGGCATCGAGAACTACAGCCGCCACATCGACGGCCGCGGTCCCGGCACGGCGCCGAACTGCCTGCTCGACTACTTCCCCGAGGACTTCCTGCTGGTCCTCGACGAGTCGCACCAGACCGTCCCGCAGATCGGCGCGATGTACGAGGGCGACATGTCGCGCAAGCGCACCCTGGTCGACCACGGCTTCCGGCTGCCGTCGGCGATGGACAACCGCCCGCTGAAGTGGGAGGAGTTCCTGGAGCGGATCGGTCAGACCGTGTACCTGTCGGCGACGCCGGGCGACTACGAGCTGGCCAAGTCCGACGGCTACGTCGAGCAGGTCATCCGCCCGACCGGTCTGGTCGACCCCGAGGTCGTCCTGAAGCCGACCAAGGGCCAGATCGACGACCTGCTGCACGAGATCCGCGAGCGCGCCGAGCGGGACGAGCGGGTGCTGGTCACCACGCTGACCAAGAAGATGGCCGAGGACCTCACCGACTACCTGCTGGAGAAGGACGTCCGGGTCCGGTACCTGCACTCCGAGGTCGACACGCTGCGGCGCGTCGAGCTGCTGCGCGAGCTGCGGCTCGGCGAGTTCGACGTCCTCGTCGGCATCAACCTGCTGCGCGAGGGCCTGGATCTCCCGGAGGTGTCCCTGGTGTCGATCCTGGACGCCGACAAGGAGGGCTTCCTGCGGTCGGCCCGCTCGCTGATCCAGACCATCGGACGTGCGGCGCGCAACGTCTCCGGCCAGGTGCACATGTACGCCGACTCGGTGACGCCCTCGATGCAGGAGGCGATCGACGAGACCCAGCGCCGGCGCGAGAAGCAGCTGGCGTACAACCTGGAGAAGGGCATCGACCCGCAGCCGCTGCGCAAGAAGATCGCCGACATCACCGACATGCTCCAGCGGGAGGACGCCGACACCGACACGCTGATGGGTTCCGGGCGCAGCCAGTCGCGCGGCAAGAGCGGCGGACGTGGCAGGGGAGCCGGTCAGGTCCAGGCGGACGCCGGTGTGGCCTCCGGCCGGCTCGACGACATGCCCGCCAGCGACCTGGCCAACCTGATCCAGGAGCTCACGACGCAGATGCACCAGGCGGCCGCCGACCTGCACTTCGAGCTGGCCGCCCGGCTGCGGGACGAGCTCGGCGACCTCAAGAAGGAGCTGCGGCAGATGCAGGAGGCGACCCGCTAGGCCGTGCGCGGCGATCAGGTCGCCGCGACGACCGTCCGGCGCGCACCGCCCGCCGGTCGCCTACTACGATGTGTAGTCGTGACGACCTCGACCTCATCGCCGCGTGCCCGGCACCGCACCGTCTTCCGCATCGTCGCCTTCGCCGAGGCGCTCTCCTGGCTCGGTCTGCTGATCGGGATGTACTTCAAGTGGATCGCGCAGGCCGGTGAGGGCGGCGTCAAGGTGTTCGGCCCCATCCACGGCACGATCTTCGTCGCGTACGTGCTCGTCTCGCTGTGGGTGGCGCGCTCGGCACGCTGGGACGTCCGGACGACCGCCCTGGCGCTCCTCAGCTCGATCCCGCCCTTCTGCACGGTGATCTTCGAGCGCTGGGCCGAGCGCACCGGTCGCCTCGGCGTCGACCGGACGCCCGCCCTGATGTCCGAGTCCGCCTGACCGACCGGACCCGCATTCGCCATCAGCCCCGGCCATCTGAGAAACTGATCGGCGGAGGGGAGTATCCCCCAAGCGCACCCCCGTCAGCACGGCCAGCAGCCCGGGGTTGCTCGCCCGAGCAGGGCGGGAGAGACCTCCGGTCACTGTTGCCGTGCCCGGAAGGCTGTTGCCCATGCATGTAGAACCCTGGGTCTGGATCGTCGTCGTCGGTTCCACCGCCGCGATCCTGCTCGCCGACGTCTTCATCATCGGACGTCGCCCCCACGTCCCCTCCAACCGTGAGACGTCCACCGCGCTCATCTTCTTCGTCGGGCTGGCCGTGCTCTTCGGCCTCGGCGTCTGGTACTTCTCCGGAGGTCGCTACGCGGGGGAGTTCTTCGCCGGCTGGTTGACCGAGTACTCGCTCTCGATCGACAACCTCTTCGTCTTCCTGATCATCATGGCGCGCTTCAACGTGCCGGCGAAGTTCCAGCAGGAGGCGTTGATGGTCGGCATCATCATCGCCCTGGTCCTGCGCGGGATCTTCATCGCCGTCGGCGCCGTGGCCATCAACCAGTTCGCCTGGATCTTCTACATCTTCGGCGCGTTCCTCATCTACACCGCGTACAACCTCGCGAGCGAGAACGGCGACGCGGACGAGGAGTACGAGGAGAACCGCCTGATGAAGTTCGTCGAGGCGCGCTTCCCGGTCACCCAGTCCTGGGACGCCGGCGTGCGGCTGCGCACGGTCGAGGCCGGCAAGAAGGTGCTGACGCCGTTCGCCATCGTGATCCTCGCGCTGGGGACGACCGACCTGCTCTTCGCCCTCGACTCGATCCCCGCGATCTTCGGTCTGACCAAGGAGCCTTTCCTGGTCCTGATGGCCAACATCTTCGCGCTGATGGGTCTGCGCCAGCTGTACTTCCTCATCGGCGGCCTGCTCAAGAAGCTCGTCTACCTCAGCATCGGTCTGTCGGTGCTGCTGGCGTTCATCGGCGTCAAGCTGATCATGCACGCCCTGCACGAGAACAACCTGCCGTTCATCAACGGCGGCCAGCCCATCCACGCCGTGCCGGACATCCCGATCTGGTTGTCGCTGGTGGTGATCGTCGGTGTCCTCGGGATCACCGCGGTCGCGAGCCTGGCCAAGTCGCGCCACGACGACCGCTCGTCGCTGTCCGTCTGAGCACGGCCCTCTGACGCCGGTCGCAGCTCTGCCCGTGCTGCGGCCGGCGTCGTCTCATCCCTCGGGTGCGGCGGTCGTCCGCCGGGTCCCGAGCACGACCCCGCTGGCGAGCACGACCAGGGCCATGCCGACCAGGCGCAGGGGAGTGAGGGACTGTCCGAGGACGACGAGGCCGGCGAGTGCCGCGGCCGCCGGCTCGAGGCTGAGGAGGATCCCGAAGACGTTGGCGTGCAGCGTTCGCAGCGCCACGAGCTCCAGGGAGTACGGCACCACCGACGACAGCAGCGCGATGCCGGCGCCCTTGAGCAGCACCGCCCCGTCGAGCAGGTCGGTTCCCGCGTGGACCACACCGAACGGCGCGATGACCACGGTCGCGAGCAGCATGGCGATGGCGATGCCGTCCAGCCCCGCGAAGCGGGCGCCCGTCCGGGCGCTGGTCACGATGTACCCCGCCCAGCACGCTCCGGCGAGGAGCGCGAGGGCGATCCCGACGAGATCCAGGTCGCTCCAGCTGGTGTCGAGCGCGCCCGAGACCAGGACGACGCCGAACGCGGCGGCCACGACCGCGAGGACGTCCCAGCGCCGGCGTGAGGTGAACGCGGCGAGGGTGAGCGGCCCGACGAACTCGATCGTGACGGTGACGCCGATGGGCAGCCGCTCCAGCGCCGCGTAGAAGGCGAGGTTCATCAGGCCGAGGCACGCGGCGTACGAGCCGACGGTGATCCAGTCGTGCCGGCTGCGCGAGCGCAGGTCCGGCCGGGCGACGACGAGCAGGATCACCGCAGCGACGAGGATGCGCAGCGTCACCGACCCGGTCACGCCGATGGCCGGGAGCAGCGTCGCCGCGAGCGCACCGCCGAGCTGCACCGACGCGATCGCCACCAGGACGAGCGTCGGTGCGGGGACCGCCGGCCGGGCCCTCGGTGTCATGGTCGCTCGGCGGCGGGTGGCTGGGTGCGCCTCAGCGCGACAGCCCGCGGATGCGACCGATCGCGACCAGGGTCTCCTGGCGGTCTCGGGGGAGCGGCTCGTCGACGACGGTCGTGCCCGTCCCCGGAGCGTGCAGCATCCGTCCCGGACCGGTCACGAAGCCGACGTGGTGGATCAGCCGGCCGGGGTGGGCGAAGAAGTACAGGTCGCCGACCTGCTCGCTGCCCGCGTGGACGGGGTCGCTCGCGTCGGACTGGTCGCCGCCGTCGCGCGGGACCACGACGCCGTGGGCGCGGCAGGCGAGGTGGACCAGGCCCGAGCAGTCGAGCGCCGTCGGGGACACCCCGCCCCACAGGTACGGCAGCCCGACGTACCGCCGTGCCGTCTCGACCACGTCGGCGGGCGTCGCCGGCGCGCAGGGCGGGAGGCGGTCGAAGGACGGGTCCGACGGATCGGCGGTCCGCACGTGCGCCGCGCGCACCCAGCCGGGGTAGCCGCGCGCGTCGGCGTGGTGCGGCTGCCACGGGGCGGCGACGCGCAGCCATCCCTGCTGCTCCTCCAGGACGATGACGGGCTCGCCGTCCACGAGCTGGGAGTCGATGCGCTCGTCCAGGCCCCACCGGCTGTCGGCCCGGTCCGCGGCCGCGTCCATCTCGGCGAGCCAGCGTGCCTGGTCGGGTGCGTCGGCGAGCATCGTGGCGTCCACGCCGCGGGGTACGTCGGGGGAGCGCCAGAGCACGGTTACCGGTACGACGACGCGACCGGCCCGGGGAGTGGTGAGGGATTCGTGCACCGAGTCATCACACCAGGGGCGGTGCCGACCGGGACGCGTGGGGTGGGCTACCAGCCCCGAGCACGCCAGGAGGCCAGGGACGGCCGTTCGGCCCCGAGCGTCCCGTCGTCCCCGTGACCCGGGTAGAACCAGGTGCGGTCGTCGAACCGGTCGAACACCTTGTGCTCGACGTCGTCGATGAGCTGGGGGAACGACTGGTACGGGTATCGGCTCGTGGCGCCGACCCCACCGGGGAAGAGGCTGTCGCCGGTGAAGAGGTGGGTGTGACCCGCTCGGTCGTCGTAGGCGAGCCCGACGCCGCCGGGGGTGTGCCCGCGCAGGTGGATCACCGAGAGCGTGAGCTCGCCGACCCGGACGACGTCGCCGTCGTCCAGCCGTACGTCGGGCGCGACGGGCAGGGCACCAGCGTCGTCGGAGCCGGCGTACGACGTCGCACCCGTGGACCGCAGGACCTCCTCCAGCGCCCGGACGTGGTCCCAGTGCTGATGAGTCGTGACGAGGGCGTCGAGCCGGCCGGAGCCCTCGTCGACCAGCCGCGAGATCCGCGCCGGGTCGTCCGCGGCGTCGACGAGCAGCTGCTCGCCGGTGGACCGGCAGGTGATCAGGTAGACGTTGTTGTTCATCTCCGACACCGCCGCCTTGCGGATGACGGCGTGCTCCAGCTCGCGGACGGCGGTCGGACCGCCGGGCTCGACGTGACCGTCGTACGCGCTCATGCTCAGGCCTCCGGTCGGTGGGGAAGGTCGCCGGCGTCGGAGGTGACGCCGTCGGTGAGCCCGCGCGTCAGCCAGCCGAGCAGGGCGGGGGCCGCGCCGCTGACCGTGACGCCGCCCGCTTCGAGTCGTACGGGCGCGTACCCCTCGGCCGCGACGACCAGGTCCGGTGGTGCGTCCGCGGCCGCGAGGCCCTTCAGCTCATGGCCGAGGAACGCCGCGCAGGTCCGGTCGTCCAGGTCGGCGAAGGCGAAGCCGTGCAGCAGGTCCACGTGGTGGTAGGCCACCTCACGCAGCCGCAGGAACGGGACGGCGCGAACCAGGACGGTGACGCCGCCGGGGGTCCGCTCGCAGGTCGCGTCGTCGTGCGCGGGGGTCAGCCGGGACAGCAGGCCCGCGAGCTCGCGCGAGGCGGTCGTCAGCCGGTCCAGGTGCTCCGCCGGGCTGCGGCCTGCGCCTGCCTCGATGTCGGCGTCGCGGGCGGCCTCGCTCGCGTACATGGTCGTGTCGGCGCCGTCCACGGCCGAGCGGACGACGTCGGCGAGCCCGAGCGCGTTCGCGGTGAGGTGGCTGACGACGTGCCCCCGGCTCCAGCCCGTGCACAGCGACGGACCGACGAGGTCGTCGGGCGTCAGCCGGCCCACGGTGTCACGCAGGCGTCCCGTCTCGCGTTCCAGCGCCTCCGGGGTGGCGACGGCCGAGGGGTGGTCCGGGAGGTCAGCGGTCATCGTCGGCTCCTGCTCGAGCGGCGGCCTCGGCCTGGGCGAGGTGGACAGCGGCGTTGATCAAGGTCAGGTGGGAGAACGCCTGTGGGTAGTTGCCCACCATCCGCTGCTCCTTGGGGTCGTACTCCTCCGCCAGCAGGCCGACGTCGTTGGCCAGCCCGACCAGGCGGTCCATCAGCTCCCGGGCCTTCTCGAGCTCGCCGGTGACGGCGTACGCGGCGACCAGCCAGAACGAGCAGGCGAGGAACGGGTGCTCGTCGCCGCTCAGCCCGTCGACACCGCTCTCGGTGCGGTAGCGCAGCAGCAGCCCGTCGCGCATCAGGTCGTTCTCGACGGCGGCGACGGTGCCGCGGACGCGCGGGTCGTCAGCGGGCAGGAACCCGACGAGCGGGATCAGCAGGAGGGAGGCGTCCACCTCCGTGGTGTCGTAGTGCTGGGTGAAGGTGTTCTTCGCCCGGTCGAAGCCCTTGTCCAGGATCTCCTGCCGGACCGCGTCGCGCACCTCGCGCCAGCGGTCGACCGGTCCCTCGTACCCGTGCTGCTCGACCGCCCGGATCGCGCGGTCGAACGCCGCCCAGACCATCACCCGGGAGTGCGTGAAGTGGCGCAGCGGGCCGCGGATCTCCCACAGCCCGTTGTCCGGCTCGTCCCAGTGCTTGACCAGGTCCTCGACCAGCGCCCGCTGTACGGCCCAGCTCTGCGAGGTCTCCTTCAGACCCTGCCCGCGCGCGTTCTCCAGCGCGATCATGACCTCGCCCAGCACGTCCGTCTGCTTCTGGTCGACCGCGCCGTTGCCGACCCGGACCGGCCGGGAGTCGGCGTAGCCGGGGAGGTGGGCCAGCTCCCGCTCGGGCAGCTCGCGGCCGCCGTCGACGGCGTACATGATCTGCATGTCCTCGGGATCACCGGCGAGGGCACGCACGAGCCAGTCGCGCCACAGCTTGGTGGCGCCGACGTACCCCACCGCCAGCAGCGCCTCGAGGGTGAGCGAGGCGTCCCGCAGCCAGCAGTACCGGTAGTCCCAGTTGCGCTCGCCGCCGAAGTCCTCGGGCAGGCTCGTGGTGGCGGCGGCGACGATGCCGCCACGACGGGTGTCGGTGAGCAGCCGCAGGATGAGCAGGGACCGGACGACCGCGTCGCGGTACGGCCCGTCGTAGGTGCAGCGGGCAGCCCAGTCGGCCGACTTCTGGTAGGTCGCCTCGATCCGGGACGGGATGTCCAGGGGTGGCGGCACCTCCTTCCACGACGCGAACCAGCTGAGGCTGAACTGCACCCGGTCGCCGGCGCGCACCGTCCACTGGTCGCGGTGGTGCCCGTCCGAGGCCACCGGGAGCCGCTGGCCGCGCAGCAGGAGCATGTCCGGGCCGGCGATGGCGACGATGACCTCGTCGTCCCGCTCGTGGCCGGGGTGGTGGGACACCCAGGGACGGACCTTGCCGTAGGTGAACCGCACGATCCACTCGTGCTGCATCTCGACCTCGCCCTCGAGGCCCTCGACCACCCGGACGATGTCCGCGCGACCGTCACCCAGCGGCATCAGGTCGGTCACCCGTACCCGGCCGGTGTCGGTCTCGTGGACCGTCTCCAGGATGCAGGAGCTGCCGCGGTAGGCCCGGGTGCTGCGGGCCTCATCGACCGGTCCGATCAGCCAGCGCCCGTGCTCCGGGGTACCGAGGAGCGCACTGAAGCAGGACGGCGAGTCGAACCGCGGGATGCACAGCCAGTCCAGCGAGCCGGCGCGGCTGATCAGCGCCGCCGTCTCGGTGTCGCCGATGACGGCGTACTCCTCGATCGGGACGCGCGGGGGCACCGACGCGCCCGCGTTGTAGGTGGAGTCCGGATCGGTCATGGTCCGAGCCTAGGACCGCGGCGCCTACGGGCACGCGTGAGCATGCCCGCAGGGGCTGTCGGTGGCGGCGCATAGCATGGTCGTCGTGGCATCTCCCTCGACCTCCGGCACCGTCGGCGCGCCCTCGACCCGCGATCATCTGCGCGTCCGCGGGGCCCGCGAGCACAACCTGAGGAACATCTCGGTGGACATCCCGCGGGACAGTCTCATCGTGTTCACCGGCCTCTCCGGGTCCGGCAAGTCCTCTCTCGCGTTCGACACGATCTTCGCCGAGGGCCAGCGACGGTACGTCGAGTCCCTGTCGGCGTACGCCCGCCAGTTCCTGGGGCAGATGGACAAGCCGGACGTCGACTTCATCGAGGGCCTGTCCCCGGCGGTGTCGATCGACCAGAAGTCGACCAACCGCAACCCGCGCTCGACCGTCGGCACCATCACCGAGGTGTACGACTACCTGCGGCTCCTGTTCGCCCGCGCCGGCCGGCCGCACTGCCCCGTCTGCGGCGAGCCGGTCGGTCGCCAGACCCCGCAGCAGATCGTCGACCAGCTGCTGGAGCTGCCCGAGCGCACCCGCTTCCAGGTGCTCGCGCCGGTCGTGCGCGCTCGCAAGGGCGAGTACGTCGACCTGTTCGGTGAGCTGCAGGCCAAGGGCTTCTCCCGGGCCCGCGTCGACGGTGAGGTGATCACCCTCAGCGACCCGCCGAAGCTGGAGAAGCAGAAGAAGCACACCATCGACGTGGTCGTCGACCGGCTGGTCGCCAAGGGCAGCGACGCCGGCGGCAAGCAGCGGCTGACCGACTCGGTCGAGACCGCGCTAGGCCTGGCCTCGGGCGTGCTGGTCATCGAGATGGTCGACCTCGACGAGGACGACCCCGCTCGCGAGCGCCGCTTCTCCGAGAAGATGGCCTGCCCGAACGACCACCCGCTGAGCATGGACGAGATCGAGCCGCGGTCGTTCTCGTTCAACTCCCCGTTCGGCGCCTGCCCCTCCTGCACCGGCATCGGCACCGAGCTCGAGGTCGACCCCGAGCTGGTCGTCCCGGACGAGGACAAGTCGATCTCCGAGGGCGCGATCCTGCCGTGGGCGCAGGGCCAGGGCACCAACGACTACTTCATGCGGGTGATCGGCGCGCTGGCCGAGGACCTGAAGTTCACCCTCGACCAGCCGTGGCACTCCCTGCCGGACCGGGCCAAGCAGGCCCTGCTGCACGGGCAGAACCACAAGGTGCACGTCCGCTACCGCAGCAGGTACGGCCGGGAGCGCAGCTACTCCACCGGCTTCGAGGGCGTCATCACCTTCGTCAAGCGTCGGCACGCCGAGACCGAGTCGGACTGGAGCCGGGAGCGGTACGAGGGCTACATGCGCGAGGTCCCGTGCCCGGTCTGCAAGGGCGCCCGGCTGAAGCCGGAGTCCCTGGCGGTGACGATCGGCGGTCAGTCGATCGCGCAGGTCTGTGCGTTGCCGATCTCGGAGTCGGCGACGTTCCTCAACCACGTCGAGCTGAGCGCCCGCGAGCGCGCCATCGCCGAGCGGGTGATCGTGGAGATCAACGCCCGGCTGGGCTTCCTGCTCGACGTCGGGCTGGACTACCTGTCGCTGGACCGGCCGGCGGGGACGCTGTCCGGCGGCGAGGCACAGCGGATCCGGCTCGCGACGCAGATCGGGTCCGGGCTGGTCGGGGTCCTGTACGTCCTGGACGAGCCCTCCATCGGTCTGCACCAGCGGGACAACCATCGGCTGATCGAGACGCTGTCCCGGTTGCGGGACCTCGGCAACACCCTGATCGTGGTCGAGCACGACGAGGACACCATCGCGACCGCGGACTGGGTCGTCGACATCGGCCCGGGCGCGGGCGAGCACGGCGGAGACGTCGTCTACTGCGGACCGGTCAAGGGGCTGCTGGACCACGCGGACTCGATCACCGGTGCCTACCTCTCGGGTCGCCGCGAGATCGAGACCCCGGCGGTGCGTCGCCCGCAGGACGGCCGCGTCGTCACCGTCCGCGGCGCGCGGGAGCACAACCTCAAGAACGTCGACGTCGGCTTCCCGCTCGGCAACCTCGTCGCGGTGACCGGCGTCTCCGGCTCGGGCAAGTCGACCCTGGTCAACGACATCCTCTACCGGGTCCTCGCCAACCAGCTCAACGGCGCGCGGCACGTCCCCGGGCGGCACCGCACGGTCGACGGCCTGGGCGAGCTCGACAAGGTGGTGCACGTCGACCAGAGCCCGATCGGTCGGACGCCGCGGAGCAACCCGGCGACCTACACCGGGGTCTTCGACCACGTCCGGCGCCTGTTCGCCGAGACGACCGAGGCGAAGGTCCGCGGCTACCAGCCGGGCCGGTTCTCGTTCAACGTCAAGGGCGGCCGCTGCGAGGCCTGCAGCGGTGACGGCACGATCAAGATCGAGATGAACTTCCTGCCGGACGTGTACGTCCCGTGCGAGGTGTGCCACGGAGCCCGGTACAACCGGGAGACGCTCGAGGTGCACTTCAAGGGGAAGACGATCTCCGACGTCCTCGACATGCCGATCGAGGAGGCCGCGGAGTTCTTCGCCGCGGTGCCGGCGATCGCCCGGCACATGCGGACCCTCAACGAGGTCGGGCTCGGCTACGTCCGCCTCGGGCAGCCGGCGCCGACCCTCTCCGGCGGCGAGGCTCAGCGGGTCAAGCTCGCGGCCGAGCTGCAGAAGCGCTCGACCGGCCGGACGGTGTACGTCCTGGACGAGCCCACCACCGGTCTGCACTTCGAGGACATCCGCAAGCTGCTGGGCGTGCTGCAGGGACTGGTGGACAAGGGCAACACCGTCATCGTCATCGAGCACAACCTCGACGTGATCAAGAGCGCGGACTGGATCGTCGACATGGGCCCGGAGGGCGGCAACGGCGGCGGCACCGTGGTCGCCGAAGGCACCCCGGAGGAGATCGCGGCCGACACGACGAGCCACACCGGGCGGTTCCTCGCACCGGTCCTGGCCAAGGCCGCCGGCGCGGCTCGACCCTCGAGCACCCGTCGGGCACCGGCCGCAGCCGTGCGCACCACGGGGAAGGCCACCGCCAGCAAGACCTTGGCGAGCGGTGACACCGACGCTGCGCGCAAGAGGGCCTCGACGAAGAAGTCGGTGGCCGCGTCGGCCAAGGCGGCCAAGCCCGGTACGGCGAAGCGGACGACGGCCAAGAAGACGGCAGCGAAGCGGACGCCCGCCACGAAGTCCACCCGCACGCCCCGCAAGGCCGCCGGCGAGTCCTGAGCACGCGTTTCCCGCCCACGACGCGACGACTGACCGCTCGGCGCGCTGGTGGCGTGCCCGGGGTGGGGTGGCGCGCGACGACTGACCGCTCGGGGTACTCGTGGCAGGCCCGGGGGCGGGGTGCGCCGCGACGAGTGACCGCTCGGGGCCAGCCGGGGCACGGCGAGGAACGGTGAGCGCGGAACCCCTGGAACGGCCCGAGCGGCCCGTACGTTGAAGTCGTCAATGGTTGATCACTCACACATCGGAGGCATCTGATGAGTTCGGAGTCCGAGACCAGCACGACCGGACCGACCCGGCGCCACGTCGTCCGTGGCGTCGGAGCAGGGGGAATGGCGCTCGCGGCCGCCACGGGGCTCGCCGCGTGCGGCGACGACTCCGGCAGCTCCGCCGGGGGCAGTACGTCTGCGGCGGAGGGCAGCTCGTCCAGCGCCTCGACGTCCAGCGCTGCCAGCAGTGCAGCGCCGACGAGCAGCGCGGCCGCGGGCGGCGGCATCACCGTCCCGGCCTCGAAGGTCGCGGTGGGCGGGGGATTCATCGACAAGGACCAGAAGGTCGTCGTCACCCAACCCGAGTCGGGCACGTTCAAGGCATTCAGCGCCGTGTGCACCCACGAGGGATGCACGGTGGACAAGGTCGCGTCGAAGAAGATCGAGTGTCCTTGTCACGGAAGCGCTTTCGACATCGCGACGGGCGATGTCGTGGACGGCCCGGCGAAGAAGCCGCTGCCGTCGAAGACCGCGACGCTGTCCGGCGACACGATCACGATCAGCTGAGCCGGCCGCGGGACCGGCTGCTCGGGGCGTTCTCCGACCGGCCGGTCCCGCGCTGTCCGAGCCGGTTCCTAAGGTGGTGTCGTGGCTGATCCGTCGACCTACCGTCCGAAGCCGGGGGAGATCCCCGTCGACCCGGGGGTGTACCGCTTCCGGGACAAGGACGGCCGGGTCATCTACGTCGGCAAGGCGAAGTCCCTGCGCAGCCGGCTGTCGTCGTACTTCCAGGACATCGCGGCCCTGCACCCGCGTACCCGGACGATGGTGCAGACCGGTGCGAGCGTCGAGTGGACCGTCGTCCGCAACGAGGTCGAGGCGCTGCAGCTGGAGTACTCCTGGATCAAGGAGTTCGACCCGCGGTTCAACGTCAAGTACCGCGACGACAAGTCCTACCCCTACCTCGCGGTCACGATGGGCGAGGAGTTCCCCCGCGCGCAGGTGATGCGCGGCGCCAAGCGCAAGGGCACCCGCTACTTCGGCCCGTACGCGCACGCCTGGGCGATCCGCGAGACGCTCGACCAGCTCCTGCGGGTGTTCCCGCTGCGCACCTGCAGCAGCGGGGTGTTCAAGCGCGCGGGTCAGGTCGGCCGGCCCTGCCTGCTGGGGTACATCGACAAGTGCTCCGCCCCGTGCGTGGGCCGGGTCTCCCCGGAGGAGCACCGGGCGATCGCGGCGGACTTCTGCGACTTCATGGCGGGCAGCACCGGCCGCTTCGTCAAGCGCCTGGAGCAGCAGATGAAGACCGCCTCCGCCGAGCTGGAGTTCGAGCAGGCGGCGAGGCTGCGGGACGACATCGGTGCCCTGCAGAAGGCCCTGGAGCGTTCGGCGGTCGTGCTCGGGGACGCGACCGACGCCGACGTCTTCGGCATCAGCAACGACGAGCTCGAGGCGGCCGTCCAGGTCTTCCACGTCCGCGGCGGTCGCGTGCGCGGCCAGCGCGGGTGGGTCGTGGAGATCCAGTCCGAGGGCGACGTCGGGCTGCCCGAGGTGATGGAGCACCTGCTCCAGCAGGTGTACGGCGGCGAGTCCCCGGACGGCGTCCCGCGCGAGGTGCTCGTGCCCGTCCTGCCCCCGGACCCCGACAGCGTCGCGGAGTGGCTGAGCACCGTGCGCGGCGCGCTGGTCGACCTGCGGGTCCCGCAGCGCGGCGACAAGCGCACCCTGATGGAGACCGTCACCCGCAACGCCACCCAGTCGCTCGCGCGGCACAAGGTGGCCCGCGCCGGTGACCTGACGGCCCGCAGCCAGGCCCTGGAGGAGCTGCAGGAGTCGCTCGGGCTGGAGCAGGCGCCGCTGCGCGTCGAGTGCTTCGACGTCAGCCACGTGCAGGGCACCCAGGTGGTCGCGTCGATGGTCGTCTTCGAGGACGGTCTGCCGCGCAAGGGCGAGTACCGTCGGTTCATCGTCCGCGGTCGGCTGGAGGCCGACGGCTCGCTGCGGCTGGACGACACCGCGGCGATGGACGAGGTCCTGACGCGTCGGTTCCGCCGCTACCTGGAGGAGCGGGACACCTCCGGCGAGGTCGAGATGGATGCCGGCGAGAGCGCGGGCGGCCTGATCGACGAGGAGACGGGCAAGCCCAAGCGCTTCGCGTACCCACCGCAGCTGGTCGTGGTCGACGGCGGACGGCCGCAGGTCCAGGCCGCGCGTCGCGCTCTGGACCGCCTCGGCATCGACGACGTCGCGGTGGTCGGTCTGGCCAAGCGCCTGGAGGAGGTGTGGCTGGCCGACGACGAGTTCCCGGTGGTGCTGCCACGCACCAGTGAGGGCCTGTACCTGCTGCAGCGGGTGCGCGACGAGGCGCACCGCTTCGCGATCACCTTTCACCGGCAGCGGCGCTCCAAGGCGATGACGACCTCGGCGCTGGACGACATCCCCGGGCTCGGCGAGGTGCGTCGCAAGGCGCTGCTGAAGGAGTTCGGCTCGGTGAAGAAGCTGCGGAACGCCACCGCCGAGGAGATCGCCGCGGTGAAGGGCATCGGTCCGGCCCTGGCGCGTACGGTGCACGAGTCGCTGAGCCAGGACACCGACCGCACCCCCGCGGTCAACGTCACGACCGGTGAGGTCCTCGACTGAGCGGTCGAGCGTCCTGTCAGGGGAGATCCTCGAGTGAGATGCAAGGAGAGCGCGTGATGTCGGAGTCGGAACCGACCGGCCCTCGATCGGCCCAGCTGCTGATCGTGACCGGCATGAGCGGTGCCGGTCGCTCGACCGTGGCGAACGTGCTGGAGGACCGCGGCTGGTACGTCATCGACAACCTGCCGCCGCAGATGCTGATGCCGATGGCCGAGCTGCTGGAGCGCGAGGGTCAGGCGGGCGCGCGGTTCGCTGCCGTCGTCGACGTACGCAGCCGGGCGTTCTTTGCCGACTTCCGCGACGGTCTGGACGGGCTGCGCGAGCACGGCTGGCGCCCGACGGTCGTCTTCGTCGACGCGACCGACGAGTCGCTGGTCCGCCGGTTCGAGTCGGTCCGTCGCCCGCACCCGCTGCAGGAGGACGGCAGGATGCTCGACGGCATCGTCCGGGAGCGGGAGATGCTGCGCGACCTGCGCGCCAACGCCGACCTGCTGATCGACACCAGCGGTCTGAACGTCCACCAGCTCACCGCCAAGGTGCACGAGCTGGTCGGCGCCGACGAGCGGCCGCCGCTGCGGATCGCCGTCATGTCGTTCGGGTTCAAGTACGGCATCCCGCTGGACGCCGACCTGGTCTTCGACATGCGCTTCCTGCCCAACCCGTTCTGGAACCCCGAGCTGCGTCCGTTCAGCGGTCTGGACCAGGTCGTCGCGGACTTCGTGCTCGCCCAGCCGGGTGCGGCGGACTTCATCGAGCGGGTGCTGGCCCTGCTGGAGCCGATGACGGCCGGATACCTGCGCGAGGGGCGCAGCTACGTCACGCTCGCGGTGGGTTGCACGGGCGGCAAGCACCGTTCGGTGGCCGTCGCCGAGGAGCTGGGCCGCCGGATCGAGGTGCCCCAGGTGGGCACCCTGGTGGTGCATCGTGACCTGGGCCGGGAATGAGCTGGCGGGCCTGCGCCCCGGCGCGGGCCGCCGGCCGGCGGTGGCCGCGCTCGGTGGCGGTCACGGGCTTGCCGCCTCGCTGCAGGCGCTCCAGCCGGTGACCGACCGGATCACCGCGGTCGTCACCGTCGCGGACGACGGCGGCTCGAGCGGGCGGCTGCGGCAGGAGTTCGACATCCTCCCGCCCGGCGACCTGCGGATGGCCCTTGCCGCTCTGTGCAGCACCTCGGAGTGGGGGCTGCAGTGGCGCGACGCGCTGCAGCACCGCTTCCCGGGCGAGGGCGACCTCGGTGGGCACGCGCTGGGCAACCTCATCATCGCCTCGCTGTGGGACCTGCTCGGCGACCCGGTGGCGGGCCTGGACCTCGTCGGCCGGCTGCTCGGCGCGCGCGGCCGAGTGCTGCCGATGGCGGTCGAGCCGGTCCGTATCGCCGCGTCCGTGCTCGGCGTCGACCCGGACGCGGCCGACCAGGTCAGCGAGGTCGTCGGGCAGGTCCGGGTGGCTTCCACGTCCGGCCGGGTGCTGTCGGTCCGCCTCGACCCCGACCCGCCCCGCGCCTGCCCGGAGGCGGCCCAGGCGATCCTGGACGCCGACTGGGTGATCCTCGGGCCGGGCTCGTGGTTCACCTCGGTGATGCCGCACCTGCTCGTGCCCGAGCTGCGAGAGGCGCTGGTGCACACCCGCGCCCGACGGATGCTCACGCTCAACATGGTGATGAACACCGGTGAGACCAGCGGCTTCAGCGCCTCCGACCACCTGGAGGTGCTGGCCGCCCACGCCCCCGACCTGCACCTGGACGTCGTGCTCGCCGACCCGTCGGTCATCGACGGCGACGACGACCAGCTGAGCGAGACGGCCGCTGCCATGGGCGCCGAGCTGGTCCGCGCCGCGGTCGCCGATCCGGACCAGCCCGGAACGCACGACACCCTCCGCCTGGCCGCCGCCTACCGCGACGTGATGGAGTAGCCGCGAGCAGCAGGAACAGGCCTCGGACTGGTTAGAGTTCGGGAAGGCCGCACTCGGGGGAGAGGACGCACCGGTTGTCGTGAACCGGCGAGAGGAATGGTGGGGCGCATGGCCATGACGGCGAAGGTCAAGGACGAGCTCAGCAGGACCACGGTCACCAAGACGTGCTGCCGCAAGGCCGAGATCGCCGCGGTGCTGCGGTTCGCGGGCGGCCTGCACATCGTCGGCGGCCGCATCGTCATCGAGGCCGAGCTCGACACCGCCCAGGCGGCGCGCCGTCTCCGGCAGCACATCGCCGACGTCTACGGCCATCCCTCCGAGGTGATGGTGCTGACCAGCGGCGGCCTGCGCAAGGGCACCCGCTACGTCGTCCGCGTGGTGCAGGACGGTGAGTCGCTGGCGCGCCAGACCGGCCTCATCGACCAGCGCGGCCGGCCGGTCCGCGGGATGCCGCCGAAGGTCGTCAACGGTGCGGCCTGCGACGCGGAGGCCGCGTGGCGGGGCGCCTTCCTCGCCCACGGCTCCCTGACCGAGCCCGGACGTTCCTCCTCCCTGGAGCTGACCTGCCCCGGTCCCGAGGCCGCTCTCGCCCTGGTCGGCGCCGCCCGCCGGCTCGGCATCCAGGCCAAGGCCCGTGAGGTGCGGGGCGTCGACCGCGTCGTGATCCGCGACGGCGACGCCATCAGCGCGATGCTCACTCGGCTGGGCGCCCACGACTCGGTGCTGGAGTGGGAGGAGCGCCGGATGCGCCGCGAGGTGCGCGCCACAGCCAACCGCCTCGCCAACTTCGACGACGCCAACCTGCGCCGGTCGGCGCGTGCCGCCGTCGCTGCAGGGTCGCGGGTCGAGCGGGCGCTGGAGATCCTGGCCGAGGAGGTCCCGGACCACCTGGCCGAGGCGGGTCAGCTGCGGCTGAAGCACAAGCAGGCCAGCCTCGAGGAGCTCGGCCAGCTGGCCGACCCGCCGATGACCAAGGACGCCGTCGCCGGACGCATCCGCCGGCTGCTGGCCATGGCGGACAAGCGCGCCGAAGAGCTCGGCGTCGCCGGCACCGACGCCAACCTCACCCCCGACATGCTCGACAGCTGAGGACGCGCGACCCGCGCCGCCGTCCACGCGCTGGCCGCCCGCAGGCCCGGTGCCGCCCCCGCTATAGGGTTGGGGCGTCGTTCAGCGCTGCACGGCCGCCTCCTCCAGGCGTCGCCGACAGCGGACTTCCGCTAGAGAAGGGCTTGGTCTCGTGACCGTTCGCGTGGGTATCAATGGATTCGGCCGGATCGGCCGTAACTTCTTCCGGGCCGCGGTGGCCTCGGGTGCCGACATCGAGGTGGTCGGCGTCAACGACCTGACCGACAACGCCACCCTCGCGCACCTGCTGAAGTACGACTCGATCCTCGGCCGCTTCGACGGTGAGGTCACCTCGACCGACACCGACATCACCGCCGGTGGCCGGACGTTCAAGGCGTTCGCCGAGAAGGACCCGTCCCAGCTGCCGTGGGGCGAGCTGGGCGCGGACGTCGTCATCGAGTCCACCGGCATCTTCACCGACGCCGAGAAGGCCAAGGTGCACGTCGACGGCGGCGCCAAGAAGGTCATCATCTCCGCGCCCGCGAAGAACGAGGACGTCACCATCGTCATGGGCGTCAACGACGGCGACTACGACGGCAGCACGCACACCGTCATCAGCAACGCCTCCTGCACCACCAACTGCCTCGGCCCGATGGCCAAGGCGCTGAACGACGAGTTCGGCATCGTCAAGGGCCTGATGACGACGATCCACGCCTACACCCAGGACCAGAACCTGCAGGACGGCCCGCACAAGGACCTGCGCCGTGCCCGCGCCGCCGCCCTGAACATCGTCCCGACCTCGACCGGCGCCGCCAAGGCCATCGGCCTGGTGCTCCCCGACCTGAAGGGCAAGCTCGACGGCTACGCCCTGCGCGTCCCGGTGCCCACCGGCTCGGCCACCGACCTCACCTTCGAGGCGGGTCGCGAGACCACCGTCGAGGAGGTCAACGCCGCGGTGAAGAAGGCCGCCGAGGGCCCGCTGAAGGGCTACCTGCGCTACACCGAGGACCCGATCGTCTCCTCCGACATCGTGACCGACCCGGCGTCCTGCATCTTCGACGCCGGCCTCACCAAGGTCATCGGCAACCAGGTCAAGGTCGTCGGCTGGTACGACAACGAGTGGGGCTACTCCAACCGCCTCGTCGACCTCGTCGCGCTCGTCGGCAAGGACCTGTGAGCCGGATGCGCACGATCGACGACCTCGGCGACCTGTCGGGGAAGCGGGTCCTGCTGCGCAGCGACCTCAACGTCCCGCTCGACGACTCCGGCGCCATCACCGACGACGGCCGGGTGCGTGCCTCGGTGCCGACCATCAAGGTCCTCACCGAGCGTGGCGCCCGGGTCATCGTGTGCGCCCACCTCGGTCGCCCGAAGGGTGAGCCGGAGGCGAAGTACTCGCTCAAGCCGGTCGGCGAGCGGCTCGGCGAGCTGCTCGGCAGCCCGGTCGCGTTCGCCCAGGACACCGTCGGTGACTCCGCACAGGCCGTCGTCGACAGCCTGGAGGACGGGCAGGTCGCGCTGCTGGAGAACCTGCGGTTCAACCCCGGCGAGACCGCCAAGTCCGCCGACGACCGGGCCGCGTTCGCCGATCAGCTCGCCTCGCTCGCGGACGTGTTCGTCAGCGACGGCTTCGGTGTCGTGCACCGCGAGCAGGCCAGCGTCTACGACGTCGCCGAGCGGCTCCCGCAGGCCGCCGGCGGTCTGGTCATCACCGAGGTCGAGGTGCTGCAGCAGCTCACCAAGCCGCGCCGGCCGTACGCCGTCGTGCTCGGCGGGGCGAAGGTCAGCGACAAGCTCGGCGTGATCGAGAACCTGCTCAAGACCGCCGACATGCTGCTGATCGGCGGCGGCATGGCGTTCACCTTCCTCGCGGCCCAGGGCCACGAGGTCGGCAAGAGCCTGCTGGAGCAGGACCAGGTCGCCACGGTGAAGGGCTACCTCGCCGACGCGGAGAACCGCGGTGTCGACATCGTCCTGCCGGTCGACGTCGTCGCGGCGGACGCGTTCTCCGCGGACGCCGACCACGACGTCGTACCTGCGGATCGCATCCCGGCCGACCGGATGGGGCTCGACATCGGTCCGGAGTCGGCGCGCCTGTTCGCCGACAAGGTCCGGTCCGCGCGCACGGTGTTCTGGAACGGCCCGATGGGCGCGTTCGAGATGGCGCCGTACGCCGACGGCACGAAGGTGCTCGCGCAGGCCCTGGTCGAGGCGACGGCGGACGGAGCGGTCACGGTCGTCGGCGGCGGTGACTCCGCTGCTGCGGTCCGCGCGCTGGGCTTCCCGGAGGACGGCTTCACCCACATCTCCACCGGCGGCGGCGCCAGCCTGGAGTACCTCGAGGGCAAGACCCTGCCGGGTCTCGCCGTGCTGGAGGACTGAGCCGTGGCCCGTACCCCCCTGATGGCGGGCAACTGGAAGATGAACCTGGACCACCTCCAGGCGGCTCATCTGGTCCAGAAGCTGGACTGGACGCTGCGTGACGGTCGGCACGACTTCGGCGCGGTGGAGGTGGCGGTGCTGCCGCCGTTCACCGACCTGCGGACCGTGCAGACCCTCATCGACGGCGACAAGCTGAAGATCCGGCTGGGTGCGCAGGACCTGTCGGTGCACGACAGCGGCGCCTATACCGGCGAGGTCTCCGGCACGTTCCTGGCCAAGCTCGGCTGCACCTACGTCGTCGTCGGGCACAGCGAGCGCCGGCAGTACCACCAGGAGACCGACGAGGTCGTCCGGCTGAAGGTGCAGGCCGCGTACAAGCACGGCCTGACGCCGATCCTGTGCGTCGGTGAGGCGCTGGAGGTCCGGCAGGCCGGCGAGCACGTCCCGCACGTCGTGGCGCAGCTCGACGCGGCGCTGGACGGTCTGGCCGCCGAGCAGGCCACGTCCGTGGTCGTCGCCTACGAGCCCGTGTGGGCCATCGGCACCGGTGAGGTCGCGACCCCCGAGGACGCCCAGGAAGTGTGCTCGGCGATCCGAGCGCGCCTGGCGACGCTGTACGACGAGGAGCTCGCGGCCGGTGTGCGCGTGCTCTACGGAGGCAGCGTGAAGGCCGGCAACGTCGCGGCGATCATGAACCAGGAGGACGTCGACGGCGCCCTGGTCGGTGGCGCCTCGACCGACCCGGCCGAGTTCGCGTCGATCTGCCGCTACCGCAGTCATCTGACCGCGTGACCGCCGTGGTGACCCCGCCGGTACGAGGCGGGGTCACCACCGCGTGCCCCCGCTTGTCCGGTCGGGCGCCGCGGCTCCTGTAATCTGTAGCGGATGGCCATCTCGGCCTCTCTGCCCGTTCTGTCCAGACGTCGTAAGGTGAAGTTCGTGGACGTGGTACGCATCGCCCTTCAGGTGCTGCTGATCATCAGTGGACTGTTCCTGGTCATGCTGATCCTCATGCACAAGGGCAAGGGCGGCGGCCTCTCCGACATGTTCGGTGGCGGCGTGTCCAGCAGTCTCGGTGGCTCGTCGGTCGCCGAGCGCAACCTCAACCGCATCACGGTCGGCGTCGGCCTGCTCTGGGCCCTGACCATCATCGGGCTCGGTCTGGTCGAGCGGTTCGCCTGAGCTCCAACCCCCAACTGACAACGAGGAGAGATCCAACGTGGCCGGTGGCAACGCTATTCGTGGCAGCCGAGTCGGCGCAGGCCCCATGGGCGAGGCCGAGCGCGGCGAGGCGGCACCCCGGGTCGTCGTCTCCTACTGGTGCTCCAACGGGCACGAGACGCGACCGAGCTTCGCGGAGGAGCCCGGTCTGAGCGTCCCCGAGCAGTGGGACTGCCCGCGCTGCGGCTTCCCCGCGGGCCAGGACCAGCAGAACCCGCCCGCGCCCCCGCGCGTGGAGCCGTACAAGACGCACCTGGCGTACGTGAAGGAGCGTCGCAGCGACGAGGAGGGCGCCGTCATCCTCGACGAGGCCCTCGAGAGCCTCCGTTCGCGCGGCCTCATCACCTGAGAGCACGAGCACGGAACGAGGCCCGGTGACCAGCTGGTCTCCGGGCCTCGTTGCTGTCCGGACGAGCTCAGGGCAGGTCGGCGGCGGCGGCCTCGTCGACGAACCAGCGAGTCGCCGTCCCGCCCGAGACACCGCTCGCCGGGACGTCCCAGCGGTCCGCGCCGGGGGCCAGGGCGGCGGCGACGGCCTGCGCCTTGTCCTCACCGGCGACGAGGAACCACACCTCTCGAGCGTGGTTGAGCGCCTCGAAGGTCAGGGTCACCCGGTCCGGCGGCGGCTTGGGGGAGTCGTGGACCGCGACGGCGATCCGGTCGAAGACCCGTTGCGCAGGGTGGTGCGGGAAGAGCGAGGCGATGTGCCCGTCGGGTCCGACGCCGAACATCACGACCTCGAACTCGCCGCCGCCCTCCTGCCGGATCAGGTCGCCGTACGCCTGCGCGGAGGCCTCCACCGAGGCGGCCCGGTCAGGCCCGTCGACCCGGTGCACCCTCGCGGGGTCCATACCGAGGGAGCCCAGGCCCGCGGCGTCGTTCTGGGTGTCGTTCCGTTCGGCGTCGCCGGCGGGGAGATAGCGCTCGTCGCCCCACCAGACGGTGACCCGGGACCAGTCGACGTCGGCGTGGTCGGGCCGGGCGAGGACCGAGGCGATGATCGCCGAACCCATCGACCCGCCGGTCAGGGCGACCTGCGGCTCGCGTCCCTCGCGCTGGGCGGTGGCCAGGGTGGAGACGAGCTGTGCGGCGGCGGCGTCGGCCGTCGCCTGCTTGTCGGGGTGGCGCAGCACCTCGGGCGACGGCTCGCTCACGACGAGGACTTCCGGGCCGCGGACGAGCGTCCTGCCGCCTTCTTCGCGGTGCCGGAGCCCTTGGCGGGGCGGGAGGCGCCATCGCTCTCGCCCTCCCGCTCTGCTTTCTTCCGGTCCAGCCGTCGCGCGGACGCCTGCTTGACCTCCTCCTCGGAGGAGGGGGCCGGCGCGGGCTCCGCGTCCACCATGGCACTGCCGGTCAGCCGACGGCCCTCCCGCTGCGCCTTGCGGCCGGCACGTTCGGCCTCGTCGAGCGAAGGAGCCTCGCCCTCGGCTACCGCCCGGGAGGCGGTGATGGAGCTGGCTCCGACCACGGACAGGCCCCGGACGAGCGCCTCCTCGTACACCTCGTCGGGGTCGAGGCGCCGCAGCTCCTCGGCGAGGGCCTCGGCGTCGCTGATGCGGGCGAGGTTGATCCGGCGTACGGGCTGGCCGGGCTGGGTCAGGGTCGCGATGCTGCCGTCGGTGCGGACCAGGTCGATGGGACCGCTCGCCCGCTCCAGCCGCACGCTCACCATCCCCTGACCCGGGCGGGTACGCGCACGCTGGACCGGGCACCGCAGCCGGGTGGCCAGCCAGCCCGCGAGCAGGTCGGTGCTCGGGGAGTCGGAGGAACCGGTGACGGTCGCCTCGGTGACCGGCTCGTACGGCGCCTGGTCGAGCGCGGCGGCGAGCAGGCCGCGCCAGCGCGTGAGCCGGGTCCAGGCCAGGTCGGTGTCGCCGTCCGCGTAGGACCGGGCGCGGCGCTGGAGCGCCTTGCGCGGTGCCTTGTCGGTCGCGGAGTCGGTGATGCGCCGCTGGGCGATCGCACCGATCGGGGAGGCGCTGATGTCGTTCGGCGACTCCGCCGGCCACCAGACGACGATGGGCGAGTCGGGCAGGAGCAGGGGAGTGACCACCGAGCGCCCGTGGTTGGTCAGCGGGCCGTAGAGCCGCAGCACCACGATCTCGCTGGCACCGGCGTCACCGCCGAGCCGGATCTGTGCGTCCAGCCGGCTGGCCCCGCGCTTGTTACCCAGGATCAGCGCGATGATCCGACTGGGGTGCTGCCGGGTCGCGTCACTGGCCGACTCCAGCGCGGCGTCGGCGTCCGCCTCGTCGGCGACGATGAGGAGGGTGAGCACCCGACCGAGGGTCATGGCCCCGGTCTGGTTGCGCAGCCGCACCAGCTTCTTGCTGACGTCCTGGCTGCTCGCGCTGGGCAGGTCGACGATCACCGGGGTCCCCGATCAGTATCGGAGCGAGGAACGAGCGAAGAACTGAGTGGGGTGGTCACGGCATCCTCCAGGTCCGTCCGTCACGGCGCATCATCTGGTCGGCACAGCTCGGGCCCCAGCCTCCGGGCTCGTACGTCTCGATCCGGCCCTTGCGGGACCAGAACTGCTCGACGGGGTCCAGGATGCGCCAGGACAGCTCGACCTCCTGGTGCCGCGGGAACAGCGGCGGGTCCCCGAGCAGGACGTCGAGGATCAGGCGTTCGTAGGCCTCAGGGCTGGCCTGGTTGAACGCCGAGCCGTACCCGAAGTCCATGGTGACGTCGCGGACCTCCATCGACCCTGCGCCCGGGACCTTGGAGCCGAACCGCATCGTGATGCCCTCGTCCGGCTGGATCCGCATGACGATGGCGTTCTGACCGAGCTCCTCGGTCGCGGTGTCGGCGAACGGCAGGTGCGGCGCCCGCTTGAACACGACGGCGATCTCGGTGACGCGCTTGCCGAGGCGCTTGCCGGTGCGCAGGTAGAACGGGACGCCCGCCCAGCGGCGGGTGTGCACCTCCAGCTTGAGCGCGGCGTACGTCTCCGTGGTGGACTTCGGGTCGATGCCGTCTTCCTCGTGGTAGCCGATCACCTGCTCGCTGCCCTGCCAGCCGGAGCCGTACTGACCTCGCGCGCTGGACCTGGCGAGGTCCTTGGGCAGCCGTACGGCGGCCAGCACCTTCTCCTTCTCCGTGCGCAGGTCGTTCGCGTCGAAGGAGTTCGGCTGCTCCATGGCGGTGAGGGCGAGCAGCTGCAGGAGGTGGTTCTGGATGACGTCCCGGGCGGCGCCGATTCCGTCGTAGTAGCCGGCCCGGCCCGCGATGCCGATGTCCTCGGCCATCGTGATCTGCACGTGGTCGACGTAGTGGGAGTTCCAGATGGGCTCGAACATCTGGTTGGCGAAGCGCAGCGCCAGGATATTCTGGACGGTCTCCTTGCCCAGGTAGTGGTCGATGCGGAAGACCGCGTCCGGCGGGAAGACGCCCTCGACGATGCTGTTCAGCTCGCGCGCGCTGGCCAGGTCGTGACCGAACGGCTTCTCGATCACCACGCGCCGCCACTGCCCCTCGCCCGGCTTGGACAGGCCGCTGCGCTCGAGCTGCTCGCAGACGACCGAGAAGAAGCCCGGCGGGATGGACAGGTAGAACGCGTGGTTGCCGCCGGTGCCCCGGGTCTCGTCCAGCTCGGCGACCGTCTGCGCGAGCAGGTCGAACGCCGCCGGGTCGTCGAACGTGCCGGGGACGAAGCGGAAGCCTTCGGCGAGGTTGCGCCAGACGTCCTCACGGAACGGGGTGCGCGCGTGCTGACGGACGGCGTCGTAGACGATCTTGCCGAAGTCCTGGTCCTCCCAGTCGCGGCGGGCGAATCCCACGAGGGAGAAGCCGGGCGGCAGCAGACCGCGGTTGGACAGGTCGTAGATCGCCGGCATCAGCTTCTTGCGCGCCAGGTCGCCGGTGACGCCGAACAGCACCATGCCGCACGGACCGGCGATGCGGGGGAGCCGCTTGTCCTCGACCTGGCGCAGCGGGTTGAGCCCGCGCGCAACCCGGGCGGGGCTCACCGACCCGCTCCGCCCCCGCGCAGCGCGCTCACGGCCTCCATGATCTGCGCCAGCCCCTCGTCGTGGTCGGTGAGGTGCAGCCGCAGGACGGGACGACCGTGCTCGGCCAGGACCTTGGCGTCGCCGCCGGCCTGCGCAGCGATGAAGTCCCCGAGGGTGAAGTCGCGACCGGGTACCGGCAGGTCCTCCCGAGGCGTGGTGGTGATCTGGAGGTACACCCCTTCGGGCGCCCCACCCTTGTGGTACTGCCCGGTGGAGTGCAGGAACCGCGGGCCCCAGCCGAAGGTGACCGGTCGTTCGGTCGCCAGAGCCAGCGGCACCCGGACGTCCGCCAGGGCGGCGTCGGCGATGCGGTCCAGGTAGGCCATCACGGCGACGTAGCCGTGATGGCGCAGCTGGTCCAGCAGAGCCCGGAGTGCGTCGTCGACCGTCTTCGCCTCACCCAGCCACCCGCCGTCCCCGCCGAGGGCGCGGACCTCGACGGACCCGTCGGTGAACGCCGGGGCCTCGCCGCCACCCGCGCCGCCGCTGAGCAGGTCGCGCGCGGCCTGCTTGGCGCTCTCGACGTCGGGCTGGTCGAACGGGTTGATGCCCAGCAGACGGCCCGCGACGGCGGTCGCGGCCTCCCACAGCAGCAGCTGCGCTCCGAGTGCGCCGGCCACCGAGACCGACGCCTCCCCGTCGGCTGCGGGGGACTCGTCCTCGTCGTCCACCAGACGCACCAGGAGGACGTCGTCGGCCGGCCACCGCACCTCGGGGTCCTGGTCGGAACCGACGACCACGGGCAGGAGGCCGGTGCCGTCCTTGCCCGTGCTCTCGGCGATCAGCTGCTCGGCCCAGTCGGCGAACCCGACGATAGGGGAGCCGGCTGCCAGGATGACGATCTTGTTCCGCAGCGGCGAGGTGCCTCCGAGCGCGGCGCCGAGACGCAGCGCCGGGTTCGCGTCGTCGTCTGCAGCCAGGACGTCGGTGACCGCCTCGGCCTCGTCCAGCAGCGCCTCGACGTCGGCGCCGGCCAGGCCGCTGGGCACGAGCCCGAACGCGGTGAGCGCCGAGTAGCGCCCACCGACCTGCGGGTCGGCGTTGACGACGCGGTAGCCGGCGGAACGCGCCTCCTCGTCCAGCGGGCTGCCCGGGTCGGTGACGACCACGATCCGCTCGGCCGGGTCGATACCGGCGTCGGTGAACGCCTTCTCGTACACGCGTCGCTGGCTGTCGGTCTCCACGGTCGAGCCGGACTTGGACGAGACGACCACGACCGTGCGGTCCAGCCGGTCCGCGACGGCGGCGCGCACCATGTCGGGCTGCGAGGAGTCCAGCACGGTCAGCGGCACGCCTGCGGTCGCACAGATCACCTCCGGCGCCAACGAGGAGCCGCCCATGCCGCACAGCACCACGTGGTCCAGGCCGCGGGAGGACATGTCGTCCCGGATCGCGGCGATCTCGCCGACCAGCGGTCGGGACGACCGTGCCAGCCCGACCCAGGAGAGCCGCTTGGCCGACTCCTCCTCGGCGGCCGAGCCCCACAGGGTGTGGTCCTGGGCGAACAGCCTGCTGGCGAACTTCTGCTCGACCAGCGAGCCCAGGTGCGCCTCCACGGCGTCGGCGGCCGCGCCCGAGGCGGCGACGGCGACCGAGCTCCCGGGTACGTGGTTCACGACTCAGGCCTCCTGGGTCGCGTAGTCCGCGTTGCCCGCGGCCGTGCTCAGCTCTTCCTGGACGCTCGCGAGCAGCTCTCCCCAGGACTTCTCGAACTTCTCGACCCCCTCGGACTCCAGCACCTCCACGACGTCGGCGTAGCTGACGCCGAGCCCCTCGAGGGTGTCGAGGACCTGCTTGGCCTCGTCGTACCGGCCCGTGACCTGGTCGCCCTTGATCTCGCCGTGGTCGGCCAGCGCGTCCAGCGTCTTGGGCGGCATGGTGTTGACGGTGTCGGGTGCCGCGAGCTCCACGACGTAGAGCGTGTCGGGGTAGGCCGGGTCCTTGACGCCGGTCGAGGCCCACAGCGGACGCTGGGCGTGCGCACCGTCGTCGGCCAGGGTCTGCCAGCGGGAGGTGCTGAACACCTCCTCGTACGCCTGGTAGGCCAGCCGCGCGTTCGCGACGCCCGCCTTGCCCTTGACCTGCTGGGCGTCGTCCGAACCGATCTGGTCCAGCCGCTTGTCGATCTCGCTGTCGACCCGGGAGACGAAGAACGAGGCGACCGAGCGGATCGTGGACAGGTCCTTGCCGTTCTGGCGAGCCTGCTCCAGCCCGGACAGGAACGCGTTCATGACACCCCGGTAGCGGTCGAGGCTGAAGATCAGAGTGACGTTGACGCTGATGCCCTCGGCGAGAGCGGCGGTGATGGCCGGAAGCCCCTCGACGGTGGCCGGGATCTTGATCATGACGTTGGGCCGGTCGACGCTGGCCCACAGCTTCTTCGCGGACTCGATGGTGGCGTCGGTGTCCTTGGCCAGGCGCGGGTCGACCTCGATCGAGACCCGGCCGTCCTGACCGTCGGTCGCGTCGTACACCGGACGCATGACGTCGCACGCGTTGCGGACGTCGTCGGTGGTGATCGCGAAGACCGCCTCGTCGACCGTCGCACCGCCGTCCGCGAGCTGCTTGACCTGGTCGTTGTACGCGGTGCCGTCCTTCAGCGCCGACGCGAAGATCGTCGGGTTGGTGGTGACTCCGACGACGTCCTGCTCGTCGATCAGCTTCTGCAGGTCGCCCGAGCCGATCATCGGCCGGTTCAGGTCGTCCAGCCAGATCGACACTCCGACGTCGGACAGCGCCTTGATCCGCGGGTTGGTGGTGGCCATGTCAGTTGCCTCCTGCTGCCGTGATGGACTCCTGGGCGGCCTGCACCACGGCGTCCGTGGTGAAGCCGAACTGCGTGAACAGGGTCTTCGCGTCCGCGCTGGCCCCGAAGTGGTCGATGCCGATGATGCGGCCTGCGTCGCCGACGATCTCGCGCCAGCCGAACGGCGTCGCCGCCTCGACGCTGACGCGCGCCCGCACGGCCGGCGGCAGCACCTCGTCCCGGTAGGACTGGTCCTGCCCGTCGAACCACTCGCGGCACGGCATCGACACCACACGGGCGTCAACGCCCTGGTCCTTCAGGATCTTTCGCGCCTCGACGGCGAGGCTCAGCTCCGAGCCCGTGCCGATGAGGATGACGTCCGGGGTGTCCTTCTCGGAGTCGGCCAGCACGTACGCACCCTTGGCCACGCCGTCGGCCGACGCGTACTCCGTGCGGTCCAGGGTCGGCACCGCCTGACGGGTGAGGGCGAGACCGGCCGGGTGGTCGACGTGGCCCAGGATCGTGCGCCAGGCGACGGCCGTCTCGTTGGCGTCGGCCGGGCGGACGACGTCGAGGCCGGGAATCGCGCGTAGTGCGGCGAGGTGCTCGATCGGCTGGTGCGTCGGGCCGTCCTCGCCCAGGCCGACCGAGTCGTGGGTCCAGACGTAGGTGACCGGCAGCTGCTGGATCGCGGCGAGCCGGACGGCCGGACGCATGTAGTCGGAGAAGACCAGGAACGTGCCGCCGTACGGTCGGGTCAGGCCCTCCAGCGCGATGCCGTTGAGGATCATGCCCATGGCGTTCTCACGGATGCCGAAGTGCAGGGTGCGACCGTACGGGCCGCCCTCCCACATCTTGGTCTGCTTGGAGGCGGGCACGAAGCTCGGCTCGCCCTCCATGGTCGTGTTGTTGGACTCGGCGAGGTCGGCGGAACCACCCCACAGCTCGGGCACGACCGGCGCGAGCGCGGAGAGCACCTTGCCCGACGCGGCGCGGGTCGCGATGCCCTTTTCATCGGCCTCGAAGACCGGGAACGCGTCCTCGAAGCCGTCCGGCAGCCGGTGCTCCAGGATGCGATCCAGCAGCGCCGCCCGCTCGGGGTGCGCCGAGCGCCACGCGTCGTACGTCTGCTGCCACTCGGCGTGCGCCTGCTTGCCGCGCTCGGCGACCTCGCGGGTGTGCGCGAGGACAGCGTCGTCGACCTCGAAGGTCTTGTCGGGGTCGAACCCGAGCAGCTTCTTGGTGGCGGCCACCTCGTCGTCGCCCAGGGCCGACCCGTGCGCCTTGCCGGTGTTCTGCTTGTTCGGCGCCGGCCAGCCGATGATCGTCCGCAGCACCACGATCGACGGCTTGTCGGTGACGCGCTCGGCCGCCTCGACGGCCGCGAGCAGGGCATCGACGTCCTCGGTGTAGCCGCCGTCCTCGGCGGAGGCGCGCCAGTCGACGACCTGGGTGTGCCAGCCGTACGCCTCGTACCGCTTGGCGACGTCCTCGGAGAAGGACACGTCGGTGTCGTCCTCGATCGAGATGAAGTTCTCGTCGTAGACGAGGGTGAGGTTGCCGAGCTCCTGGTGGCCGGCCAGCGAGCTCGCCTCGGAGGCGACGCCCTCCATGATGTCGCCGTCGGAGGCGATGACGTACACGTGGTGGTCGAACGGGCTCTCGCCCGGCGCGGCCTCGGGGTCGAACAGCCCACGCTGGCGGCGCTGCGCCATCGCCATGCCCACGGCGGAGGCGAGGCCGGACCCGAGCGGACCGGTCGTGATGTCGACGCCCTTGGTGTGATGGACCTCGGGGTGGCCGGGCGTCTTCGAGCCCCACGTCCGCAGGGACTTCAGGTCGTCCAGCTCAAGGTCGTAGCCGGAGAGGTAGAGCTGGATGTACTGGGTGAGGCTGGAGTGGCCGCACGACAGCACGAACCGGTCGCGCCCGAACCACTCGGGGTCGGTCGGGTCGATCCGCATGACCTTCTGGTAGAGGAGGTAGGCCAGCGGCGCCAGGCTCATGGCGGTCCCGGGATGGCCGTTGCCGACCTTCTGCACCGCGTCCGCGGCGAGGACGCGCACGGTGTCGACCGCGCGCAGGTCCAGGTCGTTCCACCCGGTCTTCTCGACGACGGGGGCGGCGAGGCTGGGGTCACGCTGTCCCACGCTGCTCTCCTGCTGGTCCTGACTCACGGATAGGGCTCCTTCGCACTCGAGCATCGGCGTTTCGCTTCGAGCCTAGACCGCAGGCGACACCCGGCGGGAGAGTGCCCTGGCGCGGGCTAGACTGTCGGTCGACGACAGCGTGTCGTAGCGGCACCGCAGCGACAGCTCGTCGGACAGGCCTCTACCCACCAGCACCCCGAAGGACACCGTGACCGCCATCGAGCCGCGCTCTGCAGCCGCACGAGGGACGACGGGTACGCCGGGGGCACCCCCGCGGGATCGCACGCCACGACAGGTGGTCGCCGACTACGTCTCGCTCACCAAGCCGCGCATCATCGAGCTCCTGCTGGTCACGACCTTCCCCGTGATGTTCCTCGCCGAGCAGGGTGTGCCCGAGGTGTGGCTGATCGTGGCGACGCTCATCGGCGGGTCGCTCTCGGCCGGTTCGGCCAACACGCTGAACTGCTACCTCGACCGCGACATCGACGCCAAGATGCACCGGACCGAGGGCCGTCCCCTCGCGACGGGTGCGATCGCACCGCGCAACGCGCTGATCTTCGGCGTCGTCCTCGGGGTCGTCTCGGTCCTCTGGCTCGGCCTCCTGGTCAACTGGCTGTCCGCCGCGCTTTCGCTCGCCGCGAACGCTCTGTACGTCGGCTTCTACACCTTGCTGCTCAAGCGGCGCACCTCCCAGAACATCGTCTGGGGCGGCGTGGCGGGGTGCATGCCGGTGCTCATCGGCTGGTCTGCGGTGACCGACTCCCTGTCGTGGGAGGCGCTGGTCCTGTTCCTGGTCGTGTTCTTCTGGACGCCGCCGCACTACTGGCCGCTGTCGATGCGGTTCCGCGACGACTACGCCAACGCCGGCGTCCCCATGCTGCCGGTGATCGCCAAGGACGTCGCCGTCGCGCGCCAGGTCGTCCTCTACGGCTGGGCCACGGTGCTGACCTCGCTCGCGCTGGTGCCCGTCGGCGACATGGGCTGGATCTACCTGCTGACCGCGGTCGCGAGCGGCGCGGTCTTCCTGCTCGAGGCGCACAAGCTGCTCGCCCGGGCGCGCTCGCAGGCGTCCTCAGCGGCGCTGCGGCCGATGCGGCTGTTCCACTACTCGATCAGCTACCTGACGCTGCTGTTCATCGGCGTCGCGGTCGACCCCCTGCTGCACTTCGCCCTCTGAGGCGACCCCCACGGAGCCTCCCCCCTCCCGCGAAACCCGTCTGTCCGGCCGTGCATGGCGCACCGGACAGACGAGATTCGCCGCAGGAGCCAGTCGCGAAAGCTGTCTGTCCGGTCATGCATGGCGTGCCGGGTAGACGAGATTCGCGCAGGGGTGCGAGGGGTCGAGGAGAAGAGATGCTGCGTGGGCGGCGTCAGGCGGCGGGACGGTGACGCAGGCTCAGGACGGCCCACGTCGTGGCGACCACCAGCAGTGACGCGCCGAGCATGTGCACCAGCACGACCACCCAGGGCAGCCCGGTGAAGTACTGCGTGTAGCCGACGGCGCCCTGGGCCAGGGTCACGCCGAGCAGGACGAGCCAGCTGCGCCGCGCCACCCGGTCGTCGGTGCTGATGCGGACGGCCACCAGCACGGCGACCACCAGTCCGATGAAGAGCATGACGGTGTCGGCGTGCAGCCAGGAGATGGTGCGCGGGTCGATCCCGAGCCGGGCGGGCTCGTCGGCGTCGCCGGAGTGCGGCCCCGACCCGGTGACCATCGTGCCGAGCACCAGGATGACGAGCGCCAGCGCGGCGACCGCGTACGAGAGGAGACGGACCTCGCGCCGCACGACCGGCACCGGTGCGCCGTCACCTTCACGCTCGCGCCAGACCAGCCAGGCGGACGCCATGACCAGCAGCATCGAGACGAGGAAGTGGGTGGCCACGATGGCGGGGTTCAGGTCCATCCGCACCGAGATGCCCCCCACGACCGCCTGGACGGCGATGCCGACCAGCACCAGGGCGATCGGCAGCCGCAGACCCTTGCGGTGCGGCGCCCAGCGCCAGGTCGCGATCAGCAGCGCGAGCGCGACGCCGCCCACGACCGAGGTGAGCGTGCGGTTGCCGAACTCGATGTAGGTGTGGATGCCCAGTGCCTCGTGCCGCTGCGGCGTCAGGGAGGCGTCAGTGCACCGTGGCCAGGTCGGACAGCCCAGCCCGCTGCCGGTGAGCCGGACGAGTCCGCCGGTGACGACGATGAGGACCTCGACCACGAGGTTGATCCAGAAGAGCCGCCGCAGCCAGGGGTTGGTGGGCCGGTCCTGCGGCGTCGGGAGCACCCCGCGAGGGGACTCGCCCGTCGTGGAGGGACCGGCCGCGGGCCGGTCAGTCAGTCCAGCGGAAGACATGTGAGAGCACCACCGAGCAGGCGAGGGACCAGACGAGCAGGACGAGGAGGGGCAGCCACACCGATCCGCTGCCGGCGAGCGCCGCGCGCAGCCCGTCGCCGAGCGCGCCGGAGGGCAGCAGCCGTACGACGCCGCGTACGGCGGCCGGCAGCCGGTCGGTGGGCAGGATCAGGCCGCCACCGAGGAGCAGCAGAACCCAGATCAGGTTGGCCAGGGCGAGGACGCCCTCGGAGCGCAGCCGCGCCGCGAGGAGGAGGGCGATGCCGACGAACGCCCACGCGCCGAGGACCATCAGCAGGAGGGCGGCGGGCAGTCCGCTCCAGTGCGGACGCCAGCCCAGAGCGAGACCGAGGCCGCCCAGCAGGACGGTCTGCACGGCGATCACGGACAGGACCGCGACCGCCTTGCCGGCGAGGAGCCCGCGAGGACCGAGGGGCGTGACGCCGAGGAGTCGCAGCAGGCCGTACCGACGGTCGAAGCCCGTGGCGATCGCCTGCCCGGTGAAGGCCGTCGACACCACGGCGAGCGCGAGGACGCCCGGCACAGCGAGGTCGATGCGTCGACCGGAGCCCAGGTCGGGGACGGACGCCGTCGCGAGCCCGACCAGCGCGAGCGCCGGCAGCAGGACGGACACCAGCAGCTGCTCGCCGTTGGTCAGCAGGGTGCGGGTCTCGAACGCCGCCTGGGCGCGAACCCGGGTGGCCGGGGGAGCGGCGGCGCTCATCGGACGTCCTCGGTGAGGGAGAAGTAGCTCTGCTCGAGCCCGTGGGCACCAGCGACCTCGGCGACCGAGCCGTCGGCCACGACGCGCCCGCGGGCCAGCACGACCACGCGGTCGGCGAGCCGCTCGGCCTCCTCGAAGGAGTGCGTGGTCACGACGACGGTGACGCCGTTGTCGCGGGTCTCCTTGACGAGGGTCCAGACGTCCCGCCGGGCGTGCGGGTCCAGGCCGGCCGTGGGCTCGTCGAGGAACAGCACCTCGGGCCGACCGACCAGCGCGGCAGCCAGGGCGACGCGCTGGCGCTGCCCGCCGGACAGCCGTCGCATCGTCGTCCGGTCGAAGGCGGTGATGCCGAGCCGGTCCATGAGGGGATCGACCTCGACCGGGGAGGCGTACATGCGCGCGAGGTGCCGCAGCAGCCGGGACGGCCGGGTACCCCCGGGAAGCCCGCCCTCCTGCAGCATGACGCCCACGCGGGCGCGGTGCTGCGCGGATGCCTGCCAGGGGTCGGTCCCGAGGACGCGGATCTCGCCGGCATCCGGGCGGCGCAGGCCCTCGGCCATCTCGATCGTGGTGGTCTTCCCGGCGCCGTTGGGTCCGAGAACGGCGGTCACGGCACCGGCCCGGGCGGACCAGCTCATGCCGTCGAGCGCCGGAGTCGTGCCGTACCGGTGGTGCAGGTCGCGCACGACAACGGTCTCGGTCACGAACGTCAAGTGTAGGTCCGTGAACGGAAGGGTCCGAACCGACGGGTATTCGTATCGCTGACCGAAGGACATCGCGGCGGCAACGTGCGAGTGTGAAGAGACGTCCTCCGAAGAGGACGGACGCTCGAACGAGGGGTCATCATGAGCAGCTCAGCAGGACGAGGGCACGCGCAGCACCGAGGGAGGACGACGTTGGCCGCCGCAGCCGTCGGGCTGGTCGCCGCGGCGACCCTGACGCCCGCGGCATCCGCCTCGGGGCCTGCGACGACGACCACGGCGGCGGGCACGTGCACCGCCCTGACGATGCTGCGCCGGATGACCTTGGAGCAACGCGCGGGTCAGGTCTTCATGGCGGGGACCCCGGCCACCGCCGCGAGCAGCACGACGCTCGGCCTGATCACCACCCGGCACATCGGCAACGCGTTCCTGTCGGGGCGCAGCACCGGCGGCACGGCGGCGCCCAAGGCCACGACGGCCGCACTGCGGGCACGAGTGACCAGCTCCAGCACCTCGAGCACGCCGCTGCTGATCAGCACCGACCAGGAGGGCGGCGCCGTCCAGGTGCTGCAGGGCAGCGGCTTCACCCGCATCCCGACGGCCCTGGTGCAGGGTGGGTCGAGCGCTGCGACGGAGCAGGCCAACGCCGCGACGTGGGCGACCCAGCTGCGCGACGTCGGGGTCAACATGAACCTCGCGCCGGTCGCGGACACCGTGCCCCCGGGCTGGTACAACCCGCCGATCGGGTCCTACGACCGCGAGTACAGCCACTACACCTCGGGGGTGTCCGTCAGCTCGGGCGCCGTCATCCGCGGGATGCAGAGCCGGGGCGTCGCCACCACGGCCAAGCACTTCCCTTCCCTGGGGCAGGTCAAGGCGAACACCGACACCACGAGCAACGTCCACGACTCGTGGGTGGCCAGGAACGGCGCGTCCGTCAACCCGTTCAAGAACGCCATCGCTCAGCACGTGTCGACGATCATGGTGTCCTCGGCGTACTACGACCTGATCGACCGCGCGAACCCCGCCGTCTTCTCCGGTCCGGTGGTGACGGACCTCCTCAAGGGCAGCCTGGGTTACGGCGGCCTGGTGATGACCGACGACGTCTCCAGCGCGAGGGCGATGACACCATGGACACCGGCGCTGCGGGCCCAGAACGCTCTCGCCGCCGGAGTGGACCTGGTCCTCGGGTCGGCCGATCCGTCGGTCGTGGCGGCGATGTACGACCACGTCGTGAGCATCGCCCGGATCAGTGCCTGGTGGAACGCGCGGGTCAACGACGCGGCGTACAGCGTGCTGCTGGTCAAGCAGCAGCAAGGGCTGCTCGGCAACCTGTGCTGAGGCCTCCGACCGCCCGGAACAGCGGTTAGGCCACCCTTCCTGGAGGCTCCCAGGCAATTAGGTCACACTGGTGTTGTGATTTTGTCGCGCAGCCAGTCCACGGCGGGTTCTGCACCCGTCGCGGGGCATGTCGCTGCGCGCGGCGGCCTGGAGACGGGGACGCGCGACCGGGTCAAGCAGGCGGTGTCCGAGCACGGTCCCATCACCGCCGCGGAGCTGGCAGCGCGCCTCGGGCTGACCCCCGCCGCCGTCCGCCGGCACCTGGACTGCCTGGCCGACGCCGGTCTGCTGGAGGAGCACGAGAAGGCCGTCACCGGCGCCCGGCGCCGCGGCCGCCCCGCCCGGGCGTACGTGCTCACCGAGGCCGGTCACGCGGACCTGCGGGAGGACTACGACGTCCTGGCCGCCGACGTCCTGCGGTTCCTCGCCGAGCACGCAGGTCCGGGCGCGGTCACCGCGTACGCGCAGCAGCGGGCTCGCGAGGTGGCCCAGCGGCTGGCGCGCGACGTCGAGGCGGCCGGGGACGACGTCGCTCTGCGCACCGAGGCCCTGGCGACCGGCCTGCGCCGCGAGGGGTACGCCGCATCCACCCGCCCGGTCGCGACCGGGACCCCGCTCGCCGGCGTCCAGCTGTGCCAGGGCCACTGCCCGGTGCGCGACGTCGCTGCGCAGTTCCCGCAGCTGTGCGAGGCGGAGGCGGAAATGTTCTCCGACCTGCTCGGCGTTCACGTACAGAGGCTTGCGTCGCTGGCCCACGGCGACCACGTCTGCACCACCTTCATCCCCCTGCCCACGGTGCCCCGCGCGCCGGGCAGCAGCACGACCTCTCCCGACACAGCAGAAAGGGATCCTCGATGAGCACCATCGAAGAGCTCAACCCCGGCCTGAAGGACCTCGGCCGCTACGAGTACGGCTGGGCCGACAGCGACACTGCCGGCGCCTCCGCGAAGCGTGGCCTGTCACCCGAGGTCGTGGCCGACATCTCTGGTCGTAAGAACGAGCCGGAGTGGATGAGCGCGCTCCGGCAGAAGGCGCTGCGGCTGTTCGGCAAGAAGCCCATGCCGACCTGGGGCAGCGACCTCACGGGCATCGACTTCCAGAACATCAAGTACTTCGTGAAGTCCACCGAGAAGCAGGCCGCCTCCTGGGAGGACCTGCCCGAGGACATCCGGAACACCTACGACAAGCTCGGTATCCCGGAGGCGGAGAAGCAGCGTCTCGTCGCCGGCGTCGCCGCTCAGTACGAGTCGGAGGTCGTCTACCACCAGATCCGCGAGGACCTGGAGGAGAAGGGTGTCATCTTCGTCGACACCGACACCGGCCTGCGCGAGCACGAGGACCTCTTCAAGGAGTACTTCGGCTCGGTCATCCCCGCCGGTGACAACAAGTTCGCCGCGCTCAACACCGCGGTGTGGTCCGGTGGCTCGTTCATCTACGTGCCGAAGGGCGTCCACGTCGACATCCCGCTGCAGGCCTACTTCCGGATCAACACCGAGAACATGGGCCAGTTCGAGCGGACGCTGATCATCGCCGACGAGGGCTCGTACGTGCACTACGTCGAGGGCTGCACCGCGCCGATCTACAAGTCGGACTCGCTGCACTCGGCCGTCGTCGAGATCGTCGTGAAGAAGAACGCCCGGGTGCGGTACACCACGATCCAGAACTGGTCGAACAACGTGTACAACCTCGTCACCAAGCGCGCCACCTGCGAGGAGGGCGCGACGATGGAGTGGATCGACGGCAACATCGGCTCCAAGGTCACGATGAAGTACCCCGCCGTCTTCCTGCTCGGCGAGCACGCCAAGGGTGAGACCCTCTCGATCGCGTTCGCCGGCGAGGGCCAGCACCAGGACGCCGGGTCCAAGATGGTGCACGCCGCGCCCAACACCAGCTCGACCATCGTGAGCAAGTCGGTGGCGCGTGGCGGTGGCCGCACGTCCTACCGCGGTCTCGTGCAGATCCTCGAGGGTGCCAGCGGATCGAAGTCCAGCGTGGTCTGCGACGCGCTGCTGGTCGACCAGATCAGCCGCTCGGACACCTACCCGTACGTCGACGTCCGCGAGGACGACGTGCAGATGGGTCACGAGGCCACCGTCTCCAAGGTCAGTGAGGACCAGCTGTTCTACCTGCGCAGCCGCGGCCTCACCGAGGAGGAGGCCATGGCGATGATCGTGCGCGGCTTCGTCGAGCCGATCGCGCGCGAGCTGCCCATGGAGTACGCCCTCGAGCTGAACCGCCTCATTGAGCTGCAGATGGAAGGAGCCGTCGGCTGATGTCGTTGCTGACGCCTGACGCCAAGACCCACACCGATCCTGGCGCCGCCGCCAGTGGTGCGGTCATCCCGGACCAGTCGCGCGCCGAGCGCACGACCTCCCACGAGGTCGCCGACTTCCCGGTCCCGAGCGGTCGTGAGGAGGAGTGGCGCTTCACCCCGGTCGACCGGTTGAGCGCGCTGCTGTCCGACGAGCCGACCGACGACCACGCCGCGACGTTCGACGTGTCCTCCCTCGGGTCGCTCGTCGGTGAGCCGCTCGCGCCGGGCCAGGCCCCGCGCGGTACGGCCTTCACGCCGGCCGACCGCGCCGCGGTGGTCGGCTCCGCCAACACGCCGGAAGCCCTGCACGTGCAGATCCCGGTGGAGCAGGAGATCGCCGACCCGCTGCGGATCGACGTGCACGGCAACGGCGCCGGCCGCCGCAGCAACGCGCACCACGTGATCGAGGCGGGCCGGCACAGCAAGGCGCTGGTCATCCTGGACCACACCGGCTCGGCCGACCACGTGGGCAACCTCGAGGCGATCGTCGGCGAGGGAGCCCACCTCACGGTGGTCTCGCTGCAGCGCTGGGACGACGATGCCAACCACCTGGGTCAGCACGACGCGCTGGTCGGCCGGGACGCGACGTACCGGCACATCGTCGTCACCCTCGGTGGCGGCATCGTCCGGGTCAACACCAACGTCCGGTACGACGGTCCGGGCGGCGACGCCACGCTCCTCGGGGTGTACTTCGCCGACGCGGGCCAGCACCTGGAGCACCGCTCCTTCGTCGACCACAACGCCCCGACCTGTACGTCTCTGGTGACCTACAAGGGCGCGCTGCAGGGCGAGACCGCCCACACCGTGTGGGTCGGCGACGTGCTGATCCGCGCCGAGGCCGAGGGCATCGAGACCTACGAGCTCAACCGCAACCTCGTCCTCACCGACGGTGCGCGCGCCGACTCGGTCCCGAACCTGGAGATCGAGACCGGCGAGATCGCCGGCGCCGGGCACGCCTCGTCCACGGGCCGCTTCGACGACGAGCAGCTGTTCTATTTGATGGCCCGCGGTATCCCGGAGATCGAGGCGCGACGCCTGGTCGTGCGGGGCTTCTTCGCCGACGTCGTCGGCAAGATCGGCGTCCCGGAGGTCGTCGAGACGGTCATGCAGGCCATCGAGGTCGAGCTCGCCCAGGCGGGGGAGTGACGTGACCGAGAACGCCGTGACCACCGAGGGCTTCGTCCGGGTCTGCGCCCGCGGCGAGCTGCCCGAGAAGGAGGGCGCCGCCCTCGCCGACATCGAGGGCAACCGCGTCGCCCTCGTGGTCGACGCCGAGGGCACCGTGCACGCGGTCGACGACACCTGCAGCCACGCGAACGTGTCGCTGTCGGAGGGCGAGGTCGACGGCTGCACCGTGGAGTGCTGGCTGCACGGGTCGCGCTTCGACCTGCGCACGGGCGAGCCGACCGGTCTGCCCGCCACCCAGCCCATCGCCGTCTATGCCGTCCGGGTCGAGGGCGACGACGTGCTCGTCGCGCTGACCCCCGAGAACACTCTGAGCTGAAGGAACGAGAAGACATGGCAACACTGGAGATTCGCGACCTGCACGTCTCTGTCGACGTCGAGGGTGGCACCAAGGAGATCCTCAAGGGCGTCAACCTGACCGTCCGGTCGGGTGAGACCCACGCGATCATGGGCCCGAACGGCTCGGGCAAGTCGACCCTGGCGTACTCCATCGCCGGTCACCCGAAGTACACCGTGACCAGCGGCACCGTCACCCTGGACGGTGAGGACGTGCTGGCCATGGCGATCGACGAGCGCGCCCGCGCCGGCCTCTTCCTGGCGATGCAGTACCCCGTGGAGGTGCCGGGCGTCACCGTCTCGAACTTCCTGCGGACCGCCAAGACCGCCATCGACGGCGAGGCCCCGAAGCTGCGGACCTGGGTCAAGGACGTCAAGGGTGCGATGGAGCACCTGCGGATGGACCCGGCGTTCGCCGAGCGCAACGTCAACGAGGGATTCTCCGGTGGTGAGAAGAAGCGCCACGAGATCCTGCAGATGGAGCTGCTCCAGCCGCAGATCGCCGTCCTGGACGAGACCGACTCCGGCCTGGACGTCGACGCGCTGCGCATCGTCTCCGAGGGCGTGAACCGCGCGAAGGAGTCGACCGACGTCGGCGTCCTGCTCATCACGCACTACACGCGGATCCTGCAGTACATCAAGCCCGACTTCGTGCACGTGTTCGTGGACGGCCGGGTCGCCGAGGAGGGTGGCCCCGAGCTGGCCGACCGCCTCGAGGCCGAGGGCTACGACCGCTACGTGACGGCTGCGAAGGCCTGAGCGCCATGACCACGACGTACGACGCCGCGCCGGCCGCCCGCGAGGGCGTGTCCGGCGGGGCTCTCACGCCTGCCGAGGTCGAGCGCATCCGCGCCGACTTCCCGCTGCTGCGTCGTACCGTCCGGGAGCAGCGACCGTTGGTCTACCTCGACTCCGGGGCCACGTCGCAGAAGCCCACTGTCGTCCTGGACGCCGAGCGGCGCTTCTACGAGCAGCACAACGCGGCGGTTCACCGCGGGGCGCACCAGCTCGCCGAGGAGGCGACCGACGAGTTCGAGCACGCCCGCGAGCGGGTTGCCCGGTTCGTCGGCGCGGGTGTGGGCGAGGTCGTCTTCACCAAGAACGCCACCGAGGCGATCAACCTGGTCGCGTACGCGTTCAGCAACGCCGGCTTCGACGGTGCGCTGGAGGGGGCGGACCCCGAGGTCGCGGCCCGGCTGCGCATCGGCCCGGGCGACGAGATCGTGGTCACCGAGATGGAGCACCACGCCAACCTCGTGCCCTGGCAGGAGCTCGCCCGCCGCACCGGCGCCACGCTGCGCTGGATCGCGATCACCGACGACGGCGAGCTCGACCTGAGCGACCTCGAGGAGATCGTCAACGAGCGCACCAAGGTGCTCGCGTTCGCCCACGTCTCCAACGTGCTCGGCACCATCAACCCGGTGCGCACCCTGGTGGCGCGGGCCAAGGCGGTCGGCGCGCTGACCGTCCTGGACGCCTGCCAGTCGGTGCCGCACCTGCCGGTGGACGTGCGCGACCTCGACGTCGACTTCCTGGCGTTCAGCGGGCACAAGATGTTCGGCCCGCTCGGCATCGGTGTGCTCTGGGGCCGCCCGGAGCTGCTGGCCGCGATGCCGCCGTTCATCACGGGCGGCTCGATGATCGAGACCGTCCGGATGGAGGGCACGACGTACGCCGCGCCCCCGCAGCGGTTCGAGGCCGGTACGCCGGTCGTCGCGCAGGCGGTCGCCCTTGCGGTGGCCTGCGACTACCTCGACGCCATCGGCATGGAGCGGGTCCGCGCGCATGACGCCGAGCTGCTCCGCGTGCTGCTCGCCGGTCTCGCCGAGCGGCCGTGGGTGCGGGTGCTGGGTCCGCTGGAGGCCGAGCAGCGTTCGGGTGCGGTGGCGTTCGAGGTGGACGGTGTCCACCCGCACGACGTCGGCCAGGTCCTCGACGACGCCGGTGTCGCCGTCCGGACCGGTCACCACTGCGCGTGGCCGCTGCACCGCCGGATGCGGGTGACCTCCAGCAGCCGGGCGAGCGTGGCCGCGTACAACACGCCGGAGGAGATCCAGGTGTTCCTGCAGGCTCTCGACCGGGTGCCCGAGGTGTTCGGCACCGCGAAGGGAGCGTGACGTGGACCTCTACCAGGAGCTGATCCTCGAGCACTCCAAGCGGCCGCAGCACGCGGGCCTGCGCGAGCCCTTCGACGCCGAGACCCACCACGTCAACACCACCTGCGGCGACGAGGTGACCCTGCGCGTCCGCCTCGACGGCGACCGCGTCGCGGACGTGTCGTACGACGCGATCGGGTGCTCGATCTCCGTCGCGTCCACGTCGGTGCTCGCCGAAGAGGTGATCGGCCACACGGTCGCCGAGGCGATGGGCACCTTCGGGGCCATGCGCGCGATGCTGACCAGCAAGGGCCAGGACGCCGGCGACGAGGAGCAGATCGGCGACGGCGTCGCGTTCGCGGGGGTGGCCAAGTACCCCGCCCGCGTGAAGTGCGCGCTGCTGTCGTGGAGTGCGTTCACCGACGCACTGGTCCGCGCGGGCGCCACCATCTCCACTGACCACCAGAACCAGACCGTCGGGAGCACGTCATGACCACGACCGCCACACCGCCCAACGTCGCCGACGTCGAGGAGGCCATGCGCGACGTGGTCGACCCCGAGCTCGGCATCAACGTCGTCGACCTCGGCCTCGTGTACGGCATCACCGTCGACGCCGAGTCTCACGCGGTCATCGACATGACGCTGACCAGCGCGGCCTGCCCGTTGACCGACGTCATCGAGGACCAGACGGCCTCGGCGCTGGAGGGCCTGGTCACCTCCCACCGCATCAACTGGGTGTGGATGCCGCCGTGGGGTCCGGACAAGATCACCGACGACGGCCGCGAGCAGCTGCGCGCCCTGGGGTTCAACGTCTGAGGTCGACCACGGCCTGACTCGAGGACGAGACTGCGGACAGATGCTGTCCGCAGTCTCGTGCTGAGAGCAGGAATGGAGTAGAAGGCTCGTCGGCTCCGCTGTAACACTCGATGACCGAGGCAGGTCGCGCGTACCTGCGATCATCGGGGAGAAGTACGCACATGAGTCACTCGTACGCTCACATCGTCTGCGGCCGGCGCAGCAAATGGGTGGTCGCCGCCATCTGGGTCGTCCTGTTCCTCGGGCTCGGGCCGCTCGCCGGCAAGCTCGCGGACGCGCAGGACAACCAGGCGAGCTCCTGGTTGCCGGCCAGTGCCGAGTCCACCAAGGCGTTCGACCAGCTCGGCGCCTTCATCGACAAGGACAGCATGCCGGCGCTCGTGGTCTACGAACGCCCGAGCGGGATCACCGCCACCGACCTGAGCAAGGCCACGGCCGACGCCTCGGCGTTCGCCAAGACCAAGGGGCTCGTCGGCAAGGTGGTCGGACCGGTCCCGTCGCAGGACAAGAAGGCCCTGCAGACCATCGTCCCGCTGCACATCGACCCGAAGACCGGCTGGAACGACCTGCCGGACATCGCCAAGGGTCTCAAGGCCACGGCGACGAAGGACAGCGGTGGCATGGCCGTGCACGTCGGCGGCCCGGTCGGCTTCGGCGCCGATCAGGCCACGGCGTTCGGCAGTCTGGACAAGACCCTGCTGCTGGCCACGCTCGGCGTCGTCGTCCTCATCTTGCTGCTCACCTACCGCAGCCCGGTCCTGTGGGTGCTGCCGATCGCCTGCGCGTTCGCGGCCCTGGTCGCGGCGCAGGCGATGATCTACCTGCTGGCGGAGCACGCCGGCCTGACGGTGAACGGCCAGAGCTACGGCATCCTCACCGTGCTGGTCATCGGCGCCGGCACCGACTATGCGTTGCTGCTCATCGCGCGCTACCGGGAGGAGCTGCGCAGGCACGAGGACCGGCACGAGGCGATGGCGCTCGCCCTGCACCGTTCGGGGCCGGCGATCCTGGCCAGCGGCAGCACGGTGATCCTCGGGATGCTGTGTCTGCTGGTCGCGGAGATGAACTCCACCAAGAGCCTCGGGCCAGTGGCTGCGCTCGGCGTCGTGTTCTCGCTGGTGTCGATGCTGACCTTGCTCCCGGCACTCCTGGTCATCTTCGGTCGCTGGATGTTCTGGCCGCGCCGCCCCTCGTTCGGCTCGCGGGAGCCCACCGAGTCGGGGCTGTGGGCTCGCGTCGGCGGCTTCATCAAGGTGCGCCCGCGTCCGGTGTGGGTGGTGACCGGTGCGGCCCTGCTGCTGTGCGCGCTGGGACTGGTCAAGCTCAACGCCAACGGCCTGTCCACCGACGAGACGTTCGTCAACACCGAGGACTCGGTGGTCGCCAGCAAGGTGCTGGAGCAGCACTTCCCGACCAACGCGGGCGACCCGGTCTACGTACTCGTCGACGCCGACAAGGCCACGACCACGGTCTCGGCGCTGCGCTCCGACGCGGGCGTCCAGACGCTCGGCCCACCCCAGGTGCGGGGTGACCGCGCCCTGGTCCAGGCGGCCGTCGCCGGGGACGCCTACTCCCAGAAGGCGTTCGACACGGTCGAGGACGTCCGGCGGGTGGTGCACGGGATCGACGGCTCGAACGCCCTGGTCGGCGGCAGCTCGGCCACGACCCTGGACATCCACGACGCGTCCGCCCACGACAACCGGGTGATCATCCCGCTGACGCTGCTCGTGGTGATGATCGTCCTCGGCGGACTGCTGCGGGCGATCGTGGCGCCCGTCGTTCTGATCGCGACGGTCGTGCTGTCGTTCGCCGCGGCGCTGGGCCTGAGCAGCCTGGTCTTCCACTACGTCTTCGGGTTCGGTGGGACCGACCAGTCGTTGCCGTTGTTCGTGTTCGTGTTCTTGGTCGCACTGGGCATCGACTACAACATCTTCCTGATGACCCGGGTCCGCGAGGAGGCGCAGCAGCACGGCACCAGACGCGGCGCCCTGGTCGGCCTCGCGGCCACGGGTGGGGTGATCACCTCGGCGGGCATCGTCCTCGCGGCGACGTTCGCGGTCCTCGGCACCATCCCGGTCGTCGCGTTCGCCGAGATCGGGTTCGCGGTCGCGCTGGGCGTGCTGCTCGACACGATCGTCGTGCGTGCGGTCCTGGTCACTGCGCTCAACCTCGACATCGGCAACAAGATCTGGTGGCCCGGCCGCCTCAGCACGGTGCCGGACGAGGCACCGGTCGCCGAGCACCTGGCACCCGCCGCGGTGGCGCGAGCGCACGAGTAAGGTGCCCGCACCTTGACCACGTGTCGTCAAGGCCGGTTCTCTGTCAGGCCGGGCACGTGGTTCAGCGGTGCCGCGACCGGCGTCAGCGGCTCACGTCGAAGGCTGGCGTGAAAGTCGGTCAGGATCCGGTTGAGGTGCGTGGCGGCCCACGTGTGCAGGTGCGGCAGCGCGACGGGCTCGCGCTCGTGCGGATCGGTGACCACGTTGGTCAGCCGGGGTGTGGCGAGGCGTTGCGGAGCATCGGTGGAGTGCTCCTGCAGCACAAGACTGAGCTTGAAGTTGCGCCACTTCACTCCGTAGATCTGATCGCCCATCCAGTACACGCAGCCATCCCGAGCGGACTCCTCACGGCCGCCGGTGAGCCACTCCAGCTGGTCGAGGCCGTCGATGATCCGGTCCTTCGGAGGGTCGATGCCTGCTGCAGCCAGCAGCGTGCTGAACCAGTCGGTCACGTGCATCAGGTCGTCGCTCGTCTGGCCGGCTCGGGTGTGACCTGGCCATCGGACGATGCAGGGAGTGCGCAGATTGCCTTCGCCTCCCGCGAAGTACGACCCCCGCCAGTACCCCGGCGACCCACGCCACGGAAGGACCTCCTCGGGACCGTTGTCGCCGGCGAACACGACCACGGTGTCCCGGGCGAGGCTGAGCCCATCAAGGAGGTCGAGCAGCCAGCCGAAGTCAGTGTCGAGCTCGAGCAGGGCGTCGGCCCAGTCGCCCTGCCCTGTTCGACCCGCGAACTCCGGACGGGGGATGACGGGCATGTGCATCAACGAGTGGTTGAAGTACACGAAGAACGGCTCCCCCTCGTCGTGGGCGGCCCGGATGAAGGTCTCGGCCCGCTCGAGGTAGGCGAGGTCGCAGTCGCGCCGCACCTCCAGAGTCAGCTGCTCGCCCTCGACGAGGCCGTCCGTCGTCGCCTCGATCATCCGCGAGACCGGGTCGCGGTCGGGGTCGTACCACGGGTCGGTCGGCCACAGCGCTTCGTCGTACGTGCGTGGCGGGCCGTACCACTCCCGGAATCCCTTGTCTGTGGGCCACCGACCCGTGCCCTCGCCGACGTGCCACTTCCCGTACGCGGCACATGCGTAACCGGCGCCGGTGAACAGGTCACCGAGGGTGCGCTCCCACCCGACCAGACCCCACCCGGCCGGTGCTCCCAGCGGGACGCTGTGGGTTCCGGATCGGATCGCATGCCGGCCGGTCAACAGGGCTGATCTGGTCGGGGTGCACTGTGACTCGGGGCAGTAGTTGGTCAGGCGGAACCCCTCGCGAGCGAATCGGTCGATTCGCTCGGTCGTCACGCCTCGGAACGGACCCGCGGTGTAGCAGCTGAGCTCCCCGAAGCCGAGGTTGTCCACGTGGAAGAACAGGATGTTGGGACGCGGCATGCTTCACCTCCGCGCCCAGCCTGTCGCTCATCATGCCGAGGCCGGTTCACCCGTGTCAGGTGAGCCGGCCTCAGCCGTGTGCACCCCGTCCTACCGCACTCGCGTCAGCCGAGGTCCTGGGCGTTGAACGTGTCGCAGGAGTTCACGTCGCCGGTCTGGTAGCCGGTCAGGAACCACTTCTGCCGCTGGGCGGACGAGCCGTGCGTCCAGGACTCGGGCGTCACCCGGCCCTGGGACTTCTGCTGGATGCGGTCGTCACCCACGGCGGAGGCCGCGGAGAGGGCCGACTTGATGTCCTCCTCGGTGACCGGCTTCAGCAGCGTGTTGCCCTCGGAGTCCTTGGTCTGGGACGCGTACTTCACCCAGATACCGGCGTAGCAGTCCGCCTGCAGCTCGGTGCGCACGGACGCGCTCTCGGCACCCTGTGGGTCCTGCTGGGCCCGGCCCAGGACGCCGAAGATGTCCTGGACGTGGTGGCCGTACTCGTGCGCCACGACGTACTCCTGGGCGAGGGCGCCGTCGTCGGCGCCGTACTTGCTGGACAGCTCCTGGAAGAAGGAGGCGTCGATGTAGACCTTCTTGTCCAGCGGGCAGTAGAACGGGCCCATCTGGGCGCTGCCGGTGCCGCAGGCGGTCGGCGTCGAGCCGCTGTAGAGCACCGTCTTGGCGGGCGTGTAGGACTGGCCGTACTTCGGCAGCGCGCCGTTCCAGAAGTTCTGGACGCTGTTGACGGTGCCGATCACGCGGCAGGTGTCGTCACGGTTGGCGTCCGCGCCGGTCTTGCAGGAGGCGATCTGCTGGGAGACCGCGTCGCCACCGGTCCCGGCGGCGCCGATCTGGGAGGTGTCCTGGGTCAGGCCGCCACCCCCGGACTGGTCGGTCGTGCCGCCGCCGCTCCCACCGGTGAGGCCGCCGCCGAACAGCACCATCAGGATCATGATGATCAGGCCGCCGATGCCGCCGACCCCGATCCCGCCGGGGGAGATGCCGCCACCACCGCCGCCGCTGCCGCCGGACTCGACCTGTGAGGTGTCGAGATTTGCGTTGTCGTTGAACGTCACGAGCGACCTCCGTGGTCGGCGGTGGGCTCCCGAACGCGCAGGTTCGGGGCCGTCAGGTACCGATGCGTACACTAGCGCGAGAACCTCCGGACGCCTGTTCCGCACGAGTGCGGGTCGGCGTCCGGTTCTGCTGTCCGGCCCAGGTACGACGTCAGGAGCACACCCGTGATCACCGCCACCGGCATCGAGCTGCGCGCCGGGTCGAGGATCCTGCTGGACGACGCGACGTTCCGCGTGGCAGCGGGCGACCGGGTCGGCCTCGTCGGTCGCAACGGCGCCGGCAAGACCACGCTGACCAAGGTGCTGGCCGGTGAGGGCGTCCCGGCCGCGGGCCAGGTCACCAGCAGCGGCGACGTCGGGTACCTGCCGCAGGACCCGCGTACCGGTGACCTCGAGGTCCTGGCCCGGGACCGGATCCTGTCCGCGCGTGGCCTGGACACCATCATCCGGGACCTGCGCGCCGCCGAGCAGGCCATGGCCGAGGAGGACGAGGAGCGCCGGGAGCGCGCGATGCGCCGCTACTCCCGGCTGGACGCGGAGTTCAGCGCTCAGGGCGGGTACGCCGCCGAGTCCGAGGCCGCCTCGATCGCCTCCAGCCTCGGGCTCGACGATCGGATCCTCGGCCAGCCGCTGCGGACGCTGTCCGGTGGTCAGCGGCGCCGCGTCGAGCTGACCCGCATCCTGTTCTCCGGTGCAGAGACCCTCCTGCTGGACGAGCCGACCAACCACCTGGACGCCGACTCCATCGTCTGGTTGCGCGACTACCTCAAGGCCTACCGCGGCGGCCTGATCATCATCAGCCACGACGTCGAGATGCTCGACACCGTCGTCACGCGGGTGTTCCACCTGGACGCCAACCGCGCCGAGCTGGACCAGTACAACGTGGGCTGGAAGACCTACCTGCAGCAGCGGGAGACCGACGAGCGCCGCCGTCGACGCGAGCGGCTCAACGCCGAGAAGAAGGCATCGACGCTGCTGGCGCAGGCCGACAAGATGCGCGCCAAGGCCACCAAGGCGACCGCGGCGCAGAACATGGCCAAGCGCGCCGAACGGCTGCTGGCGGGCATCGAGGGCGAGCGGGTGCAGGACAAGGTCGCGAAGCTGCGGTTCCCCAAGCCGGCCGCCTGCGGACGCACGCCGCTCACTGCGGAGGGTCTGTCCCGCTCGTACGGGTCGCTGGAGATCTTCACCGACGTCGACCTGGCCATCGACCGCGGCTCGCGCGTGGTCATCCTCGGCCTCAACGGAGCCGGCAAGACCACGCTCCTGCGCATCCTGTCCGGTGTCGACCGGCCGGACACCGGCGAGGTCAAGCCCGGGCACGGCCTCAAGCTCGGCTACTACGCCCAGGAGCACGAGAACCTCGACACCGCTCGTACGGTCCTGGAGAACATGAAGTCCGCCGCGCCGGACCTGGGCGAGACCGAGGTCCGCAAGGTGCTCGGGTCGTTCCTGTTCAGTGGGGACGACGTCGACAAGCCCGCCGGCGTGCTCTCCGGTGGCGAGAAGACCCGGCTGTCCCTGGCCCTGCTGGTGGTGTCCTCGGCCAACGTGCTGCTGCTGGACGAGCCCACCAACAACCTCGACCCGGCCTCCCGCGAGGAGATCCTCGGCGCGCTGCGCACGTACGAGGGTGCCGTCGTGCTCGTCACCCACGACGAGGGCGCGGTCGAGGCGCTGCAGCCCGAGCGCATCCTGCTGCTGCCGGACGGCGTCGAGGACCTGTGGGGCCCCGACTACGCGGACCTGGTGACGCTCGCCTGAGCGCGCTTGCTGTCGCGGGTCGCGGCTACAGTCGCGGCGTGAACGACAGCAGCCCCGGCCGACGTGTGCACCCACGTCTGGAGGTGACCCAGGAGGGCCCCCTCCTGACGGTGACCCTCGACCACCCGCAGACCCGCAACGCGCAGGTCCCCAGCCAGTGGCTGGCCCTCGCGCGCCTCGGCCGGACCCTGCCGCCCGACGTGCGGGTGGTGATCGTGCGCGGCGCCGGGGAGTCGTTCTCCTCCGGCCTCGACCGCGCCCTGCTGACACCCGAGGGCCTGCCGGGGGAGCGCAGCCTGGTCCAGCAGGCGCAGGGGAGTGAGCCCGAGCTGGTGGACGAGATCGCCTCGTACCAGAAGGGTTTCGCGGTGTGGGCCGACGTGCCGGCGATCACGATCGCGGCGGTGCAGGGGTACGCCGTGGGCGCCGGTTTCCAGCTCGCCCTGGCGTGTGACCTGCGGATCGTGGCGGAGGACGCGCAGCTGATCATGCGTGAGACCGCTCTCGGCCTCGTACCCGACCTCACCGGTACCCACGCGCTGGTGCGGCAGGTGGGGTACAGCCGGGCCCTGGAGATCTGCGCGACCGGCCGTCCGGTCGGGGCGGGCGAGGCGGTCGACACCGGGCTGGCGTCGCTGCGCGTGCCTGCCGGTGAGCTCGGCGAGGCCGCCCGCGACCTCGCCGACGCGGTGATGTCCAACCCGCCCCAGGCGGTCCGCGAGCTGAAGCGGCTGCTGCGGTTCGCCCAGGGCTCCACCCCGGAGCAGCAGCACTACGCCGAGCGCACCGCGCAGGCCCGCCTGCTGTCGGCGATGGCGGCCGGGAGGAATGCACCGGGTTGACCTCAAGTTGACTTCAGGAGCGAGGCTGGCACACGCACTGACCGATCGGCGAAGGAGCGGACATGTCCATGGGGGCCTGGCAGGCCATGAGCTCGATGACGCGCGACGCGTCCGTCAAGAACGCCTCGTTGCGTCCTGGGACGGCGCGCCGGGTGCTCGACTACGCCCAGCCGTACCGGCGCACGATCGTCGCGTTCCTGGTGACGACGATCGCCGAGGCGCTCCTGGTCATCGCGACACCGCTGCTGCTCAAGCGCATCGTCGACGACGGTGTCGTCAAGCAGGACTCCGGTCTCGTGGTCCGGCTGGCGCTGCTCGTCGGTCTGGTCGCGGTCGTCGGGGCGGGGCTGTCGGTGCTCGAGCGGTTCATGTCCGCGCGCATCGGTGAGGGACTGATCTACGACCTGCGCGGCCAGGTGTTCTCCCACGTCCTGCGGCAGCCGATCGCGTTCTTCACCCGTACGCAGACCGGCGCCCTGGTGACCCGGCTCAACTCCGACGTCATCGGTGCCCAGCAGGCGTTCACCTCGACGCTGTCCAACGTCGTGAGCAACATCGTGATGCTGATCGCGATCGTGGCGGCCATGGGCACGCTGTCCTGGCAGCTCACCCTCCTGGCCCTCGTGCTCGTCCCGCTCTTCCTGATCCCGACCCGCATCATGGGGCGCCGGCTCGCCGGCCTGGCTCGTGAGCAGATGCAGGAGAATGCCGACCTCGGTGCGCGCATGTCCGAGCGGTTCAACGTCGCGGGCGCACTGCTGGTCAAGCTGTACGGGCGCCCGCACCAGGAGGATCTCGAGTACTCCGAGCGGGCCGGTCGGGTCCGCGACATCGGAGTCCTGATCGCCCTGAACCGGTCGGCGTTCATGGTCGTGCTCACGCTGATGGCCTCGGTGGCCACGGCCCTGGTCTACGGGTTCGGTGGCGTGATGGCGGTCGACGGCACGCTCACCGTCGGGACCCTGCTCGCCCTGGCGGCGCTGCTCGCCCGGCTCTACACCCCGCTCACCGCGCTGTCCAACGTTCGCGTCGACGTGATGACCGCGCTGGTGTCCTTCGAGCGCGTCTTCGAGATCCTCGACCTGCGGCCGCTGGTGCAGGAGCCGAAGCGGCCGACCCCGCTCCCGTCCGGTCCGCTGCCGATCGAGCTCGACGAGGTCGGGTTCACCTACCCGGCCGCGGACGAGGTCTCGCTGAGCTCGCTGGAGACCGTCAGCAGCCGCGACCGCGGAGCCGGCTCGACCGTACTGCACGACGTGAGCCTGCGCGCCGAGCCCGGTCAGCTGGTCGCCCTGGTCGGCCCGAGCGGCGCCGGGAAGACCACGATCACCAGCCTCGTCGCCCGCCTGTACGACCCGACCGAGGGTGCGGTGCGGATCGGCGACGTCGACGTGCGGGAGGTCGCCTCGCAGGACCTGCGCGACCGGCTCGGCGTCGTGTCGCAGGAGGCGCACCTGTTCCACGACACGATCCGGGCGAACCTCCTCTACGCCCGTCCTGAGGCGACCGAGTCCGACCTCGAGCAGGCGCTGCGGGCCGCGCACGTGTGGAGCCTCGTGGAGACGCTGCCCGAGGGACTCGACACGGTGGTGGGGGACCGCGGCCACCGGTTGTCCGGCGGCGAGAAGCAGCGGCTGGCCATTGCACGGCTGCTGCTGAAGGGGCCGTCCGTCGTGGTGCTGGACGAGGCCACGGCTCACCTGGACAGTGAGTCCGAGGTGGCCGTCCAGCGGGCCCTGGACAGCGCCCTGGCGGGTCGCACCTCCCTGGTCATCGCCCACCGGCTCTCGACCGTGCGCGACGCCGACCAGATCCTGGTGGTCGACGGCGGGACGATCGTGGAGCGGGGCGACCACGCGACCCTGCTCGCGCAGGGCGGCCTGTACGCCGACCTCTACCGCACCCAGTTCCGCGACGCCGGCGAGCAGCAGCCGGTCGGCGTCCAGGGCACCTGACGGGCAAGGCGGGTCAGGCGTCCTCCTCGTCCCAGATGCGCACCTTCTTGGGCTTGGCCGGACGCACGACCCCCGAGCGGTCACGCGCTTCGCGGCGGGCGGCGAAGAGCACGTACGCGGGCACGGCCAGCATGCCGACCCACCACTGGATCGCGTAGCTGAGGTTGATGCCGGCGGCGGAGCCCTGGTCCGGCTTCTCCAGCGCCTGCGGGCGTACCGGAGTCGCTCCGGAGGGAAGCCGCTCGCCGCGCATCAGCACGTACGCGTCGTGCAGCCGCCCGCCCGTACGGCTCTGCGCGTCCCGGACGTTGATCGACGAGAGCTGGCCGGCGATCGGTGCGCGGCCGAGCGACGGCTCGCCCGGACGCATCCACCCCACGACCGTCACCGGCCCGGTCGGCGTCGCCGGTACGGAGGGAGGCGTAGCGGCGTTCGGGCCGTTGGGCACCCAGCCGCGGTCGACGAGGACGCTCGCGCCGTCGGCGAGGCGGAGGGGGACCACGACCTCGTAGCCGAAGGAGCCCTCGTGCGGACGGTTGCGGACCAGCTGCCGCTGCTGCGCCTGGTACTCGCCCTGCAGCCGGACCTGCGTCCACTCGCGGTCACCGGGTAGAGGAGTGTCCACGGTCGGGAGGATCTGGCCGAGGGCGACCGGAGAAGCGTCGTAGTTCTCGCTGATCCGGGTCTGCATGGCGTGCTTGGACTCCCACCGGTGCCACTGCCACCGGCCGAGCAGCAGGCACGCGACCGAGACGACGACGGCCACCGCCAGCCAGGCGAGCCAGCGCCTGGAGAGCAGGACGTGAAGCACTGTGCGACGGTACCCGCCGTAGATTGGAGACCATGCAGGACCTCCCCGCTCCCGCCTCCGCGGGCTCGCTGCGCGACGGCTACGGCCGAGTCGCGCGGGACCTGCGCGTCTCCGTCACCGACCGGTGCAACCTGAGGTGCACCTACTGCATGCCCGCCGAGGGGCTGCCGTGGCTGGCCAAGCCGGAGATGCTGACCGACGACGAGCTGGTCCGGCTGGTCGGGATCTTCACCGCGCTCGGCGTCACGCAGGTGCGGCTGACCGGTGGCGAGCCGCTGCTGCGGCGCTCTCTCGTCGACCTCGTCCGGCGGATCGCGGCGTTGCCGGAGCGCCCTCGGATCGCCATGACGACCAACGGGATCGCCCTGGACCGTCTGGCCGCGCCGCTCGCCGACGCCGGCCTGGACCGCGTCAACGTCTCGCTGGACACCATCGATCCGCAGACCTTCCGCGAGCTCACCCTGCGCGACCGGTTCGCCGACGTCGAGCGGGGGCTCAAGGCGGCCGCCGACGCCGGGCTGGTGCCGGTGAAGGTCAACGCGGTCGCCATGCGCGGTGTCAACGACACCGGCGTCCCGGACCTGCTGCAGTGGTGCCTGGACCGGGGGTATGAGCTGCGGTTCATCGAGCAGATGCCACTGGACGCCCAGCACGGCTGGGACCGCGACCGGATGGTGAGCGCCACGGAGATTCGCGACCGGCTGGGGGAGCGGTTCGGTCTGACGCCACTGCCGGACGCCGACCGCGGCAGTGCGCCCGCCGAGCGTTTCCTCATCGACGGCGGACCCGCGACCGTCGGTGTCATCGCCAGCGTCACGGCACCGTTCTGCGGAGCCTGCGACCGCACCCGCCTGACCGCGGACGGACAGGTGCGCAACTGCCTGTTCTCCCAGCGGGAGACCGACCTGCGCGCCCTGCTGCGCTCCGGGGCGGACGACGAGGAGATCGCGGCGGCGATCGTGGGGGAGATGCGGGTCAAGCGCGCGGGGCACGGCATCGACGACCCGTCCTTCGTCCAGCCCGACCGCCCGATGTCGAGCATCGGCGGCTGAGTGCGGCCGGACGGCCCTCAGTCCAGCCGGTCCACCGGGACGACGTCGCGCAGGAAGCCGCGCAACGACAGGAAGTCGCTCAGCGTCGAGGTGTGCTCATCGCAGGCCAGCCACACCTTGCGGCGCTCGGGGGTGTGCAGGCGCGGATTGTTCCAGCGCAACGCCTGGGTCGCTGGACGGCGGCAGGCCTTCGCGCTGCACACCAGGTCGGCGGAGGTCACTTCTGGTGGTGCTCGGAGTCGTCGTGCCGCCGGTCGATCTGCGGCGGGGGGTCGTCCGGCGTGACGGCGCCGATGACGTCGATCCGGCGCTGCTGCGTGGCGTTGGCGGCGACGACCGCGACGTAGGGCAGGATCACCGCGAAGCCGACGCAGATCCAGCGCAGCGGCCCGGTGAAGACGACGGCGAGCACGAAGCAGACGGTGCGGATCCCCATCGAGATCAGGTAGTTGCGCATCCGCTTGCGGTGGTCGTCCTGCGGGTTGACCGGCAGCATCGTCGCCGAGGGGACGACGTCGTCGTGCCGACTGTTCCTGCTCACCACTCCACGGTACGCCGCCGCCCTGACGGCTCGAGAACGGCTACCGCGGGGTAGGGATGTAGCGTGCCGTCCGAGCGGTTCGCGGCGGTGCGGGCCCGGATCGGAAGGACCACGGTGACCTCTGCACCGCAGCCCCGGAACGTGCTCGTCACCGGAGGGAACCGCGGCATCGGCGAGGCCATCGCCCGCGCCCTCGCCGAGGCCGGCGACCGGGTCATCGTGACCTCGCGCTCGGGGAAGGCGCCCGACGGTCTGGAGGCCGTCGCCTGCGACGTCACCGACACCGCCTCGGTCGACCAGGCCTTCGACGCCGTCCAGGAGCGGCTCGGCGGCCCGGTCGAGGTGCTGGTCGCGAACGCGGGCATCACCCAGGACACCCTGCTGATGCGGATGTCCGACGAGGACTTCGACCGGGTGCTCGACACCAACCTCACCGGTGCCTTCCGCTGCGCCCGGCGGGCGAGCAAGGGCATGCTGCGGCTCAAGCGCGGACGGATGATCTTCGTCTCCAGCGTGGTCGGGCTGCTCGGCTCGGCGGGCCAGGCCAACTACGCGGCGAGCAAGTCCGGTCTGGTCGGCCTCGCCCGCTCGATCACCCGCGAGCTGGGCGGCCGCAACATCACCGCGAACGTCGTCGCACCCGGCTTCATCGACACCGACATGACCCGCGCGCTCCCCGAGGCGCAGCGCGAGGCGTACCTGAAGCAGATCCCCGCCGGCCGGTTCGCCGAGCCGGAGGAGGTCGCCCGCGTCGTCCGGTTCCTCGCGAGCCCGGACGCGGCGTACATCTCCGGCGCGGTCGTGCCGGTGGACGGCGGCCTCGGCATGGGCCACTGACGCCCGCGCACCATCACGACACACCACGGCAAGGGACTCGAATGGCACTGCTGGACGGCAAGAAGCTGCTGGTGACGGGCGTCCTGATGGACAGCTCGATCGCCTTCCACGTCGCGCGCCTCGCGCAGCAGGAGGGCGCCGAGGTGGTGCTCACCTCGTTCGGCCGCACGATGAAGATCACCCAGGCGATCGCCAAGCGGCTGCCGACGACACCCCCCGTCGTCGAGCTCGACGTCACCGACCGCGAGCACCTCGACACCCTCGCCGAGCGCCTGGGCGAGCACGTGGACCGGCTGGACGGCGTGCTGCACTCCATCGGCAACGCTCCGCCCGGAGCGTTCAACTTCATGGACGCGGGCTGGGACGACGTCGCCCCGGCGCTGCACACCTCCGCGTACTCCCTCAAGGGTCTCGCGGCGGCGGCGCTGCCGCTGATGAGCGAGGGCTCGGCGGTGGTCGGGCTGACGTTCGACGCCCAGTTCGCCTGGCCGGTGTACGACTGGATGGGCGTGGCCAAGGCGGCGTTCGAGTCGACGAGCCGCTACCTCGCCCGCGACCTCGGCCCGAAGGGCATCCGCTGCAACCTGGTGTCCGCCGGTCCGATCCGCACCACGGCGGCGAAGTCGATCCCCGGCTTCGAGACGTTCGAGACGGTCTGGGGCGAGCGCGCACCCCTGGGCTGGGACATCCGCGACGCCGAGCCGGCCGCTCGCGCCTGCGTGGCGCTGCTGTCCGACTGGTTCCCCGCCACCACGGGCGAGATCGTGCACGTGGACGGCGGCGTCCACGCCATCGGTCAGTAGGGTCTCGCCGCCCCTGCCGCGGTCGTTACGCTCGCCTGCATGAGTGAGCCGTACGCGCGTCACCCCGGTGGCGAGGTCGAGGCCACCGAGGTGAGGCTGCTCGAGGGACCCAACCTTTACTTCACCCGCCCGGCGGTGAAGGTGTCGCTACGCCTGCCCGGCCTGCTCGGCATGGACGACGCGGCCCTCGCCGGACGCGCACGCGCGCTCAACCTGTCGGCCGCCGCGTGCGGCACCGCGGGCAGCGAGGCGCGGCAGCGGTTCCTGCTCCGCCTGGTGGAACGGGTGCTCCGTCGCCTGGCGCGTGCCGGTGGGGTGACCCGGCTCGGGGTCCGCGCCCGACCCGGTGGCAGTGCGGACGAGGTCGTGGTCGCCTACCCGTGGAACGACCGTGGCCGCGCGGCGGCCCTGGCCCGCGCCCTGGAGGACCTGCTGGCGTGCTGCCTGGGAGCCGACCTGTCGGAGGAGGACTTCCGCCGAGCAGGGGAGGCGGTCCGGGCCGTACCGGCGAGCGAGCGGTTCGCTCTCCCCAGGCCCGGCGTCCCGGTCGTCGCGATCACCGGCACCAACGGCAAGACCACGACGACGCGGCTGGTCGCCCACATCGGCATGACCGCCGGGCTGCGGACCGGGTGGAGCTCCACCGACGGCGTCCTCGTCCAGGGCGAGCTGGTCGAGTCCGGCGACTACTCCGGGCCTGCCGGCGCGCGGGCCGTGCTGGACGCCGACGGCGTGCAGCTGGCCGTGCTGGAGACGGCGCGCGGCGGCATGCTCTTCAAGGGTCTCGGCGTGCCGCTGAACGACGTCAGCATCGTCACGAACGTCAGCGCGGACCACCTCGGCGTGCAGGGCATCGGGACCCTCGACGAGCTCGCCGAGGTCAAGGCGATCATCACCCGGGTGACGACCCCGCAGGGCTGGGTCGTGCTGAACGGCGACGACCCCCGGGTGTGGGCGATGCGGTCGGCGGCCGGCGGCCGTCCGTGGTGCTTCTCCCTGAACCCCGACTCGCCCGCGCTGCGCGAGGCGCTGCAGGAGCACGGTCGCGGCATCACCGTCATGGACGGCGACCTGGTGGTGCTGCGTCCCGGCGCCGGCGTCGAGCGGCTCGTCAGCGTCCTGGACGTCCCGATCACCATGGGTGGTCTGTCCGGCCACAACACGGCGAACGCGCTCGCCGCCACGGCCGGCGCACTCGGGCTGGGTCTGTCGACGGAGGCCGTGGTCGAGGGGCTGCGGACGTTCGTCCCGGACCCCGGCCACAACCCGGGCCGGATGAACACCTACACCGTCCCGCTGCTCTCGGGCGGTGAGGCGTCGGTCGTCCTCGACATGGCGCACAACGAGGCCGGCCTGGACGCGCTGCTCACCGTCGCGGACGGGCTGCGACCGCCCGGCTCGCTGGTGCTGCTCGGGCTCGGCACCGGTGGGGACCGCACGGACGAGATCCTGGTGTCGATGGGCGAGATGGCCGGTCTGCGGGCGGACCGGGTCCACGTGGTGCACAAGGAGCACTACCTGCGGGGGCGCACGATGGCCGAGCTGGAGTCGTTCCTGCGTGAGGGGCTGACCCGCGTCGGCGTCGTGCCGCTGAGCTCCTCCGAGACCGAGCTGGCGGGGCTGCGCACGATCCTGGCGACCGCCCGCGACGGCGACGTCGTGACGATGATGTGCCACTCCCACCGCGCGCAGCTGCACGACTGGCTGGTGAGCCGGGGCAGCCGCGTCGACACGGTCACGGACGTCCGGCGCAAGGTCGTCGCCGCACGGGGGGAGCACGAGCTGGAGGCGGCCATCGACCGGCTCTGGCAGGACCCCGACGCCGGGTCACGGATCGAGGCCGCGGGTCGGATGCTCGCCGGCCGTCCCGGCGACGCACGGCTGCTGTTCGAGGCCGCGGGGACGTACGACAGCGCCGGTGAGGAGGCACATGCCGTCGGGCTGTACGACGAGGCTCTGCGGGCCGGGCTGCGCGAGCCGCACCGCCACCGCGCCCTGCTGCAGAAGGCCTCCAGCCTGCGGCACCTCGGACGCGGCGAGGAGGCCCTGGAGGTGCTGGAAGTCGCCGCTGCGGACCGGCCCGACAGTCCCGCCGTGGCGTGCTTCCGAGCGCTCGTGCTGCACGACCTGGGTCGGGACCCAGAGGCCTCCCGCGAGCTGCTGGAGACCGTGGTGCGCCACTCGACCGACGCCGACGTGGAGAACTACCGCGGCGCGCTCACGCGGTTCGTCCAGGAGTGGGACGTCCCGCTCAGAACGTCACCTGCCACCGGGTGAGGCGGCCCTCGTCGTGGCTGTACGCGTCGTACAGCCACAGCCGCCAGGTGCCGTCGACGTACTCGTGGGAGACGTCGACCTCGTACGACGGGGGCAGCGGCGCGTCCAGGTCGCGGCCGTCGGAGGTGTGCAGCCGGTAGTAGCTGCCGCCCGGGGCCTGCAGCCACAGCGCGAGCCCGCCGGCATGCGGGTGGGTGACGTCGACCTCGACCTGCAGCGCGGCGGGCTCGTGGACGTCGACGTCCTCGATGACCAGGACGCCGGCGACCCACTGCTGAGCCGTGATCGCCTGGATCTCCCGCGCGGTGAACGACGGCGCCGGGCGGAAGGACATCGGGTCGGGGTCGAGCACGGGCGTGACCCTACTCGTCGCCGGGCTCGGCCGGGCTGCCGACGGCCGCGCGCAGGCGGGTGTCGTCCGCGGACGCCGCCGCGGTGGCCTGGTGGCGCAGGGCCCGGGCGTCCAGGTCCGGGTCGCCCGGCTGCTCCTCGTCGGTGCGCGACCCGGCCGTGGCCCGGTGGGTGAGGGCCTCCAGCTCGGCCAGCACCTTCGCGTGCTGGTCGACGCACAGCACGGTGACGTCGCCGGGGTTGGCCAGCACCAGCGCGTGGCGGACGGCGGCGATCTCGTCCAGGACGGTGTCGACCTGACGGCAGCGCGCGCCGCCGCGCATCGCCTCCTCGGCGCCCTCGCGTACCAGCCGGGCCGACTCACCCGCCGGTCGGCGGCGCAGGTTGTCGTCCTCGCGGATGATCAGGGCGTCGAAGTGCTCGGCCGCGATCGCGCCGAGCTCGCGGATGTCGTCGTCGCGCCGGTCACCCGCCGCGCCGATCATGCCGATCCGCGAGATGCGGTGCTCGGCCGAGCCCTGCCGACGAGTGACGTAGGACTCGACGAAGTCGCCGAGCATCCGCATGCCGGGCGGGTTGTGGCAGTAGTCGACGAACACCTCGACGTGGTCGACGTCGATGCGGTTGAGCCGGCCGGGCGACTGGTAGTAGCTGGTGCTGAAGGTGCGCAGGCCCTGCCGGATGTCGTGCAGGGGAGCGTCCAGCGCGAACGCGGCACCGGTGGCGGCGAGTGCGTTGGCGACGTTCATCCGCGCGGCGCCGCCGAACGTCGAGGGCAGCAGATGGGTCCAAGCCAGCGGCATCGACCGTCGCCCCTGGCGCAGCACGATCATCTCGCCCCGGTCGGACGGCTCCAGGACGACGGCGCGGCGCCCGCGGCGGCACTGCTCGTCGATGAACTGGCGTACGGGGGAGTCCGGCGGCTCGAGGCTGAACCAGATCACCGTCCCGCTGCAGCGCCGGCGCATCGCCCGCACGAGCGCGTCGTCGGCGTTCAGGACCGCGAAGCCGTTGCGCGGCACGGCCTCCACGACGACCGCCTTCACCGCGGCGAGCTGCTCCAGGGTGTTGATGCCACGCATGCCGAGGTGGTCGGGCTGGATGTTGGTGACGACGGCGACGTCGTTGCGGTCGTACCCGAGGCCCTCGCGCAGGATGCCGCCGCGGGCCACCTCCATGACCGCGAGGTCGACACGAGGGTTCTGCAGCACCATCCGCGCCGACCGCGGGCCGGACGCGTCGGCCTTGATGACCAGCCGCTCGTCGATCACGATGCCGTCGGTCGAGGTCATCCCGACCTTGCGGCCGAGGCCCTTCATGATGTGCGCGAGCATCCGCGAGGTCGTGGTCTTGCCGTTGGTGCCGGTGACCGCGACGATCGGCACCCGTGACGGCGTACCCGGCGGGAAGAGCAGGTCCACCACAGGCTTGGCGATGAACTGCGGTTCGCCGACGGTGGGGTGGGTGTGCATCCGGAAGCCGGGAGCCGCGTTGACCTCGCAGATCGCGCCGCCGGTCTCGCGGACGGGTGCCGTGATGTCGGGACAGATGAAGTCGATGCCGGCGACGTCGAGGCCGATCAGCCGGGCCGCCTCCTCGGCGATCTCGACGTTCTCGGGGTGGGCGTCGAAGGTGCGGTCCACGGAGATGCCGCCGGTGGACATGTTGCCGGTCTGCGCCAGCCGCACCACCTGCTCGCGCGCCGGGACGTCGTCCAGGGCCAGGCCTTGCTCGCGGACCAGCGCGGTCGCCGCGGCGTCGACGGTGATCCGGGTCAGCACCTTCTCGTGACCGACGCCGCGCCGCGGGTCGCTGTTGGTGATGTCGACCAGCTCCAGCACCGTGTGCTCGCCGTCGCCCACGACGTGCGCGGGGACGCGCTCGGCGATCGCGGCCATCCGCCCGCCGATGATCAGGCAGCGGTAGTCCTTGCCGTGCACGAAGGTCTCGACCTGGACGACGCCCCGCTTGGACTGCGCCTCCGCGACCACGAACGCCTCCCGGACCTGCTGCTCCTCGCGCAAGTCCAGGCAGACGCCGCGCCCGTGGTTGCCGTCCAGCGGCTTGACCACCACGGGGTACCCGATGCGCCGCGCAGCAGACGCCGCGGCCTCGGCCGTACGGACCGTCTCCGACCGGGGTACGGGGAGGCCGGCCGAGCCGAGGAGGCGGCCGGTGAGGTTCTTGTCGCCGGCGATGTCGACCGCGAGTGCCGAGGTGCGCGAGGTCATGGTCGCGCGGATGCGCTGGGCGTGGACGCCCTGACCGAGCTGGACCAGGGAGTGCTCGTTCAGCCGGGTCCACGGGATGTCGCGGCTCGCCGCCTCCTCGATGATCGCGGCGGTCGAGGGCCCGAACGACAGCCGCTGGGCGCGCAGCTGGAAGCGCTCGAGGGCGGTGGCCACGTCGAAGCCCTCCTCGGGCTCGACCAGGTGGTTCACCAGCCGGACGGCGAGCTCGCCGGCGGCCAGCCCGACGCGCTCGTCGACGAAGGAGTAGATGACGTTGTAGACGCCGGGGCGGTCCCGGACCATGCGGGTCTTGCCGCGGCGCAGGTCGTGGCCGATCTCCTGCTGGAGCTGCAGGGCGACGTGCTCGGTGACGTGGCCGAGCCAGGTGCCCTCGCGCAGCCGCTCGACGAACCCGCCCCGATGGCCGCGCGAGCAGGTGTGCTCGTGGATGCCCGGCAGGTACTCCAGCAGGGCGTCGGTGAAGCCCGGCAGCGTGTCGCTCGGGTAGCTCTCGAGGACGCCCAGGTCGACGACCAGGTGCACCGCGGGCTCGTACGACCACACGTTCGGGCCGCGGTAGACGCGCTGCTCCAGGAGCCGCAGAGCAGCGGTCGGCGGACCCGTCGGCGTCGGACGGTCTGCACTCACGGGGGCTCCTACGAGGGGTCGGGTCGGCACCAGCGCCGGACGATCAGTGGTGCAGCGCGGCTGCGGCCGTGGCGGTGTCGTGCCGGTCCTTGGCGGAGGTCACGGCCGAGTCGGGGTAGCGCTCGACGAACTCGGTCAGCTCGGCCTTGTCCAGGTCGAACACCGCGCCGTACGGGAGGGTGTGCACGACGGCGCCGCTCACCAGCAGCGGCGCGTCGCGGCGGGCGATGTGCGCGTCGGTGGTGGCCTGCCGGGCGTCCACGACGAACACGGCACCGGAGCCGACCACGGTGAGCTCCTTCTCGTCGGTGACCTCGGCCGCGGTGTCCTCGTCGATGCCCATGCCGAGCAGCGAGGGGGAGCCGGCGACCAGGGAGAGCAGCCGGCCGTACCGGGCCCGCTGGTCGAAGTGCTGGTCGACGATGACGCCGGGGAGCAGCCCGAGACCGGCCGTCAGCTGGCTGGAGCGCTGCCGCGGGGTGACGCCCTCGTCGCCCATGGAGATCATGAACTGGCTCATCACCGAGGCGCCCGCCGAGGTGCCCGCAATGACCGCGCCGCGCTGGTACGCGGCCAGCAGAGCGGCGCCGAGAGGGGTGCCGACGATGAGCTGGGAGAGCTTCAGCTGGTTGCCGCCGGAGATGAACACCCCGGTGGCCTGGTCCACCTCGGCCGCGAGGTCGGGGTCGGAGCTGGCCTGGCGGGTCTCGGGGTTGATCGCCGAGACGTGCGGCGAGCCGAGCCGGGTGAAGACCGTGCGGTAGACGTCGACGACCTCGTCCGGGACCGACGACGCCGTCGGGACGATGACGATCCTCGACTTGCGGCCGCCGGCACGGCGGACGAAGCGGCGCAGCACCGTGACGCGGCCGACCTTGTCCTCGGCGCCGCCGATGATCAGCAGCGAACGGGGGCGTACCGGGTTGTCGGGCATGCAGCGATAGTAGGACCGACCACCGGCAGCCGCCGCGGCCGCTCATCCGTCGGCGTGGTCCAGCCGGTCGGCCTCCTCGACCTCCTCGCGGGAGATCCCGAGCATGAAGAGGACGGTGTCGAGGTACGGGACGTTGACGGTCGCGTCCGCCTGCTGCTGCACCACGGGCTTGGCGTTGAACGCGACGCCGAGGCCCGCTACCGAGAGCATGTCCAGGTCGTTCGCCCCGTCGCCGATCGCGACCGTGCGGGACATCGGCAGCCCCTCCTGCGCGGCGAACCGGCGCAGCGCGGCCGCCTTCTCCGCGCGGTCCACCACGGTGCCGGTCACCCGTCCGGTGAGCCGCCCGTCCACGATCTCCAGCCGGTTGGCGTGCGCGTGGTCGATGCCCAGCTCCTGCGCCAGCGGCGCCACGATCTCGATGAACCCGCCGGAGACGACCGCCACGGTGTAGCCGAGCCGCTTGAAGGTGCGTACCAGGGTCCGGGCGCCGGGGGTGAGGCGTACGGCGTCGCGCACGGACTCCAGCACCTCCACGGGCAGGCCCGCCAGCGCGGCCACCCGCTGGTGCAGGCTCTGGGCGAAGTCGAGCTCGCCGCGCATGGCGGCCGCGGTGACGTCGGCGACCTCCGCCTCTCGTCCGGCGTGCGAGGCGAGCAGCTCGATGACCTCGTCCTGGATGAGCGTGCTGTCCACGTCCATCACGACCAGGCGCCGTCCCCGGCGGGCGAGGCCGCCGGGTGCGACCGCGATGTCGACGCCCTGAGCGGTGGCGACCAGGGCGAGGTCTCGTCGCAGCGCCGGCACGTCCGCGCCGGAGAGGTCGATCTCCAGGGTCGTCACGGGGTCGCGCGACAGGCGGCGGACCCGGTCGATGTTCGCGCCGTGGGCGGCGACGGCCCGGGTGACGGCGGCGACGGCGGTGGCTCGCAGCGGCGCGGCGAGCACCACCACGGAGGCGCGCCCGCGGCGACGCGACCGGTTGTCACCCTCGCCGGGGACGACGGAGGCGTCCAGGCCGAGGTCCTGCGCCGTACGGCACAGCAGCCGTTCGACCTCGGCCGCGGCGTCGCCGGGGGCCAGGAGCAGCGCCAGCGTGAGGCGGCCGCGGACCACGGTCTGCTCGACGTCCAGGACCTCGGTGTCGTACGGCGCGAGGGCGGCGAAGACGGTGCTCGTGACCCCGGCTCGGTCGGATCCCGTGAGGGTGACCAGGAGGGTGGCGCGGGTCGACGTCATGGCACCGATGATGTCGCGCCGCCTACTCGGTGACGACGGTGCCCTTGCCGATCACGGTGATGCCCGAGTCGGTCACGGTGAACCCCCGCGCCCGGTCGTGCTCGGGGTCCACCCCGATGCTGACGCCCGGCGGCACCCGGACGTCCTTGTCCAGGATCGCCCGCCGGATGATCGCGCTGCGCCCGACCTCGACGCCGCCCATCAGCACCGAGCCGCTGACCCGGGCGAAGCTGTGGACCTTCACCGCAGGGCTGAGGACGGAGTCCTCGACCACGGCGCCGCTGACGATGCAGCCCGGCGAGACGATGGAGTTCAGCGCCACGCCGCGACGCTGGGAGGCTCCGGTGACGAACTTGGCCGGCGGGTAGGGCCCGTAGCTGGTCATCAGCGGCCAGTCGTAGTTGTAGAGGTTGAAGACGGGGTGGATGGACACCAGGTCCATGTGCGACTCGTAGAAGGAGTCGATGGTGCCGACGTCACGCCAGTACCCGCGGTCGCGGTCGGTGGCTCCCGGGGTGACGTTGTCCTTGAAGTCGTAGACGTACGCCTGCCCCCGGTCCACGAACCACGGCACGATGTCGCCACCCATGTCGTGCGCGGACTCCTCGCGGGCGGCGTCCTGGGTGACGGCGTCCACGAGCGCGTCGACGGAGAACACGTAGTTGCCCATCGAGGCGAGGATCTCCTGCGGGCTGTCCGGCAGCCCCTCGGGATCGGAGGGCTTCTCCCGGAAGGCGGCGATGCGGCCCTTCGTCGTCGGGTCCACCTCGATGACGCCGAACTGGTCGGACTGGTCGATCGGTTGCCGGATCGCGGCGACCGTCACCGCGGCGCCGCTCTCCTGGTGCTGGCGGACCATGCACTCGAAGTCCATCCGGTAGACGTGGTCGGCGCCGACGACCACCACGATGTCCGGCTTGTCGTCGTGGATCAGGTTGAGGCTCTGGAAGATCGCGTCTGCCGAGCCCGCGAACCACTGCTTGCCGACCCGCTGCTGGGCCGGCACGGGAGTGACGTAGTTGCCGAGCATGGTCGACATCCGCCAGGTGGTGCTGATGTGCCGGTCCAGGCTGTGCGACTTGTACTGGGTCAGCACGACCATGCGCAGGTAGCCGCTGTTGGCGAGGTTGGACAGGGCGAAGTCGATCAGGCGGTAGATGCCGCCGAACGGCACCGCCGGTTTGGCTCGGTCGGCGGTCAGCGGCATCAGCCGCTTGCCCTCACCTCCGGCCAGCACGATCGCGAGAACCCGTGGACCGCCGCCTGCCACCATGCCCCGACCTTAGGCGCTCGCGTCCACGCGTGACGGCGCGCGGGTACGGTCGATCGCGTGAGAGTGGACGTGCTGACCAAGGAGTACCCCCCGAACGTCTACGGCGGCGCTGGTGTGCACGTCACCGAGCTCGTCCGGGCCCTGCGCGCCGCGGACGTGGACGCCCAGGTCAGGGCGTTCGGGACCCCGCAGCAGGAGCCCGGCACGCACGGGTACGACGACCTCCCGGAGCTCGCCGGGGCGAACCCGGCCCTGCGCACGCTCGGCGTCGACCTGCGCATCGCCCAGGACTGCGGCGGGGCCGACCTGGTCCACTCCCACACCTGGTACGCCAACACGGCCGGCCACCTCGCCGCGCTGCTGCACGGCGTCCCGCACGTGGTGACCGCGCACAGCCTGGAGCCGCTGCGGCCGTGGAAGGCCGAGCAGCTGGGCGGCGGCTACCAGGTGTCCTCGTTCGTCGAGCGGACCGCGTACGAGGCGGCGGCCGCGGTCATCGCGGTGTCGGCGGGCATGCGTGCGGACGTCCTCCGCAGCTATCCCTCGATCGACCCGGCGCGGGTCCACGTCGTCCACAACGGCATCGACGCGGCAGCCTGGGCCCGCGACGATACACCGGCCGGCCGCGACACCGCCCGCCGGCACGGGCTGGACCCCGACCGCCCGAGCGTGCTGTTCGTCGGCCGGATCACCCGGCAGAAGGGCCTGCCGTACCTGCTGCGGGCAGCGCGCAGGCTGCCGCCGGAGGTGCAGGTCGTGCTGTGCGCCGGCGCCCCGGACACCGCCGAGATCCAGGCCGAGGTGGAGTCGCTCATCGCCGAGCTGTCCCGGACCCGCGAGGGCGTCACCTGGATCGCCGAGATGCTGCCGCGTACCGACGTCGTCGCACTCCTCTCCGCCGCAACGGTCTTCGTGTGCCCGTCGGTGTACGAGCCGCTCGGCATCGTCAACCTGGAGGCGATGGCGTGCGAGGCGGCGGTCGTCGCGACGGCCACCGGCGGCATCCCCGAGGTCGTCGTCGACTCCGCGGCCGATGGCGACGAGCCGACGGGCTGGCTGGTCCCCATCGAGCAGGTGAGCGACGGCACGGGCACCCCCGTGGACCCGGACCGGTTCGTCGACGACATGGCGGCGGCGCTGACCGAGGCGGTGTCGGACCCGCAGGAGGCGCGTCGCCGCGGGCGCGCCGGCCGCCGACGTGCGGTCGAGGCGTTCGGCTGGGACGCCGTCGCGGACCGGACCAGAGCCGTCTACGACCAGGTGCTCACCGGCTGACCGGCGTCAGGACCTCGTCCGGCGCAGGCCGGCGAGGCTCTGCGCCGCGGCGGTGGTGGCGTGCGCCAGGGCGGTCTCGGCACCCCCGAGGAGGTCCAGCAGCAGCCGGTGCCGGCGGGCGTCGGTCGTGGCGTCGTGGATCTGGGAGTGCTCGAGCGCGAAGTCGCACGCGGCCGCGACCGTCCCCGCCAGCTGGATGATCCGCAGCGCCCGTCCCGGCAGCCCTGGCGGCAGACCCCACTCGCGCATCGCGGTGCGCTCGTCCGCCATCGCCCGCAGCGGTGATCCCGCCCACGGCTTGGCGTCCAGCGCGTCCAGCTCCTGGGTCGCATCGACCAGGTGCTCGCGCAGCGTGCGCTCGATCTCCGACTCGTCCATCGCTTCCAGCAGGTGCGCCGGGACGGGGTCGGCGTCGTACGCGGACCACGTCACCTGCGTACCGGTGTCACCCTCGGGACCGAACTCCTCGATGACGGGTACGAGGGCGCCGCCGATGGCCGGGACGAACACGCACTCGCCCGCGTCGGTCGCGGCGCCGATCAGCTCCGGATTGCCGCGCGGGAGGGTCGCGAGCTGACCCGGCCGGGGGAGCGCGACGCACAGGACGCGCTCGCCGAGGTCCTGCCACAGCCGGAGCCGGTCGGCCGCCCCGGTGACGTGGTCGACGTCCGGCAGCGCGTGCGTGAGCGCGTCGTCGAGGTCGAGGTGACCGGCGTACGCCGCCGTCACCCACAGCGACAGCCGCACACTCGCGGGCAGGGTCGACATCGTCCTGGGCCTCCTCTCGTGGCGGTCTCGCCGAACCCCGCGCGGGTGCCGGGATCGGCGACAACCCGCCATCGTAGGTGCCCTAGGGTCTGGGGCATGAGTGACGTCCTCGCCCTCGCCGGTGTCAGTGTCGTCCGGGGCGGGCAGCGTCTGCTGGACGACGTCACCTGGGAGGTCGAGGAGGGCGAGCGCTGGGTCGTGCTGGGCCCCAACGGCGCCGGTAAGACCACGCTCCTGCAGGTCGCCTCGGGTCGCATGCACCCCACCACGGGCGTCGCCGGGGTGCTCTCGGAGGTGCTCGGCGCCGTCGACGTGTTCGAGCTGCGCCCCCGGATCGGTCTGGCGTCCGCGGCGATCGCCGAGCGCATCCCGTCCGACGAGCGCGTCGGTGACGTCGTGGTCACCGCGTCGTACGGCGTCGTCGGCCGATGGCGTGAGGCGTACGACTCCTTGGACCACGACCGGGCCGGCGAGCTGCTCGGCGCCCTCGGGGCGGGCCACCTGGCGCAGCGTCGGTTCGGAACGCTGAGCGAGGGTGAGCGCAAGCGGGTGCAGATCGCCCGGGCGCTGATGACCGACCCGGAGCTGATGCTGCTCGACGAGCCGGCTGCCGGTCTCGACCTGGGCGGCCGCGAGGACCTCGTCGCCCGGCTCGGGATGCTCGCGCAGGACGTCGCCGCGCCGGCGATGGTGCTGGTCACCCACCACGTCGAGGAGATCCCGCCCGGCTTCACCGACGTGCTGATGCTGCGCGAGGGCAAGGTCGTCGCGGCCGGCCCGCTGGAGCTGGCTCTCACCGAGGCGAACCTCTCGGCGACGTTCGGCATGCCGCTGACGCTGGACCGCCACGGCGAGCGCTGGAGCGCCCGCGCCCGCTGAGACGACCGCGTGACGTCGCAGCCGTGGTGGGTACGGTGACGCGGTGTCCTGGCCCGAGGTAGTCCTGATCCTGCTGGCCGGTACGGCTGCGGGCACCATCAACACGATCGTCGGCTCCGGGACCCTGGTGACGTTCCCGATGCTGCTGGCCTTCGGCTACCCCGCGGTGGTGGCAAACGTCTCCAACACGCTCGGTCTGGTGGCCGGCGGCGTGACGGGCACCTGGGGGTACCGCAAGGAGCTGCGCGGCTCGGGCGACCTGCTGCGGCGGCTCGCGCCGATGTCGTTCGTGGGCGCGGTGATCGGCGCGCTGCTGCTCATCGTGCTGCCGGCGTCGGCGTTCGACGCGATCGTGCCGGTGCTGATCGGGATCGGCATCCTGCTGGTCGTTCTCGGGCCGTGGCTCCAGCGACGTGCGGCGGCCGCCCACCACGACGCTGGGGACCAGGTCCCGCTGTGGCGTCGTGTCGCCCTCCCGGTGGGGATCCTGCTGGCGGGGGTCTACGGCGGCTACTTCGGGGCGGCCCAGGGCGTGCTGCTGATGGGCATCATGAGCGTCCTGCTCACCGACCCGCTCCAGCGGATCAACGGCATCAAGAACGTGCTCGGCACCGTCGTCAACGCCGTCGCGGCTCTCACGTTCGTCGTGGTCGCGACGGACAAGATCGACTGGGCCGTGGCCGGGCTCATCGCCCTGGGTGCGCTGGTCGGCGGGGTCATCGGCGCTCGCCTCGGGCGCCGGCTGCCGCCGTGGGTGCTGCGCTGCTTCATCGTCGTGGTCGGCGTCGCGGCGATCGTGAACTTAGTGCTGGGCTGACGCCCTCACCCGTCGGTCGGGTGCCCGGCTCCCTACGCTGAGCCGGTGCCCATCACGATCGACGACCCCACCGACGAGCGCGTCCGCGACTACTTCGCCCTGACCGACGTGGCGCTGCGCCGGGTGCTCGAGCCGCGGGAGGGCCTGTACCTCGCCGAGAGCGAGAAGGTCATCCGCCGCGCGCTCGCCGCCGGGCACCGGCCGCGGTCGCTGCTGATGGGCCAGCGCTGGCTGAGCGACCTCTCCGACGTCGTCGAGCAGGTCGAGGCCGACGGCGTGCCGGTGTACGTCGCCGAGGCGTCGGTCATCGAGGCGATGACCGGGTTCCACCTGCACCGCGGAGCGCTGGCGTCGATGCACCGACCGACGCTCGTTCCGCCCGCCGACCTGCTCCGGGACGCGCGGCGCGTGGTGGTGCTGGAGGACATCGTCGACCACACCAACGTGGGTGCGGTGTTCCGCTCCGCGGCGGCGCTGGGGTACGACGCGGTGCTGGTCACGCCACGGTGCGCCGACCCGCTGTACCGACGGGCCGTACGCGTGTCGATGGGCACGGTCTTCCAGGTGCCGTGGACGCGGGTGGACCCCTGGCCCGGGTCCGTCGCGGAGCTGCGCGAGCACGGCTGGACCGTGGCCGCACTCGCGCTCGACGACCGCTCGATCTCGTTGAGGGAGCTGGAGACTCGGGCTCCGGAGCGTCTCGCGCTGGTCCTCGGCGCCGAGGGTGACGGACTGTCGCAGCGCACCGTCGCCGCGTGCGACCTGGTGGTCCGGATCCCGATGGCCGGGGGAGTGGACTCGCTGAACGTCGCGGCCGCGAGCGCCGTCGCCATGTGGGCGACCGCCGAACGCCCCTGAGACCCGACCGTCGGTGAGCTCAGGCGCGTCGTGCGCCTCAGGGCGGAGAGGTTCGGGTCTCCCGTGGTCGTGCGGGCGCCACGATCGGTCGATGCTGCGGCTGGGCGTCCCACCACGGCTGAGTGACGGCCGTGGCGGCCAGCTGGGACAGGTAGGCGGCCCGCGCGGTGTTGGCACAGATCACCGCGGTCTCGACGTCCAGCCGGCGCGGGTCCCAGCGCAGCACCCGTCGCCCGACCACCGGTGAGCCGCGCAACGGCTTGACCGTCGCGTCGTCCGCGGGCAGGGCGGTCGGCAGCACGATCGAGACCGCGTGCCCGGCGGCGATGTAGGGCCAGTAGTCCGGCACCGCGCGGCTGCCCAGCCGCGAGGACGGCGCGATGCCGGCCTGCGCGAACGCGTCCAGCACGGCGGCCATCGTCCCGTCCGGCTTGCCGGGCGGCAGCAGCCAGTCCTCCTCGCCGAGGTCGCCGAGGCCGACCTCGTCCGCGCCGGCGAGCCGGTGGCTCGCCGACATCGCGACCAGCATCGGCTCGGAGTCCACCACGACCAGCTCGCGCAGCTCGGTGGGGCAGGCGTCGTCGAAGCCGCGGTGCACACCCATCAGTGCCGCGTCGACGTCGCCGGCGAGCAGGTACTCGGTCAGCACCACGCTCGAGATGTCGATGACGGGGACGATCTCGTAGTCCGGCAGCGCCTCCTCGACGCCGAGCAGGAAGTCGGCGAAGAAGGGCGCGGCGTTCGCGCCGATGCGCAGGGTCGTGTCGGGGCTGGGCGGGCGCGCGTCCTCGACCAGCGACTCCAGGTCGTGGACGATCCGCGCGGCCCGCTGCAGCACCTGCTCCCCGGCGGGTGTGGGACGCACACCGGACGGGCCCCGCTCGAAGAGCAGATAACCGAAGGCCCGCTCGATCCGGGCGAGCTGGCTGCTGAGGGAGGGCTGCGAGACGCCCATCGCCTGCGCCGCGCCGCTCACGCTGCCGGCCCGCGCGACCTCCAGCAGCACCCGCAGGTGGCGGATGTCGAGGTGCATAGGCCCGAGGTTATGGCGAACTGGGATTACCGCGCAGCGTTCCGTCCCGGGAGGTTATGGCCACCAACTCCCCCTGGAAGGCGGACCACACATCATGTCCAGTCCAGCTACCCGCCGACTGGCGAGGGTGGTGATGGCAGGCTCCCTCGTGGGCCTGGCCGCACCCGCTCTGCCGTCGGTGAGCGACGCCGCACCCCACGGCGCCGCGGCCACCCCCGCACTCGCGACTGCGAGCAGTACGCCCACCCCGCCCTCGCCCGCCCGCGCGCTCGTCGCCGCGGACGCCCGCGGCGCGTCGCTGAGCAAGAAGCATCCGAACGAGTCCTACGTGCGCGCCTCGGAGCGGCTCGGATCAGGCGGACGTCACTTCGTCCTGCTCGAGCGCAGCTTCCGCGGCGTGCCCGTGGTCGGCGGCGAGGCGATCGTCACCACCGACGAGACGGGCACCATCCGCGACACGACCGAGGCCCGTCCCGGCGCCGCCGCGGTCGCCTCGACCCGGCCGTCCGTGACCGCCGCCAAGGCCACCACCGCGGCCCGCCAGCAGCTCGACACCGTGACCTCCGCGAAGCGTCCGCGCCTCGTGGTCGACGCCACCGGCGCGACGCCCAGGCTGGCCTGGGAGGTCTTCGTCGAGGGCACGAAGAAGGGCAAGGAGTCCCGGCAGCACGTGTTCGTCGACGCCCGGCAAGGCGGCGTCATCCGGACCCACGACCTGGTCGTGGACGCCACCGGCACCGGCAACCACGTCGGTCAGGTCGGCTTCACCACCACCGGCAGCTCCGGCTCGTACTCGATGAAGAGCACGGCGGCGCCGGGCCTGCAGTGCGGTGGCCAGACCGGCACCGTCTACACCGACAGCGACGACGTCTGGGGCAACGGCAGCGGCACCGACCTGCCGACCGCCTGTGTCGACGCGATGTACGCCGGTGAGCAGGAGTACGCGATGCTCAAGGCCTGGGCGGGCCGCAACGGCATCGACGGCACCGGCAAGGCCTACCCCGCCCGCGTCGGCCTGAACCAGGTGAACGCCGTCTGGAACGGCTCGTACGGCAGCTTCGGCCACAACCAGGCGAACTCCAAGCAGGCGACGTCGATGGACGTCGTGGGCCACGAGTTCGGCCACGGCATCTTCCAGTTCTCCGGTGGCTCCGCCTCCAGGAACGAGGCCGGCGGCATGAACGAGTCGACCGGCGACATCTACGGCGCGGCGACCGAGGCGTACGCCAACAATGCCAAGGACACCCCCGACTACGAGGTCGGCGAGATGATCGACCTGGTCGGCCAGGGACCGATCCGGTACATGTACGACCCGTCCAAGGTCGGCGACCCGAACTGTGTGCCGCAGCTGACCTCCTCCACCGAGGTGCACGCCGGTGCCGGGCCTCAGAACCACTGGTTCTACCTGCTGGCCGAGGGCAACAACCCCGGCGGCGGCAAGCCCACCAGCCCGATCTGCTCCGGCGGCCCGAGCTCGATCACCGGGATCGGCGTCCAGAAGGCCACCAACATCTTCACCAACGGCCTGCAGCGCAAGACCTCCTCCTGGACGCACGCGAAGGAGCGCGTCGCGACCCTGACCGCCGCCAAGGATCTCTACCCGGGCTCGTGCACCGAGTTCGACGCGGTCAAGAACGCCTGGCTGGGCGTCGGCGTCGGGACGCAGACCGGCGAGCCGACCTGCACCGCCTCGCCGACCAGCGACTTCTCGGTCAGCCTGGCGCCCACGTCCGGCAGCGTGACGCCGGGTGCGTCGACCAGCGCCACGGTGGCCACCCAGACGACGTCCGGGACGGCCCAGACGGTGTCGCTCTCGGCGTCCGGCCTCCCGAGCGGCGCGTCGGCGTCGTTCAGCCCCGCGTCGGTGACCACCGGCAGCAGCTCGACGATGACGGTCACGACGGGGAGCACCACCCCGGCGGGGACGTACCAGGTCACCGTGTCGGCCGCGGGCAGCGTCACCAAGACGGCGACGTACACCCTCACCGTCGGCAGTGGCGGTCCCGGCGGCTCGACGCCTCCGGACATCTCGCTGACCAACATGCAGGCCCACCTGCAGTCGCTGCAGGACACGGCGACCAGCAACGGCGGCAACCGCCGCGCGGGCTCGGCCGGCTACACCGCCTCGACGACCTACGTCGAGAACAAGCTCAAGGCGGCCGGCTACACGGTCACCCGGCAGCGGTGCACGACCTGCACCTACCCCTCGGACAACCTGATCGCCGACTACCCGGGTGGTGACGCCGCCAAGACGTACATGTTCGGCGCCCACCTCGACAGCGTCTCGGCCGGCCCGGGCATCAACGACAACGGCTCCGGCTCGGTCGCGCTGCTGGAGAACGCCCTGGCCCTCGCCGCCGCGAAGCCGACCATGGACGGCCACGTCCGGTTCGCGTGGTGGACCGACGAGGAGCAGGGTCTGAACGGCTCGAAGTACTACGTCAACCAGCTGACCTCCACGCAGAAGTCGCAGCTCAAGGCGTACTACAACTTCGACATGATCGCCTCGAAGAACGGTGGTTACTTCATCAACCACGTCACCTCCGCGGCGGCGGCGCCCATGAAGGCGTACTGGGACTCCCTCAACCTGCAGCCGGAGGAGAACACCGAGGGTGCCGGACGGTCGGACGACTACTCGTTCGAGCAGGCGGGCATCGCGACCAGCGGCTACGCGATGGGGGCCAGCGCGCGCAAGACCAGCGCGCAGGCGTCCAAGTGGGGCGGTACGGCCAACGCGGCGTACGACTCCTGCTACCACTCGGCCTGCGACTCCTACCCGTCCAACATCAACACCACGGGTCTGGACCGCTCGGCGGATGGCATCGCGTACACCATCTGGAAGCAGGCGGTCGGCACCAGCACCCCGACCAACGACTTCTCGATGAGCCTGTCGCCGTCCTCGGGCACGGTCAACGCCGGCTCGTCCGCGACGGCCACCGTCTCCACGGCGACCACGTCGGGGAGCGCGCAGACGGTGACCCTGTCGGCGTCCGGGCTGCCGTCCGGTGCGACCGCCACTTTCAACCCCGCCTCGGTCACCACGGGCGGCAGCTCGACGATGACGGTCGCGACGTCGGCGACCACGCCGTCGGGCACCTACCAGGTGACGGTCACCGCCGGCGGTGCGGTCAGCCACTCGGCGACGTACTCGCTGACCGTGAACGGGTCGACGCCGGGCGGTTGCACCACCAAGTCGTTCACCAACGGCACCGACTACCCGATCCGTGACAACGCCACGGCGTCCAGCCCGGTCACCTCGACCTGTGCGGACACCGTCACCTCGGTGACGGCGGCGTACGACATCTACCACTCGTGCGAGGAGGACTTCGGTGTCGTGCTGGTCGCGCCCGACGGCCGCAGCTACACGCTCGAGACGGCGTCGTACGGCAGCTGCGGAACCCGTGACGGCTTCACCACGAAGACCGTGCCGGTCACGTCGGTCTCCGCGCAGGGCACCTGGACGCTGAAGGTGACCGACTACTACACCGGCGACACCGGAACCCTCTACTCCTTCAAGCTCACGCTGCCCTGACCCGGGTGGCCCCACGACGAGAGGAGGGCTCGCGACGAGCCCCGGCACTATGCCGGGGCTCGTCGCGGTCTCCGACGAGACGTAGATCACATCAACGGATGCCCCCGACGGGCCGGTAGCACCGTGCGATGCGGTTAAGTAGGTAAGCCTTACCTATCTTCGACGAGAGGACCGCGGTGACTGCACCCCTCCACCACCCGCTCCACCCCGCTCATGGCGACGACGGCGCCCGCGCCCGGACGGTGGAGGGCTGATGCGCACGTACGACCTCATCGGCATCGGGCTCGGCCCGTTCAACCTCGGCCTCGCGTGCCTGGCCGAGCCGCTGGAGGACCTGGACGCGCTGTTCCTGGAGGCCCGTGACCAGTTCGGCTGGCACCCGGGCATGCTCCTGCCCGAGGCGACCCTGCAGGTGCCCTTCCTCGCCGACCTGGTGACGATGGCCGACCCCACCTCGCCGTACTCCTTCCTGGCCTACCTCAAGCAGACCGGCCGGCTCTACCCCTTCTACATCCGGGAGAGCTTCTACCCGTTGCGTGCCGAGTACGACCAGTACTGCCGGTGGGCGAGCGAACGCCTGACGTCCGTGCGGTTCGGCCAGGGCGTGCAGACGGTGGAGCACGACGGGCAGGCGTACGTCGTCGGGACGGCGACGGGGGAGCGGTACCGCACCCGGCGGCTGGTGCTCGGCACCGGAACCCAGCCGTGCGTGCCCGAGCCGTGCATCGGGCTGGACGGACCCGTCCTGCACTCGGCGGACTACCTGCGCCGCAAGCAGGACCTGCAGCGCACCGGATCGATCACCGTCGTCGGTAGCGGTCAGAGCGCCGCCGAGATCTACGCCGACCTGCTGACCGACATCGAGGACCACGACTACGCCCTGCGCTGGGTCACGCGCTCGCCCCGGTTCTTCCCGATGGAGTACACCAAGCTCACGCTCGAGCTGACGTCACCGGAGTACTCCCGCCACTTCCGGTCACTGCCCGCCGACCGGCGCCGCAGCCTGCTGCGGGAGCAGCGCAGCCTGTACAAGGGCATCAGCGCGAGCACGGTCGACGCGATCTTCGACACGCTGTACGCCAAGCAGGTCGCCGGCGGCGTGCCCACCACGCTGCTCACCGGCATGGAGGTGACCGCCGCCGGATGGGACGGCAGCCGGTACACCCTGGACCTGCACCACCTCGAGTCGCACGAGGACGCCTGCCTCACCACCGAGTCCCTCGTACTGGCAACGGGATACGCCCCCACGGTGCCGACCTTCCTGGACCCGGTCCGCGACCGCATCCGGTGGGACGAGCACGGCCGGTTCCTGGCGTCCGACACCTACGACGTCAGCCTCGCCGGCGGGGAGGTCTTCGTGCAGAACGCCGAGGAGCACACCCACGGGTTCGTCGCACCCGACCTCGGGATGGGCGCGTACCGCAGCTCGGTCATCCTCGCGAGCATCCTCGGCCGCGAGGTGTACCCGATCGAGCACCGGATCGCCTTCCAGGAGTTCGGCGTCCCCGAGCGGCTGCGGGTGACGGAGCCGGTCCGATGACCGCGGCCACCGTCGGCACGATCGGGATGGCGCCGGTCGAGCCGGACGCGGACGCTGGTCTGCTGCACGCCTGGGTCACGCACCCGCGCTCGGTCTTCTGGGGGATGCAGGACCACACGGTCGCGCAGGTGCGGGAGGCGTACCGGGTCATCGCCGCCGACCCGTACCACCACGCGTACCTCGGTCGGGTCGACGGCGAGCCGGCGTTCCTCGCCGAGCGGTACGACCCGAGCCGGCGCGAGCTCGTGGGGCTGCCCGAGCTGCGGACCGGGGACGTCGGGATGCATCTGCTGGTCGCGCCGACCGACCGCCCGGTCCACGGGTTCACCGCCACGGTGATGCGAGCCGTGCTGCAGGAGTGCTTCCGACCACCCGGCGTACGGCGCGTGGTCGTCGAGCCGGACGTCCGCAACAGCCGTATCGCCGCACTGAACGCCGCCGCCGGGTTCGAGGTCCTCCGGCACGTCCGGCTCGCGGACAAGGTCGCCGCCCTGTCGGTGGTTACGCGCGACGCCTTCACCGCCTCGACCATCGGAGGAGCACGATGACCGTCACGACCGAGCAGGACTCGTACGCAACACATCTGACGACCCGCACGATGGAGGGGGCGCAACGGGCACTGGTCGGCAAGATCATCGCCGAGCTCGCGCACGAACGACTCGTCGCGCCCGTCGCGGACGAGGACGGCCACCGCCTGGCCGTCGACTCCGGCCGGGTGGTCTACCGGTTCCGGGCACGCCGGCACCACCTGGAGCACTGGGCGATCGACGGTCGGAGCATCGAGCGCACGGTCGACGGCGTGCCGACCCGGCTGGACGCGCAGGAGCTGATCACCGAGCTGGCGCCGGCGCTCGGGATCTCCGACGCACTCCTGCCGACCTACCTGGAGGAGATCGCCAGCACCCTGAGCGCCGCCGCCTGGAAGTCCGAGCACGGCGCCCGCGACGTCGCCACGCTCCTGGATGCGGACTACCAGCAGATCGAGTCCGCGATGACCGAGGGACACCCGGCCTTCGTCGCCAACAACGGCCGCATCGGGTACGGCGCCGACGACTACGCGGCCTACGCCCCCGAGACGGGCGCACCCGTCCGGCTCGTCTGGCTCGCCGCGCGGCGGGCCGTGACGCACCTGGCCTGCGGACGGGGTCTGGACGAGCAGCGCCTGTACGCGGGCGAGCTGGGCGAGCCGGCCCTGGAGGCCTTCCATGACCGACTGCGGGCGCTCGGCCTCGACCCGGCCGACTACGTGCTCGTGCCGGTGCACCCGTGGCAGTGGGTCAACAAGATCGCCATCACCTTCGCGCCGGACCTCGGCCGGCAGGACCTGGTCCACCTCGGCGTGGGCGAGGACTCCTACCAGCCGCAGCAGTCGATCCGCACGTTCTTCAACAGCGCGCAGCCGGAGCGGCACTACGTCAAGATGTCGCTCTCCATCCAGAACATGGGGTTCGTGCGCGGGCTCTCGCCGCGGTACATGCGCGCCACCCCGGCGATCAACGACTGGGTCGGGCAGCTGGTCGACGCCGACCCGACGCTGCGGGAGTGCGGTTTCGGCATCCTGCGGGAGCGGGCGTCCGTCGGCTACACCGGGGACGCGTACCACCGGCTCGACCGGGTCTCGCCCCACCAGAAGATGGTTGCCGCGCTGTGGCGGGAGAGCCCCGTGGACCGGATCGCACCGGACGAGCGGCTCGCCACCATGGCCTCGCTGCTGCACCGCGACGGTGACGGAAACGCACTGGTGTCAGCCATGATTCGTGCCTCTGGCTTACCAGCGTCCGAGTGGCTGCGGTCGTACCTGCGGGCGTACGTCCGCCCGGTCGTCCACTGCCTGCTGCGCTACGAGCTCGCGTACATGCCGCACGGCGAGAACCTCGTCATGGTCGTCCGGGACCACGTCCCCGTCCGGATGCTGATGAAGGACGTCGGCGAGGAGATCGCGGTGATGGGCGACCTCCCGGTGCCGGACGAGATCGCCCGCGTCCGGGCGGACGTGCCGCAGGACGTGCGCGCGCTGTCGTTGCACACCGACGTCTTCGACGGGTTCCTGCGGTTCCTCGCCGCGATCCTGGACGGTGACGGGGTCATTGCCGAGGACGACTTCTGGGCGCAGGTCGCCGCGTGCATCCGCGAGCACGAGCACGACCATCCTGAGCTGGCCGAGACCGCGCGCCGGTACGACCTGTTCCGCCCGACGTTCCGGCACAGCTGCCTGAACCGGTTGCAGCTGCGCAACACCGTGCAGATGGTCGACCTCGCCGACCAGGCCGAGTCGCTGATCTTCGCCGGCGAGCTGGTGAACCCGATCGCGGCGCACGTCGGGCAGGGCTGAGCCGGGCGCGCCGTCCGCCGGTCGTCGGCCGACGGCGCGACGCGGTCAGGAGACGGCGTAGGTGGCCGTGATGACGCCGCGGGCCAGCTGCTGCCCGCCGATGTTGAAGGCGGCTGCAGCAGCGCTCGCGGTGTCATCGATCGGGAGGGCGTCGCCGCCGATCGCGTGCACGGCGAACATGTACCGGTGCGGCCGGTCACCCGCCGGCGGCGCGGCGCCGCCGTACGCCTGGGCGCCGAAGTCGTTGCGGATCTGGAAGGCGCCGGGCGGCAGGTCCGAGCCGTCCCCGGCGCCGGCGGGCAGCGAGGTCGTGCCGGCGGGGATGCCGATCAGCAGCCAGTGCCAGAACCCCGACGGCGTGGGCGCGTCGGGGTCGAAGCAGGTGATCGCGTACGAGGTCGTGCCCTCCGGAGCGCCCGACCAGGACAGCTGCGGGGAGGTGTTCGCGCCGCTCATGCCCCAGTCGTCGAACACCTGGGCCTCCGGCAGGGTGTCGCCGTCGGAGAACGAGTCACTGCTCACCTGCAGCGGCGGGACGGAGGGGAGCAGGGAGTAGGGGTCGGGGTGCTCGGGACGGTCCAGGTTCATGCGCCCGACGATAGGCCCCAGGCGTCGGCGAGCAGGGTGTAGGAGTCCCGACGCTCCTGGGCGCCGTGGACGTTGGTGGCGACCATCAGCTCGTCGGCGCCGCTGGCCTCGGCGCGCTCGCGCAGACCGGCGACGACCTGCTCCGGCGTGCCCACGGTCGCGAACCGGCCGAACGCCGCGCCCATCGACTCCTCCAGCTCGGTCCACTCGTGCGCCTGGGCCTCCTCGGGGCTGGGCATCGGTCCCGGGCGGTTCTGCCGCAGACGGACCATGGACAGCGTCGCGGCCCGGGCGAGACGGCCGGCCCGCTCCTCATCGCGCGCGACGATCGCCGACACCGCGAGCATCGCGTAGGGCTCGGTGAGCGCGCCCGGGCGCTCCTGCGGGCGGAACGAGGACCGGTAGGCGTCCATCGCCTCGACCGGGTCGGCGGTGCCGAAGTGCCCGGCGAACGCGAACGGCGTGCCGAACGCACCGGCCGCCTGCGCGCCGTACAGGCTCGACCCGAGGATCCACACCGGCGGCAGGGGGACGTCGGTGGGCTGGGCCGAGATGGGCTCGAACGGGTGGCCGTCCGGGAAGCCGTCGACGTAGGCGAGCAGCTCGGCGTACTGCTGCGGGAAGTCGTCGGCGCCCAGCGCCTCACGGCTGCGGCGCAGCGCGAGCGCGGTCAGCTGGTCGGTGCCGGGTGCGCGTCCGAGCCCGAGGTCGATGCGCCCCGGGTGCAGGGCCTCGAGCACCCGGAAGGTCTCGGCGACCTGCAGCGGTGCGTGGTTCGGCAGCATGATGCCGCCGGAGCCGACCCGGATGCGCGACGTGGCTGCGGCGACCGTGGCGATCATGACCGCCGGTGCGGAGCTGGCGACGCTGGCGATGTTGTGGTGCTCGGCGGCCCAGAAGCGCCGGTACCCGTCGGCCTCCGTCGACCGCGCGAGCTCGACCGACTCGCGGACGGCGTCGGAGGAGGTGCGGCCGGAGGAGACGGGGGAGAGGTCCAGGACCGAGAGGGGAAGCGTCACGTCCGTGGCGAACGTCGAGGGTCAGCTCGTCATTCCGGCGCGCAGGTCCCATCGGCCGATCAGGGTGCCGTCCTCGTGCAGCAGGCTCAGCAGCGTGCCGTGGCCCGCGAGCTGGTCGCCGTGCAGGATCCGGCCGGCCGAACCACCGACGAGGCGAGGGGACCAGGTGAGGCACAGCTCGTCGACGAGGTCGCCGCCCACGAGGTCCGCGGCGAGCGACGGACCGCCCTCGCACAGCACGCGCCGCAGACCGCGCTGCTGGAGCCACCGGACGGTGGCCGCGAGATCGACCTCGTCGGAGTCGTGCTGCAGGACGTGGTCCGCGCCGAGGGCGCTGGTGCCGCGGTCGAGCTCCGTCGCGTCGGCCTGGCCCGCGGTGACCAGGAGCACCTCGCCGGTCTCGGCGTCGGCGAGCGGCTCGGGCAGACGCCCCGACCGCGTCACGACGGCAATGGCCGGATCGGCCGCTCGGCCGTTCCGCCGGGAAGTCCACCGCGGGGCGGTGCGCGCCGGTCCGTACTCCTCCGCGCGCGCCGTGCCGGCGCCGACGAGGATCACGTCGGCCCACGCGCGCAGCAGCGCGAAGATCTCGTGGTCGGCCGGGGTGTTGATGGAGCCGGACCGGCCGTCCGGACCGACGCCGGCGCCGTCGAGCGTGCTGACCATGTTGAGCCGCACGAACGGCGCGTCGTCGGGCGTCGCGTCGTACAGCGCGACGAGGTCGTCGTCCCTGACGTCGCCGGAACGCGTTGGCACGGGCAGCAGCTGACGCATTCCTTCATCAAAGCCGCACTGCGTGCCACGATGGCGCATGGGTAAGAAAAAAGACGCGAAGAAGTTCAAGAAGAACAAGGACGCGAAGAAGTCCGACCTGTCCTCGCTGCGGGAGGAGCTGCGGGTGGGCGAGGGCTTCGACCTCGCGGCCGTCGACACCCGTTCCACGCCTGGCTTCTCCGGAGACAAGCAGCTGGCCGCCCAGCTCATGACGGACACGGCCGACGAGCTCGACGACCTTCAGGAGCGCCTCTACGCCAACGGTCGCGACGGGGTCGGCCCGTCGGTGCTGCTGATCGTGCAGGGCATGGACACCGCCGGCAAGGGCGGCATCATGCGGCACGTCATCGGTTCGGTGGACCCGCAGGGCGTCGAGCTGACGGCGTTCAAGGCGCCGACCAAGGAGGAGCTGGCCCACCCCTTCCTGTGGCGCATCCGGCGCGCGCTGCCCCAGCCCGGCTACATCGGCGTCTTCGACCGTTCGCAGTACGAGGACGTGCTGATCGTGCGGGTCCACGACCTGGTGCCGCCCTCGACGTGGACGCGGCGCTACGGGCAGATCAACGCCTTCGAGGCCGGTGTCGTCGAGCGGGGCACGGCGGTCATCAAGGTGATGCTGCACATCTCGGCCGACGAGCAGAAGTCGCGCCTGCAGGAGAGGCTCGACCGGCCGGACAAGCACTGGAAGTACAACCCCGGCGACGTGGACGAGCGCGGCTACTGGGACGCCTACCAGGAGTCGTACCAGGCCGCGCTGGACCGGACGTCGACGGCCGACGCACCGTGGTACGTCGTGCCGGCCGACCGCAAGTGGTACGCACGGCTCGCGGTCCACCAGCTGCTGCTGGACCACCTGCGCGACCTGGACCTGCAGTGGCCGGCAGCGACCTTCGACGTCGACGCGGAGAAGGCCCGCCTCGCCGAGAGCTGACCGTGCTCAGCTCTCGGCCGAGCGCAGGACCAGCAGCGAGCGACCAGGGACGGCCACCTGCGCGCCGGCCTCCACCTCGCGCGCGTCCAGGTCGTCCGGGTCGTACGACGCGTCGGTCGCCAGCGCGACCTGCCAGCCGCCGTCCTGCACCTTCGGGACGGTGAAGGCCACCTCGTCACTGTGCGCGTTGAACATCATCAGCACGTGGTCGTCGACGACCGGGCGGCCGGCCGAGTCCGGGGCGCTGATCGCCTGGCCGTTGAGGAAGACCATCAGCGTGCGCGCGTACCCGTTGCGCCAGTCCAGCTCGTTCATCGGCGCTCCCGAGGAGGCGAACCAGGCGATGTCGCCGAGCTCGCTCGCCCCGCCGTGGTCGGCGTCGCCGGCGAAGAACCGCCGGCGCCGGAACGTCGGGTGCTGCTGGCGCAGGGCGATCGCGGCCCGGGTGAAGTCGAGCAGGTCGCGCCGGTCGTCGTCCAGGTCCCAGTCGACCCAGGCGATCTCGTTGTCCTGGCAGTAGACGTTGTTGTTGCCGCCCTGGCTACGACCCAGCTCGTCGCCGTGGGACAGCATCGGCACGCCCTGGCTCAGCAGCAGGGTGGCGAGGAAGTTGCGCTGCTGCTGCCCGCGCAGCCGGTTGACCCCCTCGTCGTCCGTCGGGCCCTCGACGCCGCAGTTCCAGGACCGGTTGTGGCTCTCGCCGTCCCGGTTGCCCTCGCCGTTGGCCTCGTTGTGCTTCTCGTTGTAAGAGACCAGGTCGCGCATCGTGAACCCGTCGTGGGCCGTGACGAAGTTGATGGACGCGATCGGCCGTCGCCCGGAGTGCTCGTACAGGTCGCTCGACCCGGTGATGCGCGAGGCGAACTCGCCGAGAGCGGCGGCCTCACCGCGCCAGAAGTCGCGCACGGTGTCGCGGTAGCGGCCGTTCCACTCGGTCCACAGCGGCGGGAAGTTGCCGACCTGGTAGCCGCCGGCGCCGAGGTCCCACGGCTCGGCGATCAGCTTGACCTGGGAGATGACCGGGTCCTGCTGGATGATGTCGAAGAACGCCGACAGCCGGTCCACCTCGTGGAACTGGCGGGCGAGGGTGGCCGCCAGGTCGAAGCGGAAGCCGTCGACGTGCATCTCGGTCACCCAGTAGCGCAGCGAGTCCATGATCAGCTGGAGCACGTGCGGGTGCCGCATCAGCAGGCTGTTCCCGGTGCCGGTGGTGTCGTAGTAGTGGGACTTGTCGTCGTCGACGAGGCGGTAGTACGCGGCGTTGTCGATGCCGCGGAAGGCCAGCGTCGGTCCGAGCTCGTTGCCCTCGGCGGTGTGGTTGTAGACGACGTCGAGGATGACCTCGATGTCCGCCTCGTGCAGCGCCTTCACCATCGCCTTGAACTCGGTGACCTGCTGGCCGCGAGTGCCGGTCGCGCTGTACTCGTTGTGCGGCGCGAGGAAGCCGATGGTGTTGTAGCCCCAGTAGTTGGACAGCCCCTTCTCCTGCAGGGTGGTGTCCTGGACGAACTGGTGCACGGGCAGCAGCTCGATGGCGGTGACGCCGAGCTGCTGCAGGTGCTCGATCACCGCCGGATGGGCCATCCCGGCGTACGTGCCGCGGATCTCCTCCGGGACCTCCGGGTGGGTCATGGTGAGCCCGCGTACGTGCGCCTCGTAGACCACGGTGTCGTGGTACTCGTGGCCCGGCGGCCGGTCGTGGCCCCAGTCGAAGAACGGGTTGATGACGACCGAGAGCATCGTGTGGCCGAGCGAGTCGGCCTGGTTGCGCCGGCGCGGGTTGGCGAACGTGTAGGAGAACAGCGACTCGTCGCCGTCGATCTGCCCGTCGATGGCCTTGGCGTACGGGTCGAGCAGCAGCTTGCTCGGGTCGCACCGGTGGCCCGCCGCGGGGTCGTACGGGCCGTGCACCCGGTAGCCGTAGCGCTGCCCCGGCTGGACCGCGGGGACGTAGACGTGCCAGACGTGCCCGTCCACCTCCTCGACCTCGATACGGCGCTCACTGCCGTCGTCGTCGATGAGGCACAGCTCGACGCGCTCGGCGACCTCGGTGAAGAGCGCGAAGTTGACGCCCGTCCCGTCGAAGGTCGCTCCCAGGGGGTAGGCCCGGCCTGGCCAGATGTCCACGTGCCCTCGTTCCTCGTGTCGTTTCGCGACGATCGGTGCCCGTCCGCGACGCGCCGACGTTAGTCGACCCGAGCGGGGACACCGACCCGACCGACATTGTGGTGCACGAAGCATGCAGGTCGCGCGGCTACCGTGGTCAGTGTGAACGCACACCCGGTCGGAGGCGCCCCGTGGTAGAAGGGGTGAAGTCCCGGCTCCGGGAGCTCCTGTCGCCCGTGCCGGGCATGCTCGGGCTGGCCCGGCTCACGGCCGAGACCGTCCGCGTGTGCATGCGGTGGCGGGTGACGGGTCTCGCCGCCGAGGCAGGCTTCTTCGCGCTGCTCTCGCTGCCGCCGCTGATCTTCGGGCTGCTCGGTGCCGTCGGCTACCTGGCCGGCTGGCTGGGCGAGGACATCCGCCAGCAGGTCACCAACAACGTCGTGAACTACGCCGACCAGTTCCTCACGCCGGACGTGATCAGCAACGTGATCACGCCCACCCTGAACCAGGCGCTGAGTGGTGGTCGTGCCGACGTGGTCTCGATCGGCTTCCTGCTCAGCCTGTGGTCCGGGTCGCGATGCCTGAACGTGCTGCTGGACACCATCTCGATCATGTACGGCCAGGGCGGGGTCCGCGGCATCATCCGGACCCGGGTGATGAGCCTGTCGCTGTACTTCGTGTCGCTGCTGTTCGCGGCCGTGCTGGTGCCGCTGATGGTCATCGGGCCGGACCTGCTGACCCGGATCATGCCGGAGCGGCTGCGCTTCCTGATGATCTTCTACTGGCCGCTGGTCGGAGGCCTGACGATCATCGGGTTCGCCACGCTGTTCTTCATCGCCACGCCGAAGCGGGCGCCCTGGGTGCGCGACCTCCCCGGAGCGGCGCTCACCCTGGTGATCTGGGTGCTCTCGTCGTACGGGCTGCGCTGGTTCCTCGGCAACTCGGTCGACGGCTTCACCGTGTACGGGCCGCTGTCGGCGACGATCGTCATCCTGATCTGGCTGTACTTCCTGTCCATCGGTGTGCTCATCGGCGCGGCCCTCAACGCCGCCGCCGCGCGCCTGTGGCCGCCCCCGGAGATGGCGCCGCTGCACGAGAAGGCGCGCGAGTGGCTCGGGGACGGTGTCGCCCGGATCCGCCCGGACGAGGAACGCGGGCGCCGCGGTCGACCCGACGAGAACGAGGACGAGGACTCCGGCTTGGACTCCTCCCGAGCCATCGGATAACCTCGGCGGGCACCCTGCGGCCACGCCGTAGGTGCGACCTTCGCGGACATAGCTCAGTTGGTAGAGCGCAACCTTGCCAAGGTTGAGGTCGCCGGTTCGAGCCCGGTTGTCCGCTCTGATCTCCTTCGGGGGGTTTTGCCCGGTTCGTCCGGGCGTGGTGGAGTGGCCGAGAGGCGAGGCAACGGCCTGCAAAGCCGTCTACACGGGTTCAAATCCCGTCTCCACCTCCAGGAAAGAGCCGTGCCGGTGAGGCACGGCTCTTCGTCGTTCCCGGGCGTGAGGGCGGCCGCGGCGAGCCTCGCGAGAGGCCGTGGAGGTCGGCGACGGGCGGCTGAACGGCGGGTGTCGGCCCCGTTTTGGGAGTCGGGCCCATCGTCGGATACAGTTCTCTCCGTTGCGCAGGCCACTTCGGCCGGTAGCAGCAGGCGGACATAGCTCAGTTGGTAGAGCGCAACCTTGCCAAGGTTGAGGTCGCCGGTTCGAGCCCGGTTGTCCGCTCTCTCGGTCCCTTCGTGGGGCCGGGCCAGGGCGATTGGCGCAGTGGTAGCGCGCTTCCTTGACACGGAAGAGGTCACTGGTTCAAACCCAGTATCGCCCACCAGTACGGAAACGGCCCCCGGCCTGCGGACCTGCAGGACGGGGGCCGTTGTCATGTCCAGCGGCGCGAGCGCACCATCGCGAGGGCGCCACCCGGAGCGCGCGGCCGGCTCAGCTCTCGTCCTGGCGTGTGCGAGCGCGCTCGTAGTGACGCCGAGCCTTCATCCGGTTGCCGCAGGACGCCATCGAGCACCAGCGGGCGCTGTTGGGCTTGCTGCGGTCCAACAGGAACAGACGGCACTCGGGGTTGGCGCACGGCCTCAGGCGGCCCGGACTCGTGGACTGCAGCGCATCCCATGCCAGGACGGCGGTCGCGACCGCCAGGTCGGCGGTCGGCGCCTCGAGGGTCCACGTGACGCGACCCCCGGCAAATCCCGCTCGGTAGGCCGTCTCCCGAAGGAAGGGCGCCAGGTCGTCCGCCGGACGTTCGCCGCGGACGACGCCTTGCAGCACATCTCGCGCATCGCGTACCCGCCGCCAGGCGGCTTCGCCGGCCGGCTGGTCGTGGGCGGTCAGCCATGCCCGTCCTGCGGCGGCGTCGGACAGCCCGTCGGTTGGTTCGCCGGCGACGACAGGGGTCGAGTTGAGCAGGTCGAGCAGGAGTCGCTCGTCCGGCTGAGGCTGCATCACGGGGAAAATCTAACCCTCAATCTCGCCCTTGACAAGTTAGGCAATCTGAGCAGGATGTAACCATCCAAAACGTTCAAGGGAGTTAGACATGAATGTCGTCCACCACCGGTACGCCACCGTGCAGGGCCACCGGCTCTTCTACCGGGAAGCCGGTCCCGCCGACGCACCTGTCCTCGTCCTCCTGCACGGTTTCCCCACGAGCTCGTTCATGTTCCGCGAGCTGATCCCGAGGCTCGCGCAGCGCTACCGCGTCATCGCACCGGATCACCTCGGTTTCGGCCTGTCGGACGCGCCACCCGTGGACGCCTTCGAGTACACCTTCGACGCGCTGACCGAGCTCACCTCGGGACTGCTGGCCCAGCTGGGCGTCAGCCGGTACTCGATCTACGTCCAGGACTACGGCGCCCCGATCGGCTGGCGGCTGGCCCTGGCCGACCCGCAGGCCGTGAGCGCCGTCGTGACCCAGAGCGGCAACGGCTACGACGCCGGGTTCGTGAAGGAGTTCTGGGAGCCGATCCGGGAGTACCAGCGTGAGCAGACCCCGGAGACCGAGGCGAATGTGCGCGCCGCTCTGACCCTGGAGGGCATCCGGTGGCAGTACGTCACCGGCGTACCCGACGAGAGCGTGGTCAGCCCGGACACCTGGCACCACGACGTCGCCCTGGTCTCGCGCCCGGGCAACGACGAGATCCAGCTCGCGCTCGTGCGCGACTACGCCAACAACTCGCCGATGTACCCGACGCTGCACGAGTACCTGCGCTCCCACCAGCCACCGGTCCTGGCCGTGTGGGGCGAGAACGACCCCATCTTCGGTCCGGACGGGGCTCGTGCGTTCGGCGACGACGTACCCGAGGCGGAGATCCACCTGCTGGACGGCGGACACTTCCTCCTCGAGAGCGCGGGGGAGGAGGTCGCCGCTCTGATGCTGGACTTCCTGGACCGCGTGATCAGGTAGCGAGAGCCGCGGCCACGCCTGGCGCTCACGTCGCCAGGCGTGGCCGCCGGCCGTCGCTAGGGTCGGCCTCGGCCCTACTCGCGCTGGAGGTCAGGATGGGCAATCTCACACCGATCGCACGGACGTACCCCGCGGGCGTGACCTGCTGGGTCGAGTGCCGTCAGCCGGACGTCGACGCGGCGGCCGCGTTCTACCGCGAGCTCTTCGGCTGGGAGACGGAGGACGTGCTGCCGCCCGGAGCGCCCGGACGCTACGTCATCGCCACGCTGGACGGGTTGGACGTCGTCGCGCTGAGCAGCACGACCGAGGACGCCGGCTCGTGGGAGACGTACGTCGCGGTGGCGGACGCGGAGTCCACCGCCCCGCGCCTCACCGAGCTCGGAGCGGCCGAGGTCGCCCCGGTCGCGGACGCCGGACCCGGTGGTCGGGCCGCGACGTTCACCGACCCGCAGGGCGCCCGGTTCCACCTGTGGCAGGCCCGGCGACGCCTCGGAGCGCAGCTGACGAACGCTCCCGGCGCCTGGAACTTCAGCGACCTGCACACCCCCGACCTCCCCGCCGCCGGCCGGTTCTACGAGGCCGCGTTCGGCTGGCGCGTCGTCGACCAGGGCTGGGGCCACGCGATCCAGGTGCCGGGTTACGGCGACCACCTGGAGTCCACGACCGACCCGGACATCCGGACGCGTCAGGCGAGCGCGCCCGAGGGTTTCGAGAATGTCATCGGCGGTATTGGTCCGCTCGCAGCCGGTGAGGCACCGCACTGGCACGTGACGTTCACGGTCGCCGACCGTGACGCGACGGCCGACGCGGTCCGGCGACTCGGCGGCGAGGTGCTGCGGACCGAGGAGGACGACTGGACCCGCCGGGCGGTCGTGAGCGACCCGGGCGGCGCCGTCTTCACTGCTAGCCAGTTCGCCCCATCGACCAGCTGGGACGCGGACTCGGTCGACCACTAGCGCGAAGCCGTGCGCGCTCAGGGGCCGACGGCCATCTCGCCCAGCTCGGACCAGTCCTCGCCCTCGACGGTGGTGCTGACGATCCGCGGCGTCTGGACCAGGTGCGCTGGCAGATCCTGCTGCGCCTGCTTGAAAAGATCGGACTGCACGTGCGCAGCGCCGGCCTCGTCGTCGCGGAAGGCCTCGACGAGGACGTACTCGTTCGGGTCGTCCAGGCTGCGGGACCAGTCGAACCACAGGTTGCCGGGCTCAGCACGGGTGGCCTCGGTGAACGCGCGGGAGATCTCGGGCCAGCGGTCGGCGTCCTCGGGGCGGATGCGGAAACGGGCGGTGATGAAGATCAACTGCTCCTCCTCATGGTTCGCCGTCCGGGGACGGCCCGATCGGGTTGTTTCCGATGCTAGGCGGCCTCGTGGTTGGCTCACCTCGCACACAGTTTCGCGAAGTGAGGGTTCGATGTCCGACCGCAACGACGCGGTGGCCACGTTCGGCGACCGGCACGCCGAGGGCGTCCTGGAGGTCAGCCACGACCCACGCAGCCTCGACGCCGGCGGCTTCTGGGTGGTCGTCCTGACCTTCGAGGGCGAGCTCACCGCCATCCGGATGCGGCTCGCGACGTCGGCAGCCCGGACGAAGACGCCGCCTCCCGCGGTCGAGGTGTCGAACGAGGCGCTGGAGGCGTGGTCGACCTCGTTGGACCGGCACGCGTACGAGGCCGGCGTCCGGGAGATCCGCGCCCGCATCGCCGCGGGGGAGGTGTACCAGGTCAACCTGTGCCGGGTGCTCTCCCAGGAGCTGCCCGAGCACGCCGACCTCGACCTGCTGGCCGCGGTGCTGCGGCAGGGCAACCCGGCGCCGTACGCCGCCCGTATCCACGTGCCGACGGCCGGGCTCGACCTGGTGTGCGCCTCACCGGAGCTGTTCCTGAGCCGTACCGGCGACCGGATCGTCTCGGCGCCCATCAAGGGCACCGCGCCCACCGTCGAGGAGATGCTCGACAAGGACTACGCCGAGAACGTCATGATCACCGACCTCGTCCGCAACGACCTGTCACCGGTCGTCCGTCCCGGCACGGTCGCGGTCGACGGCCTGTGCGTCCCGGAGGTGCATCCCGGGCTCACCCATCTGGTCTCGACGGTGACGGGGCGGCTGCGCCCGGACGTGTCGTGGGCGGACATCCTGGCGGCGACGTTCCCGCCGGGGTCGGTCTCGGGTGCACCGAAATCCACTGCGCTGCAAGCGATCCGGGACCTCGAACCCGTCCCACGCGGTCCGTACTGCGGTGCGGTCGGCTGGATCGACGCCGACCGCAACGAGGCCGCGCTCGCGGTCGGGATCCGTACGTTCTGGTCCGAGCGGGAGTCCGGACGCCGGGTGCTGCGGTTCGGGACGGGCGCCGGAATCACGTGGGGATCCGACCCGGCGGGGGAGTGGTGGGAGACTGTCCTGAAGGCACGCCGCCTGGTATCCCTGGCGGCTTCCATCACCACGAGGACCGATGCAGGGGTGAGACCGTGACGATCAGGGTGTGGGTCGACGGCGAGCGCGTCGACGACAAGCCCGCCATCAGCGCCCTCGACCACGGCGTGACCGTGGGCGACGGGGTGTTCGAGACGTGCAAGGTGCAGGACGGGCGCGTGTTCGCCCGTACGCGCCACCACGACCGTCTCGACCGCTCCCTCGCGGGCCTGGGGCTCCCCGCCGCGGACCGCGCGTTCCTCGACGAGGGGATCAAGGCGGTGCTCGCCGAGTCGACCGGGCTGGCCCGGCTGCGCTACACCGTCACCGGCGGCGTCGGTCCGCTGGGGTCCGAGCGCGGCACGTCCGGCCTGACGTACGTGGTGATGGCGACGGAGATCGAGCGCCCGGCCCCGACCACGCGCGTCGTGACCGTGCCGTGGCCACGCAACGAGCGCAGTGCCGTCGCCGGCCTGAAGACGACCTCGTACGCCGAGAACGTCGTCGCTCTCGCCCGAGCCCGTGAGGCCGGGGCGACCGAGGCGCTGATGCCGAACACCCGCGGCGAGCTGTGCGAAGGCACCGGCAGCAACGTCTTCGTCGTGTACGGCGGCCAGATCCTCACCCCGCCGCTGGACTCCGGTGCGCTGGCCGGCGTGACGCGCAGCCTGGTCATCCAGTGGGGTCGAGCCGCCGGGCTGTCCGTGGTCGAGACCATGCTGCCCATGTCGCTGCTGAAGACGTGCGACGAGGTGTTCATCACCTCCTCGACCCGGGACGTGCAGCCCGTGTCGGCCGTGGACGACCGCGAGCTCGGCGCGCCCGGGCCGATCACCTCGGAGATCGCCGAGGTCTTCGAACGAGCCGCTGCCGCCGACGAGGACCCGGCACCATGAGCGAGAAGAGCACAGACCGCCGGTCCGGCGACGGACCCGACGCGCTCGTCAGCGCCGAGGAGGACCGCTTCGCCTGGCGCCGCAAGATCAAGTCCAACCCGACGACCCGGGTCGCGTACCGGGTCGCCGTCGCGGTCGTCGGTCTGGTGATCGTGGCGCTCGGCATCGCCGCGATCCCGCTGCCCGGCCCCGGCTGGCTGATCGTCTTCCTGGGCCTGGGCGTGTGGGCCTCGGAGTTCGACTGGGCCGCCAACCTGCTGGAGTGGGTGAAGGACAAGGTCACCTCGTGGACGCGCTGGGTCGGTCGCCAGGCGTGGTGGGTGCAGGCCCTGGTGACGCTGGCGACGATCGCGCTGGTGCTCGCGATCTTCTGGGCGCTGTTCGCGGTCAGCGGTGTCCCCGGGTTCTTCCCGGACGGCGTCAAGGACTGGCTGAACGGTCTGCCCGGCATCGGCTGACCCGCTCGATTGGCGGTCCGGTCCGTCCGCGGGCTATCCTCTCCGACGCGCCACCAACGCGGTTTCACCCGCATGGAGGCGCACACCTGGACGTGTAGCTCAGTTGGTTAGAGCGTTCGCTTCACACGCGAGAGGTCAGGGGTTCGAGTCCCTTCACGTCCACCACATCGAGAAGGCCCCTGAGCTGCGAAACGCAGGTCGGGGGCCTTCTCGGTTCGCGAGCCGTTCAGCCTGGGCGCCGATGTGGCTGCCTCGCCCGACCGACGCCCGCCCTGAACCGCTCACTGGCCACGCGTGACGAGAACGCCTCGGGCGATTCGGTTTCCGGCCCGGCGGGGTAGAGCCCTGCCATGCTTGCAGCCGCTTGGTGGGGATTTGTCGGTGGTGCGTCGCTCCTGCTCGGAGCCGTGCTCGCCGTGATGGTGCGAGTACCGCGCAAGGTCATCGGCGCGGTCATGGCCTTCGGAGCCGGCGTCCTCGTCAGCGCCGTGGCGTTCGAGCTGACCGAGGAGGCCTACCGGGACGGCGGCGGGACACCTGCCGTCATCGGGCTGCTCGCGGGCTCGGTCGTCTACTTCGTCGGCGACTGGGCCGTCGACCGGCACGGCGGCCACCGCCGTAAGAGCCCCGTCCACGGTGGCATCCGCGCCGACGCGCGATCCGCGTCGCACACCGGCTCTGCCGAAGATCGCCCGTCGCAGCCGGCTGCACACTCCAGCGGCTTGGGCTCGGGCTCGGGTTCCGGAGGCAGCGCGGCGTCGGCCGGCGGCCTCGCCCTGGTGTTGGGCGCACTGCTGGACGGCATCCCCGAGTCGGCGGCCATCGGCATCAGCCTGCTCGGCGGGCAGGGCGTGGGCGTCGCGATGGTCGCGGCGGTCTTCCTGTCCAACATCCCCGAGTCGTTGTCGGCGACGACCGGTCTCAAGGCCGCCGGTCGCTCCACCCGGTGGATCCTCGGGCTGTGGAGCGCGGTGGTGGTGGCCTCCGTGCTGGCGGCGGTCGCCGGCCACACGCTGCTCGGCGGCGCGTCCCCGGAGACGGTGGCGGTCATCCAGACCTTCGCCGCCGGCGCCATCCTGACCATGCTGGCGGACACGATGATGCCGGAGGCCACCGAGCATGCCGGCCGCGTGGTCGGCCTCTTCACGGTGCTCGGCTTCGTGATCGCCTTCTTCGTCAGCACCCTGTCCTGATGTCACTCGATGCCGGATGTGCGAGGGTCGGGACATGTCGATGCGTGTGGCGCACCTCGCGATCTACCCCGAGAAGGGACAGCCCGGCGTGGACCTGTCCACGGCCACCGTCGAGGCCGACGGCCTGACGGGCGACCGGCGCAAGAAGGCGGCGATCCACCTGGTCGCGATCGCCGACACCGATGTCGATGACCCGCCCCGGGCCAACATCGTCGTCGACCCCGGAGGCCATGACCTGGAGTCACTGGTCGGCAGCACGCTGCTCGTCGGATCCGCGCGCCTGGTCGTCACGCAGCGACCGAACAACTGCCCGGGCGTGTACGCCGACGTCACCGAGCCGGGCCACGTCTCGGTGGGAGACGACCTGGAGACGGTCGACGACGCCTGACGAGCCGTCAGCGAGCAGCGTGCGCGACGCACGTCGTGGCCGTCGGTCGCGCCTCGAGCCGTCCAGGCGCGATCGGCTCGTGGCATACCTCGCAGATTCCGTACGTCCCCTCGCGCAGCCGTACGGCGGCGGCGTCCAGCTCGGCCAGGTGTGCGCGGGCCTGCTCGATGAGCGCGGCCAGCTGCGCCCGCTCGTAAGCGATCGTCTGGCCCTCGGGGTCGTGCTCGTCGTCGGCGTTGGAGTCACGGGACGCGGCGAAGAGACCGGACATGTCGGCGTCCATCTGCTCCAGCCGCGTCCGCAGGCGGGCACGCTCGTCCTCGAGGCGCTCCGCTGCGGCGGTCGGGACGGGACGTGAGCTGGGTGTGGGCATGGTCTGCGGTGCAACGACCCTCAGGGCGCCGCCATTCCGCGGCTGGGGCGGGGCGGCAGCCGGTCAGGGCCGGCGAGGGATGTTCGCGAGGAGCCGGGTGATGGCCTCGCGCAGCCCGTCGGGCGGATGGGCGGCGTACCCGATGATCAGCCCGGGCGGTCCGTCCGCCTGGCGGTGCCAGCTCAGCGGCTGTACCCGAAGGCCGGCCTCGCGCGCGGCCTCGGCGACGGCGATGTCGTCGAGGTGAGCAGGCAGACGGACGAGCAGATGCAGACCGGCCGCCACGCCCTCCACGGTCAGGTCCGGTCGTCGGTCCCGGACGGTCTCGACGACGGCATCGCGGCGGCGACGCTGACGGACGCGCACCGCGCGCAGGTGCCGCTCGTACGCACCGGACGCGAGCAGGTCGGCGAGGACGAGCTGGGGGAGTGCTGGCGCCGCGATGTCACTGGCATGCCGGGCGGCGAGCAGAGCGGGACGTAGCCGGGTCGGCGCCAGCAGCCAGCCGAGGCGAAGGCCGGGAGCGAGCGACTTGGAGGTGCTGCCGGTGTGGGCCACCCGGTCCGGTGCCGACGCGTGCAGCGCCGGCACCGGCGGACGGTCGTACCGGTGCTCCGCGTCGTAGTCGTCCTCGACCACCAGACCCTGGCGCTCATCGGCCCACGCGAGCAGCTCGCGTCGTCGCGCCGGGGACAGCACGACGCCGGTCGGGAACTGATGCGCCGGCGTCGTGACCACGACGCTCTCCTCGGCCGCGGCCAGCGCCCCGACATCGAGGCCGTCGGCGTCGACCGGCACCCCGACCGGTCGTAGCCCCCAGTGCGCCACCTCGTCGCGGACACCCCGCGAGCCGGGGTCCTCGACCGCCACCGACCGCAGACCGCCGGCTCGCAGGACCTGGCTCAGCAACGCCAGCGCCTGCGCGACACCGGCGACGACCATCACGTCCTCGGGGCCGATCCGGACGCCTCGCATCCGGCCGAGGTAGGAGGCCAGCTCGACCCGGAGCCGCTCGTGACCACGGGGGTCCCCGTACCCGAGGTCGAGCGGACCCGCCTCGGCCAGGACGGTGCGCTCGGCCCGCAACCAGGCCTCGCGGGGGAAGGCCGCGAGGTCCGGCACACCGGGGGAGAGGTCGAGCACCGACGCGTCCCCGGTCGGCGGGAGCACCGGGGATGCCCCTCCGTCGGCGGGTGTGGCCGTCTCCCGCGGTGCGGCGGGACCGCGGCGACCCGGCCGAGCCGTGATCACCGTTCCCACCCCGGTCCGGCCCTCCACCAGGCCCTCGTCGGCGAGCCGGCGGTACACCTCGACCACGACGCCGCGCGACAGGCCGAGCTCGGCCGCCAGCCGCCGCGAGGACGGCAGCGCCACGCCGGTGCGCAGCCGGCCGTCCGCGACCGCCGCGCGCATCAGCGCGGTGAGGTGCTCCGCGCGTCCTCGGACCGGTAGGTCGGACGACGCGAGCTGCAGGAAGTCGGAGCCGAGATCGTCCGACATTGGTCCTCCTCGCGGGCTCCGGATTGGTCCTGGGACTGGTACCACTACCCGCCCAGGATGACACGGGTGACCACTTCGCTGATGACGCCGACCGACGCTCCACCGCGCACCCCCCTCGCCGTCCTCGGGGGAGGTCTGGCCATGGCCGCGGTGGGCGGGAGCTTCGCGGTGTCCCATGTCCTGCACGACGCTCCGCTGGCAGTCGCCCAGTCGCTGCGGTACGCCGTCAGCGCGCTGATCCTTCTCACGCTGGCCCGGGCGTCCGGCCACCGGGTCCGAGCGCCGCGGCCGCGTGACTGGCCGTGGCTGGTGGGGACGTCCCTCGCGGGCCTCGTCCTGTTCAACATCGCTCTGGTCCGCGGTTCCGCCCACGCCGAGCCCGCGGCCCTCGCGGTCGCGATGGCCTGCGTACCCGTGCTGCTGGCGCTGGGCGGGCCGTTGACCGGTGGCGAGCGCCCGGGCCCACGCGTCCTGGCGGCGGCTGTGGTCGTCACGGTCGGAGCGGTGCTGATCCAGGGCGTCGGGCGGACAGACGCGACCGGCGTCGCGTGGGCAGGACTCGTCCTGCTCTGCGAGGCGGGCTTCACCCTGCTGGCCGTCCCCGTGCTGCAGCACCACGGCGCCTGGGGCATCCCCGTGCACACCACCTGGATGGCCGCGCTCGGCTTCGGCGGCTGGAGCGTGGTCGCCGAAGGACCCGGCGCCGTCATGCGGCTCGACCGTGCCGACCTGGCGGCCATCGCCTACCTCGCGCTCGTGGTGACCGCGCTGGCGTTCGTCCTCTGGTACTCCTGCGTCAGCACCCTTGGCGCCGGTCACGCGGGTCTGCTCACCGGCGTCGCGCCGGTCGCCGCGGCGGCAGTCGGAACCGCGCTCGGGGCGGGTCTCCCGGCGGCGGGAGTGTGGGCAGGCACCGTCGTGGTCGCCACCGGCCTCGCTCTGGGACTCAGCGGGCGTCGTACCCGCCGATCGCCCGCGGACGGTGCCCGCCGCGACCGCCCACCCCGGCGGGTAGCCTGATCGCTGCCGCGCCGTCAGCCGTGGCAGCGCCTCGTCGAGGCGCCCCGATCGCACCGAGGAGCCCGCCGTGTCTGCCCAGCCACCCCAGTCCGTCGCCGGAGACGAGCGATCGGTCACCGAGGGCACGACGGGCACCGAGCGGTTCGGCTCGGACAAGAAGGTCATCGCGATGCGGGTCGACGGCCGGCTGCAGGACCTGTTCCGCGAGATCCCGGACGGCGCGACGGTCGAGCCCGTGACCATCGAGTCCGAGGACGGGCTGAACATCCTGCGGCACTCGGCGGCGCACGTCCTGGCTCAGGCCGTGCAGCAGATCAACCCCAAGGCGCGCCTCGGCATCGGACCGCCCGTCAAGGACGGCTTCTACTACGACTTCGACGTCGAGCACCCGTTCCAGCCGGACGACCTCAAGGCCCTCGAGAAGGCCATGCAGAAGATCGTCAACGAGGGGCAGACCTTCTCCCGCCGGGTGGTCACCGACGAGGACGCCCGTACGGAGCTGGCCGGCGAGCCGTACAAGATCGAGCTCATCGGGCTGAAGGGCAACGCTGCTGATGCTGCCGAAGGCGCGGACGCGGAGGTCGGCGGCGGCGAGCTGACGATCTACGACAACGTCCGTCGCGACGGCTCTCGTGCCTGGGGCGACCTGTGCCGCGGGCCGCACGTGCCCTCGACCAAGGTCCTCGGCAACGCGTTCAAGCTGCTGCGCTCCGGCGGTGCGTACTGGCGCGGCTCGGAGAAGAACCCGCAGCTGCAGCGCATCTACGGCACCGCCTGGCCGACCAAGGACGAGCTCAAGGCCTACACCGACCGCCTCGCCGAGGCCGAGAAGCGCGATCACCGCAAGCTCGGGGCCGAGCTGGACCTGTTCTCCTTCCCGGACGAGCTCGGCTCGGGCCTGCCGGTCTTCCACCCCAAGGGCGGGGTGATCAAGCGGGAGATGGAGGACTACGTCCGCCGGCGGCACATCGAGGAGGGCTTCGAGTACGTCGGTACGCCGCACATCTCCAAGGAGGCGCTGTTCCACACCTCCGGGCACCTGCCGTACTACGCCGACGGCATGTTCGCGCCGTTCGACGTGGACGGGACGGACTACCGCCTCAAGGCGATGAACTGCCCGATGCACAACCTGATCTTCCGCTCACGCGGCCGGTCCTACCGTGAGCTGCCGCTGCGGCTGTTCGAGTTCGGCTCGGTCTACCGCAACGAGAAGTCCGGTGTCGTCCACGGCCTGACCCGCGTGCGCGGCTTCGCCCAGGACGACTCGCACTCCTACGTCACGCCCGAGCAGGCGCCGGACGAGATCCGCCACCTGCTGAAGTTCGTCCTGTCGCTGCTGCGCGACTTCGGGCTCGACGAGTTCTACCTGGAGCTGTCCACCCGGGATGAGGAGGGCGACAAGAAGGACAAGTTCATCGGCTCCGACGAGCAGTGGGCGCACGCGACCCAGGTGCTGGAGGAGGTCGGCCGCGAGACCGGCCTCGAGCTCGTCCCGGACCCGGGCGGCGCGGCGTACTACGGCCCGAAGATCTCGGTCCAGGCGCGCGACGCGATCGGCCGCTCCTGGCAGATGTCGACCATCCAGTACGACTTCAACCAGCCGGAGCGGTTCGGCCTGGAGTTCCAGGCTGCCGACGGCACCCGTCAGCAGCCGGTGATGATCCACTCGGCGAAGTTCGGCTCGATCGAGCGTTTCCTCGGGGTGCTCGTCGAGCACTACGCGGGCGCGTTCCCGCCCTGGCTGTCGCCGGTGCAGGTGCTCGGCGTGCCGGTCGCGGAGGAGTTCGCCGACTACCTGCAGGACGTGCTGAACCAGCTGAAGGTCAAGGGAGTTCGCGTCGAGCTCGATGCGAGCGACGACCGCTTCCCGAAGAAGATCCGCAACGCCTCGAAGTCCAAGGTGCCGTTCGTGCTGATCGCGGGCGAGGAGGACCGCACGGCCGGCGCCGTGTCGTTCCGCTACCGCGACGGCTCGCAGAAGAACAACGTGCCGGTCGAGGCGGCCATCCAGGAGATCGTCGCGGCGATCGGGGCGCGCCAGCAGGTCTGAGCGTCGGGAACCTCCGCCGGAGCCCGGTCGTTGAGTGCAGTGCAGCCCGCGGGTCCGTGACACGCGGGCTGCACCATGCTCACCGGCTTCTCGGGTTCGTGGCGGTCGAGGCCAGCCATCGCCCGCGACCGCGCACCGACGGCATCACCTCGAGCGCGTCGACCTGCCACCCGGCCTCGGTGAGCGCCGTACGCCACTCGTGCTCGCTCCAGTACGTGAAGTGGCGCGGCGCGGCGACGTTGCCACCGGCCGACCACCCTTCGCCCTCACCCTCCTTCACCGACGCGTGCAGCAGACCGCCTTCACGGGTGGCCGTGCGGAGTCGTCGCAGCACCGTGCCGACGTCCGCTCGCGCCACGTGCAGCAGCACGGCGGAGGCCCACACCCCGTCGTAAGGGCCACCGAGCTCACCGGTGAGCGGGTCCAGCGTGCGCGCCTCGTGCCCGGCGTCCCGCAGCATCCGCACGAAGGCCGGAGTGATGTCGGTGCGGTCAACCCGGACGCCGGCCGACTCCAGCAGCAGTGCGTCGTGGCCCGGTCCGCTGCCGATCTCCAGCACGTGTCCGCCCACGCCCACGGCGGCGGCGAACGTCTCGATGCGGTCGCGTACGGGCGCGGACACCCGTGCCGTCGCGTCACGGTAGGCCTCCGCATCCGCTTCGTACGCAGCGATGGTCGCCGCCTTCGGGTCCCGGGCGGGCGCTGTGGTCGGCCGCTCGGACGCGTAGTACCGGTACAGCTGGTACGCGGCGACCGCGCACAGCAGGTGCCAGACGGCGTGGCCCTGCAACCACGAGTGCGGCCGGCACCAGCGAGTGCCGGTCATGCCCATGTTCCAGATCACGAAGGCCACCGCCAGCGCGCCGATCGCCAGCAGCCCGCGGTACAGGTCGGGCGGCTCCGGGGTGCGGCGGCGCAGAGCCAGCTCGACGCCCAGGGCGAGCAGGAGCAGGAGCGCGAAGATCACGTTGCCCGGGTGGCCGAGGACGGGGACGGACAGATGGACCTGACCGACCGCCTCGGCCACGGCGACCGCCGCGACGAACAGCGCCACGAACGCGCCGGTGCCTGCGCGGGCCAGCCGGGTGAGCGCGTACGCGGAGGCGAACCCGGCGACGAGGTACATGCTGGTCAGGTCGAGCAGTCCGCCGAGGCTCGCCTGCGTGGCGTGCATCGCCATGCTGCCGGGGCCGAGGAGCACGACCAGGCAGGCGTACCCGGACATCAGGACCGGTCGCGCCAGCGACGACCAATGGCGCTCGACGTGCCGAGCGATCAGCAGGCCGGCCAGGACGAAGCCGAGGTTGCTCGCGGCGTTCGCCGGCTGACGGACGAGCCCGGAGCGTGCCGCCTCGCAGAACCTGCTGCCGTCGCCGACGTCAGGACCGAGCCAGTGCTGCTGCACGGCGCCCACGAGCAGCGTCAGCGACGCGACGGCGACCGCTGCGGCGACGGCGGTCGGCCGGAACGGCCCCTGAGGGCGAGGCGCGGCGCGGTCCACGTCGACAGCCTCCCGCACTCACCGGCGAAAGGTGGTCGCCGGCACAGCCATGCGTGTGCTGAGCCCCACCTTTTGCCGCGTCACCGGCGAAAGGTGGTCGCCGGCACAGCCATGCGTGTGCGGGTCGCCACCTTTTGCCGCGGGGAGAGGCGGGGCGTGGGGAGCGTGATGTGCTTCACTGCCCGACGTGAGCCCGATCAGGATCGAGCAGGCGCGTCCCGACGAGGCGATTGCGCTCGCTGCGCTCGTCCTGCGCGCGGACCGTGAGGACGGGACGGAGGGTCGCGCCGGGTTCCTCGACGAGTACGCGGACGCCTGGCTCGCCGACCGCGCCCACCGACCTACCTGGATCGCCACCCGGCCCGACGGCGCGCCGATCGGGATTGTGTCGACGGTGTTCGTCCGCAAGCTGCCGAGCCTGCGCCGGCCGACGACCGCCTGGATGCACATCAGCCTCGTCTACGTCGTCCCCGAGGAGCGCGGCCACGGCCTCGCCGAGCGGATGCTGCGCCAGGTGCTGGAGTGGGGGAGCGAGCAGGGCGTCGAACGGGTCGATCTCGGCGCCGTGCCCGAGGCCCGCACGTTGTACGAACGCGTCGGGTTCGGCGCCCCTGACCCACGGATGATGGAGCTGCGTCGACCGCGTTAGCGGACGGGCTCGACCAGGAACACCGGGATGAGCCGGTCGGTCTTGGTCTGGTACTCCGCGTACGGCGGGTACGCCGCGACGGCCCGCTCCCACCACTCATCGCGCTCGGCGCCGCTGATCTCGCGGGCGACCCCGTCGTGGCGCTCGGTGCCGTCGAACACCTCGACCTCGGGGTGAGCCTTGATGTTGTGGTACCAGGCCGGGTGCTCCGGCGCGCCGCCCTTGGAGGCGACCACGGCGTACACCCCGTCGTGCTCCACCCGCATCAACGGCACCCGGCGCAGCTTGCCGGACTTCGCGCCGCGCATCGTGAACACGGTGACGGGCCGGCCCATGACGTCGACGGACTCGGTCGTCCCGGTCTGGTCGATGGTCGCGAGCTGCTTGGCGACCCAGCTCGTCTTCTCCTCGGCGTACTCACCTGAAAGTGGCATGACCTCACTCTGCCATCCGACCGATCCGGACCGGCACCTAGGATCGGGCGCATGCGTGACGAGCGGGGCAGTGAGCCGGCCGAGCCCACCGGCCCCGAGTCGCCCGAGACGTTCGCCCGCGTCGACGACGGCTTCGAGCGGCTCTGGACCCCGCACCGCATGGCCTACATCCAGAGCGACAAGCCCAGCCACGAGTCGCAGGACGGCTGCCCGTTCTGCACCGCGCCGGGCCGCTCGGACGCGGACGGCCTCATCGTGCACCGCGGCCGCACCGGCTACGTCGTCATGAACCTCTTCCCCTACAACCCGGGCCACCTGCTGATCTGCCCGTACCGGCACGTGCCCCTGTACGTCGACCTCACCGACGAGGAGACCGCCGAGTTCACGCTCCTCACCAAGCAGGCGATCGCCGCGCTCCAGGCAGCCTCGCAGCCCATGGGGTTCAACATCGGGATGAACCAGGGCGAGGTCGCCGGCGCCGGCGTCGCGGCCCACCTGCACCAGCACGTCGTGCCGCGCTGGGGTGGCGACTCCAACTTCCTGCCGATCGTCGCGCAGACCAAGGCGCTGCCCGCGCTGCTGGAGGACACCCGCCAGCAGCTGGTCCGGCACTGGCCCACGGCCTGATCTGTGCCGGTCCGCGCGTGCGGCGGACCGGCACACCAGTACGCTGGCGCCACCATGCTGAACCGATTCGCCCGGGCGCTCTTCACGCGGCTCTTCACCCCTTTGGCCACCGTCTTCGTCCGGCTCGGCATCAGCCCTGACGTGATCACCCTCGTCGGGACCCTCGGCGTCAGCGTCGGCGCGCTCGCCTTCTACCCGCGCGGCGAGTTCTTCTGGGGCACGGTCGTGATCACCGCGTTCGTCTTCTCCGACACCATCGACGGCGTCATGGCCCGGATGATGAACCGCTCCAGCCGGTGGGGCGCCTACCTGGACTCCACCCTGGACCGCGTTGGCGACAGCGCCATCTTCGGCGGCCTGGTCCTGTACTACGCCGGCGAGGGCGAGGACACCCTGATGGCCGCGCTGGCCCTGGCGTGCCTCATCCTCGGCAGCGTCGTCAGCTACTCCAAGGCGCGCGCCGAGGGACTGGGCATGACCGCCAACGTCGGCATCGCCGAGCGGGCCGACCGGCTGGTCGCCGTGCTGGTGACCACGGGCCTGGTCGGCCTCGGCCTCCCCGAGGTCGTCCTGACCGTCGTGCTCGCCCTGCTGGCGGTCGCCAGCCTCGTCACGGTCCTCCAGCGGATCTTCACCGTCCGGCGCCAGGCCCTGACGGCTTCGGCCGAGTAGATGCTGGACCTCGCCGGCAACCTCACGCTCGCCGGCTACCGCACCGGCTGGGCGCTCGTGCGACGGCTGCCCGAGCGGCTGGCGTACGCGGCGTTCGACCGGATCGCCGACGCGATGTACATGCGGGGCGGCAAGCACGTGACCCGGATGCGCAGCAACTACGCCAAGGTCCGGCCGGAGCTGAGCGAGAACGACCTGGAGGACCTCGTCCGGGCGGGGATGCGCTCCTACCTGCGCTACTGGTGCGACTCCTTCCGGCTCAGCACGCTGACGCCCGAGCAGCTCGCGCCGCGGGTCCGGCTGGTCGGTGACGAGGACGCCCGGGCCGTGCTGGCGCAGGGCCGCTCGCTGGTGCTGTTCCTCGGCCATCTGGGCAACTGGGACACCTGCGGCGCCTGGGCCACGACCCACTTCGCACCCGTCACCACGGTGGCCGAGCGGCTCAAGCCCGAGGAGCTGTTCGATGAGTTCCTGGAGTTCCGGGAGAGCCTCGGCATGCGCATCATCCCGCTGACCGGCGGGGACGACCCGTTCCGGGAGCTGGTCCGGGCCGCGAAGAACGGTGCGTTCATCCCGCTGCTCGGTGACCGTGATCTGACCCAGCGGGGAGTGGCCGTCACGCTGTGCGGGCATGAGGCGAAGGTCGCCGCCGGACCGGCCGCCATCGCGCTGACCACCGGAGCGGCGCTGTACGCGCTCGGGGTCCACTACGAGCGCCGGTCGGACGGCAGCGGGTACGACGTCGTCGCGACGTTCAGCGACCGCGTCGAGGCGCCGGACGTGGGCAGCAGCGCCGAGAAGATCCGCGCGATGACCCAGCAGTGCATCGACGGGCTGAGCGTGACCATCCGCGAGCACACGCAGGACTGGCACATGATGCAGCGCGTCTTCACCGACGACCTGGACGAGCGGGGCGCCTGATGCGCATCGGCATCGTCAGCCCGTACTCCTTCGACGTCCCCGGCGGGGTCAACCTGCACGTCAAGGACCTCGCGGAGCACCTGATCGACCTCGGCCACCAGGTGAGCGTCCTCGCGCCCGCGGACGAGGACACCGTGCTGCCGCCGTACGTCGTCGCGGCCGGCAAGGCCGTCCCCGTGCCCTACAACGGGTCGGTGTCCCGGCTGACCTTCGGTCCGGTGACCGCCGCGCGGGTGAGCCGCTGGATCGAGCGCGAGCAGTTCGACGTCGTCCACGTGCACGAGCCCATCACCACCAGCGTCTCGATGCTGGCGCTGTTCTCCGTGGAGGGCCCGGTCGTCGCGACCTTCCACACCTCCAACGTCCGCTCGCGCCTGCTGGTGACGCTGGGCTCGTTCCTCCAGCCCAGCCTGGAGAAGCTCACCGCGCGCATCGCGGTCTCGGAGGACGCCCGCCGTACGGTGACGACGCACCTGGGCGGAGACGCCGTGATCATCCCCAACGGCGTGTTCGTCGACCGGTTCGCCGGTGCGCCACCGCGACCGGAGTGGCAGGGCACGTCCGAGCGGCCGACCATCTGCTTCCTCGGCCGGATGCAGGAGACCCGCAAGGGTCTGCCCGTCCTGCTCAAGGCGATCCCTGCGATGCTCCGGGAGAAGCCCGGGCTGCGGGTGCTGATCGCCGGCCCGGGCGACCCCAAGCAGGTGCTCGCGGGCCAGCCACGCGAGGTCGTCCAGGCGTGCGAGATGCTCGGCGCGATCAGTGACGAGGACAAGGCACGGCTCTTCGCCTCCGCCGACCTCTACGTCGCGCCCAACACCGGCGGCGAGAGCTTCGGGATCATCCTGATCGAGGCGATGAGCGCCGGTGCGCCGGTGCTGTCGAGCGATCTCGGAGCGTTCACCCGGGTGCTCGACGGTGGCCGGGTGGGCCAGACCTTCCGCAACGAGGACCCCGCGGACCTGGCCGACCAGGCGTTGGCCCTGCTGGACGACCCGGACCGCCGCAAGGAGCTCTCCCGGCTCGGCAGCGAGCACGCGCGGCGCTTCGACTGGTCCGTGGTCACCCAGGACATCCTGATGGTCTACGAGACGGCCATCGAGGCGTGGGCGCCGCCGCAGCAGAGCACCCGCTGGCGACGAGGAGCGCGGTAGTGCAGGTCATCGGCTGGGTCGGGCTCGTCGTGGCGGTCGTGTCGCTGGTGGCGTGGCGGCTGACCTACACCGCTGCCCGGCTGGACCGCCTGCACGGCCGCGTCGAAGGGACGATGTCGGCCCTGGACGCCCAGCTCGTCCGACGCGCCGAGGCCGCCCTGGAGCTGGCTCGGTGCGGCGCGCTGGACCCGACGAGCTCGCTGATCCTCGGGGGAGCCGCCACCTCCTCCCTGGAGCTCGCGGACGACGAGGAGATCACCTCCGAGGTCCGCGTCCACGGCCTCAGCCCGGACCGCGGCGCCGTCGAGAGCGGTCTGTCCGAGGCGCTGGAGCAGCTGCTCACGCCGGAGACGGTCGAGGACATCCGCGCGCACAGTGCACTGGGTGCCGACTGCCTGGAGATGGTGCACCGGGCCGGGCAGCGGGTGCAGCTGTCGCGCCGCTTCTACAACGACGCCGCGCGCGACGTGCGCAAGGTGCGCAGCAAGACGTTCGTCCGATGGTTCCGCCTGGCGGGCCACACCGCGATGCCGGAGTCGATCGAGTTCAACGACGACGTCCCGGCGGTGCCTCGCTGAGGGGTCGGTCACGAGGCTGCCATGTCCCGTTGATGCCATAGCGCCTTTGGTGGCCGTTTGCTGCCGTTCGGTCGACGTACCCTGGTCTCGAACCGAACGTCGACGAGAGCGAGCCCTGATGTCCGACAGCACCACCCAGACCAGCCCGGCGGCCTCCACCGGCACCGCGCGCGTGAAGCGCGGCATGGCCGAGATGCTCAAGGGTGGCGTGATCATGGACGTGGTCACGCCCGATCAGGCCAAGATCGCCGAGGACGCCGGCGCCGTCGCGGTCATGGCCCTCGAGCGGGTCCCGGCCGACATCCGCGCCCAGGGCGGCGTCTCTCGGATGAGCGACCCGGACATGATCGACGGCATCATCGAGGCCGTCTCGATCCCGGTCATGGCGAAGGCGCGCATCGGCCACTTCGTCGAGGCACAGGTGCTGCAGAGCCTGGGCGTGGACTACATCGACGAGTCCGAGGTGCTGACCCCGGCCGACTACGCCAACCACATCGACAAGTGGGAGTTCACCGTTCCCTTCGTGTGCGGCGCGACCAACCTGGGCGAGGCGCTGCGCCGCATCACCGAGGGCGCGGCGATGATCCGCTCCAAGGGCGAGGCGGGCACCGGCGACGTCTCCAACGCCACCACGCACATGCGGTCCATCCGCCAGGAGATCCGCCGCCTGCAGAACCTCCCCGAGGACGAGCTGTACGTCGCCGCCAAGGAGCTGCAGGCGCCGTACGAGCTGGTCAAGGAGGTCGCCCGGGCGGGCAAGCTGCCGGTCGTGCTGTTCACCGCCGGCGGCATCGCGACCCCTGCCGACGCGGCGATGATGATGCAGCTGGGCGCCGAGGGCGTGTTCGTCGGCTCGGGCATCTTCAAGTCCGGCAACCCGGCCGAGCGCGCCGAGGCGATCGTGAAGGCCACGACCTTCTTCGACGACCCGGACGCGATCGCCAAGGTCTCCCGCGGCCTGGGCGAGGCCATGGTCGGCATCAACGTGGATGAGATCCCGCAGCCGCACCGCCTGGCCGAGCGCGGCTGGTGACAGCACGCCGCTGATCGAGTGGCGGACAGGCCCCGGCCGGGTGCGAGCCGGGGCCCTCGTCGTTGGCCATCGGCAGGACGGGCGCGAGATGAGCCCGTACGGCGGGCGGCCCGCCCTGGACCGAAGGTAAGAAAAGTTATACCGTCGGGCGATGAAGACAGCGATCAGCCTGCCGGACCATGCTGCGGAGCGCTTCGACCGCATCGCGCAGAGGCATGGGATGACGCGGTCGGAGTTCTACCGGCGTGCTGCCGAGCAGTACGCCGACGAGCTGTCCGATGCGGCGCTCACCGAGCAGATCGACGACGCGATCGATGCCGTCGGGCAGCCCGGCGAGGAGCATGCCGAGCTGCGTCGCACCGCCAACGCCCGTCTGGTCGAGCGGTCGGACGACTGGTGATCCGGCGCGGACAGGTGTGCTGGGTCGACTTCGGCGAACCGAAGGGCAGCGCTCCCGCCAAGCGCCGACCGGCCGTCATCGTGCAGTCCGACCGCTACAACGCCTCCCGGATCTCCACCGTCGTCGTCCTGCCGCTCACCTCCAACACGGCGCTGGCACGACACCCCGGCAACGTGTTCGTGCCAGCGACGGCGTCCGGCTTGCCCAAGGACTCGGTCGTCAGCGTCTCGCAGCCGATGACCGTCGACCGCTTCGACCTCGACGACACCGGCGTCGACCTTCCTCACAGCCTCATGGAGCCCATCGACACAGGTCTCCGTCGGGTCCTCGACCTCTGACTTTGCGCTGCCGGTCGAACCCGTGACAGAAGGTGCGTCAAAGCGCACGTTGCGGCACAGGTTGGTCGCTGTGGTCCAGCAGGGCCATCAGCAGGACGGGCGGCTCGGAGTCCGGCAGCCACTCCGGGCGCGCCTCGCCGATGACCTCCCAGCCGCGGTGGCGGTAGACCTGCGCCGCCCGCCCGTGGCGGACGACCACGTCCAGGACCGGCGTACGGCGCCTCGACCGCGCCCACGCGACGGCAACGTCCATGAGGGCGCCACCGACGCCCTTCCCCGTGAGGCGGTGGTCCACGAACAGCACGGACAGACAGGCCAGCTCGGCGACGGGTCGCCCGACACCGACCGACCACAGCCGCCCGGTCTCGTCGTCGCCGACCGTGGCGATGGAGGCGTGGCCGACGACCCGTCCGTCCACCTCGGCCGCCCAGGCCCGCTCCTCGGTGGGCCTGACGATGAACTGCTCGGGCGGGTACGGCAGCGGCCAGACCAGGGGATAGAGCGACACCGGCTGCTGGGCGCCGAGCACCTCGACGAGTACCGGGACGTCCTCCGGTCGCCTGGGCCGGATGCTGACGAGGGCAGCGTCAGACGGCGGTGCGGGCATCGGCGGCCACCTCCTCACCCGAGGTGGCCTCGTTCGTGACCGGCGCTGCGGCGACCGGGAGAGCACGCGGCATCAGGGCGGCGACGAGGCAGCCCAGCAGCGCCAGCCCCGCGAGCGCCAGCCACACGGTCGCCTTGCCGTGGGAGAGCAGCCAGGTGTACGTGGTCGGCGCGACGACCCCGGTCACCAGCCAGGTCAGCTGCTGCAGCGCGAGGTACCGACCACGCACCTCCTCGGGGCGGCTCTCGACCGCGATGGTGATGAGCACCGGCCCGGCGACCAGCTCGCCCAGCGTGTAGACCGCGACGGCGCCGAGGATCGCCACCGACGCCACGGTCGCCGACAACGCGCTGACCCCGCCCAGCAGCAGGAAGCCGGCGGCGAAGACGAGGTAGCCCGCGATGACCAGCCGGTACCGCACACGGCCGGTCATCGAGCGGACGACCAGACCCTGGCCGAAGCCGATGAGAGCGGTGTTGACGGTGAAGATCGCCCCCGTGACCCAGCCGGACAGGTGCAGCACCTGCGAGGCGTACACCGGCATGGCGACGTTGAGCGCCACGCAGCACATCGCGTACACGAAGTTCGCGAGCACGACGAGCGAGAAGGGGCGGTCGCGCAGCGCCACCGACCAGCTCGCCGTGGCCTGCTCGTCCGACCTCTCCGCTGGGCCGCCGCCCTCGACGCGCAGGTAGAGCACGAAGGCGACGGCGTACGACACGGCGTTGGCCAGGACCAGCGCGCGGTACGCGGCGTCCGTGCCGATCGAGATCGCCAGGCCGGAGGACAGGCCGCCCACAGCGAACCCGACGTTGCGCAGCGCGCCCAGGAAGCCGAACCACAGCTCCCGCTCGCCTTCGCGGGAGATGGCCGCGACCAGCGGGCTGTAGGACGCCCAGAACGCCGACTGGCCGATGCCGACCAGGCACAGCAGCGCGGTCACGACCGGGAAGGACTCGGCGACCGTGAAGCCCACGAAACCGAGAGCGGAGGCGATGTTCGCCACCAGCAGCACGCGGCGCGGACCGACGCGGTCGACGACCTGGCCGATCGCGAGGACCACCGGGAGACCCACCAGGGCCGCGACCGACATGGCCAGCCCGACCTCGGACAGGCTCAGCGAAGTGGTGGCGACGAAGTACAGGACCGCAACCGGCAGGAACACCCCGGACCCGATCGCGTCGACCGCGACGGCCGTGACGAAGGTTCGGTGGCCGTTGATCGGGGGGATGCCCAGTCGTTCTCGCACGGTCGTCGATGCTGTCAGTTCAAGCCACCTTGAGGGCAACCCATTTGTCGGTCCTCAGCCCACGCGCTCGCGCAGCCAGGCGAAGTCGGCCCGGTGCTCGGCAGCACCGCCGGGCGTCTCGCAGATGACCGGCGCGCCGGCGTCACGCACCACGGACGCGAGCTCGTCGGGGTCGAGGTGGCCGGTGCCGAAGCTGGTGTGCCGGTCGGCGCCGGAGTCGAAGTCGTCCCGGCTGTCGTTGGCGTGGACCAGGTCGATCCGTCCGGTGATGTCGTGGATGCGCTCGACCGCCTCGGTGAGGGGGATGCCGCCGGCCCACGCGTGACAGGTGTCGAGGCAGAACCCGACGTTCTCGTGGCCGTCGGCCGCACCGATCGCCTCCCACACCCCGGCGATGCGCTCGAGGCGGCGGGCCATGGCGTTGTCGCCGCCGGCGGTGTTCTCGATCAGCAGCGGGATCGAGCAGTCGGTCGCCTCGATCGCCTTACGCCAGTTGTCGAAGCCCTTCGCCGGGTCGTCGCCGGCGTTCACGTGGCCGCCGTGGACGATGAGGCCCTTGGCGCCGATCTGCGCGGCGGCGTCCATGTGCTGCTGCAGGAGCTTGCGGCTGGGGATCCGGATCCGGTTGTTCGTCGTCGCGACGTTGATGACGTACGGCGCATGGACGTACAGGTCGACGCCGGCCTCTTCGGCCGCTGCTCGGAGCGCCTTCGCGCCGCCGGGGTAGCGCACCTCCGGGCCCTTGTAGCCCTGCGGATCGCCGAGGAAGTGCTGGACCAGGGTCGTCCCTCGGGCCTGCGCCTCGGCGACCGGGTCGTCCTGCTCGACGTGTGCTCCGATCGCGATGCTCATGCGCCCAGGCTACGGATCGGGGCCGACACACCGGCGACCGTCCCGCGGCCGGAGACCGCCTCCGCTTGGTGAGACGGACCGTGACAGGAACGCCCGTCGGAGGCGTAGCGTGAGGGAGTGACGGCTTTCCCGACACCGAAACCATCCAGCCGGACCCTCGGCGAGCTGCGTGCCAGCGGCCACGAGCAGCGCACCGTACGCGAGGAGATCCGGTCCAACCTCGTGAGCGCCCTGGCCGAAGGGCACGACCCGTGGCCCGGCATCCAGGGCTTCGACACCACCGTGATCCCGCAGCTGGAGCGCGCGCTGCTGGCGGGCCACGACATCGTTCTGCTCGGTGAGCGCGGCCAGGGCAAGACCCGCCTGCTCCGCTCGCTCGCCGGGCTGCTCGACGAGTGGACCCCCGTCATCGAGGGCTCCGAGCTCGGCGAGCACCCGTACGAACCCATCGCGCCCGAGTCCGTCCGCCGCGCGGCCGAGCTCGGTGACGACCTTCCCGTGGCCTGGCGGCACCGCGACGAGCGGTACGCCGAGAAGCTCGCGACCCCGGACACCTCGGTGGCCGACCTGGTCGGCGACGTCGACCCGATGAAGGTCGCCGAGGGCCGGCACCTGGGCGACCCGGAGACGATCCACTTCGGGCTCATCCCGCGCTCGCACCGTGGCATCGTCGCGATCAACGAGCTGCCCGACCTCGCCGAGCGCATCCAGGTGGCGATGCTCAACGTGATGGAGGAGCGCGACATCCAGGTCCGCGGCTACATCCTGCGGCTGCCGCTGGACGTCCTCGTGGTGGCCAGCGCCAACCCGGAGGACTACACCAACCGCGGCCGCATCATCACCCCGCTCAAGGACCGCTTCGGCGCCGAGATCAGGACCCACTACCCGCTCGAAGTCGAGGCCGAGATCGCCGTCATCGAGCAGGAGGCCCAGCTGGTCGCGGCCGTACCGGACTACCTGCTGGAGATCCTGGCCCGGTACACCCGCGCGCTGCGGGAGTCGCCGTACGTCGACCAGCGCTCCGGCGTGTCGGCTCGGTTCGCGATCGCCGGCGCGGAGACGGTGGCCGCGGCCGCCCTGCACCGGGCGAGCGTGACCGGCGAGGACGAGGCGGTCGCCCGCGTCGTCGACCTGGAGACCGCCGTCGACGTCCTCGGCGGCAAGATCGAGCTGGAGTCCGGTCAGGAGGACCGCCAGCGCGAGATCCTCGACCACCTGCTGCGGACCGCCAAGGCCGAGACCGTGCGCAGGCGCCTGCGCGGGATCGACCTGGCCATCCTCGTCTCGGCGCTCGAGGAGGGCGGTCTCGTGACGACCGGCGACCGCGTGACGGCCGCCGAGGTGCTCGAATCGCTGCCCCTGCTCGGTGAGTCCGACCTGTACGACACGCTCGCCGAACGCCTCGGCGCCTCGACGACGGGGGAGCGGGCCGGCGCGGTCGAGCTCGCGCTGGAGGGGCTCTACCTCGCCCAGCGCGTCAGCAAGGACTCCGACGAGACCGGTACGACGACGTACGGCTGAGAGTCGAGAAACCATGCCGGACAACACTTTTCACCGTTCCCGCTACGGCCGGTACGTCGGTGGCCCCGACCCGCTCGCCCCTCCGGTCGACCTGGGGGAGGCGCTCGGGGCCATCGGCGAGGACGTCATGGCGGGCTACTCGCCGGAGCACGCGCTGCAGGAGTTCCTGCGCCGCGGTGGGTCTCAGCAGCGCGGGCTGGACGACCTCGCCGCCCAGATCGCGCAGCGCCGGCGCGATCTGCTCCAGCGGCACAACCTCGACGGCACGTTCCAGGAGGTCAAGGAGCTGCTGGACCGCGCTGTCCTGTCCGAGCGCAAGCAGCTGGCACGCGACCTGGACGACGACGCCCGGTTCGCCGAGATGCGGCTCGAGCAGCTGCCGACCTCTCCCGCCCAGGCCGTCAACGAGCTGAGCGACTACGACTGGCGCAGCAGCGACGCGCGGGCCGACTACGAGCGCATCAAGGACCTGCTCGGCCGCGAAGCGCTCGACCAGCGCTTCGCCGGGATGAAGCAAGCCCTGGAGAACGCCACCGACGAAGACCGCGCCCGCGTCAACGACATGCTGCAGGACCTCAACCAGCTGCTGGAGAAGCACGCCCGCGGCGATGACACCCACGCCGACTTCCAGCAGTTCATGGACAAGCACGGCGACTTCTTCCCCGAGCGGCCCGAGTCCATCGAGGAGCTGCTCGACGCGCTGGCCCAGCGGGCAGCCGCCGCCCAGCGGATGCGTAACTCGCTCACCCAGGAGCAGCGCGACGAGCTGGACGCGTTGGCGCAGAACGCCTTCGGATCACCAGAGCTGATGCAGCAGCTGAGCCGCCTCGACGCGAACCTGCAAGGGCTGCGACCGGGTGAGGACTGGTCCGGCTCGGAGCGGATGGAGGGCGAGCAGGGTCTCGGTCTCGGTGACGGCACCGGCGTCCTGCAGGACCTCGGCGAGCTGGACGCCCTGTCCGAGCAGCTGTCCCAGCAGTACGCCGGCGCCCGGATGGACGACGTCGACCTGGAGGCGCTGGCCCGCCAGCTGGGCGACGACGCCGCCGTCGACGCGCGCACCCTCGCCGAGCTGGAGCGAGCCCTGCGCCAGCGCGGCTACCTCGACCGGGACACCGACGGACAGCTGCGGCTGTCCCCGCGCGCGATGCGCCAGATCGGCAAGACGCTGATGCAGGACGTCGCCCGCCGGCTGTCCGGGCGGACCGGTCAGCGCGACGTACGCCGGGCCGGCGCGGCGGGGGAAGCCAGCGGCTCCACGCGCGCCTGGGAGTTCGGCGACACCGAGCCGTGGGACGTCACCCGCTCCCTGACCAACGCCGCCGTCCGACGCGCAGCAGACCCGGACGGTCCGCTGCTGCACCTGGACGACGTCGAGATACGCGAGACCGAGGCGCGGACCCAGGCGGCGGTGGCCCTGCTGGTGGACACCTCGTTCTCGATGGCGATGGACGGGCGGTGGGTCCCGATGAAGCGGACCGCGCTCGCCCTGCACCACCTGGTGAGCACCCGATTCCGTGGGGACCGCCTGCAGCTCATCGGGTTCGGCCGGCACGCCCACGTCATGGAGATCGAGGAGCTCACCGCCCTGGACGCCGAGTGGGACAAGGGCACCAACCTGCACCACGCCCTGCTGCTCGCCAACCGCCACTTCCGGCGCTACCCGAACGCCCAGCCGGTCCTGCTGGTGGTCACCGACGGCGAGCCGACCGCCCACCTGGAGCCGGACGGCGAGGTCTTCTTCTCCTACCCGCCGCACCCGCTGACCATCGCCCACAGCGTGCGGGAGCTGGACGCCTCGACCCGGCTCGGCGCGTCCACCACCATCTTCAGGCTCGGCGAGGACCCCGGTCTGGCCCGGTTCCTGGACCAGCTCGCCCGACGGTGCGGTGGACGCGTCGTCGCCCCGGAGCTGGAAGGGCTCGGCGCGGCAGTCGTCGACGGCTACCTGTCGTCCCGGTCGTTCAGCAGTCGGCTGTACGGCGGTCCGGACCTCGCCGGCTGACGCCAGGGGTCGCTCGGCAGACTCGGCGCATGCGCATCTTCGGCTTCGATGAGTACGGCGGTCCCGAGGTGGCCCGGGAGCTCGACGTCCCGGACCCGGTCGTCGCGCCCGGGCAGGTGCTGATCCGGACCCGGGCCGCGGGCGTGAATCCCGCCGACGTGAAGGTCCGCAGCGGTGATCGCGTCGGCAAGGTCGAGGTGGTCTTCCCGATGGCCATGGGCCGGGAGGCGGCCGGCACGGTGGTCGAGGTGGGTGACGACGTCGCGCACGTCCGGCCCGGCGACGAGGTGTTCGGCGCCACCGCCGGCGGGAGTGGCGCGCTGGCCCAGCTCGTCCTGCTCGACGGCGCCAGTACGGCGAGGCGTACGGAGCGGGTCAGCCCGGAGGCCGCGGCAAGCCTGCCGGTCTCGGTCGGGACCGCGTACGACGCCTGCGACCAGCTCGGCCTCCGCCCCGGCGCGACGCTCCTGGTGCTCGGCGCCGGCGGTGGTGTCGGAAGCGCTGCCTGCCAGATCGCCCGCGCCCGCGGCAGCCGCGTCCTCGGCGTCGCATCCGAGGCGAAGCACGACCTGATCCGGTCCTGGGGAGCCGAGGCCGTCCGGTCCGGTGCGGGCTGGGCGGATCGCGTGCGGTCCGCGGCACCGCACGGTGTCGACGCCGTCCTGGACCTCGTCGGCGAACCCGTCCTGCGCGACGTGTCCGGTGTCCTGGGCGAGGACGCGGTGGTGCTCAGCCCGGCCGCTCCGGCGACCGCCGCTGCCGTGGCCGGTGGTGCGGGCGTCGTACGTCGCCGCACCACCGAGGTGTTCTCCGAGGTCGCGCGCCTGGTCGAGGACGGCGCGCTGACGCCGGTGATCGCCCGAGTCGTCCCGTTCGCCGAGGCGGCGAGCGCGGTCGAGGTGGTCGAGTCAGGCCACGCCACCGGCAACGTCGTCGTCACCTATCCCCAGGACTGATCCCCGCCGGTTGAGCCGCCGGAGCGCTAGCGGAGGCGAGTCGAAACCCGGTGCCGTAGGGGGAGACTCGTGCGGACGACTCGCCAGGTTTCGACTCGGGTCTCGGCTGGCGCCTCGCCCCGGCTCAACCAGCGGCGTGAGGTCCGAGCCCGATCAACGCCGTGCGCCGTGCCGGCCCCCGCCGGTTGAGCCGCCGGAGCGCTAGCGGAGGCGAGTCGAAA
>NZ_JAROAV010000023.1 GCF_029439465.1 Luteipulveratus flavus | reverse complement strand
GGTAGAGACACAACCCGAAGTGTCCGGAAACACCGGGGCGGTTCAAACGCCGTGCTGCTCGCCATCGGGCTCGCCGGCCTCAACATCCGACGCTTGCACCACTGGTCCACCACCCGCGGCAGACCCGATCCCTGGGAAGTCGCGCTCGGCGAGCCACCAGACACCCGCCCGCTCGACCACGTCTACCGCCCGACCCGTCACAAACGCCGCGACGTCGACCGTCAGTAGCCCCGGCCCGCCCGGACCACCACAACCGCACACCTGAACCAGCGTGTCCTGGCCGCAGCATGCCCGAAAACCGTTGCTTCCCAGGGAAACTCAGCCGCGTTGGCAGCTTAACCCGCATGGCGTGCCAGCGCGACAGCGATCAAGGGCCGGAAACGAGAAAGTCCCCGGCCGGATCACCCCGGCCGGGGACTTTCGGGAACTGTTACCCCGAACTTTCGGGAACATCCCCGCTGGTGCGCGAGGGGGGAGTTGAACCCCCACGCCCTTTCGGGCACACGGACCTGAACCGTGCGCGTCTGCCTATTCCGCCACTCGCGCGAGTGCCGCCCTAGTCTGCACCGACCACCCCGCAAACTCCAAACCGAGCCCGAGCCGAGCCCGCGACGCATCGTTCGGTGTGGCTCATCGAGCGATGCAGCGCTCGGTAAGCCACACCGGACCCGCGCGTCCGGACGAAGCCGGGCCGGCGGATCGGCAGGGAACCGGTCGACGTACGGGAGCATCGCAGCAGCCGGGTTGAGCGAACGCCCAGGTGAGTCCGGATACCATCCATTGACCGACCTGCAGGCCGGCCGTCCAGCCTGCCTGCCCGAACGCCTGGACGACCGAAGGAGGCGACGATGGGACTGTTCGACAAGCTCGAGCGCAAGCTCGAGCAGACCGTCAACGGCGCCTTCGCCAAGGCGTTCCGGGCCGAGGTCCAGCCGGTGGAGATCGCGAGCGCGATGCGCCGGGCGATGGACGACCGCGCGTCCAGCATCGGCAAGAACCAGCGTCCGATCGTGCCCAACGTGTTCTCCGTCGAGCTGAGCGACACCGATTACTCCCGGCTCACCGCGTACCGCGAGGAGCTCTCGGACGAGCTGATCGCCTCGGCGATGGAGCACGCGGAGACCCAGCGGTACACCCCGGGCGGCCCGGTCGCGGTGACCTTCCAGCGCAGCGACAAGCTCGAGACCGGGGTCTTCCGCATCCGCCCGTCCACCGCCAAGCACGTGGACGGGCTGCAGGACGACGCGGGTCACGACGACGGCCTGGACGACCCGGCCCGAGACCCCGGGCTGCGGTCGCCGCTCAGCTCCGGCACCGCGCTGCCGCTCCCGGGCCGCGAGCGTCCCGCGCCGCAGGAGGACCGGCCGGCCCGCGCGTACGACGAGCGCGCGCACCAGGACCCCGGCGGGTACGACGACCGGTCCGGTCGGGCGCAGCCCTCACCGGGTCTCGACACGGGCTCGGCCAGCGCCTCGCCCTACTCGACCGGCGGAGAGGGGTACCCGGCCCACGGCGAGAGGTACCCGGCAGATCGGTACGAGAGCAGCGGAGACCGGCACGAGCCGCCGGCCCCGCCTCCGCCGCCGCGCAAGCGGCCACAGGACCGGCCGTGGCTGGACATCGACGGCGAGCGCTACCCGGTCATGTCAGCCATGACGATCATCGGCCGCGACGACGACGCCGACATCATTCTCGACGACCCCGGCATCTCGCGGCACCACAGCGAGATCCGCGTCACCCACGACGGCCCGCACCTGGTCGTCACCCTCAAGGACCTCGGTTCGACCAACGGCACGTTCGTCAACGGCGACCCGATCAGCAGTGCCCGGTTGCTGGACGGCGACCGCATCACCGTCGGCCGTACGGCCATGACCATTCACATAGGGGGACGCCGGTGAGCGAGCTCACCGTCACCGCGATCCGACTCGGCCTGCTGGCGCTGCTCTGGGCGTTCGTCTTCAGCGTGGTCGGAGTCCTGCGCGGCGACCTGTACGGCACTCGTGTGCTCGCCCGTCGCGGCAGCGGCGGCTCGTCGACGCCGTCCCGCCAGGAGGAGCGGCGGGCCCCGCGGGCGATCCGGCGCGGCCCGACGCACCTGGCGGTGACCGAGGGCTCGCTGCGCGGGACGACCGTGCCGCTGACCGACGCGGGGGTGCTGATCGGCCGCAATCCCGAGTGCGCCCTGGTTCTCTCGGACGACTTCGCCTCGGGACGGCACGCGCGCATCTATCGTCGCGACGACGGCTGGTACGTCGACGACCTCGGCTCCACCAACGGGACGTTCGCCGGCAACCAGCGCGTCGGTCAGGAGTTCAAGCTCGACGTGGGTTCGCGCCTGCGCATCGGGCAGACCGTGCTTGAGCTGAGGAAGTAGACACCCGAATGCCGATTGCGCTGCACTACGCGGCTCGAACCGACCTCGGTCTCGGTTCCAAGAGCCGCAACGAGGACTCCGGGTACGCCGGGCCCGACCTGCTGATCCTCGCGGACGGCATGGGCGGCCACGCCGCCGGCGACGTCGCCAGCTCGACCGTGGTCGGCGAGCTGGTCGGGCTGGACGGGGAGAACCTCGGTGCGGACGACGCGCTGCACCAGCTCGGCAAGGCGGTCCGCCGGGCCAACGAGCGGCTGCGCGACGAGATGGACGCCTCGGACGACCTCGAGGGGATGGGGACGACCCTCATCGCGATGCTGCGGACCGGCACCAAGCTGGCCCTCGCGAACATCGGCGACTCGCGGGCGTACATCCTGCGTGGCGGCACGTTCAGCCAGATCACCAAGGACCACTCGTTCGTCCAGGCCCTGCTCGACGAGGGCCGCATCAGCGCCGAGGAGGCCGAGCACCACCCGCAGCGCTCGCTCGTCACCCGGGTGCTGACCGGCCGGGACGACGACATCCCCGACCTGTCCATGCGCGAGGCGCGGATCGGCGACCGTTACCTGCTGTGCTCCGACGGCCTGTCCGACTACGTCGCGGGCTCCACGATCGAGGGCATCCTGCGCGAGGGCGGCCGTCCGGAGGAGACCGCCGACCGCCTGGTCGCGATCGCCCTGCGCGCCAGCACCCGCGACAACGTCACCGTCGTGGTCGCCGACGTCGTCGACCAGGCGACGCCGGTCCACAACCAGCCGCAGGTCGTCGGCGCCGCGTCCGCCCGCCACACCGCGGGCGACCGGGCGGTCGACCCCGCGTCCGCGCAGACCCCCGCCGAGAAGGCCGCGGCCCTCACGCGCGAGGCCAACACCCGCGCCAACGGGCAGCAGCCGCCGACCGGTGGCGGCCCGCTGCTGGCCGAGGAGAGCCCGCGCTCGCGGCGGTCGGGCTGGCTGCGGTGGGCCGGGCTGGGCGGCGTCGTCGTGCTCGCCCTCGGCGTCGCGGCGTTCGTCGGCTACCGCTGGAGCCAGCAGCAGTTCTACGTCGGCCAGGACCGCGGCATGGTGACGATCTACCAGGGCGTCCCGCAGGACCTCGGGCCGTTCTCCCTGCACTCGGTCGACAGCAAGACCGACATCGCCGTCACCGACCTGCCGTCGTTCTACCGCGGCAAGGTGAGCGACACGCTCAGCGCCAGCACCAAGAACGAGGCCATCGGCATCGTCGAGGACCTGCGTACCGAGATGGTGAAGTGCCAGACCGGCGCTGCGGACGGGAGCACCTGTACCCCGTGAGCACCGTCACCACCCACGTCACCAAGACCCGCCGCAACACCGAGCTGGTGCTGCTGGCGTTCGCCATCGGCATCGTGCTGCTGGCGTACGCGAACGTCGGCATGGCCGTCCAGGACACCGTCCCGGCCGACCTCGGCACGCTCGGGATCGGCATCGGCGTGCTGGCGCTCGTCTTCCACCTGGTGCTGCGCTGGCGGGCCGCGTACGCCGACCCGCTCCTGCTGCCGATCGCCACGCTGCTCAACGGTCTCGGCCTGGTGATGATCCACCGCATCGACCTCGCGAAGGGCGAGGACATCTCGGAGGGCTTCGCCCTGCGGCAGCTGGAGTGGAGTGCGCTGGCGAGCATCGCCGCGATGGTGCTGCTGGTGCTCATCAAGGATCACCGGCTGCTGTCGCGCTACACCTTCACGCTCGGCCTCACCGGTCTCGGCCTGCTGCTGCTGCCGTTGCTGCCGGTCATCGGCAAGAACGTCAACGGCTCGCGGATCTGGATCGGCTTCGGCGGGTTCAACCTGCAGCCGGGCGAGATCGCGAAGATCACGCTGACCATCTTCTTCGCGGCCTACCTGGTCCAGACGCGCGACGCGCTGTCGCTCGTCGGCCGGCGGGTCCTCGGGTTCCCGCTGCCCCGCGCCCGCGACCTCGGACCGATCATGATCGCCTGGCTCGCCTCGCTCGGCGTCCTGGTGTTCCAGAAGGACCTGGGCTCCTCCCTGCTGTTCTTCGGCCTGTTCGTCGCGATGCTGTACGTCGCCACCGAGCGGCGCGCCTGGATCGCGATCGGCCTCACCCTGTTCGCCGTCGGCACGGTGGTCGCCTGGAAGCTGTTCGCGCACCTGCAGGAGCGCGTCACCCTGTGGCTCGACCCGTTCGCGCCCGGCCAGAGCGACCAGATCGCCAAGGGCCTGATGGGCATGGCCGCCGGCGGGATGTTCGGCACCGGCCTCGGCCAGGGGCGTCCGGAGGAGACGTACTACGCCAACTCCGACTTCATCATGACCAGCTTCGGCGAGGAGCTCGGGCTGATCGGTGTCATGGCACTCCTGGTGCTGTACGCCCTCATCGTCGAGCGCGGCCTGCGGACGGGCATCGGCGCGCGGGACGGCTTCGGCAAGCTGCTCGCGACCGGTCTGGCGTTCTCGCTGGCGCTGCAGGTGTTCGTGGTCGTCGGCGGCGTCACCCGCGTCATCCCGCTCACCGGTCTGACCACGCCGTTCATGTCCGCCGGTGGGTCCTCGCTGCTCGCCAACTGGGTCATCGTCGCCCTGCTGCTGCGGATCAGCGACCAGGCCCGACGCCCGGACGTGCAGGAGAGCGGCAACGCCTCCATCGGGCAGGACGAGACCCAGGTGGTGAAGGTCCGATGAACGCGCCGATCCGACGTATCGGCATCGTGGTGGCAGCGATGTTCTGCGCGCTGCTGATGTCCAGCACGCTGATCCAGTTCGTGCAGGCCAAGGACCTGCGGGAGCGGCCCGGCAACCGCCGTACCCTGCTCGCGTCGTACAGCAAGGAGCGCGGCTCCATCCTGGTCGGCGGCAACGCGGTCGCGGTCTCCAAGGAGGCCGACGACACCTTCAAGTGGCAGCGCACCTACCCGCAGGCCAAGATGTACGCCCCGGTCACCGGCTACTACTCCTTCACCTACGGCGCCGGGCGCGGCATCGAGGGCTCCTACGACGACCTGCTCAGCGGCAGCTCGGACAGCCTGTTCTACCGCCGCCTGGTGGACGTCGTGACCGGCCGCCCACCGGCCGGCGCGACCCTGGAGCTGACCGTCGACCCGGCCGTGCAGAAGGCCGCCTGGGACGCGCTCGGCAACCAGCGTGGAGCGGTCGTCGCCCTCGACCCCAAGACCGGCGCGATCCTGGCGATGGTCAGCAAGCCGTCGTACGACCCGAACCTGCTGGCCGACCACGACCTGCCGAAGGTCTCCAAGGCGTGGAGCACGCTGAGCACCGACCAGGACCACCCGCTGACCAACCGGGCGATCAACGGCAACCTCTACCCGCCGGGCTCGACGTTCAAGCTGATCACCGCCGCAGCGGCGCTGGAGTCCGGCCAGTACACCCCCGCGTCCGAGCTGGACGCGCCCGCCGAGCTGGACCTGCCGCAGACCTCGGTGACGCTGCCGAACATCACCGGCAAGGAGTGCGGTCCCGGGGGCAAGGACAACCTCAAGCACGCGCTGAAGATCAGCTGCAACACCGCGTTCGGCTCGCTCGGCATGGCCCTCGGCCAGGACAAGCTGCGTTCGCAGGCGCGCAAGTTCGGGTACGGGCAGTCGGTGACCGTTCCGATGCGGGTGACGCCGAGCATCTTCCCCGCCACCCTCAACGAGCCGCAGCTGGCGCAGTCGGCGATCGGCCAGTTCGACGTCCGTGCGACGCCGATGCAGGTGGCCATGGTGAGCGCGGCCATCGCCAACGGCGGCAAGGAGATGACGCCGTACCTGGTCAAGAACGTCCGCGACAGCGACCTGGACGTCATCGACTCGACCGACCCGCAGGAGTTCGCCAAGCCCATCTCCGGTCAGACCGCGAGCCAGCTGAACGACATGATGCAGGCCGTCGTCGACGGCGGCTCGGGTCGCAAGGCGAAGATCCCCGGCATGAAGGTCGCCGGCAAGACCGGTACCGCGCAGACCGCGAAGGGCAAGGCCGCCGACGTGTGGTTCACCGGATTCGCGCCCGCTGACAACCCTCGCGTGGCCGTGGCCGTCGTCGTAGAGGACGGCGGAACGATGGCGGACGAGGCCAGCGGCGGCATCGTGGCGGCACCGATCGCCAAGAAGGTCATGGAGGCGGTGGTGTCCCGATGACCTGCCGGAGCACCGCCCCGGTCCACGCGGCCGACACAGACGCGAAGGGAGCACGATGAGTACGCCCGCGAAGGACACGACGATGGGTGGGCGCTACACGCTCACCGACCGCATCGCCGCCGGTGGCATGGGTGAGGTGTGGAAGGCGCGCGACGACATCCTCGGCCGTACGGTCGCCCTGAAGGTCCTCAAGGCCGGCCTGACCGACGAGACCGGGTTCACCGAGCGCTTCCGCAACGAGGCGCGGCTGTCCGCGGCCCTCACGCACGGCAACATCGCCTCGGTCTACGACTACGGCGAGGACGAGGGCACCGCCTACCTCGTCATGGAGTTCGTCCCCGGGCGGCCGCTGTCCAAGATCATCGAGCAGCGCGCCCCGATGTCGCCGATCGACACGGTCGAGATCATCAGCCAGGCGGCCGCTGCGCTGCAGGCCGCCCACAAGAACGGCCTCATCCACCGCGACGTCAAGCCGGCGAACATCCTGATCGACCCGGACGGCACCGCCAAGCTCACCGACTTCGGCATCGCGCGCGCGGTCGGGTCGGTCGCCATGACCAAGACGGGCGAGGTCATGGGTACGGCCCAGTACCTCGCGCCCGAGTCGGCGATGGGCCGCCCCTCCACGAACCTCTCCGACGTGTACGCCCTCGGCGTCGTCGCGTACGAGATGCTCGCCGGCCGCCGCCCGTTCGAGGCGGACACCGCGGTCGCCCTGGCGCTGGCGCACGTCAACGAGCCGCCGCCGCCGCTGCCGCCGTTCGTCCCGCCGACGATCCGCGCGGTCGTCGCGGCGTCCCTGGAGAAGGACCCGGGCCGCCGTCCCGGCAGCGCCGCCGAGTTCGGCCGCGCGATGCGGCAGGCGCTGCGCGACGCCGACCGGATGGGCATGCTGCGGCAGGGCCCGCCGCCGGGTCCGCAAGGCCCCGGCCAGCGGCTGCCGAGCTCTGGCCCCCAGCCGACCGGCGCGCGTCCCGCTGCCCCGTCCGGTCCGCAGCACGTCGGCCCGCCGTCCGGTCCGAACCGGTCCGCCGCGAGCTCCGGCCCGAACCCGCAGGCCGCCCGCTCCGGTCCGCAGCGCGTGGGTCCGCCGTCCGGTCCGAACACCCAGGCCGGCCACCGTCCGGGCCACGGCTCGGGTCCGAACCCGCAGGTCGGCCCGAACCAGCAGCCGAACCACCAGCAGCAGCGGCCCGTCGGCGCCTCGTCGGGCCAGGGCTCCTCGCCGGACTCCGGCCAGGTGACCCGGTCCCGGCTGAAGACGCAGCCGGAGTCGGTCAAGAGCACACGTCAGCAGGGGCCGGTCGGCGCGTCCGGCCGGGAGAGCGGCTCACCCGTGGGGTGGGCGCGCAACAAGGGGGTCCTCATCGGTTCCGTGATCGGTGCGCTCGTGCTCATCGGAGTGCTCGTCGCGGTGCTGACCAGTGGCGGCGGGGGTACCCCGACGCAGACCCGAACCGGTCCCGGCGGCTCCCCGCTGCAGACCGGCCCGTTCAAGACGCCGTTCTCGCCGGTGGACTGACGTGAAGGAGAGCTCAGTGAGTGACAGTCCCCGGGTGCTCGGCGGCCGCTACGAGGTCGGTGAGCTGATCGGCCGTGGCGGCATGGCCGAGGTCCATCTGGGCCACGACACCCGTCTCGGTCGGCAGGTCGCGATCAAGATGCTGCGTGCCGACCTGGCCCGTGACCACACGTTCCTGACCCGTTTCCGGCGGGAGGCCCAGTCGGCCGCCGGCCTGAACCACCACGCCATCGTCGCGGTGTACGACTCCGGTGAGGACGTCTTCATCGAGACCGGCGGTGGCCGTGTCGACGTGCCGTACATCGTCATGGAGTACGTCGACGGCAAGACGCTGCGCGAGGTCCTCAACGAGGAGGGCCGGCTGGCCCCCGACGAGGCCGCCCGCATCACGATGGGCGTGCTGTCGGCGCTGGAGTACTCCCACGACAAGGGCATCGTCCACCGCGACATCAAGCCCGCGAACGTCATGGTGACCCGCGGCGGCAGCGTGAAGGTGATGGACTTCGGCATCGCCCGGGCGCTCGCCGACGCCGGCGCCACCATGACGTCCGCCCAGGCCGTCGTCGGCACCGCCCGCTACCTGTCCCCGGAGCAGGCGCAGGGCGAGACCGTCGACGAGCGGTCCGACCTCTACTCCACCGGCTGCCTGCTGTTCGAGCTGCTCGCCGGCCGTACGCCGTTCGTCGGCGAGCCGGTCAGCCTGGTCTACCAGCACATCCAGGACCAGCCCTCGGCCCCGTCGACGTACGAGCCGTCGATCCCGGAGAACCTGGACGCGGTCACCCTGCACGCGCTGGAGAAGGACCGCGACCAGCGGTACCAGTCGGCGGCGGACTTCCGCTCCGACCTGCAGGCCACCCGGACGGGTGCGCCCATCAGCGAGGGGGCAGCCGCGACCGCGGCCGCGCTGGCGATCGACCCGACCGAGGCCCGGCGCCGCCCGGAGGCCGTCGCGCCGATGACTCCGGACCGGACCGACAGCACCGCCGACATCGCCCAGCACGACGAGCGCCCGCGCCGCACCGGCCTCTGGGTCGTCGCGGCCCTGGTCGCGCTGCTGGCGATCTTCGGCATCGGGTACGCCCTGATGAACGGTGACAGCGGCGGCGGGACGGCGTCCGGGACCACGACCGTCCCGAGCGTGCTGCAGATGCCGGAGCAGCGCGCGACCGAGATGCTGCGGACGGAGGGGTTCAAGGTCGCCGCCACGCGGGCGCCGCACGCCGAGGCCGCCGGCACCGTCTACGGGCAGACGCCGAACGGCGGGGGTGCCGCAACCACCGGCAGCACCGTGACGATCCAGGTGTCCACCGGGCCGGCCGCCCTGCAGGTCCCGGACGTACGCGGAAAGATCGAGTCCGCGGCGCGGCAGGCGCTGCGGGACGCGGGGTTCACCGACGACCAGGTGAGCCTCGGTAAGGAGCAGAACAACACGAAGTACCCGGAGGGCCAGGTCGCCACCATGACGCCGGCACAGGGCACCTCGGTGGAGCGGGACGCGAAGATCGAGCTGCGCATCTCCACGGGGAAGGTGCAGATCCCCACCGGCCTCGACAACACCGACGCCAGCGCCGTCGCCGTGACCCTCAACCAGCTGGGCCTGAAGTACGAGCAGATCGACCGTACGGTCGACTTCCAGGGCACGCTCGGCAAGGTCATCGACCTCGACCCGTACGAGGGCGCGATGGTGCCGCTCGGCTCGACCGTGAAGCTGTACGTCGCCACCGGGCTGCGGACCCAGCAGCCGAGCACCCCGCCGCCGAACGGCAACGGGAACGGCAACGGGAATGGCAACGGCAACGGCAACGGAAATGGCAACGGCAACGGCAACGGGACCAGCTCCAGCCCGACACCCACCCCGACCCAGACGACGCCGACGCCGACGCCCACGACCCAGACCCAGCCGACACCGACGCCGCAGACACCGCCACCGCCGTTCCCGACCTTCCCCTGAGCGGGTCGCGAACGACAGCGCCGCGGGCGGCCGTCACTCCTGAGGAGTGGCGGCCGCCCGCGGCGTTCTGCGGTCCCTACCGCTGGGTGGGCTGCGGGCGACGCAGCGCGGCGCGGGGCACCTCGGTGAGCGACGCCGGCAGGATGCGCATCAGCGCACCGACGGCACCCGCGACGGCGAACGCCGCGAGGAGAACCCAGAGAACACCCATCGGGGTGAACGCGAACAGGCCGGCGCCGGCGCCGAGCCCGGTCGCCGCGGGCGGACCGAGAGGGTTGTGGTACATCGAACCTCCGTGTGGATTGAGTAAGGGCTACCAGTTCTTCTTCGTCCGCAGGAGGGCGGCGAGGAAGGCGCGGGCCTGCACGTACTGCAGGGTGATGTCGTACGGCATCTCGATCAGCAGCACGCCGGCGACGAGCATCTGCCGGGGGCCGCGAGAGCGCACGGTGACGACTCGTTCGAGCATGTAGACGACCGTGACGGCCATCCAGAACGCGACGACGTGGAACGACTGGGTGACGACCGCGGCGACGATGGTCGCCAGGTACAGCACGGTGACGAGGATGCCGAGCCCGGACCACCACTGCAGGAACTGGTACTTGGCGGTGTACCGGGTCAGGCCGTAGTGGTTGTTGTTCTCGATGGCGCCGCGCTTCCAGCGGAATCGCTGCAGCCGCAGGGCCTCCCAGGTCTCCATCACCTCGGTCCGCAGCCCGCACTCGGGCGGCGCGATGATCTCGTACCCCAGGTGCAGCAGCGCGAACGTCAGCTCGTTGTCCTCGGTCAACGCCTTGGTGTCGTACACGTGGGAGACGCGCCCGGTGTCGGGGATCCGGCCGGTCGAGCGGCCCTTGACGACGTCCTTGAGGCACTGGGCGGTGAACACCGTCGCGGTGCCGGTCAGGACCAGCGTCCGGCCGCCCTTGCGGGCCACGTCCCGGGCGTAGCGGGCGTACTCGTTGCGCTGGTACATGCCGACCAGGCCGCCGCCGTCCTTGCCGAGAAAGATGCCGCCGACCGCGTGGTACCCGCGGTCGATGTAGCCCAGGGCGTGCTCGAGGAAGTCGTCGTTCAACGCTGAGTCGGCGTCCATCACCATGATGGTGTCGGTGTCACGGCGGCTGCTCAGGTGCAGGTCGAGCCACTGGTTGAGGCCGCCGGCCTTCTTGTGGGTGTTGTCGACGGTGACGAAGACCTCGGCGCCGGCGTCCCAGGCGAGCCGGGCGGTGTCGTCGGTGCAGTTGTCGGCGATGACGACGACCCGGTACGGCTGCACCGTCTGCCGGCGCAGGCTGATCAAGGTGTCGGTGATGGGGGCGTACGTCGCGCCGGCGGCGTGCCGCCCGACGGTTGCGGCGGCGCGGCGGGTGCCCTCGTTGTGGGCAGGGATCAGGATGGTCAGCATGATGTTCGCATCGGCTCTCGGTGAGGAACGGGCCTCAGCGCAGACCGACCAGCCGGCCGACGGCGATGTAGTTCAGCACCGCGGGCGTGACGTGCGGCTGCTGCCGGCAGGTGACCAGGAGCAGGCGCCCGGCGGTCGAGGCCCCCGGCTCACCCCACACCTGCGGCAGGTACGGCAGGTCCTTCTTGCTCGGGACGTGCACCGCGGTGATCCGGTAGACCAGCCAGCGGTCTCCGCTGGCCTCCGTGCGCAGGTACACCAGCTGCCCGACCAGCCGGTCGTTCTGGACGTACAGGCGGTTGAACGCGGTCTCCAGGTCCTTGGAGGAGTGGCCGGCGACGACGGTCAGGCTCGGGCTGGTGGTCCCCGGCTGGGCGAAGTCGGTGCACCCGAAGACGCCGCCGAAGCCCGGCCCGCTGTGCGGCGGGTCGATGACCCGGCGGCAGCCGTCCAGCGGCTTCACGTCGGTGCTGATGCGCAGGTCCGCGTCGGCGTTCGGGATGTAGATCTGGGTGGCGGGCGAGGGCCGGACGACGTCCGCCGCGCTCGCCGGCGCGGACCCGTTCTGCGACGCCCCCGCCCGGGGCCCGGAGACCGGGACGATGTCGGTCTCCGCGCGCAGTCGCGGCTGCGGGAGTGCGTCGTACGTGGGCTGGTTCTGGTGGTGGTAGGCCCACCCCAGCAGGGCCACGACCGACACGACGAAGACGGCCGCCATCAGCCTGAGCGGCCAACGACGCGCCTGGTAACTCCGACGAGATCCCCTGGTCTCGGGCTGCTCGTGCACGGTGCTGTGTCCTCAAGTCCCCGAGGAATGACAGGTCAGTCCCTCCTGGGACGCCTCATGCTCGGCGAGAGCATATACAGAGCCTTTACCTTTTGTTGCATTTTCCTTGACTCTCGCCCGGGCGCCGACGCGTGGTCCACCGCCGTTGTCGACCGAGCCGCCCGCCGGCGGCTGGGTAGGCTCGGAAAGACGCCGGGCCGCCGCCCCTGCACGACCGCGGCCACCGCGGGAGGCGGGACGGGCCCTTCCGGCGCGAAGGGAGTGGCCATGCCCGTTCTCGCCCAGCTCGCAGCTGCCGGCTCCGAGCCCGACGGACTGCTCCCGGCGCGCGAGCAGATGGCGTTCTCGCTCGGATGGCACATCGTCCTCGCGTCGTTCGGGGTCGCCTTCCCCGCGATGATCTTCGTCGTGCACCGCCGCGGCCTCGTGCGCAGCGACCCGACCGCGCTCGGTCTGGCCCGGCGCTGGGGCAAGGTGGCGGCCGTGCTGTTCGCGATCGGCGCGGTATCCGGGACGGTCCTGAGCTTCGAGATGGGCCTGCTGTGGCCGGGACTGATGGGCCGGTTCGGTGACGTGCTCGGTCTGCCGTTCGCCTTCGAGGGACTCTCCTTCTTCGTCGAGGCGATCTTCATCGGCATCTACCTCTACGGCTGGGACCGGATGCCGCCCCGGCGGCACCTGCTGATGCTCGTACCGATGATCGCGGCCGGGGTCTTCGGCACGTACTGCGTGATCTCGGTCAACGCCTGGATGAACATGCCGACCGGGTTCCGGATCGTCGACGGCCAGGTCACGGACGTCGATCCGTGGGCGGTGCTGCTCAGCTCGGGTGCGGTGCTGCAGTTCGCGCACATGTGGGTCGGCGCGTTCATGCTCGTCGGCTTCGTCGTCGCCGCCGTGTACGCCGCCGGGATGCTGCGCGGTCGCCGCGACAGCCACCACCGGCTGGGGTTCACGGTCCCGTTCGTGTTCGCCTCCGTCGCCGCGGTGCTGCAGCCGGTCCTCGGCCACGTGCTGGGCATGCGGCTGGGTGAGACGCAGCCCTCCAAGCTGGCCGCGTTCGAGCTCGCGACGACGACCGAGCAGCCGGCGCCACTGCGCATGGGCGGGGTGCTCATCGACGGCGAGCCCCGCGCGTACGTGGAGATCCCGAAGTGGGGTTCGTTCATCGCGCGCGGCTCGTTCGACAAGCCGGTCCGGGGACTCGACACCTTCCCCGCCGCGGATCGGCCACCGGTCAACATCACGCACCTGGCGTTCCAGTCGATGGTCGGCATCGGGACGCTGCTCGCGGTGGCGGTGGTGATCTTCTGGGTCGCCCGCTGGCGGGGGCGCGACCTGCTGGAGCAGCGCTGGGCCCTGCTCGCACTCGTGGTGGCCGGCCCGCTCGCCGTCGTGGCGTTGGAGTCGGGCTGGGTCGCCACGGAGGTCGGGCGCCAGCCGTGGACGGTCTTCGGGTACCTGCGCACCACCGAGGCCGCCGGCAGCAACGGCTGGCTGTGGCTCGTGCTCGCCGTGACGCTGGTCGTCTACACGGCGATGACGGTCGGCGCCGTCGTCGTGCTGCGGTCGATGACCCGCCGCTGGCGGGCGGGCGAGGAGGACCTGCCCAGCCCGTACGGCCCTCAGCTCGCGGACGCCGTCGGCTCGGACGCGGTCGCCGCGGACGCCGCCGGCTCGCACCCCAGCGGCTCGGACGGCGGCGGGGCGTGGCGGTCATGAGTCTGCCGACCGCAGTGGCGGCGGCCCTGTTCGTCGGGATCATCGCCTACGCGCTGCTCGGCGGGGCCGACTTCGGCTCGGGCTTCTTCGACCTCACCGCCGGCGGAGCGGGTACCGGCGCCGCGCTGCGCACGCAGATCGACCACAGCATCGGCCCGGTGTGGGAGGCCAACCACGTCTGGCTGATCTACGTCCTCGTCATGTGGTGGACCGGCTTCCCCGAGGCGTTCGCCGCCGCGATGAGCACGCTGATCGTGCCGTTGCTGCTGGCCCTGCTCGGCATCGTCCTGCGCGGCGCCGCCTTCGCGTTCCGCAAGTACGCCGCCACGCTGCGGCAGGCCCAGCTGTTCGGTGCGGTCTTCGCGGGGGCGTCGCTGATCACGCCGTTCTTCCTCGGCACCGTCGCCGGCGCGATCGCGTCCGGCCGCGTCCCCCTGCGCGGGCGTGGCGACCTGTGGACGTCGTGGCTCAACCCGACGTCGGTGGTCGGCGGCCTCGTCGCGATCGGCACCTGCGCGTTCCTCGCCGGCGTGTTCCTCGTCGCCGACGCCGCCCGCGCCGGCAGCACCGCGCTGGTGGGCACGCTGCACCGACGCACGCTCGCCGTCGGCGTCGGGACCGGGGTGGTGGTCTTCGCCGGGCTGGTCCCGCTGGACGGCGACGCCCCCGTGCTCTGGGACGGCCTCACCGGTCGCGCGCTGCCGCTGGTGATCACCTCGGCGGTCGCCGGCAGCGCCACGCTCGCGCTGGTCTGGACGCACCGCTACGGACCGGCACGCGTGACGGCCGTCGCCGCTGTCGCGACGGTCGTGAGTGCCTGGGGTGTGGCGCAGTACCCGCGGATGCTCGTCGACCACGTCCGGATCGATGACGCGGCCGGCGCGGACGCCACCTTGTGGGGGCTGCTGATGGTCGCGGTACTGGCCGGGCTGATCGTGCTGCCCGCCCTGGCCTACCTGTTCGTGCTGACCCAGTCGCAGAGCTGGACCACCGAGCACCACGCGACCTCCGAGCACGGCCACGCGTGAGGCGGACACCCCGGCGAAACGGTGCCCGTCCGGGTCAGGCGGTGACGGCGCGGTGCACCAGCGGCGCCAGACCGTGGGACCGCGCGACCGCGCCCTCGTCACCGCAGATGGCCAGCCAGTTCGCGAGCATCCGGTGACCGCCCTCGGTCAGCACGCTCTCGGGATGGAACTGCAGCCCGTGCAGCGGCAGGCTGCGGTGCTGGGCCGCCATGATCACGCCGGTCGAGGTCCGGGCGGTGACGACCAGCTCGTCCGGCACGGTGGCCGGGTCGATGGTCAGCGAGTGGTAGCGCGTCGCGGTGAACGGTGACGGCAGCCCCGCCAGCACCCCGGCCCCGTCGTGCTGCACCCGGGACGTCTTGCCGTGCAGCAGCTCCGGCGCCCGGTCCACCACCGCACCCAGCACGACACCGAGCGCCTGGTGACCCAGGCAGACCCCGAGCATGGGCTGCTCCCGCTCGCCGCACGCCTCGATCATCGCCATCGACACGCCCGCCTCCTCGGGAGTCCCCGGCCCCGGGGAGACCAGCACCCCGTCGTACTCCGCGGCCTGCGCCGTACTGACCGCGTCGTTGCGGACCACGGTGCAGTCGGCGCCGAGCTGCTCGAGGTAGCCGACGATCGTGAAGACGAAGCTGTCGTAGTTGTCGACGACGAGGACGCGGGTGGCCGCCACGGCTCAGCCCTTCGGACGCGCGTGGTGCAGGCTCAGCGAGCCGGCGTACGCGGGGAAGGAGGCGGTCACGGACTTCACGTCGTAGGTGACGCCCGCCAGGTCGGAGCGCTCGCGGTAGTCGCTCACGTCCAGGTCGTCGTCCAGGCCGCGCTTGAGCGCGCCCGGGTCGCCGATCGCGGTGATGGTGAAGGGCGGGGAGTACACCCGGCCCTGCAGGATCAAGGTGTTGCCGACGCACCGCACCGCGCTGGTCGAGATGACCCGCTGGTCCATCAGCATCATCGAGGTCGCGCCGCTCTGCCACAGGGCGTTGACCACGGCCTGGACGTCCTGCTGGTGCACCACGAGCCAGTCGACGTTGCCGTCCTTGGGGAGGTCCTCGACCGTCCGGTCGGAGTCGTCGAGGGTGACCTTCAGGCCGCGACCCTTGACCGCCGTGAGGCCGGCGTCCGGCGCGACCGCGTCGGCGCGCTGGGTCAGCGACCGCAGCTCGACGCTGCCGGGCGCGCTCGCGTTGGCCTTGGTGAGCGTGGTGACCTCGTTGCGCAGACCCTGGACGTCGCGCTGCTGGCCCGCGACCTTCCGGTTGGCGTCCTGGACGACGCCGACCAGCGAGGTCTGCCCGGGCCGCAGGTCGGTGCCCTCGGACACGTTGGCGCTGGTACCGAACAGCAGACCGGCCGCCACGGCGACGAACGGCACGACGTACGCCCAGGCGCGACGGCGTCGGGGGGTGGTCGTGCTCGACATGCGCGGACTCCGAGGTAGCAGGGGCGCTCTCACCTGCTCACAGCAGGATGCTCGCCGCAGCGACGCCACCGTGGGCGAGAGCCGGGTGAACTAGGCTGTAGCCTAACCGCCGGCCGGGGCGGCACCCGGGTGTGCCCGCAGATCCGGTCCGGTGGACGACATGAGTCACCCGAGCGAAGGAGTCAGGGCGTGAGCACGTCCGAGGAGAAGGACAGGGCCGGCGCCGGAGGTGATGTCGACGCAGGCGCGTCGAAGGCGTCCTCGGAGACGGCACACCAGGATGCGAAGAAGGCCTCCGCAGGCGCGAAGGCCTCCGGCACCAAGGGGAGCGCAGCCAAGGCGAGCGGAGCGAAGGCGGCCGGCGCGAGCAAGGCCGACGACGCCGAGCCCGCCAAGACCTCTCGCCGTGGCGACCGCCCGCAGAAGGTCCCCGGCGGTCCGAGCTCGACGCTGTTCAAGGTCGTCATGCTCGGCCTCATGGTCGTCGGCCTGATCTGGATCGTCGTCTTCTACCTGGCCAACGGCAAGGCACCGATCCCGGGGATCAGCTACGGCAACCTGGCCATCGGGTTCGCCCTCATCATGGTCGGCTTCGCGATGACGACCCGCTGGCGCTGACACCGTCCGTACGCCGAAAGGCCCGCCTCCCGCACCGGGAGGCGGGCCTTCGTCGGTGCGGCTCCCACACGTTGTCCACATGGTTGTCCACAGGCGGTGGATAAACCACAGCGGTGTAACTCCGGTGGTGCGCGGGTCGTCCACAGCGGATCGGCGCAGGAGCGCCCGGAGGCCCCCCGTCGTTCCTGTGGGGAACGGTCAGCCCATGATCAGACCGGGCGGGAGGGTGACGGTCTGGTAGCGGATCACCGCGAGGACGGCCAGCACCAGGAGCACGCCCGCGAGAGCGCCCCAGTGCAGCTGTCGCCGGTCTCGGCCGAGAACGGCGATCACCGCCGCCACGGCCGCGCCGGTCACCGCGCCACCCAGGTGCGCCTGCCAGGCGATGTTGCTCACGAAGAACGGGATCGCGGCGTTGATCGCGATCATCGTCAGCATCGGCCCGATCTCGCGACCGAGGTGCCGGTTGAGCACCACGACCGCCGCGAACAGGCCGAACACCGCGCCGGACGCGCCCACCGTCGGGGTGAACCAGCCGCTGTCCTGCCACTGCTCGGCGGTGGCCGGCGTCGAGGCGAGCAGGGCGTACCCGACCGAGCCGCCCACGGCGGACACGAGGTAGAGCGCGAGGAAGCGGGCCCGGCCCAGCATCGGCTCGAGGTACTGCCCGCAGATCCACAGGGCGTACATGTTGAACAGGATGTGCAGGATCGAGTTCGGGTCGTGCAGGAACGCCGCGGTGAGGAAGCGCCACGGCTCGTCCCGACCGAGGACGGGCGCGAACTGCAGGTCGGCCGTGACGCGGTCGGTGCTCAGCTGACCGACGTACACGACCACGCAGATCGCGATGAGCGCGATCGTGACGACTGGTCGTCCCGACACGGCCCGGCCGCCGAAGATGCTGCGCGTCACCGGCGACGAGCGTTGCTGCTCCTTGACGCAGTCGACGCACTGGATGCCGACGGACGCCGGGCGCTGGCACGCCGGGCAGGTCGGCCGGTTGCACCGCTGGCAGCGGACGTACGCGACCTGGTCCGGGTGACGGGGACAGGTGGGTGGCGCCTCGGCGGGCGGCTCGGCGGTCGGGCCGGTCGGGGACGACATGGGGGTCTACCTCGGGTCGTGCTCGGTCAGCGCTCGACGGACACGCGCTCGATGACGACCGGGTCGACCGGCTTGTCCTGCGCGCCCGTACGGACGGCGGCGATCTTGTCGACGACCTCACGGGACGGGCCGTCGGCGACCTCGCCGAAGATCGTGTGCTTGCCCTGCAGCCAGCTCGTCGCGCCGACGGTGATGAAGAACTGCGAGCCGTTGGTGCCCTTGCCGCCGCGCTTGCCGGCGTTGGCCATGGCCAGGACGTACGGGGCGTTGAAGTTCTTGTCCGGGTGGATCTCGTCGTCGAACTCGTAGCCCGGGCCGCCGATGCCGATGCCCTTGGGGTCGCCGCCCTGGATCATGAAGCCGGGGATGATGCGGTGGAACGTCAGACCGTCGTAGAAGGGCGTGGGGCTGGTGCGCCCGGCGTCGTCCTTGTACTCCTTCTCGCCCGTGGCGAGACCGACGAAGTTGGCCACCGTGGTCGGCGCCTCGTTCGGGAACAGCGTCACGTTGATGTCGCCGTGGTTGGTGTGCAGCGTCGCATTCATGCCGTCAGTGTTTCACGCGACGTACGGGCGTCCACGGGGCGGACACGACCGCTGCGGTGACCGGGCCGGGGTTTGGGTGCCTCCTGGCAGGGGCATAGGAGAACCAGGCAGTATGGGCCGGAACATCGACAGGCGAGGAGGACTCATGCCGTTCCGCAAGTCCCGTTCAGAGAAGGTGCGAGACCGGGCCGACGACCTCACCTCGGCGGCCGTCGACGCGCTGGGCTCGGTGAAGGAGAAGGTGACCCCCTACGTGGAGGACGCCGTCGACCGCGCCGCACCGGCCGCTCGGGCCGCTCTGGACAAGGCCAAGGACACAGCAGCCCCGGTGGCCGAGCGGACCAAGGAGGCAGCGCAGCCGAAGGTGCACACGGTCATCTCACGCGCGAAGGACTCCGACGCCCGCGAGAAGGTCGCCGCGTTCGCCGTGCCCGCCAAGGACAAGGTGGCCGCCGCCGCGGCTCCCGCGAAGGACAAGGTCGCCGCGTCCGCTGCGCCGGCTCGTGAGAAGGCCGCTGCGTTCGCCGCCCCGGCGATCGAGAAGGCCCAGGACGCCGGTCTGACCAAGGACCAGGCGTCCTCGCTGTTCTCCGACGAGTGGATGCCGCGCATCCAGAACGCCATCGCCGCGGCCGCCGCGACGACGAGTGCCGCGGTGGCGAAGCTGCCCGAGCCGGCGCAGGACACCGTCGCGCGGGTCGCGCCGGGCGTGGTCAAGCGCAAGAAGAAGGGCAAGCTGCTGATCGCCGTGGGCGTCATCGCGCTCGCAGGCGCGGCCGCGCTCTACGTCAGCGGTCAGCAGAAGAAGAAGTCGGACCCGTGGCACCAGGCGGAGCCGAACCAGGAGCCGACGCCGGTCAACCCGACCCAGGCGAGCACCGGCGACCTGGTGGGTGACACCGAGCGCGCCACGCAGGCGGAGCTCGCCGGTCCGGGTGGCGCCACCCGCGGCCGCCACTCCGCCGGCTGAGGCGGCCCTCCGGGCCCCCGCAGCACGCACGTCACGGACCCACCGACCCCGAACGGGGTCGGTGGGTCCTGTCGTGCTCCCCGTCGTCCGGGGCGACGCCGGACCGTATGCACCGCGTATGCGCACCCTGGCATCGTCGCGTCCTAGCGTCCCGGTTGTCGTGCTCGACCGGAGCATCGAAGGGGGTCAGGGTGGACTGTCTGACGCTGGGAACGCGGGCGCTGCTGGTCGTGGTGCTGGCCATCGCCCTGGTCTCCAAGAGCACGGCGCTCGGGCAGTTCACCGACTCGCTGCGCCACTGGCGGATCGTGCCGGCCCGCCTGGTCGCGCCCGTCGCCGTGGCGGTCCTTCTCCTCGAGGCCGCCGTCGCCGTCGGCCTGGCCCTGGCCGGCGGGACCGTGCTGCGGGTGACCTTCGTTGCCGCCGCCGTCCTGTTCGCCGGGCTCGGCGCCGCCGCCGCGCTCGTCCTGCACCGGGGTACCCGAGGCGCCACGTGCGCCTGCTTCGGCCGCAAGGACGTCCCGCTGAGTCGACGCGTGGTGTGGCGCAACGCTGGTCTCACCGGGGCCGCCGTGCTCGGTGCCGTGACCGCTGCGACCTCGTCCGACACCAGCCCGGGGAGCGCGCTGGTCGCCCTCGGTGCAGGTGCGGGGGTCGGCCTCCTGGTGGTCTTCCTCGACCCGCTGCTCGAGCTGTGGAGCCCACCCGATCGACGGACCGCCTCCCACCGGTTGTCCTGATCCGCCCGACCAGCCCGAATCGAGGAGTCCCATGTCGTTGCTCACCGGAGCCGTCGTCCTGCTGGCCATGGCCTGCGTCGCGAACCTCCTGCTGCTCGTCGCCGTCCTGCGCCGCCTGCGTGAGCACCAGGAGCGGCTGGACGCGGTGAGGCCCATCGGGGACACCGACGAGACCGAGCTCGCGCCGGGGCAGCAGATCGGCGGGTTCACCGCGACCACGACCTCGGGCGACGAGGTCGACCAGCAGAGCGCCGTCGCCGGGACGACCTACGTCGGGTTCTTCTCGCCCACCTGCCCGCCGTGCCACGAGCAGCTCCCGCTCTTCCTCGAGCGGCTCCCGCAGGACGCTCGAACCCTGGCCGTCGTGCTCGACGACGGGGACTCCCCGCAGGAGCGCGCCGAGATGGTCACCCGGCTGAAGGCGAGGACCCCCGTCGTGATCGCCCGGCCCGGCGACGAGATCGTGCAGGCCTTCGGGGTGAGCGCCTACCCCGCGATGTTCGTCCTCGACGGGGACGGCGTCGTCCAGGCCGGCGGCCACACCGTCGCCTCCCTGCCCCGGCTCCAGGCCGTGTGATGACCCGTACGCGGCCCACGTTCGAGGCCTTGCGCCTCGTCGGGAGATCCGCGCCCTGGCATCTGGCCGGCAGCTGGGCGATCAGTGCGGCGAGCGGACTCGCGCCGGTGGCGGCGGCCCTGCTGACCAAGACCCTGCTCGACGCGGTGTCGGCCCACGCCGCGTGGTCCGTCCTGCTGCCTCCGCTCCTCGGCCTGGCGGGGGTGGCCGTCGTGCTCGGCGCGGCCGGACCCGTGGGGACCTACCTCGAGGCCGAGCTCGGCCGTCGTGCGGGCCGGCTCGCCAAGCAGGACCTGTTCGCGGCGGTCCAGGGGCTGCAGGGCATCGCGCGCTTCGAGGACCCGCGGTTCCAGAGCCGGCTGCGGCTGGCGGAGAGCGCCGGCGGCAACTCGCCCGGGAGCATCGTGCGAGGGTCGCTCGGGCTCGCTCGCGCAGCCCTCACGACCGCGGGCATGGTGGGCGCCCTGCTCGTCGTGTCGCCGCTGCTCACGGCCGCCGTCGTCGTCGCCGCGGTGCCCGCGCTCCTCGCCGAGCTGCGCCTGAACCGTCGCAGGATGCAGGCCGAGTGGCAGACCGAGCCGATCGAGCGGCGTGAGTTCTTCTACACCTCGCTGCTGTCGGATGTTCAGGCCGCCAAGGAGATTCGGCTCTTCGGCCTCGGGACGTTCTTCGCCGATCGCATGCTGACCGAGCGGCGCCGAGCCGATGCGATGCGGCGCGCGGTCGACCACCGGGACCTCGTACTGCAGGGCGGCCTCTCGGTCATGACCGCCGCCGTCGCCGCACTCGGACTGGTGTGGGCCGTGGCCCGTGCGGCCGAGGGATCGGTGTCGGTCGGCGAGGTGTCGCTCGTCGTCGCGGCCATCGCCGGGCTGCAGAGCGCGCTCGCCGGCGCGGTCACCGCGCTCGGGGTGCTGCACCACGCCACCTCCGTCTTCCGCTACCACCTGGAGGTGCTCGCGACCGACGACGGAGGCCGGAGCGCCGCTGCCCCGGCGATCGAGACGCTGGAGCCCCTTCGTTCGGCCATCGTGCTGGACGACGTGTGGTTCCGGTACACCGAGGACTCGCCGTGGGTGCTGCGCGGGGTGAGCCTGACCATCCCGGCCGGGTCGTCCGTCGGCCTGGTCGGGCGCAACGGCGCGGGCAAGAGCACGCTGGTCAAGCTGCTGTGCCGCTTCTACGAGCCGACCCGCGGACGCATCCTCTGGGACGGCGTGGACCTCGCCCAGGTGCGGCCCGACGTCCTCCGCGAGCGTCTCGGTGCGGTGTTCCAGGACTTCATGTCCTACGAGCTGTCGGCGACGGAGAACATCGCGGTCGGGGACCGTGACCTGCTGGTCCGTCCGCACGCGGGCGAGGAGGTTCGCGCGGCGGCCGAGCGGGCCGGGATCGCCGCTGATCTGGAGCGCCTGCCGCGCGGCTACGACACGTTGCTCAGCCGGGTGTTCTTCGACGACTCGGCGGGCTCCGAGGACGACGCCGCGCAGCCCGAGGTGCACGGCTCGTACCTGTCCGGCGGGCAGTGGCAGAAGCTGGCGACGGCGCGGGCGCTGATGCGCGCCGACCGCGACCTGATGATCCTCGACGAGCCGTCGTCCGGCCTCGACCCGGCGGCGGAGCGGGACCTGCACCAGTGCCTGGCCCGTGCCCGCCACGGCCGGACGAACCTGCTGGTCTCCCACCGGCTCGGTGCGCTGCGGGACGCCGATCTGCTGGTGACGCTGGTGGACGGGCGGGTCGGTGAGTCCGGCACCCACGATGCCCTGCTCGCTCTCGACGGGCTGTACGCCGAGCTGTTCCGCGCCCAGGCGTCCGGGTACCAGATGGCAGCGGAGGCGTCATGAGGCGCGCTGCCGTGACCGCCGGCGTCGTGGGTGGTGCGTCGGTCGCCGCCCTGACCTGCTGGCTCCGGACCCGACTCATGGTCGTGTCCGTGACCGGGCGCAGCATGGAGCCGGCCCTGACGGCGTCCGACCGGGTGCTCGTCGCCCGCCGACGCCCGGCGCGTCTGCGGATCGGCGACGTCGTGGTCCTCGCCCCGTCGGACGACGCGCGCCGCCTCGACGGAGGCGACGGCTCTCCGGAGGCCCGGACCGCGTCCTGGCTGGTCAAGCGGGTGGCTGCGCTGCCGGGCGACGAGCTCCCCACCCGTGTCCCCGGTCGAGGCGACTCCGTACGCGTCCCCGCCGGGCACGTCGTCGTGCTGGGCGACAACGAGTCCGTCAGCTACGACTCGCGGCAGATGGGCCCGATCGGGTTCCACCAGCTGCGCGGCGTGGTGCTCCGACAGCTGAGCACCCGACCCCCCACAGACGACCGGTCCACGAGGCCGGCCGAACACACCCGTCCGGTCGACCGACCGGGCCACACCAGAGGAGATTCATCATGGGTTCCTTGAAGCGCGTCCTGGACAGCACGCTCGAGCGCCTCGTCCCCCACGCCACCGCGTCCGCCGGGTGTGCAGCGGAGTACCGCACCGAGTACCGGTGCAACTTCAACACCCGCGAGCGGCAGAAGCGCACCTGCAAGCTGGAGCTGAACTGCACCTGGAACTGTGGCGCCTGGACGTACACCGGCCAGAGCTGCTGAGCCGGTGACGATGCGGTCGGGGCCACGAGTGTCGCTCCGACCGCATCGTCACGCCGGGTTCGAGGGCGGCGCGCCGGCCGCCCGTCGCCGGGCCAGGACGAGCGGGCACTCCTCCAGCGCCAGCTCGTCCGCACCGACCTCGAGGCGCGCCCCCAGCAGTCGCTGCCTGCTCGTGATGAGCACCCGCGATGCGCCGACGCCGGGCAGCAGATGGCGCACCTGCTCGAAGCTCCCGACGTGGTCGAGAAGGACGAGGATGGCGCGGTCGGCGAGCAGTGAGCGGTACAACGCCGCGACCTCCGCGTCCGGCTGCTCGCTGAGGTCGACCCCGACCCCGAGGGCCCGGACGAACGCTCGCAGCACCGCGCTCGTCCCGGTGACGCCAGGAGCGAACGCGCCGAGGTCGGCGAAGAGCTGACCGTCGGGGAACCACTCGTCGTGGCGGACCGCCCACTCGACGGCGAGCGCGGTCTTCCCCACGCTGCTGGGGCCATGCACCACGAGCACCCCGCCGTCGGACCGCAGTGCGGTTGCCAGGGACTCCAGCTCCGCCGTACGGCCGACGAATCCCCGGTGCCGGTGTGGCAGCTGGCGGGGCGAGACGCCGGACGACCGGCTCGGCGCGGTCGGTACGGCGCCTTCGGTGGCGGACGGCATCCGCTCGCGGTTCAGGATCCGACGATGCAGCTCGGTCAGCTCGCTGCCGGGGTCCAGGCCCAGGTGGGTCGTCAGCTCGCGCACCGCGGACCGGTACGAGGCAAGGGCGCCGCTCACGTCTCCGCTCTCGTACAACGCCACCATGAGCTGGCCCCACAACCGTTCTCGCGTCGGGTGATCGGCGAGCACCGCCCGCGCCCGGTCGATCACGAACGACCAGACACCCTGGGCGAGCCGGATCGCGATGGTCTCCTCGGCGGCGGTCAGCGCCGACTGCTCCAACGCCTCCAGGTGCCGGCGTACGGCGCACCCGGCAGGGAGGTCGGAGCCCGCCGTCCCGCTCCAGAGCGCGGTCGCCTGCTCGTAGTGCGTGAGTGCGCGATCGGCCTCGCCCATGGCCCAGCTCGCCCGACCGGCCTCGATATGCGCATTGAACCGTTCGAGGTCGAGCTCCCCGGGAAGGACCCGCAGCCGGTAGCCGCGCGCCGACGAGCTCAGCCTCGGCCCCACCACGCGACGCAGACCGCTCATGTAGTTGCGCAGGTTGGCGAGGGCCGAACCGGGAGCGGTGTCCCACAGCAGCTGCTGCAGACGTGCGGTGCTGACGTCGCGGTTCGCGTTGAGGAGCAGACCTGCCAGCAGAGCACGGCGCATCGGGCCACCGAGCTGCAGCTCCTGCCCCTTCTCCTCGACCGAGATCTGACCCAGCACCCGGAAGCAGAAGTCGTGAGTCTCCATACGTACCAAGCCAACCGCACCGAACCGTCCCCTTTGGCGCTTGCGTCCAGACGAAATGAAACGACACGACCTCACCCCCCGGCGCCGGTCGAGCAGGCCGACATTTCGCCGGTCGAGTAGGGCGAACGCAGTGATGTCCGTATCGAGACCCGGTGACCGCGTGCACCTGGTCTCGATACGGGCCTCCGCGAGCTCCGGCCCTACTCGACCGGCGAATGTGCAAGCTCCGGCCCTACTCGACCGGCGAATGCGCGAACTCCGGCCCTACTCGACCGGCGAATGTGCAAGCTCTGGCCCTACTCGACCGGCGAATGTCAGGTCCGACCACTGCTGTGCGCTGCCCCGCCACACCCCGCCGGTCGAGTAGGGCGAACGCAGTGATGCCCGTATCGAGACCCGGTGACCGCGCGCACCTGGTCTCGATACGGGCCTCCGCAAGCTCCGAGCGACCGAGGGCGTCGAGCGCCTTGGACCGGCCTCGCCCGCGGGAGTGCGCATGGCGGTGATGGCCGACTTCTTCGAGTTCCTGGCCGAGGAGATGCCCGCCATGCTCGACCGCTGGCGAGAGCACCGCGAGCGCGAGTTCGGCACCTGAGACCCACCATGATCGCTGGTTGAGCCGGGCGAGCCGCTAGGCGAGTCCGAGTCGAAACCACCTGTGCCGCGACACCCGAGTCTCCCTGCGCCTCAACGGGTTTCGACTCGGACCTCCGCTAGCGCTCCGGTCCGGCTCAACCAGCGCGACGGGCCTGCCACACGACCGCCGGTCGAGTAGAGGCGAACGCAGTGATGCCCGTATCGAGACAAGCCGCACACGGTCACCTGGTCTCGACACGGGCCTCCGCGAGCTCCGGCCCGACTCGACCGGCAATCGGGCTACTCGGTCTGTGGGTACCAGGCAGGGTTGCGGCCGCTGCGGGCGAGCAGACGAGCGAGCCCGCCGTCGCCCGGGACCATCGACGGCGCGTCCTTGAACCCGGCCGCCGCGAACGACTCCTGCAGCATCAGGTCGAGCCCCTCGTGCGCTGCGGCCAGCTCGTCGGCGGCCAGGTCGAACGGCCTCCCCAGTCCGCGCGCGAGGTCCCAGGTGTGCAGGGCGGCCTCGGCGATCTGCTCCAGCAGCATCACGTCGACCGGCGTCACCCCGCGATAGGGCAGGACCACCTCGTCCGGGCCGTACGACCGCAGCGCCGCCAGCAACGACGCCGAACCCGCGCGCAGATCACCTTCGAGGTCTGCGGAGGCGACGTACGTCGGAGACCCGTCCGCGAACGGCAACGGCGCATCCGCGAGCGCTGCCGCCATCACCTGCTGCCAGCCGATCAGGTGCTGCAGGAGGCCGCGGACGTCGTACGCCTCGCACGGCGTCGGCCGATCGAGCTGCTCGGGCCGTACACCCGCCACGACGTCGGCCGTACGGGCGAGAACGGACGCGAGCAGGTCGATGCGGGCGACGACCGGAGCATCGGGCATGGCGCCCACGCTAGGACAGCGCCCCGCTCAGCCCTCCCAGACGGGCCGGAGCTCGACCGTCTCGCCGGGCCCGGAGAACGTGGCGACGATCTCCTCCGCGCGCTCGGGGCTCGCCACGTCGATCAGGAAGAACCCGGCCAGGTGCTCCTTCGCCTCGGCGTACGGGCCGTCGGTGGCGATGGGCTTGCCGCCCTCCCAGCGGTACAGCCGGGCGGAGGCCGGGTCGCCGAGCGCGGTCCCGCCCTGCAGCTCGCCGCTCTTGCTCATCTCCTCGAGGATCTGGTCGAACTCGGCCATGCCCTTCTCGCGCTCGGCCTGCGGGAGCGCCTGCTGCTCGGCGATGTAGTCGCCGGTCGGGTGACCCCACGGCTGCGGGTTGGAGTGGATCAGGATGACGTACTTCACGGTGCTCTCCTCGCTTCGACCGGTGGCGAACCCGGGCGGGCCCTCCACCGCAGCGTCGGAGCCCGTCAGGCGTTCTCGACATTCTCGGGCGCCGACCGCTCCAGCTGCTCCAATCCGTCGAGAAAGACCGAGAGCCCGAACGCCAGCTCGGTCTCGAAGAAGTCCTCGCCCTCGTCGTCCTCGAACCCGCTCTGAGCGGCGGCGAGCGCCGGCAGCCGATCGGCGTCGACGACCTCGGCGAGGCGGACGCTGTACCGTCGCGCCTCGTCGCTGACGGTCTCGCCCTCGCCGGGCAGCAGCCCGAGCTGGCGGGTGCTGCGGACGAAGTTGCGGACGTACCCGTCCAGCGCGAGCAGACCCGAGAGCCGCTGCTGGGTGGTGAGCCGGGTGTCCGCGAGGGCGCGCAGGCCGGCGTCGGTCCAGGCGAGGGCGTTCGGGGTGAGGGGCGGCGCGGTCAGCACGACGTCGACCGACCAGGGGTGGCGCCGGCAGGACGCGACGAGCCCGCGCGCCCACGCCTCCAGCCGCGTCCGCCACGGGCCGGTCGTGACGGCGGCGAGGTCGGGCTCCCCGAAGGCGAGGTCCAGCATCACGGCGCTGAGCTCGTCCTTGGAGTCGACGTACCGGTAGAGCGACATCGTGGTGAGGCCCAGCTCACCGGCGACCGCCTTCATCGACACGGCGTCCAGGCCGGAGCGGTCCGCGAGCGCGACGGCAGCGCCACCGACCTCCTGGATGGTGCGCGTCCGGCGAGGCCCGCGGCGGCCGGGCGGCTCCTGGTCCCAGAGCAGCTGCAGGTAGCGGGGCAGCGGCGGGAGGTCGTCCGGGGTCGGAGGCGGGACGGGCATGGCGACCACTCTAAGAGAAGTTACTGCTTGCGGTGCACACAGTTATGTCGTGGCACTTTCGCCCTGCGTGTACGAGTACGACGCAGCCGCCGAGCACACCGACGCCCGTTCGAGCCCGCCCCCTTCGGCAAAATTTGATGGAGAGCACACGCATGGCTGTGCTGGTCACCACCTTTTGCCGGAGAGGGAGGGCAGGGACCCGGGCTCGACCGGCGTACGGCGAGACCCGTGGAGAACCGGCCGGGTCAGTGGGCGGTGACGACGTACGCGGTGAGCTCGCCGGCGACGGCGTCAGGGCCGCGCTCGGGGTCGGCGAGCTCGGCCCGGAAGGCGTCGGTCACCTCGTCCACGACGCGGGGGATCAGCGCCGGATCGCGCGCACTGATGTGAGCCCCCAGCGGCGTACCCGTGACCTGTCCCGTCGCCACGTCACGCGCGGACCGGCTCCGGCCGACGACGGTCTCGCGGGCCACCTGCACCCGGTCGAACCCGCCCGCGCGTAGGTCGCGCTCGATCCGGGCGGTGTCGTGGTACCCGTGCGGCACCTGCTCGGCGAACCGAGGCGGGTCGTCCGGGAAGAGGCGCCGGAGCACGACGGTGGTGAGGCGGGCGTACGCGTGGTGCTCGACGGCGTCCCAGATGGTGAGGACGAGCCGACCGCCGGGTCGCAGGACGCGCCGGGCCTCGGCGTACGCCCGCGGGCGGTCGGGGAAGAACATCGCTCCGAACTGGCAGGCGACCGCCTCGAACGAGGCGTCGGGGAAGGGCAGGTCCTGGGCGTCGGCGGGTCGCCAGGTGATGTTGGGGGCGCAGCGGTGACCGGCGGCGTAGGTGAGCATGTCGTCGCTGATGTCGGTGGCGACGATGCGCGAGCAGGGCAGCGCTGCGGCGATGGCGACGGTCGCGCGACCGGTGCCGGCGGCGACCTCCAGGACGTGCGTCGGATCGCCGGCGGCCACCGCCCGAGCGGTGACCGGCGCGAACGGGACGAACACCGCGGGCGCGTAGCACGCGTCGTACAGCCGGGGCACCGACCCGGTGAACTGCGACTCACTCATACCCGACAGGAGGCGGCAGCCGCGGCGCTGATACGTGCCGCGGGCGGACGTCAGCCTGCGTCAGGCGGGCGTGCTCAGCACCGGGCGGATCTCCAGGGTGTAGCTGGAGGGGAGGAGCCGGACGAGCTCGAGCACAACGTCCATCGAGGGCGCCTCGAGCTCGTAGAACCCGCCGAGCTGCTCGGTGGCCTCCGCGAACGGCCCGTCGGTCGGGACCTGGTGGTCACCGGGGAAGCGGATCACCGTGGCGGAGTCGCCGGCCTGCAGCGCCTCACCGGCGAGCAGCCGGCAGCCGGGCCGGGCGGTCACCGTGCGCACGAAGACGCGGTGCTGCTCGTAGTAGGTGGTCTGCTCGGCAAGGCTGAGGGTGTCCCAGCTGAGCGTGCCGAACATCAGGACCACGGCCCTCATCGACTCTCCTTCTCCCAGCGATCGCGTCGGCCATCGATCGTTGCACGGACGCCGGACCGCGATCGCCGTACCCTCGTGATCCATGAACGTCGTCTTCGTCGAGCCGAACTTCCCGCGCAACCAACGCGAGTTCGTCCGGGCGCTCGCCCAGGTCGGCGCGTCGGTGTACGCCGTCGGCGAGACGCCGTGGGAGTGGCTCGACGAGGAGCTGCAGGGCTGGATCCATCGGTACGAGCAGGTCGGGTCGGTCACGGACGTCGACCAGCTGCGGGCGGTGGTCGAGCACTTCCAGGCCTCGACGTGGATCGATGCGCTGGAGGCGACGATCGAGTCGCACACGCTGCCGGCGGCGTACGTCCGGGAGGCGACGGGCATCCCGGGGACGTCGGTGCACACGACCTGGCTGTGCCGGGACAAGCCGTCGATGAAGGAGGCGCTGCGCGCGGTGGGTGTGCCGACGGCCGCGTCCACGGCGGCGAGGACGGCCGACGAGGTACGCGCGTTCGTGGACGAGGTGGGGTACCCGATCATCCTCAAGCCGCGGGACGGCGCGGGCGCGGCGGCCACGGTCAAGGTGTCCTCGACGGACGAGCTCGCGGCGGCGCTGGAGTCGTTCGGCGACGCGGACTCGATCGCCGTCGAGGAGTTCGTGGAGGGCCACGAGGGCTTCTACGACACCCTCGCCGTGAACGGGCACGCGGCGCTGGACTTCGCCTGCCACTACTACCCGAACGTGCTGGAGGCGATGCGGACCAGGTGGGTCAGCCCGCAGTACATCTCCACGAACCGGGTGGACGAGGCGCCGTTCTACGGCGAGCTGCGCGAGATGGGCGAGCGGGTCCACGAGGCCCTCGGCATCAAGACTTCCGCGACGCACATGGAGTGGTTCCACGGCCCGAAAGGGTTGCGGTTCAGCGAGATCGGCGCCCGGCCGCCCGGCGTCGGCTGCTGGGACCTGTACAGCGTCGGCAACGACATCGACCTCTACCGCGCGTGGGCGGACGCGATCGTGCACGGCCAGGTGTGGCACCAGCTGTCCCGCCGGCTCGCGACCGGGATCATCGCGCTGCGGCCCTCGGCCGACGGCATGATCAGCGACATCGAGGGCGTCGACTGGCTGCACGCGACATACGGCGCGGAGATCATCGACGCGAACCTGCCCTCACCCGGTACGCCGACGCAGCCGGTCGAGGCGGGGTACATGGCGAACGCGTGGGTGCGGCTCTCGCACCCGGACTACGACGAGCTGCGCGGCATCATGGACGACGTGGGTCGGACGATGCAGGTGCACGCCTCTTGAGCGGTACGCCGCCGGTCACGCTGCTGGGTCCACAGCGCCGGCCGACACTTCCGGGCGTTGTCGAATCCCTCAGTCTCACAGGGCTTTTCGCGATCGTCACCGCTGGTTGGCAGGAGCGCGAGAAGGACGACGCCGAGCTGTCCTCCTACCTCGGGGGTGAGTCCGTCAATCTCGCCTTGTGGCACCGGTTGCAGGACGTGCTGGACCGCGACCCGGAGTTCGCCGAGGCGTTCCGGGCGCGGCGCGCGATGCTGGACGAGATGCAGGACCTCTACCTGATGGGCGTCGGGCATGCGATGGATGCGTTGCTCTCGTTGTACGAACGGCGTTCTGCCACAGCGTCATTGGTGTCGCGGGCCATCACCGATGCCGAAGAGGTGCTGCGCGACCTCGACGACCGGCACCGGCGGCGGATCGCCTCGGTGCACGGGGCGTTCTACGACCGGGTCGTGCCGCACGAACGACCGCTGGTCCGGCAGCACCGCGACGAGGTGACGGTGGCGCTGTCGGGCGCGTCCGCGGCCGTGGTGGCCGGCGGGCACGTAGCCGCTCTGCTGGACGCGATGCACCTGTTCAACGTCGCGCCCCTGCTGGGGTCGCGCCCGGTCATCGCCTGGTCCGCGGGGGCGATGGCGCTGACCGAGCGCGTCGTGCTGTTCAACGACCGCGCGCCGCACGGGCCGGCCGTACCGGAGGTGTACGACGCGGGGCTCGGGCTCGTACCCGGTGTCGTGGCTCTGCCGTCGGCACGGAAACGGTTGCTGGTGGCGAACGGACCGCGGATGGCGACGCTGGCGCGGCGGTTCGCTCCGTCGGCGTGCGTGCCGCTCGACCCGGGCGCCGTCGTGTCGTTGTCGTCCGACCGGTCGCTGCCGGCCGGGACACTCGTGGTGCGGGAGGACGGCGTGGTCGGTCCGAGTGGGGGTTCGGATGACTGACACCACGCCCGTGGGCTGGGCGGGGACGAAGCGCCGGCGGCCGGCCATCGAGCGGCTGCTCGCGCGAAAGCCGTTGGACGAGAGTGCTGTTGACCGTTTCCTGGCGCGGCACCAGGTGCCGGTCGTGGAAGGCGCGCGGTGCACGTTCCTGTACCGCGGCGCAGCGGACGAGGTGTTCGTCATCCACCGGATCGTCGGACTGCCGCAGCGGGTGCCCATGCAGCGCGTGGGTGAGACGTCGCTGTGGTTCGCGGTGCTGGAGCTGCCGGCGGGTTCGCGGGTGGAGTACCAGCTGGAGGTGCGTCGCGGCTCCGACGTCGTGTCGGGGAACGACCCGTTGAACCCGCGCGTGGCGCACTCGCCGGTGGGTTCGTCGTCGGTGTGCGCGGCGTCGGGTTACGTGGTGCCGCCGTGGGTGACGCCGGATCCGGAGGCGAGGCCGGGGTCGCTGGAGGAGCTCGTCCTGCCGTCGCGGGCGCTGCGCCGGGACGCGCGCTGCCAGGTGTACCTGCCCGCCCGCTTCCGCCGTACGCACTCCTACCCGTTGCTCGTCGTGCACGACGGGTCGGACTACCTGCAGTACGCGGCGATGAAGACGGTGCTGGACAACCTGATCCACCGGCTGGACATGGCCGAGACGGTGGTGGTGTTCACCGATCCGGGGTCGCGCGAGGTGGAGTACCCGAACAACGCGGCGCACGCCCGGTTCGTGGTGTCTGACCTGCTGCCGGCTCTGGCGTCGTCGCTGCCGCTGCTGGACCGCCCATCGGCGCGCTGCCTGACGGGCGCGTCGTTCGGCGGAGTGGCCTCACTGTCGGTGGCGTACCGGAACCCGGGCGTCTTCGGTTCCCTTCTGCTGCAGTCGGGTTCGTTCGTGTTCACCGACATCGGGTTCGACCACGGCGGCGGTCAGGTGTTCGATCCGGTCGTCAAGTTCATGAACCGGTTCCGCGCCCGCCCGCGCCGCGTCGCCGACCGCATCTACCAGTCGTGCGGCGTGTACGAGCCGCTGATCGTGCCGAACCGCTCGATGGTGCCCGTGTTCGAGGGTGCCGGCATGGAGGTCCGGTACGTCGAGGCGCGCGACGGCCACTCCTGGGAGAACTGGCGCGACCGCCTCCGCGACGGCCTCTCCTGGATCTTCCCCGGCCCCCAGAAGTACTACTACGAGTGATAACGGGACGCCTGTCGGTGGTGGCTTCTAAGCTTCCGCGCAGCCGAGCCAAGCCAACCGGGCCTAGGGGATCACGCTCGGCACTGTGGAGGGGAAAGCTTTGAGCAGCAGTCAGTTCCGACCGTCCGGGTACGACCCGAACGAGTACTTCTTCGCCAGCAAGTTCCGGCAGGGGGGCCGAGTCGTCTATTCGGTCGACTTCTCCGTGCGGGAGATCGTCACCTACCTTCCGCGTCCGAACGCCGACAAGCCGTTGGACGTGTCCGCGACGCAGCGGCAGATCTCGCCCAAGCACGCCAAGGACTTCGGCGAGTACGTTCGTTCCGACTCAGGATGGGTCTCTCCGGCGCTCCTGCTGCGAGCGCCGAACATCTTCCAGTTCGATCGGTCCATCGAGGTCGAGACCGGCACCACGATGTTCGGTCAACTGGCGGTGCCCAAGGACGCGCGGGACGAGATCCAAATCGTTGACGGTCAGCACCGCACCCTCGGGTTCCACCTGGCGTGGGAGAGCCTGCGGTCGGACATCGAGAACGCGCGGGTCTCGGTAGCGCGAGCCAAGGAGATCGGCGACTCGCTCGTGGCTCAGCGCGAGGAACGTCGCCTGCACGACCTGATTCACCGACGCGACTCGCTCGCGAACGAACGGGTAGCGATTCAGATCATCATCGTCGAGACGCCCGAGGTCGCTCGCCGGATCTTTGTCGACATCAACGATAACGCCAAGGGCATCACCGGCGCTGTGAAGAGCCGCTTCGACGACCGGAAGGTACTGTCGCGCGCCCTCAATCTGGTGCTTCAGCACAGTGAACTGCTGGAAGGCAGAGTCAACCTGGAGCAGGACCGGATCACAGGCGCGACGCCGTACCTGCTCGGCGCGAAGCATGTGCAGGACATCCTGAAGGCCCTGGTCGTCGGTGGAGGCAACATCACCCCCCGCATCGAGAACGAGGTCAACGAACAGGACGTCGTGGACACATTCGACGACTTCGCCACCGCGCTGGTCGACGCCTTTCCCGACCTCGCAGCCGTCCAGGCCGAAGACCTCACTCCGTCCGAGTTGCGTGGGCGCAGTCTGATCGGTTCGAACGTCATGTTGCGTGGGTTCGCTCGCGCCTGGTTCGAGCTGACGCAGCGCGGATGGACGTCCCAGGAGATCGGCAAGGCGTTCGGTGAGATGTCGCCTCACATGTCCGCACCAGTGCTCGCGGACCCCGCCGATACCTGGTTCGCGACGGGCCTGTTCCCGAGCACCGAGTCCGGCGCATTCAGCCCGACGTCTCGCGCCCAGGACTTCAAGGCTCTTGCCACCTTCGTCGTTCACGCATGCGAGGGCAGCGTGAGGTGGCACCGCGTCGAGCGGTAGGCGACTGAGGCCGAGGGCACCCGCTAAAGGGCTGTCCTCGGGTCAGACCTGGTTCTTCAGGATGGGGTGGCCGAGCAAGTACTCGATCAGATCGCGCGGCCCGTCCCAGTCGTCCAGGCTGATGCCGGTGTCGTCATGGCACAGGAGGAGTTCTGCGGCGGCCCGGCGTGCGCGTCGTTCGAGGAGGGTGTGCTCCGGGAACCGCGCAGATGTCCGCAGTTGGGCGATCTCCTCGCTGTGATCGGTCGTGCGGTAGCTGGTCAGTTCAGTGCCGATGAGTCTGAGTGCCATGCGTCAGTCGTATGCAGTGGTGTCACGGCTGTCAGCTGTCGTAGCTGAATCGCAGCTAGGACAGCACGTCCGATCCGTAGCCCAGGACGTGACATGACAAGACGTCCACCTCTCGTCTCGCATCGCCGAAGAACGAGCGCATGCGCTGTGTCACGCGGTGGAATGGCTTCTCGCGAGCGACGCCTCGTTCGTTCCAGTTCGCCTGCGGCACGACGAGGATCAAGTGTTGGACATCCGGCGCGAAGTGCGTCTTCCACATGTCCTTCAGATCGTGATTGTTAGTGACGGTTCCGCCACGCTCGACCTCGGCGATCACCCCTCGACCCGGGCGAATCTGGTGCACGAAATCCGGACGAGCTCTACTGACGAGACCGTCCTGGGGAGTGATGACCACCTCCTCGCGAAAGTCCAAGTCGTTCGTGAGTATGCGAGAGACGATCGACTGGATCGCGGCGCTCTTCGCTCGATACACGTGCGCGGATCTGACATCGTCCTCGAGTTCGTCCAAACGCGCCCGCAGCGCGTCGGCGATCATTGACACCTCGGTGACCTCTTCCCGTTCGAAAGCCTCCAACAGATGGCGTTCGAAGGACGCGTGGAGGACGGGCATTCGCGCAGCTTGGCACCGTCCTGGGCGAGAAGCTAGTCGCGAGTGATGGCCCCCGGTCGGTCTTCCCGGAGTGACCAGGGGAGCCAGGTGTCGGGCTTGGTCGCGGCCCGTGCCCGGAGGTCGGCGCGCTCGAAGGGGTTCACCTTGCCGACGCCGCCCTCCACGGCCTCACCCTCGAGCAGCGCGAACCGGTGCATCGCCCAGAGACCGTCCTGCTCGGACACCCACTCCCCGAACGTGCCACTCGCGACCGCCAGCGCCACCGCCTCGAGCTCGCTGATCAGGTAGTCCACGTCGTCGTCGCACGCATCGCATCCGCACACGGGGTACCGGTTCTCGTAGAAGGCCCCGGCGCGCACCTCCGCCGACAGGCGTCCGAACGACACGGTCAGCGGCGCCGATTCCGGCGCGGGCGTGAACCGCACCACCTCGTCGTGCTGGAACCCGTGGCCCGCTGGCTCGACCGGCTCGCGGACCACGGGCACGTCGTCCGTCGCGGCCAGGTGATCGACGAGCGCGCGAGCGACCATGCCGATCGGCTCGAACCGCTCTTCGTGCTCGATCACGCTGTAGGCGTCCACGGGCGGCTCCGTGTCCCACCGCGAGCCGTAGGGGATCACCGAGCCGTCGGCGTCCCGGTAGACCTGGGCGCCCACGTCCGGGCGCGTGTACGTCGTCACGAGGCGACCGTACGAGAGCGGGCTCGGGGCGGCCATCGAGTTCCGAGGCCCCGAAGCCGTCGCGCTCGCGATCGAACTGCGATTGGTGTTCCTGACGTGGTTCGAGCTGCGTCAGGAACACCAAACGCAGTTCGGGCGACGCAGCGGCGGGACGTGGTGGTCAGGGAGTGAGGCATGGCTCACCCTTTGACCACCAGGGCGCTCAAGGGGCGGGGTCGAGGTCGATGCGGAGCAGGCGCGGGTCGTGCTCGGCGACCTTGGTGCCCATCTTGGCGAACGTGCTGAACCGGGCCCGGATGTCCGGGTCCATCGGCCGCAGCGTCGCGACGCCGGTGCGCCAGGTGCGGCCGAGCTGGAGGCGTACGCGCGGGTCGGCGGCGATGTTGCGGGCGTAGTCGGCCTGCTCGCCGTGCACGCAGATCAGCCAGGCGACGTCGCCGTCGAGCGGACCCTTCGCGAGCGGCACCCGGCGAGGCTGACCGCTGCGCCGTCCGGTCGTCTCCAGCACGACCATCGTCGGCATCCACGGCGCGACCTTGAGGTTGCGCGGGTTGGCTTTCCGCCAGATCTTGCGCGCCCGCTGCGGGTCCATGGCTCGACGGTACGCCGGTGGCTGGGTCGGCGACTGCGGTTGGCGAGTCTCCCTGGACGTCACCTGGTTTCGACTCGGCCCTCGGCTTGCGCCTCGGACCGGCTCAACCGGCGGGAGGGGCGGCTCAACCGCGGCGGGAGGGCCGGCTCAGGCGGTCGGGGCGGGCTGCTCGAAGTTGCGGACGACGGCTTCGGAGAGCGTGTGGGCTGCCGAGAGCGGCCGGACCATCACGGTGATCTCCTCGATCAGGCCCGACGAACCGACGTGCAGCAGGTCCAGGCCGTGAATCTCTTTGCCCTGCACGGTCGCTCGGAACACCAGGATGTGCGCCTCACGCGCGTCCTCGGGCACGGCGGGCTCGACGTCGCCGGCCAGCGCACCGACGTAGCGGAAGGTCTCGAAGGTCCGCAGCAGCACGCCGAGCAGCTCGACGACGGCGGCCTTGCCCTCGAACGGGCGGAACTTGACCGGGCTGAACAGCCGTACGTCGTCCGCGAGGGAGGCGGCCATCGCGTCCAGGTCGCCCGCCTCGACCCCGGCCCGGAACGCGGCTGACGGGTCATATCCGTGATTAGTCATGTTCTTGAGTATGCTGGGCTCAGCACCGAAGCGGAAGAGGTGACGCGAATGGCCCTCAAGCACGCGGTCCTGGCTGCTCTCCTGACCGGCGAGCTCAGCGGGTACCAGCTGGCCAAGGCCTTCGACGTCGGCGTCGCGAACTTCTGGCACGCGCTCCCGCAACAGCTGTACGCCGAGCTGACTTGTCTCGAGCGCGACGGACTCATCAGCGGCCGAGACGTCGTCCAGGACACCCGGCCGACCAAGCGCCTGTTCACCGTCACCGACCCGGGGCACGCGGAGCTGCAGCGCTTCACCGAGGCGAGCACCAAGCCGTCGTTCATGCGCGACGACCTGGTGGTGATGGTGCACGCCGTCGACGGCGTCGATCCCGACACCGTGATCGCCCAGCTGGACGAGCGCGCCCGGTTCGCCGCCGCCAAAGTCGAGCTGTTCGACGGTCTGCTCGCCCGGATGCGCGGCGACCGCAGCGAGGAGGCCTTCCTCGCCGAGAGCGACCGGATCGGCCCGTACCTCACGTGTCTGCGCGGCCGAACCTTCGAGAAGGAGAACGTCGCGTGGTGCGAGCGCACCGCCGCGATCCTGAGGAGCAGGAGCACGATTCATGTCTGACTACTCCCGCTACGTCGCAATCGGCGACAGCCAGACCGAAGGCGTCGGAGACGGCGACGACCTGACCGGGCTGCGGGGCTGGGCCGACCGGCTCGCCGAGCACCTCGCCGCCGCGAACCCAGGGCTCACGTACGGCAACCTCGCCGTCCGCGGACTTCGTACCCGCCAGATCCGCGAGACCCAGCTGGACGTCGCCCTCGCGCTCCGACCCGACGTCGCGACCGTGATGGCGGGGATGAACGACCTCATCCGCCCCTCGTACGACGCCGACGCGGTGAGCACGGACCTTGAGGCGATGTTCGCGGCCCTCACCAGCGCGGGCGCCACCGTCGCCACCTGCACGTTCCCCGACATCGGTATGATTGCACCGGCCGCGCGGCCGCTGCGGGCACGGGTGGTCGACCTCAACGAGCGCATCCTGCGTCTCGCGCAGACGTACGACGTCCGGGTGGTTCGCCCCGACCTGCACCCGGTGACCACCGACCCGCGCATCTGGGCGGTCGACCGGCTGCACGCGAGTCCGCTCGGTCACGAACGGATCGCCGCCGGCATGGCGCAGGCGCTCGGGGTGCCCGGGTTCGACGACGCGTGGACGACCGCGCTGCCGCCGCTGGGTCGGCCGCCGGTGCTGAGCCGCGCGATCAATGAATCACGTTGGCTCGCAACGTTCCTCGCGCCGTGGGTCGCACGACGGGTGCACGGGCGGTCGTCCGCCGACGGCCGGGTGGCCAAGCGTCCGGCCCTGCTGCCGATGACGGGAGACCGCTCCGCTGGTTGAGCCGTCCCGCTGGTTGAGCCGGGCGAGCGCCCCAGCGCGAGCCCGTGTCGAAACCTCCACCGCCGCGGACGCCGAGTCTCCCTGTGCGTCACCGGGTTTCGACTCGGCCCTCCGCTAACGCTCCGGGCCGGCTCAACCAGCGGAGGTGCGGCTCAACCAGCGACTCGACCGGCAGGGGTGGTCAGTGGGCGAGGTCTTCGATGATCTGGGCGGTCGGGAGGGACGACAGGAACCTGCCCGTCACCAGCAGCTTGCTGCCACGGATGCCGCTGCCGATCACCAGCTCGGGCGCGTCCGCGACGGCGCGGTCGACGTACACCGGCCAGTCCTCCGGCAGCCCGACCGGCGTGATGCCGCCGTACTCCATGCCCGTCAGCGACACCGCGTCGCCCATCGGCGCGAAGGACGCCTTGCGGACGTCCAGGAGCCGCTTGACCACGCCGTTCACGTCGGCGCGCGTCGAGGCGAGGACCATCACCGCGGCGTACCTGACCTCGCCCGCGCGCTTGCCGGCGACCACGACGCAGTTCGCGGAAGCGTCCATCGGCGAGCCGTACGCCGCGCAGAACTCGGCCGTGTCCGCCAGGCCGGGGTCGATCTCGACCACCGCGACCGGCTGGTCGCCGTCCGACGACGCGAGCGCCCGCGACACCGGCGGCGCGAGGAGGTCGTCGCGCCGGTCGGCCGGTTCGGGGGTCAGCGATCCGGCGATGCTCCAGGAGGCCATGAACGCCAGGTTAGGCACGACAGACGGCCTCTCGGCGTAGGGTCGGGCCATGGATCAGGAAGCCGGGCGGACGACGTACGTCCTCGTCGACGGCGAGAACATCGACGCCACCCTCGGCACGTCCATCCTCGGGCGCCGGCCGCAGCCGGAAGAACGACCGCGGTGGGACCGTCTGCTGAAGTTCGCCGAGGCCGAGTGGGCCCAGCCGGCCAAGGGCCTGTTCTTCCTCGCGACCAACAGCGAGCTGCCGATGTCGTTCATCCAGGCGCTGATGGCCCTGGGGTACAAGCCGATCCCGCTGTCCGGCGGCCCGCACGAGAAGGTCGTGGACATCGCGATCCAGCGCACCATCGAGGCGCTGCAGGACCGCGAGGACGACCTGATGCTGGTCAGCCACGACGGCGACTTCCTCCCGCAGCTGGAGGAGCTGTGCGACGGCCGCCGGGTCGGGCTCGTGGCGTTCCGCGAGTTCCGCAACGCCGGGTTCGTCGCGCTCGCCGATCAGGGGCTGGAGTTCTTCGACCTCGAGTACGACGTGGGCGCGTTCAACACCAACCTCAAGCGCATCCGCATCATCCCGATCGAGGAGTTCAACCCGGCCGACTTCCTCTGACGGCCGTACGCGGGCGCTCAGCCCGGATGCGTCACCGGCGGGCCACGTCGATCGGCACGCCGAAGCCGTCGTGGGTGTTGACGACCCGCTCGATCGCGGCCTTCTCCTCGTCCGTGCCGTACCGGACCGTGATCACCCCGCGCGCCGCTGCCCCGCACGTCCGGGTGGCGGCGACGTCGACGCCGGAGCCCACGGCGCGCAGGGCCCGGACGTCGTCGGGGTGCTGACCGAGCGCTCGCTGCGCGTCGGCGTACGACGGCTGCTGCTCGCACGGCGGAAGGGTCGACCGCGCGGGCAGCAGGCCGTTGCCCGCGCCGGACATCAGCAGGGCGCCGCCGGCCAGCACGACTACCGCGGCCAGCCCGCCGACGGTTCGCTCCGCGCTGATCACGAGCCGGCCTCGCCGCGGCCCGGGCGCGCGACCTTCGCCAGGTAGATCGTGACGGCGATGGGCAGAGCCAGGACGACGATCCACCCGACCGCCGACAGGACTCCTGATCCGGAGCCCGTACACACCTCCGGCTGGCCCGGACGGCTCGTGCAGGTCTCACCCTGATGCTCGATCCCTGAACCGTAGGAGAACGCCACCCCTGCGAACCCGCCGGGCCAGACGAGCGTGCCGAGCACCTTCTCCCACCAGCGCCATCGGTTGGAGGTCCACAGCAGCACGACGCCCGCGACCCAGCCGACGACCCACGCCACGATCCCGATCTGCAGCAGGATCAGCGCGGCGACCTCGCGCCAGCGCAGCCGAGGCTCCGGCCGCGCTGCCTGCACGACGACCGGGCGCGGCCCGTCCACCGGTTCGCCCGCGGCTGCCGCCGTGATCTCCTCGGGGCTGCCGAGCCGGGCCAGCACCGCGTCGACCGACTCACCGCGCGCGATGCCCTCGTCGATGTGCGCGGTCACCGACATCCACAGGTCCTCGCGCTCGTCCGCCGGCAGTGCGCCCATCGTCGTCCGCAGCCGGGCGAGGTACTCGCTCACCTGCGGGTCGTCGTACGTCTTCATCCCCTGTCCTCCAGGTCTGGCAGCACGGCGTCCACCGAGCTGCGGAAGGTCGTCCACTCCTGCACGAACGCGGTGAGCGCAGCCCGGCCGTCGGCCGTCAGCTGGTAGTACCGGCGGGGCGGACCGCTCGGCGACTCCTCCCACGTCGACTCGACCAGACCGTCCCGCCGCAACCGCGAGAGCAGCGGGTAGATCGTGCCCTCGCTGGTGACCAGGCCCGTCCGCCCGAGGTCCTGGACGAGGTCGAACGCGTAGCGCTGCTCGTGCCGCAGCACCGCCAGCACGCAGTACTCCAACGTGCCGCGGCGTAGCTGGGTCACGACCCTTGCCACACGGGGTTCCATGCGTCACAAGGTAGCACCAGCGGCCGACGTCCGAGCGATTTTGCGGGTTCGGCAACGGAACTTGCCCGGACGTTGCGGCTGAGCGGATTCTCGGACGAGACCGGTCGCACCGCGGCCCCGACGACCCACCCACCTGGAGGCACCCATGAAGCAGCCCACCCCCGGCCAGACCGCGTCCGAGTTCTGGGACGAGCTGTACGGCGAGCGCGACGCCGTCTGGAGCGGCCGGGCCAACCCGCTGCTCGTCCGCGGCGCACAGGACCTGACGCCGGGGCGCGCGCTGGAGCTGGGCAGCGGCGAGGGCGGGGACGTCATCTGGCTTGCCCAGCAGGGCTGGCAGGTGCTGGGCGTGGACGTCTCCGCGACCGCGATCGCGCGGGCAGCCGGCCACGTGGCCGAGGCGGGCGTCGCCGACCGGGTCGAGTGGGCGCAGCACGACCTGGCGACCGACTTCCCCGAGGGCGAGTTCGACCTGGTGTCCGCGCAGTTCCTGCACTCGCCGCTGGAGCAGGAAGGCGAGCGCGCCCGCATCCTGCGCCGGGCTGCCCAGGCGGTCGCAGCGGGCGGCGTCCTGCTGATCGGCAGCCACGCGGCGGCGGCGAAGCTGGACGGCGACGAGGACGACCACGCCCATGACGACTACGAGTTCCCGACCACCGCGCAGATGCTGGAGCAGCTCGCGCTGCCCGACTCCTGGCAGGTCGAGCTCGACGAGGAGGTCACCAGCCGGTTCAGCTGGACCGACGGCCGCGAGGGCAACCGCACCGACTCCGTGCTGCGCATCCGCCGCCCCCGGCAGGACGCGTAGCCGGCCTCGGGCCCCCGGGCGGCGGCGATTCATCCTCGCGAGGACGGGTAGGCAACAGGAGAACACCATCCGCGAGGGAAGGTTCTCCATGGCTCAGTACACCGTTCCCGGGCTGGACGACAAGACCGCGGCCCAGGTCATCGACGTCCTCCAGCACCGGCTCGCCGCGTACAACGACCTGCACCTGACGCTGAAGCACGTGCACTGGAACGTCGTCGGCCGCAACTTCATCGCCGTCCACGAGATGCTCGACCCGCAGGTCGAGCTGGTGCGCGGGTACGCCGACGCCGTCGCCGAGCGCATCGCGGCGATGGGTGGCGAGCCCCGCGGTCGCGTCGGCGACATCGAGGAGGTGCGCGACTGGGACGACTACTCGCTGCTGCGGGACACCAGCGCCGCGCACCTGGCCGCGCTGAACAAGGTCTACGACGGCGTGATCACCAGCAACCGCAAGGCCATCGAGACGTTCGAGAGCGAACCGGTCTCCCAGGACCTGATCATCGGCCAGACCGCCGAGCTGGAGAAGTTCCAGTGGTTCGTCCGGGCCCACCTGGAGGACCAGTCGGGTGCCGTCGCCGGCGGTGACAAGAGCACCGAGTCCGGTGCCGCCGCCGACGCCCGCTGAGCACCGCCGTACCCGCACTCCCACCGACGAAAGGAGCCGACCGTGTCGGACCAGACCGGGACCAAGATCGCCTTCCTCACCGCCAACGAGGGCATCGAGCGCGTGGAGCTGACCGAGCCGTGGAAGTCCGTCCAGGACGCCGGCCTGCAGCCTGAGCTGCTCGCGCCGAAGGAGGGTGAGGTGCAGACGTTCGACCACCTCGATAAGGCCGAGACGCGACCCGTCGACCACACCGTCAAGGGCGCGAAGGTCGACGACTACGCCGCGCTCGTCCTGCCCGGCGGCGTCGCCAACCCCGACGCGCTGCGCCTGGACGACGACGCCGTGCGGTTCATCAAGGACTTCGTGGCGTCCGGCAAGCCCGTCGCCGCGATCTGCCACGCACCGTGGACGCTCGTCGAGGCGGGCGTGCTCGAGGGCAAGCGGCTGACGTCGTGGCCGAGCCTGCAGACCGACATCCGCAACTCCGGCGGCGAGTGGGTCGACGAGGAGGTCGTCGTCGACGGCAACCTCATCACCAGCCGCAACCCGGACGACATCCCCGCCTTCACCAAGACCCTGCTGGGGGCCGTCCGCGGCTGATCCCGGCACAGCAGCACCCCATCCGCGGGCCGGCCCACCGACCGGTGGCCGGCCCGCGGCCTATGCCGAAGGAGCGAGAGCATGAGAGCACTGGTCTACAACGGCGCACGCGACGTCTCGGTGAAGGAGGTGCCCGACGCCACCATCGAGGAGCCGACGGACGCCGTCATCCGGATCACCACCACCAACATCTGCGGCTCGGACCTGCACATGTACGAGGGTCGCGCCGGTGTCGAGGAGGGCACCGTCATCGGCCACGAGAACATGGGCATCGTCGAGGAGGTCGGACCCGGTACGACGCGCGTCAAGAAGGGCGACCGCGTCTCCGTCCCGTTCAACATCGCCTGCGGCACCTGCCGCTCGTGCAACGAGGGCTGGACGTCGTTCTGCGAGCGCACCAACCCCACCGAGGGCATGCAGGGCGCGGCGTACGGCTACGCCAACATGGGTCCCTACCGCGGCGGTCAGGCCGAGTACCTACGGGTGCCGTACGCCGACTTCAACCTGCTGACGCTGCCTCCCGGCGACGAGCACGAGTCCGACTTCACCATGCTGTCGGACATCTTCCCGACGGGCTGGCACGGTGTGGAGCTGTCCGGGTTCCGCCCGGGCGACCGGGTGGCGATCATGGGCGCCGGCCCGGTCGGCCTGATGGCCGCGCACACCGCCCGCATCCGCGGCGCCCGCGACGTCTTCGTCGTGGACCAGCACCCGGACCGGCTGAAGCTCGCGAGCGAGATCGACTGCACGCCGATCGACTTCAGCAAGGGCGATCCGGTCCAGCAGATCTTGGACGCCACCGACGGCGAGGGCGTCGACCGCGGCGTCGAGGCGGTCGGCTGGCAGGCCCACGATACCGGCGGTGACGAGCACCCGGAGCTGACGCTGGACAACCTCGTCCAGGTGGTCAAGGCCCGCGGCGGTATCGGCGTCGTCGGCGTGTTCGTCCCGCAGGACCCGAAGTCTCCCGGTAAGGCCTCCGAGGGCCGGATCGGCTGGGACTACGGCACGTTCTTCACCAAGGGCCAGCAGATGGGCACCGGCCAGGCACCGGTCAAGCGGTACAACCGCCAGCAGCTCGACCTCATCCTGGCGGGCGTCGCGCGGCCGTCGTTCATCGTGTCGCACGAGATCCCGCTCGATGAGGCGCCCGACGCCTACCAGCACTTCGACCAACGCGACCAGGGCTGGACGAAGGTCCTGCTCAAGCCGTCCGCATGACCTGGCGCCCCGTCGACGAAGGAGTCCTCCATGGCTGACCCGCTGCGCGCCCTCGCGCTGGTCTGCAGTCTCAAGCCCAGCCCGGCCGAGTCCAGCTCGGAGCTGCTGGCGCGGCAGGTCCTGGAGGCCATGCCCGACGTGGACAGTACGGTCGTCCGCGTCGTCGACCACGACGTCCGGCCGGGGGTCGAGCTCGACATGGGCGACGGCGACGCGTGGCCGCAGATCCGCTCCCAGATCGTCGCCGCGGACATCCTGGTGGTCGCGACACCGACCTGGCTCGGCCAGCACAGCAGTGTCTGCCAGCGGGTGCTGGAGCGGCTGGACGCCGAGCTGTCCGAGACCGACGACAGCGGCCGGATGCTGACTCTCGGCAAGGTCGCCGTCGCCGCGGTCGTGGGCAACGAGGACGGCGCGCACCACATCAGCGGCATCCTGTTCCAGTCGCTGACCGACACCGGGTTCACGGTGCCGGCGCAGGGCGTCACGTACTGGAACGACGATCTGTCCCAGGCCCGCGACTACAAGGACCTGGACAGCACGCCCGAGGCGACGGACGGTATGACCAGGACCGCCGCCGCCAACGCCGTCCACCTGGCCAGGCTGCTCAAGGCGGCCCGCTACCCGGCCACCGGCTGAGGTCAGGGCCCCGACCAAGGAGACACAGCGATGCGCACACGGTTCCGGTCCCAGCGGACCCCGACGTCCCAGCAGGTCGCGCGCCTGGCGCTCGGCACCGGGATGGTGCTCGCCGGGGCCAGTCACCTCACCTTCGCGCGCCAGGACTTCCAGGCGCAGGTGCCGGACTGGGTCCCGGTGGACAAGGACGCGGTCGTGCTGGGTTCCGGGGTCGTGGAGCTGCTGTTCGGGGCGTCGTACGCCGCGCTGCCGCAGTACCGCCGGCCGATCGGCATCGCGCTGGCCGGGTTCTACGCGGCGATCTTCCCGGGCAACATCGGGCAGTACGCCGAGCGCACGGTGGCGTTCGGGCTGGACACCGACACCAAGCGCCTGGTCCGGCTGTTCTTCCAGCCCGCGCTGATCGCCGCGGCGCTGTGGGGGGCCGGCGTCCCGGACGCCACCCGCCCGGAGGTCGAGCCGGCGGCACACGGCTCCTGAGCCGCCCGCCGGGTCAGCGCACCGGGACCAGGTGCACCAGGACGGCGGTCGTCGCGAGCACGCAGGCGGCGACCGCCAGCTCGGCTCCGACCGCGACCGCGAACGCCTGGATGCCCGCCGGGGAGGAGGACCCGTCGATGTTCTCCAGCTTGCGGTGCGCGACCCGCTCGGTGTGCCGACGTCCGACGTTGCCCAGCAGGAGCAGCACCGCGAAGACGAGCACCTTGATGCCGAGCACGGTGCCGTAGCTGCTGTCGACCAGCTGGCCCACCCCACCCGCGACGGCCAGAGCGTGCAGCACACCCGAGACGACCAGGGTGATGACACTGCCGATCGCGACCGGTGAGAACTTCGGCAGCACCGCGTGCAGCACGTCCAGCGCCGTGCCCGGCACGAGCACGACGGCGAGCACCGCCAGACCACCGAGCCAGGCGGCGGTCGCCGCGAGATGGCCGGTGGTCGCGATGATCTTGACCCACGCCCACGGTCCGCCCCAGGCGTCGGAGGCCAGCACGTACGTCTCGATGATCAGCAGCTGCCAGACCAGGATCGGCACGCGCAGCTGACGCGCCGAGCTGAGGACGTCCTGCCGGAAGGCGAACGCGACCGCCGCCAGCGCCATCCGGGCCAGAGCCAGTGCGCCCTCCCGCCCGCCGAAGCTGGCCCAGCCCTGGGAGAACGCGATGACCGGCACCGCCGCTGCACTGACCGCGACGAGCAGCACGCCGAGGTCGTACAGCCGGTCGATCATGGGCACCGGACGTCGCTCCGGCCACAGCCAGGACAGCACGAACATCGTCCCGACCAGCAGGACGAAGCCGAGGTAGCCGACGACCCGGAACAGGCCGACCAGCGCGGTCCGCAGCCCGTCGTCGCCCGCCGCCGTCGCCGCCGTCGCCGCCGCGATCATGACGCTCCCGGGGTCGGCAGGTCGATCTGCGCGATGACCGTCGCGGAGCGGTACGGCAGGGGGCCGGCGCTCCAGACCTTGCGCGCCTGGTGGCCGCACACCTGACGCGCCTGCGGGAGCCTCGGACAGGTGAGGTTGCGGATCCCGGTGCCGGTCAGGTCGACCACGACCGGCAGGTTGGCCTCGCCCGTGCTGACGAGCGGCTGCAGGACCGACAGCACGCGGCCGACGGGCGCCGGGTTGCTGCGTACCGTGGCCGACGCGAGGTGGTAGCGCAGCACGATCTGCCGGGTCGGCGCGGGCAGCGTCAGCGTGCGTGCCCGACGCGACGCCCCCTCCGCGGACGGGACGACGACCGGCTGCTCGGCGGCCTGCGCCTGCAACCCGTCGACCGCCGGACGAGCGCCCTCCACGCCGGACAGCTCCGGCACCGGCCGTGGGTCGACCACCAACCGGGTGACCGGTTCGCGCAGGAAGACGTGCTCCACCACCTCGAGCTCGCCGAGCGCGTCGGGCTGGGCCCGCAGGTGGACGCCGTACGTCGTCAGGCCGGGACCGCGGGTCGCGCCGCCGCCCGAGGACCCTCCACCCGGGAGGCTGAAGGTCGGAGGTGGGACGAGGGGAGAAGCGGTGGCGGTGGGCGCGGGGACCGGGAGCGGGCCAGGTCCCAGCGGTGTGCCCTCGGACGTGGCGGACGCCGACGGGACGGACGTGGCAGCCGGCCGGGCAGCAGCCTGAGGCGGCGTCGGTGCGTCCGAGCGCGCGGCAGCGACCGCTGCACACCCCAGCCCGACCGCGGCCACCACGCCGACCACGCGTCGAGCGACAGCACGTCGCTTCACGGCCCCTCCTCCGCTCGTCTGCAGGCTAGACCCCGGAACGGGCCGTCGCGTGATATCAGCCGAATCGGTTCCGCTGGGGAATGCGGGTGGCTACATTCGCAAGGGAGCGCGTGGGCGCCACGACCGGGGAGGGACGTCATGGTCACAGCACGGGGCAGGTTTCTGCTGGCAGCAGTCGTCGGGACGGGCGTGATCGGGGGACCGCTGCTCATCGTCGGGCCGGCCGACGCGGCCGCGCCGGCCGGGACGGTCTATCTCGTCCAGGGCGTCGCCGGCACCAGCGCGTCCATGACGGTCGACGGGCAGGTCGTCGCCAAGGACGCCGCCGCCAAGTCGATCGTCGGACCGCTGCGGCTGGCACCCGGGGAGCACACCCTCGGCGTGACCGTGCCGGGGACGGCCGCGCCGATCACCGCCCGGATCCAGGTGCCGCGCACCGGCAGCCTCGACGCCATCGTGCACCGGCAGGTCGACCCGAAGGCCGCGCCGGTCGTCACCACGTACGCCAACGACGTGAGCGCCGTCGCGGGCGGCAGCAGCCGGCTCGTCGTGGCCCACACCGCCGCCGTCGGGCCGGCCGACGTGCGGGTCAAGGGCAAGGTGCTCTTCTCCAACATCGCCAACGGTGAGGCGCTGACGCTGACGGTGCCCGCCGGGACGTACCCGGTCGACATCGTGCCGGTCGCGACGACAGGCCCCGCGGTCCTCGGTCCGGTCGACCTGAAGGTGTCGGCGGGCAAGCTCACCCGGGTGTTCGCGATCGGGGTCGCGGCGACCGGCTCGATGGACGCCGTCGTGCAGGAGATCCCGGTCCCGACCCGCGGCTCCGGCAAGGCCCCCAGCCATGTCAACGCCGGCACCGGCGGCCAGGCCCAGGGGCTGATCGACGCCTCGCGTGACAACGGACGTACGCCCCAGATCGCCTGGTACGCGGGCGTTCTCGCGGTGGGAGGCGCCGCCTTCGCCGTACGGCGTCGGCGCGCGTCCCGCTGACTCCGCGGAGTACGACCATGGCTCGCCGGCGCGTCCGCGCGTACGCCGTCGGCCTCGCGCTGGCGATCACGCTGACCCCCGCGCTGACCGGCTGCGCGTCGGGCGGGTCGTCCGGCTCGCCCGCCGCGGGCCCGACGTCGACGAGCGCCACGACGACCGGCGGTGCCGCGCCGAGCCCGACGCCCACGCCGCGACGCAGCCTGTCGGTGTCGGTGCCGCAGGCCGCCCAGGAGCAGTCGTCGCCCGGCGCGCCGCAGGGCTCGACCGCGAGCGCGTCGGCGGCCCGCACCGCCCGGCCCGCCGCGAGCCAGCGGCTGACCTTCGTCCCGACGCACATCGTGCTGCGCGGCGCGCACGAGGCGACCATCGAGCAGGCGGACACCACATCCGCCGGCGACCTCGACCTCCCGACCCGGTCCGGCCAGGTCGGCTGGTGGCGCAGCGGCGCGCTCGCCGGCGAGGAGTTCGGCACGGTCGTGGTGGCCGGCCACATCGACACCCCGACCGGCGGCGTGGGCTTCTTCGCCGACCTGCTGCGCAGCAGGCCAGGTGACGAGATCCGCCTGGAGGGCGACGGCCTGGCGCAGCGCTATCGGGTCACCGCGGTGCACGACATCGTCAAGGCGAGCCTGTCCGGTCGGTCCGACACCTTCACCCAGTCGGGCCCTGGGCGGCTGGTGCTGATCACCTGCACCGGGACGTTCGACCACAGCACCGGCCACTACGACCAGAACCGGCTGGTCTTCGCCGACCCCGTCGGTCTCGCCACCCCGGTCCGCTAGACGAATCAGTCGGGGCGGGTCGAACGCGGGGGCACCGCGCCGATGGTCAGCAGCACGTTCGCGTAGTAGCGGTCGTCCCCGGTCGCGATGGTGAGCGCGTGGTCCACGCCCCGGCACGCGTCCCGGAAGGCCACCCGGGGCAGCACCTCGACCGGTACCTGCGGGCCGAGCATCGCGCCGTACTCGTGCGCGCACGGCGAGGCCGACCCGTCGTCCGGCGCCATCAACCGCGCTCGCTCGAACGGCGCCGCGCCGACGAGCGCGCTGAGCACCTGCGCGACGCTGACCAGCCCCGGCGAGAGGTTGAGCTGGACGACGGGCGCGGCCGGGTTCGTCCCCGTGCTGTGCGCGTAGTTCGCGTCGGCGACCAGGACCGTGCTGCCGTGACCGGCCGCCGCGAGCGCGGACAGGATCTGCGGGTGGATCAGGCTGAAGCGCAGCACGGGGCGGCTCCTCGTCGCGGGCCGCGCCCGCCTCGGGTCATCGACGGCGCCGGGGCCGCGCCTGCGAGAGCAGGCGCTGCACGACGACGACGAGCAGCAGGAAGGCGCCGCTGATGACGGACTGGTAGTTGCTGTCGAGCCCACCGATCTGGTTGATGACGTTCGAGATCACGTTGCGCAGCAGCACGCCGACGACCGTGCCGAGCACCGTGCCGGCGCCACCGCTGAGCAGCGTGCCGCCGATGACGACCGCGGCGATCGCGTCCAGCTCGACGCCGACGCCGATCACCGTCACGCCCGACTGCAGGTACGCCGCGGTGAGCGCGCCGGCGAACCCGGCCAGCAGGCCGCTGAGGGCGTACACCGTGACCTTGACCCGCACGACGGGCAGACCCATCAGCAGCGCCGACTGCTCGGCGCCCCCGGTCGCGAAGACCGACTCACCGAACCGGGTCCGTCGCAGCACGAGCCCGCCGATGAGGCACAGCACGATCGCGAACCACACCGGCAGCCCGAGCCCGAGGAAGGAGTCCCGGCCCAGCGACAGGAACGAGGAATCGGAGATCGTCCGGGTCTTGGAGCCCTCGCTGGTGATCGCCAGCAGCAACCCGCGGGCGAACAGCAACGACGCCAGCGTGACGATGAACGGGGGTAACCCGAGCCTGGCGACCAGTAGCCCGTTGACCAGGCCGATCGCGCCACACACCGCGAGCGGCAGCAGCAGCGCCATCAGGACGCCGGACTGCGCGCCGTACGCCGCGAGCACCCCGCCGAGCGCGTACACCGACCCGACGGACAGGTCGATCCCGCCGGTGATGATCACGAACGTCATGCCCAGCGCGATGATCGCCAGGAACGAGCTCTGCAGCGCGATGTCGCGCATGTTCTCGGTCGACCCGAACCGCGGCAGCGTGACCCACGAGATCGCGAGGACGAGGATCAGCGCGGCGGCCGCGCCCTGCCGCTGGAGCAGGCTGGCGAACAGCTGCTGGCGTACCTGCGGCGAGCTGGCCGGACCGGTCGGCTCAGCGGGCTCGGTCGGCGCGGGCGTGGCGCCGTCCACCGGGTCCGCGTCGGGGCGCGGGGTGGACCCCGACTCGGGGTCGGTGGCCGGGCTGGACGCCGGGGTGGGCGCGCTCATCGGGTCCCTCGCTCTCGGGCGACGTAGACCGCGAGGATGATCACCGCGGCCTGCACCATCTGCGCCGTGGAGTCGGGCAGGTCGTTCTTGATCAGGGTCGCGCGCAGCAGCTGCATCAGCAGCGCGCCGAAGATCGTGCCGAGGATGCGCACCTTGCCGCCGCTCAGCGGGGTGCCGCCGACGACGACCGCGGTGATCGCCGACAGCTCCATCAGCAGACCGGTGTTGGCCGGGTCGCCCGCCCCGAGACGCGCCGTCGCGAGCACGCCGGCGGCTGCGGCGAGGACCCCGCAGATGACGTACACGCCGACGAGGACGCGGCGTACGGGCAGGCCGGCGAGCGTGCTGGCGGTCCGGTTGTCACCGATCGCGACGAGCCGGCGGCCGAACGTCGTCCGCCCGACCAGCAACCAGATCAGCAGCGACAGGACGGCCGCGACGACGACCATGATCGGGATACCGAGGATCTCCCCGGACCCCAGCGTGAGCATGTCCGGGTCGCGGATGTCGACCAGCTGCCCGTGCGCGATGACCAGCGCGAGCCCTCGTCCGCCGACCAGCAGGGCCAACGTCGCGACGATGGGTTGGATGCCGATGTACGCGACGAGCACGCCGTTGAGCAGACCGACCGCCAGGCCGGCGACGAGCGCGGCGAGGATCGCCGGGACGACGCCGTACCCGAGGTAGAGCGGGACCAGCGCGGCGGACAGCGCCATCACCGACCCGACCGACAGGTCGACGCCCTCGGTGCCGATGACCAGCGCCATCCCGAGCGCCACGATGCAGATCGGGGCGGCCTGGACCAGCTGGGTGCGGAAGTTCGCGGCCGACAGGAAGTTGTCGGTGAACAGGATGTTGAAGACGAGCAGCGCGGCGACCGCCGCGAACACGCCGTAGTCCTGGAGCCACCGGGACACCGCGCCCTTGTCGAGCGAGCGTCCTCGGAGGGTGAGGTCGGTCATGCGCTGGCCTCCTGCTGGTCGCCGGCGATCGCGTCGAGGATGGCGTCCCGGGTGACCTCGTCACCGCTCAGCTCGCCGGCCACCTCGCCGTCGCGCAGGACGACGACGCGGTCCGAGCCGTCCACGAGCTCGTCCAGCTCGGAGGAGACGAGCAGGACGCCCAGGCCGTCGGAGGCGAGCTCGTCGATGAGCGCCTGCACCTCCGCCTTCGCGCCGATGTCGATGCCTCGGGTGGGTTCGTCCAGCAGCAGCACCTTGGGCTGCGTGCACAGCCAGCGCGCGAGCAGGACCTTCTGCTGGTTGCCGCCGGAGAGCTCGACGACCTTCTGGTCGGGGCTGGACGCCTTGATGCGCAGCCGCTCCATGAAGGTCTTCACGACCTCGTCCTGGCGCGTCCGGCTCACCACCCCGAACCGCGACAGCCGGGGCAGCGAGGCGAGCACGATGTTCTCGCGGATCGACAGGTGGGGGACGATGCCGTCGAGCTTGCGGTCCTCGGCGAGCATGCTGATGCCGGCGCGGGTGGCCGCGCCGACGTTGCCGGACGGCAGCTTCCGGCCGCCGAGGACGACCGTCCCGGAGTCCAGCGGGAGCGCGCCGAGGATCGCGCGGGCGGTCTCGCTGCGACCGGCGCCGAGCAGCCCGGCCAGGCCGACGACCTCGCCCGGGTGGATGTCGATCGAGACGTCGCGGACCTTGGGCGTGCTGACGAGGTTCTGCGCCTGGAGCACCGGCTCGCTGCGCCCCTCCTCCACGACGGCGTGGTCGGTGTCGCCGAACGTGGTCGACCCGTGCCGACGGATGTCGCTCACGTCGCGGCCGAGCATCATCGACACCAGCTCGATCCGGCGCAGGTCGGCGAGGTCGCCGGTGTGGACCAGCCGACCGTCGCGCAGCACGGTCACCCGGTCGCAGATCCGGTACAGCTCGTCCAGGCGGTGGCTGACGTACAGGATCGCGATGCCCTTGCGGTGCAACCGCTCGATGACCTCGAACAGCGTCTCGACCTCGCGCGGCTCCAGGGACGAGGTCGGCTCGTCCATGATCACGACCTGCGCGGCCCCCGCACCCTCGCCTGACATCGTGGTCTCGTTGGTGTGGACCGCCCGGGCGAGCGCCACCATCTGCTGCGCGCCGACGCCGAGGGAGCCCAGCGGCTGGCGTACGTCGCTGTGGATGCCGTACTCGCGCAGCAGCTCGGCGGCCTCGCGGTGCATCCGCGCCCGGTCGACCAGTCCGAACCGGGTGGGTTCGCGGCCGAGGAAGACGTTGGCCGCGATGCTGCGCAACGGGATGAGGTTGACCTCCTGGTAGATCGTGGAGATCCCCGCCCGCTGCGCGTCGACCGGCCGGCCGAACGACACCGGCTCGCCGCGGTGCCGCAGCTCGCCGCCGTCCAGCTGGTAGACGCCCGTCAGCACCTTGATCAGCGTGGACTTGCCGGCGCCGTTCTCGCCGACGAGCGCGTGCACCTCGCCCGGCCGCAGCTGGAACGACACGTCATCCAGCGCCAGGGTCCCGACGAACCGTTTCGTTCCTGCGACGGTCTCCAGGACGGGTGCGTGCTGCTCGCGCTGCTCCACCACGGCGGCTCCTCGTTGGTGCTCCCGGACGACCGCACGGGCCGTCCGGGAGCGTGGTCGGGACTCAGTAGGAGTTGTTGATCTTCTGCTTGGCGTTGTCCGGGGTGTACGCGTCGTCGGTGATGACGATGCTCGGCGGGACCGCCTTGCCGCCCTCGAACTGCTGCAGCGTCTGGAACGCCAGCGGGCCGAAGCGCGGGTTGGACTCGATCACGCCGTTGTACTTGCCGTCGACCAGCAGCTGGACGGCATTGTGGGTGCCGTCGATGGAGACGATCTTGACGTCCTTGCCAGGGTTCTTGCCGGCGGAGCGCAGCGCGTTGACGGCGCCCACGCCCATCTCGTCGTTCTCGGCGTAGACCGCGGTGATGTCCGGGTGGGACTGGATCAGCTGCTCCATGACCGACTGACCCTTGGCCCGCTCGAAGTCACCGGTCTGCTCGGCGACGATCTGCAGGCCCTGGCCCTGCGCCGCGAGCTGGTCCTTGAACCCCTTCGTCCGGTCGGTGGTGACGTTGTTGCCGGACGCGCCGAGCAGGATCGCGACCTTGCCCTTGCCGCCGGTCTCCTTGATCATCGCGTCGGCCGCACGCTTGCCCTGGTCGACGAAGTTGGAGCCGATGAAGGTGAGGAAGTCGGTGCACGGCTTCGAGGTGACCTTGCGGTCGACCGTGACGACCGGGACCTTCTTGGCCTTGGCGGCGTCGAGCGCCGGCTGCAGGCCGTCGGAGTTCAGCGGCGCCACGATGAGCAGCTGCACGCCCTGGGAGAGCAGCGACTTGATGTCGCTGATCTGCTTGTTGAGGTCGCTCTGGGCGTTGGTGGTGAGCAGGTTGCTCTTGGGGATGCCCAGCTTGGCGGCCTCGTCGCGGATCGACTTGGTCTCGGCGATCCGGAACGGGTTGCCCTCCTTCTCCGACTGGGAGAAGCCGACCTTCGCGGTCTTCAGGTCGACCTTCGGGTAGCCGGTCGTGGCGATGGTGCAGCCGGCCTCGGCCATGCCGGTGCCGCTGGTCATGCCGCTGCTGGAGCTGCTGGACGCCGAGGCGGCCGGGGCCGAGGACGTCGCAGCCGCGGCCGCGGAGCCGCCCCCGGTACCGGAGGAGCTGGAGTCGGACTCGCTCTTGGAGCACGCGGACAGGGTGCAGGCGAGCGCGACGACGGCGGACGCTGCGACAGTGCGCAGGCCCGCAGAACGAGGCGGGGTGGTGGTGCCGAGCATGTGCACTCCTTGGGACACGAGGTGGATGCCCGAGCGCGTGACATGCTGTGACGCAGGCCACACGCTCGGGCCTCGCCCTGTTTTACATCGTTGGCACGACGTTGTAAAGCAATCGGGAACGTTGTTACGCTGCCGCGACATCAGGGGTCCTTCGGGGGCCACCGCGCGTCGCCCCGGCTCGGGGCGCCCGCCCGAGCAGGAGGAGCCGATGACGGCCACGCTCAAGGACGTCGCCGAGCTGGCCGGCGTCTCGGTCAAGACGGTGTCGAACGTCGTCAACGGGTACGCGTTCGTGCGCGCCGAGAACCGGCTCAAGGTCGAGGCCGCTCTCGCCCAGACCGGCTACCGCCCCAACATCGGGGCTCGCAACCTGCGCCGCGGTCGTACCGGGTTCCTCGCCCTCGTCGTCCCCGACCTCGGCATCCCCTACTTCGGCGAGCTCGCCGGCCTGGTCATCACCGCGGCGCAGAGCAGCGGCTGGAACGTGCTCATCGAGCAGACGCAGGGCGAGCGCGACCGCGAGCTGGAGAGCCTCGGCTCGCTCGGCCCGCACTTCGTCGACGGCGCCATCGTGAGCCCGGAGGCCCTGGTCGCCGAGGACGTCGGTCAGGTGCCGGCCGGGTTCCCGGTGGTGCTCCTCGGTGAGCAGACCGCCGGCTTCGACCTGGACCGCGTCGGGATCGACAACGTCGCGGCCGCCCGCGCCGCCACGCAGCACCTGATCGATCTCGGCCGCACCCGCATCGCGATGATCGGTGACAACCCCCGCCGCGCCACCGCCCAGCTGCGGCTCCAGGGGTACCGGCAGGCGCTGACCGAGGCCGGCCTGCCCGTCCTGGACGACCTGGTCGCTCCTGCCGACAGCTTCCACCGCCGCGACGGCGTCCTCGCGATGCGCGGGCTGCTCGACCGGCTGGACGGGGAGCGGCCCGACGCGGTCTTCTGCTGCAACGACCTGCTGGCCGTGGGCGCCCTGCACGAGGCGGTCGTGTCCGGGCTGCGCGTGCCGGAGGACATCGCCGTGGTGGGCTTCGACGGCTCGGACGAGGCCCGCTACAGCCTTCCGCCGCTGAGCACCGTCGCGCCGGACAAGGGCGCCATCGCGACCAGTGCCGTACGGCTGATCAGTGAGCGCGTCAGCCGGCGGGACGGCGCCGGGTACGAGGACGTCCAGGCGCCGTTCGTCCTGGAGACCCGCCAGAGCACCACCGGCATCACCGAACGCTGACCCCCCGGCTCGCCCGCTGGTTAGCCGGCGAGCCGCTGGGCGAGCCGTGCCGAAACCCCGTACGGCGAGCAGTCGAGTCTCCCTGCTGCTCACCGGGTTTCGACTCGGCCCTCCGCTAACGCTCCGGGCCGGCTCAACCAGCGGAGGTGCCGGCTCAACCAGCGGAGGTGCCGGCTCGACCGGCGGGGATTCCGCCGGTCGAGTAGGGGCGAACGAAGTGATGCCCCGTATCGAGACCACCGCCACCGCGAACGCCCGGTCTCCCCACGACTCACCAGGTCTCGATACGGGCCTCCGCACGCTCCGGCCCTACTCGACCGGCGGGGGGGTGGGTGGGTGGGTCAGTAGGCGACGCCGAGGCGCTTCCGGCGGTACCTCGGCGTCTCGATCTCGTCGACGATCGCCGCGGCCAGGTCGGCGCCCGAGACGTACGAGCGTCCGTTCTCGTCGACCAGCAGCACGTCACCGCCCACGCGGTACTTCCCGGTGGCCTCGCCCGGGTCCCAGGCGCCGAACTCCGCGGCCGGGCTCACCAGGAACCAGTCCACCTCCGGCGGAGACGCCTCCAGGTCCTGCAACGCGGTCAGTCCGGTGCGCGCCTCGCCCTTGGCCTGCTCGGGGAACTCCGGGGTGTCGATCAGCCGCGGCCCGCCCTCGGCGACGTACAGCGAGCCGGCGCCGCCGAGCACGCCCAGCCGGACACCGGTCCGCCGGGCCACCTCGATGAGCGACCGGACGACGTCCTCGAGCTTTCCCTCCAGGTCGCCGCGCGGCGAGAGGGTGTCGAGCACGACGTCGGTGTCGGCGAACACCTCCTCCAGCGCCTGCGGTTGCTGCAGCACGTCGACGGTCCGGTAGCTCACGCCGTCGACCTTCTCCTGCGGCTCGTTCCTGCTGTACGAGGTCACCTGGTGACCGCGCGAGGCGGCCTCGCGGACGACGTGGCCACCGGCGTACCCGGTGCCGCCGAGCACGGTGATGCGAGTCATGCGTCCTCCTCGGATCGGTTCCTACGGTCGATGCGGGGGCGCTCAGCCGCGGTAGCCCTCGACGGTGCCGGGGTCGCGCACCGTCGCGTCGGAGGCGTCCTCGCCGAACTCGCGCCGGGCCCGGCGCTGCCGCAGCAGGTCCCAGCACTGGTCCAGCTCGACCTCGATGCTCTTCAGTCGCTTGCGCTCGTCCTGAGCCGAGATCTCGCCGGCGCCACGTTCGTCACGCAGCCCGTGCTCCTCGGCGATGAGGTCCTTGATGTGCTGCTGGATGTCGATGTCCTGCGCCATCTGCTCACTATCGCCCGCAGGCCGTCGGCCTGACAACGCCCGCCGGGTGGAGACTACGGAGGACGAGACGAACGATCGGAGAGGCAGCTGCCATGGCCGAGTCGAGAGCCACCGCGAACATCGGCGTCGTCGGGCTGGCGGTGATGGGGTCCAACCTCGCCCGCAACCTCGCCTCCCGCGAGGGCAACACCGTCGCCGTCCACAACCGGACACAGGCCCGCACCGACGACCTGCTGCGCGAGCACGGCGACCTGGGCTTCGTCGGGTCGGAGTCGATGGACGAGTTCGTCGCGTCCCTCCGTACGCCGCGGACCGCGATCGTGATGGTCCAGGCCGGCCCGGGCACCGACGCGGTGATCGACCAGCTGGCCGAGCGGTTCGAGCCGGGCGACATCATCGTGGACGGCGGCAACGCCAACTTCCAGGACACCATCGCTCGCGAGAAAGCGTTGCGGGACAAGGGAATTCACTTCGTCGGCACCGGCATCTCCGGCGGCGAGGAGGGCGCGCTGAACGGTCCGTCGATCATGCCCGGCGGCTCGGACGAGTCGTGGGAGACGCTGCGCCCGATCCTGGAGTCGATCGCGGCGGTCGCCGAGGGCGAGCCGTGCGTCACCCACGTCGGCCACGACGGCGCCGGGCACTTCGTGAAGATGGTCCACAACGGCATCGAGTACGCCGACATGCAGCTGATCTCCGAGGCGTACGACCTGCTGCGGCGCGCCGGCGGCCACAGCACCGAGGAGCTCGTCCAGGTCTTCCAGCAGTGGAACGAGGGCGACCTGGAGTCCTACCTCATCGAGATCACGGCCGAGGTCCTCGGCCACACCGACGCCGACACGGGCAAGCCGCTCGTCGACGCCATCCTCGACCACGCCGGTTCCAAGGGCACCGGCGTCTGGACGGTCCAGAACGCCGTCGGCCTCGGCGTCCCCGTCTCCGGCATCGGTGAGGCGGTCTTCGCGCGCGCGGTCTCCTCGAAGGCCGACCAGCGCGACGCCGTCCGCCGGTCGACGACCAACCGACCGGAGCCCCCGCCCGTACCCGAGACGTTCGAGGACGACGTCCGCGCCGCGCTGTACGCCTCCAAGGTCGTCGCGTACGCCCAGGGGTTCGACCTGATCCGGGCCGGTGCCGCCGAGTTCGACTGGGACATCGACCTGTCCGCGATGGCGCGCATCTGGCGGGGCGGCTGCATCATCCGGGCCCGCTTCCTCAACCGCATCGCCGAGGCGTACGAGAAGAACCCGGACCTGGTGACCCTGCTGGCGGACCCGTACTTCGCGCAGGTCGTCGCGGACGGTGACGCGGCCTGGCGCCGCATCGTCGGGCTGGCGGCGGCGTCGGCGATCCCGGCGCCGGGGTTCTCCTCCGCCCTGGCGTACTACGACTCGCTGGCCTCGGAACGGCTGCCCGCGGCGCTGATCCAGGCGCAGCGCGACTTCTTCGGCGCGCACACCTACCAGCGGGTCGACCGTGAGGGGACGTTCCACACGCTGTGGTCCGGCGACCGTTCCGAGCAGCGTCTCTGACGGGACCGGGCGATGCGGTTCGGGGAGCTGCGGCCGAGGGCGCGCAACGCGCTGCGCCGGCTGGTGTGGCGGGTCTGGCCGTCCGCGCCGGCCACCTGGTCGGAGGTGCCGCGGCGGCTGCGTCCCGAGGCGCTCGGCGTCGCCCGGCTCACCTCCGCGGCGGTCATCTCCTACGTCATCGCCGACTGGATCTCGCCGGGCATCCTGGACCTGACCGCCCCGCTGACCGCCCTGCTGGTCGTGCAGGCCTCCACGGTGAGCACCCTGCTGATGGCGCTGGTCCGGGTGGGAGCGGTGCTCACCGGCGTGCTCGTGGCCGTCGGCATCACCACCTGGATCGGCCTGTCCTGGTGGAGCCTGGCCATCGTCGTCGCGACGTCCCTCGTGCTCGCCAAGCTGTTCCGCCTGGGACCGCAGTCGCTGGAGACGGCCATCAGCGCGATGCTGATCCTCGCCGTCTCCAGCGGGACCGGGCTCGCCGCCGAGGTCCGCGTCGTCAACACGTTGGTCGGTGCGCTGGTCGGGATCGCGTTCAGCCTGCTCTTCCCGGTGCAGATCCCGAACACCACCGCGCGGGACGCGGTCGCCCGCGTCCCGCGGGAGCTCGCCGCGCTGCTGAACGAGGTCGCCCAGACGGTCGGCGACCGACCTCCGCACCCCGAGGAGGCCCGGGCCTGGCTGGACTGGGTCAACAGCACCGGCCGGGAGCTGAGCGAGGCCACCCAGGAGGTCGACACCATCCAGGAGCGGCGCCGGCTCAACCCGCGGGCCCTGGCCGCCACCACCATCCACCCCGAGCTGCGCGACTCCCTGGCCCGGCTGGACCGGTGCCTGTCCGCCGAGCGAGCCTTAGTCGTCATGGTCGGGCAGCAGGTCGCCGAGGCCGAGGACGACGAGCGCCGGGAACGGGCGGGTGAGCTGGCGAAGGCGTTCGCGGTCGTCCTGGACGACATCGCCGGCGGCCTGCGCGCGTTCGGTGACCGCATCGGCGCGGACCTGATCGAGTCCGCCGACGAGGCCCGCGAACGGATGCTCGACGTGGTCGAGGAGTCGCGCGCCGTGCTCGCCGAGCTGGCGATGATCGACGTGGACCCGCGCCGCGACCGTGACGTGTGGATGCTGCAGGCGTCGGTGCTGGCCGCCTTGGACCAGATCCTGCGCCAGCTCGACCTGGACCACCCGGTCGAGACCACCGCGGCGTGGACGACCAGGCACGGACTGGACGAGCTGGTGGCCAAGAGCCTGCGGCCGCTGCGCCCGGGCAAGCCGATCCGCCCGCACGGCTCGCGGCGGGTCTGACCGCGGCGGCCGGACCCTCCCCTCGACCGGGCTCCGCGCGTACGGTGCCGGTATGAGCGATGTCGCCGTGGTGACGGGTACCTCCTCGGGCATGGGGCTGCACACCGCCGTCGCGCTGGCCCGTCGCGGGCTCACGGTCGTGGCGACCATGCGTGATCCGGGCCGGGCCGACCGGCTGCGGGCGGCTGCGGACGAGGCGGGCGTAACGCTGGACGTTCGTGCCCTCGACGTCACCGACCACGCCGCCGCGACCGCGTGCATCCAGCAGGTCCGCGCCGACCACGGGCAGATCGACGTGCTGGTCAACAACGCCGGGCGCGGCATGGTCGGGACGGCCGAGCAGCTCACCGCGTCGGACGTGCGCGACCAGCTCGAGGTGAACTACCTGGGCCCGGTCAACCTGACCCGCGCGGTGCTTCCCGGCATGCGCGAGGCAGGCCGCGGGCGGATCCTGACGGTGACGAGCGTCGGCGGATCGGTCGGCCAGCCGTTCGCCGACGCGTACTGCGGGTCGAAGTTCGCCGTCGAGGGATTCATGCAGTCCCTCGCGGTCGTGGCGCACCCGTTCGGCGTGTGGGTCAGCGTCGTCGAACCCGCCGCGGTCGCCAGCGACTTCGTGACCAACGGGGCCCGGATCGAGCCCGGACCGTACGCGGACCAGCTGGAGGCGTACCTCGCGCGGACCGAGCAGGCGTTCGCCGCCGCGCAGCCCGCCGCCGACGCCGCGCGGGCGATCGCGGAGGCGGCGACCGCACCGGAGTACCGGTTCCGCTGGCACACCTCCGACGGCGCGCGGTCGTTCGCCGGTCTGTCGCTGGCCGACCTGGACGGCAGCCGGGTGCTCGGCGCGACGAGCGGCTGGATCAGCCGGTCCTGACGGACGACCGCGTCAGGCGGGTTCGACGGCTCGTTCGCGCAGCCACTCCTCGTACGTCTGCGTGCCGACCCGCCAGGGGTTCTCCGACAGCAGCGCGCCCTCCCGCATCGCCCGGGCACCGGCGCCCGGGAGCCGCAGGCCGTACGCCCGGGTCGGCAGACCGCGGACGGCGACGAGCTGCTGCACCATGTCCGCCAGGTCGTGCTCGCCCGGACCGGTGAGCTCCAGGTGCTCGGCGTGGGGCGTGTCGGCGGCGAGCTCGACGAGCGCGGTGGCCACCTCGGTGGCGGCGACCGGAGCCGACCTCCCGCGCGGGACGAGCGCCAGTCGCCCGAGGACGAACCGCTCCAGCAGCTGCTCGGCGAACTCGTGGAACTGGGTCGCGCGCAGGATCGTGTACGGGCGGCCGGACTCGCGCACGAGCCGCTCCTGGGCGAGCTTGCCCTCGTAGTAGCCGTACTGCACGCGGTCGGCGCCGACGATCGACAGCACGACGTGGTGGCCGACGCCGGCCGCGCGCTCGGCGTCGAGCAGCGTGCGCGTGGTGGTCTCGAAGAAGGACACCGCGGCCCGCCGGCGCGTGGTGACGACGCTGAGGCAGTCGATGACCGCGTCGGCCCCCGCCAGCCGGTCGGCGAGCCCGTCCCCGGTGGTCAGGTCGACCCCGTCGGTGCGTGACAGGCGGACGACCTCGTGCCCGGTCCGCGTCAGCTGGTGGACGACGTGCGCGCCGACCTTCCCGGTGGCTCCGGCGACGGCGACTCTCATGGTGTACCTCCGGTGATGTCTCGAAGTGCTTTCGGCAGGTGAGACCACCAGAGGGCGATGGGGTGTGACATCCCGCGTCCGGGGGAGGCCGGGTGAGAGCGGCCGGTCGCCAACGTCCCACGGGGCTCGCTGGTCCGGGAGGATGGCGTGACGTAGGTCACGTCACGCCCGCATGAATCAGGGGATTTCATGAAGAAGCTCTTCACCAGCCTGGCAGCGACCGCCCTCGTCGGCGGGAGTCTGGTCGGCGCCACCACGGCCCAGGCGGCGACATCCGCCGCCCCGGTCACGACCCAACGAGCCACGCCGCAGGGCTACCAGCCGCCTCCCGTCACCTGGGAGAAGTGCACGAACCCACGACTCGACGCCGCCGGTGCACAGTGCGGCTTCGTCACCGTGCCGCTGGACTACGGCAACCCCGGCGGCACCACGATCAAGCTCGCCGTCAGCCGCATCAAGCACAAGACCAGCGACGATAAGGCTCAGGGCCCGATGCTGGTCAACCCGGGCGGTCCCGGTGGTTCCGGACTGACCCTGTCCCGGCTGGGGGCGTTCGTCCCCAACGGCGGCGGCGACCCGTACGACTGGATCGGGTTCGACCCGCGCGGCGTCGGCTCCAGCCAGCCCTCGTTGGCCTGCGACGGCAACTACTTCGGGTACAACCGTCCCGACTACCGCCCGTTCCGGGCCGACACCGAGAAGGTGTGGCTGGCCAAGGCGAAGGGCTACTCCGACGCCTGCGCGAAGTCCCCGGGCGCCGTCCTGCTGCCGCACCTGAAGACGACCGACTCGGTCCAGGACATGGACAGCATCCGCAAGGCGCTGGGTGCTCCGAAGATCAACTTCTACGGGTTCAGCTACGGCACCTACCTCGGCCAGGTGTACTCCACGCTCTTCCCGAACCGCGTCGGCCGGATGGTGCTCGACGGGGTCGTGAACCCCAAGGACGTCTGGTACAAGGCCAACCTCAACCAGGACGTCGCGTTCGACAAGAACATCGGCATCTTCTTCGACTGGGTGGCTCGCCACGACGCGACCTACCACCTCGGCACCAGTGGTGACGCGATCAAGAAGAAGTACTACCGGGTCCTCAACCAGCTCGCGAAGTCGCCGGCCCTGGGCATCATCGGTCCGGACGAGTGGACCGACGCCTTCCTCAACGCCGGCTACTACGTCTACGGCTGGGAGGAGGACGCCCAGGCGCTCGCCGCGGCGTTCAACGGCGACTTCGCCCCGACCAAGGAGCTGTACGACGGCGCCAACGGCTCAGGCCCCGGCTCCGACAACGGCTACGCGGTCTACCTCGGCGTCCAGTGCACCGACGTGCAGTGGCCGACGTCATGGAACAAGTGGCGTGCCGACAACTGGCGCACCTACAACCGCGCGCCGTTCGAGACGTGGGCCAACGCCTGGTTCAATGCGCCTTGCCTGACCTGGCACGCGAAGCCCGCGAAGAAGGCGGTCGACGTCAAGGGACGGACCATCCCGCCGATCCTGCTGATCGCCGAGACCCACGACGCGGCGACGCCGTTCGCGGGCGCGCTCGAGGTGCGCAAGCGTTTCCCGAACGCCCGACTCGTCGAGGGTGTCGGCGGTACGACGCACTCGGGTTCGCTGTCGGGTGTTGCCTGCACGGACACCACCATCGCGACCTACCTGCTGACCGGCCAGGTGCCGCGGCGGTCCGCCAAGCAGAACGTGTCGGACGTGAAGTGCAACCCCGTCCCGGCTCCGGACCCGGCGCCGACCACGTCGCTGCGCAAGAGCGCGGCTGCGACGGGTGGTGACCGGCTGCCCGCCGACCTGCGAGCGGCGATCACCGGCACTGCGACGCGCTAGCTCCACGCACCACGAAGGCCCGGCTCCCGCGAGGGAACCGGGCCTTCGTACCGGTGGAGGCGAGGGGACTCGAACCCCTAACCCCCTGCTTGCAAAGCAGGTGCGCTACCAATTGCGCCACGCCCCCCGAACGCCCACGGCCGAAACGGCTCGCGGGCGCCAGGTGTGCTGCCGGGCGGTGGCCCGGAGGTGACGGTGAGGGTCAGCTCGCCGTCGAGGTGTTGCCGCTGATGACCTTCTCGCCCGGCTTGTCGCTGGCCTGCGCCCACAGCTCCTTGCCGGTCTTGCGCTGCTTGATCTTCGTGTTGGCGAAAGCAGCGGCGCCAGCCGCCGCGAGCACCAGAAGGGCCTTCTTCATCTCAGGACTCCTCGTCACTGCGATTGTGCGGACTGGCGGTGGTGGTGGGCCTAACTGGACTTGAACCAGTGACCTCTGTCTTATCAGGACAGCGCTCTAACCGACTGAGCTATAGGCCCCTACACCGTCAGGCGCCGCTCGGCCGAAGCCGGACGGCGCGCGAGGCCAGACTTTACCCCACGTCCCGCTGTCCGGCCAAAGCGTGACCGCCAGGCAGCCACCCGGGGGCCGCCGACCGGAACGCCTCGGGGTCCAGGGTGCCCGATCCGGCCGGCACCACCCCGAGCAACGGCACGCCGGCACGGGTGCGGAGGTGGTCGAGGTTGGCGAGCTCGATCGCCGACGGGACTGGACCCAGCGAGCCGACGACGACACCGGCCACCGTGAGGTCGCGGCGGTGCAGCGCCTCGAGGGTCAGCATCGTGTGGTTCAGCGTGCCGAGCCCGGATCGGGCGACCACGACCACGGACGCGGCCGACCCCGCGGAGGCCAGCGCGGCCGTGAGGTCGGCAAGGGTACGGCCGTGCTCGTCCAGCTCGACCAGCAGGCCGCCGGCCCCCTCGACGAGCACCGTGTCCGCCGCAGCCGCGTACCGCCGTACGGCGGCGACGTGCTCCTCGAGCGCGGGCAATGGCCGTCCCTCCAGGGTCGCGGCCTGCACCGGCGCCATCGGTTCACGCAGCCGGACCCCGTCGTACGCCGGTACGCCGGTCGCGCCGCGGACGAACGGCATGTCGCCGTCCTCGTCGTCCACGACACCGGTCTGGACCGGCTTGTACGCGACCACCCGTTCCCCGGCGGCGGTGAGAGCCGCGGCCAGGGCCGCCGTCGCGACCGTCTTGCCGACCTCGGTGTCGGTACCGGTCACCACCAGCACCCGTCCGGGGCGCGTCATCGATCCGCCCCGCCCGACGCGTCCGGCTGCTCCGGCCGACTGCGCGCGTCGTGCAACTTTTCAGCGTTGGAACCAGCAGGACACGCGCACTCGGCCAAGGAGTGGGGGCGCAGATGCTCGGCCAGCCGAGCGGCGGCCTCGTCGATCTGGTCGTCGGTCAGCGTGGCGCGAGCGGTGAGCCGCAGCCGGGAGATGCCGTCCGGCACCGACGGCGGCCGGAAGCAGCCCACGTCGATCCCGTCCTCCACGAGACGCGCGGCGACCTCGGCCGCGACGGCGGCGGACGGCATCGGCACCGACTGGACGGCTCCGGTGGACGGCCGCATCGCCTCGAGGGCCGGGATGCCCCGGCCGTGCTCGCGCAGCCGCTCGCACAGTCGGCTCGCCACCAGCGCGACGCCGGCGGCCAGCGTCGGGTCCGCGGCGACGAGGCGGGCGGCGCGACCGGCTGCGGCAGCGGCGACCGGTGCGAGCCCCGTGTCGAAGATGAACGGCCGCGCGGTGTTGACCAGGTGCTCACGCAGCCGCGCCGGCCCGAGGACGGCACCACCCTGCGCGCCGAGCGCCTTGGACAGCGTGGCGGTGACGACGACGTACGGGTCGCCGGCGAGCCCGCTCTCGTGGACCAGGCCTCGCCCCTCACCGACCACGCCGATGCCGTGCGCCTCGTCCACGAGGAGCAACGCGTCGTACGCGCGGCACGCGTCGGCGAGCTCCCGCAGAGGTGCGGCGTCGCCGAGCACCGAGTACACCGACTCGACCAGCAGCACGGCGCGCGGCTGGGTCCGGTCGCGGAGCAGGGCGGTCGCCGCGTCGACGTCCTGGTGCGGGAAGACCGCCACCGTCCCGCGCGCGAGGCGGGCCGCGTCGATGAGGGAGGCGTGCACGTGCTGGTCGGAGACGATCAACGTGTCGGCGTCGGCCAGTGCGGTGACGGCAGCGAGGTTGGCGAGGTATCCCGATGACAGCAGCAGTGCGGACTCCTGGCCGGTCAGCGCGGTCAGGGCGCGCTCGGCGTCCGCGTGCTCGTCGTGCGTGCCGCGGGCCACCCGGGAGGCGCGGGCCCCCGTGCCCGCCCGGATGAGGGCCGTCCGCCCGGCACCGACGACCTGCCGGTCCCGGGACAGTCCGAGGTAGTCGTTGCTGGCCAGGTCGATGCGGACCGGACGCGCCGCCGGGTCGGCGCTGCGGATCAGGCCGGTGCGCTCCCGCTCCGCCGCGAGCTCGGCGACCCGTCCGTACACCGACGGCGCCGGACCCCCGGTCGTCATCCGTGGACCTCCTCGACGGCGGCGACCATCGCGCCGGTGATGTGGGCGATGTCGTCGGCCGAGCAGACGTACGGGGGCATCGTGTAGACGAGGTTGCGGAACGGGCGTACCCACACGCCGTGCTCGATCGCCGCGCGGGTCACCTCGACCACCCGCACCGGCTCGTGCAGCGCGATCACGCCGACGCCGCCGAGCACCCGTACCTCGTCGACCGACGAAAGCCGTTCAGCAGCAACCAGATCGGTAAGCCCGACCTCGAGCCGCCGGACGTCGTCCTGCCAGCCGCGCTCGAGCAGCAGGTCCACGCTCGCGGCGGCCACCGCGCAGGCGAGCGGGTTGCCCATGAACGTCGGCCCGTGCAGGATCGCACCCATCTCGCTGCGCTCGACCGTCTCCGCGACGTGCGTGGTGCACAGCATCGCGGCCAGCGTGAGGTACCCGCCGGTGAGCGCCTTGCCGACGCAGAGGATGTCCGGCAGAGCGTCGGCGCCGCACCACTCCGTCGCGAACAGCGTTCCCGTACGGCCGAATCCGGTCGCGATCTCGTCGAAGATCAGCAGCATCTCGTGCGCGTCGGCGATCTCGCGCAGCACGCGCAGGCAGTCGGCGGGGTAGGGGTACATGCCGCCGGCGCCCTGGAGGACCGGCTCGACGATGATCGCCGCGCACTCACCGGCACGCCGCTCGGCGAGGTCGGTCATCGCGGCCGCCCACGCGCGGACCTCCTCTGACGACTCACGCGTCAGCGAGCCCACCTCGTCGGCCGAGCGCGCGATCGGCGGCCGCGGTCCGAAGACCTGCGGCGCCAGCAGCCCGGGGAACGTCGCGTGCATCCCGTCCACCGGGTCGCACACGCTCATCGCCGCGAACGTGTCGCCGTGGTACCCGCCCCGCACCGTGAGGAACCGCTGCCGCTCCGGGCGCCCGGTCGCCACCTGGTACTGCAGCGCGAGCTTGAGCGCGACCTCGACCGACACCGAGCCCGAGTCGGCGAGGAAGACGTGGTCGAGCCCGTCCGGGGTCAGTGCGACCAGCCGCTCGGCGAGGGCGACGGCCGGCTCGTGGGTGAGCCCGCCGAACATCGCGTGGCTGAACCGCTCCAGCTGACCGCGCGCGGCGGCGTCCAGGGCGGGGTTGCGGTAGCCGTGCACCACCGACCACCACGAGCTCATGGCGTCCAGGACCGGGCGACGTACGCCGTCGGAGTCAGCGAGGTGGAGCCGCGGGCCATCCGCGCCGACGACCTCGTACGGCAGCGCGCCGTGCAACGGGGCGTACGGATGCCACAGCAACCCCCGGTCGCGCGCGATCACCGACTGCAGGACGGGTGTGGTCGCTGTCACGCCGGAGATTCTGCCCCAACTCCTGAACGCTGTTCAATTCCTCGCCAGCAGCGCCAGCAGCTGCAGCAGCCGGGCGGCCTCGTCGCGCAGCGCGTCGCGTCCGGGCCCGAGGTACCGGCGGGTGTCGACCAGCCGCTCGTCGGCCGCCAGCGCGCTCCGCACCGCGTCGGTGAAGACCGCGTTCAGGTGGGTGGCGACGTTGATCTTGGTCAACCCGGCCCGCAGGCCGCGCACGATTTCCGCGTCGGGGACGCCGGACGAGCCGTGCAGGACCAGCGGCACCGGGACGGCGGCGCGCAGCCGGGCGATCAGCTCCAGGTCGAGCGAGGCGCTGCGCTCGGTCATCGCGTGCGACGAACCCACCGCGACCGCGAGCGCGTCCACCCCGGTGTCGGCCACGAACGCCGCTGCGTCGTCCGGGTCGGTGCGGGCACCCGGCGCGTGGACGCCGTCCTTGCCGCCGACCTCCCCGAGCTCGGCCTCGACGGAGACGCCGGCCCGGTGGCAGCGCGACACGACCTCGGCGGTGAGGTCGCGATTCTGCGCGTCCGGCATCGTCGAGCCGTCGAACATCACCGAGGTGAGCCCGAGGTCGATCGCCTGCCTCACCAGCTCGGGGTCGGTCGCGTGGTCCAGGTGCACCACGCAGGTGGCGGTCGACGCCTCGGCCAGCGCGCGCGTCGCGGTGCCGATGCCGACCAGCGACCCGTGGTAGCGCACGGCGTTCTCGCTGATCTGGAGCACGACGGACAGCCCGGTCCGCTCGGCCGCCGCGACGAGACCGTGGGCGTGCTCGAGCTGGATGACGTTGAACGCCCCGACGCCGCGACCGTCGGCGCGCGCCCGCATCAGGACCGCGTCCAGGGATGCAAGGGTCATGCCTCTCCTCCGAGGGCCGAGACGGTGAGGTCGTGGACGGCGGCGCGGTCGACCATTCCCGCCACGGGTGCCAGCACGGCGGCGGACGACCAGCCGACGACCGTCCGGACGAGGTCAGGCCACGGCTGCTCGAGGAGGCCCGCGGCGAGGGCAGCCACGGCGGCGTCACCTGCACCGGTCGGGTTGCCCTGCAACGGTTCTCGCGGGCGAGCGGCGTACGAGGCACCGTCGGGCGTGACGACGAGCACGCCGTCTCGGCCGCGGGAGACGACGACCGTACGCGCCCCGAGACCTTGCAGCTCGCGCGCGCCGGCCGCGGGGTCGTCGGTGCCGGTGACCTCGGCGAGCTCGTGCTGGTTCGGCTTGACCACGTCCGGGCCGGCGGCGACCGCGGCCAGCAGCGGCGGCCCGCTGGTGTCGACGATGCAGGGCACACCGGCGGAGCGCGCCTCCGCGACCAGGTCGGCGTACGCGTCCTCCGGCGCCCCGCGCGGCAGGCTGCCTGAGGCGACGAGCACCTCGACGGGCTCGCGCAGGACCGTCCGGACCCGCGCCGCCACCTCGTCCCACTCGTGCGCCGACAGCCGGCCCGGCTCGTTGAGGACGGTCGCGGTGGAGTCCGCCTCGACGACGGTGACCGTACGGCGGGTGGGTGGCTCGACGTCGGTCAGCGCGGTCAGGACGCCGCGGTCGCGCAGGTCGTGGCGCAGCTCGGCGCCGGTCGTCCCACCGCAGGGTCCGAGGACCGTCGCCGCGTAACCCAGCTGGGTCAGGACCGAGGCGACGTTGACGCCTTTGCCGCCCGCGCGCTGCACGACCTGCTGTACCCGGTGCGAGCGGCCAGGCGTCAGCCTGTCGAGCGTGTAGGTCACGTCCAGCGCGGGGTTCGGGGTGACAGTGACGATCATGCGGCGTCCCAGGCGAGCACGGCGGCTCCGAGACAGCCGGCCTGGTCCAGCAGCCGGGAGGCGACGATCTGCGGACGACGGCCGAGCGTCATGCGCTGCTCCACCGCGCGGCGCAGCGGCACCAGCAGCAGGTCCCCGCTGAGCACCAGCCCGCCGCCGACGATGACCCGGTCGATCCCGGTGGCGGTCAGGGTCGTGCACAGGACGGCGGCCAGCGCGTCGACGGCGGTGTGCCAGACCTCGTCCGCGGTCTCGTCGCCGTCGCGGACGAGCGCCGCCACATCCGCCGCGTCGACCGGGCGACCGGTGCGCTCGGCGTACCGGCGCGCCACCGCGGACGCCGAGGCGATGGTCTCGAGGCAACCGCGTGCCCCGCACGGGCACGGGTGGCCGTCCGGGTCGACGACGGCGTGGCCGATCTCCCCTGCCCAGCCCCCGGCCCGCAGCACCCGGCCGTCGACCATCAGCGCCGCGGCGATGCCCGTCCCGACGGGGACGAACAGCACGTTCGCGGCACCCGCGGCGGCGCCGACCCGCTGCTCGGCGAGCAGGCCGGCCCGGACGTCGTGCCCGACCGCGCACGGCAGCCCGAACGCCGCGGTCAGCTCGTCGCCCAGCGGCTGGTCCCGCCAGCCGAGGTTGACCGACAGGATGCCCGTCCCGGTGGCGTCGTCGACGAGTCCGGGCACGGCGAGGCCAGCCCCGACGACCGTCGTGCCCGCGGCCCGCGCGCGCAGCGTGTCGAGCACCGGACGCAGGGCGGCACCGGCATCGACGGCGATGTCGGCCGGTGTCGGCACGGTGACGGTCGCGATCACGTCCAGGTCGCGGTCGACCAGGGCGGCCTTGACCCGCGTCCCGCCCACGTCGAACGCAGCGACCACGGGCCGCGCTCCGACGTCAGCCACCGGTGGCGTCCAGGATCACCGACCGGGTCAGGTGGCGCGGCCGGTCGGGGTCCAGCCCCAGCGCGGCCGCCCGCGCCAGGCACAGGCGGTGGACGCGGACCAGCTCGGCGAGCGCGTCGACCGGGCGGTGCTCCAGCCGGGCACCGGTGGCCGCGACGTCGGCGGCGAGACCGGCCGGGGCGTCCCCGAGCACCCAGACCGCGCGTCCGGTGGTCGCGATGCTGATCGGGCCGTGCCGGTACTCCATCGCCGAGTACGACTCGGTCCAGGACTGAGTCGACTCCCGCAGCTTCAGTGCCGCCTCGTGGGCCGGCCCGATGGTCCACCCGGTGCCGAGGAAGGTGATCTGCTCCAGGCCCACCAGGGGAGCGACCGCCGTGGACTCGTCCTCGGCGAGGACCGCCCGGGCCTGCTCGATCGCCGGCCGGAGGTCGTCGCCGACGGAGGCGCGCAGCAGCGCCAGCACGGAGGTTGCGAACCGGGTCTGGACGACGGACCGCTCGTCCATGTCCGGCAGGACGACGGCGTGGTCGACGAGGTCCAGGAGGGGAGTCTCGGGGGTCGCGACGACGGCGTACGTCGGCGTCCGCCCGCGCAGCGCCTCCGCCACCGCGATGACCTCGGTCGTGGTGCCGGACCGCGAGATGTGCAGCACCGCGTCGTACGGGCGGTCGAGGGGCAGCTCGGTGGCGGTGAAGGCGTCGGTCTCGCCGTGACCGCGCTCCTCGCGCTGGGAGGCGTACGCCTGCGCGACGAACCATGAGGTCCCGCAGCCGACGACGGCCAACCGGGCGCCGCGCGGTGGCAGGCGGTCGGCGAGCCCAGGGGCCCTGGCCGCGGCGTCGGCCCACAGGTCCGGCTGGCTGGCGACCTCGACCGCGAGGTGGGAGGAAGCGCTCTGCTCCGACATGGCCACCAACCTAACGACGGCGGCGCTGCCGCGCGGCGTGCCCGGACAGGCGAACGGCCCGGTGACCACTGGAGGTCACCGGGCCGTCGTACGGCTGCTGCTGGCTACTCGTCGGACAGGGTGAGCTGGATGCCACCCACCAGCGACGCGCAGATGTTGTAGAGGAACGCACCGAGCGTGGCGATCGCCGTCAGCAGGACGATGTCGATCACGCCGATCACCACGGACAGGGAGATCATCCGGCCGAACCCGATGTAGTCCATCAGGTTGAAGGTCGAGCCCTCCTTGTCCAGCGACCGGAGCAGGTCCTGGATGTCGGAGAAGACACCCATCCCCGACAGCACGGTCCACATGACCGCGACCATCACCACACCGGCGATCGCGGCGCCCACGGACAGCAGGAACGCGATCTTCATGACCGACCACGGGTCGACCCGGGACATGGTGAGACGAACGCGTCGCGGGGTGGCGCGGCCCGGGCGGGGCGGTCGCGCACCCGCGGAGGGACGGCTCGGCTGGGTCGGCAGGGGAGCCTGCTGCCGCGCACCCTTGCCCGGGGCCTGCGGCCGCGGACCGTTGCCCGTGCCGGCGGGACGGGGCGCGCCCTGCACGGCACCCTTGGGCGGTGTGCCGTTCTGGGCCGGAGCCCCAGGAGCCGTCGGAGCCGCCGCCGGCGTGGGAACCGCCGCGGGTGCCGGGGCCGGAGCGGACGGCGGCGTCGCCGTGGCCTGGGGCGTCGAAGCCGCCGCGGGCGCATCCGCTGCTGCGGAGGACTCCGGTGAGTCGGGCCGACGGGCCGCCGACGCGTCAGCCTTGGCAGCCGTGGCTGCTTCCGTGCCTTCTGACGGGCTCACTCATCGTCTCCTGACTCGCTGGACCCCTCAGCGGCCTCCGGCTCCACCGGCGTCGGAGGCACGTCCGAGGTCGTTGTCGGCTCCGACGGTACGCCATCGTCGACCTCTTCCTCGACCTCGCGCTCGGTGTTGCGGGCGACCGCGACGATCGCGTCGCCCGAGCCGGGAGTCGCGAACTGCACGCCCATCGTGGACCGACCGGTACGCCGGACCTCGTCCACACGGGATCGGACGATCTTGCCCTTCTCCATGACGACCATGACCTCGTCGTCCTCGCCGACGGTGAGTGCGCCGACCAGGTCGCCGCCTCGGTCGGACAGCTGGGCGACCTTCACGCCGAGCGTCGCGCGGCCCTTGACCGGGTAGTCCGAGGACTTGGTCCGCTTCGCCAGGCCGTTCTCGAACACCACGAAGACGTCGGGGTCCTCGTCCTCATGGACCACGTTCATCGACAGCAGCTCGTCCCCGGCCCGGAACTTCATCCCGGTCACACCGGAGGTCGCCCGGCCCATCGGCCGCAGCGTCTCGTCCGAGGCGTGGAAGCGCACCGACTGGCCCTTGCGCGACACCAGCAGCACGTCATCGGACGAGCTCGCCAGGGAAGCGCCGACCAGCTCGTCGCCGTCGCGCAGGTTGACCGCGATCAGACCGCCCGAGCGGGTCGAGTCGTACTCGACCAGTCGGCTCTTCTTGACCAGACCCCTGCGGGTCGCGAGCAGGAGGTACGGCGCCTGGTCGTAGCTGTTCAGCGACCGCACCTGGGCGATGCGTTCACCCGGCTGGAACGCCAGCATGTTCGCGACGTGCTGGCCCTTGGCGTCGCGCGAGCTCTCCGGCAGCTCGTACGCCTTGATCCGGTAGACCCGGCCGAGGTTGGTGAAGAAGAGCAGCCAGTTGTGGGTGGAGCTGGTGAAGAAGTGCTCGACCACGTCGTCGCCGCGCAGCTGGGCACCGCGCACGCCCTTGCCGCCGCGCCGCTGCGAGCGGTACTCCGAGGTCTTGACGCGCTTGGCGTACCCGCCCCGGGTGATCGTGACGACGACCTGCTCCTGCGGGATCAGGTCCTCCATGTTCATGTCGCCGTCGAACGGGACGATCCGGGTCCGCCGGGCGTCGCCGTACTTGTCCGTGATCGCGGCCAGCTCGTCCTTGACGATCTGCCGCTGCCGCTCGGGCTTGGCGAGGATGTCCTTGCAGTCCTCGATCAGGCGCTCGTACTCGTCGTGGTCGTCGATGATCTTCTGCCGCTCCAGGGCCGCGAGGCGGCGCAGCTGCAGGTCCAGGATCGCGCGCGCCTGGATCTCGTCGACGCCGAGCAGCTCCATCAGCCCGCCGCGCGCCTCCTCGGCGCTGGGGGAGCGGCGGATCAGGGCGATGACCTCGTCCAGCATGTCCAGCGCCTTGAGGTACCCGCGCAGGATGTGGATCTCGGACTCGTACTTGTTCAGCAGGTACGTCGTCCGCCGCACGATGACGTCGATCTGGTGCTCCACCCAGTAGCGGATGAACGCCGAGATCGGCAGGGTGCGCGGGACGCCGTCGACCAGCGCCAGCATGTTCGCGCCGAAGGTCTGCTGCAGCTGGGTGTGCTTGTAGAGGTTGTTCAGGACGACCTTGGCAACCGCGTCCCGCTTGAGGACGACGACGAGCCGCTGACCCGTACGCCCGGAGGTCTCGTCGCGCAGGTCGGCGATGCCGGCGACCCGGCCCTCCTTGACCAGCAGGGCGATCTTCTCCGCGAGGGTGTCCGGGTTGACCTGGTACGGCAGCTCGGAGACGACCAGGCAGGTACGACCCTGGATCTCCTCGACCTCGACGACCGCCCGCATGGTGATCGAGCCGCGACCGGTGCGGTACGCCTGCTCGATGCCCTTGTGGCCCATGATCAGCGCCCCGGTCGGGAAGTCCGGGCCGGGAATCATCTCGATCGCCTTCTCCAGCAGCTCCTCCCGAGTGACGTCCGGGTGGTCCAGGAACCACTGCGCCGTCGCCGCCACCTCGCGCAGGTTGTGCGGCGGGATCTGCGTCGCCATGCCGACCGCGATACCGGCCGAGCCGTTCACCAGCAGGTTCGGGAAGCGGGCCGGCAGGACCGACGGCTGCATCGTCTTGCCGTCGTAGTTCGGCTCGAAGTCGACGGTGTCCTTCTCGATGTCGCGCACCAGCTCCAGGGCCAGCGGCGCCATCCGGCACTCGGTGTACCGCGGCGCGGCCGCACCGTCGTTGCCCGGGCTGCCGAAGTTGCCCTGCCCGTCGATGAGCGGGTAGCGCATCGACCACGGCTGCACCAGCCGCACCATCGCGTCGTAGATCGCGGTGTCGCCGTGCGGGTGGTACTGACCCATCACGTCGCCGACGACCCGGCTGCACTTGTTGTAGCCGCGGTCGGGCCGGTAGCCGCCGTCGTACATCGCGTACACGATGCGGCGGTGCACGGGCTTGAGGCCGTCGCGCACGTCGGGCAGCGCCCGGCTCACGATGACGGCCATCGCGTAGTCGATGTAGCTGCGCTGCATCTCGGTGTTCAGGTCGATCGGGTCGACCCGGTTGCCGACGACGACGCCGTTCTCGTCGACGACGGGGCCCTCGTCCTCAGTGGGTGGCATGTCGTCAGTCATCGAAAGTCCTTCTCGTTCAAACAGATTCGTACACAGCAGCGGCTGTCAGATGTCAAGGAAACGCACGTCCTTGGCGTTCTTCTGGATGAACCCGCGGCGGGACTCGACGTCCTCGCCCATCAGGATCGAGAAGATCTCGTCCGCGGCGGCCGCGTCGTCGAGCGTGACCTGGAGCAGCACCCGGTGGTCCGGGTCCATCGTGGTCTCCCACAGCTCCTCGTAGTTCATCTCGCCCAGGCCCTTGTAGCGCTGGACCGCGTTGTCCTTCGGCAGGCGCCAGCCCTTGGACTGCCCCTCCCTCATCAGGGCGTCCCGCTCCCGGTCGGAGAAGGCGAACTCGTGCTCGTGGTTGGACCACTTCAGGCGGTACAGCGGCGGCTGCGCGAGGTAGACGTAGCCGGCCTCGATGAGCGGGCGCATGAACCGGAAGAGCAGCGTCAGCAGCAGCGTGCGGATGTGCATGCCGTCGACGTCGGCGTCGGCCATCAGCACGATCTTGTGGTACCGCGCCTTGGTGATGTCGAAGTCCTCGCCGATGCCCGTGCCGAAGCCGGAGATCAGCGCCTGGACCTCGTTGTTGGCGAGCACCTTGTCGATGCGGGCCTTCTCGACGTTCAGGATCTTGCCGCGGATCGGCAGGATGGCCTGGTTGTGCGGGTTGCGCCCCTGCACCGCCGAGCCGCCTGCGGAATCACCCTCGACGATGAACACCTCGGAGATGGTCGGGTCGTTGGACTGGCAGTCCTTGAGCTTGCCCGGCAGACCACCGGTCTCCAGCAGGCCCTTGCGGCGGGTCGCCTCGCGCGCCTTGCGGGCCGCCATCCGGGCGGCGGCCGCCTGGGTCGCCTTGCGGACGATCGAGCGACCCTCGTTGGGGTGCGCCTCCAGCCAGTGGCCGAGCTCGTCCCGGACGGCGGAGGCGACGAACCCGCGTACGTTGGAGTTGCCGAGCTTGGTCTTGGTCTGGCCCTCGAACTGCGGCTCGCCGATCTTGACGGACACGACGGCGGTCAGGCCCTCGCGGATGTCCTCGCCGGTGAGGTTGTCGTCCTTGTCCTTCAGGAGCTTCTGCTGGCGGGCGAAGGCGTTGATCAGCGAGGTGAGCGCCGTCCGGAAGCCCTCCTCGTGCGTACCGCCCTCGTGGGTGTTGATCGCGTTGGCGTAGGTGTGCACGGACTCGCTGAACGCGGTCGTCCACTGCATCGCGATCTCGACCGACAGCAGCCGCCCGGTGTCCTCGGCCTCGAAGGCGATGACGTCCTCGTGGACCGGCTCGCTGCGCTTGGACGCGTTCAGGTGCTTGACGTAGTCGATCAGCCCGTCGTCGTAGCGGTAGGTGATCGTCCGCGGCTTGGTGTCGACCTCGTGGCCCTCGGCGTCGGCCTCCTCGACCTCGCCGGCCTCCACCTCGTGCGGACGCTCGTCGGTGAGCGTGATCGACAGGCCCTTGTTGAGGAACGCCATCTGCTGGAAGCGCGCCCGCAGGGTGTCGAAGTCGTAGTCGGTGGTCTCGAAGATCTCGTCGTTGGCCCAGAACGTGATCGTGGTCCCGGTGTCGTCGGGCGACTCGGTCCGGCCGACCACCTCCAGGGGCGCGACGCGGTTGCCGTGCTCGAACTCCATCCGGTGGATCTCGCCGTCGACGCGGACCTCGGCGATCAGGCGGGTCGAGAGGGCGTTGACGACGGAGGAGCCGACACCGTGCAGGCCGCCGGACACCTTGTACCCGCCGCCGCCGAACTTGCCGCCGGCGTGCAGCTGGGTGAGGACCAGCTCGACCGTGGAGATGCCGTACGACTTGTTGATGCCCACCGGGATCCCACGGGCGTGGTCGACGACCCGGACGCCGCCGTCGGCAAGCAGCGTGACCTCGATGGACTCGCCGTAGCCGGCCATGGCCTCGTCGACGGCGTTGTCCACGATCTCCTGCACCAGGTGGTGCAGACCGCGGGCGCCGGTCGAGCCGATGTACATGCCCGGCCGCTTGCGGACCGCCTCCAGGCCCTCGAGGACCGTGATGGCGTCGGCGTCGTACGCCGTCGGACCGGTCGCTGCGCTCGAGGGGATCTGTGGGGTGTCGGCGTCGCCGGCGGGGGTGGACTCGGGCGTCTCGTCGGGCGCGTCAGACACGGTGCTCCTTCTCGCACGCAGCCTCGGACCCGCGGGCGCAGGCCGAGCCACGCAGGTGGCGTGGATGGGTCCACGTGACCTGGTCGTGGTGCTCGGCGACCGGAAGACGCGGACCTGACCACCAGTCTACCTGTCCACTTATGGAAGAACGGTGCCTGGAGGCCTCTGGGGACGCGTGTCGCCGCCGAACGCACCCGCACGCGATGGGGGAATCGCGCCCGGGGGCCTCAGCGAGCCTGCGCGCCGTCTGCGCGCGCGGGGCTCTTGTCGGCCGCCCGACCGGGCGGCCGACCCGTCAGACGATGTAGACGACGGCACGCTTCCCGCCGCGGCAGACCGTGACCTGGCCACCGTTGCAGTGCATGACGTAGTCCTTCTTCGTCGCCTCGCTGTGCGCGTTGACGGTGAACGACCCGGTCCTGGGGTGGCCGGCGACGGCAGCCGCGACGTTCTGGGCGAACGGGCAGGTCGTCGAGCGCGAGGCACCGACGTTCGGGCCGCACACCTTGACCCCGCGCGGCAGCTGGCCGGCGGCGGTGCTGGACGGCGACGGCGCCGTGCTCGACGTCGCGGGCGGCGGGGTGCTCGACTGCGTCCACGGCGTCGGCGACGGCGAGGTCGGTACGGGTCCAGCCTGTCCGCTGTCGGTGGTCGGCGACTGCTGGTTCGCGGGCGCGGTGGCACTCGGCAGCGGCGGAGGGGTCTGGGCGTTCTCGTCGCCACCGCCGCGGGTGAACAGGAACGCGGCGCCGAGCGCGATCACCGACAGCGCGATCACGGCGATGGGTCCGAGCAGACCACCACGACCGCGCGGTGTCTCGTCCTCGACGTACTCAGGGCCGTCGTACTGCCGCCCGTCGTACCCGCCGCCGACGTACGCCGGTCGGGTCTGCTGCGCGGGGCGCTCGTCGGCGTACCCCGGCTGCTCGACGTGGCCGTCGTACGTCGGAGCGCCGCTCACGTCGTAGGCGTGCGGAGCCGTCTGGGTCCGCGCGGCGTGCGCGGCCGGCTCGTGCTGGCGCACCGGCCGGAACGGCTCCGTGGAGTCCGCCGGCGGCTCCGGCCACTGGCCGCCAGCGCCGCGGGCGTATCCGCCGGGCTCGGTGGGCTGGCTGGGTGCCGCGGGCATCTTCGCCACGCGCGGCAGGTCGGTGTGCGTCGCGTCCGGATCGTCGGTCGGGAACAGCTTGTCGATGCCCCGGGCGTCGTCGGAGCCCGGGCCCTCGGGTCGGCTCACGTGGCTGTCTCTTTTCCTGAGCTGATGGTCGGTCGGTCCTCTCCCCAACGTGCCACCGTACGTGCATCCGGCCTGTCAGGCACATCGGTGGCGACAATCCGGCGGCCAGAACCCCGCCTCATCCGTAGGTGTCCCGCGGCCCGCGTCCACCGGACGCGCGCCGCAGTCCGCGCGACCACGAGGGCGCCGACGGGCCGACCACCTTGAGCTCCTCGACCACGCCCGACCCCACGGCCGCCTCCATCCGTCCGAGGATGGTCGAGCCCAGCAGGCGCAGCTGGGTCGCCCAGGCGGTCGACTCGGCGCGCACCGTGAGGATCCCGTCCTGGAAGCTGACCGGCGTCGTGTGCTGTGCGACGTCCGGACCCACGATGTCGACCCACCGGCCCATCACCGCGCCGGCGGCCACGTCCACCCGCCAGTCCCGGTCGCGCAGCAGCCGGTCGACCTGGTCGCCCAGAGCCAGCGGGTCGCGGCCGCCGGGACTCGAGCCGCGCTCGTACCGGCCGAGGTCCCCGGCCTTGCGGCGTCGGATCGCGGGGCTGCCCGGTCGCAGCCCCTTGTCCCGAGCGGCCCGCCGGACCCGGGCGAGCGCCGCGGTCGCCGCCTCGACCCGCTGCTCGTCGGTCTCGTTCGGCGACCCGTCACGCCCCGGCGCGGCGGGTGTGCCCGCCGGCTCCTCGCCGCCGGCGGCCTCGACCGTCGGGTCATCTCCAGCCGAGTCCCGTGTGCTGTCAGTCGGGTTCACGTGAAACCTCGCCGAGCGTGACGTGGAAGGTTCGGCCGGTGAGCGTGGCGGGTACGTCGTCGGCCACCGCCGCGGTCACCAGCACCTGCTCGGCGTCGCCGACCATCGCCGCCAGCCGCTCCCGACGACCGGCGTCCAGCTCGGCGAACACGTCGTCCAGCACCAGCACCGGATCCGTCCCGAGATCGGACCGCAGCAGCTGGAACGCCGCCAGCCGCAGCCCGAGCGCGAACGACCACGACTCCCCGTGGCTGGCGTACCCCTTCGCCGGCAGGTCCCCGAGCTGCAGCACCAGGTCGTCCCGGTGCGGGCCGACCAGCGTCACGCCCCGCTCGACCTCCTGCTCGCGGACCTGCTCGAACGACGCGTGCATCGCCTGCCGCAACGCGTCCTGCTCCGGGACGTCACCGCCCGCGATCTGCGTCGCCACCTCCTCGTGCAGGGAGGACCGGTACGTCGCCTGCGCCGCCCCGCGGCCCGCGCTCACCTCGTCGTACGCCTTGGCCAGGTAGGGCAGCAGGTCCCGCAGCAGCCGCAGCCGCGCGTACAGCAGGGACGACCCGACCTCGGCGAGGTGCCCGTTCCACACGTCGAGCGTGTGCAGGGCTCGCTCGAGCTCCTCCGGGTCCCGGTCGGTACGCCGCCGAGATCCCTTGCGCAGCACCGGCATCGCCGACTTCAGCAGAGCGTTGCGCTGCTTGAGGATCTTGTCGTAGTCCGACCGCGCGGCCGCCCACCGCGGCTGCCGGGCGATCAGCAGCTCGTCCAGGAACCGCCGCCGCTCGGACGGGTCTCCCTTCACCAGCGCCAGGTCCTCCGGCGCGAACAGGACCGTGCGCACCGTGCCGAGCACGTCTCGCGGCCGGGTGAGCGGCGAGCGTCCGAGCCGCGCCCGGTTCGCGCGCCCGGGGTTGATCTCCAGCTCGACCAGCTGCTCGCGCCCGTCGCGCACGACCGCCGCCCGGATGATCGCCTGCTGCGCCCCCGCGCGGACCAGTGGCGCGTCCTGCGAGACCCGGTGGGAGGACAGCCCGGCGACGTAGCCCACCGCCTCCACCAGGTTGGTCTTGCCCTGCCCGTTCAGTCCGACGAACGTCGTGATGCCCGGCTCGAGCTCGACCTCGGCACTCGGGTAGGAGCGGAAGTCGACCAGCGACAGGTGCCGCAGAAACATCTCGCTCCCTTCCTCAGGCGCCGTACCGCCCGACTATCGCGCACAGTCTGCCGCGCTTCCGACCGGCGCAGCGCAGGCCTCGCGCGCTGAGCGCCAGGTCGAGTGCTGCGCGGGATGCCCTCTTCGGCGGGCAACCATCCGGCCGAGCGACCCGGTACGCGCACACATCGCACCCGTACGCCGGTCGCTCGGCCTCCCGCCAGCCCCACCCACCCGCCTACCGAGGGCATTCCGCTCCGCACCCTGGGTACGAACCTCACCGCCGACTACGCCGGTGACATTTCCGCGGAGGCGGAGTCGGGAGGGGCCCGGAGGAGCGTGGTCGGGTCTGGCGGGAGCGCGAGCTTGCGAGCGCGGATGGATGCGACGCAAGGCCCCTCCCGCCGGAGCCGGAGGCGACGGCGTACAGCGCTCGGCTTATGGGTGCTGCTGTCGGCCCCGCCGGTCGCGGGTCAGTGCTCGCTGGTCTTGGCGCCGGGTCGGGGACGGTCGTCCTTCTTGGCCTCGGCGGCCGGGCTGACCTCCGCCTGCCCTTCCTTGCCACCCTGGCGCCAGGGCTCCTCGCCGAACTTCATCACCTCGTGGCCGCCGAACTCACCGCGCAGCGCGGCGACGGCCTGCATCTGCGGGGAGTTCTCCTGGCGGGAGGTGAAGCGGGCGAACAGCGCGGCGGCGAGGACGGGCATCGGCACCGCGAGGTTGATGCCCTCCTCGAGGGTCCAGCGGCCCTCGCCGGAGTCGGTGGAGTACTCGCTCACGCCCTTCAGCTCGGGCGTCTCCTCGAGGGCCTTGACCAGCAGGTCGAGCAGCCAGGAGCGGACGACGGTGCCGCGGGTCCACGCCTTGAAGCAGCCGTGGACGTCCTCGACGATGTCCTTGGCCTCCAGGAGCTCGAAGCCCTCGGCGTAGGCGTGCATCAGCCCGTACTCGATGCCGTTGTGGACCATCTTGGCGTAGTGGCCGGCGCCGACCTTGCCGGCGTGGACGAAGCCCTCCTCGCGGGGGCCCTCAGGCCGGAGCGCGTCGAAGATCGGCATGGCGCGCTCGACGTGGGCGGTGTCGCCACCGCACATCAGGCCGTAGCCGTTGTCCAGGCCCCAGACGCCGCCGGAGACGCCGCAGTCGACGTACCCGATGCCCTTCGGCGCCAGCAGGTCGGCGTTGACCTGGTCGTCGGTGAACTTGCTGTTGCCACCGTCGATGACCATGTCGCCCTCGGACAGCAGGTCGCCGAGCTGCTTGACCGTGTCGCGGGTGGGACCGCCGGCCGGGACCATCACCCAGACGACGCGCGGCGCGGCGAGCGTGCTGACGAGCTCCTCGACGGAGGCGACGTCACTGACGTCGGGGTTGCGGTCGTACCCGACGACCTCGTGGCCGGCGCGGCGGATCCGCTCGCGCATGTTGCCGCCCATCTTGCCCAGGCCGATCAGTCCCAGCTGCATCGCTCGTGCTCCTTCGTGCTCGCGGTCAAGAGTGCCGTCATGGTTACCGCTGACGCTACGCCCGGGTCTTCCCGACCGGAGGGTTGCAGGTCGGGCCGCGCCTGCCCGCGGTGAGGCTGCTCAGCTGGCGAAGCGAACCGGCATGAGGACGTAGCGGTAGCTCTCGTCCGCGTCGCCGTCCGCCTCGCTCTGGCCGGACAGGACGGCCGGACGGCTGGGCTGGGTGAACGACAGCCGCGCGTACGCCGTACCGAGAGCGTTCAGGCCGTCGAGCAGGAACTGGGGGTTGAACGCGATCTCCAGCTCGGGACCGGTCAGCGTGGCCTCGACCGCCTCGCTGGCCTGTGCGTCATCGCCCGTACCGGCCTCGATCGCGACCTGGCCCTCGCTGAAGCGGAGCCGGACCGGGGTGTTGCGCTCGGCCACGAGGGAGACGCGCTTGACGGCCTCGGTGAGCGAGGCGGTGCCGATGACCGCCGTCGTGTCGACGCTCGTCGGGAAGATCGAGGTCACCTTGGGGTACTCGCCGTCGAGCAGGCGGGTGGTCGCGCGGCGCTGGCCGGCCTCGAACCCGACCAGTCCGTCGCCCCCGGCCGCGGTGCCGAGGGCGATCTCGACCGAGCCGGAGGCCCCGAGGGCCTTGGCGGTGTCGGAGAGGGTGCGCGCCGGGATCAGGGCGACGTGGCTGGCGTCGGGTGCGCCGGGGTTCCAGGAGAGCTCCCGCATGGCCAGCCGGTACCGGTCAGTCGCCAGGAGGGTGAGCTTCTCGCCCTCGATCTCGACCCGGACGCCGGTGAGGATCGGCAGGGTGTCGCCGCGGTCGGCCGCGATGGACACCTGGCCGACGGCCTGGGTGAAGACGTCGCCGGCGATGCTGCCGCTGGCGTCGGGGGACGCCGGCAGCGTCGGGTAGTCGTCGGTCGGCATCTGCTGGAGGCTGAAGCGGCTCGACCCGCAGGTGACCTGGACCTTCGCGCCATCGGTGGAGATCTCGACCGGCTTGCTGGGCAGGCTCCGGGAGATCTCCGCGAGCAGGCGCCCGAGGACCAGGACGGTGCCGGGCTCGTCGACCTCGGCGGCCACGGTGACCTTGGCCGACACCTCGTAGTCGAACGCACTCAGGGTGAGGCCCTCCGGCGTGGCCTGCAGCAGCACACCCGCGAGGACGGGGACCGGCGGCCGCGGGGACAGCCCGCGCACGACCCAGGTGACGGCTTCGGCCAGTACATCGCGATCGACCCGGAACTTCACGTCCACCGTCCTTGCCCTGCGGGTGAGCCGGAGTCGCCCGGCCGCGCCGACGTTCGTCATCTGTGGTGCCGGGGTGCACGGCACACGAGCGCCCCGGACGAAGAGCACCCGCGTCGATGAGCGGGTGCGAGCCGACCCTAGTCGGGTCCGGGGTGCTTTCCAACATTCACGGGACCGGAGACATCGTGCGGGTGGTGGGGCGGCGTGCTGACCGTCCATCCCCAGGTACGCGGGGCGGAGCGGAGCAGGTCGAGAAGGGTGATCGTCGTCGTAGCGGTTGTGGATTCTGTGGAGAAGCGGCTCAGAACCTGTCATTCCGAGCGACCGGGTTGTGCACAGGCGGTTGATCCACCCTGTGGATATCTCACTGCGGTTGGGGATAACCGGGCGTACGCCGGCGTCGTCCCCACATTGTCGACCGGTCATCCACAGGTTGTGCGCATGTCTGGGGAGGCGGCAGCGCTGTGACGAGCGGTGCAGGTGTGATGAACGAGACGGTCGACCACTCCTGTGCTCTTTCCCACAGCCTTGTCCCCAGCCTGTGGACAACGAGCGTGCACACCGGGTGCAGCATGCTCGTTCACCGGCGATCTCCCTGTGATCCCGCGGAATTCCGGTCTTGAGCCGTGTGGCGTCCAGACGCGCCCCAGAACGGCCCGCGGCGTTCTCCACAACGGTGTCCACATCAAGGTCCCCAGGCTTATCCCCATGCTTGTCCCCAGCCTGTGGACAACTTTCGTCGTCTGAGGGTCAAGGCGAGGTCGAGGTCGGCGTCGGCCGGTCGGCGGCGAGGAGGTCGCAGGCTGCGGTGGAGGTGGGACGTCCGCGAGCCATACCGGACGGTCAGGACGGGACAGGGCCGCACGTCCGGCCGGCGTGCGACGTCACGGGCTCGCGGGCGCGGGCGGGGGAGACGTCGATGCGGACGCCCTGACGGGCGTCCGCATGAAGGTGCGGTGTCGGCCGGCCGGACGGTGTCCGACCTGCGGAGAACGGGGTCAGCCCGCGGCGGCGCGGGTGATCTGGCCGGTCAGCTCGGTGATCTGGTCGTAGATCGGCCGTCGCTCGCCGATCAGCTGACGGATCTTGCGATCGGCGTGCATCACGGTGGTGTGGTCCCGGCCGCCGAACTGCTGCCCGATCTTCGGCAGGGACAGCTCGGTCAGCTCACGGCAGAGGTACATCGCGATCTGCCGGGCGTTCACCAGGGTCCGCGACCGCGACGAGCCGCACAGCTCCTCCACCGAGACGTGGAAGTAGTCGGCCGTCTTGGTCATGATCAGCGTTGCCGTGATCTGACCGGTGCTCGCGCTCGGCACCAGGTCCTTCAGCACGTAGCCCGCGACCTGCTGGTCGACCGGCTGCTGCGACAGGGAGGCGAACGCCATCACGCGGATGAGCGCGCCCTCGAGCTCCCGGATGTTGGTCGAGAACTTGCTGGCGATCAGCTCCAGGACGTCGTCGGGGACGTTCATCCGCTCGGCGATGGCCTTCTTGCGCAGGATCGCGATGCGCGTCTCGAGGTCGGGCGGCGTGACGTCCGTCTGCAGACCCCACTCGAACCGCGACCGCATCCGGTCGGCGAACCCGCTGAGTCGCTTCGGCGGCTGATCGCTGGTGAGGACGATCTGCTTCTCGCTGTCGTGCAGGGCGTTGAAGGTGTGGAAGAACTCCTCCTGAGTCCCATCCTTGCCCTGCAGGAACTGCACGTCGTCGATGAGCAGTACGTCGACGTCGTCGCGGTAGCGCTTCTGGAAGCTGCTCGCCTTGTCGTCGCGGATGGAGTTGATGAAGTCGTTGGTGAACTCCTCGGAGTTCACGTACCGCACCCGCATGCTCGGGTAGAGGTTGCGCACGTAGTGACCGATCGCGTGCAGCAGGTGCGTCTTGCCGAGCCCGGAGTCCCCGTACACGAACAGCGGGTTGTACGACTTCGCCGGCGCCTCCGCGACCGCGAACGCCGCTGCGTGCGCGAACCGGTTGCTGGCCCCGATGACGAAGGTGTCGAACGTGTACTTGGGGTTCAGTCGCGCGTCGGCGACGGGCTCGGCCTGACGGCTCGGCGGCGGGGGCACCCGGACCAGGTGCGGCGTGTGCCGGTCCTCGTCGGCCTCGACGGGCTGGGCGTCACGCTCCGCGCTCTCGCGAGCGTCGTGGGCGGCGTCCACCGAGGCCCGCAGCTGCGGATCCACCGTGACGGCGAGACGGATCTCACGGTGCAGGTGGCTGCTCAGCTCGCGGCACACGGGCTCGCGCAGCGTCGACTCCAGCGAGTCCTTGGTCAGCTCGTACGGCACGGCCAGCAGGGCGGTCTGGTCGACGAGGCCCACCAGCCGGGTCAGGCGCAGGAACGCGCGGTCCCGGGCCGGGATGGCGGCGCTCTCGAGGGCGACCACGGTGGAGTGCCAGATGTGCGCGAGATCCGGCTGCTGCTCGCTCAACGGGTGCCGCTCCTCTCCGCTGTGTCAGGGACTGCTGCTCCAGCGAACCTAGAGACTAGGCAGCGCGATCCACAGGCTTATCCACAGGCTGTGCATGAAGAGGTGGAGCGATTCGGAAGGCCTGACGCTAACAAGACTCCGAAGCGCAGAGCAACACCGGATCGGTGCCGGACGGCGTGCCATGGCCATCCGTCCGGCGTGTCGTCTCGATCCCGGGGTCGGGCGGCGGTTGGATGGAGTGTTTGTGGGTTCGCGCCGGTTTGACCGGCGTTCTCCGCGACCCGTATCGTTGTCGAGACCGTGCCTTGCCATGGCCGTTTTCGCATGCTCATGGTGATCGTCCCGTATCGCTCTCCGGTGAGCGGCCCCGGGTCCACACCTTGAGCTTCCGACAGCGGCCGTGACCTGGCACGCCGACGCCCTGAGGGCGTCACCACGACCACAGATGCTGGTGGGCTTCGCCCGCCCGCCCGAAATGGACCGACGGAGACCGCCGTGAGCAAGCGCACCTTCCAGCCCAACAACCGCCGCCGCGCCAAGAAGCACGGCTTCCGCCTGCGCATGCGGACCCGCGCCGGCCGCGCCGTCCTGGCGTCGCGCCGTTCCAAGGGCCGCGCTCGCCTGTCGGCCTGATCGCGACCTCGCGCGGTCATGGCTGACCAGGTCGGGACTGGCTGTGCTGCCGGCGAGTCACCGACTCCGGGTCGCCGCCGACTACCGGTCGGTGCTGCGTGGCCGTCGTGACGACGTCCGTCTGCCGTCCGCGCGCAGCGGTGGCCGGCTCCTCGTCCTGCACGTGGCCCGGCTCGGTGCCGGGCACGACCACGCCGACGCCGGTGAGGGTTCCCTCCCGCGCGTCGGCTTCGTCGTCTCCAAGGCCGTCGGTGGCAGCGTGGTCCGCAACCGCACGAAGCGTGTCCTGCGACACATCGCGCGGGCCCGGCTGGACCGCGTACCAGGAGGCGTCGGCGTCGTCGTCCGCGCGCAGCCGGCCGCGGCCGGTGCGTCGACCGGCGAGCTCGCCGCGGAGTACGACCGGCTGCTCGACCAGACGCTGGGGCGGTTGCGATGAGTGAGCCGCGCGGATCTCGTGCGGCCGGCATCGCCGCACTGCCCTTGATCTGGCTGGTCCAGATCTACCAGCGACTGATCTCCCCGCTGACCCCGCCGAGCTGCCGGTTCACGCCGAGCTGCTCGGCGTACGCCGTCACCGCGCTCCGTCGCTTCGGTCCGATCAAGGGCACCTGGCTCGCGGTTCGTCGCCTGCTGCGGTGCAACCCGTGGAACCCGGGAGGTGTCGACCACGTTCCGCAGCGTGGTGACCGTCCGGCGTCCGGCACCACCCGTCCCTCGCCCTTGCACCACCCGCACTGAGGATCTTCATGCTCGACACCATCCTGTTCCCCCTCGAGTGGTTCGTCGCGACCATCATGGTCGGCTTCCACAAGGCGTTCACCTTCCTCGGGCTTCCCGAGGACAACGGCTGGACGTGGGCGCTGTCCATCGTCGGTCTCGTGATCGTGCTGCGGATCCTGCTGATCCCGCTGTTCGTCAAGCAGATCAAGTCCTCGCGCCGCCTCCAGCTGATCCAGCCGGAGATGCAGAAGATCCAGGCCAAGTACAAGGGCAAGAAGGATCAAGAGTCTCGGCAGAAGATGACCGAGGAGACGATGGAGCTGTACAAGCGGACGGGCACCAACCCGTTCGGCTCCTGCCTTCCGATCCTGCTGCAGAGCCCGTTCTTCTTCGCGCTGTTCCGGGTGCTGCACGGCCTCCCGCAGATGGCGGACGGCCGCAAGGACCCGATCGGCCCGCTGACCAAGCAGCTGGCGGGGCAGGCCGAGAACTCCACGCTGTTCGGTGCGCAGCTGTCCTCGACGTTCCTGAACTCCCACGGTGCCGCGGCCAAGATCGTGACGATGGTCCTCATCGTGCTGATGTCGCTGACCACGTTCACGACGCAGCGTCAGCTGATGACCAAGAACATGCCGGCGTCGGCCCTGGACAACCCGATGGCCAAGCAGCAGAAGTACATCATGTACCTGATGCCGCTGATCTTCTTCATCACCGGCCCGAACTTCCCGATCGGCGTCCTCATCTACTGGCTGGTGACGAACCTGTGGTCGATGGGCCAGCAGTTCTACGTCATCCGCCGCATGCCGGCACCGGGTTCGGCGGCGGAGAAGGCTCTCGAGGAGCGGAACCGCGCCAAGGGCAAAATCACCAAGAAGCTCACGGTCCCCGGACTGGGCGCGCGCGACGAGGATGAGCCGACCGCGGAGGCGAAGCCCTCCGGTACGCCCGGCCGGAGCAACTCCGGCGGTCAGCAGGCAGGTAAGGGCGGCGGCCAGCGCGTCCAGCCCAAGCGCAACAGCCAACGCCGCAAGCGCTGACGCGCTCGCCCACCCGACTCTTCCCCGTACCTCTCACCTGGAGCGACCCCTATGACGGATCAGAACATCTCGCAGACCTCCGGCCTCGACGAGGCGGACCTCGAGACGCAGACGGAGGACCACGCCGCGCAGACCGCGACCACGGTCGAGACGGTCGACGACGCTACCCAGGACGGCGACACCGGACGCACGCGATCCCGGGAGCGCTCGGCGTCCGACCTGGAGCACGAGGGCGAGATCGCGGCGGACTTCCTGGAGACGTTGCTGGACATCGCAGACCTTGACGGCGACATCGACGTCGACATCGAGGGTGACCGCGCCGCCATCTCTATCGTGGACAGCGAGGACGGCCGGGTCCCGCGCCGCCTGGTGGGTACCGACGGCAAGGTTCTCGAGGCACTCCAGGAGCTGACGCGGCTGGCCGTTCAGGCGGAGACCGGCGATCGCAGCCGCCTCATGCTGGACGTCGCGGGCTACCGCGCCGACCGCCGCGCCGCGCTGGTGAAGGAGGCGGAGTCGGTCGTCGAGCAGGTCCGCTCCACGGGCGAGCGTGCGGCGCTGACGCCGATGTCGGCGTTCGAGCGCAAGGTCGTGCACGACGCCGTCCTCGCCGCTGGCCTGTCCTCGGAGTCCGAGGGGTCCGAGCCGCGGCGTTACGTCGTGGTCCTGCCCGCCGACTGAGGTCGCGTTTCACGTGGAACCTGAGGGTGCCGCGTCGCCGGCGCCACCCGCTCCGCCCGCTGCGGAGCCGTTGTTCGGCGACCGGCTGGCTGTGGCGGAGGCGTACGTCGCCCATCTCGCTGACACCGGTGTCTCGCACGGTCTGATCGGGCCGCGCGAGGTGCCCCGGCTCTGGGACCGCCACGTCCTCAACTGCGCCGCGATTCATCCGGCGTTCCCTGAATCGATCCGGGTGGCGGACGTCGGGGCGGGGGCCGGCCTCCCCGGGATGGTGCTGGCCATCGCGAGGCCGGATCTGCGCCTCGTCCTCGTCGAGCCCCTCGAGCGGCGCACCCGGTGGCTCGAGCAGGTCGCGGACGACCTGGGCCTGACGAACGTCGAGGTCAGGCGAGCGAAGGCCGAGCAGCTGTGGGGGAGCCTCGACGCCGACGCGACCACGTCGCGTGCGGTGGCTCGTCTGGGCGAGCTGGCGCGTCTGTCCCTGCCTCTGCTCCGTCCGGGTGGAATGATGGTGGCCCTCAAGGGCGAGCGGGCGTCGATCGAGCTCACCGAGGACGCGTCCGTTCTCGAGCGTCTCCGGGTCGCGGACTCGTCGGTTGCCACCTACGGTGAAGGCCTGGTGGATCCGCCGAGCCGAGTTGTGGTCCTGCATGTCGATGGGACTGCTCCTCGGCTGCGGACGCCCGTGGGCGCAGGACCGGCCCAGAGCGCGGAGAAGAAGCGGGCCAAGCGTCGGCAACGCCGCCAGTGAGGCAGGTTACTGACTCGAGCAGAACGGAGCGGCGAGGTGCACGTAGGGACGACGACGCCCGTGGGATGGGCAGGCGCAGCACCGCAACCTTCGCCGACACCGGTCGGATGGCCACCCGATCTCGTCCTCGTGACTCAGGACATCGATCGGCGTGCCGAGCCGACGATCCGGGTCAGCGGCGTGGACCAGGCACGGCGTGCCGGTCAGCAGGCCTCGAACGCACTGGAAGAGCTCGCTGCGGTGCAGCGAGCTGATGACGACCTTCGTCCCGCGCCGGCGGGAGGACCTCACGAACGGAACCCGAAGATGCCCGTGGGCGACCGCACCGAGCCGCCTGACGTCGACGCCATTGTCGATGTTTCCCGTGAAACCGGACCGTCCGACCCGCAGTGGTCGAGAGGCGGGAGGAGTTCGTCCGATCTGTCGACGGACCGCTCTCGGAGTGAGACCCCCGCGTCCGCGGGCGTGACCCCGCATGCCGCTCAGTCGGTTGCGCCGGTTTCCCGTGAAACCACTACCTCGGATGCGCCCCGGGCGGCGACGCTGGGCTCGGAGTTCTCAACGGCCGCTGTGGAGACGATGCAGGACGCAGACACCCCCATCGCCCGCGAGCTCGAGGATCAGGTTCGGCGGCGGACCAGGATCGCCCAGACGAAGGTCCCGAAGCCGGAACGCACGCGCGTCATGACGGTTGCGAACCAGAAGGGGGGCGTGGGCAAGACGACGACGACGGTCAACGTCGCTGCTGCCCTCGCTCAGGCCGGCCTGCGAGTCCTGGTGATCGACATCGACCCGCAGGGCAATGCGAGCACGGCGCTCGGCATCGAGCATCACGCCGAGGTGCCGTCCGTCTACGACGTGGTCGTCGAGGGCAAGCCCATGCGCGACATCGTCCAGGAGTGCCCCGACATCAAGGGACTGTGGTGCGCGCCCGCGACGATCGACCTGGCCGGCGCCGAGATCGAGCTGGTCTCGCTGGTCGCTCGGGAGCAGCGGCTGAACCGTGCGTTGACCGCTCACGTGGACGAGCTCGGCGAGGAGGCGTACGACTACGTCCTGATCGACTGCCCGCCGAGCCTCGGCCTGCTGACCGTCAACGCGTTCGTGGCGGCGCGCGAGGTGTTCATCCCGATCCAGTGCGAGTACTACGCGCTCGAGGGCCTGAGTCAGCTCCTCAACAACATCGAGCTGATCCGCAAGCACCTCAATCCGGCTCTCGCCATCTCGACCATCCTGTTGACGATGTACGACGCTCGGACGCGGCTGTCCGCCCAGGTCGCGGAGGAGGTTCGCACCCACTTCCCGGACACGGTGCTGCGCAGCAGCGTGCCGCGATCGGTACGAATCTCCGAGGCTCCGAGCCACGGCCTCACGGTGATGACCTACGACCCCGCCAGCAGCGGTGCGTTGTCCTACGCCGAGGCCGCGACCGAGCTCGCGCTGCGCGGAGAGCCCTCCGGCCAGTAGCTCGACCCGGCCGGTCTCCTCGTCAGCACGCTGAACGACGTTTCACGGGAAACATGTGGTGGTCGGGTGGGCGTCGCTACCCCTGCGACGCCTGTCTCGCCTGCTGCTGGTGTGTGTTTCACGGGAAACCACACGATGCAGCTTCTCCTCGTGCACTGGGAGGGGGTTTCTGGGTCAGCTGACCGAGCGCGTGTCGACCTCGGCTCTGATGACGAGTTGTGCTCAGAGCTGTCCGACGACCGAGGCAGTCGACGGGGGTGCACTCATGGTGAATTGGCGGATCCGACGGGGAACAGCTCTGATGCTGGACCCGGCGTCGTTTCCCGTGAAACGACGCTCTGCCACCACCTCGATGCGAGACTCGGCCAACCGAAGGGGTGGACGACGTCAGTCGTGCACATCGATCGCGACCTCACCGTCGCGGGCGTCCCGTTTCCCGTGAAACGACGAAACTGCGAACGTCGCGTCGGGCACGCCATTCGCTGGACCGAGTGGCGCTGCGCACGGCCCACGACCCCGGATCGCGGGATGTCGGCAGCAGACGGTGCCTGCGGGCGACGTCATCCTCGGATCCCGGTGCTCGACCGGCCACACGACGTGACCTGCCGCGCGATGCGCGCCGGGCGAGAACCGCGAGTCTGTCCGGTTCAGCGATGGTCGGCCAGTAGTCTTGGCTGTCGCCGGACGGCGTACGTCGACCGGCATCGGGAGTCCGGTGCCCCGGACCGAACTGGAGGCAGAGTGAGCGACAAGCGGCGAGGGCTGGGGCGAGGGCTGGGCGCGCTCATACCGAGTGCACCTGCAGGGACCACCCGCCCGAGCGATGTGTTCTTCAATGACCGCAGCGGCCAAGGTTCCACGGGAAACAGCTCGACGAACGCAGCGGGCGGCACCACCACCGCCGTGATCGAGAGCCCTCGTCCGGACGACGCCGCTGAGCGCTCTCCGTCCGAGTCGAGCGCAAGCGGCGACAGTGTGGCGACCGCCTCTCCGGCGGCTTCCACCGCGCCGGTCGTGCCTACGGGGGAGTCGCTCGCGCCGGTGCCGGGTGCGGAGTTCGCCGAGATCGAGATCGGTGCCATCCGACCCAACCCGAAGCAGCCGCGCCAGGTCTTCGACGAGGACGACATGGCCGAGCTCGTGCACAGCATCCGGGAGATCGGCGTCCTGCAGCCGATCGTGGTCCGGCCCATCCCGGCGGCCGAGCGCGGCGAGGACGGCTCGGGCCCGGCGTACGAGCTCATCATGGGGGAGCGTCGCTGGCGAGCGAGCAAGGAGGCGGACAAGACGACGGTTCCGGCCATCATCCGGAGCACGACCGATGACGATCTGCTGCGCGACGCGCTGCTGGAGAATCTGCACCGCGCCCAGCTGAACCCGCTGGAAGAGGCCGCCGCCTATCAGCAGCTGCTCGACGACTTCGGCTGCACGCACGACGTGCTGGCTGGTCGCATCGGCCGGTCGCGTCCGCAGATCTCCAACACGCTCCGGCTCCTGAAGCTGCCGCCGCTGGTCCAGCGTCGCGTGGCCGCCGGTGTCCTGTCCGCCGGGCATGCGCGGGCCCTGCTGGGTCTCGGCGACGGTGCGGCGATGGAGCGCCTCGCGCAGCGGATCGTGGCCGAGGGACTCTCGGTGCGCACCGTCGAGGAGATTGTGGCGCTCGGCGGCGACCAGTCGAAGGCTCGTCGCAGCTCGCCGCGGATGGGTGGCCGGCACCCGCACCTGGAGGACATCGCTGCGAAGCTGTCGGACCGGCTCGACACCCGCGTCGCCATCGCGCTCGGTAAGCGCAAGGGCAAGCTGACTGTCGAGTTCGCCTCGGTGGACGACCTCGACCGCATCGTCCAGCAGCTCGGCCTCGAGCGCTCCTGACCGACAAGAGATCGGACGACGGCTCCTGGATCTGGCTGGGGCACAACAGATCTCGGCTGCACCGATCATGACGAAGGGCCTCACCGCCGCGGTGAGGCCCTTCGTCGTGCAAGCGATGGATCAGCCGATGAACTGGTCCAGCTCGCGCACCAGCTTCGGCTTCGGGAGAGCGCCGACCAGGGTCTTGACGACCTCGCCGTTGACGTAGACGTTCATCGTCGGGATGCCCGTGATGCCGTACTTCGCGGAGGTGGCGGGGTTCTCGTCGGTGTTGAGCTTGACGACCTCGATCTTGTCGGCGTGCTCAGCGGCGATCTCCTCCAGGATGGGCGCGACCGCGCGGCACGGCCCGCACCACTCCGCCCAGAAGTCGACCAGCACGGGCTTGGGGTTCTGCAGGACGTCGGCCTCGAACGTTGCGTCGGTCGTGGACTTGGTAGCACCCATGGGTGTCCTCTCTCCGGGTTGGGCTGGGGTCTGGAAGGTCTTCAGGTCTCAGAGGGTCGCGGGTACGGCTTCCTCGGCCGCGCCGCCACGCTCGCGCTCGGCCTCGGGGTCGAGCGCGGCAAGGTACCGCTCGGCGTCCAGGCTGGCCGCACAACCGGAGCCGGCGGCCGTGATGGCCTGGCGGTAGGTGTGGTCGACCAGGTCACCACAGGCGAAGACGCCGGGCAGGTTCGTCCGCGTGGAGCGGCCGTCGACCAGGACGTAGCCCTCGTCGTCCAGGTCGATCTGGCCGCGGACCAGCTCGTTGCGGGGCAGGTGACCGATGGCGACGAACAGACCGGTCGCCGCGAGGTCACGCTCGTCGCCGGTCACCGTGTCGCGCAGGGTCAAGCCCGACACCTTGGCATCGCCGTGAATGGCGGACACCTCGCTGTTCCAGGCGAAGGAGATCTTGTCGTCCTTCTCCGCGCGCTCGGCCATGATCTTGGACGCGCGCAGCTCGTCGCGGCGGTGCACCATGGTCACCGAGCTGGCGAAGCGCGAGAGGAACGTGGCCTCCTCGACCGCCGAGTCACCGCCGCCGACGACCGCGATGTCCTGGTTGCGGAAGAACGCCCCGTCACAGGTCGCGCACCACGAGACGCCGTGGCCCGAGAGCCGCTGCTCGTCCGGCAGGCCGAGCTCCCGGTACGCCGAGCCCATCGCCAGGATGACGGCGCGCGCCCGGTGGGTGGTGCCGGAACCGTCGGTGACGACCTTGACCGGCCCGGTCAGGTCGACCGACTCGACGTCGTCGCGGACCAGGTCGGCGCCGAACCGCTCGGCCTGGGCACGCATCTGCTCCATCAGGTCCGGGCCCATGATGCCGTCGGAGAAACCGGGAAAGTTCTCGACCTCCGTGGTGTTCATCAGCGCACCACCGGCGGTCACGGAACCCTCGAAGACCAGGGGCTCGAGGTTCGCGCGGGCCGCATAGACCGCCGCGGTGTACCCGGCCGGGCCTGAGCCGATGATGATCAGGTTGCGCACCTGGCCGGCATCGTCGACACGGTCTGTGGTCACAGGGAGCCTCCGGTTATCTCGGGTCATGGCGGAAGGACGCGGGATGCGTACTGGCCTCAACGAATCGTAGGCGGTGGCCATTCCCGGACCCCACGGGCACGCGACGCCGGCCAACGGGAGGCGCCGGCCGCGCGTCACGCGGCCGGCGCCCGATCCGGCTCAGCCGGAGGCGGCTAGGTCAGCTGGGTGGGACCGGCGATCTTGCCGCTGCCCTGCGAGCACTGCCGGGAGAAGACCCACACGTTGCTCTTGCCGTTGTCGGTGATGACGACGACGATCGCCGGCTTGCCCTCGTACATCCCGAAGTCCGCAGCGATGCGGTCGGCGGTGACGAGCTGGGGGCCGAGACCCTTGAGGCAGTCCAGCAGGCCGCGGGCCGTCGCCGCCGGGCCGAGGCCGATCGCCTCGGCGCGAATCGGGTCGATGCTGCCCGACTGCGTCTTGAGGGCGGCAGCCTCCGTGGTGAGCCCCGCCGCCGTGTAGTCGCGGCCGGAGTTCTGGATGCTGACCTTGTCCATCGGGTTGACGCTGCCGGAGCCGTCCGGAGCCGTCGCCGACGCCGTCGGCGCGGCTGCGGGCGGGGCCTCGTCGTTGTTCATCGCCTTCGTGACTCCGAGCGCGCCGACCGCGATCGCGGCCGCGGCGCCCAGTCCTGCCACGGGGGCGAGCCAGCGGGCACGACCATGGCGACGACCGCCGGGCACCGCGCTGGCACCGTCCGCCGAGGGCGCGGTGGGGCGGCCGACCAGGGGGGTGACGTTCTCGGACGAGCCGGCTCTGTCGTCCTGCTCCCGCTGCAGCGCGGACTGGATACGAGCCATGACGTCGTCAGGCATCGGTCCCGGGTCCGGCAACGAGGACAGCAGAGCACGCACACCGGTGGGGTCCTGGTCGTCGTCGTGCGACGTCGGCCCCCCAGTGGACTGGGGTGCATTCACTGGCAACCTCCGAAATCTCCGTCGACGAGAGCGGTGGCTCTCGACGTCTGACACGGCCGTCGCACAGCGCAGCGCGCTGGGCACAGTCGAGCCAGGACATGGTTAGGACGACGGATGTCGAGTGGGGGTTCCGTCCCGATCCCAAAAACTTCGAAGGACCGGACGCGGACCACCCGCACGCACCCGGAGGCGCTGCAGGTGACCGTGACCGGAGGGGTCGGTGCTCGGAGGTGGGCCAACATCAATCGCGCCTGTGACGAGGAGCCCCGGGATCGGGTTCCCGCGAGGAGGACGCGCGCGTGGTCCGTCGTACGGGCGCCGATCGCCGGGCGGTCAGCGCGGCAGCGGATAGCCGTCACCACGTCGGTCCTGCAGGAGGACGGCCAGCGCGGACCGCCCACGAGCACAGCGCGACTTGATGGTGCCCTCGGCGACGTCCAGCACCTGTGCCGCCTCCGCCACGCTCAGCCCGTGCATGTCCACCAGGGTGAGCGCCATGCGCTGACCCTCCGGGATCTTGGCCAGCGCCTCCTGCACGTCCAGCCGGACGTCCACCGAGCCGTGATGATCGTGCCGGTCGGCCATCTCGTACTCGGGCAGCTCGCTGGTCGGCTTGATGCGCCGCAGCCGGTCCAGGCAGGCGTTGACGACGATCCGGTGCAGCCAGGTGGTCACCTGGGCGTCGCCACGGAAGGAGTCGGCCCGGCGGAAGGCGGAGATGAAGCCGTCCTGCACGGCGTCGGCCGCGAGCTCGGGGTCACGGCAGGTCCGCAGCGCCACCGCCCACATCCGGTCCTTGTGGCGGCGGAAGAGCTCACCGAACGCGTTCGGGTCCCCTGCGCAGTGCTGAGCGAGCAAGTCGCGGTCAGAGCGCTCGGCGAGCGCGTCCGGGTGCGTCATGAAGACACCTTGATCTCGGCGATCTGGTCACGGAAGGCGGAGCGCTGCTCCTGGGAGAGCTTGGTGATCCACACGATCACGTAGCGGCCCTTGATCGGCTGGGAAGCAGCCGCTGTCTGCTCCCCGGAGCCGCTGATGGTGCCGAGGGTCTTCGCCCCACGGAGGCGCTTCACGTCGGTGACGTACACGGTCAGGTTGGACGGTGCGCCGTCGATCGACACCGCGACGCTGCGGACGTCCTTGGCGCTGCCGAGGTCGAGCATCAGCCCCACGCCCGACTTCATCCGCCCGAAGGTGTCGCTGGTGTAGATGTACGTGCGCCACTTGGTGTCCGGCTTGCCGTCGATCGCGAAGCGGGCGAGCTCGTCCTTCTCGTTGCCGCCGCCCTCAGGGTCGAAGCTGCTCACCGACTGGACGGCGATCGGGCCGGCGGCCGGTGCGGGTGCCGGGGTGGACGGCCGCGCGGTCGGACCGGTCGCGGACGCGCTGGCCGAGACGGACGGTCCGGGCTGGGCGGTGGTGTCCTCGTTCGAGTCGGAGCTGAACAGACTGCGCAGGCCGAGGAAGCCGAGCACGAGCGCCAGCACCACGACGCCGGCGACGATGCCGAGCGCCAGCCGGCTGCTGTCGCGGTCGGGCTCCTCGCGGCCGTAGCTGAGCATCGGCAGCGGCGGCTCGAGCTCGTCGTCGTAGTCGTCGTCCTCGTCGATCCGCGCCGGCACCGACATCGGCCGGTAGGTGGTCGTCAAGTCGTGGTCGAGAGCGGGCGGACGGCCGACCGCCGTGGCGTCCGGGTCGGCGCCGGCGAACGCCCGCACCATGGTGGGCTCGTCCTCGCGGGCCGGGGCGCGCGACGCCTGCTCCTCGCCGTACGACGCAGCCCGGCTCGCGGCACCCGTCGCGGTGGCCGTGGCGGCGGCACTGCCGACCGCGACCTTCGCCGCCGGGCGGCTCTGCTGGGCGGCCGAGGCCGACCTCTGCTCCACCTGGTCGCGGCCGCCTGCACCGAACACCTGTTCGGACGACCATGGCGACAGCTGGCGGGCGAGCTCACCCGGGGTGAGAGGACCTTCGTCGTCGTTCAGCGTGGTCCGGCACAGGGTGTCCAGGTCGCCGGGGACGCCGGTCACCAGCTCCGCCGGCCCGGGCAGCAGGCCGTCGGCGCGCCGCTCCGCGGTCGGGACGCCCGGTGCCTCGTCGGGCCCGGGCCACTGACCGGTGAGACCGGCGTACGCGACCTTGACCAGCGCCACCACGTCGTCGCGCGAGGCGTTGGAGGCCTGCTCGTCGTCGCGGCCCTCCAGCGCGGCGCCGATGGCGACACCGGACACCTGGATGGAGCCGTCCCGCGCGCGCAGCACGTGGTGGGGGCTGAGGATCAGGTGGTGCAGACCGCGCGCCCGGGCCGCTTCCAACCCGGAGGCGGCCTCGCCGATGACCCGGCGTACCTCCTCGGAGGGGAGGTTGTCCTCGCGCAGCAGCGCGGCCACCGAGGAGGCGTGGTGCACGGCCTCCTCGACGACGTACGAGACGTCCTCGTCGGAACCGACGTCCAGGACGCGTACCAGGCGGTGGTCCTCGACGCCCGCCACCCGGCGGGCGGAGTCCAGGGCGCCAGCACCGTGCGGATGGTCGGCCGCGAAGCAGGTGACCGTGACCTCACGGCCGAGGGTGGAGTCGGTGGCGATCCACTGCTCGACGTCGTCCCGGCTGGAGAGCGCGCGACCCAGCTCGTACCGGCCACCCAGGGTCACGCCGCGGCTGATCCCCTCCACACATGCTCCTCGTCGTCAGCCCCGGACGGGGCGGTGCCGGCGTCGTGTCGGCGACGCCGGTCGTCGCTCGCACAGTTCTGTCCGCGCCATCTTAGGTGAGCCGAACCCGCATCAGCGGATGGCGCGTCAGCGGCGTGCCAACCTGCCCAGGCGTCGGGTGATCGGGTTGACCAGGTCGTCGATCTCGCGCACGTGCAGCCGGCGGGAGAGGTAGACGTACACGAGCAGGAAGAGCGGGGAGCCCAGGACGAGCGCCACCATCGACTCCAGCCTGCCGTCCAGGACCACGTCGACGCCGATGACCAGCGGCAGCGTCACGGCCGCGGCGAACAGCGAGGCCACCAGCAGGCGGACGTACGTCCGGACGACGTCGTGGATCATGACCCGGCCGACGGTCTTCTGCAACCACCGGAAGCCGAGCAGGCCCTGGACCAGGTTGCTGATGGTGAGGGAGAGGCCGATGCCGATGCCGACGTAGTGGTCCGGGATGAACAGGCAGCCGAGCGTGATGACGGCGGCGACCGCGGTGCACCAGACCTGCATCCGGAACGGCGTGCGCGCGTCCTCGTACGCGTAGAACACCCGCTGGACGAGCACGCACAGGCCGAACGCCGACAGGCCCAGCATCATCGGAATCATGAACGACCCGATCTTCCACTGCTGCTCCTGGCCGAACAGCGTGCCGACGAGCGGGTAGCCGAGGACGAAGGCACCGACCGTGCACGGCACGGTCGCTACCGCGGTGAGACGCAGACCCTGTCGCAGGTCGCGCCGCACCAGCGCGTGGTTGCGGACGTTCGCCGCTCGCGCCATGGCCGTGAAGAGTGCGGTCACCAGGCTCACCGTGACCAGGGAGTGCGGCAGCATGAACAGCAGGAACCCTTGCTCCTGCGCGTTCTTACCCGGGTCGTTGTTGCCCTGGGTGTTCAGAACGTTCGTCGTGATGAGCAGGCCGATCTGCTGCAGGATCACCGCGGCGAACGCCCACATCGCGACCTTGGACGCCGACCCCAGGCCGACGCCGCGCCACTGGAAGCTCGGGCTGTAGCGATAGCCGTCCCGCCACAGCGGGATGATCAGGCACACCGCCTGGACGACGATGCCGAGGGTCGCCGAGCCGGCCAACATCCACACCATGCTGCTGTCCCAGACCTCCGGGGTCGGCCCGTCGCGACCGAAGCCGTCCGTGGAGGCGAGGAAGGCGACCAGACCGGCGATGGCGATGACGTTCGCCAGGGCGGGGGACCACATGAACCAGCCGAACCGACCGCGAGCGTTCAGCACCTGGCCGAAGAGCGCGTACAGGCCGTAGAACAGGATCTGCGGCAGGCAGATGAGCGCGAACGTCGTACCGAGCTCGAGCCGCGCGCCGGAGGCACTGGAGTCGTACAGGCGGTAGACGATCGGCGCAGCGGCGACGAAGACCACCGTCACGCCGACCAGCAGCGTCATGGCCAGGGTCAGCAACCGGTCGGTGTATGCCTTTCCGCCGTCCGCGTGCCGTAGCGACTTGGTGATCTGCGGGACGAGCACCGCGTTGATGACGCCGCCGGCCAGCAGCAGGTAGATGATGTTCGGCAGCGTGTTCGCGGTGCTCCAGACGTTGGCCGAAAGGCCCGTGCCGATGGCGGCGACCTGCAAGGAGGCGCGCAGCATGCCGAGCACGCGGGAGACCAGCGTGCCGGCGGCCATCAGCGCACTGGCTCGACCCAGGGTCGCCGTCGAGGTGGACGGGCGCGGGGCTGCCGGGGCCTCCGGCTCCGGGTCCTGGGCGCGGCGGAGGTCGGCGCGGGTGACGTCCTCGGGCGGGAGGTCCTCCAGCGCCGGCCGCTCGGCGGGCCGCGGGACCGGGATGGGGACGCTGATCTCGGCGTCGGCCGGACTGAGCGAGTCGGGCCGGGTGTAGCCCTCCTTGACCTCACGCAGCGCCTTGCGCGACGGCATGAAGGTCGTCGGGTCGTCGCGCAGCTCATCGAAGCCGGCGCCTCCGGGGTGACCGTCGTCGTACGCGACGTTGCCGTCCCACGGGTTGCGCTCGCGCTCGGCGGCGTCCTCGGCGATCCACGAGGTGTACTGGTCGCCGATGCTGCCGAGCATGTCGGGCAGCACCGCGGGCCGGTTGACCTCACGGGCGTACATCTCGCCCAGGCTGGGGCGGTCACCCGCACGCCGGCGACGAGACTCCTCCTCCGGCCGAGGTCGCTTGCCCCCTCGGTCCGGCACGGGCGTCCCGTCAGTCATCGTCCCCCTCGATCGGCTCCGGAACGTCGTCCGGCAGTGGCATGGCGGTCTCGGCGCGCGGCCCCTTCCGCACGCTGCGGAAGAGGCCGACGACGAAGATCAGTCCCGCAACGATACCCAGCACCCAGTAGATCCACGTCGCGGTGGGGCGCACGTTGACCTTGAGCTTGACCGGCTCGCCCCGCACCAGCCCGAGCGGCTCGCCACCCGGTGTGCTGAGGGCGACGTCGACCGGGGCCGTCCCCGCGGCGACGGCCTGTACGGGGACGCGGACCGTCGTCCGGCCGCCCGCCGGCAGGGACAGCGGAGCCGGCTGGCGCTTGACCCAGAGCAGACCCTTGCGCGGCGTGACCACGAGCTGGACGTCACGGACCGGGCGGGCGAGGTTGTTGACCACGGTGATGCTGAGCATCCCGGAGTTGGCGAAGAAGTTGACGGTGGAGGGCCGTACCGCGACCTGGGTCGTCAGCGAGTCGAGCGCATCGCTGGTGGTCCGCAGGGTGGTGCCGTACGCCGCGCCCCGACCGCGCCAGCGGGTCGAGCCCATCTCGCTGAGGGACCTGTCCCAGCCGGCGATGACGTCGGCGGAGTCCACCAGGATCGTGTCGAGCGCTCCCGCGATCTCCCGGTTGCGGCCCACGAGGGTGAGGGCGGCCGGATCGACCGGTGATGCCGGCGGCGTGGCGGGGAACGGCGTCGTACGGCGGGCCAGCCGGGCCGACGGCTGGGCCGTCCGCGCCTGCTGGACCAGCGCGGTCGAGGTGATCGGGCGGAGCCACGGCACCGACCGGGCGGCGGTGATCACCCGCGCGAGCTGGGCGGGACTCGCCTGACCGGTTCGCGGCGCCAGCATCAGGAGCGAGCGCTGGGCCTGTGGCTGCTGCTGGTAGATGGCGAGCGTCTCCGCGAGGAAACGCTGGGTCCGCAGCCCCGGGTCACCTCCACCGGCGCCGGCGAAGAACGACAGCGGTTCGTCGTAGACGAGGACCGGCGCGCCGTTGACGAGCCGACGGCCGGCCGACGTGGTCGGGCGGTGCTGGTCGCCGGTCAGCTCGCGGGTGCTCAGGAAGGTGACGGGCAGCGAACCGGTCGTCTGCCGCCAGGTACGGGACAGCCCGGCGAGGCTGCTGGGCGTGACCTCCGAGGCCGCCCACATCGGCATGGTGGTCCCGATCTGGCGCAGGTCCGCGGACAGCGGACGGTCCAGGTGCTCGCGGACCGCCTCGGCCCCGCCCGCCGACGCCAGGGCGGTCAGGTCGGGGTCGCCGTACGGCAGGAACCAGACGGGCTGGCCGGCGCGGACCTGCTGCAGCCGGGTCCGCAGGTCGGCGGCGAGGCTCTCCACGGTGGCGGGCGTCGAGGGCTGCGGGCTCTGGCTCGAGGAGCTCGAGGTGGTGGAGCTGCTCGTCGGGGCCGACTCGGAGGGCGCGGTCCCGGTCGGCGTGCCGGCACCCGGCGTGGCCGACGGCGTGCTGGCCGGACGCGACGACGAACCGGTGCTGCTCGAAGCCGTGGCGCTCGGCGTGGGGGTGGGGGTCGGCGAGGACGTCGTGCTCGTACTCGACGGCGTCGTCGTGGTCGTGGTCGACGGTGTGGACTCCGGCGCGGGGACGGCCGGGTCGACGGCGCCCGGCGGCTCCAGCATCGTCGGGTCGACCAGCCAGGTGACCGGCTGGCCCTGGAGTGCGTCGAGCGTGCGCGCGACCGCGGAGCCGGGGCCGATCGCGCGGTTCCAGGCGGCGGTCCGCGTGTCGCCGGTGGGCCCGAACAGGTCCGGGTCCGCCGGCAGCGTGAGCGGCACGATCCAGCCGGTCCGGACGGGCTGGGGGATGGTGGCCGCCGTCCACTCCAGGTACGTCCGGGCGACGCCGCGGGTGGCGGCCGCGGTGAGGGTCGTGCCCTCGGTCACGGTCAGCGTCGCCGGCAGTGACGCGATGTAGTAGCGGTACCGCAGCCGGTCGGCAGGCACGGTGATGGTGAACGGAGCCTGCGCTCCCGGGGCGAGCTCGGTCACCGTGCCCGTACCGACCCGCGTGGGTTCGTCGAAACCCTCGCTCGAGCGGGCCCAGCGGTCGACCTGGTCGCGGGTGTCCAGCGGGCCGTCGACGATGCCGAGATGGACCACCGGCCTGGCGATGGTGGTGGTCCCGGTGTTGCGGACGGTGCCGCGCAGCACCAGGGAGCTGCCCTGGCGCAGGACGCGGGGGGTCGGGTCCGCGAGGGCGATCGTCGCGGAGCGATTCTGGGCCGGTGCTGCCGTGGCGGTCTGCGCGAGGGCGCCTGCCGGTCGCGGACCGACGGCCAGCACGGGAAGGACCGCCAGTAGGACGGCGAGCAGGGCGACGACCGGTCCGCGGGCACCCAGGATGCTGCTCGGCGTGCGGTGGCTGGACCGCGCCGCGCTCGGCTGCGCTCGCACGACTCAGGCGGTGCCGGCGAGACGCAGCCAGGCCATCTGGGCGATGCGTCGCTCGTTCGGGAAGGTCAGCTGCTCGTGCACCCGCTCCAGCCGGAACCACCGGGCCTCGACCGCCTCGTGGTCGGGGTCGCCCTCCACGGTGATCTCGCCGCCGAGCGCCTCCAGCAGGTAGTGGTGCACCATCTTGTGGATGCGGTGGTTGGGGGTGCTGAACCAGTAGTCGATGGTGCCGAGGGTGATCAGGGCGCGCCCGAGGATGCCGGTCTCCTCCGCGACCTCGCGGACGGCCGTCTCGACCAAGGTCTCGCCGGGCTCCACGTGGCCCTTCGGCAGGCACCACTCGAGCCGGCCGGCGCGGTTGAACCGGGCGATGAGTGCGATGTACGCCGCGCCGTCGCGCACGTCGATCACCACGCCCCCTGCCGAGGTCTCCTCCACCGCCGTCAGCCGCCGCTGGCTGCGGCGCCGGGGCGGGTAGAGGCTCATTGCGTCACTGTAACCATCCGGGCTGCGGTGTGCGCGCCCGTCGCTCGCCCGGTGGCGGGCACCTCGTGAGCGGCGCGGGCGTCCGCCGCACGTCCCCTACCCTTGACCGGTGTCCACGCCGTACCGTCCCGAGCTCGTCGAAGGGTCCATCACCCCCCTGCTGGAACGCGCGCTGGCGCACCTGGCCCCGGACCTGCCGCTGCTCACCGAGATCGGCGAGATGTTCACCGCCGCCGGCCACGAGATCGCGCTCGTCGGCGGGCCGGTCCGGGACGCCTTCCTCGGCCGCACCTCGCCCGACATCGACCTGACCACATCGGCGTCCCCGGACCAGACCGAGGCGCTGCTCAAGAAGTGGGGCGGGCCGACCTGGGACATGGGCCGCGCGTTCGGCACCATCGGCACCCGCCGCGGCGCCACGGTCGTCGAGATCACCACCTACCGGGCGGACGCGTACGAGCCGGGGTCGCGCAAGCCGGTCGTCGCGTTCGGCGACTCGCTGGACGAGGACCTCGTACGGCGCGACTTCGCGGTCAACGCGATGGCGCTGCGGCTGCCGTCGCTGGAGTTCGTCGATCCGTACGACGGTCTGGACGACCTCGCCGGGCGCCGGCTGCGGACCCCCTCAGCTCCCGAGATCTCCTTCTCCGACGACCCGCTGCGGATGATGCGAGCGGCGCGGTTCGCGGCCCAGCTGGGGTTCCACGTGGAACCGTCGGCCGAGGCGGCGATGACGGACATGGCCGACCGCATCTCGATCGTCTCCGCCGAGCGGGTCCGCGACGAGCTGGTCAAGCTGCTGCTCGCGCCCAACCCCCGAGAAGGGCTCGCGCTGCTGGTCGACACCGGCCTGGCCGACCACATCCTTCCGGAGCTGCCCGCCCTGCGGCTCGAGGTCGACGAGCACCACCGGCACAAGGACGTGTACGAGCACTCGCTGACGGTGCTGGAGCAGGCGATCGCGCTGGAGGGACCGCGCAGCGTGGCCGGTCTCGGGCCGGTCGACCCGGTCCAGGGTCCTGACCTCGTCCTGCGCCTCGCGGCGCTGCTGCACGACATCGGCAAGCCCGCGACCCGCAGGTTCGAGCCGGGCGGCGGTGTCTCGTTCCATCACCACGAGATGGTCGGCGCCAAGATGACGCGCCACCGGCTGCGGGCGCTGCGCTTCGACAAGGACACGGTCAAGCAGGTGTCCCGGCTGGTCGAGCTGCACCTGAGGTTCCACGGCTACGGCGGGGGCGAGTGGACCGACTCCGCCGTCCGCCGGTACGTCACCGACGCCGGGCCGCTGCTGTCGCGGCTCCACCTGCTCACCCGTTCGGACACGACCACGCGCAACCGCCGCAAGGCCGAACGCCTGTCGCGGACGTACGACGACCTCGAGGCCCGCATCGTGAAGCTGCAGGACGCCGAGGAGCTCGCCGCCGTACGCCCGGAGCTGGACGGCAACCAGATCGCGCAGACCCTCGGCATCGAGCCGGGTCCGGTGCTCGGGCGGGCGTACAAGCACCTGCTCGGGGTTCGGCTCGACCAGGGGCCGATCGGCGAGGACGCCGCCCGGGCGGAGCTGCTGCGCTGGTGGGCCGACCAGCCGGAGTCGGCCGAGGCCTGACGGGACGTGCCGGCGCTGTGGGGGAGACCGTCGCCGGCCTGATCGCGCTGCACGGCCCGCCAACCGGGCCAGCAGCCGCCGTCCGGGGTGATGGTGATGCCGCTGCGAAGTCGCTCACGATGGCGACGGCGCACCGCCGCGGCCCGCGTTCGGAGTTCGGGCGGAGGTCTGGCGCGCTCGCCATTCCATACGCAATTCTGTGCACTGACGCGGTCGAGCAAGGGGTGGGGGCCATGTCCTGGGCGAACAGCCGTGGTGCGCCGAAACAGCTGCCGTACGACCACAACGCGCTGCGCAGCGCCCGCGTGGACGTCCGCGCCCGCATCGCCTGGCTGCTGCGGATCAGCCGGATGGCCTCGCCGGTCGGGGGCACGGGTGCCGACTTCTGCCGCAGGCTCGGCGTGATCGGCATCAAGATGGACCAGGCCGGGCTGACGCGGCGTGAGGTCGGGGACGCCGAGGTCACCGCCGAGCTGATCTCCGGGTACGAGACCCTCTTGTTCCTGCCCGACGGGCACCTGCTCGGGGTGTGCGACGCGTTGAGCCGGACGCTCGACAGCCGGCGGATCCGGCCCACCCGGATCGTGGCCCGCGAGAATCTGCGCGCCGAGCTGGACGACGTGAGCACCCGCGTGCGCGACGGTTCCGCTCGAGGTGCGGACTGGCTGCGGATGGCGCAGCTGATCACCCAGCCCGGCGGTGTGGTCCTCCCGACGTACCTGCAGGACGAGTGGACCTACGAGCTGGTCGACCAGATGTCCCGTTCGGTCGGTGGAGCGTACGTCGCCCGGGTCGAGGCGCTGTCGAGGCTGATGCGCGAGCAGCACACGATGGCCTCCATCGTCCGGGTCGTGACCGAGCAGATCGCCGAGCCCGGTGCCCAGGCGACCGCGGACGCGGTGTCGGTCTGGGGCGACGGCATCGACCCTGCCTCGCTCGAGGCTGCCGTCCGGGTCCTGCTCACCACCGAGGACGGGCCGCGCATCGGCGCGGGTCACGCCCTGCTGCAGCGGGTCATCAACGCGACGATGGACCGCCACGGCGTAGAGACGGTCTTCGCCGCGCTCCGCACGCTCGCCCACCAGGACCCCGAGTACGGCGGCGAGGTGGCGTTCCGGGTCGCGCGCCGCGCGTCGCCGCTGCTGGCTCGCGAGATCGCCCAGATCGTCGGGAAGGATCCGCTCGGGCCCCGACCCGGGTCGCACATCGAGGAGCCTGCCGAGCTGCGGACCTACCTCGCCGCGGCGACAGAGGAGTCGGACCTGGACGGCGACCAGATGCTCGAACGCCTGCTGCGCGAGGCGTTGTCCGAGGACTTCGAGGAGCGCCGGCACCACGCGCACCTCGTGCTGATGGTGAGCCCGTACCGGCGCGTGCTCGCCGCCACCGCCCTGCGGATCGCCGCGACGACGTCGTCGGCCACGGCTCGGGACGCGGCGGGCCACATGCTCAGCTACCTCGCCGGCGAGGAGCAGCGGTCCGGTCTACTGGCGCTGCTCGCGCGACCTGAGCAGCAGCTGAGGTCGGTCGCCCTCCTCGGGCTGGCGCACGGGCCGGGACTGCCGCCGGAGGTAGACCTGCGCGAGCTGATGCGCACTCCCGGTCTCGCCCCGACGGCGCTGTACGCCGCCGGCATCTCAGGTCATCCGGACCTCATGGACGTCCGCACGCACGGCCCCGCCACCGTCCGGGCCTCGGTCGACTGGTGGGTACGTCGCGGCCCCGGGATCCGGGAGCCCTCGCGACTCCCTGCCTGAGTCCGTCCGCCCGGCATCCGGACGGACGCCGGCGACCGACACTTCCTCCGATCGGCGCCGTCGCGGAGCCGGGCGAGGAGCAGAAATTCCAGGGCACAGGGGTTCGTTCACGGCGGAACGCGGCGTACGTTTGAACTGTGGCGCCGATGGTCCGGGCGGCGAGCCTCAGAGGGTTCGTTCCGCTCGTGGAACGGCTGGGGGGACACCCGGAACAGCTGCTGGAGCGGTTCGCGATCCCCACCAGCGCACTCGCCGCTGACGACGGGTTGATCTCGGTCGCGGCCCACGACCGCCTGCTCGACGCGACCGCCTGCGAGCTGGGTTGCCCGGATCTGGGCCTGCAGCTCGCCGACGCCCAGGACCTGTGCGTCATCGGACCGCTCGCCCTCGCGATCGAGTCGGCGGCGTCCGTGGCGGACGCGGTCGCCCGGGCCTCGGAGTTCATGTTCGTCCACAGCCCGGCGCTGAGCGTGGCGGCGGAGGTCGATCCGCGTGGGCACCCCGACGTCGCAGCGCTCGCGTACCACAAGGACATCCCCGGGGTGCCGTACTCGCCGCAGGCGACGGAGCTCGGACTCGGCATCTTCGACCGGGTCGCTCGTTCGCTCCTGCGCGACGACCTCGGCCTGGACTCCGTCGAGATCCCGCACGACCCGATCTCCGACCCGGAGCGGTACAACGCCTTCTTCGGCGTGCCCGTGCACTTCGGCGGACCGACCGCCTGCCTGCGGGTCGAGCGGTGGACGCTGGCCGCGCAGTTCCACAGCGCCGGTCCGGCGATCCGCTCCGTCGCGATGGGCTACCTGGAGAGCCTGCACCCGGAGCCGGCGCCGGGCGCCGCCGACCAGGTGCGGCTGGCGCTCGGGGAGGTCCTCGGCGCGAGCTCGGTCGCCATCACCAGCACCGCCCGCCTCCTCGGGCTGAACCCGCGCACGCTGCAGCGGCGGCTCGCCGAAGAGGGGACGTCGTACGGGCAGGTCCTGGACGAGGTGCGCCGCGACGCGGCGTACCGGCTCATCACGACGACCGGTCTGCCGTTCGGCCAGGTCGCCTCGATGGTCGGTTTCACCGAGCAGTCGGCGCTGTCCCGGGCGGTGCGCCGGTGGCACGGAGCGAGTCCGCGTGACCTGCGCGTGAAGGCGGCCTCCGAGGAGACCACCGCCCCGGCCGACGGGTTCGCCCACGGCCGGGAGATGCATCTGTTCGTCGCCGACGAGTGAGCGAGCGAGTGACGGGTGAGCCTCGTCGAGGCTCACCCGTCACCGCTTTCGTACGAGTCCCGTTGCCGCTCAGGCCGGCTCGGGCTCGAGCACCATCTGCTCGGCCGGGTCCTCGACGACCTCCTGCGGACGCGGGCGCCGCGGCCGCATGGCGACGAGGACCAGCACCAGGGCGGCGGCGAGCAGGCCGGCTGCGACGCCCAGCCCGCGGTCCGCGCCCGTCACGAACACGTCCTTCGCCTCCGAGGTCGCGGCGGCCGTGGTGGCCGCGCCGTGACCGGCGGTCGAGAAGACGGTGACCAGCACGGCCAGGCCGACAGCTCCCCCGAGCTGCTGGGTGACGTTGACCAGGCCGGACGCGATGCCGGCGTCCTTGGGGTCGACGCCCGCGATGCCCGCCGCGGTCAGCGGCACGAACGCGGTGCCGTTGCCCAGCGCGAACACGACCATCCCGACGACCAGCTGCGGGTAGGTGCTCGCCGCGTCCATCCGGGACAGCATCAGCAGGCCGATGGCCGACAGCGCCATGCCGACGGACATGACCAGCTTCGGGGAGAACCGCTCGACCAGGACGCGGGTCGCGAGCTGGGACGAGATGAAGATCGTCACCGGGAAGGGGATGAACGCCATGCCGGTCTTCATCGCCGACCAGCCGAGCACGATCTGGAAGTACTGGCTGAGGAAGAAGAACGACCCCATGCTGCCGGCGACGAGCAGCAGCCGGGCGACGTACGCCGTGGACCGCTCACGGTCGGCGAACAGGTGCAGCGGGGTCACCGGCTCGCGAACCCGCCGCTCGACCGCGACGAACGTCGCGAGCAGCACGACCGCGACCGCGAACGAGGCGCGGGCACCGGCGTCCGACCAGCCGTCGGCAGCGGCCCGGATGAACCCGTACACGAGCGTGGTCATGCCGACCGTCGACAGCAGCGCGCCGACGACGTCGACCCGGCCGCGGGTGAAGCGGCCGCGGGGCAGTGCGGTACGGGCCGCGAGGAGCACGACCGCACCGATCGGCACGTTCACGAACATCACCCAGCGCCACGAGACGTACGAGGTGAGGACACCGCCGGCGATCAGGCCGATGGCGGCGCCGCTGGCGGACACCACGGTGTAGTAGCCGATCGCGCGGGTGCGGGCCCGGGCGTCGGAGTAGAGGGACATGAGGATGGCCAGCGCGGACGGCGCGACCAGAGCCGCGCCCACGCCCTGAGCGGCGCGCGCGGCGAACAGCTGACCCGGTGCGGTGGCGAAACCGCCGGCCAGCGAGGCGAGGGTGAACAGGACCATGCCGCTGGCGAACGTCGCACGACGTCCGAACAGGTCACCGGCGCGGGCGCCGAGCAGGAGCAGTCCGCCGAACGCCAGCGTGTAGGCGTTGACGACCCAGGACAGGTCAGGCGGGGCGATGTGCAGGGCCCGCTGCATGTCGGGCAGGGCGATGTTCACGATGGCCGCGTCGAGCACGATCATCATCTGGGTGACGAGCACGACGGCCAGGGGGAGCCACGTGCGCTTCTGCGCTGAAGTGGCGACATTCATGGATGGAGTCCTTCCCGGTCCGGGATGTACCATGGAGTGAAACGGAGATGGTCTCCGTCTGGCGTCGCGGTCCGGTCGGCAATGAACCGGAGGGCGGCTCCGGATAGAACGGTACGGAGAGTTCCTCCGTTTCGCAAGGTGGTGACCTCGTGGTCTCTGTCGGCAGCACTACCGACATCAAGCCGATGCGCGCCGACGCCGCACGCAATCGCGACAAGCTGTTGCGCGTCGCGACGCAGGCCTTCATCGACCGGGGCGCCGAGGCGTCCCTGGACCAGATCGCCCGCGACGCCGGTGTCGGGATCGGGACCCTGTACCGCCACTTCCCGACCCGCGAGGACCTGGTGATGGCGGTCTACGCCCGCCAGATCGACTCGTTGCGCGAGCGCTCCCAGCAGCTGCTCGCCGAGTACGAGCCGGCCGAGGCGCTGCACCAATGGATGCTCGGGTTCGTCGACTTCTACGCCGTCAAGAACGGCATGGTGACCCTGCTGCGCTCGATGATGCAGGCCAGCCCGGACGCGTTCGCCGAGGCCCGCGCGAGCATGCGCGAGTCGGCCGAGCGGGTGCTGCGTCCGGCGGCGGAGGCGGGTGCCATCCGCAGTGACGTCGGTGCCGAGGAGGTCCTGCGCGCGCTCGGCGGCATCTGCCTGGCGGGTCCCAACCCCTCCTCGTCCGACGCCACGCGCACCCTCGTCGACCTGGTGTTCGACGGCCTGCGCTATGGCGCGCCGTCCCGCGCCTGAGGGTCGTCCGCCCGCCGCGGACCGTTCGCCGGACCGACACGCGGTCGTCACTCACGGCTGGTGAGGTGCGGGGGTTCATCCCCCCCGCACCCCGGAGGTACCCCGTGCGTCTGCGCACCGTCGCCCCCAGCTCCGTCGCCCTGTCCCTCGCCCTGGCCGCCGGTCTGTGCGCACCGTCGGCCCTCGCGGACCAGCAGGCTCCCGCGCTCATGCTGCAGCGCCTCGGGTCGCACGAGACGGGCGTGTTCGACAGGTCGGCCGCCGAGATCACCGCGTACGACGCCCGTCACCGGCTGATCTATGCCGTCAACGCCGAGTCGGGCGCGGTCGACGTGCTCGACGCCGCAGACCCCAGAGCGCCGCGCAAGGTGGGCGAGATCGACGTGGCCGGCGTACGCGCCGCCGACGGCAGCACTGTTCCGGACGGCTCGCAGGTGAACTCCGTTCACCTGCACGGTGGTTCGCTGGCGGTCGCGGTCGAGTCCGCGACGAAGACCGACCGGGGCTGGGCGCTGCTGTACGCCACCGGCCGGCATCCCGCGTACGTCGCGGGTGTCCGGGTCGGTGCGCAGCCGGACATGATCACGATCACCGACGACGGCCGGAACCTGTTGACGGCCAACGAGGCCGAGCCCGCCGACGACTTCAGTGCCGACCCCGAGGGGTCCATCAGCGTCGTCCGACTGCGCGGCGAGAGCGGCCGGCTGGCCCAGTCCGACGTCCGCACAGCGGGATTCGGCGCCTGGGACAACGGACGTTCTCTCCCCGCCGGCGTGCGCGTCTTCGGTCCGGACGTGCCCGTCCCCGCGGGGCAGCCGGCAGCAGGGCGGGTCGCACGCAACCTGGAGCCGGAGTACCTCGCCGTCTCCGGTGACCGTGCGTACGTGACGCTGCAGGAGGCGAACGCCGTCGGTGTCCTCGATCTGCGGACCGCGACGATCACCGACGTCTGGCCGATGCCGGACAAGGACTGGTCGGCCGGCGACAACGTGCTGGACGCCTCCGACAAGGACGACGCGATCGCGCTGCAGCACTGGCCGGTCCACGGTCTCGCGATGCCCGACACCATCGCGTCGTACGAGACCAAGGGGAAGACGTACCTCGTGACGGCCAACGAGGGGGACGCCCGCGAGTGGGGCAGCTACGCCGAGCCGATCCGGGTGAAGGACAAGGCGTACCAGCTGTGCCCGGACGTCTTCCCGAACGCCGCGGACCTGAAGAAGGACGCCGCGCTGGGCCGGCTCAACGTCAGCCGGGCGACCGGGCTGCGCGCCGGTGCGGGCTGCTACGAGCGGATCGAGGCGTTCGGCGGCCGGTCGTTCTCGATCCTCACGCCGGACGGCACCCAGGTCTTCGAGTCCGGTGGGCAGATCGAGCAGCAGATCGCACGCCTCGTCGCCGAGGGCGTCCTCCCGCGGCAGGCGTTCAACGCCAACCACACCGCCAACCCCTCGTTCGACACCCGCAGCGACGACAAGGGCCCGGAGCCGGAGGGCGTCACCGTCGGTCGGGTCGGGGCGCGGACGTACGCGTTCATCGGCCTCGAGCGGGTGGGCGGCGTCATGGTGTACGACATCACCGACCCGACCGCGCCCACGTACGTGACGTACGCCAACGCGCGGAGCTGGGACGCGGTGTTCGACGGTGAGCCCGTACCCGGCATGGGCGACCTCGGAGCGGAGGGCGTGGAGTTCGTGCCGGCGGCGCAGTCACCGACCGGTCGGCCGATGGTGATCGTCGCCAACGAGGTGTCCGGCTCGACGACCACCTTCGAGGTGACCGTCTCCTGATCTCCCTGCTCGTGCGCCGGCGTGGAGTGGTCGGCGCACGGGCGGGGGTCGGTCCGCGCGGGCCTCGGCCTAGGCGAGGACGACGAGGACGTCGCCCTCCTGGACGACGTCGCCCGGGTGCACCCGTACGTCCGTGACCGTCCCGGGCAGCTCGGCGACGACGGGGATCTCCATCTTCATCGACTCCAGCAGAGCGACCTCCTCGCCGGCCTCGACCTGCTGACCGACGGTGACGTGGATCTGGGCGACGTTGGCGACCAGGTCGGAGGCGATCTCCTGGGGCTGCGTGACGGGCATGAGCTCATCCTGCCTTCCGCACCCGGTTACGCGCGCGTAGTACAGCGGGCACGGGACAAGATCCGTGTCATCCCGGATCGGTGTCGCCAGGCCGGCTCACCCGTCCCGTCCGATGGCCTGGACCCGCGGATCAGTCGAGGCTCGCTGCGACGCCGGCCATCTGCGGGGGAAGCCGGAGGCAACGAGCGGGGAGGTCGAGCGCGCGTAGGTGCCTCACACAGCACTCGCGCTGAGTCGCTGCCTCCCGGGGACGGTTCAGCGCGTCCTGCACGACGGCGGACCGCGCTGCGAACCGGGCGAGCTCGATACCCCGGTGAGGATCGCCCTGCATCCCGTCGAGTACCTGGGCGATCTCCCGCTCGGCGTGATCCCAACGCCGCTGGATGATCGACAGGTCGACGCTGGTCTCCCAGGCCAGCAGGTCTCCCTGGAACCCGGTGTGCTCCATCGCCGCGGCCCTGGCCGGCTGCAGCAGGCGGATCGCATCGGCCAGCTCGCCGAGGTGCAGGTGCACAGTGGCGAGATGGATCTGGCACAACGCCTCACCGACCTGGTCCGAGATCGTCCAGGTGATGTCGCGCGCCTCGTCGAAGTGGGCGCGTGCGGCGTGCGCGTCCCCGAGCCAGAGGCGGCACTCGCCGAGCAGCGCGAGGCGGATGGCGAGATGGCGTGGCCGGTCGCCGGCTCGTTCGTGCTGCACACCTTCGACGAGCAGGGGCAGGGCGACGTCCCAGTCGCCCGCACGCAGATGGACGCTCCCGAGATTGCCCTGCGCCGAGGCCACCCCCTCGGCACTACCGATGGAGCGAGCCAGGTCGGCCGCACGTTCGTACAGCCGCGCGGCCCGCGGGAGCGCGTACGTCGTCTCGGCAAGCCAGGCGCTCTGGAAGATGGCCCGGACCGCACGGTCGGACGCAGGGAGGTCACTCGTGGTCGCCAGGTTCGCCTCCGCCACCTCGTCGAGCTCATCCAGGCGCCCCTGCTGGGCGAGTGTGGCGAACAGCGCGCGCAGGAGATCGGACCGCAGCTCGGGGTGGCTCCCGGTCCCCACCGACCCCAGCGCGGCCCGCAGCGCTCGTTCGCGGTCGTCGTCGTACCCCCGCGTCATGAAGAACTCGCAGATCGTCAGGGCGAGGCGACCGCACAGGTCGGGTAGACCCGCAGCGGCCGCCTGGTCGACGGCGGCGCACAGGTTCGCGCGCTCGGTCTCGAGCCAGTCCGATGCTTCCAGCCCGTCGGAGGAGGTGGGGCCGGCTGAGCCGGTGAGGTCGCCGACGGCCGCCTCGGCGCGGTCGTGCCAGGTGTCGAGGAGCACGCACCACTGCGCTTGCGCGACGGGCGCCGGCGCCTCGGATGCCAGTGAGCGCGCGAAGTCTCGCACCAGGTCGTGCATCCGGAAGCGCCGCTGGCCCGCGGCGTCCAGGCCGAGATCCTCCACGAGATGGACGTCGACGAGCTCACCGAGCGACGCACCGTTCGTGACGACGAGGTCGGCGACCCAGTCGGGCCAGCTCTCGTAGTCGACGGCGCCCAGGCAGCGGAACAGATGCTGCACCTGCGGGCGCACGGCCTCGTGGCTGATGGCGATGGTCGCGCGGACGTCGAGGTCGCCGGCCGTGAGCTCCTCCAGCCGCGCTCGTTCGCGGGTCAACCGTGAGATCAGGTCGTCGACGCTGAGGTGCTCGTCGACCGCCAACCGCGAGCCGGCCACCCGGAGCGCGAGCGGGAGGTGTCCGCACAGCTCGGCCAGCCGGACGAGGGCTGGGCTGCGGTGCGGGCTGAGAAGTCCGAGCAGCTCCTCGGACGCGTCCGGCTCGAGCGTGGGGACGCGGACGCGTGCCGTGACCTCCAGCCCGGCGAGCCTTGCCCTGGAGGTGACGATGACCGCGCTGGCGGGCGACGGTGGGAGCAGGGCGCGGACCTGGGCCTCGGTTCCTGCGTCGTCGAGCACCACGAGCACCGACCGGTCGGCCAGCGCCGACCGGTACGACGCGAGTCGTTCGTCGCGGTCGTCCGGGACGTCCTCGACGGCGTGGCCGAGCGCGCGCAGGAACCGCCCGTGCACGTCGTACGGGTCGGTCGGGCGTCCGGAGCCGGCTCGCAGCTCGGCGAAGAGCACGCCGTCGGCGAAGCCGCTACCGACGCGACGCGCCGCAGCGATCGCCACCGAGGTCTTCCCGACTCCGCCCGGACCGGTGAACAGCACGAGCGGTGTCGCCGCTGCGGGCGACCCCGCCGCCTCGTCGATGCGGTCCGCGATGCCCGCGATCAGCTTGTCTCGACCCACGAGTGCGGCCGTGGCCGGCGGTAGCTGCTGCGGGACGGGCACCAGGCTGGTGCTCCGTCCGACGTCGCCGGTCGTCCCGTCGAGCAGGTCGGCGTGCAACGCCTGGAGCGCCGCTCCCGGGTCGACGCCGAGCTCGTCGACCAGCCGGTTGCGGAATGCGAGGTACTCCTGGAGGGCCTGGGTACGCCGCCCGGTCGCGGCGAGCGCCCGCAGCCGCAGCTCGTGCGCAGACTCCTGGAACGGGCACGCCCCCACCAGCTCGCCCGCCTGGGCGAGGGCGTCCTCGGGGTTGCCCGACTCCAGCGTCAGCCGGCACAGGAGCTCGCGCGCGTCGGTCTGCTCCTGCTCCAAAGGGCGACGGATCGGTTCCGCGAGGTGGTCGGGCACGCCCTCGAGTGGGCGGCCCCGCCAGAGCGCCAGACCGTCGCGCAGGTGCCGCTCGGCGCCGCGGCCACCCGCGCGCGCTGTCGCGACGGCCGAGCGGAAGTCGTGCAGGTCGACGCGGTGGCCGTGGAGCGACAGTGCGTAGCCCGGACCGCGCCGGACCAGCGCGTCGGACGCGTCGGCGAGCGCCCGGCGCAGCTGTGCCACCGCGTTGTAGAGCTGCTGGCGAGCGGTGGGCGGCGGGTCGTCCCACAGCGCGTCGACCAACGCGTCGGCTGGCACGACCCGACCGTCCGCCAGCACGAGCCGGGCCAGCACGAGCTGATGGCGTGCGCTGGTGACACGCGTCGTGCCAGCGCCGGTGACGACTGAGACTTCCCCCAAGATCTGCAGGTGCACGTCTGCCTGTGTACCGAGGGTCGGCCGACCGAGTCAGCCCCGCAGACGATCTCTTTGCCGATTCGATGCGCGCTCGTTGTCGGCGTGACTCAGGTCACTTCAACAGCCGCGCCGGGATGGTGCCCCCTGCAGCACCACCCCGGCACGATCGGACCAGGTCACTGGTAGCTGTAGAGGCGACCCCACGTGATCGGGCCAACGACACCGTTGTTGTCGATGCGCTGTCGACCCTGGAATGAGATGACTGCATCCCGGGTGCGCGTGCCGAACGATCCGTCGATGGCGAGGTTGTAGCCGGCGTAGTTGAGCAGGCACTGCGCCTGCTTGACGGCACTCGCCGGGTAGCCGTGGTTGATCCAGATCGTCGGGTTCGAGTAGTCGAACCGGCAGTTGTCGTCGTTCCACGGCCCCGCCACGACCGCCGACGGTGCCGTCGACGCGTGCGCGCCGGGCGCCGCCACGGCGCCGACACCGGTGAGCATGAGAGCGGCCGCGCCGACCCCCGCAAAGCGCTGGACAACGTTCATCTGGTGATACCTCCAACATGTGCGCGGGACCAGGCGGTCCCGGACGTCGCAGAGGGAACGGTGCCGGGCGGGTCTAACTCCGGCCTCATCACGCTCTCACTCCTGGCACGACGTCCAGTCCGAGAACGCGACGAGGCCCGGCACTCCCATGACGGGAGAACCGGGCCTCGTACGAGTCGACGTCAGTGCAGAGTCGTCAGCGGGCTGTGGTGACCCTGGCCTGGGGCATGATGACCTCGACCATCCCGCCGGGCGCCCCTCGGCACCGACCGCTGGACGTCATCACAGCAGGCGTGGCAGGACCGGCCCGCCACGAGGAGGTAGCGGAGTTGGACACCACCGCCCCACCGACGACGACCCGGCGTCGCGCAGGACTGGCCGACCCGATGCACCCCAGCGTTCTGGGCAGCATCATCGGCGGCGCCGGCGCGACGGTGTTCGTCCTCGTCAACCGCTCTTCGCTGCCGGGGGCGTGGCCGGCGGTCGCCCTCCTGCTCTGGATCGTGCTGGTCGCGGCCGCGGTGTGGACGGTCCTGCTCCGGCCGCGCGTGCTCGCCGATCCCGAGCCGCCGAGCCGGTTCGCGGGACTGGTCTATCTCGCCTGCGTGGCCGGCATGCTGGTCGGCACCGTCGTGGGCCACGCGCTGCTCGCAGCCCTCGACCGCACCGAGCTCATGCCGGCTGTCGTGGTCCTGGCCGTCGGACTCCACTTCCTGCCGTTCGCGGCCGCGTTCCACGCCCCGGTGTTCAGGTGGCTGGGCTGTGGCGTCGCCACGCTGGGCGTGGTCGGTCTGCTGTGGGGATGGGCCGGCGGAGCGGTCGCGGCGGCAGCGGTGGCCGTCGCCGCGGGGCTGCTGATGCTCGCAGTCATCACGCACGCGGCCTGGGCCGACGGCCGATGAGCCCGCGGATCCGTCGGTTGGAGCGGCGGGAGTGGCAGACCTACCGGGCGATACGGCTGGCCGCGCTGGCGGACGCGCCCGCCGCGTTCGGGGGGACGTACGCCAACGCCGCCGCCTACCCCGAACAGACCTGGCGCGACTGGTGCGCCCAGCCGTCGTGGTTCGCCTTCGAGGGCGAGGAGCCGGTCGGGATGGTTCGCGTCGGCTCCCAGGACGCGCACGACCTTCCCGAGCTCATCTCGATGTGGGTGGCACCACAGGCGCGCGGCACCTCGACGGCCGCCGACCTCGTCGGCCGCGTCCTGAGCTGGGCCCGGGCGGAGGGTGAGCGCGGCGTACGGCTGCGCGTCATCGACGACAACCACCGAGCGCGGGCGCTGTACGAGCGAGTCGGATTCGTGCTGAACGGCACTCGAGACACCTTGCCCGACGGGCGGGCCGAGGTCGAGATGGAGTGCGTCTTCGCCTGACGCAACGGCCCGGAGGCCGCGTACGCGACCGTCATCCCGACCGCGGTCGGGCTCAGAGGTCCGCGCGGCGACGGGCGATCACGATGCCGGCCACGCCGATGACGGTGAGCGTCCCGGCCGCGGTCAGGGGCACGGTGGTCGACGGGGCCGTGCCGAGCCGGTCGGTCTGCACGGGCGGACCCGACGCCGCCTCGACCGGCCGAGTGCCACCGCCGGTCGCCCGGCCGGCGGTGGACATCGGGACCGTGACCGCCGTCGTGGCGGTCTGCGAGGCCGTGCTCGACCCGGACGCCGGCGCCTGGGCGCTCGCCGTGGACATCCCCAGCACGGCCAACGGAGCAGTGAGCGCCAGCGCTGCGCCCACCGTACGAACGGTCTTCATCTGTCTCCTGTACATCGCCCGGGCTGCCGGACCCCGACTCGCCTTCCGCGCGAATACTGGCAGGCCGCAACGCATCTCGGGCCCTTCTTGACGCATTTCTGACCGACGCCCCACGTTCTGCCCCGTCCAGGCCGCCGAGCGCGCGCGTCGTGCGGGTTCCGGCGTCCGAAAGTGGCAGGACGCGCGCACTCGGCCGGAGTGAACGCACCTCGAGGCCGCCGCGGGGCCCACCGCGGGCACGCCGGCGCCCGCGAGTCGCCGGACCGTTCGTACGCCCTCGACACAAATTGGCCTCGCTCGCCGGACGTCGGGAGCCCGATGCGCCGCCCGGGTGGCCACGGTGGAGAGATATCCGACCGAACACCTACCAGGACGGCGATCCGATGCGAAAGACCACACGCACCACCCTCGTTGGCGGTACGGCGGCTGCTCTGCTGGCCGGCGCGACCTGGCTCCCGGCATCCGCAACGACCATGCGCGACAGCACCACCGCGCGCTCCGCTGCGTTGGCGCAGACCTTCACCGAGGACTTCGACGGCCCGGCCGGCAGCGGCGTCGACGGCTCCCGGTGGACGTCCCAGACCGGCGACAACGTCGACAACCACGAGCGGCAGTACTACACGGGCGGCACGGACAACGCCGCGCTCGACGGCAACGGCAACCTGGTCATCACCGCAAAGAAGGAGAACCCCGCCGGCTACTCCTGCTGGTACGGCTCCTGCGAGTACACGTCGGCCCGGCTGAACACCGCGCAGAAGTTCACGACGACGCACGGCCACGTGGAAGCCCGGATGAAGCTGCCGCGCGGGCAGGGCATGTGGCCCGCGTTCTGGATGCTGGGGGAGGACATCGGCAGTGTCGGCTGGCCACAGTCCGGCGAGATCGACGTCATGGAGAACGTCGGCTTCGAGCCCAGCGCCGTGCACGGCACCATCCACGGCCCGGGCTACTCCGGCTCGGGCGGCCTCGGCGCGGCGTACACCCTGGCCGGCGGCACGTTCTCCGACGACTTCCACACCTTCGCGGTCGACTGGTCGCCGAACCAGATCACCTGGTCGGTCGACGGCAACGTCTACGAGACGCGGACCCCGGCGGCAACCCGTGGGTGTTCGAGCACCCCTTCTACCTGATCCTCAACCTCGCGGTGGGCGGCTACTGGCCCGGCGACCCCGACGGCAGCACCCAGCTCCCGCAGCAGCTGGTCGTCGACTACGTGCACGTGACCGGTGGCAGCTGACCCCCGCCCGCCCCTACGCGTACGGCCCCGCCCGCCGCCGGGCCGAGTGCGCGAGTCCTGCGAGTGTTCCGCCGTGAACGGCGCAGGACACGCGCACTCGACCCGGCGGATCGGCGCAGGACACGCGCACTCGGCATGACGAGGCCCGGCCTCCCACGAAGGGAGAGCCGGGCCTCGTCGTACGACTCGACGTCAGCCGAGCTCGATCAGCGGGGCTCGTCGCCCTTGATGAACGCCTCGAGCTTGGCGCGGCCGAGGGTGTCCTCGCGCTGCTCCGGCGGGGACTTCATCAGGTACGAGGACGCGGACAGCAGCGCGCCGCCGATGCCGCGGTCCTTGGCGATCTTCGCCGCACGGATCGCGTCGATGATGATGCCGGCCGAGTTGGGGGAGTCCCAGACCTCGAGCTTGTACTCCAGGTTCAGCGGCACGTCACCGAACGCGCGACCCTCGAGGCGGACGTACGCCCACTTGCGGTCGTCCAGCCACGCGACGTAGTCCGACGGGCCGATGTGGACGTTGCGGTCGTCGGCGCCGACGCCGGCCAGCGGGCCGGTCAGGTTGGACGTGACGGCCTGGGTCTTGGAGACCTTCTTGGACTCCAGGCGCTCGCGCTCGAGCATGTTCTTGAAGTCCATGTTGCCGCCGACGTTCAGCTGGTATGTGCGGTCGAGCACGACGCCGCGGTCCTCGAACAGCTTGGCCATCACGCGGTGGGTGATGGTCGCGCCGACCTGGGACTTGATGTCGTCACCGATGATCGGGACGCCGGCGTCCTCGAACTTCTTGGCCCACTCCGGGTCGGAGGCGATGAAGACGGGCAGCGCGTTGACGAAGGCGACACCCGCGTCGATCGCGCACTGCGCGTAGAACTTGTCGGCCTCCTCCGAGCCCACGGGCAGGTAGGAGACGAGGACGTCGACCTTCGCGTCCTTCAGCGCCTGCACGACGTCGACCGGCGCGGCGCCCGACTCCTCGATGGTGAGGCGGTAGTACTTGCCGAGGCCGTCCAGGGTGTGGCCGCGCTGCACCTCGACGCCCGTGGTGGGGACGTCGCAGATCTTGATGGTGTTGTTCTCCGAGGAGTTGATCGCCTCGGCGAGGTCCTTGCCGACCTTCTTGTCGTCGACGTCGAACGCCGCGACGAACTCCACGTCGTTGACGTGGTAGTCACCGAACTGGACGTGCATCAGGCCCGGCACGGTGCCGGACGCGTCGGCGTCCTTGTAGTACTCAACACCCTGAACGAGCGAGCTCGCGCAGTTGCCGACGCCGACGATGGCGACGCGCACGTTTCCCATGGGTTTCTCCTCAGTTTCCTTGCTGGTCAGTGGTTCTCGTAGAGATGTCAGTGGCGCTGCCGGCCGATCCCGCGTCGGGTGCGGGTGACGTCCGGGGCGATCCGTACGCGGTGCGCTCGGTCTCGATCAGCTCGTTGAGCCAGCGCACCTCCCGCTCGGTCGACTCCAGGCCGTGGCGGTGCAGCTCGGCGGTGTAGGCGTCCAGACGCTCGCGGCGCTCGCGGCTGGCCTCACGGGCGGCGTCCAGGCGCTCCTCGAGGCGGGACCGCCGGCCCTCGAGGATGCGCAGCCGTACGTCGGAGGACGCGCGGCCGAAGAAGGCGAAGTGGACGTCGAAGGTGTCGTCCTCCCACGCGGCCGGACCGGCGTGACCGAGGAGGGTCTGGAACTGCTCCTTGCCCTCGGCGGTCAGCTCGTAGGTGATCCGCGCGCGGCGACTGCTCAGCGAGCCGGTGCCGGCGGAGTGGACCTCGGTGATCCAGCCCCGCTCCACCAGCGAGCGCAGGCAGGGGTAGAGCGAGCCGTACGACACCGCACGGAACGCACCCAGGACCCCGGACAGCTGCTTGCGCAGCTCGTACCCGTGCAGCGGCGACTCGTGCAGCAGGCCCAGCACGGCGAGCTCGAGCACGGCGGCGCGGCGGGACGTCCCTGCCATGACGGCTCCTCTCGCGGCGGGCCGGCCGGGTGATTCGCGCCACAGCGGGCGGACGGCCGTACGGGATGACAAACTTCGCGTTTGTCAGTCGAACCGTAGCATGGATATATCGGCGCGATACATCTTTGCGACATCTCGCTTCGATCGCTCCAGGTCGATCGACCTGTCGTCACGGGCGTGCTCGTCCGCGAGACGGCGGAACGATCGTCGGGCGGGTGTGACAACGCCGAATCTGAGACAGGCGTCCAGTAGTCGGGGTTACCCTGTGCGGTCGGGCCGTCGTACGCCGTTGTTCCACTGGCCCAGGGTCGCCCCTTCGAGGGCACCACGAGCCCTGCCCTGACGGGCCATTCGTTGACCATGACGTACGAAGAGGAATCTCAGTGACGGACACCCCCGGTCCGCGCGCGCGTCGGCGCGTCGAGCGGATGGACGACGACCGCCCTCGCCCGGACGGCTTCGCCGGCAACGGCAACGGCAACGGCCGTGGCAGCGGCAGTGGACCTGGCCGCGGGAGCGGCTCCGGCGGCAACGGTTCGGGCGGCTCTCGGCCGGCCGGGCGCCCCGGTGGCGCCGGCGGCGGTCGTCGCAGCCGCGGGCTCGCGTACAAGATCGTCACCCGCACGCTGCTGGCCCTGTTCGGTCTGCTCGTCCTGGGCGTGATCGCGCTCTTCGTGATCTACCAGCGCACCGACATCCCGAAGCCGAACGCCGACGCGACCAAGCAGCAGTCGATCCTCTACTACGACGACGGCAAGACCGAGCTCGCGCGCTTCAACAGCACCAACCGCGAGAGCGTGCCGATCGAGCAGGTCCCCGCGCACGTGCGCAACGCGTTCCTGTCCGCCGAGGACCGGGACTTCTACAGCAACCGCGGCATCTCGCCGACCGGTATCGTCCGCGCGTTCTGGACCAACCTGCGCGGCGGGTCCAAGGCCGGTGGCTCGACGATCACCCAGCAGTACGTCAAGAACTACTTCCTGACCCAGGACCGCACGGTCAGCCGTAAGTTCAAAGAGGTCATGATCTCGCTGAAGATCGACCAGCGGATGTCCAAGGACCAGATCCTGGGCGACTACCTCAACACCATCTACTTCGGCCGCGGCGCGTACGGGGTCCAGGCCGCGTCGAAGGCGTACTTCGGCAAGGACGTCAGCCAGCTGAACCCCAGCGAGGGCGCGTTCCTGGCCTCGATCGTCAACTCGCCCAACCGCCTCGACCCCTCCAACGGCAAGAACTCCGAGGCGAGGGTCAACGCCCGCATGGTCTACGTGCTGGGCGGCATGGTCGACAAGGGCTGGCTGAGCCAGGAGCAGTACGCCCAGGCCCGCTTCCCGGTGGTCCAGCCGCGCAAGAAGCAGACGATCCCCGGCCCGCTCGGGTACGTCCGGGACCAGGTCCGCGAGGAGCTCACCGCCAAGATCGGCCTGTCCGACGTCGATGTCGACAAGGGCGGCCTGAAGATCACGACCACCATCAACAAGGCGTCGCAGGAGGCCGCGGTCAAGGCGGTCGAGCAGCACATGCCCTCCCAGTCGACGAGCCTGCACGTCGGTCTCGTCGCCCAGCGCCCCGGCACCGGCGAGGTCGTGGCCATGTACGGCGGACGCGATCCGCTCAACGAGGCGGACAACGCGACGTACCAGGTGATGCAGGGCGCCTCCAACTTCAAGGTGTTCGGCCTGATCGGCGGGCTGCAGGACGGCATGACCCTCGACAAGACCTACGACGGCGACTCGCCCATGAAGTTCAAGCAGTACGTCACCGAGGCCAACCCCAAGGGCGAGGTGACCAACTTCGCCGGCAAGCCGTGGGGCAAGATCACTCTGCGCAAGGCCACTGCGAACTCCGTCAACACCGTCTTCCTGCAGCTCAACCAGGACATCGGTCCGAAGAAGACCGCTGCGGTGGCGGAGGCTGCCGGAATCCCGGACACCCTGGTACGCGCCAACAACGGTGAGACCTCGTTGTCCAACATCCTCGGCACGCCCTCCGTCCACGTGATCGACATGGCGACCGCCTACAACACGATCAACAACCAGGGCGTGCGCGCGGATGCCCACTTCATCAAGAGCGTCAGCAGCACGACGGGCGGATACTCCTACACCGCGAAGCCGAAGACCGCGCGAGCGTTCGACAAGAACGTGGCCCTGACGGCTGTCAACGCGATGGAGGGCGTGGTCAAGAACGGAAGCGCCAAGAACGCGCTCAAGGGCTTCGATCGAGCTGCGGCCGGCAAGACCGGCACGGCCAACGAGAACAAGTCGGTCTGGTTCAGCGGTTTCACCCCCCAGCTGACGACGTCGGTCGGGATGTTCCAGACAGCGCCCGGCAAGTCTGCTCCCGTACAGATGACGGGGCCGGAGGGTGACCCGGCGACCGGTGGCAAGTACCCCACCGCGATCTGGCGGGCGTTCATGGAGGCGGCGCTGCAGGGCCAGCCGCCGACGGCGTTCCCGCTGCCGGACGGCATGACGGCGCCACCGACCGACGAGCCCACCAGCACGGCTCCGACCGAGGAGCCGACTGCGACGCCGGGGCCGGAGACGCCGACCAGCACGCCGGAGCCGACGCGGACCTCCGAGCCGACGCGGACGCGCACGCAGGAGCCGAGCCCGACCCGCACGCGGACGAAGGAGCCGTCGCCGACCCGGACCCGGACGAAGTCGCCCGAGCCCACGACGACGACCACCACGGACAAGCCCGGCGGCGGCAGACCGACGATCCCCACGTTCCCCGCCCAGCCGTAGACGAGCGTCCTTAGACTCGCGGCCATGCCTCGTCCGCCCGCTCGTCTCGCCGCGCCCAGCCGCGGTGACGACGTCGTCGCCCAGGCCAGTGAGGTCGTCGGCGGCCCCGTCGGCCGGTACGCCGCGATCGGCCGCCGTCCGTGGACGTACGCCGGCGCGCTGCTGTCGGCACTCGCGAGCGTGGTCGTCGCGCTGGGTGTGCTGCAGAAGAACCACTGCGTGCGGTCGGGCTGGAGCACGCCGGGCTCGCTGTGGCGTGCCTGCTACTCCGACCTGCCCGCGGCGGTGACGCCCGAGCACGGCGCGACACCGTGGTCGGGTGGTGGCCCCGGCCACAGCCAGCCGGTCCTGACCGCGTTCCTCACCTGGGTGCTGCGCTGGCTCACGCCGTCGGGCTCGGGCCTCGCCGAGCAGCGGTGGTACTTCGCCCTCGGCGCCGTGGTGATCGCCCTGCTGGTCGCGGTGACCGTCGTCGCCACGGCCGGTGTCGCGCGGTCGACCCCGTGGCTCGCGGCGCACGTCGCTCTCAGCCCCGTGCTGGTGACCGCGGCTCTCGTGTCGTTCGACATGTTCGGCGTCGCCCTGATGGCGCTCGGTCTGCTCGCGTGGTCCCGCCGGCACTCGACCTCGGCGGGGGTGCTGCTGGGCGCGGCGACGATGGCCCGCACGTTCCCTGCGGTGGTGCTGGTCGCGGTCGCGCTCGTGGCCTGGCGCGACGACCGGCGGCGCGAGCTGCGGCACGTGCTCGCCGGTGCCGCGCTCGCCGTCGTGCTCTCGCTCGTCCTCGCCTGGTCGATGGGTGGCGACCCGCTGGCGTCGTACCAGCTGTGGACCGATCAGGGCGCCGGCTACGGCTCGCCGTGGCTCGTCGCGCAGATCGCCCACGTCAGCATCCCGGCCGCTGCCCTCACCGCGCTGGCCGTCATCGGCTGGCTGCTCGCTCTCGTCGTCGGCGTCTACCTCGCCACCGACCGGGAGCGGGCGTTCGGCATCCCGCAGCTGTCCCTGGTGATGCTCGTGATCGTGATGGTCACCGGGAAGACGATCCCCGTCCAGGCGGCGCTGTGGGTGCTGCCGCTGATCGCGCTGTGCGGTCTGCGCTGGCGGGACCACCTGATCTGGGCGGCGGTCGAGGTCACCTACTTCGCCGGGGTGTGGATGTACGCCGGCACCTCCTTCAACGCCGACCGTGCGCTGCCCGCCCCGGCGTACGCGCTGCTGACCTCGGTCCGGCTGCTCGCGTACGTGGGTCTGGCGTGGCGCTGCCTGGCGGGGCAGCGCGAGCTCGACGACGCGCGAGCGGAGGGCCCGGCCGCATCGCCCGGTGCTGCTCGTACGCGGTTCGCGGGCGTCGCCGATTAGGCGCGCGCCGCGCTGCGCCGATATCCTCGTGCGGTTCCCGGTGTACTCGGGAGCCTCTTCCTGTGGATGACGCCCGCACGTCGGTGCCGCCTGGCATCGTGAGCGGCGTAGGTCCACGCCGGTGGCTCCTGCTCGTCGCTGCGACGGGCGGTGCGCCAGGGAGCACGCTGCAACCCTCCTGTCACGGAGAGACCGTGACCGCCTAGACCAAAGGAGGTGGGTTCACGCATGCGTCAGTACGAACTCATGATCATCCTCGACCCCGAGCTCGACGAGCGCACTGTCCAGCCGTCGCTGGACAAGTTCCTCACCGTCGTCACCAAGGACGGCGGCACGGTCGACAACCTCGACATCTGGGGTCGTCGCCGCCTGGCCTACGACATCAAGAAGAAGTCCGAGGGCATCTACGCGGTCGTCACCATGACGGCCGAGTCGGCCACCGCCAAGGAGCTGGACCGTCAGCTGGGGCTCAACGAGTCCATCCTGCGGACCAAGCTGCTGCGCGCCGACGCGTAGTCCTCGCAACTCCACGACCCTCAGAAGGGGAGCCCCATGGCTGCAGGCGACACCGTCATCACCCTCGTCGGAAACCTCACCCAGGACCCGGAGCTGCGGTTCACGCCGTCCGGGGCCGCGGTGGCCAACTTCACCGTTGCGTCGACGCCGCGTCAGTTCGACCGCCAGACCAACGAGTGGAAGGACGGCGAGACGCTGTTCATGCGCTGCTCGGTCTGGCGCGAAGCGGCGGAGAACGTCGCCGAGTCGCTCGGTCGCGGTGCGCGTGTCGTCGTCACCGGCCGCCTGGTCTCGCGCTCATTCGAGACCAAGGAAGGTGAGAAGCGCACGGTGATGGAGATGCAGGTCGACGAGGTCGGCCCGTCGCTGCGCTACGCCACTGCCAAGGTCAACAAGACCCAGCGGGGCGGCGGCCAGGGTGGCTTCGGCGGAGGCAACCAGGGCGGCAGCCAGGGTGGCTTCGGCGGAGGCAACCAGGGTGGCGGTCAGGGCGGCGGCAACCAGTCCGGCGGCCAGCAGGACGACCCGTGGGCGACCCAGCCCAGTGGTGGTTCCGGCGGCGGTCAGCAGTCCGGCAGCCCGCAGGGCGGTCAGGGCGGCTGGAGCACCGGCCCGTCCTACGACGAGCCCCCCTTCTAACTTTTCGTTCGGCTCCTCCTGCCGGCTGAGCTCGCAGGCTCGCCCAGCCGGCATCGTCGCCGAACGGCGTCAGGTCCGTGAAGGACTGCACTCCCAGAAACACCCCATCCCGAGCACCGCTCGGGCTCTCGGAAGGAGAGCACCACGATGGCCAAGCCCGTTGTGCGCAAGCCCAAGAAGAAGGCCAACCCGCTGAAGGCGGCGAAGGTCGAGAGCATCGATTACAAGGACACCGCGCTGCTGCGCAAGTTCATCTCCGACCGCGGCAAGATCCGCGCGCGTCGGGTGACCGGTGTGTCCGTCCAGGAGCAGCGGCTCATCGCCACCGCGGTCAAGAACGCCCGCGAGATGGCGCTGCTGCCGTACTCCAGCTCGGCTCGCTGAGCCCTGACCGTTAGGAGCGAGTCATGAAGGTGATTCTGACCCACGAGGTCTCCACGCTCGGCACCGCCGGCGACGTCGTCGACGTCAAGGACGGCTACGCCCGCAACTACCTGCTGCCCCGCCACCTCGCCACCCCGTGGACGAAGGGCGGCCAGAAGCAGGTCGACGCGATCACCAAGGGTCGCGAGATCCGCGCCGTGCAGTCGCTGGAGGAGGCCCAGTCGATCAAGGGCAACCTCGAGCACACCACGGTGAAGGTGCAGGCCCGCGCCGGCCAGTCCGGTCGCCTGTTCGGCGCCGTCACCACCGCCGAGATCGCCGACGCGGTCAAGGCTGCCGGTGTCGGCACGATCGACCGCCGCAAGGTCGAGATCGCCCAGCCGATCCGCAGCACCGGTTCCCACACGGTGCAGGTCCGCCTGCACCCCGAGGTCGCCGCCACGCTGAAGCTGGACGTCGTCGCCGCCAAGTAAGGCTGCCTCGTACGACACCGACGCCCGGTCCCGCACCCGCGGGACCGGGCGTTCGTCGTCCCCGGCGCCGCCCGGCATCCCGTGCTCATACTGCGTTCGGTGCTCCTGACTCAGCTCGAACCGCGTCAGGAGCACCGAACGCAGTATGAGCAGCCGAGGTCGGCCCTGGGGCCGCGACGTCAGCGGACGGCGCCGGTCACCAGCCAGCGGTCGGACCGCGCCCGTACGGCGAGTGCCAGCAGCCGGAACGCCATGAACGCCGCGAACGACCACCACAGCACGGTGAGGGTGTGGACGGCCGCCCCGGACACGTGCGCCCGCACCAGCAGCAGGACGGGGACGTACGCCGCCAGCACGGCCACCTGGACGACCGCCAGCGCCACCCCGTCGCCGGCTCCGATCAGGACGCCGTCCAGCACGAAGACCAGCCCCGACACCGGTTGGACCAGGGCCACGACCAGCAGAGCGGCGGCGAGCGCGTCGCGTACGGCCTGGTCGGAGGTGAACAGCAGCGGCAGCACCTGGTGCACGGCCAGCACGACGGCCCCGAGCAGGACGCCCGCGCCGAGTCCCCACCACAGCATCAGCCGGGTCGCGGCGCGCGTGCCCTCGACGTCGCCGGCCCCGAGCGCCTTACCGGTCAGCGCCTGCGCCGCGATCGCGAGGGCGTCCAGCGCGAACGCGAGGAACCCGAAGACCGTCATCGCCACCTGGTGCGCGGCCAGCGGCACGTCGCCCAGACCCGCGGCCACCCAGGTGGTCAGGAGCATGGCCCCGCGCAGCGCGAGAGTACGGATGAGGAGGGGTACGCCCCCGAGCGCCGCTCGCAGCACGCCGGTGGGGTGGGGTCGCAGCCGCGCGTGCAGCGCCCGGGCCCGCCGGGTGACGACCAGCAGCAGCCCCGCCGCCATGCCGGTCTGGGCGAGCACCGTGCCCCAGGCGGAGCCGGCGATGCCCAGGTCCAGGCCGTACACCAGGCTCAGGTTGAGCACGATGTTGGCGCCGAACCCGGTCACGGCCGCGACCAGCGGCGTCCGGGTGTCCTGGAACCCGCGCAGCACCCCGGTGGCGGCGAGGACGACCAGCATCGCGGGGACGCCGAGCGCGCTGATCCGCAGGTACGTCGTCGCCTGGGCCAGCGCGTCCGCGGACGCCCCGAACAGCTCGCACAGCGGGCCGGCCCAGATCGCCGTGGCCAGCGCGGTCACGGCGCCGAGCGCGATCGAGAGCCAGACCCCGTCCAAGCCGGCGGACACCGCGGAGCGCTCGTCGCCGGCGCCCAGCCGCCGCGCCACCAGCGAGGTCGTGCCGTACGCGAGGAAGACGTAGATGTTGGCGGCGGTCAGCAGAGCGGCGCTGGCGACGCCCAGTCCGGCCAGGGGAGCGGTGCCGAGGTGGCCGACGATGGCGGAGTCGGCGAGCAGGAAGAGCGGTTCGGCGACCAGCGCGAGGAAGGCGGGAACCGCCAGTCGCAAGATCTCCCGCTGCGCCGACGTGCGATACATGACGGTCACGGTAGTCACAGGTTGCATCGGTCTCACGATGCGAGACACATGAGGGTGCTTAATCACACCGGAGGCCGTCCGGCGTGTTGCGACAGGTCACGAAACCGTAAATTCCGCGTCATGGCGGGGTAATCGCCGGGGTGACACGCCCGACCGCAGGGCAGGCGCGCCGAGGGGCTCCGACAAATCCGGTCGACCACTTTTCCGACTCGAGTTGGAGATGGGTTGGGCGTCGGCCATAGTCGTTGACCGTGCCGCTTCGTCGGGGGACCTCGGCGGCATCATGCGCTCGTGAATGCGGGCGCATGCTGATGTTCGAGTACCACTTGGAAGGTCCCTGATGACTTACGCCCCTCGCCACCGCAAGGCCGAGCCCACGCTCGCGTCCGCCGTCGTGTCGTCCATGGCCGGTCGGCACAGCAAGGCTCTCACCGGTGTCGCCCTCGCCATCCCCACCGCCATCGGCGGTATCGGCATGGCCGACGCCGCCCAGGCCGCGCCGGTCGTCGGCACCCCGCAGGCCGCCGCGCAGCAGGTCGCCGCGACTGCCGCCGTGTCCACGCCCGCCGCAGTGTCGGCCACCTCCGCCGCCGCCGCTCTGCCGACCGCGTACCGGGCCGGGGGCGTCACCGTCCTCAGCTACGGCGACCGCGGCTCGCTCGTCAAGGTCGTGCAGGGTCGCCTGCACATCAGCCGTGACGGCTCGTTCGGCCCGCAGACCCGTCGTGCGGTCAAGGGCTTCCAGGCGCGCAAGGGCCTGGCGGCCGACGGCTACGTCGGCCCGAAGACCTGGCGCGCCCTCGGCGGCTACCCCGGCGGCACCGCCACGGCCACCACCGCTCGCGCCAGCCGGTCGGCCTCCATCTCCACGAGCAGCAACTCCAGCGTCGTGCGCATCGCGCAGCGCTACCTGGGCGTCCCGTACGTCTACGGTGGCTCGACCCCGAGCGGCTTCGACTGCTCCGGTCTGACCAGCTACGTGTTCCGCCAGATCGGCAAGGAGCTGCCGCGCTCGGCCCGCGCCCAGCAGGCCGCGGTGACCCGGGTGTCCAGCCCGCGCGTCGGCGACCTGGTGTTCTACGGCTACCCGGCGCACCACGTCGGCATCTACGTCGGCAACGGCCAGATGATCGACGCCCCGAAGCCGGGCATGCGCGTCAACCAGCGCGCGGTCTACCAGCCCGAGGTGTCCAGCTACGGTCGCGTCTGAGCGACGACTGGCATCACACGACGCGCCCCCGGGTTTTCCCGGGGGCGCGTCGTCGCGTGCAGACCGGCCCCGGCCCCGCAGGTTGCATCTGTCTCATCATGTGAGAAACCGCAGGTCCGGGGACGCTTCCCCACCCGGAACGGGATGCCGACCGCGACGCATGGCTCCGCCCGCGCCGGTGCTCGGAACCACACCGGCGTAGTTCGTCCAGCCGCGGCGGCGACGGCGTCTCCAGCCCCGTCAGTCACACGGCCCCCACCTTCCACATCGGCCCCGCGGGAGGCATAGTGCTTTCTGCCGCCCTCGACGACGGTGGTCGGGCTTTCCACCGGTGAGCGCACAGGGGTGTCGTCGCTGATCGAAAGGGCACCGGATGGCCTCGCACGAACCGCAGCACCTGCGTCCGCGTCCTCCCCGTTCGGCGGTCCGGCCCGCACTGCAGGTTCGCCGCGGCACCCTGCTCGCCACCGGCACCGCGCTGGCGGTGCCGACCTCGCTCGGCAGCGTGCTCTCCGCCGCCCCCGCCCAGGCCGCGCCCCTCCAGACCGCTGCGCCGACCGCCGCACTCCCCGGTGCCGCTCCGTCGGTCGGGCGTGCGGCACTCCCGGCGGCCCCGACCGCGCCGGTCACGGTGCTGCGCTACGGCTCGCGCGGAGACCTCGTGGAGGTCGTGCAGCAGCGCCTGCGCATCTCCGTCGACGGCAGCTTCGGCCCCCAGACGCTGACCGCGGTCAAGGCCTTCCAGCGGACGAAGGACCTCCAGGTGGACGGCGTCGTGGGCCCGTACACCTGGGCGGCGCTCGGCGGTCTTCCCTCCGGCGGCGGCGAAGACCCGGCGCCCTCGTGCACGTCCTACGTCGTGCGGTACGGCGCCAAGGGCGACGTGGTCGAGGTGCTGCAGCGGCGGCTCGGCATCCAGGTGGACGGCGACTTCGGGCCGTGGACGCTCGACGCGGTCAAGGCGTACCAGCGCAGCCACGACCTGACGGTCGACGGCATCGTCGGGCCGAACACCTGGCGGGCCCTCGGCGGCTACCCGTGCAGCGAGGAGCCGCCCAGCCGTCCCAGCGGCGCCACCGGCCAGGACGTCCTCGACATCGCCAAGCGCTACATCGGCTACCCGTACAGCTGGGGCGGCGAGACGCCGGAGACCAGCTTCGACTGCTCGGGCCTCACCCAGTACGTGTACCGGCAGGTCGGCATCTACATCCCGCGCACGTCGCTGGAGCAGTCGCGGTTCCGGCCCGGCGTCGACCTGGACGACCTGCACATCGGCGACCTCGTCTTCTTCTACAGTCCGGTCCACCACGTCGGGATCTACGCCGGCGACGGCACGATCATCGACGCATCGAGGCCGGGGACGAACATCTCGATCCACCGCATGTACACCGAACCGGTGAAGGCGATCCGCCTGCTCTGAGACCCGCCGACGCCACGACCACCGTGCGCCGGACGGCGCGCCCGAGAGGAGCACGATGCGGACTGCACAGCCGACCCCCCGCCACCTGCGACCGCAGCCGTCCCGGCTGGCGAACGTGAGGCCGGTGGTGCTCGGCAGAGGCGGTGCCGTCGTGGCGACCGGTGCGGCGATCACCGTGCCGGCCGGTCTCGGGGCGGTGGCGGCCGCGTCGCCCGCGGCGGCGGCCACCCCGGAGCTCGGCGGTGCGCCCATCGCCGCGGCCCGTCCACCTGCTGCGGCCCCGACGGCGGTGCCGACCCAGCCAACGGTGGTCGTGCTGCGCTACGGCTCCAGCGGCGACCTGGTCAGGGTGCTGCAGAACCGGGTCGGCGGGCTGTCGGTGGACGGCAGCTTCGGCCCGCTCACGCTGGCGCGCGTGAAGGCGTACCAGCGCAGCAAGGGCCTGACCCCGGACGGGTACGTGGGCACCGCCACCTGGCAGGCGCTCGGCGGCTTCCCGGGCTCCGACCCAGCACCGCCGACGCCGAAGCCACGCTGCGAACCGGTGACGGTGCTGCGGTACGGCTGGGAGGGCACCGCGGTGTCGGCCCTGCAGCGCTCGCTCGAGCTGAAGGTCGACGGCGTGTTCGGTCCGGCCACGCTGGCCGCGGTCAAGGTGTTCCAGGGCAGCCACGGCCTGGCCGCGGACGGCGTGGTGGGGCCGCAGACGTGGGCAGCGCTCGGTGGGTACCCGTGCGGCACCTCCGGCGAGCCCGGGGACGCACCGATCGGATCGCCGGACGCGCCGTACCGGATGCCGTACCCCGACGGGGTCAGGCACCAGATCACGCAGGGCCCGGGCGGGTCGACGAGCCACAACACCGTCTACAACCGCACCGCGATCGACATCGGCATGCCCTCGGGCTCGACGGTCACCGCCGCCCGCGCCGGCACGGTCCAGCGCGTCGGATGGACCTCGTACGGCGCCGGGAAGCAGATCATGATCCGGGACGACTCGGGCCGCTGCCAGGTGTACGCCCACCTGAGCGCGTACGAGGTGTACGACGGCGAGCGGGTCGCCCGGGGTGAGGTGATCGCGCGGTCGGGCAACACCGGCGACACCACCGGGCCGCACCTGCACTTCGACATCGTCGACTGCTCGAGCCTGCGGGCGATCGGTCCGGCGAACACCTACGAACGCGGCACGTCCTATCCTTCGGGCATCTGGGTCACCAGCCTGAGCTGAGCTGCCTCGACGGCCGGCGGACCACCCTCCTCGGTCCGCCGGTCGCCTGCCGGGTCGGGGGCGCCCGGCGGACCGCCACCGGACCGCCACCGGATCGCCGCGGCCGCGCGGTGCGTCCCAGGCGGCGTGAGCCGGCGAGCGTCGGCATGACGAGGAGGAGTGCGGACATGGTGACGCTGCGACGGGTCGTGGTCCTGCTGATGGCGCTGGCCCTGAGTCTGGGGGCGCAGGTGGTCGGACCGGCGGCGTCGTACGCGTGTGCGTGCGGGGCGATGATCCCGTCCGACGCGACAGCGCGCTCCGCCGGTGAGATCGGGCTGGTCCGTTGGTACGGCAGCACCGAGACCCTCACCCTGTCCATGGTGGTGCGCGGCGAGACGAGCTCGGCGGCGTGGATCATGCCCGCTCCCGCCGGCGCCGGCGTCACCCTCGGCGAGGAGGGCCTGTTCGACCGCCTGGCGAAGGCGACCCGTCCTCGGGTGGAGAAGCGGTACGACTACTGGCCTGACTGGTCGGGTGGCTCCGACGGTGCGGGCGCTCCGGGTGGAGCGGCGGGCGGTTCGCCGGCCGTGGTCGTCGAGGGGCGGACGACGGTCGGTCCGTTCGAGGTGACGACGATCGGCGGTACCGACGGCGGCGCGGTGACGCGATGGCTGACCACCCACGGCTACCCGGCGCGCACCGATCTGGCGCCGACCATGCAGTCCTACCTCGACCGCGGCTGGCGCCTCTACGCCGTACGACTCACGCCCCGGGGCGCCGCGCTCCGCGGGGAGCTGTCACCGCTCCGGCTGACGTTCGCCACCGAGGAGCCCGTCTACCCGATCCGGCTGTCCCGCAGCGCCCGCAGCCGGCAGTCCGTCGTGCTGTACGTCGCGGCGCTGCACCGGATGGAGCTGGAACCCTCGACGGCGCCGACAGGTACCGCCACCCGGGTGCGGTTCGCGGGTCGGGTCGACGGGTCGGTCGTCGGCGGGACGGAAGGCCAGCACCTCTACCTCACCAAGATGGTGCAGTCCCTCGAACCGAGCTCGATCCACGCCGACTACGTCCTGCGGCAGGCGCCGTCCGACGCGGAGGTCCACGAGGTCCGCTACGTCGACGTCGACCGCACCTGGGTCGGCGAGCTGGTGATCCTCGCCGGGTTTGGGGCCGCGCTCGTCGGGTTAGTGTTCCTGCTTCGACGTACGCGACGAGAGGGTGGCCCATGGCCCAGGTGAGCCGCACGTTCCTGGTCGACTGTCCGGCCCCGCGAGCCCTGGCGTACCTCGCCGACTTCGCGAACGCCACCGAGTGGGACCCCGGCACGGTCGCGTGCGAGCCGCTGACCGAGCCGCCCGTACGGGTGGGGTCGCGCTGGCACAACACCAGCAAGGTGCTCGGGCGCACGACCGAGCTCGAGTACACGCTGACCACGGTGGAGGGTGAGCGCGTCGTCCTCGAGGGGCGCAACGACGGGTCGACCACGCAGGACGACCTGACCGCGCGACCCGCGGCCGGTGACCGCGCCGAGATCACCTACCGGGCGACGATCACCCTGACCAAGGGCGGCGCGGTCGGCGACCTCGGGACCCGGCTATTGCTGCAGTACCTCGCGAAGAAGACGGTGCGGCAGATGACGACCGTGCTCGCGCAGCAGGGTGGCCGAGCCTGAGGGTCAGCTGCCCTCGGCGGCCTGCTTGAGCCCCTGCATCATCTGGTCCCAGTTCTGCTGGGACTCCGCGGCGGCCTCGGCGCTGGCGTTGTTGTCCTGGTCCAGGTCCAGCTGCGTGCCGCCGCCCTGCTCGGACAGCGTGTAGACGAGCGTGTGGTAGTTGTCCGGGACGTCCTCCTGGCCGCTGAGCGGGCTGAAGTGCGTCAGCTCCAGCCGCCGGTTCGGCTCGACGGCGAGGATCTCGCCCTTGTCGGTGTACTTCTTGCCCTGGAACTCCCCGGTCCAGGTGATCGGGCTGCCCGGCTGCCAGTCGCTCTCGACCCGGGCGCCCATCATGTACGTCTCCACCAGGTCCGGGTCGGTCAGCGCCTGCCAGACCCGCTCCGGCGGCGCATCGATCTGGACGGTGCTCCTGGCGACGTGACCCTTCATGACTGCTCCTCCGTGCCGTTGCGGTGTAGCCCGAATCTAGGACCGCGCGCATGTCGCTGTCTTGCACGGACGCGACACGACACGGACGGCGAGCGTTCGTGCGTCAGCCGTCAGGGGACGCAAGTGACCAGATCGCCTCGGCGTCCTCCTGATCGAGCTCGAAGAAGCCGAACCGGAGTCGGCCCAGCGGCAGGTGGTCGCGGATCTCGGCCAGCGGCACCGGAATCACCTCTCGCAGCCGCGCCGCGCGTTTGAAGGCGCCCGGGGCCATGTCACTGGGCTCCGGCTGCTCGCCGGTCACCTCACCCACCACGGTGACGGCGCGCAACGGCTCCCCGTCCGGATAGGTCATCCTCGGCGAGTAGATGATCACCCGGTCGCCGGGCGACATTCGCGCGACGGATGCGCGCTTGCCGTGGTTGGCCATCACGAACCCGCCGCGGACCCCACCCAGCGCGTGCTCGCGCGAGACGACCACGACCCAGTAGCGCAGGGTCTCCATGGGAGCGAACCTAGGTCCCGGCACCGACAGGGACGCCGCGGTGGAGGAGCTCGTCGACCGCGGCCGCGTGGGCGGCTTCGCGCGGATGAGGGAGGACGTGCCGCGCGGCTTCTGGTGGATGCACCGCGACGCCGTGCGCACCAGCGCGCCGTAGCGCCAAGATGGCGTATGGCTGAGTACGAGCTCAACAAGGACGCCGCGGCCTGGATCCGCGAGCAGATCCGGAAGAAGCAGTACGCCCTGGACAGCGACTGGGGCGACTCGCAGCCGAACGCCGAGGCGCAGAACACCTACCTGAAGAATCACTCGTGGGACGAGTACGCCCGCTGGCACCTCGGCCTGACCGTGGGGGCGAGCGACGAGACGAAGGCGCGGTACGCGTTCGTCGTCGGCGACTTCCGGCGCATCCACCGCACCGGGCTGATCGCCTGCGTCTACCGGGCCAGCGAGTGGCGGCACAAGAAGGTCGAGGTCGCGGCGCACGACCTGCTGCAGGAGCTGGACCGGGTCGCCGGCATCACCTGAGCCCGCTCCGAGTCCACCGGTGACGGTCGACACCGGGCGGACCGCGTGCGCAGACTGGACCATGAGTCTCCAGCTGCCGTCCCTCACCCGAAGAACCCTGCTGACCTCTGCGGCGACCGGCGCCCTCCTCGCCGGTGCGTCTTCGACGACCGCTCAGGCGAGTCGCCTCCCCGCCACCATCGCCCTGCCGAACGGCATCCGTCCCGAGGGCATCACCTCCGGTCCGGGCGCCACCTTCTACGTCGGCTCACTCTCCGACGGCCGGATCGTCACCGGCAGCCTGCGCACGGGATCCGTACGCACGCTCCTGCCCGGCGCGACCGGCCGCTCGATCCGTGGCCTGTTCCACGACCCGCGCACCGGTCTGGTCTGGGCCGTCGGCAACGTTGGGACGGTCGGCCACGTCTGGGCGGTCGACGACCGCACCGGCGCCGTCGTGTCCGACACGGTGATCCCGGGCGCGGTGTTCCTCAACGACCTGGTGGTCACGCGGCGCGCGGTGTACGTCACCGACTCGCAGGTGGACCGGCTCACGGTCGTCCCGCTCGGCCGCGGAGGACGTCCGCTCGGGGCGGCAGCGGCCTTCGTCCCGCTCGGCGGCGTCTGGCCGGCGGGCGACGGGGTGAACATCAACGCCAACGGCATTCGCGACCTGCCGGGCGGCTCGCTCGTGCTCAACAACTCCCGGGTCGGCGGGCTCTGGGAGGTCGATCCGACGACCGGTGTCGCCCGGCGGATCCCGGTGTCCGGTGGTCCCGGCATCGTCTCCGGGGACGGCCTCGAACGACGCGGCGCGACGCTGTGGAACGTCCGCGGCTCCGGGCCGAACCAGGTCGCCGTGATGCGGCTCGCCTGCGGCGCCGACGGCTGGCGGGCGACCTGGGTCAGTGCCGTCACGGCGCCCACGCTGGACGTCCCCTCGACCGCGACGTACGCCGTCGGGGCGCTCTGGGCGGTCAACGCGCGGTTCGGCGTCCCGAGCTCGGACACCGCGACGTACTCGATCAGTCGTCTGCCCACGCGCTGACCTCGGCGGCCGAGCAGTGAAAGCGGTCGGCGCGACGCTGCAGGAGAGGGAGGAGGCGCGGGCCGGAGACGAGATCGTCGCTGCGCCGGACGTCGTCATGGACCGGGCGTTCACGGTGCCCGGTGCGCCGACGGCGGTCTGGCCATGGCTGGTGCAGCTGGGCAAGCGGCGGGCCGGTTGGTACCTGCCGACGGGCGTGGAGCTGCTGATCCCGCGTCGTCGGCGCGCGGCGCGGGTGCTCGACCCGCGGTGGCAGTCGCTGGAGGTCGGGGACGTGATTCCCGACTACGGCGGACGCGACGAGACGTTCACCGTCGCCGACCTGCTCACGCCCCGACACCTGGTGTACGTCTCGCGACGCAGCCGCACCGAGATCACGTGGTCGATCACGCTGCGCCCGGTCGACGGGCCGGACCCGCGGACCCGGGTGCTGCTGCGCCTGCGGATGGCCCCGGTCCGCCGGGTGCTGCTGGCCCGCACGCTCGGGGAGCTGGTCGACCTGCTGACGATTCTCGGACTTGCCGCCGGCCTCCGCGAACGCCTCACCCCTCGTTGATCCGGCGGAGCGCCTCCCCGCTGGTCGAGCCGGCCGGGAGCGCCTCCCCGCTGGTTGAGCCGGCCCGGAGCGCCCTTCCGCTGGTTGAGCCGGCCCGGAGCGCTAGCGCAGGGACGTGTCGAAACCCGGTGAGACGCAGGGAGACTCGAGCGGGCGCGGCTGCGGTGGTTTCGACTCGGGCTCGCGCTGGGGCGCTCGCCCGGCTCAACCA
>NZ_JAROAV010000022.1 GCF_029439465.1 Luteipulveratus flavus | reverse complement strand
GGGAGACTCAGAGATACCGATACGGGCACCACTTCGCTCGCCCTCCTCGACCGCCGGAGCCCCCCCCCCGCCGGTCAGCGGAGCCCCACCCCCGCCGGTCGAGTAGGCGAGCCCCCAAGGGCGAGCCGTATCGAGACCCCGTGCCATAGAAGGAGACCCGGCCGCCCGCGGCTACGGAGGTCTCGATACGCGCCTCACTTCGTTCGCCCTCCTCGACCGCCGGCGCCCCCACCCCCGCTGGTTGAGCCGGGCGGAGCGAAGCGGAGCCCGAGTCGAAACCCGGTGCCGCACGGGGACACTCACCCGCTCGGTGACCTACCCTCTGGCTCATGACCCTGCGTCGCTGGATCGCGCTGGCGGTCCTGCTCGTCGGTCTGACCGTGATGGCGTGGGCCGCCGCCTGGGCGCCGCAGCAACCTGAGTTCCTGCAGAACGGCGGCGCCTGCGAGCTGGCGCCGTGCGGTGAGCTCACGGACCCACCGCGCTGGCACGCCGCGTGGCTGCTGTGGGCACCCGGCGCTCTGCTGGCCGTGGCAGGAGCTGTCGGTGGCGCCCGACCGATGCGACCGCTGGGGAGGAAGGCCGGTGTCGCGATCGCCGTCGCGAGCCCGTTCTACCTGATCGCGCTGCTCGGGGTCGCCGTCGCGGTGTCCCTGTTCACCTCCGCGCACGGTGCAGCCACGGTCGGTGTGGCGGGAGCGGCCGTCCCGTTCGCGTACTACGTGACGTCACACCTGCTGGACCTGCCACGCGGTCGCCGTACCGAGGTCTCAGCCGTCCGGTAGGTGCACCAGTCTCCCCGCGCGGCACCGGGTTTCGACTCGGACTCCGCTAGCGCTCCGTCCGGCTCAACCAGCGGGAACGGCCCAGCTCAACCAGCGCGAACGGCCCAGCTCAACCGGCGTAAGCCGGCTCAACCAGCGGGAACGGCCGGGTTCGACCAGCGGGGATGTCGGGCTCAGCCGGTGAGGGCGCCTACTCGCGGCTGGTCGCGGGTGGCGCGCTCCTCCTCGATCAGCTGGGCCAGGTCGGGGTCCTCGGGGTCGGGCGCCATCATCACCGCGGTGATCGGGATGGCCAGCGCCAGCAGGCCGATGACGAAGACGGGGAACAGGAAGCTGAACACGTCCAACCCGGTCGGCGCCGGAGCGTCGGGGTCGAGCGTGACGCGCATCGCGGCCATCCCGGTGTAGTGCATGCCGACGACCGCGACGCCCATCACCAGACCGGCGAGGATGCGCATCGTCACGACGCGCAGGACGAGCGTGAACCACAGCGCCACCGTCGCGGCGACCACCGCGATCGCGATCGATGCCCCGACCAGCAGCGGGTCGTATGCGATGTCGCCCTGGATGTGCAGGGCGTACATGCCGACGTAGTGCATGAGGTTCACGGCCAGACCCATGACCAGGCCGCCGCCGAGCAGCCGCAGGATGCGCACGCGCGGACCGATGATGCGGAACGCCGCGAACGTCGCGCCGACGGCGAGGAGGGCAGAACCGATCGTCCAGCCGAGCTGGTAGCGGGTGGCCGTGCCCGGTACCGCCATCCCCAGCATCGCGATGAAGTGCATCAGCCAGATGGCGACGCCGCCGATGGAGGTGGCGGCGAACCCCTGCCAGCGGCGCCGCAGCCGCTCGGACGGGGCAAGCGTGGCCTGGCGGGCGCAGGCGAGACCGACGACCGAACCGGTGAAGGACACCAGGTACGCGAGCGCCGGGATCCAGGCGCCGAGCTCGAAGTGGTGGATCGTGTCGTGCCCGTGGACGTGTCCGTCCTGGGCCAGCGCGAGAACGGTGCTCATGACGATGCGACCTCCGACATGACGGGACGGGACAGCTGGTGCAGGGCGAACTCGGTGACACGGATCAGCGCGGTCT
>NZ_JAROAV010000021.1 GCF_029439465.1 Luteipulveratus flavus | reverse complement strand
GCGTCCGCGGCCGGAGCCTCGGTGGTCGCGGCGTCCGTGGCCGGAGCCTCGGTGGTCGCGGCGTCCGCGGCCGGAGCCTCGGTGGTCGAAGCCTCGGTCGAGTCGGAGCCGAGCAGCTCGCGCTCCCACTCGGCCATCGGCTCGGCGGCGCCCTCGGTCGACTCGCCGGACTTGCCGGACGAGCGGGAGATGAGGCCCTCGGCGACGGCGTCGGCGACCACGCGGGTCAGCAGCGTGACCGAGCGGATGGCGTCGTCGTTGCCCGGGATCTTGTAGTCGACCTCGTCGGGGTCGCAGTTGGTGTCCAGGATCGCGATGACCGGGATGTTGAGCTTGCGCGCCTCGGTGACGGCGAGGTGCTCCTTCTTGGTGTCGACGACCCAGACGGCCGAGGGCACCTTGGCCATGTCGCGGATACCGCCGAGGCTGCGCTCGAGCTTGTCCTTCTCGCGCTTCATCACCAAGAGCTCCTTCTTGGTGCGGCCCGAGCCGGCGACGTCGTCGTAGTCGATCTCCTCGAGCTCCTTGAGCCGGGCGAGACGCTTGCTGACGGTGTTGAAGTTGGTGAGCATGCCACCGAGCCAGCGGTGGTTGACGTACGGCATGCCGACGCGCATGGCCTGCTCGGCGATGGACTCCTGCGCCTGCTTCTTGGTGCCGACGAACAGGATCGTGCCGCCGTGGGCCACGGTCTGCTTGATGAACTCGAACGCGTCGGCGAGGTAGGTCAGCGACTGCTGCAGGTCGATGATGTAGATACCGTTGCGCTCGGTCATGATGAAGCGCTTCATCTTCGGGTTCCAGCGACGGGTCTGGTGTCCGAAGTGGACGCCGCTCTCGAGGAGCTGGCGCATGGTGACGACGGCCATGGTGGCGGTCTGCCTTTCGTGAGTGTTTCCCAGTTGTTCTCACGCCCACCCGGTGGCGGTCGTGAAGCCTGGCGTCCTGGCCCGTCCCTCCCGTGGTGGCCGGCCGGACCGTCACGGACTGTGGGGGACGCACCCCGGCAAAGGCGGCCGGAGAAGAACGCGCGAATTCGACCCGCCTGGCCCGGCCCTGGGGACGTGGACACACGAGTCGTGCATTCAGGATACGGGATCGGCGTCCTCCCGCGGAAATCAGGCCGGTCCCGCTCCCCTACGATCGCGCCATGGCAGGCCTGGTCACACGCATGCACGGGTTCGGCGCGACGATCTTCGGCGAGATGTCGGCGCTCGCGGTCCGCACCGGAGCGATCAACCTCGGACAGGGGTTCCCCGACACCGACGGACCGCAGCCGGTGCTGGACGCCGCCCGGGAGGCCATCGCGTCCGGCCTCAACCAGTACCCGCCGCCCACCGGGCTCCCCGTGCTGCGCGAGGCCGTCGCCGCCCACCAGCAGCGGTTCTACGGCATCCACCTCGACCCCGACACCCAGGTCCTGGTGACGGTCGGCGCCACCGAGGCCATCGCCGCCGCCATCCTCGCCCTGTGCGAGCCCGGCGACGAGGTCGTCACGTTCGAGCCCTACTACGACTCCTACGCCGCGACGATCGCCCTGGCCGGCGCGACCCGACGTACCAGCGTGCTGCGCTTCCCCGACTTCGCCGTCGACGAGGCGTCGCTGCGGGCGGCCTTCAGCGACCGGACCCGGCTCGTGCTGCTCAACACGCCGCACAACCCGACCGGCAAGGTCTTCACCCGCGAGGAGCTGGAGCTCGTCTGCTCCCTGGCCCGCGAGCACGACGCGTACGTCGTCACCGACGAGGTGTACGAGCACCTCACCTTCGACGGTGCGCAGCACATCCCGGTCGCGACGCTGCCTGGGATGGCCGAGCGCACGATCACGATCAGCTCCGGCGGCAAGACGTTCTCCACGACGGGCTGGAAGGTCGGCTGGCTGACCGGGCCGGCCGAGCTGGTGGCGGCCTGCCGCACCGTCAAGCAGTTCCTCACCTACGTCGGCAGCGGCCCGTTCCAGCCCGCCATCGCCCACGGCCTCGGGCTCGACGACGGCTACTTCGAGGGGTTCGCCGCGTCGCTGTCCGCCAAGCGGGACCTGCTCGTCACCGGCCTCGAGCGAGCGGGCCTGCGGGTCAGCCGGCCGTCCGGCACCTACTTCGTCATCGCCGACGCCGCCCCGCTGGGCGCCTCGGACGCCGTCGACTTCTGCTGGGAGCTGCCCGAGCGATGCGGCGTCGTGGGTGTGCCGGTCTCGGTGTTCCACGACGACGAGGACGCCGCGCGCACGCTGGTGCGCTTCGCCTTCTGCAAGCAGGACGACGTGCTGCACGAGGCGGTCCGACGGCTGGGCGCCCTCTCCTCCTGACGCTCCGCCGCGCCTCAGCCGCGCGTGACCGTCGGGAAGGCGTTCGGCACGCAGCCGCCGAGGCCCATCGACTGCTGCAGCATCACCGGCGCCGGGCGCCCGGCGCCCGGACACTCCGCGTGCGGGTGCCCCAGCTCGTGGCCGACCTCGTGGTTGATCTGGTAGACGCGGTACGGGTCGACCTTGCCGCCGTACGTGGGCGTCGCCTCGGCCCAGCGCCGGTAGTTGAGCACCGCGTGGTCCTTGTTGGCGCACGACCACAGACCGCCGGTCTGCAGCGGAGCGCACATCTGGTCCACCCGCGACGGACTCACCAGCGAGATCGTCACGTCGACGTGCGTCCCTTCGCTGCGCTGCTGCGGCGTCACCTGGACGAACCGGACCTTGTCCTGCGCCTGCCACCCGCGCGGGTCGCGCAGGACCTCACCCACCGTGCGGGCGACCTGCTGGGTGTCCGCGCCGAGACCGCCCTCGATCTCCAGCGCGTACGTCACCGCACGGCCCTGCGTACGCGAGTCGGCTCCCGGGACCAGCACCGGGGTGAGGCGGCCGTCGCCGCGGTCGGGGACCGACGTCGTGGGCGTGCCGGAGGTGGGGCTCGCGGCGGCTGCTCGCCGAGCACCGGACCCGCTCGACGAGGGGCTCGGGCGCGCTGCTGACGGACTCGAGGGCCTCGCCGCCTCAGGCCGGTGGCGCGGCTCGGCGGAGGCGGGATCGTCGTGCAGGAGGCCGAGGACCGCGCTGCCGACCGCCAGAACCACCGCCGCCGCGGCGATCGCACGACGCGCTCGAAGCCCGGAGTCGGCCACACGCCGCTCGCCGTCCTGACTCGCCTGCGCGGACCTCGAGGTCATGCCTCGGCAGTCTAGGAATGGCGCTCGCGCAGGCGTGGGACGTGGGCGGCGGGGCACGCGTCGTGTCGGACGGTCCACATCCCCGCCCGCGCCTGGCCCGTCGTCCACACCGGCGGATGCGCCGCGCGCCAGGAGTCGAGCGCGCCCTCAGAGTCGACGCATGGCTTCCTTCGACTGGTCGACGCTGCTCGCTGCCGGGGTCGCCGCTGCCGGCCTGGGCGGCACGACCGACAGCGCGCCTGCACCGGCGCACGGGTACGTCTGGCCCCTCAGTCCGCCGCCCGCGGTCGTCCGGCGGTTCGAGCCGCCGCCAAAACCCTGGCTGCCGGGTCACCGCGGCGTCGACCTCGAGGGCGGCGCCGGGTCGGTCGTCCTCGCAGCGGGGTCGGGTCGCGTCGTCTTCTCCGGGGTGGTTGCTGGCCGCGGGGTGGTCTCCGTCGAGCACGCCGGCGGATGGCGGACGACCTACGAGCCTCTGATCGACCGCGTCGCGCGAGGCACCGCTGTCGGGGCCGGGACGACGATCGGGCGGCTGGACACCGCAGCCAGTCACTGCGCCCCGGCCACCTGCCTCCACTGGGGGCTGGTCACCGGTCCGGACGAGTACCGAGATCCGTTGCTGCTGCTCGGTGCTCGTCGACCGGTCCTGCTGCCGGTGGGCTGATCCGTCAGCTGTCGGGGGCGAGCGGCCACGGCCACGGCTTGCAACCCTGCAGGTCGTCGATCTGCGGGGTCATGACAAGAGCGCGAGCGCCGTCGCTGGGGCAGGGAGCATGGGCCCGGCCCAGGACGTGGCCGATCGCGTGATTGATCAGGTAGGTGCGGAAGCCGTCCGGATCACCCTGGTAGGTCGCCGCGGTGCGCTGCCAGCCGTTCGCGTCGATGACCGCCGTGCTGCCGGTCGCACAGGTCGAGCCGCCTTCAAGAGCGGTCGGCGCACACAACCGTGCCGCGGTGGCGGACCCCGCGACGACGATACGGACCTCGGGCTTGACCCCGGCCCGCAGCCGATCGGGAGTCACCTGCTCGAAGTGGATCTCGCCGAGCCCCTGCCAGCCGCGCGAGTCCCTCAGGACGTCCCCGACCTTGCGAGCGACATCGGTCGCACTCACGCCGGCGCCGCTCTCGACCTCGAGCGCGTAGGTCACGGCACGGGTGCTGCTGGGAGTGTCGCTGCCCGGCACCACGACCGCGGCGAGGACTCCGGGCTTGGCACCGGTGCTCGCAGGCGGCAGCGTCGCGCTCCTCGAACCCGACGCGCTCGGAGCCGGGTTCGGTGGGGTGGCCGGCTTGCCGTTGAGCGCGATGAATGCGCCGACGCCGGCGACCGTGGCCACGAGCGCCCCGGCGATCAGGCCACGAGCCCAGCCCGTGTGCGCGCCGTCGCGCTCGTCGTCCGGGACGAAGTACAGCGCCTCGCCGTCGCGCTGCTCCTCCTCATCCGTCGCCGGGGGCTCGGCTGCCCAGGGCTTGGCGTCGTCCACGCGTCCCCCGTCACTCGCCTCGTCATCGGAGGCGACCGCCTCGGCGCGGCGGTCGTCGTTGCCGACGTGACCGCCGGGCGGCCGCAGCCGCGGCGCGGGTCGACGCGGTTGGTAGATCTGGGTGAAGTCGGTCTCGTCCCCGGCGTCCGCCGCGGCCGCCTCAGGACGAGGCGGGTCAGGACGAACCGGGTCAGGACGAGCCGGGTCGGGAGCGGCTGGGTCGGGACGGGCCGGGTCGCGACGAGCCGGTTCCGACGACTCAGCCGCCGGCTTCTCGGGCGGTGCCGAGGGGAGCCCGCCCAGCCGTGAGGAGCCCACCGCAGCAGCCCGCGCACTGTCAGCACGCCGACCCAGGGCAGAGCGTCGTGCCGGCTCGGTCCGTACGGCGTCGCTCCGGCCGTCCGCCCCGTCCCGCGCCCGTGCCGCCCGCTCGCTGTCACCCAGCGTCGGAAAGGCGCCCCACGGCGCGACGATGGAGTAGGAGGACAGGCTCGGAACGCTCGTCGCCGTGGGAGTGCTCCGCCGCGTCACCTGCGTCGAGATGGGCACGGGGTCCGGGAGGGGCTCCGGCGCAGCCGGCGCCGACCGCGCCGACGGCGCGGCACTCGTACGGTCGGCACGGGGCTGGACTCCCGCGGCGCGTTCGGGAGCGGTGGGGAGTCGGCCGTGACGCGTGACGCCGGGGGCCGGTGGGTCCGTCGTGGCTCCGCCGAGGGACGGAGCCACCGACGTCAGGTCGGGATCCAGGTCGCGCGCGGTGCGAACGGGCACGACCGAGGTCGGCTGGTCGTCGGCGACGACCGAGTCTCGTTGCGGCGCCATGGCCGTCGAGTCCGGAACGCGTTCGGACGTCGGAGAGGCGCTCGGTCGGTGAGACTCCCCACTGACGGCGCCGCGACCGACCGGCTTCACCCGAGATGCCACCGACGCGCCCGAGGCCGTCACGGCTGGCCGGTCCGGGAGAGCGGGCGTGGAGGTGCCCGTGGTCCGGGGCAGCTGAGCGAAGCGGGTGACGGCGACGCCCGGGCTCGGCCAGCCGGTGGGCTCCGGCTCCTGGCGTTCCGGGGGCGACTGCTGCGGGCGGTGCCCGCTCGCGTCGTGCTGGCCGCCGCCGCCGGTCGGCTCGAACCAGCGGTACGAGGACGACCCAGCCGGGTTCGTGGGCTCGGGGTGCGGTGGCGTGCTCGGATCCACCTCGGCCGGCGGCGCGGCCGCGAGGCGCATCGCCTCGGCCAGCGGTCGCGCGACGCTCAGGGCTCGGCCGGTGGTCGGGATGGTGAGCCGGGTGCCGATCCGTCGGGACAGCCCGGCCGAGCGCACCTCCCACGGCTCGCCCAGCTGCAGGTCGCCGACGAGCGAGCGAGCGCCGGCGTACGACGCCGCACCTGCGCGGAGCACGACCGGACGAAGACCCTGCGCGACGGTCTTCTCACCCGGAGCCGGAAAGACCGTGCTGTCACCGTCGGAGCCCCGAGGGCCACCTGGGTCGGGGCTCCTCCAGGCGTCACTCACGGGTCAAAACTCTAGAGGAACTCAGGCGCGCGGATGGGCCTGCCGGAACGATCTTCTGAGCCGGTCGGTCGAGACGTGGGTGTAGATCTGCGTGGTGGACAGGCTCGCGTGGCCCAGAATCTCCTGGACCTGGCGCAGGTCCGCGCCTCCCTCGAGCAGATGCGTGGCCGCAGTGTGACGAAGACCATGCGGACCGAGGTCCGGGGCGTCGGCCACGTGGGCGAGCAGCCGGTGCACGACGGTCCGTACCTGACGCACGTCCATCCGGCGCCCCCGTCGGCCGAGGAAGAGCGCCGCTCCGCTGCCCTCGATCACCAGCAGCGGTCGAACGGCGAGCCACGACTCCAGCGCGCGTGCGGCGGGCACGCCGAACGGCACCGAGCGCTCCTTGTCCCCCTTGCCGACGACCCTGGCGACCCGCTCACCCAGGTCGACGTCGTCGATGTCCAGCCCGGTCAGCTCACTGACGCGGATCCCGGTGGCGTACAGCAGCTCCAGCACCGCGGCGTCGCGGCGGTGCACCGGGTCCGAGTCGTCGGCCGCGACCGCTGCGACGTCCATCAGCGCTCGCGCCTCGTCCTGCTTCAGCACCCCGGGAAGGGCCCGGGTCCGCCGCGGGGACTGCAGCCGCAGGGACGGGTCCTGGTCGATGACGCCCGTCCGTGCCGCCCAGCGGAAGTAGGCGCGGGCCGATGCCGCCCGGCGCGCGATCGTGCCTCGCGCGGCGCCGCCGCCGTCCATCGAGGCCAGCCACGAGCGCAGGTCGCCGAGCCGCACCTGGGACCACTCGGTGGTCTCGTGCTCGTCCAGGAACGCCGCAAGGGCTTCCAGGTCGCCCCGGTAGGCGCGCACGGTGTGCTCCGACCGTCCCCGCTCGGATCGCAGGTGTCTGTCGAAGTCGTCGAACGGCGCACGGTCCACGGCCCGACGCTAACCAGCCACGTCCGACGACGGCACCGCACCCTCCCGCGTGTCGTCGACCAGCGTCGTCTTGCGCCACCCGCGACCGTGTCGCTCGGCCATCCCGACGAGCTCGAGCTCGCCGAGCGCGGCAAGCACCTCGGCGGGCGTGAGCCGGGCCAGGACGCCGGCCTGCTCTGCCGGCATGCCTCCGTGACGAGGCAGCGCCTCCCAGACCTGCCGAGGCTGCTCCCGCAGGGCGTCCTCGGGGCGTGCGTCCCCGCGCCGCACGGGCGCGAGGTCCACGCCGATGTCCCCGACCAGCTCGGCGACCTCCGCGGTGTCGCTCACCAGCTCGGCTTGGTGCTCCCGGATGAGCTGGTTCGTGCCGGCGCTGGTCACCGACGTCACCGGGCCGGGCACCGCACCGACCGGGCGGCCGCAGTCGATGGCGCGTCGAGCCGTGCTGAGCGAGCCGGATCGCAGCCCGGCCTCGACGACGACGGTGCCGCGGGTCATCGCCGCGATCAGGCGGTTGCGGGCCAGGAACCGCGGCCGGATCGGCGCCGAGCCCGGTGGGACCTCACTGACGACGACCCCGCCCTCCCGGATCTCCGCCAGCAGGTCGGCGTGCGCCGACGGGTACGCGCGGTCGACCCCGCACGCCAGAGCGGCGACCGTCCTGCCGTCCACGGCCAGCGCGCCTCGATGAGCCGCCGCGTCGATGCCGAAGGCGGCACCGGAGACGATGGTGAATCCCCGCTCCGCGAGGCCGGCACCGAGCTCGGCCGCCACCCGCTCGCCGTACGCCGTCGCGCTTCGTGCTCCCACGACGGCGACGCTGCGGAGGGTGAGCGCGGCGAGGTCACCTGTCCCTCGCACCCACAGGCAGTGCGGCGGGATCGCGAGGTCGTCGAGACCGGTCGGCCACTCGGCGTCACCGGGCACGACGACCCGTGCACCCGAGCGGGCGGTGGCTCGCCACTCCCGCTCGAGGTCGAGACCGTGCAGGCGCTCGGTAGCGGCCCGACCGAGCGTCGCGGCCCCGCGGCGGAGCATGGCCAGTGCCTCGACGTGCCCGTGCTCGGCCACGAGAGCCGCGGCCGTGGCGTCCCTGGGCTCGACCAGGCGGGCCCAGCTCACGCGAGCCCGCCGCTCAGCAGCGAGCGGGTCGACGACTGGCGCGTCGGCGCTCATGCCGCCTCCGCCGTCTGCGAGCGCAGGCACAGGGCCTGCATCAGCTGTGCCGAGCCGGGTCGGTCCAGGTCCGCCAGGTCGGCCAGGCTCCACGCGATGCGCAGCACACGGTCGTACCCGCGCAGCGTGAGTCCTCCGCGCTCCAGCGCACGGTCGAGCTGGTCGGTGGTGCGCCGGTCCAGCCGCCAGGCACCCGACCGCAGGACCGGTCCGGGCACGTGGCTGTTGAGCCGCCACGGGTGGCCCGCCCACCGCTGCTCCTGCCGCGCCCGTGCGAGCGCGACCCGCTCGGCGACAGCGGCCGAAGACTCCCCCGGCCCGGCGCGCAGCGCCGCCTTCGTGACCGGGTGCACCGTCAGCTGGAGGTCCACCCGGTCCAGCAGAGGTCCGGACAGCCGCGCGAGGTAGGCCCGTCGCATCCTTGGCGAGCACACGCACCCGGTGCCCTTGCCGTACGCACGGCCGCACGGGCAGGGATTGGCCGCTAGGACGAGCTGGAACCGCGCGGGATAGCTCACGTTGCGGTCGGCCCGAGCGATGCTCACCCGGCCCGACTCCAACGGCTGACGCAGCGCATCCAGGACGTCCCGCCGGAACTCCGGCGCCTCGTCGAGGAACAGGACTCCGCAGCAGGCTCGTGACACCGCCCCGGGACGGACCCGCCCGGAGCCGCCGCCGATGATCGCCGCCATGGACGCACCGTGGTGCGGAGAGACGAACGGCGGCCGGTCCACCAGCACCGCGTCGGGCAACGCCCCGAGCACCGAGTGGATGGCCGTCACCTGCAACGCCTCCGCCCTGGACAGCGCCGGAAGCAGGCCGGGCAACCGTTCGGCGATCATCGTCTTCCCGGCGCCCGGTGGCCCGGTCATGGCGATGTGGTGTCCGCCGGCCGCGGCGACCTCCAGGGCGAACCGCGCCTCGGGCTGACCCGCGACGTCGGCCAGGTCCGGTGCGGCGCCGGACGGCCCGGACGTCGAGACGGGCGGCTCGGGGTCGCTCACCGCCGCGCCACGAGCAATGGCGACGTACCGGGCGACGAGCTCGTCCAGCCGACGGACCGGCACCACGTCGACCTCCTCGACCAGCGCGGCCTCGGCGGCGTTCTCCAGCGGCACGACCACGGTCCGTGCACCGGCGTCGACGGCGGCGAGCACCGCGGGCAGGACGCCGTGCACCGGCCGCACCGTCCCGTCCAGACCCAGCTCACCCAGGTGCACCACGTCCGCGACGACGTCCGTCGGCACCGTGCCGCCGGCAGCGAGGACCGCGACGGCGATCGCGAGGTCGAAGCCGGCCCCTTGCTTCGGCAGCGAGGCCGGCGAGAGGTTGACCGTGATCCGTTGTCGCGGCAGCGCCAGGCCGCAGTTGCTCGCGGCGGCCCGGACCCGGTCCGGGGACTGCGCGCACGCGGTGTCCGGAAGGCCACTGACCGTGAACGCCGGCAGCCCGCTCGCGACGTCGGCCTCCACCGCGACGAGCGTCCCGTCGATGCCGGTCACCGCGACCGACCTGGTCCGTCCGAGGGTCATGGCGCGACGTCCTGCAGGTGGGTGATCTGCGCGGCGCCCCGTGGTGGCCGGACCACTCCGATGACGTCGATCCGGACGGCATCGGGATGAGCGTCGTTGGCGTGCAGCCACGCCGCCGCCAGCCGCCGCAGGCGCGTGGCCTTCGACCAGGTGACCGCCTCCACAGGCGAGCCGTAGGTGCTCGACCGCCGGGTCTTCACCTCCACGATCACCACGCATCGGGACGCCTCGTCGTAGGCGACGATGTCGATCTCCCCCGCAGCGCACCGCCAGTTGCGGTCGAGCACCTGCAGGCCCTTGTCCTGCAGGAACCTCGCTGCCACGGCCTCGCCGTACCGACCGACCGCCTGTCGCGGCGCGCCGGACCCCGTCTGGGTCGCCATCGGACCACCTCCTGCTCAGGAGGATGGCCGGGCGCTGCCCGCCCGACCACGGCGAACCGTGGCGCTGTGGACGGCGCCCACCCCGGGTCCGGGGATGTGGATCCGCTCAGCGCGGGAAGCTCTCGCCCTTGGGGAACTCGATGTCCGCCTTGGCGATCTCCTCGACGTTGACGTCCTTGAAGGTGATCACCCGGACGTTCTTCACGAACCGAGCGGGCCGGTAGACGTCCCACACCCAGGCGTCGTTGAGCCGGACGTCGAAGTAGACGTCGCCACCCTCGCCGCGTACCTGCACGTCGACGTCGTTGCACAGGTAGAACCGGCGCTCGGTCTCCACCACGTGCGTGAACAGCCCGACGACATCGCGGTACTCGCGGTAGAGCTGCAGCTCCTGCTCGGTCTCGTACTTCTCCAGGTCCTCAGCGCTCATGCGAGCTCCTCCACCACCTCGACCAGCACCGTCTCCCCCTCGACCTCCTCGATCGCGGCCACCGCGCCGACCTCGGCGGCCAGACCCTCTGCCTGCTGGGCGGTGATCCCTTCCTGGGCGAACCGGCGCCAGGAACGGCGGTGCAGCTCGCACGACCCGTGCTCGTCCAGGGCCGCCAGGTGATCGGGCGCGGAATACCCCTTGTTCCCCGCCCAGCCGTAGACGGGGTACTGCTCGCCGTACCCGGTGATGATCCCGTCCCGCTCGACCTTGGCCAGGACGCTGGCCGCCGCGACCGAGGAGCAGCGCAGGTCGGCCTTGATCATCGTCGTGACCGGGGGGGTCGCCGGACCGTCGCCGACGAGTCCGAGCAGGCCCGCTCGCGAGGGGTCGGTCAGCCAGTCGTGGTTGCCGTCGAGGATGACGAGGTCGGGTACGACGCTCAGCCCGGCCAGCGCACGCGTACCGGCGAGCCGGAGGCAGGCCATGATCCCGAGCTCGTCGATCTCCGCCGCCGAGGCGTGACCGACGGCGTGGTCGACCGCCCAGCGACGCACCTTCGGCACCATCCGCTCGCGAGCCTGCTGGCTGAGCAGCTTGGAGTCCTTCACTCCCTGCGGCACCGTCCGGGTCGACTCGTCGATCACGACGACCCCGACCGACACCGGCCCGGCGAGCGCGCCACGCCCGACCTCGTCCATCCCGGCCAGCAGGCGGTGACCCTCCCGCAGGAGAGCACGCTCCACGCGCAGGCTCGGGCGGCGGCTGGTCACGGCGCGGGAACCTTCGCGAACACGTCGTGGTGGGAGGTCACCCCGCCGAGACGGCCGAGCGGCCACACGACCGCCACCGCCTTGCCGGTCACCGCGGACTCCGGCACCGAGCCCAGCCGGCCGCCGCTGCCCTGGTCGTGGCCGCGGGAGTCGAAGGAGAACGCCCGGTTGTCACCCATCAGCCACAGCCTGCCAGGCGGGACGGTGATCTCGAAGCGTTCGTTGCTCGGCTTCTGGCCGGCGCGGACGTAGGGCTCGGTGATCGAGGCGCCGTTGACGGTCAGGCGTCCCTGCTGGTCGCAGCAGACGATCCGGTCCCCGGGCAGGCCGATGATGCGCTTCACCAGGTGCTGGTCGCCCGCGGGGTAGAGGCCGACGAACTGCAGACCCTTCTTGACGGTGCCGCCCACGCCGCCCTGCTCCGGCGTCTCGCCCAGCCAGTGGTCGGGGTCCTCGAACACCACGACGTCCCCGCGCTGCAGGCCGTCCGAGCTGCCGGGCAGCTTGTTGACGACGATGCGGTCGCCGGTGATGAGGGTGTCCTCCATCGACTCCGAGGGGATCCAGAACGGCTGCACCAGGAAGGTCTTGACCAGGAAGGCGAGCACGATCGCGATCACGGCGACCACGGCGTACTCGCTGAGCCGGTGCAGCAGGGTCGGCGGCCGGCGCCGGGCCGCCCGCGCGCCGCCCTCGTCCGGGTCGTCGGCTGCCGAGGGCTCGGCGGCGCGCGACGGCTCGGCGCCGCGTGCCGGATCGGCCACCGGGTCGGTCCGGGAGCGGGAGTCCTCGCGCGCGTGGTCGCCCGGGTCCTGGGTCGGCTCGGCGGGGCGGCCGGTGGGTTCGTCAGTCACGAAGTGGGCACCTTGTCGAATGTGTCGGGATAGTCGCTGAGCCATTCCATCCTGCCAACCGGCCAGACGACCGCAACGGCGCGCCCGGTGATGTCCTTCACCGGGACGGATCCCGTCTCGCCCTTGCCGTCGTCGTGGAACCGGGAGTCGGAGGAGTCCGAGCGGTGGTCGCCCATCACCCACACCTTCCCGTCGGGCACCCGGATGTCGAACCTCGCCTCGCTCGGCGCGTCGCCGTCGAAGACGTACGGCTCGTCGATGGCGACGCCGTTGACGGTGAGGCGGCCCTGCCGGTCGCAGCACACCACGTGGTCGCCCGGTAGCCCGATGACCCGCTTGATCAGGTGGTTGTCCCCCGCCGGGTAGAGCCCGACGAACTCCAGGGCGCGTACCACCGGCCCGGGCCGTGACGGCGTCTCCTCCAGCCAGTTGTCGGGGTCCTTGAAGACCACGACGTCGCCGCGCTTGAGGTCGAACGGGCCGGGAGTGAGCTTGCTGACCACGACGCGGTCGCCGCGGATGAGCGTGTTGTTCATCGAGCCGGACGGGATCCAGAACGGCTGCATCAGGAAGGTCTTGACGACCAGCGACAGGGTGAGTGCGATGACCGCGACGATCAGCAGCTCGCGGACGGAGGAGTAGAGCTTGCCATGCTTCGGCTGCTCCTCGTCCTCCTTCTCGTCCTCCTCGTCGGGCTCAGCGGCCGCCTCCTCACGCGTCGCGCCGGTCGTCGGGGCCGTCGGGGTGCGGCGCACGACGGGCGCGCCGTTCCGCTCGTACGCGGCCGGCCGGCCCGTGGCGTACTCCGCCGTCTCGTCGGGGTCGGCGGCCGGTCCGCGGGGAGGCGCTGCCACGCCCGCTCGGCCGGGCGCACCCGGCCGGACCAGCGACGGGTCCAGGGCCGCGCGAGAGCGCGGCATCGGGAGAGGGTGCGCGGTGTCCGTGGCGCGCAGGCCGCCGAGCGCCTCGATGGCCTCGCGCGAGACCGGGACGGTGGCGGTGTCGCGAGCGGGGTCCCACCGCGGGATCGCTCTGGTGACGTCGTCCCGCACCGGGTCGTGGTCGCGACGGTCCATCGGGTCGGCGGCGGGCCGTGGAGCAGGCGCGCGCGACGAGGCGCTCTGCGTCGGTCCACGCCTGCGGCGCGGCAGAGCGTGTGCTCCAGGAGGCGCACTCCGGACCCCGTCCCGGTCCGGGTCAGGAGCGCTGCGACCGGCTCCGGGTGGGGGCAGTCGACGCAGCCGGCCGCCGCCGGCCTCGGACTCCTCGCCCTCCGTCATCGATCGGCCCCCGGGTCCTCGCGCGGTGCTGCGGAGGACACGCCTCCGAGCTCGTTCAGCGGCCAGTATCGCCCGACGACCGTGCCCACGACGTCATCGACCCGAACGGTGCCGCCGCCGGGGTCACCGAGGTGTCCGCGGGAGTCGTCGGAGTCGCCCCGGTGGTCGCCCATCACCCACAGCCGACCGGGCGGGACCTGGATGTCGAACGCGGGCCCCGCTGCGCGGGTGTCGGCGTACGGCTCGCTGAGCGCGAGGCCGTTGACGAACACCCGGCCCCGCTCGTCCATCCGGACGCGGTCGCCGCCGACGCCGATCACGCGCTTGACGTAGTCGGACTGGCCGCTGCGGAATCCGAACGCGTCCCCGACCGACCGGACCACCGCGGCGAGACCGCCCGGCTCCGACGCGCCCCGACGCGGGCCGAAGGTGCCCGTGCCGTCGAAGACGATCACGTCGCCGCGGCGGACCTCGTCGGCCGCAGGCTTCCAGACCACGATGCGATCGCCCGCGGACAGCGTGGGCTGCATCGACCCCGAGGGGACCGAGAACGTCTCGACGAGCAGACCGCGCGTGAGCGTCACCAGAGCCAGGAACGCCAGCACCCACAGGGGCCAACGACGCCGGACACGCGACGATGGCGTGGGCTCCGGGGAGTCCACGCCATCGTCGGATGCGCGCTGTGGCGCCGCGTGCTCGGTCATCGTGCGGCGAGACTAGCCGCCGATGCTGTGAGCTGTCGGGAGGCTCAGGCCTTGGCGGCCGGGGTCTCACGCTTCTCCTTGATCTTGGCGGCCTTACCGCGCAGCTCGCGCAGGTAGTACAGCTTGGCGCGGCGGACGTCACCACGGGTGACGACCTCGATCTTGTCGATCACCGGGGTGTGCACCGGGAAGGTGCGCTCCACGCCGACACCGAAGGAGACCTTGCGGACCGTGAAGGTCTCGCCGATGCCGGCGCCGTGCCGGCGGATGACGACGCCCTTGAAGACCTGGACACGCGAGCGGGTGCCCTCGATGACCTTCACGTGGACGTTCAGGGTGTCGCCGGCACGGAACGCCGGGACGTCGTCGCGCAGGCTGGCAGCGTCGATCGCGTCGAACTTCTGCATCTGGTGCTTCTTCCTTGGGGCGCCACAGGCCGCCACCGTCTCGTCGTGAGGTGGTGCGTCCTCGCCCTTGTGAGTCGGCCGCATGACGGGCGTCGGGAGCCCACCTCACGCGGAGGCGGTCACCCCGACAGGTCACTCCCCCTGCGGCGGGGGCCGAACCGGTACGGGACGCGAGCGTCAAGTCTGCCAGAAGCCCGCGGCGTACCGGAAATCCTGACGATCATTCCCCATCACGTGCACGACTGCACGTGATGTCAGGTCGATCGTCCGGGGCGGCGCTTGGTGAGCAGGACGGTCCCCTCGATCGGGCTCGGTCCGGCGCGGTAGCCGGCCTTCTTGTACATCCGCTGGTTGTCGGCCGACGCCGCACCGGTGATCAGGCTGTACGACCGCGCCGCCTGCGGGGCCACCGCCTCGATGCGGCTCAGCAGCGCACGCCCGAGCCCGCGCCCCCGCAGATCCGGCGCCACCATCAGGCGGCCGATCTCCCATACGTCGCCGTCCAGCCGACCGCGCACCGAACCGACGAGGCGACCCTGCGCGCGCAGCACGTACGTCTGCCACTCCGCCAGCGACGCGCTGAGGGTCTCGACCGTCTCGTGGACCGCCGGGATGTCGAAGGTGCGGTTGGCCAGGGTCTCCTTGAGCCAGCACGCGTGGGTCATCGTGAGCAGCTCGCCGACGTCGCCCGGTGTGGCCGGGACGAGCTCGCCAGGCAGGTCGTCACCGCGCAGGGTGGCGCTGGCGTGCAGCAGGTCGGGACGACGCGCGGCCGTCCGCGTCAGCCGCTGCTCGTGCCGCCACCGCGCGATCCGCCCGTGGTCCCCGGACAGCAGGACGTCCGGGACGGCGCGTCCGTCCCACTGCGCGGGCTTGGTGTAGACCGGGTACTCCAGCAGGCCGTCCTCGTGCGACTCCTCCACCAGCGACGCGGCGTTGCCGATCACGCCGGGCAGCAGCCGCGCCACCGCCTCGACGATCGCCAGCACCGCGACCTCGCCGCCGTTGAGCACGTAGTCGCCGAGAGACACGACCCGCACGTCGTACGCCGACCGCGCGTGTTCGTACACGCGCTCGTCGATGCCCTCGTAGCGTCCGCACGCGAAGACCAGCCAGTCCTGCTGCGCCAGCTCCCGGGCCATGGCCTGGGTGAACGGCGTCCCTCCCGGACCGGGCACGATCAGCGTGGGCCGCGAATCACCCTGTCCCGCAATGTGATCCAGCGCCTCGCCCCACGGCTCCGGCTTCATCACCATCCCGGCGCCACCGCCGTACGGCGTGTCGTCGACGGTGCGGTGGCGGTCGTGGGTGAAGTCGCGCAGGTCGTGCACGTGCAGGCCCAGCAGGCCGTCCCGCCGCGCCTTGCCGATCAGCGACAGGTCCAGCGGTGCGAGGTACTCGGGGAAGATCGAGACGACGTCCAGGCGCATCGGCTCAGCCGTCCAGGTCCAGCAGACCGGGCGGAGCGTCGACGACGACACGGCCGGCGTCCACGTCGACCTCGGGCACGATCTCCTCGACGAACGGCACGTACGCCGTGCCGCCGCCGGTCTTCTCGATCTCCAGGAGGTCCTGCACGGGTCGGGGGTGCAGCGCGACGACCGAGCCCAGGGCCGTCCCGTCCGGCGCGACGACCGCCAGGCCGACCAGGTCGTCCTCGTACCAGGCGTCGTCCTCCGTCTCGGCGTCGGCCGAGGAGAGCAGGCGAGTGCCACGCAGGGCCTCGGCCGCCGTCCGGTCCAGGGCCTGCTCGAACGCGAGCAGCTGGATCCCGTTGTGCCACCGGGCGCTTCGCAGGGTGAGCGGACCGGCAGCGGCCGGCTCGGTCGCGAAGACGGCGCCCGTCACGAAACGCTCACCCGGCGAGTCGGTGTGCACCTGCACGGTGACCTCGCCCTTGAGTCCGTGCGGCTTACCGATCCGCGCCACCACGACGTCATCCATGGCCGGCATCCTCTCAGGTGTGGGTGTGGGGCATCAGGCACACGACAGCGGCACCCCGGGGTCCCGAGGTGCCGCTGTCGATGCGGTGTCGTGACGGCTCAGCGCACGCGGTCGGTGTCGACGATGTCGACCCGGACGTTCTTGCCGCCCGCGAGGGCCGACACGACGGTGCGCAGGGCCGACGCCGTGCGGCCGGAACGGCCGATCACGCGACCGAGGTCGTCGGGGTGGACCCGGACCTCGAGCAGCTCACCGCGGCGGTTGTCCTTGCGACGCACCTGCACGTCGCCGTCGTGGTCGACGATGCCCTTGACCAGATGCTCCAGGGCCTCCTCGAGCACGGATCAGGCCTCGACCTTCTGAGCGTCCGCGCCACCGGCGGGCTCGAAACCGGCCGCGGCCGCGGCCTCGGCGGTCTTGAACCAGACCTCGGCCACCGTGGCGTCGTACCACTGCGAACCCGCGACGTGGTACTTCATCGAGTCCTTGTTGCCCTTGACGGTGAAGCCCTCGGGCGCCGAGCCGTCCTCGAGCGGAGCGGCGGAGTCGGCACCGAAGCCACCGTCGGTCGCGGCCGCAGCGGCCGGCTTCTCGGCCGGGGCCTCGGTCTTCTTCTCGGCCGCCGGAGCCTCGGTCTTCTTCTCGGCCTTCTTGCGGGCGGTGGTCGCGCCACCCTTGCTCTCGCCGTCGCCGGCGTTCTGCGACGCGGCCAGCGCGGCCTCGTACAGAGCCTTCTTGTCCGGCTTCGGGGCGGCGGTCTTCAGGGTGCCCTCGGCGCCCGGCTCGCCCTTGAACTTCTGCCAGTCACCGGTGACCTTCAGCAGCGCGGCGACCTGCTCGGTCGGCTGCGCGCCGACACCCAGCCAGTACTGCGCACGCTCGGAGTCGATCTCGATGAGGCTCGGCTCCTCCTTGGGGTGGTACTTGCCGATCTCCTCGATCGCGCGACCGTCGCGCTTGGTACGCGCGTCCATGACGACGACGCGGTACTGCGGGGTGCGGATCTTGCCGAGACGCTTCAGACGAATCTTGACGGACACGTGGTCTGTCTCCTGTTTCTGTGTCAGGTGAGCACGGCGAGACCGGGTGGGGAACACGCGGGGAGCCGTGGCTCGGGGGGTAGACGTGCCGCAGGGAGGTAGAGGGCTCCAGGCGTACGGGTACGCCGTCCAGTGTGCCAGACCTCACCCGCTCGCTCCGAATCGAGCGCTTCCAGCCCGACGCGGGTCACGACGCCGCGCCTCGACCGGCCGAGTGCGCGTGTCCTGCGGATATGCATCGTTGCACCGCGCAGGACACGCGCAGTCGGCAGGCATCTGCATCGTGGATGGTGATGGGTTGCATCACGTGGGGTTATCTATGCTCGTCCGCATGACACTGCTGAGCTTCCCCGACCCCGTCAACGAGAAGGCCGCGCGGACGGTGGCCGCCGGCGTCGCACTCACCGGGGCCCTGATCCTGGCCACGGGGTGGTTCTGGCTGCTCGTCCCGCTCGCGTACGGCTTCGTCGCCCGCGTCCTCACGGGTCCACGCCTGAGTCCGCTCGGCGCGCTCGCGATGCGGGTGATCGCTCCCCGCCTCGGGACGCCGCGCCCTACGCCCGGCCCACCCAAGCGGTTCGCCCAGGGCATCGGCGCCGCCCTCACGACCGTCGCCGCGGTCGGCGGACTGGCGTTCGGCTGGACCACCCTCGCGCTCGCGCTGACCGCGGTGCTGGTGGTCTTCGCCACCCTGGAGTCGGTCCTGGGGTTCTGCGCCGGCTGCTTCGCCTTCGGTCAGCTGATGCGACTGGGCGTCATCCCGCAGGAGACCTGCGCGGCCTGCAACGACATCCGGCTGCGCCAGCCCGCCTGAGCGGCGAGCCGCCGCAGCTCCGGGCCGCCGGCCCTCAGCCGGTCGGGGCGTGCCGCTCCAGGAAGGTGTAGACCTCCGTGTCGTCGACGCCGGGGAAGACCCCGGGCGGCATCGCGGCCAGCAGGTGGGAGTGCGCCCGGGCGCTGGGCCAGGCGTGGCCCGTCCAGCGCTCGGCGAGCTCCGCCGGCGGCTGGTGGCAGCAGCTCGGGTCGGGGCAGCGCGACTGGGAGCGGTGCGTGGTCTCGCGTCCGCGCATCCACTTCACCGACTGGTACGGCACGCCGACGTTGACCGAGAAGAGCCCGTCGGACGTCCGGTCCACCACGGCGGTGCACCAGTACGTCCCCGAACGCGTGTCCGTGTACGCCTGGAACGCCTGGCTCAGGTCGGGCTGCTCGAACACCCGGCGCGCGGTCCACTGCCGGCACACCCGCTGGCCCTCGATCGCACCGGTCGCGTCCCGGGGGAAGCTCACGCCGTCGTTCTCGTACGCCTTGTAGATGACGCCCTCGCGGGAGATGCGCATGAAGTGGACCGGGATGTCCAGGTGCCGCGTGGCGAGGTTGGTGAAGCGGTGTGCAGCCGTCTCGTACGACACCGCGAACGCGTCGCGCAGGTCCTCGATGGCGATGTCCTTGGCCTGCTTGGCGTCCTGCAGGCGCGGCACGACGTCCTGCTCGGGCATCAGCAGGGCGGCGGCGAAGTAGTTGATCTCCACGCGCTGGGACAGGAACTCGGCGTAGTCGGCCGGCACCTGGTGGCCCAGGACGAGGTGGCCGATCGCCTGCAGGGCCAGGGACCGTGAGTCGTGCTGGCCCGCCTCCGGCTGCGGGAGGTAGACGCGCTTGTGGGTCATGTCGGTGACCGTGCGCGTCGAGCCGGGCATGTCGGAGGTGTGGACCAGGCTGTACCCCAGGTGGCCGGCCAGCCGGTCGACGGCCGCGCGGCTGATGGGGCCGCCGGGGTGCTTGATCGCGGTGAGCAGCTCGGCCGCCATCCCCTCGATCTCGCCGAAGTAGTTGTCCGCCGCGCGCATCCTCATCCGCAGCTCGGCGTTGGCCATCCGCGCGTGCTCCGGGGTGGCCGCGCGCTCGGCCTGGACCGAGGCCATCGCCTCGTGCATCCCGACCAGCGCCTCGAGGGCCTCCATCGGCAGCCGCGGCCCGATCTTGACGGCCGGCAGCCCGAGCTGATGGTAGGAGTCGGCGCGCTGGGCCCGCTCGAGGCGGATCTCCAGGGCCGCTCGACGCGTCGGCGGCGCGGTGGCGAGCAGCTCGGCCAGCGGCGTGCCCAGCGCCTCGGCGAGCGCGGTCAGGACGGAGAGCCGCGGCTCGCGCTTGCCGTTCTCGATCAGCGACAGGGCCGAGGCCGACATGCCCACCGTCTGCGCGACGTCGCCGAGTGTCTGACCGGACTCCTGCCGCACGTGCCGCAACCGCCGCCCGATGGTCAGCGCGTCGGGCGCGGGCTTGCGGCTCTCCTCGACCGGGACGGCCGCGCGAGGAGTGGTCAGACGACCGACCGGTGCGGACGCCGTGGGAGAAGAAGCGCGGTTCATGACACGAGAGTCTGCCCGGTCGCGGAGTGAAAGGCAGGCCATTTCGGCACATGAGAAGAAAAAGCGTCGATCTTTACGGTGCAGGTGTACCTACTTCCGCGTAAACGTCGGTCAGAGTGGTGCCCACGCCGAACCGGTGACGGTCCGGCGGACGAGACATCGAATGGCAGACCCGGCGATCTCGCCGGGCTCGAAAGGACTGACGCGGAGCCATGACCTCCACCGTGAACGAGACCGAGCTGAACGAGCAGGGCCTGGACCCGCGCTCCACCGCGGCGGCCGAGATCCAGAAGGACTGGGACACCAACGAGCGCTGGAAGGGCATCGAGCGCACCTACTCCGCGGCCGACGTCGTCAAGCTGCGCGGCAGCGTCCAGGAGGAGTTCACCCTCGCCCGTCGTGGCGCCGAGCAGCTGTGGACCAAGCTGCACACCGAGGACTACGTCAACGCGCTCGGCGCGCTGACCGGCAACCAGGCCGTCCAGCAGGTCAAGGCCGGCCTCAAGGCCATCTACCTCTCCGGCTGGCAGGTCGCCGGTGACGCCAACCTCTCTGGCCAGACCTACCCCGACCAGTCGATCTACCCGGCCAACTCCGTGCCGGCCGTGGTGCGCCGCATCAACAACGCGCTCCTGCGCGCCGACCAGATCGAGTACTCCGAGGGCAAGAAGTCCGTCGACGAGTGGGTCGTGCCGATCGTCGCCGACGCCGAGGCCGGTTTCGGTGGCGTCCTGAACGCCTACGAGCTGATGAAGTCGATGATCGCCTCCGGTGCCTCGGGCGTGCACTGGGAGGACCAGCTCGCGTCCGAGAAGAAGTGCGGCCACCTCGGTGGCAAGGTGCTCATCCCGACGCAGCAGCACGTGCGCACCCTGAACGCCGCGCGCCTGGCCGCCGACGTCTCGGACGTGCCGTCGCTGATCATCGCCCGCACCGACGCCGAGGCCGCGACGCTGATCACGACCGACGTGGACGACCGCGACAAGCCGTTCATCACCGGTGAGCGCACCGCCGAGGGCTTCTACAAGGTGAAGAACGGCATCGAGCCGTGCATCGCCCGGGCCAAGGCGTACGCGCCGTACGCCGACCTCATCTGGATGGAGACCGGCACCCCCGACCTCGAGCTGGCCCGCCAGTTCGCCGAGGCGGTCAAGGCCGAGTTCCCCGACCAGATGCTGGCGTACAACTGCTCGCCGTCGTTCAACTGGAAGAAGCACCTGGACGACGCGACGATCGCGAAGTTCCAGAACGAGCTCGGCGCGATGGGCTTCAAGTTCCAGTTCATCACCCTGGCCGGCTTCCACGCCCTCAACTACTCGATGTTCGACCTGGCCCACGGGTACGCCCGCGAGCAGATGGCCGCCTACGTCGAGCTGCAGGAGCGCGAGTTCGCCAGCGAGGACCGCGGCTACACCGCGACCAAGCACCAGCGCGAGGTCGGCGCCGGCTACTTCGACGCCGTCGCCACCGCGATCGACCCGAACAGCTCCACCACGGCGCTGAAGGGCTCGACGGAGTCGGCTCAGTTCTAGTCGGACCCGGCTCCTGAGGGAGCCTCCGACGCAGTACCACCTGGGTCCCCGCGGTCACCTGGCTCCGGCCGCGGGGGCCCAGGTTCTTTCCATCACCCAGCACGCATCACCGACACCGCACCGACGAACGCAACCGAAGGAGGACGATCATGACCACGACCATCCGCGGCACCCTGCACCCGCGTTTCGAGACGATCCTGACCCCCGAGGCGGTGGCGTTCGTCGCCGCACTCGACGGTGCGTTCGCCGGACGACGGGCCGAGCTGCTCCAGGACCGGCGCGACCGCGCCCGGCGGATCAGCGCCGGCGAGAAGCTGGACTTCCTGCCCGAGACCTCGCGCATCCGCAACGACCCCAGCTGGACGGTGGCCGCTCCCGGCCCGGGTCTGACCGACCGCCGCTGCGAGCTGGTCTCGCCGGCCACCCGCAAGATGGGCGTGCACGCGCTGCGCTCCGGCGCCCAGGTCTGGCTCGCCGACCTGGAGGACGCCACCGCCCCCGCGTGGGAGAACGTCATCACCGGCCAGGTGAACCTCTACGACGCCGCGCGCGACCAGCTGGAGTACACCGACGAGGACGGTGAGACCGAGCACGGCCGGCTCAACCCTCCGACGATCATCATGCGGCCCCGCGGCTGGCACCTGTGCGAGAAGCACATCGCCATCGACGGGCGTCCGATCTCGGCCAGCCTGGTCGACTTCGGCCTCTACTTCTTCCACAACGCCCGGACGCTCATCGACAGCGGCGCCGGCCCGTACTTCTACTTGCCGAAGATCGAGTCGCACGCCGAGGCCCGCCTGTGGAACGACGTGTTCGTCATGGCCCAGGACCTGCTCGGCATCCCCCAGGGCACGATCCGCGCGACGGTGCTGATCGAGACGCTGACCGCGGCGTTCGAGATGGACGAGATCCTGTACGAGCTGCGGGACCACTGCTCCGGGCTGAACGCCGGCCGGTGGGACTACATCTTCAGCTACATCCGCACCTTCGCCCAGCGCGGCGACGAGTTCGTGCTCCCCGACCGCGACCGGGTCACGATGACCACGCCGTTCATGCGTGCGTACACCCGGCTGCTGGTGGCGACCTGCCACAAGCGCGGCGCGCACGCGATCGGCGGCCCGGCGGCGGTCAACCCGACCCGCCAGGACGAGGAGAGCCGGCACCGCGCCATGTCGCAGGTGCGCGCGGAGAAGGAGCGCGAGGCCGCCGAGGGCTTCGACGGCTCGTGGGTCGCGCACCCGGCGGTGGTCGACACCTGCCTGAAGGCGTACGCGACCGTGCTCGGCGAGCGGACCTGCCAGCGTGACGTGAACCGGGTCTCCGACATCACCGCCCGGGACCTGCTCTCCCTCGATGGCATCCAGCAGACCATCAGCCTCCAGGGCGTCCGGACCAACGTGACCGTGGCCCTGCGCTACCTGGCCGCCTGGGTCGGCGGGACGGGAGCGGTCGCCATCGAGCACCTGATGGAGGACGCCGCGACCGTGGAGATCTCCCGCGCGCAGCTGTGGCAGTGGGTGCACCACCGCTCGCAGCTGGCCGAGGGGCCGCAGGTGACGCGCGAGCTGGTCGAGCGGGTGATCGAGGAGGAGATGACCCGCCTCACCCAGGGCCAGGACGACGTGCAGGTGGCGCGCTACGAGGCAGCGCGCGACATCCTCACCCAGGTCGCGCTGGAGGAGTACCTGCCCGGGTTCTTCACCAACTACGGGTACGTCCGCTACCTCACCGACCGACCGCTGCGGATGAAGGGCCCGCTGAACCCGCAGGACCTGCGCCAGTCCGAGCGGGTTCCGGCGACCGCCGCTGCCGGGCAGGGCGCCGCCTGACCCGAGCACCCGTCGCACCTGGCGAACCCCGTCTGTCCGGCCCTCCATGGAGTGCCGGACAGACGGGGTTCGCTGTGCGTGCGGGCGGCCTGGATCCTCGGCGGCCGGTCAGTCCGCGGTGACCTCCTCGGGCTCGCCGGCGTGCGCGTGGCGAGCCACCAGCTGCAGGGTCCGGCTCGGTGCCTCCCATAGGTTGCTGTGCCCGCGCCCGGGGACCACGACGCGCTGGACCTGGGTCAGCCGGCTGGCCAGCTGCAGGCTCATGCGCGGTGGTACGAGCACGTCGGCGGAACCATGGATCAGCAGGGTCGGGAGGGTCACTGCCTCGATCTTGGCCAGCGTGTCGAACCGGTCGCGCAGCAGCAGCTTCGGGTACCCGGGCGCCCGGCGGCGGAACATCGCGAGCATCGAGGTGAAGGCCGAGATGAGGACGAGCCGCTCGCCGTGTCCGCGGACGGCCATCTCCGTCGCCACCGCCGAGCCGAGCGACTCTCCCACCAGCACCGGCCGGCAGATGTCGTGGGCGGCGGACAGGTGGTGCAGCATCGCGTCCACGGTGTCGTAGATGCCGGTCTCGGTCGCCGGCCGGTCGGCCATCCGGCCGTACCCGGGGTACTCCACCGCCACGAACGTCACGCCCTGGCCTCGCAGCAGATCCGCGAGTGGATGCACCGTGGTCAGGTCCGACCCGTTCCCGTGCAGGTACACGACGGTCGGGGCCGCGGGATCGGCGGTCCGGGCGATCGATGCGACGCCGCCGGCGTGCTCGACCATCTCGACTCCCGCAGGCATGGGCGTCGGACGAGGGGCAGGGAAGATGAGCCTTCTCACAGGCGCCGATACTCCCATCCGCTCCTGACAGCACCATGGAGACCCACGTGCTGCGGGCCACTCTTCTCCACGGCGGCCCGGTGGCGCCGTGGCGCCCATGGCAGTCTGTCTGCCTGACCGCTCCCCCACCGTCTCACCGAGGTTGTTCCATGCGCAGTGCCCGTACGTCCGTGCTCGCCGTCGTGGTGGCCGTCCTGCTCGGCCTCACGGCCTGCTCCGGCGACGACTCCGGTGGCGGTGGCGCTGCGGCCGGGAGCACCGCACCGGGCACCCTGGCGCCGGCGACGGAGACGGCGAGCCCGTCGTCCGCGACGCCCACCGTGACGACCCCGGCCGCTGCGACGAGCCCGGCGAGCCGGCAGGCACCCGGGAAGCCGAGCTCGATCGTGCGCGTCTGCGGCACCCAGGAGGCCGACACCAAGGCTCGTGAGTGCGACCAGATGCAGCGCACCTTCTCCTCCAGCACCGTCTACTGCTCCGCCGACCTGCCCTCGTCGGTCGACGGCGAGGTCGCGGTCTCGCTGCTGCGCAACGGTGCTCCCGTCTACAGCGCGCAGGCGTCCCGGGTGGACAGCTCCCAGACGCTCTTCCTCAGCTTCTCCGTCGGCCGGCTGCAGCTGCCCGGCGGCACGTACGCGTGCGAGTTCAAGAAGGGCGCGGACACCTGGACCGGGTCTGCGCAGGTCACCGGCCCCACCGGTCTGGCCAACCAGACGATGGCGTGCGACGGGTCGACCATGGTCCGGACCGGGGGCATCGCGCACTGCCCCAAGGCGGTGACGACGCTGGCCGCTCCCCGCAGCATCGGCTGCAGCTCGGTCATCACCGACGTCCAGGGCAAGCAGGTCGACGTCCTGGTGAGCACACCGGCCGGCGAGCGACGAGCCAGCGCCGGCAAGCAGGCCAACGGGATCGCGGTCCTCCAGCTGGCCGCCGACGCCCAGCAGCTCGGCGGCCGCATCACCCCCGGTCGGTACGGCTGCACCTTCCTCGTCGACGGCAAGCGCGTCAGCGAGACCGCCGTCACCGTGACCGCCTGACCCCGGTCGGGGCGTTCCTCCCGCCGCGGGAGCGCCGGCCGCCCGTCGGCGCCGGCTACGCGAGGAGCAGACCGCTGAGCGTCGCGTACCACCACTCCTCGACCTCGTCCGCGCTCCAGCCGTAGTCCCGGGTCGCCGACCCGAAGCTGTCGAGGGACACCACGAGGGCGAAGATCGCGACCGCCCGCTCGACATCGATGCCGGCGCGCCGCACCTGCGTCGGCCAGGACGAGAAGACCGTGCGGCGCTGGCCGTCGCCGCGCGACCGGCCCTCGTCGTACGCCGCGCCCAGCTCGGGATGCTGGCGCCGACCCTCGGCCAGGGTGCGCAGCACGTCACCGCCGCTCTCGTAGAGCCGGCGGTCGAAGCCGACGAAGGCGCGTAGCTGACCGTCCGGGTCGCCGCTGCGCTCCTTCAGCTCCGCGATCGTCTGCTGGACGTCGGCGCCCTGCTCCGCCGCGTCGATGAGCGAGCTCGCCAGACCCGCCTTGTTGCCGTAGATGCTGTAGACGGTGGCCTCCGAGACGCCGGGAGCCCGTCGATCGTGTCCGGCCACAACACCCTCGTGACGGCCTGAGGCGTCGGAGCCCGGCTCCGCACGTCGGGGCGCGCAGCGCGACAGCGCGGCGGGTCAGCGCGCGAGCCGAGTCTCAGCGGGCGTGGGCGCGGACCGCGAGAGCCACCCGCGCGACGTCGCGCGGGTGCACCGACGCGCTGGTGTCGACCCGGATGACCGGGCCGAGGTCGTACGGACGTGCGGCGGTCGCCAGCTCCTCCCACCGGACGTCCTCGGCGGTCCCGTGCACCCGGTGGCGACGCCCGTCGGTGACCCGTCGTTCGTACCGCGCGCGGGCCACCTCGACCGGGACGTCGCACCAGACCTGCGGGACCTGGTCGGGACGCAGGCCCGCGTGCGCCAGTCCGTCCTGGACGAAGCCCACCGCATCCGGCGGGAACCACGACTCGACGACCCCGCCGACCGGGCTCGCCTCCAGGAGCGCCCAGAGGGCCTCGTGGCAGCCGGCGCCGAGCCGGGAGCCGGGTCCGCCGAGCCGGGAGACGTCGGCGTCGTCGAGCTGCGCGGCGACGGCCTCCTTCACCAGGTCCTTGGACAGCAGCGGCACCGACATCTCCTGGCTGAGCGCACGCGCCAGGGTGGACTTGCCCGCACCGGGCAGGCCGTTGACGACGACCACCGGGCGGGCGGGCCGGTGCGGCTGGTACGGCGGGGCGGGCCACTCGTCGGCGGTCAACGCGTGGGCCTCGTGGTCGCGCCAGGCGGCGTGACCGCTGTGGTCCGCGAGCCACAGCATGTGGCTCACACGGCCCTCGCGCCGGAAGCCCATCGACCGCAGTGCGCCCGCCGACTGGGTGTTGCCCGGCTGGACGTTCGCCTCCAGCCGGTGCAGCCCGAGACCGCGCGGCTCGGGCGCGAAGGCCAGGTCGACCACCAGCCGCAGCCCCTCACCGAAGAGGCCGCGACCGGCGTACGGGTCGTACGCGTCGTAGCCGATGGTGCCGTTCTGGAAGCGGCCGCGGACGATGTTGGTGACGTTGACCTTGCCGACGATGCCGTGCGCGCCGCCCGGCTCCAGGGCGTGGATGACGAAGGTCCGGTGCGAGGCCGACTGGGCACTCAGGTGCCGGACGAGGTCGTGCGGGTCCACGGGGTTCCACCGCGACAGCCGCCCACGCGACGCCTCGACCGCGCGCCGGTACGGCTCCAGGTCGGTCTCCACGACGGTGCTCACCCGGACGCGACGTCCGACGGCCTCCAGGCGCCGGGGCTCAGCGGACAACGCGACCCCGAAGGACGATGTGGGAGGGCTGGGTCAGGACGCCGAGCTGCTGGCGTGGATCCTCCTGGTAGACGACAAGATCCGCACTCTCCCCCTCGTCCAGACCCGGCCGGCCCAGCCACTCGCGGGCGCCCCAGGTCGCCGCGGAGATCGCCTCCACCGGGCTCAGACCCGCCTTCGCCAGCTCCTGGACCTCCTCGGCCACCAGGCCGTGCGGCAGCTGGCCGCCGGCGTCCGTCCCGCAGAAGACCCGCACCCCGGCCTCGTGCGCGGCGCTCACCACGTCGTAGCGGGACTCGTGCAGCCGGCGCATGTGACCGGCGTACTCGGGGAACTTCGACTCCCCCGCCTCGGCGAACCTGGGGAAGTTGGCGATGTTGACCAGCGTCGGCACGATGGCGATGCCCCGCTCGGCGAACATCTCGACCGACTCGGTCTGCAGGCCGGTCGCGTGCTCGATGCAGTCGATGCCCGCCTCGGCGAGGTCGTACAGCGACTGCTCGCCGAAGCAGTGTGCCGTGACGCGCGCGCCCTCGGCGTGCGCCGCCTCGATCGCGGGCTTGAGCGCCTCCGTCGGCCAGCACGGGGACAGGTCGCCGGTGTCCCGGTCGATCCAGTCGCCGACCAGCTTGACCCAGCCGTCGCCGCGGCGCGCCTCACGCCGGACGTACGCGACGAGGTCCTCGGGCTCGATCTCGTGCGCGAAGTTGCGGATGTAGCGCTTGGTCCGGGCGATGTGCCGGCCGGCCCGGATCAGCCGGGGCAGGTCCTCGCGGTCGTCGATCCAGCGCGTGTCGACCGGGCTGCCGGCGTCGCGCAGCAGGAGGGCTCCGGCGTCGCGGTCGGCGACGGCGTGCTCCTCGGCGCGCTCCGGGGGTACGCCGCCGGTCGCCTCGAGTCCGACGTGGCAGTGGGCGTCCACCAGACCGGGGAGGACCCAGCCGGACACGCTCTGCACGTCCGCGCCGGCGGGCGGCCCGTCGTACGACACCCGCCCGTCCACGACCCACAGCTCGTCCCGGACGTCCTCCGGGCCGACGAGCACCCCTCCGGTGACGTGCAGCACCTCAGCCATGCCCCCGACCCTAGGCGGTGGCGTCGCCGCCGCCCCGCCGGGCCTCGACCGCCGGAGCTACTTGTCGAGGAACTTCTCGAAGCCCTTCGGGAGCTTGAGGTCCTTTAGCTCCTCCTCGGGCTCCTGCGTCCCGAACGCGTTGCCGAGCGCGGCCTCCCGGGCCTTGTCCGCGCGCTCGACGGCCGCGCGCTCCTGCTGGGCGCGCTTGGCGGGATTGCCGCTCTTGCCCTTCTTCTTCACCTGCTTGGCGGGGCGCTTGCCGCCGCCCGCACCACCGGGCATGCCCGGCATCCCGGGCATCCCGCCACCGCGACGCATCTGCCGCATCATCTTCTGCGCACCCTGGAAGCGCTCCAGCAGCTGGTTGACCTCCGAGACAGAGACCCCCGAGCCGCGCGCGATGCGGGCGCGGCGCGAGCCGTTGATCTGCTTGGGGTGGGTCCGCTCGAACGGCGTCATCGAACGCACCATGGCCTCGACCCGGTCGAACTCGCGCTCGTCCAGGGCGTTGAGCTGGTCCTTCATCTGGCCCATGCCGGGCATCATCTGCAGCAGCGACTTCAGGTTGCCCATCTTCTTGATGGCCGCCATCTGCTCCAGGAAGTCGGTGAAGGTGAAGTCCTCCTCCGCCATGAACTTGCGGTGCATCTCGGCCGCCTGGCGACGGTCGAACGCCTTCTCCGCCTGCTCGATGAGCGTGAGGACGTCGCCCATGTCGAGGATGCGCGAGGCCATCCGGTCGGGGTGGAAGACCTCGATGTCCTTGGTCTGCTCACCGACCGAGGCGTACATGATCGGGCGGCCGGTCACCGACGCGACCGACAGCGCCGCACCACCGCGGGCGTCACCGTCCAGCTTGGAGAGCACGACGCCGGTGAAGTCCACGCCGTCCTGGAAGGCCAGCGCGGTGTCGACGGCGGCCTGCCCGATCATCGCGTCGATGACGAACAGCACCTCGTCGGGCTGGATCTCGTCGCGGATGTCGCGGGCCTGCTGCATGAGGTTCTCATCGACCGCGAGGCGGCCGGCGGTGTCGACGATGACCACGTCGTACCCGCGGACCTTCGCCTGGCCGACACCGGCCTTGGCGACCCACACCGGGTCGCCGAAGGACTGGGTGCCCTCGCCGGAGGAGGTCACGGCGTCGTGGCCGCCGATGTTGCCGCGCTCGGGGGCGAAGCAGACGACCTCGGCGCGCTCGGCGACGACCTCCAGCTGGGTGACGGCGTTCGGACGCTGCAGGTCGGCCGCGACCAGGAGCGGGTAGTGACCCTGGTCCTTCAGCAGCTTGGCGAGCTTGCCGGCGAACGTCGTCTTACCGGAGCCCTGCAGGCCCGCGAGCATGATGACCGTCGGCGGCGTCTTGGCCAGCCGCAGCTGACGGGTCTCCCCGCCCAGGATCTGGACCAGCTCGTCGTTGACGATCTTGACGACCTGCTGGCCGGGGTTCAGCGCCTGGCTGACCTCCGAGCCGAGGGCCCGCTCGCGCACGCCGCGGGTGAACTCCTTGACGACCGGGAGGGCGACGTCGGCGTCCAGGAGGGCCATCCGGATGTCGCGGACGGTCGCGTTGACGTCGGACTCGGACAGGCGTCCCTTACCGCGCAGGTTCTTGAAGGTCGCGGTCAGACGGTCGGACAGGCTGGTGAACACGGAGGTCAAGCCTAGTTCAGCCCGGGACCGGATCCGTCACGGCGCCACCTAGGACCCGTGGTCACCGGCTCACCACGCCGTCGCAGGCGTCCATGAGCGCCCCGATCAGCTGGGCGACCATCGGTGGAGCCACCGGCCGGTCCCCTGCGCCGGTCACGTAGAACGTGTCGAGGGTCTGGCCCGCGTACGTCGCCACGTGCGCGCTGCGGACGCCGAGCCCGAACCGCGCGAACGTCATGCCGATGTCGCGCAGCAGACCAGGCCGGTCGGCCGCACGGACCTCCAGCACCGTGGCGTCGTCGGAGGCGTCGGGGACGACGGTCGCCCGCGCTCCCGCCTCACCCGGCCGACGCTGCGCACCGGAGCCGCGCCGCTCCAGCGAACGCAGGGGTCCACGGTCGCCCGTGGACAGCTGCCGCAACCCCCGGGCGAAGGCCTCCGGGGAGGGCAGGTCACCGTCCGGCACCTCGACGTACCACGTGTCGGCGGCCAGCCCGTCGTGCGTGCGCAGCCGCGCCGAGCGCACCACCGCGCCGTACGCGGCGAGCAGGCCGGCCGTGTCCGCGAAGAGCCCGAGCCGGTCCCGGTCCGCGACGTCCACCCGCGCGCCGCCGTCGATGACCGACACGGTGACGTACGGGTCCCCGACGAGCAGGTTCTCCAGGGCGACGGGCGTCAGGACCTCGGAGGCGTCCGACGGCTCGGCCGGTACGACGCGCCGGCCGGACAGCATCTCGCGCGCGCGAGCGGTGAGCTCCTGGACCAGCCTGGCCCGCCAGCTGGTCCAGGCCGTGGGGCCCGCGGCGAGCGCGTCGGCCTCGGTGAGCGTGCGCAGGTGCTCGAGCAGGTCAGCCCGCTCCTCGACGGTGGCGACCAGCGCCCGGACCGTCTGGGGGTCCTGCGGGTCGCGGCGGGTCGCGAGGTCGATCAGGCTCAGGTGCTCGCGTACGAGCAGCTCGACGGCGTCCACGTCCTCGGCGCTGAACCCCATCCGGGCCGCGATGGTCGCCGCGACGGGGGCTCCCTCCACCGCGTGGTCGTGCACGCCGGCGATCTTGCCGATGTCGTGCAGCAGCGCGGTGACGAGCAGGAGGTCGGCCCGGTCCACCTCACGGCGGCGGGCCGCGGCCTCGACGACCGTCTCGACCAGGTGGCGGTCCACGGTGTAGCGGTGCACGGCGTTGCGCTGCGGACGGCTGCGGACGGCCTTCCACTCCGGGATCCACCGGCCGATGACACCGGACATGTCCAGCGCCTCCCACACCTGGACCAGGCCCGGGCCGCTGGCGAGCAGGTCGAGGAAGGCGTCGCGGACGGCGTCCGGCCACGGGGTCGGCAGCGGCCCGACGTCGCGGGTGAGGTTGGCGACGGTGGTCGGACCGAGCGGCAGCTCACGACGCGCGGCGGCTGCGGCGGCCCGCAGGAGCAGGAGCGGCTCGCCGCTGGGGATCAGACCGCGTCCGAGGACCACCTCGCCGTCGTGCTCGAACAGGCCGTACCCCAGCGGGATCAGGACGGGCCGTCGCGGACCCACCCGCAGCGTGCGGGCGCGCTGGGACTGGGACGAGCGGCGCATCGTGCTGTCCAGCGCGAAGGAGACCGCCCGCGCCGAGGAGACGACACCGGTCAGCATCGCGTCCGCGTCCGGGTGCCCGAGCAGGGCCGCCACGGCGTCCTGGTCCTCCCGCCCGAGCCGGTCGCGCCCCCTCCCCGTGACCACGTGCAGCGCGTCGCGCACGTCCAGCAGCCGGTCGTGCGCGGCGTCGACCTCACCGTGCGGCCGGTCGGCGAGCCAGGCCGCCGTGAGGGCCCGCAGCAGGGTCATGTCGCGCAGCCCGCCGCGCGCCTCCTTCAGGTCGGGCTCGATGGAGGTGGTGAGGTCGCCGTGCCGCTCGTGCCGCTGCCGCATCGTCTCGACCAGCTCGGGCAGCCGCTTGCGGGCGTTGGAGCGCCAGTCGTGGGCGATGCTCTGCCGGACACCCGACACCACCACCGGGTCCCCCGCGATCCACTCCAGGTCCAGCAGGCCGACCGCCGCGCTCAGGTCCTGCGCGGCGACCTGCCGGCACTCCCCCAACGTGCGGACGGAGTGGTCGAGCCGGGCGCCGGAGTCCCAGACCGGGTACCAGATCCGCTCGGCGAGCGCCGTGACGTCCTCGCCGCGGATGCTGCGACCGTCGTGCAGCAGCACCAGGTCGACGTCACTGAGAGGGCCGCTGTCGCCGCGCGCGAGACTGCCGACGGCCGCGAGCGCGACACCCTCCTCCCGTGCGCCGAGCACCTCGCGCGCTCCGGTGTCCCAGACCTCGCTGAGCCAGCGCCGGCTGTGCTCCGTCAGCCGCCGGCGACGCTCCCGGCCCGCGCCCGGCCGGGTGAAGTCGCGGGTGGCGGCCAGGTCGAGCCTGGTCGTGGTGTCCAGCGCTGACGTGTCCATGGCGGGCTGACCTCTCTGCTCGGGCGGGGGCGCTCGTGTGCCGCGAGCGCCGGGGGAGGTCGGCGGAGCCCGAAGGGGGGCGGGAGGGGCTCCGCCGACCGGTGGCGGCGCGTACGGATCCGACGATGTCCCCGTACGCGCCGCCACGTCTGTCACAGGGCCGTGGCCCCGCGCTCTCCGGTGCGGACCCGGACGACGTCGTCGACGGGCACCGTCCAGACCTTGCCGTCGCCGATCCGGCCGGTCTGGGAGGCCTTCACGATGACGTCGACCACGGAGCCCGCGTCCATGTCGTCGACGATGACCTCGAGGCGCACCTTCGGGACGAAGTCGACGGTGTACTCGGCGCCTCGGTAGACCTCGCTGTGGCCGCGCTGGCGGCCGTAGCCGCTGGCCTCGCTGACGGTCATGCCGGCGATGCCGTACGCCTCGAGCGCCTCCTTCACCTCGTCGAGCTTGAAGGGCTTGATGATCGCGGTGATCAGCTTCATGCGTTGACCTCCTCAGCGGGCTCGCGCGACAGCGGGGTGCTGCCGGCAGGGGCGTGGCCGAAGCGGCTGCCGCCGCCGAACGCCCCGAAGTCGTAACCGGACTCGGCGTGCTCGGCCTGGTCGATGCCGGCCACCTCGTCGTCCTCGGCGATCCGCCAGCCCATCACGGCCTTGAGCGCCAGCGCGATGACGGTGGTCATGACGGCGGTGAACAGGACGGCGCTGAGGGCGACGGCGGTCTGGATGCCGAGCTGACGCCAGCCGCTGCCGTAGAACAGGCCGGTGTCGGTGGCCAGCAGGCCGATGCCGATGGTGCCCCACAGACCGGCGACCAGGTGGACGCCGACGACATCCAGCGAGTCGTCGTAGCCGAGCTTGTACTTCAGACCGACGGCGAAGGCGCACAGGCCACCGGCGACCGCGCCGAGGACCAGGGACCCGACGGGCGAGAGCGCGGCGCACGCGGGGGTGATCGCGACCAGCCCGGCGACGACACCCGAGGCCGCGCCGATGGAGGTGGCGTGCCCGTCGCGGATCTTCTCCACGACCAGCCAGCCGAGGATCGCGGCGCACGTGGCCGCCGCGGTGTTGATCCAGGCCAGGGCGGCGACACCGTCGGCGCCCAGCTCGGAACCGGCGTTGAACCCGAACCAGCCGAACCACAGGATGCCCGCGCCCAGCATCGTCAGCGGCACGTTGTGCGGGCGCATCGGGACCTTGCCGAAGCCGACCCGCTTGCCGACCAGGACAGCGAGCACCAGGCCGGCCATACCGGCGTTGATGTGGACCACGGTGCCGCCGGCGAAGTCGATCGGGCCGTACTCGGTGGAGCCGTCGGCGGCGAGCTTGCCGAACCAGCCGGCGGCGCTCAGCTTGCCGCCACCCCAGACCATGTGGGCCAGCGGGAAGTAAACGAGCGTCACCCAGATACCGGAGAAGACCAGCCAGGTGCTGAACTTCACCCGGTCCGAGAGCGCGCCGCTGATCAGCGCGACGGTGATGACGGCGAAGGTCAGCTGGAACCCGGCGAACACCGCGGTCGGGATGTTGCCGACCGACCACAGGATCGGGTCGCCGGCCTTGTCGTTGATGGCACCGTTCAGCCCGAACAGGTCGAGGGGGTTCGCGAAGAACCCGCCGATGCTGTGGGGGCCGAAGGACATCGAGAAGCCCCACAGCACGTAGATCACGCCGACGACGCCGAGCGCGCCGAACGACATCATCATCATGTTGAGGACGGACTTCGACCGGTTCATCCCGCCGTAGAACAGCGCGAGACCGGGTGTCATCAGCAGCACGAGCGCGGCGCTGGTCAGCATCCACGCGGTGTTGCCCACATCCAGCGTCGGCGCCTCGGCGGCGGCCAGGGATACGTAGGTCATGGGCCGACACTGTGGTCGGCGACCGTTTCACCGGGCGTGCGCTCGTGTTACGTCGATGTTGCGGCGTCCCCTCCCAGGTAAACCCTCGGTGTCACGGGGCCGATCGTCCCACGGTGCGAGACGGGTGATACTGGAGCGGTGACGGCGAACCTGCTGCTCTCCCCTCCCGCCCCGCTGCGCAAGGCCCACGACGTCCTGCGCCACCGGGCGGCCATGGCGCTGCAGGGCCGCGTCGCCGGTGACGACGCCGTCGGCCGCGCGGACCGCATCTGGGGTACGCCCGGAGACCGGTGGTTCACCCCGCAGGACCCGGTGTGGCGCGTCCACCACGACGCCGCGATGTTCGTCGGCGGCCTGCGGGCGCTGCTGGTCCAGGCCCTGCACCCGCTCGCCCTGGCCGGGGTGACCGACCACTCCGGCTACCGCGGCGACCCCTGGGGCCGCCTGCAGCGCACCAGCAACTTCATCTCCACGACCACCTTCGGCACGGTCGAGGACGCCGAGCGACTCATCGCTCGGGTCCGGGGCATCCATCAGCGGATCCGAGGCACCACGACCGACGGCCGGGCCTACCACGCCGCCGACCCGCACCTGCTCGGCTGGGTCCACGCGGCCGAGGCGGAGTCCTTCCTCGCGACCTACCAGGCCTACGGTCCCCGACCGCTGACCACCGAGGAGGCCGACACCTACGTCGCGCAGATCGGCTCGGTCGCCGCGCGGGTCGGCGTGGTCGACCCGCCGCGCACCGTCGCCGACCTGCGCCGGGTGCTCATGTCGTACGACGGCGAGCTCGAGGGGTCACCGCTGGCGCGCAGCACGGCACGGTTCGTGATGCTCGAGCCTCCGATGTCGGTCGCGGCACGCCCCGCGTACGCGCTCCTCGTGAGCGGCGCCGTGGCGACACTCCCCGACCGCTACCGCGAGCTGCTCGGCATCTCACTGCCGCCTGGTGGTCTGCGGGTCCTGGACGCCGGTGGCCGGCTCGCCGCGTCGGGCGTCCGCTGGATGCTGAACGACCCGCCGGTACGACGGGCCCGCAGTCTGCGCGCCTGAGCTCAGGACGAGCAGGTGGGCGCCTTCGCCAGCGCGGCGCTCGCCCGGGAGTACGCCGCCAGCTCGGGCTGGGCGGCCCGGACCATGCCGCGCCACGTCGTCATGTAGCTGCTGAAGTCGCGGCCCGCCTCGTCGTGCGGCTTGGACTTCATCATGTCCAGGTGGTGGGACCACCCGCTGTTGATCGGCCGTGCCGTCCGCGCCAGGTCGGCCAGCGCGGAGGCGCGGGACCGACAGCCGTTCGCCCCGGCCGTGCCGGTCGGCACGCGCCCGCACGCGCCCGACCGCGAGGTGTACGTCCGGTCCGCCGCGGCGAACGCACTCACATCGCTCGGCCCGAGCTTCTTGGAGTCGGCCCACCGCTGCTTGGCGGTCGCCTCACTGATGCGCCCGGCGTCGACCGCGAGCTGCGCCTGGGTGTGGGTGCCGTAGTGCGCCGCCGAGGACGCGGCCGCCCGAGCGAGCGCGGTGCCTGCACCGACCTCGCCGCGGCACGCATCGATCGCCGCGACGGGCGAGGGACCGGAGGTGGACGAGGTCGCGGCGCCCGGGCTCGGGATGGTCGTGGAGCTCGTCCCTGCGGTGGGGCTCGCCCCGGCACTCGAGCTCGGGACGACGGCAGACGTGCTCGCAGGCGGGCTGATCGTCGTCGGAGCGCCTTGACCGCTGGAGTCGTCGCCGTCCCACAGGCCGAGTCCCGCCGCTGCGCCGACAGCGAGCAGCAGCACCGCGATCGTGAGCAGCGCTGGGACCAACCATCGTCTGCCGCTCCCCGACGCGGCATGCCTCCCGGACATGAGCCATACAGTGACACGCGCCTGCCCCGGGGTCCAGGAAGGTCACGATCTCATCACGAGGCGTGGCACCGCGCGGGCGGTCGATCACTCGCGACCTCAGTCCAGGACGGCGTCGACGAAGGCGGCGGGGTCGAACGGCGCGAGGTCGTCCGGACCCTCGCCGAGACCGACCAGCTTGACCGGCACGCCGAGCTGGCGCTGCACCGCGACGACGATGCCGCCCTTGGCCGTGCCGTCGAGCTTGGTGAGGACGATGCCGGTGATCTCGACGACCTGCGCGAAGACCTCCGCCTGCCGCAGGCCGTTCTGACCGGTGGTGGCGTCCAGCACCAGCAGGACCTCATCGATCGGGCTCTGCTTCTCGATGACGCGCTTGATCTTGCCCAGCTCGTCCATCAGGTTCGCCTTGTTGTGCAGCCGTCCGGCGGTGTCGACCAGGACCACGTCGGCCTCGGTCTCGGCGCCGCCCTTGACCGCGTCGAACGCGACCGCGGCCGGGTCGGCCCCCTCGCGCTCGGAGCGGACCGTCGGCACCCCGACCCGCTCGCCCCAGGTCTGCAGCTGGTCGGCGGCCGCCGCCCGGAAGGTGTCGGCGGCGCCGAGCACGACGTCCTTGTCCTCGGCCACCAGCACGCGGGCGAGCTTGCCGACCGTCGTGGTCTTGCCGGTGCCGTTGACGCCGACGACCAGGACGACGGCGGGCCGCCCGGCGACCCGCGTCGCCGCGATCCGGCGGTCCATGGTCGGGTCGACCTGGGCCAGCAGCTCCTCGTGCAGCCAGCCGCGGACCTGCTCCTCGTCCGCGACGCCGTCGACCTGGACCCGCTTCTTGAGCGCGTCCACGACCTCCGTGGTCGCCTCGACGCCGAGGTCGGCCTGCAGCAGGGTGTCCTCGACGTCCTCCCAGGCCTCGTCGTCCAGCTTCCCGCCGGCGAGCACCGCGAGCAGCGCCTTGCCCAGCGCGGTGTTGGAGCGGGACAGGCGCTCGCGCAGGCGCACCATCCGCCCGCGAGCGGACTCCGGGCGTTCGACGGTCGGGACCGGCGGCTCGACGAGCTCGGGCTCGGCCTGCGTCGACGGCGGCTCGGCCGGTGGCTGAGCAGGCGGTGCCGTCGGTGTCGCCGACCCGGGGCGGTCGATCGTGCCGACCCCGCCGCTGGTGTCGATCCGGGCGCCCGGGCCAGGCTTGTAGGTGTTGGCCTTGGGCGGAGTGCGCTCCGGCTGCGTCGGCGCCGACGGTCGGGTCGGCAGCTCCTTGGTCCGGCCGCCCCTGCCACGCAGCAGGCCGACAACCAGGATCAGGCCCGCAATCGCTGCGAGCGTGATGACGGTCAGGATCACCCAGAGCTCATCCACGCGGCCCATCATGGCAAAGGGTCAGGGTGCACAGCACCCGTGCGCCGACGACGGACGTCGACGCTGCGGCGAAGCCGGGGGTTACTCGCCCGTCTCGGTGCGCTGCGGCGACGCGGAGACCTTGCTCCTGGCGGACCCGACCACGGTGCCGGTGGCGTCCTTGGCCCCCTCGACGACCTTGTCCGTGCGCCGGGCGACCCCCGCGACGACCTGCTCGCCGCGCGGGGTGAGCACCTGCTTCCCGTCCCGTCGGGCAGGCACGGCGACGACGCCGACGACGGCTCCACCGAGAACGACACACAGGACCATCGACAGAATCAGCCACACCATGCGCCAAGTGTGCTCACTCGCGCCCGGAAGCCCAAACCGGCACGCCCGTCGCCGGACAGGACGCACCGATCACCGGCAGCCGGCCGCGTCTGCCGGTCATCAACCGACGGCGGCGGCCTCCGCGGGCGCGCCCTCGGGCTCCTGGTCCATGTCCGCCGTGACGGGGGTGCCCGCCGACATCGTCGGCGTGCCGTCGTCCCTGATGTCGCGCAACCGCTGCGAGACGACGGTGGTGATGCCGTCGCCGCGCATCGAGACGCCGTACAGCGCGTCGGCGACCTCCATGGTCCGCTTCTGGTGCGTGATCACGATCAGCTGGCTGGAGTCGCGCAGCTCCTCGAACAGGGTGATCAGCCGGCCGAGGTTCGCGTCGTCCAGCGCCGCCTCGACCTCGTCCATGATGTAGAACGGGCTCGGCCGGGCCTTGAAGATCGCGACGAGCAGCGCGACCGCCACCAGCGACCGCTCTCCACCGGACAGCAGCGACAGCCGCTTGATCTTCTTGCCCGGGGGCCGCGCCTCGACCTCGATGCCGGTGGTGAGCATGTCGCCCGGGTCGGTGAGGACGAGGCGCCCCTCGCCGCCTGGGAAGAGTCGCTCGAAGACACCCTCGAACTGCGCCGCCGTGTCGGCGAACGCCTCCGCGAAGACGCGCTGCACCCGCTCGTCCACCTCGGCGACGATCGAGAGCAGGTCCTGCTTGGAGCTGCGCAGGTCCTCCAGCTGCTCGGTGAGGAACTTGTGCCGTTCCTCCAGCGCCGCGAACTCCTCCAGCGCCAGCGGGTTGACCCGGCCCAGCTGGCCCAGCTTCCGCTCGGCGCTGCGCAACCGCTTCTCCTGCACCTCGCGCACGAACGCCGACGGCTCCGGCAGGTCGTCGGGGTCGTCGTCCGGGCCGGCGACGTACGGGACGAGCTGGTGCGGGCCGAACTCCTCGACCAGCACCTGGGGGTCGATGCCGTGCTCCTCGACGGACTTGGTCTGCAGCGCCTCGATGCGCAGCCGCTGCTGAGCACGGGCGACCTCGTCCTTGTGGACGGTGTCGGTGAGGTCGCGCAGCTCGTCACCCAGCGTGCTCACGCGACTCCGCACGTCGGCCAGGACCCGGTCGCGCTCGGCTCGTTCCCGCTCGACGGTCGTGCGCCGGTCGGCGGCCACCTCCAGCAGCCCGCCGACAACCGCCACGGTGTACGCAGCGCCCCGGCCGACCGCCGCGGCCACGGCCGCCTGCTGCTGGCGTCGCTCGCGCCGCGCCCGCGCCTTCTCCCGGGCGTCCAGCTCGGACCGGACGGCGGCCTCCAGGCCGTCGGCGCGTCCGGCCAGGGCGCGGGCCCGCTCCTCGCGGGTCCGCAGGGTGAGGCGCAGCTCGGTCTCCGCCGTCCGCGCCTGGGCCGCCTCGACGGCCAACCGGTCGCGGTCGTCGGTGCTCGGCTCGGCCTCCGCCGGCTCCTCCTCCGCGGCGGTGAGCCGCGCCTGCAGCTCCTCCAGCTCGCTTCGGTTGGACTCCAGCGCCTCCTGGGCCTGCGCGACCGCACGCTCGTGGCGCTCGCGCTCAGCGCCCGCGGAGCGCATCACCTGACCGAGCTGACCGAGCTGCTCGGCGACGGCGGACATCCGGGCGTCGGACTCGTGCAGCCGTTCCAGCGCGGCGTCCGCCTCCTCGGCGAGCGCGCGGACCGTCTCGGCGAGCTCGGCCGCCTTGAAGCGCGCCTGCTCACCGCGCCGGGTGGCGTCCGCCACCTGGTCCCGGGCGTCGTCCATCGCCGCCTGCAGCTCGATCAGGCTCGGTGCCGCCGCGGAGCCGCCGCGGACGAAGCCGGGCGCGAAGACGTCGCCCTCGGCGGTCACCGCGGTCACGGCCGGCTCGTCGTCCAGCAGCCGCCTGGCCGCCTCGACGTCCGGCACCAGGGCCACGCGCTCCAGCAGCTGCTCGATCGCCGGACGGAGCCGGTCGTCGCAGGTCACGACCTCCCGCGCCCAGAAGACACCCTCCGGCAGTCGCGGCCACCCGGCCGGGTCACTGCTGCGCGCGGTGCTGCCGGTCAGCAGCACGGCGCGGCCGGCGTCCTGGTCGCGCAGTACGCGCAGGGCCCGTGCCGCGACGTCGACGCCGTCCGTGACGACCGCGTCCGCGGCCCAGCCGAGAGCCGCGGCGAGCGCGGCCTCGTGGCCGTCGGTGACCTGGACCAGCGTGGACAGCGAGCCGCGCAGCCCGGCCAGCGGTTCATCGGCCCCCAGCAGCGTCGCGGCGCCGTCCTGGCGTCGCAGGCTCAGCGCGAGCGCGTCGACCTTGGCCTGCGCGCTCTCGCGGTCTCGGGTCGCGGAGCGCTCGGTCTCGCGGACGCCCTCGTGCTCGGCATGAGCCGTCTCCAGCCGCTCCTGCACCGACTCGTACGCGTCGTCGAGCCCCTCCTCGCCCTCCTCGTCCTGGGCGATGGTCGCCTCCAGGGCCGCGAAGTCGCGCTCGGCCGCGGTGGCGCGGCGGGCGGCGTCGCCGATGGTCTCCTGCAGCCGGCCCAGCTCGGACTCCCCGGCCTCCAGCCGGCTGCGGCGGGCGCCCACCTGGCCCTGCAGCTTGGCCAGGCCCTCCCGACGGTCGGCGGCCGCGCGCGCCAGCCGGGCGAGCCGCTGCTGCTCCTCCTCGTGCGCGCGCTCCAGCTCGCCACGGCGCTCGACCGCCTCCTGCAGCGCGAGCGTCGCCTGCTCGATCTCCGTCCGCGTCGAGCTCTCCTGGGCGCGCAGGTCGGCGGCCTGCCGGCGCAGCTGCTCCGGGTCGCGGCCGGGGCGAGTCTGCTCGTCCTCGTCGTCCTCGGCCAACAACCGGACGCGCTCACCCGCAAGGCTCGCCGTGGCCTCCAGCCGCTCCTTGAGCGAGCTCAGCGCGAACCAGTGGTTCTGCACCGTGCTCAGCATCGGGGCGGCCTCGGCGGCCTCGCGCTCCAGCCGGTCGAGCTCGGCGCGTACGGACGCGAGCCGCCGCTCGACCTGGGTGCGCTGCTCGATGAGGGCGGTCTCGTCGGCCATCTCCTGCTCGAGCGTGCTCGTCAGCTGGACGAGGTCGTCGGCGAGGAGCCGCAGCCGCGCGTCACGGACGTCGGTCTGGATGACCGCGGCCTTGCGAGCGGTCTCCGCCTGCCGACCGAGCGGACCCAGCTGGCGGCGGATCTCGCTGGTCAGGTCGTTGACGCGGGTGAGGTTGCCCTCCATCTGGTCCAGCTTGCGCAGCGCGCGCTCCTTGCGCTTGCGGTGCTTCAGGACGCCCGCGGCCTCCTCGATGAACCCGCGGCGCTCCTCGGGCGTCGCCCGCAGCACGGCGTCGAGCTGGCCCTGGCCCACGATGACGTGCATCTCCCGGCCGATACCGGAGTCGGACAGCAGCTCCTGGATGTCCAGCAGCCGGCACGAGGTGCCGTTGATGGCGTACTCGGAGCCGCCGTTGCGGAACATCGTCCGGCTGATCGTGACCTCGGTGTAGTCGATCGGCAACGCACCGTCGGTGTTGTCGATCGTCATCGTCACCTCGGCCCGGCCCAGCGGCGCGCGGCCGGGGGTACCGGCGAAGATGACGTCCTCCATCTTGCCGCCGCGCAGGCTCTTGGCGCCCTGCTCGCCCATCACCCAAGCGAGGGCGTCGACGACGTTGGACTTGCCCGACCCGTTGGGGCCGACGATGCAGGTGATGCCGGGCTCGAGGCGCATGGAGGTCGCCGAGGCGAAGGACTTGAAGCCCTTCAGGGTGAGGCTCTTGACGTACACGAGCGGCGCATCCTCCCAGATCGCGATTCCGGTCACTGTAGCCGTGGGCGTACGGCGCTCCCGGGACCCGGGCCGCGTGGCCTCGCGGTGCCGACGGGGGCCGGACCCGCCGGCTGAACGTCGACGAGCTGCCTCCCGGCGAGCTGTTGCCGGCTTTTCGCCCGTCTCGTTCCGGGTGGGACACTTCGATAGTGAGCACGACACCGACGCAGGGCACCGATCTCGCCGACGAGCACGTCGAGCGATGGGCCCGGCTCTTCACGGACGAGGACGGCTTCGACCGTGAGGTCGAGGGCGCTCTCGTGCGCATGGACAAGATGATCCAGCTCTCCGACGGGCGGCTGCGCGACCTGCTGTCCGACGACCCGCTCTCCCACGAGGAGTTCAAGACACTGCACCACCTGCTCGGCAGCGACGACCAGGGGAAGGCAGCGACGCCCGCCCAGCTCGCGGACCGGGTGGGAATCACGCGGGCCGGCATGACCAGCCGCATCGACCGCCTCGTCGCCCGCGGAATGGTGACCCGGCGCGAGGACCCGGACGACCGCCGCAGCATCCTGATCGAGGCGACGCCGGCGGGCCGGGAGGCCTGGGACCGCGTGGTCCACGACTGGGCGGCCCAGGAGAAGGCGCTCTTCCGCGGGCTGACGATCACCGAGATCACGCGCCTGAACGCCCTGCTGCGCAAGGCGTTCCTCGCGCACGACTGAGACTCGGCGGGTCACGGGTTCCCACCGCGCCTAGAGTCGGGCCGGTGACGACCTGGACCGACGCCGACGTCCCCGTGTACTGGCGCGGCCTCGGACTCCCCGGGCTGGCCGACGTCCACGTCCACTTCCTTCCCCAGGGGATGCTGGAGAAGGTGTGGTCGTACTTCGACCGGGCCGAGCAGGTGACGGGCCGCGCCTGGCCGATCACCTACCGGTACGACGAGACGCGCCGGCTCGAGATCATCCGCGCGCTGGGCGTCCGGTCGGTCCCGGCACTCACCTACCCCCCACAAGCCGGGCATGGCCGCCTGGCTCAACGCGTGGTGCGCCGACTTCGCCGCACGGGTCCCGGACGCCGTCCACTGCGCCACGCTGTACGCCGAGCCGGACGCGCCGGCGTACGTCCGGTCCGCAGTGGAGTCGGGGGCACGGTTGTTCAAGGTGCACGTGCAGGTCGGCGAGTTCGCGCCGGACGACCCGATGCTGGACGACGCCTGGGACACGTTGCAGCAGAACCAGATTCCCGTCGTCATCCACTGCGGCTCCGGTCCGCACCCGGGTACTCACACCGGAGTGCCGCCGATCCGTCGCCTGCTGACGAGGTTCCCGCGGCTGACCCTCGTCATCGCCCACGCCGGGCTGCCCGAGTACGACGAGTTCGCAGATCTGGCAACGGAGTTCGCGAACGTCCATCTCGACACGACCATGGTCGGCACGGACTTCACCGAGTCGATGGCGCCCATGCCGCCCGGTTACCCGGCACGGCTGCGGGACCTGCAGGACAAGGTCGTCCTGGGCAGCGACTTCCCCAACATCCCCTACCCGTACGCCCATCAGATCGAGGCGCTCGACCGGCTCGACCTCGGGGCCGACTGGATGCGGTCCGTGCTGTGGCACAACGGCGCGCGCCTGCTCGGCCTGACCTGACCCGGCGGGTCGCGAGGTCGACACGGTGGCGTCGACCGACCGCTCGCTAGGCTGACGGCATGCCGCGCCGCACCCGTCACGCCGTCGTCCTCCTCACCCTCTCCGCCGGACTGCTCTCCGCCTGCGGTGACAGCTCGCCCCAGGTCAGCTCAGCGCAGCCGAGCGCTCCGTCATCGAGCTCCAGCTCCAGCTCGAGCAGCACCGCTGCCGAGACCCCGAGCAGCACGTCGTCCAGCAGCTCCAGCGCCGCTCCGACGACCACGAGCACCTCCTCCTCCCCGTCCTCCGCCGCCCCGTCGACCTCGGTCGCGCCCGCCCAGGGGGCGCGGATCACCGGCACGAAGCGGGACTACTCCTTCTCGGCGCCCAAGGGCTGGAGCGACGCCAAGGGCAAGGTGCCGAACGCCGACGCAGTGGCCATCAACTTCCTCGACCGCGACGGCTTCGCCGACAACATCAACGTCATCCGGCAGGAGGGCACGGGCGGCACGACGCTGGACCTGGTCGAGCTCGCCTCCAAGCGGCAGCTCGAGGCGGCCGGCGCGAAGAACGTCAAGGTGCTGCCGCGGACCACGGTCGCGGGCACCGAGGCGTCCCGCACGAGCAGCGCTCTCACGAGCGGTACACAGAGCTACCTGATCGACCAGGCGTACATCCTGCGCGGCAAGAACTCCTACGTCGTGACGTTCTCGTTCAGCCCCTCGGTCAGCGAGGCGGACCGGAACAAGGTCATCGCGCCCGTGCTCGCCAGCTGGAAGTGGAGCGCCTGACCGACGCAGCGACTCAGCCCCGGGCGGTCAGCACCAGCGGGCCGTCGGGGGTGATCGCGATCGTGTGCTCGGAGTGCGCACCCCGCGAGCCGTCCCGGCTGCGCAGCGTCCAGCCGTCGCGGTCGGTGTAGATCTCGTCCGTGCCCTGCATGAACCAGGGCTCGATCGCGATGACCAGGCCCGGCTGCAGACGCAGACCGCGCCCGGGGCGCCCGTCGTTCGGCACGTGCGGGTCGCCGTGCATCGTCCGGCCCACGCCGTGACCGCCGAACTGGGTGTTGACCCGGTAGCCCGCGGCGTGGGCGACCTCGGCGATCGCTGCGGAGATGTCGCCGATCTTGCTGCCGACCTGGGCCGCGGCGATCCCTGCCTCCAGCGCGTGCTCGGTCGTCGTGATGACCTTCTCGTCCTCGGGCCGAGGGGTGCCGACGACGACCGACAGCGCGGCGTCGGACACCCAGCCGCCGACCGCGGCCGCGAAGTCCACGGACAGCAGGTCGCCGTCGCGCAGGACGTAGTCGTGCGGCAGGCCGTGCAGCACCGCGTCGTTCACCGAGGTGCACAGCACCTTCCCGAACGGGCTGGCACCGAAGCTGGGGTGGTAGTCGATGTAGCACGACGTGGCTCCGGCGTCCCGGATCATCTGGTGCGCCAGGGCGTCCAGCTCCAGGAGATTCACGCCGACCGCGGCCTTCTCCTTCAGCGCGGTCAGCACGGAGGCGACGAACCGGCCGGCCGGTCGCATCGCCTCGATCTCCTGGGGCGTCTTCAGCTCGATCACCGCTCCACCGTATGCCCCGGCCGACAGGGCATCCGGCGGGAGGTCGGTGGCTACTCCGCCAGCCAGGCCGCGTACGCGTCGAAGGTGTAGGCGCGGCCCAGGAAGTTCGACACCAGCACGGCGGCGTCTTTCGAGCCGCCCGGCACCAGCACCCGGTCGCGATACCGCTGGGCGACGGCGGGCGCGAACAGGTCGTCCCGGTCGAACGCGGAGAACATGTCCTTGGCGATCACCAGCGACCACATGTACGTGTAGTAGCCCGAGCTGTAGCCGTCCAGGTGCCCGAACGCGGTGTGCATGTGGGTGCCGGCCAGGTACGGGAACATCGAGTACTTCGCCTGCAGCTGCCGGAGGCGCGCGGTGAGGTCGCCGTGCCGGGCGACGTGGAAGTCCAGGCTGACGGCCGCGTAGAACATCTGGGTCCTGGCCTGGAAGCCCTTGCCGAAGTCGTCGGCCTCGCGCATCCGGTGCACCAGGTCGGCGGGGATCGTCTCCCCCTCGGCGTTCGTGGCGAAGGTCGCGAGCACATCGGCGTCCCAGGCCCACTCCTCCAGCATCTGGCTGGGCGCCTCGACGAAGTCCCACTCGGTCGCGACACCGGAGAAGGTCATCCACTCCTGCTCCCCCGCGAGCACGTGGTGGACCAGGTGGCCGAACTCGTGGAAGAGCGTCACGACCTCGTCGTGCTCCATCAGACCGCGGTTGAAGTTGCAGACCAGCACACCCTCGGGCAGCTGGCGGTCCCGCACCCCGCGGACCAGGTCGAACTGCGCCGCGTGCTTGTACTTGCCCTCGCGCGGGTGCAGGTCCAGGTAGATGCGGCCGATCCGGCGGCCGTCGCGCAGCACGTCGTACGCGGCGACGTCCTCGTGCCAGACGGGCGCCTCGACCTGCTGCCAGGTGAGCCCGAAGAGGCGACCGGTGACGTCCAGCAGGCCCTGCCGCACCCGCGTGAAGTCGAAGTACGTCCGGACCAGCTGGCCGTCGACGGCGTACTGCTCGCGCCGCACGACCTCGGAGTAGTACTGCACGTCGGAGGCCTCGACGGCGGTCGCGCCCGGCTCGTCCTGCTGCTTGCGCGTCAGCAGCACCTGGTGGTCGCGCTGGGCGCTCGGCCCGGACAGCTCGGTGATGCGGTCGATGAACGCGCCGATCTCGGAGCCGGCGCCGATCATCTTCACCTCGGCGTCGTAGTCGGCCCACGTGTCGTAGCCGAGGACCGAGGCGTGCTCGGCGCGCAGGGCGAAGAGCCGCTGCAGGACCGCGTCGTTGGCCGGCCAGCCGACGGTGAGGAACGCCTCGGCCATCGCGAGCCGCGTCTGCGGGTCGTGGGCGAAGGTGCGGACCGGGATCGCGTCGGGGTAGTCGGTCGTCACGGTCACCCGGCCGTCCTCGCCGGCGGGGTGGGAGTCCAGCCAGTCCTGCGGCAGGCCCGCCAGCTGCTCCGGCGTGACCGTGATGGTGCGGACGTCCTCGCGGATGTTGCGCCCGAACTCCTGACCGGTGAGCAGCTCCTGCTCGGCGAGCTCCTTCAGCCGCGCCCGCACGCCCTCGTCCCGGTCGACGCCGGAGCGACGGAAGTCCCGCAGGGCGCGCTCGTGCAGGCGTCGCGCGGACGGCTCCAGCGCGTCGGTGGCCACCCCGCTGACGATGTCGAACAGGTCGCGGTCGAGGCCCAGGTCGGTGGAGAAGGCGTCCACGCGCTGCATCGCCGACTCGGCTGCCTCCCGCACCGCGGGCTGCGGGTGCACCTCGGCCATCAGCGAGGAGACGGAGCCGGCGTTGCCGAGCGCGATCGCGATGTCGTTCCACTGCTGCAGGACGTCGGTCGCGGAGGTGGGCGGCGCGGCCTTCAGCCGGTCCACCAGCTGGCGCGCACGGTCGAGCTCGCCGTCGCAGCGGTCGGTCAGCCAGGTCAGGGCGTCGTCAGCGGCGGGCAGGGCGAGCGCGTGCAGATCGGTCACCCGCGCACACTACGTCGAACCCCTGACGATGTCGCCGGACTTGTGGCCGTGCGCCGCACCGTCCGGGGTCGCGGCTGGCAGCGCGGGCAGGAGAAGGAGGAGCGGTTCATGAACGCCTCACGCCGCATCGGACGCCCGCAGCGCCGGCACGGCTCACCCTCGCGACCGTAGGCGTTCAGCGACCGCTCGAAGTAGCCGCTAGCACCGTTGACGTTGACGTACAGGGCGTCGAAGGACGTACCGCCCTTCCCCAGAGCCTCGCCCATGACGTCGCGGGCGTGGTCGAGCAGCGCCGACAGCACCGGCTTGGTGAGCGCGTCCGTCATTCGCTCACCGTGCAGCCGGGCGCGCCAGAGCGCCTCGTCGGCATAGATGTTGCCGATGCCCGAGACCAGGGACTGGTCCAGCAGGGCGCGCTTGATCTGGGTGTGGCGGGCCTTCATCCGGCGGACGACCGAGGCCTGGTCGTACGCCGTCTCCAGCGGGTCCGGGGCGATGTGGGCGAGCGTGGAGGGTATGAGCGCGTCGGCGCCGGCGAACGTGTCGGTCACGAGGTCGTCCAGGTAGAGGCCGCCGAAGGTGCGCTGGTCGACGAACCGCAGGTGCAGGCCCTCGCTGCCGTCGGGGTCCCGGAGCGCGAGCACCGCGTGGGCGTGCTTCTCCAGGGGCGCGTCGGCGGGCTCGACCAGCATCTGGCCGCTCATGCCGAGGTGGGCGATCAGCGCGGTCTCGTCCGGGTCGCCGTGGCCGGCTGCGTGGTCGGCGAGCTCCAGCCACAGGTACTTGCCGCGGCGCCGCGCGGCGACGACGGTCGTCCCCGTCAGCCGGTCGGCGAGGTCCAGCGGCCCGGCCAGGTGCCGCCTGGCGACCCGATGGCCACGGATGTCGACCGCCACGACGGACCGGCCGACCACATGGTCGGCCAGGCCCCGGCGGACGACCTCGACCTCGGGCAGCTCAGGCATCGGCGGACGGAGCGACCGCCTCGTCGGCCCGGGCAGCCATCTCGTCCGGCGCGACGGCCGGCTCGTCCGGCTGCTGCAGCGCCTTCCAGGCCCGCTCGGCGGCCATCTGCTCGGCGCCCTTCTTGTTGCGGCCCACACCGCGACCGAGCTCCCGCTCGCCCACCAGGACGACCGCGGTGAACTCCTTGTCGTGGTCCGGACCCTCGTCGGTGACGACGTACGACGGCACGCCGAGGTCGGCGGCCGCGGTCGCCTCCTGCAGGGAGGTCTTCCAGTCCAGGCCGGCGCCCAGGCCGGCGGCGGTCGCCAGCAGCGGGTCGATCAGGTGGTGCACCAGCCGGCTCGCGGCCTCGATACCGCCGGCGAGGTAGACGGTGCCGATGATCGACTCCGTCGTGTCGGCGAGGATCGAGTCCTTGTCCCGGCCGCCGGTGATCGACTCGCCGCGTCCGAGCAGCACGAAGTCGCCGAGGCCGAGGCCGCGGGCCACAGCGGCGAGGGCGCGCGAGTTCACGACCGAGGCGCGCAGCTTGGCGAGCTGGCCCTCGGGGAGGTCGGGGTGGGTGCGGAACAGGGTGTCCGTCACGACCAGTCCGAGCACGGCGTCCCCGAGGAACTCCTGGCGCTCGTTGTGGGGTACGCCGCCCTGCTCGTAGGCGTAGGAGCGGTGCGTCAGGGCACGCAGAAGCAGCGGCTCGTCGATCACCGTCCCGGAGACCTCGGTGAGGATCCGGGACAGGTCAGCGACGGGCCGCTGCGTTGCTTCGTGCCGCTGCGACTTCTTCGTCGGCGGGGTCACGGCAGCGGGGGGATCAGCCCTGGTGCTCGCTGCGCTCGGCCGAGCTGTAGTGACGGCCGGCGTACGTACCGCAGGAGGGGCAGGCCAGGTGCGGCTGCTTCAGCGCGGAGCACTGCGGGCAGGCCTGGGTGGCCACGGCGGTCGCCTTCCAGTTCGCCCGGCGCGACCGGGTGTTGGAGCGCGACATCTTCCGCTTCGGGACAGCCACGTCAGTTCCTCTTCTTCTCGTCGTCGGAGGCGTCCTGGTCGCTCAGCGCGGCCAAGGCACCCCATCGGGGGTCCAACTTCTCGTGGTGGTGGTCCGGGTCGTCCGCGAGACGCGCTCCGCACTCGGAGCACAGTCCCGGGCAGTCCTCCCGGCACACCGGCTGGAACGGCAGTGCTGGCACCACCGCATCCCGCAGCACGGGCTCCAGGTCGGCGAAGTCGCCGTCCAGCTCCCGCAGGTCGTCGTCGTCCTGCTCCGCGGCCACCTCGTGGTGGTGCGCGGCGCGGTCGGCGTAGGCGAACAGCTCCTGAACCGGCACGTCCACCGCAAGGTGGACGTCGTCCAGGCACCGCACGCAGGCGCCGGTCGCGGTGGCGCGGGCCGAGCCGGAGATCAGGACGCCCTCCATGACCGACTCCAGCCGCAGGTCCAGCTCGATCGGCTGGCCCTCGGGGACGGCGATCACGTCGGTGCCCAGATCACTCGGAGCCTCGACAGTGCGCTGCAGCTCGACCATCTGACCGGGTCGCCGACCGAGCTCTCTGGTGTCGAGCACCAGGGGTCGGCGGGTATCGGCAGGCGTCATCGGGCTACTCACGTCATATCGGGGTGGCTCGGTACACGTCACGACGACGTAGACCGACGCACAAGGTTACCGGAGGCCCTGCCCACGGCCCAAATGCAGCCGTCGTGGCCGTCTCGGCCGACCACCTCGGGCACACTGGCCGGCGTGACCAGCGCCCCGCGGAGCCGTCTCGCCGTCCTCACCAACCCGAACGCCGGGCACGGCAAGGGCGAGGACGCCGTCGCTCCCGTCCTGCAGATGCTGCGTGCCCGGGGCGTCGAGGTCGACCACGTCACGGGCTCCAGCCGCGAGGACGCCGCGGCCCGCATCCTCGCAGCCGCTGCGCAGCGTCCCGACGCCATCCTCAGCGTCGGCGGCGACGGCACCCACGGGCTGGCCGTCCAGGCGGCCGCCGCCACCGGTGTGCCGCTCGCGATCGTCCCGGCGGGCACCGGGAACGACCTCGCGCGCGTCATCGACCTCCCGCTGAAGGACGTGTCCGCCGCCGTCGACGTCGCGCTGGAAGGGGAGGCGGCGCCGTTCGACCTCGGTCGGGTGACCACGGCGGACGGCTCCTCGCGCTACTTCGCCACCATCGCGATGGCGGGGTTCGACTCCCTCGTCGCCGACCGGAACAACGCCCTGCGCTGGCCGAACGGACGTGCTCGGTACGTCCTGTCGATCGGCGTGGAGTACCTGCGGCTACGGCCGCGCCAGTTCCGCCTCGTCATCGACGACGAGGTGATCGACGGCGCGCTGATCCTGGTCGCGGTCGGCAACACCCGCTCGTACGGCGGGGACATGCGGATGTGCCCGTCCGCCGACCCGCACGACGGGCTGCTGGACGTCACGGTCATGCACACCGTGCCGTACCCCCGCCTGGAGCTGCCGACCGTGCTGCCGAAGATCTTCACCGGGACGCACGTCGACCACCGCGCGGTGCGGACCCACCGGGGCAAGCGGATCGAGATCATTACCCCCGACATGAACGCGTACGCCGACGGGGACTGCGCCGGACCGCTGCCGGCCGTGATCGAGGCGGTGCCGGACGGGCTCTCGCTGATCACGCCCTGACCGGCGCGGCGGACTCAGCCGCGCAGCCGCTCCAGCAGCGGCTGCAGGACCGGCTCGGGCACCATCGCGGAAACGTCGGCGCCGTGGCTCGCGATCAGGCGGATCAGCGAGCTGGAGTAGTGCCCCAGCCGCGGATCGCCCGGCAGCATCAGCGTCTCCACGCCGGTCATCTCGCGGTTCATCAGGGCCATCGGCAGCTCGTAGTCGTAGTCGGCGTCCCCGCGGATCCCCTTCAGGAGCACGCCCGCGTCGACCTGCTCGCACACGTCGACCACCAGCGCCTTGCCGAAGCCCTCGGCCCGGACGTTGGGCAGGTGGGCGACCGACTTCTCGATGAGCTCCAGCCGCTCCTGCGGCGAGAACGTCCCGTGCTTGTCCGGGTTGTACAGCAGCGCGACGACGACCTCCTCGAACAGCGCGCTCGCCCGCGTGACGACGTCCAGGTGCCCGTTGGTCATCGGGTCGTACGAACCGGGGCACACGCACCGTCGTGGGTTGCCGCTCATCTGCGCCTCGCTCTGCCGGCTCGTGGGTCGGGCGCCGGACGGCCGCCGCGACGCCGCCCTCGACCCTAGTGCGCCTCAGGCGATCTCGCCCTCGGGGAGGTACTCGGCGAACCACATGACCGTCTCGCCGTACCGCCGCGGGCCGATCAGCTCCACGTCCGCCGGCCAGGTTGGCTCGGGCGAGCGGGAGGAGCGCTCGATCACCAGCAGGGCGTCCTGCACCAGCCACGGGACCACCAGGGCCAGCACCCGCTCCAGCGACGTCTCCTCCACGTCGTACGGCGGGTCGGCCAGGACCAGCTCGACCGTGCGCTCGCTCGGCGCTGACGCGAGCACGCGCTCGACCGGCTCGGCGCGGACCTGGCACTGGCGCAGCCCGAGATCGGCCACGTTGCGCCGGATCACGGTGGCCGCCCGGCGGTCCGCCTCGACGAGCGTGACGGCGGCCGCGCCACGGCTGGCGGCTTCCAGGCCCAGGGCCCCGGAGCCGGCGTACAGGTCGAGGACCACCGCGTCCTCCAGGACCTCGAGGTGCTCCAGCCGGGAGAAGAGCGCCTCGCGCACCCGGTCGGTCGTCGGCCGCGTGCCGGCGCCGGGTGGAGTCTCGATCCGCCGGCCGCCGGCCGTCCCGGCGATGATCCGCGACATCAGCCGCGCTCCAGGAACGCGGCCTGCTCGTCGTCCAGCCGGCTGCGGACCAGCTCGGCGAGCGCCGGGTGCCGAAGCAGGTCGGGGTCCTCGGTGACGAGCGCCCCGGCGTCCTCGCGGGCCTGCTCGATCAGCTCGATGTCCTTGGCGTGGGTGAGGCGCAGCAGCCGCAGCCCGGAGCGCCGCCCGCTCTGGCTCGCCCCGAGCACGTCGCCCTCCCGCCGCAGCTCCAGGTCGAGGTCGGCCAGGGCGAAGCCGTCCGTCGTCCCCGCGACGGCCTCCAGCCGCGCGACCGTGTCGGGGTTGTCCGACTCGGTGACCAGCAGGCACAGGCCGCCGGCCGAGCCTCGCCCGACCCGACCGCGCAGCTGGTGCAGCTGGGAGATGCCGAACCGGTCGGCGTCCAGCACGACCATGGCGGTGGCGTTGGGGACGTCGACGCCCACCTCGATGACGGTCGTCGACACCAGGACGTCGACCTCGCCGGCGCCGAACGCGCGCATGACGGCGTCCTTGTCCTCGGGCGTCATGCGGCCGTGCAGCATCTCGACCCGGAGCCCGCGCAGGGCCGGCTCCTCGCGCAGCCGCTGCAGCGTCTCGTAGACCCCGTGCAGCTCGCGCGGCGTCTCGGCCGGCTCCTCGTCGGCGTACTCCTCGGCGTCCGTCTCGACCTCGACGTCGCTCTCCCGGGCGCCGTCGTCGGCGTCGCCGATGCGCGGACACACGACGTACGCCTGATGACCGCGGCCGACCTCCTCGGCGAGGCGGGTCCAGGCTCGCTCCAACCACGCGGGCCGGGACGCCGGGACCACGTGCGAGGCGATCGGCTGCCGGCCCCTCGGCAGCTCGGTGAGCGAGGAGGTGTCCATGTCGCCGAAGACCGTCATCGCGACCGTACGAGGGATCGGCGTCGCAGTCATCACCAGCACGTGCGGAGGCCGAAGTGCCTTGCTGCGCAACGCATCTCGCTGCTCGACCCCGAACCGGTGCTGCTCGTCGACGACGACGAGGCCGAGGTCGGCGAACATGACCTGGTCCTGGATCAGGGCGTGCGTCCCGATCACGATGCCGACCGGACCGGTGGCGATGTCGAGCAGGACCCGCTCGCGCTGGCCGCGGGACATCGACCCGGTCAGCAGGGCCACCCCCGTGGCGTGCTCCGCGCCCCCGAGCATGCCCGCCTCGGCGAGGTCGCCGAGCATCGCGCGGATCGAGCGCTCGTGCTGCTGGGCCAGGACCTCCGTGGGAGCGAGCAGCGCGGCCTGCGCGCCGGCATCGACAGCCGCGAGCATCGCCCGGAGCGCGACGATCGTCTTGCCCGAACCCACCTCCCCCTGCAGGAGCCGGTGCATCGGCCGGCTGCGCGCCATGTCCTCGGCGATCTCCTCGCTGACCCGCTGCTGGCCCGGCGTCAGCTCGAACGGCAGCCGTTCGTCGAAGGCGGCGAGCAGGCCGCCGGCCAGCGGGCGCCGCGGGACGGCCTCCTCCGCGTCGTACCGGTGCCGGCTCTGGGCGAGGGCGGTCTGCACGACCAGCGCCTCGTCGTACCGCAGGCGTCGCTTGCCCCGCCCCACCTCGGCCATCGAGCGCGGCAGGTGCAGCAGCCGGTACGCGGTGGGCTGGTCGACCAGGTCGCGGCGGTCCCGCACGTCCGGCGGGACCGGGTCGTCGGCGTCGTCGAGCTGGTCCAGCACCAGGCGCATCGACTGGGTGAGCTGCATGTCGGTGACGCCCGGGATGTTGAGGTAGAGCGGGACGAGGCCGCCCTCGTACACCGTGTCGTCCTCGCCGTCGACGAGCGTGTAGTCCGGGTGCGAGAGCTGCCACCCGCCGCGGTAGGCGTCCAGCTTGCCGCGGAACAGGGCGCGCACCCCGGGCAGCAGGCGGCTGTCGTGCCCGTACGCGCGGAAGAACACCAGGCGCGCGGTGGTCCCGTCGGCGTCCTGGATCACCGCCTCGAGCATCCGACCCCGGCGGTTGCGCATGCTGCGGGTCTGCGCGGAGACGACGGTCGCGACCAGCACGGCCGTCTCGCCGACGGTGAACTCCGACAGCCGGCCGGAGGTGTTGGCGTCGATGTAGCGCCGCGGCAGGAACTCCAGCAGGTCCCCCACCGTGCCGAGCCCGCGGGCCTTCTCCAGCTTCTTGGCGGCATCGCCCAGGACCCGGACCAGCCGGGTCGACCGCTGCACGCCGCTCACTCCAGGCCCACCGCGAGAGCCCAGCCGCGCGCCCGGCTCTCCAGCACCGTGACCTCGACGCCGGCGAGCCCGTCCAGGAGCTCGGCCGGGACCTGCGCGCCCGCTCCGGTCACCAGGGTCACCACCTCGGCGCCCGACTCCCGGACGCGGTCGAGCACCTGTGCCGTCTGCTCGGCGCCCGTCCTCTCGAGAAGGACGACGACGGCCTCGTCGACGACCTCCAGTGCGTCCCGGGCGGCGTCGACCAGCGAGCCGTCGCCGTCGATCACCGAGAGGCCCGCGAGGACGTGCACCGGGTGGGACCCGACCACGTGCACGACCCGTCCGACGATGGCGGCGGCCTCGTGCACGATCTCCGCCGCGGCGGTGGAGTCGGTCAGGGCGAGGACGCCCTCGTCGCCGCCCAGGTCGCGCAGCCGGTCCACGACGGCACCCGGCTGGTCGCGGACGTCCGCGACGTCGACCAGCGCCACCTGCGAGCCCCGGACGCCGTCGAGGTCGCCGAGGCCGTCCGCCACCACGAGCATCCCGAAGCCCGCCACCGGACGAGGCGGCGGCGCGCCGACGTCGAAGCGCGTCACCCGGAAGCGGTGCGGCCGACCGGCGCCCACCCCGGCGTTGAGGGCGGCGGCGACGTCGTCGACGTGCACGTGGACCGACCAGACCCGCGGCCCGCCGGCCACGACGACCGAGTCGCCGAGGGCGTCCAGCCGGCCGCGCAGCCGCTCGACCCGTACGTCGTCGCTGTCGTCCAGGAGGTACATCACCTCGTACGCGGGTCCGTCGTGCCGCGGTCCGCAGTCGTCGGAGCCCGCCGCGCCGAGCGACACCGGCCCGGCGGCGAGCAGCCACTCCGGCGTGGCGTCGCCGTCCGCCGGGCTCGGATCGTCGCGGACGACCCGGTCCAGCGCCTCGAGCACCAGGAGGTAGCCCGCGCCGCCGGCGTCGACCACGCCCGCCTCGCGCAGGACGTCCAGCTGCTCGCGGGTCCGCGCGAGCGCCTCCCGGCCCGCGGTGATTGCACGGCCGGAGACCTCTGCGAGAGAGGACCCGTCGGCGCAGCCGTCGGCCGCGGCGGAGGCGACGCTGAGGACGGTGCCCTCGACCGGACGGGCTACACCGGACCGAGCGAGGACGCTCGCGCGTGCGAGGGCCTGCCGCAGGTCGTCGTGGTCGAGCTGCTCGCCTGTCCCGCGACCCGCGATCTCGGCCACCCCGCGGACGAGCTGGCTGAGAATGACCCCCGAGTTGCCCCGGGCGGAGGTGAGCGTCGCCCGGGCCAGGGCCTCGGCGGACTCGGCGAGACCGGTCAGCCGCAGCGCGGCGACCTCGCGAGCGGCCTCGTCCAGCGTCAGCAGCAGGTTGGTGCCGGTGTCGCCGTCCGGGACGGGGAAGACGTTGAGCCCGTTGATCGCGGCGGCGTGCCTGGCCAGGTCGGCGCGCGCGATGACCACCCACCGGCGCAGCGCGGGCAGGTCGAGCACGTCCAGGGTCATGGACACCTCCTTGCGGGCGTGACGAAGGCTAGCCTGCAGGTGTGCCACGCCGGGCGGAGCCGCCCCGCGGCGTCCGTTTTGGTGCTGGACGGGCGCCTCGGCTATTCTTGACCGGTTCCCCCGAGCGGCCTGGGCCGATCACGCGTGCGGCCGATCGCCCGGAGGGAGCACCAAGACATCTCGTCCAGTTCATACGTTCGACCTCAGGAGAAACCCGTGGCTGCCACCTGCGACGTCTGCGGCAAGGGACCGAGCTTCGGTCACAACATCTCGCACTCGCACCGCCGCACCAAGCGCCGCTGGAACCCGAACATCCAGCGCGTTCGTGCGCTGGTCGGTGACGCCGGCACCACGCCGAAGCGTCTGAACGTGTGCACCTCCTGCCTCAAGGCGGGCAAGGTCACGCGCTGACCTCTCTCGCCCGTAGGGCGAGACCCCGAGGCCGATCCTCCTGACGGAGGGTCGGCCTCTGCTGTTGGCTCCTGCCATGGACGGCTCCCGCAGCGCGACGTACACCCACGGCCACGACGACAGCGTGCTGCGGTCCCACCGGTGGCGGACCGCCGAGAACTCCTGCGGCTACCTGCTCCCCCGGCTCCGCGCGGGACACCAGCTGCTCGACGTGGGCTCCGGGCCCGGGACGATCACCGCTGACCTGGCGCGCCGCGTCGCCCCTGGAGCGGTCACCGCGATCGAGCTCACCGACGCCGCCGCTGACCTGACCAGGGCCGAGCTGCGGCGTCAGGGCGTGGCCGCGACGACCGTCGTGTCCGACGTGCACGCGCTCGACCTGCCGGACGACGCGTTCGACGTCTCCCATGCCCACCAGGTGCTGCAGCACGTCACCGACCCGGTCCAGGCACTGCGCGAGCTGGCCCGCGTGACGCGGGCCGGCGGGATCGTCGCCGTCCGGGACAGCGACTACGCGGCGTTCGCGTGGTGGCCGAGGCTGCCCGGGCTGGAGGAGTGGAGACGCTGTACCAGGCGGCCGCCCGCGCCAACGGCGGTGAGCCCGACGCCGGACGCCGGCTGCTGTCGTGGGCGCAGCAGGCAGGCCTGCCGCAGGCCATCCCGAGCTCGAGCACCTGGTGCCTGGCCACCCCGCAGGACCGCAGGTGGTGGGGCGAGATGTGGGCCGACCGCATCACGACGTCGACCGTCGCTCAGCAGGCGCTGCGCGACGGGCTCGCCGACGAGGCGACACTGCACCGGATCTCGCAGGCCTGGCGGGCCTGGGCAGCCGCTCCGGACGGCTGGCTCAGCGTCCTGCACGGCGAGCTGATCGTCCTGGTCTGAGCACGACGACGCCCCGGTGAGCACCGGGGCGTCGTCGACGGTCTCGTGCGCGGGTCAGTGCACGAGCACCCGGGGCGCGGCGTTCGGGGTCTTCAGCACCCCACCGGTCACACCGTTGGCCCACAGCGCGTTCACCTGGGAGATCTCGGTGGAGTTGGGGTTGGCGTTCGTGCAGGACGGGCCCGGGCCGCCGCCGGACATCAGCTCGCTGCACGGACCCTCGTAGTGGTCCGGCAGGCCCAGCACGTGACCGGTCTCGTGCGCGGTGACCCGCACCTGCGCGTACTCGCCCATCTGCGTGTAGTCCAGGAAGATGTAGCCGCTGCCGTGGCCGTCGCTGGAGGCGTACGAACCGCGCGAGTCGTTGCCCTCGCGGTAGGTCAGCGTCGCGGACGAGTCGTTCTCGACCAGCTTGACGTTGCTGACGCTGCTGTTCCAGATCTCGGCGCCCTGGCGGATGACCCCGGCGTAGGTGGGGGCGTCGGCCACCGAGAAGTACACAGTCGTGGCGGCCTGCACGCGCGGCGCCGAGGTCGCCTGCCGCGCGAGCGCCTGCCGCAGCTGGTTGCGGAGGTGCTCGTTGGCGGCGTCGTCGTTCGACCCGGGCGTGTACGCCGGCGCGGACACCGACGAGTGCGCCGGTGCCTCAGCGGCGTGCGCACCGGTGCCGGCGGACACGCCGACGGTGAGTGCCCCGGTCAGGACGGCGACGGCGGCGCTTGCGGTCTTCCTCATGCGTTCTTCCTCCTGGTCGACCCCGCGCTCATGGGTCACCGGGGTGGTGCCCTGCGGGGTCCGCCCACGGTAGGCAGCCGGACGTCGGCCCCCCGTTCGGAGCAGGTCAGGAGTTGGCAAGGGGGATCTTGTGAACACCCCATGTCGGTCAGGTGTCCTTCGGCTCCTCGTCCGAGTGGTCCTGGTCGCCCGGCTCGAACGCGCTGGCACCGCTGGTCGAGATGTTCTGCTCGTCGCCGTGGGTCGCTGTCTGCGTGTCGTCGACCCGGCCGGTGCGCTCCCCCACCCCGTCCGCGGTCCGTTCCGTCGTCCCGTCAGCAGCCGTCGTCCCGTCAGCAGCCGCCGCTCCGGCCGTGCCCGCACCTGCCGCGGCGGTGCCCTCGGCAGCACCACGCGCTCCCACGGCACCGGACGCGCCCTGCTCGGCCTCCGGTGGGATGACCACGGGCCGCAGCACGCTCCACAGCACGAGCAGGGCGGCGGCCGCCACCATGGCCCAGCCCGCCCACAGGTTGATGTTGAGACCGTCGGACTTGTCGAGCTCGTGCTGATCAGCCGAGGCGAACCCCATGACGACCAGCACGATGCCGTAGATCCCGACGAGCATCGCGATGATGTTGCGGATGTCGAAGGCGCCCGCTGTCTTCTTGGCCATGATGTGTGACTCCGTCCGGGCTCAGTGGAAGATGACGTTGAGGATGATGACGAGCACCAGACCGATGCCGGCGAGCTTCACCGGCGACTGGTACCACGGCAGGGACCTGGACTCATCGTCCTCGAAGTCCTCCTTCGGGGTGAGGCTGTAGACCAGCCCGCGCAGCTCCTTCTCCGGCTTCGGTCTCGTCATGAGGCTCACGACGACGCTGACCACCACGTCGACCACGAACGCCGCACCGGCTGCGGCGAAGCTCGCGCCCTGGCCCGAGAGGTTCAGCGCTCCGGTGCTGAGGTCGCCGAGCGAGTCCTTGCTCAGCAGCGCCACGACCACGGCCGCGGCCGTACCCGACACCAGACCGGCCCAACCGGCGGTCGGGCTCATCCGCTTCCAGAACATGCCCAGGATGAACGTCGCGAACAGCGGGGCGTTGAAGAACCCGAACAGCGTCTGCAGGTAGTCCATCAGGTTGCTGTAGCCGGAGGCGATCGCGGCGGTGCCGATGGCGATCGCGGTCGCGACCACCGTCATCACCCGGCCGACCCCGAGGTAGTAGCCGTCCTCCTTGTCCTTGACGACGTACTGCTGCCAGATGTCGTAGGAGAAGACCGTGTTGAACGCGGAGATGTTGGCGGCCATGCCGGCCATGAACGAGGCGAGCAGACCGGCGATCGCGATACCGAGCATGCCGTTGGGGAGCAGGTCGCGCATCAGGTACAGGATCGCGTAGTTGTACTTGACCTCGCTGCCGTCCGGACCGCCGGCTGCCTTGTACTTGGACATCTCCGGCACGATGACCGCCGCGATGATGCCGGGGATCACGACGATGAACGGGATGAACATCTTCGGGAAGGCGCCGATGATCGGCGCCCGCCGCGCGGAGGAGATGGACCGGGACGCCATGGCCCGCTGGACCTCGACGAAGTTGGTCGTCCAGTAGCCGAAGCTGAGGACGAAGCCCAGACCGAAGACGATGCCGACGACCGACAGCCACGGTGTCTCGATGCCGGTCAGCCCGGTGCCGGGCCAGGACTTGAGGTTCTCCTCACCGCCGGTGCTGCCCTTGACCTTGTCGACCAGGCCGTCGACCCCGCCGATCTTGTGCAGGGCGATGATCGTGAGCGGCGCGAGCGCGGCGACGATCACGAAGAACTGCAGCACCTCGTTGTAGATCGCGGCCGACAGGCCACCGAGCGCGGTGTAGGAGAGGACGATCAGCGCGGCGACGATGGTCGACACCCAGATCGGCCAGCCCAGGATGACGTTGACGATCGTGGCCAGCAGGTAGAGGTTCACGCCCGCGATGAGGACCTGGGCGACCGCGAAGCTGATGGCGTTGACCAGGTGCGCGCCCGTGCCGAAGCGGCGCCGCATGAACTCGGGGACGCTGCGCACGCCGGACCCGTAGTAGAAGGGCATCATCACGACGCCGAGGAACAGCATCGCCGGGACGGCGCCGATCCAGAAGTAGTGCATCGTCGCCATGCCGAACTCGGCGCCGTTGGCGGACATGCCCATGATCTCGACGGCGCCCAGGTTGGCCGCGATGAACGCCAGGCCGGTCACCCAGGCGGGCAGCGACCGACCGGAGAGGAAGAAGTCGAGGCTGGTCGAGACCTGGCGTCTGGCGACGTACCCGATCCCGAGCACGAACGTGAAGTACAGCGCAACGAGCACGTAGTCGATCGGCCCTGCGTCGAGCCGTAACGCGCTGGTGTCCATGAGCATCGGCGAATCGCCTTCCGGTCAGGGCTGACGTGACCTTGGCACGCTACTCCTGATGGCGTCGCAGGTGCTGCTACGGCGTGGCGCGCCGCGCGAAGTGGTCCCAGCCGCCGCCGACGGTCACGGTGCCGTCCACCGTCACCCCGGATCCGTCCTGGACGACGCCCACGGCTCGCCACCCGGACGGCACGCCTGCGCGGGGGAAGCACGCGAGGAGGGAGTGCTCCTCGCCGCCGGTCAGGACACAGTCGCGAGCGCCATCGGCGCCCACGGCGGGCACCAGTCGGCCGATGTCGTCGGCGAGCAACCCTGTGTCCAGGGCGATCCGGACGTCGCTCGCCTTCGCGATGCGTCCCGCGTCGCGCACGAGACCGTCGGAGATGTCGAGCATCGCCGTGGCACCGGACGCGGCCGCCCGTGGCCCTTCCTCGTACGCGGGGAGCGGCGCGCGGTGGTAGCGAACGAGATCCGGTGCGCGCGTCGCCGAGTCCCGTTGCAGCAGAAGCAGACCCGCCGCCGACCAGCCCAAGGTGCCGTGAACGGCGACCTGGTCACCCACCTGTGCCCCGGAGCGCAGGACGGGCTCGCCGTCGAGCTCACCGAGCGCCGTGACGGACAGGGCCAGCGTGCCGGTGGGCGCAGACGACAGGTCACCGCCGACGACCGCGATCCCGGCCTCGGCGGCGGCCGCGGCGAGGCCGGTCGTCATGTCGCTCACCCACGCGACGGACGTCGCGGGGTCCGCGACGAGGGTGACGAGGAGGGCGGTCGTGCGACCGCCCATGGCCGCGATGTCGGCGGCGTTCTGGGCGACGAGCTTGCGGCCGACGTCCTCGCCGGTCGACCACTCGTCCAGCCAGTCCCGGCCGCGCACCATCGCGTCGGTCGTCGCCAGCACGGCGCCGGAGCGGGCGCGCAGCAGGGCGGTGTCGTCGCCCGGCCCGACCAGCACGGCCGGACCTCCCGGCAGGGCCGGGAAGATGCGCTCCAGCAGCTGGTCCTCGTCGAGGTCGGCCAGCGTCGGGCCGGCGTCGCCGGCAGGACGCGACGTCCGCGTGGTGGTCACCTGGCTCCCTCGGGGTCTGGATGGCTGCACCGCACGGTAGCGTCTGGGTGCCGGGACCCAAGGAGGTCCCCACCCGGGTCGCACCGGGCCACCCCAGCACGGAGGCAGCAGTGGTTCAGGCCTACATCCTCATCCAGACCGACGTGGGCAAGGCGTCGTCCGTGGCCACCGACGTGGCCGCCATCGAGGGCGTGGCGCTCTCGGAGGACGTGACCGGGCCGTACGACGTGATCGCCCGTATCGAGGCCAAGACCGTCGACGAGCTGGGCAAGCTCGTCATCGCCAAGATCCAGGACGTCCCCGGCATCACGCGGACGCTGACGTGCACGATCGTCCACGTCTGAGGCGGCTCACTCTCCTGCTCCCGGCCGGGCTGCTGGTCGCGGGCTGCTCCTCGGCTGTGGACGTGACCGTGGCCGACGGCGCCTCGGACCCGCTGTGCACCAAGGCGTCCGCGGCCTGGCCGAGCACGGTGTCGAACCAGCAGCGCCGGGACGTCTCGACCGGCTCCGCGTCCGTGCGGGCGTGGGGCGACCCGGCGATCATCGCCCGGTGCGGCGTGACCTCACCCGGCCCCACGAGCCGGCAGTGCTTCGGCGTCAGCGGCATCGACTGGGTGGGTACGCCGCTGTCGGACGGCATGTCGTTCGTCACGTACGGACGCGACCCGGCCATCGAGGTGCTGGTCCCGAAGAAGTACTCCCCCGAGCCGACCGTGCTGGGCGCGTTCACCCGCGCCGCAGCCGCGATCCCGCAGGGCCCCCACCGCTGCTCCTGACGATCGGGAGAGCCTGGGGTCAGCGCAGGCCGGTACGACGCTCGGTGGCCAGCTCGATCAGCTCGGTGATCAGCGCGGTGTAGTCCAGGCCGCTCTGGGCCCACACTTGCGGGAACATCGACTGCGGGGTGAAGCCGGGCAGCGTGTTGATCTCGTTGAGGACCAGCCGCCCACCGGGCTCGTAGAACCAGTCGACCCGCGCCAGACCCTCGCAGCCCGCGGCCTCGAACGCCTTCACCGACAGCTCCTTGACCTCCGCGGCCACCTCGGGCGCGATGCTCGCGGGACAGCTGAGCCGGACGTTGCCCTCGTCGATGTACTTCGCCTCGAAGTCGTAGAAGTCGTGGCCGCCGATGACCTCGATCTCGCCGATCTCGCTGGCGCGTGGACGGTCCGAGCCGTGGCCCTCGAGCACGCCGCACTCGATCTCGCGCCCGACGACGGCGGCCTCGACGATGACCTTCGGGTCGTGCTCCCGGGCGGCCTCGATCGCCGACTCGAGCTGCTGGTGGTGCTCGACCTTCATCACGCCCTGGCTGGAGCCGGCCCGGGCGGGCTTGACGAAGACCGGCCACCCGAGCGAGCTCACCGCGTCCAGGGCGAGCGCCTTGTCCCGGCGCCACTCCTTGTCGGTGATCACGACGTACGGGCCGACGGGTAGACCGGCGGCGGCGAACACGACCTTCATCAGGTGCTTGTCCATCATCACCGCGGACGCCGAGACGCCCGATCCGACGTACCGGATGTCGGCGAGCTCCAGCAGGCCCTGCAGGGTGCCGTCCTCGCCGAAGGGTCCGTGCAGCAGCGGGAGCACCACGTCGACCGCCCCGAGCTCACGCGGCGGCTGCCCGGGCTCCAGGACCAGCACGTCGCGGCCGGCCGGGTCGGCGGGGACGACGACCGCGGTGTCGCCGTCGACCTCCGGCTGCTGGGACGCGGTCAGCTGCAACGGCTTCGGGTCGTCGGCCATCAGCAGCCACCGGCCGTCGCGGGCGATGCCGATCGGCAGCACCTCGAAGCGCTCCCGGTCGATGGCCTCCAGCACGCCCGCGGCGGTCGCGCAGGACACCATGTGCTCGGAGGAGCGACCGCCGAAGACGATCGCGACGCGCTGCTTGCCGGAGGCTGGTGAGGTGCTCATCGCGGACGAGACTAGTGCCCGTCTCGCGGTCTGCCGTGCAGCGCCACCCACCCGACGTGCCAGGCTGACGCCATGGCCGGACCTGACCCCTCGTCGTTGACCGTCGCGACCCGCCTGGTGGCCGGTGGCCGTCCGGAGCGGACGCCGGGTGCACCGGTGAGCCCTCCGCTGGAGCTCAGCTCGACGTACGTCGCCGACGGACCGGTCGGGTACGCCCGGACCGGTAACGCGACGTGGAGCGCGTTCGAGGAGACGCTGGGCTCGCTGGAGGGCGGGCGGGGGCTCGCGTTCGCCTCCGGCATGGGTGCGATCGCCGCGTGCCTGGACCTCACACCGGCGGGCGGGGTCGTCGTGGCTCCGCACCACGCGTACAACGGCACCGGCGGTCTGCTCGACGCTCTCGAGCGGGACGGGCACCTGCAGGTCCGCCGGGTCGACGTCAGCCGGACCGACGACGTGCTCGCGGCGCTGGACGGCGCCGACGTGCTGTGGGTCGAGTCCCCCACCAACCCGATGCTCGAGGTCGCCGACCTGCCGAGCCTGTTGGGCGCCGCGCGCGAGCGCCGCGTCCTCTCCTTCTGCGACAACACCTTCGCCACGCCGTTGCTGCAGCGGCCGCTCGCGCTCGGCGCGGACGCCGTCGTGCACTCGGCGACCAAGTGGCTCTCGGGGCACTCCGACCTGCTGCTCGGTGCCGTCGTGACCTCGGACGACGCGCTGCTGGACCGCCTCGTGGAGCAGCGCAGCCTGCGTGGCGCGATCCCGGGTCCGGTCGAGACGTGGCTGGCTCTGCGCGGCATGCGCACCCTCCACCTGCGGATGGAGCGCGCCTGCGCGAGCGCCGCCGAGCTGGCCGGACGCCTGCGTGCCCACCCGGCCGTCCGTGTGGTCCGCTACCCCGGCATGGGCGCCGTGGTCAGCATCGAGCTGGCCGGCGGCCGAGCGGCGGCCGAGCAGGTCGAGCGCACCGTGCAGGTCTGGACGCCGGCGACCAGTGTCGGCGGCGTCGAGTCCCTGATCGAGCGCCGCCGCCGGCACCCGCTGGAGCCGACGACGGTGCCGGAGGAGCTGGTGCGGCTGAGCGTCGGCATCGAGGACGTCGAGGACCTGTGGAGTGACCTCGACGGCGCGCTCAGCTCCGTTCGTGCTTGAGGGCCCGCGTCATCAGCAGCCCGACGAGGTCGCGCGGGTTGCGTCCCTCGTGCACCACGGCCTCGACCGCCTCCACGATCGGCACGTCCGCGCCGACCTGCCGGGCCAGCGCCAGGATCGACTCGCACGACTTCACGCCCTCGGCGGTCTGCCGGGTGTCGGCGACGACCTCTTCCAGTGACATGCCCTGCCCCAGCTTGAAGCCGAAGGAGTAGTTGCGCGACAGCGGTGAGGCGCAGGTCGCCACCATGTCGCCCACGCCGGCGAGCCCGAGGAAGGTCTGCGGGTCCGCGCCGAGGCGCACCCCGAACCGGGCGGTCTCCGCCAGGCCGCGGGTGAGCAGGCTGGCCATGCTGTTGTCACCCATGCCCATGCCCTTGGCCATGCCGACCGCCAGGGCGATGACGTTCTTGACGGCGCCGCCGATCTCGACGCCGACGACGTCGCCGTTGGTGTACGGCCGGAAGTACGGGGTCGCACTCGCCTCGGCCACGCGGGCCCGGGCCGGCTTGCCCGTCGAGGCCACCACGGCTGCCGCAGGCTGCTTCGCCGCGATCTCGACGGCGAGGTTCGGCCCTGACACCACGACGATCCGGGCGGGGTCGACCCGGCCGGCGTCCTGCACGACCTCACTCATCCGCTTGGTCGTCCCGAGCTCGATGCCCTTCATCAGGGAGACGACGACGGCCTGGTCACCCAGGGCGTCACCCCACTGCGCGAGGTTGTCGCGCAGCGTCTGCGACGGCACTGCGAGCACCGCGATGTCGGCGCCGGTCCCGGCTTCATCCGGGTCCGCGGTTGCCCGGACCGACCCCGGCAGCACGAGGTCCGGCAGGTAGGTGCGGTTGCGATGGGTGCTGCTGATCTCCTCGGCGACCTCCGCGCGACGGCACCACATCGTCACGTCGCAGCCGGCGTCGGCCAGGATCGAGGCGTACGCCGTCCCCCAGCTGCCGCTCCCGAACACGGCGACCCTCGTCACGACGACCTCTTCTTCGACTTCTTGCCCCGGACCGGCGTGTCCTTGCGCGGGTCGAAGCGATGGCTCGGGGCGCTCTGCCCGCGGATCTCCTCCAGGAGCCCGGTGATCGCGTCCATCAGACGGTTGGTCACCTCGCCCAGCACCGCGGGCGTCGGGCGCTCGTCGCGGACGTCGCTCAGGTCGAGCGCTGGACCGACGCGGACCGTCACCGGGCGGGGTGGGATGACCTTCGGCAGCCGCAGGCCGGCGTACGGCTCGAGGATGTCCTGCGTACCCCAGATCGCCATCGGGACCAGCGGGCAGCCGGTCTCCAGAGCGAGCCGCGCTGCACCGGACTTGCCCGTCATCGGCCAGTACCCCGCAGCCTTGGTGATGGTGCCCTCGGGGTAGACGCACACGCACGCGCCGCCACGCAGCGCCGCCGTCGCGGCCGACAGCGCGTCCGAGGCGCGAGTCGTGCCGCGGTAGACCGGGATCTGCCCCGTGCCCTTCATGATCTGCTTCAGACCCGGCGGGTCGAACAGCACGCTCTTGGCGAGGAAGTGCGGCGCGCGACCGTGGTCGACCAGGAAGTGCGCCAGCGGGAAGTGGTCGAAGTTCGAGACGTGGTTCGACGCGATCACGAAGCCACCCGTCCCGGGTAGGTGCTCCTCGCCCGACCACCGCTGGGCGGTGACCTTGCGCAGCACCGGACGGACCGTCGTGATGATGCCGCGGTAGAGGGGGGTGATGTCCTCACGCATGGGCGGGCGTTGCACGGTTCTCCTCTCGCGACCACTGGGCTCGGGTCATACTGCCTGCGCTCAGCATGCAGTGTCGACCCGTGTCACGGGCCGGCGCGCGCCCGGTCTCTGCGACGATGGGTCGGTGAGCACTCCCGTCACCTCGGCCTGGCACGTCATCGTCCCGGTGAAGAGTCGCTTCCGGGCCAAGTCCCGGCTCCGGCCACCTGCGGGCGTCGCCCGTGCGGACCTCGCGTTCGCCCTGGCGATGGACACCCTCTCGGTGGTCCAGGAAGTGGTCCGCGCCGATCGCGTCATCGTGGTCACCGAGGACGACCTGGTCAGCGCCGAGATGGCTCGTCACGACATCACGACGGTGCCCGACCCCGGTCGCGGCCTGAACGGCGCGGTCCGGGCGGGCCTGCACGAGGCGACCCGACGCGACCCGCGGCTGCCCGCGGCGGTGCTGCTCGGAGACCTCCCGGCGTTGCGGGCGGAGGAGCTGTCCGCGGGTCTGCGGGCGTGCGCGGCGACCGAGAGCGCGCTCGTACCGGACCGCGAGGGCTCGGGCACGGTCCTGCTCACCCACCACGACGCGACCGCGCTCGCCCCTCGGTTCGGCCGGGGGTCGGCGGCCCGGCACGCCCGCCGGTGCACCGTCCTGGAGCTGGACCTGCCGACGCTGCGCCACGACGTCGACGACATCGGCTCCCTCGAACGGGCCGTCGAGATGGGCATCGGCCCCTGGTCGAGCAGGGTGCTGGACCCCACCGCGCGAAGGACGGCATGACGATGCAGGCGACAGTGCACACCTTCGACGCCGAGGACTGCTCCGGCTCGGTCCTGATGGACAACGGCCGCGCCCTGGAGTTCTCGCGCGCGGCGTTCCTGGCCAGCGGGCTACGGCTGCTGCGACCCGGTCAGCGCGTCAGCGTCGAGGTCGGCGCGCAGGGGGTCACCCGCCTCTGGATCACCGGGGTCGGACCGGGCCAGCGCATCCGCTGACGACAGCCGAGCGCCGCTCCACGACTCCCGAGCACCGCCCGACAAGGCGCCGGCCCGGCCGCCGTACGCAGGTCGTCGGCGGCCGGGCCGTCCGCGGTCAGCGGCGGGCGGTGCGCTTGGCGGGCGCCTTCTTGGCCGTCGTCTTCTTGGCGGTGGTCTTCTTCGCCGTGCTGCGGGCCGCCGTGGTCTTCTTCGCCGGCGCCTTCTTGGCCGTCGACGTCCTGGCGGTGCTCTTCTTCGCCGCCGCCTTGGTGGCGGGCGCCTTCGTGGCCGTCGTCTTCTTGGCGGCGGTGGTCTTCTTGGCCGCGGCCGTCCCCGTCGACTTCTTCGCCGCCGTCCGGGTCGTCGCGGTCTTCTTCGCCGGCGCCTTCTTCGCGGTCGTCTTCTTGGCTGCGGCCGTGGTCGCTGCCGGGGCCCTCTTGGCCGTCGCCCGGGTGGGGGTGGCCTTCTTGGCGGTGGTCTTCTTCGCCGCCGTCTTGGTGCCCGTCGCCTTCCTTGCGGTGGTCTTCTTCGCCGCGCTCTTGGTCGCCACCGGCGCAGCGGCCGCGGCACGGCCACCCGCGTTCCCGGTCCTCGGCAGCGACTTGGGGTCGGCGACCACGATCTTGAACGCCGTGCCCGGTCGGAACTTCGGGATGGAGGTGCGCCGGATGCGCACCGACTCGCCCGTACGCGGGTTGCGTCCGGTGCGGGCGGCCCGGGCGATCTTCTCGAAGGTGCCGAAGCCGGTGATGCCGACCTTGTTGCCCTTCGCCACCTCGCGGATGATCACGTCCAGAACGGCCTCGAGTGCGTCGCTGGCAGCCTTCTTGCTACCCAGCCGGCCCTCAAGGCTCGAGATGAGCTCTGCCTTGTTCACGGTGGTGCCCCTTCAGGGATCCTCGCCGGCCTGCGCCGGACAGCTGGTTGACGGCCGAGCGGACACCCGACTTGACATGACGTTATGCCTCCCTGTCGCGCGCGTCCACCATCTGCTTCCTCGAATGCCTTGTGTCGTAACGGCTTTGGGCGGTCGCCGAGAACACGCGTCGGAGGCAGGAAGGCGGCCCCGAAACGGTCACGTACCCGTAGGTACCTCGCGGGCGCGCGCACGCAAAGAAGCCCGGATCCAGTTGACGGACAACAGGATCCGGGCTTCTTCGTCGGCGATCGCTCAGGGGCCGTACGGCTGCCGCGGGCGTACGCGGCTCACCGCCGGGCGGCCTCCTGGACCGACGGTTTCCAGCTCGGCCGCCCCTGCTCGAACTCGGCGATCTCGCCGTCGTGTCGGAGGGTGAGGCTGATGTCGTCCAGGCCCTCCAGCAGCCGCCAGCGGGTGTAGTCGTCGACCTCGAACGGGACGACCAGCTCGCCGGCCGTGATCGTCCGGTCCTCCAGGTCGACCCGTACGTCGAGGCCGGGGTGGTTCTCCAGGAGCTTCCAGAGCAGCTCGACGTCGTCCTGACGTACCTGTGCGGTCAGCAGGCCGGCCTTGCCGGCGTTGCCCCGGAAGATGTCGGCGAACCGCGAGGAGATGACGACCCGGAAGCCGTAGTCCATGAGTGCCCAGACGGCGTGCTCGCGGGAGGAGCCGGTGCCGAAGTCGGGACCCGCGACGAGCACCGAGCCACGGGAGTAGGTGGCGTCGTTCAGGACGAACGACTCGTCGCCGCGCCAGGCCGAGAAGAGGCCGTCCTCGAAGCCGGTCCGGGTCACCCGCTTGAGGTAGACGGCCGGGATGATCTGGTCGGTGTCGACGTTGCTGCGCCGCAGCGGGACGCCGATGCCGGTGTGAGTCGTGAACTTCTCCATGGCTCATGGTCCTTTCACAGGTCCGCTGGGCTGGACAGGGTGCCGCGGACCGCGGTGGCGGCCGCCACGAGCGGGCTGACCAGATGGGTGCGCCCGCCCTTGCCCTGGCGGCCCTCGAAGTTGCGGTTGGATGTCGACGCGCTGCGCTCACCGGGAGTCAGCTGGTCGGGGTTCATGCCCAGGCACATCGAGCAACCCGCCAGCCGCCACTCGGCACCCGCCTCGGTGAACACCGCGTCCAGCCCCTCCGCCTCGGCCTGCAGGCGGACGCGCGCGGACCCGGGGACGACGAGCATCCGGACGCCGTCGGCGACCCGATGACCCTCGATGACGGCGGCGGCCGCGCGCAGGTCCTCGATCCGGCCGTTGGTGCACGAGCCGAGGAACACGGTGTCGACCGCGATCCGGCGAAGCGGGGTACCCGCCTCCAGCCCCATGTAGGTGAGGGCGCGCTCGGCGGCCGCCTTGTCGGTCTCGTCGCCGAAGGACTCGGGGTCGGGGACCGACGCCGACAGCGGCAGGCCCTGACCGGGGTTGGTGCCCCACGTGACGTACGGCGACAGCGTGCTCGCGTCGATGCGCACCTCACGGTCGAAGGTCGCTCCGTCGTCGGTGCGCAGCTCGCGCCAGGCGGCGACCGCGGCGTCCCAGTCGGCGCCGGCGGGCGCGTGCGGACGGCCCTCGAGGTAGGCGAACGTCGTGTCGTCCGGGGCGATCATGCCGGCGCGCGCACCGGCCTCGATCGACATGTTGCACACGGTCATCCGGGCTTCCATCGACAGCTGCTCGATGGCGCTCCCCCGGTACTCCAGGACGTACCCCTGGCCGCCGCCCGTCCCGATCTCGGCGATGACGGCGAGGATGATGTCCTTGGCGGTCACGCCCTCCGGGAGGTCGCCGTCGACCGTGATCGCCATGGTGCGGAACGGCGTGAGCGGCAGGGTCTGCGTGGCGAGCACGTGCTCGACCTCGCTGGTGCCGATGCCGAGGGCGAGTGCCCCGAACGCGCCGTGCGTCGAGGTGTGGCTGTCGCCGCAGACGATCGTCGTGCCGGGCTGGGTGAGCCCGAGCTGCGGGCCGATGATGTGCACGATCCCCTGCTCGGCGTCGCCCATCGGGAAGAGCCGGACGCCGAAGTCGGCGCAGTTCTTGCGCAGCGTCTCGACCTGGGTTCGGCTCACCGGGTCGCTGATCGGGCCGGGCGTGGTGGGGACGTTGTGGTCCTCGGTCGCCACCGTCTGGTCGGGCCGGCGGACACCACGGCCCGCGAGACGCAGACCGTCGAACGCCTGCGGGCTGGTCACCTCGTGCAGCAGGTGGAGGTCGATGTAGAGCAGGTCCGGCTCTCCGTCCGCACGCCGCACGACGTGCTCGTCCCAGACCTTCTCGGCCAGCGTCCGTGGCATCGCTGCTGCTCCTTCTCCCGGTGTGACTCCCGTCATCCTCCGCCGCCGTTGTGGGCGATGAACTTGCGTCTCGCGCACTGAGACGGCAGTATCAAGACATGGACAAGTCTAGTGGCGTCGGCGTTCTCGACAAGGCGGCGGTCGTGCTCTCTGCTCTGGAGGCCGGCCCCTCGACCCTCGCTCAGCTCGTGTCGTCCACCGGCCTGGCCCGGCCCACGGCCCACCGCCTGGCGGTCGCTCTCGAGCACCACCGGCTGGTGGCTCGCGACACCCAGGGCCGGTTCGTGCTGGGCCCGCGCCTGGTCGAGCTGGCGTCGGCCGCCGGTGAGGACCGGCTGCTCGCGGCCGCCGGTCCCGTACTCGGTGCGCTGCGCGACCACACGAACGAGAGTGCTCAGCTGTTCCGTCGCCAGGGCGACCAGCGCATCTGCGTCGCGGCCGCCGACCGGCCGGTCGGCCTGCGCGACTCGATCCCCGTCGGGGCGACCCTGTCGATGCACGCCGGCTCGGCCGCCCAGATCCTGCTCGCCTGGGAGGAGCCCGAGCGGCTGCACAAGGGGCTGCAGGGGGCGAAGTTCACCGCCACGATGCTGTCGGCCGTCCGCCGGCGCGGCTGGGCGCAGAGCGTCGGCGAGCGCGAGCAGGGTGTCGCCTCGGTCTCCGCACCCGTACGCAGCCCCTCGGGAAAGGTCATCGCGGCCGTGTCGATCTCCGGACCGATCGAGCGCGTCTCCCGTCAGCCCGGCCGGCTGCACGCGGCGACGGTGATCGCCGGCGCCAACAAGCTGACCGAGGTGCTCGCCCGCGCGGCGGCGCAGCAGGCGCAGCGAGGCGAGTCGGCCTAGCGCCGGCGGGCCTCGGAGCCGCGCCCGACCTCGGCCTCGGGCCGCACCCGCGAGGAGATGCGCTCGCGCGCCGTCTCACCGCGTCGGCGTACCGGCACGAGGCCCGTGACGGCGCCGAGCCCCATCGGCGGTGTCCCGAAGTAGATGGACTCGTGACCGCCCGCGGGGACGGCGTACGTCTCGTGCCAGACGCCGACCGCGTCGGGGTGGCGACGAGCGCGCTCGTAGAACGCCTTCCACGCGGGCCGGTGCTCCCGCCCGACGTCGCCGGCGTACCGGTAGATGTCCTCGGCGCTGCGCCAGTACTGCACAACGGTCGGGCCACGTCCGCCGACGAGGGAGCGAGCGCCGAGGAAGCCCAGCCACTCCTGCTCGCCCCGCTCGGCGGCGGCCTTGTTCGCGTACAGCTCGGTGATCATCCGCGGCATCGCTCGCGCGACCGGGAGCCACTGGCCCGGTCGCCACGGCCGGTTGACGGTCATCCCGATGAGGAGCACCGCCAACTCGCCGTCATGGGAGTGCGTGAGGCGTTCGACCATGGTTCCGCTCCCTTGGATAGTTCCTGTTCCCATATTGGGGAGTAGTACTCTCCAAGTCAACAGGAGGCCCTATGCGCATGTCCGAGCTGTCCGCCGCGACCGGCGCGCCGGTCGCGACCCTGAAGTTCTACCTGCGCGAGGGCGTGCTGCACCCCGGGGAGTCGCTCAGCCGCACCCAGGCGCGCTACGACGAGTCGCACGTGGAGCGGGTCCGCCTGATCCGGGCGCTGATGGACACCGGCGGTCTCAGCATGGCGGCCACCCGGTCGGTGCTCGCCGCCGTCGACGACCCGCCGCCGGAGCGGCACGAGCTGCTCGGCGTGGCCGCTCGGGCGCTCACCGGCGACACCGCACCGGTCAGTGACCCCGAGCTCACCGAGCGGACCTGGTCGTGGATCCACGAGCGCGGCTGGCACATCGCGCCCGACGAGACGCTGGTCGCGCGGCTGACGAACCAGGTCCAGGCCGCACGCTCGGCCGGGATCGACGTGACCTGGGAACGACTGGGCCAGTACGCGGACGCGATGGACCGGGTGGCCGACGCCGACATCGCCTCCGTGCCGGTCGACCGTGGCGAGGCGTTGCGCTACGTCGTCGTCGGCACGGTGATGGTCGACCCGGTCCTGCAGACGCTGCGTCGCCTCGCGCACCAGAACCGCAGCGCAGGGTCGGTCGGGAAGGGCGGGCCTCAGCCGAGACCGGCGGCGACCGCCGCTGTGAGCTCGTCGCCGGACCAGCGCCCCGAGACCCCCGGGCAGCCGGCGAGGTAGTCGACGATCTCCGGCTCGGCCAGCCGGTGGGTCTCGCCCAGCCCGCGCGCCACCAGCTGGAGGTACGTCGCCGACGGAGCGTTGACGTCCGGCCGGCCCGGGCCGTCCGGGCAGGTGAAGGTGACCAGCGGTTCGTCGGCGACCCGACCGGCCAGCATCACGGTCTCGTACCGGCCGTCGCCGAGAACGAGCTGTCCGTCCCGGTGCAGCAGCTCCCAGGCGAGGTCGTCGCCCGGCTCACGGTGCATCTCCTGGGAGTGCAGGTCGGACAGCTGCTCCCGGGTGATCCGGTACGCGCGTGCGAGCGCCTCGCCGGGTCCTCTCGGGTCCAGGAACGCCACTCCCCCGCCCCAGGTCGGGGACTCCCAGCCGAAGAAGATGCCGCCCCTGAGCCTCACTGGCCGGGAGTCCGACGCCGGCCTTCGGTCGCGTGCGCCGGGGTAGATCCGGTTCGCCCCGAGAGGACGGCCGCCGCAGAGGTAGTGCGCGAAACGCTGCTCGGACAGGTTCGAGCCGTACGCGGCGTACCAGACGTGGGTGGTCACGCCACCAGTCTCGCGGCCAGGCCCGGGAACGACGAACGGCCCCTGACCGGTGAAGGTCAGAGGCCGTTCGTCTCAACGTAGCCCCGACGGGATTCGAACCCGCGCTACCGCCTTGAGAGGGCGGCGTGCTAGGCCGCTACACAACGGGGCCGCGGCATGCTCCCTGGCTCGGAAGAACCTCACCAGCAGCGGAGGAAAACCATACCGTGAGCGGTGATTTTCTCCGAATCGTCGGAGTGAGGATCACTCTGACGATCAGCGCTGGGGTACCAGGACTCGAACCTAGACTAACTGAACCAGAATCAGTCGTGCTGCCAATTACACCATACCCCAAGGGGTATCACCGTGATCACGGACGACGTCGCCGTCGCACCGCCGTTCCGGTGAACCGAGGGATAACCTTACCGGCCCGTTCCCCCGGTCCCAAATCGGCTCTCGGCACCGTCCGCCGAGCCGCTCCGGAACGGGTCTCCGGTACCCGGAATCGCGTTGAGATCGCTGACGATCAGGGTGCCCTCGGGCGCCGTCGAGGACGCCTGCGTGAGGTCCGGCGCGTGCGCCGAGACGACCGCAGCCGGGCGCCGCAGCCAGCACGCCCGCAGCCCGGCGTCCGCCGCCCCGCGCACGTCCGCGGCGAGCTCGTCGCCGACGAACACGGTCCGCTCCGGCGGGACCGACAGGCTGCCGCACGCGTGCGCGAACACCCGGGCGTCCGGCTTGCCGAACCCGAGCGTGTCCCGCGTCACGACGACCGCGAAGTCCTCGGCCAGCCCGACGGCGTCCAGCTTGTCCGCAGTCGCCGCGGCGGAGGAGTTGGTCACCGCGCCGACCGCGACCTCCGCGGCGGCGCACCGCGCCAGGAACGGGCGTACGTCGTCGTACACCCGCTGGGCAGCACGGAACGCCGGACGGAATGCGGCCTCGAAGCGGTCGTGGCCCGCGTCCGGGTAGCCGAGCCCGTACGCGGCCGCGACCTCCCGCAGCCGGGCTGCTCGCATCTCCTCGAAGTCCAGCTCACCCTCGGTGTACCGGCGGAAGTGACCGCCCGGGTCGACCCGGAAGCGCTCGGACGCCGCCTGGTACCAGCCGTCGTCGCGCCCGGGCCACAGCTCGCGCAGGGCGACGGCGCCCGCGGCGATCATCGCCCTGCTGGTGTCGAGCAGGGTGTCGTCGACATCGAGGAGGACGGCGTCGTACGCGCGGCTCACAGCGAGTCGCGCAGCCGCTCCAGCCGGGCGAGCACGGAGGCCTTGCCGAGGATCTGCATCGACTCGAACAGCGGCGGCGAGACCTTCTGGCCCGAGACGGCGGTCCGTAGCGGGCCGAACGCCAGGCGGGGCTTGATGCCCAGCCCGTCCACGATCGCCTCGCGCAGCGCGGTCTCGATCCGGTCGTGGGTCCACTCCACGCCCGTGCCGTCCGGCTTGCCGATGCTGCCCGAGATGGGCTCGAGGGCGGTGATGGCCGCGTCGAGCACCTCCTTGGCGCCGTCCTTGAGCTGGGCGCGCGCGTCGTCGGCGATCTCCAGCTGGTCGTCCTCGACGTAGAACGGCCGTACCAACGCCGTGGCCTCGGTGAGAAGGCTCATCCGGGTCTGGATCAGCCCGGTGATCTCCTGCAGCCGGCCCAGCTGCGGCAGGCTCGGCTGCTGCGGCAGCACGCCGTCGGCGTACAGGAACGGCAGCAGCCGGCCGGCGAGGTCGCCCACCTCGAGCTCGCGGATGTAGTGACCGTTGAGCCAGTTCAGCTTCTCGAGGTTGAAGATCGGGCCGACGGTGTTGACCTTGGCCCAGTCGAAGCGCTCGGTGAACTCCGCGAAGGTGAAGATCTCCCGCTCCGTGCCGTCCGGCTCGATGATCGGCGGGTAGCCCAGCAGCGCGAGGAAGTTCAGCAGCGCCTCCGGCAGGTAGCCCTGCTCCCGGAACCACGTCAGCCGCGCCCACGGGCTCTTGCGCTTGGAGATCTTCGCCTTCTTCTCGTCCCGCAGCAGCGGCATGTGGGCGAAGTGCGGCTTCGCCAGGCCGAGCCAGTCGTAGAGCAGCACGTGCTTGGGGGTGCTGGAGATCCACTCCTCGCCGCGGACCACGTGCGTGATGCCCATCTCGTGGTCGTCGACGACGACGGCCAGGTGGTACGTGGGGAACCCGTCCGCCTTGACGATCACCTGGTCGTCCGGACGCGGCGCGCTGACCAGGCCGCGGATGAGGTCGGTGAAGGTGAGGTCGACGTCGTCGGGGATGAACATGCGGACCACGGGCTGGTCGGTGAAGCCCGGCAGGCTCGCACGCTCCTCCTTGGTCTTGCCGTGGCACAGCCGGTCGTACCCGGTGGGCTGCTTGAGCGCCTGCTGCTTCTCGCGCATCTCCTTGAGCCGCTCGCTGGAGCACCAGCAGTGGTAGGCCTTGCCCTCGGCCAGCAGCCGGTCGGCGTACGGCTTGTACGTCTCGAGCCGCTCGGACTGGCGGTACGGCGCGTACGGGCCGCCGACGTCGGGGCCCTCGTCGTGGGTGAGGCCGAGCCACGCGAGCGTGTCGTAGATCTGCTGCTCGCTGTCCTCCCGGAACCGGGCCTGGTCGGTGTCCTCGATCCGCAGGACGAACTGGCCGCCCTGCTGGCGCGCGAACGCGAGGTCGAACATCGACATGTAGGCGGTTCCGACGTGCGGGTCGCCGGTCGGCGACGGGGCGACGCGGAGGCGGACGGGGCGGGAGTCTTCGGTGCTCATGATGGGCCCGATCCTAGTGCCGCCCGCGCACCGCCCTCGGCCCGTGGCGCCCCTCCCCCGCCAAGGCTCCTGGGCGGGCGGGACGCGCTCAGCGGCGCATGATCGCCAGCGTCACCGACTCCTGCAGCCAGGTCAGGAAGTCGTAGTACGCCGCCAGCAGCATCCGGGGGTCCTCGATGTCCTCGGCGTCCTCGAGCATCGCGTGCAGCTGCTCGCTGTCCTCGTCGGTCCGCAGCTCGAGCCGCTCGGCGAGCACGAGGCGCACGTCGGTGAGTGCCCGCATCAGTGACTGCGCCTGGCCCAGGTCGAGCTCGACGGTGTCGCCGCGGCGGTCCTCCAGGTCGGCCCCCGGCGCTGCGCCCGGGTCGCCGCCGAGAGCCACGATCGCGGTGGCCAGCGTCGCGGTCTTCTGCTGCCGCAGGTGACCCTCGGTCATGGCCCGGAAGTCGGCCGCCATCCGCTCGTCGTCCCGGCTCGCCGGGGGCAGCAGGCGCTGCAGCGCCGGGTCGCGGCCGGCCACCTCCTCGGGGTCCAGCGGCTCGGCGCCCAACGACCCGAGCAGGTCCTGCAACGGGTCGCCGGTACCGGCGTGGTCGTCCCCGCCGAGGAGCTCGCGGGTCTGCTGCAGCAGACTGACGACGAGCTCGCGTTCGTGCACGTCCATCCGCCCGACGACACGAGAACCCTTGCGCCGGAAAGCCGTCGCCATCCTCAGTCGTCCTTCTGGAACGTCGCCCAGAGGCTGAAGCCGTGCATCGCCTCGGTGTCGGTCTCCATCTTCTCGCGGGTCCCCTTCGACACCACGGCACGGCCCTCGCGGTGCACCGCGAGCATGAGCTCCTCGGCCTTGTCCTGCCCGTAGCCGAAGTAGCTCTGGAACACCCACGACACGTACGACATGAGGTTGACCGGGTCGTTCCACACGATGGTGACCCACGGGCGGTCGAGGCGCTCGACGACCTGCTCCTGCGGTCGGACGTCCGTCTCGACGTCGGGCGTCGCCTGCTCGGGTGGGGCTACGGACACGCCTCAACCATAGGGTGACCGCTGTGAGCGCTGAAACCACGACCATGTCGCGCCCGTCGACGGCGCTGCTGACCGACCACTACGAGCTGACCATGCTCCAGGCAGCCCTGCGCAGCGGAGCGGCGCACCGGACCAGCGTGTTCGAGCTGTTCGCGCGCCGGCTGCCGGAAGGCCGACGGTACGGCGTGGTGGCGGGCACCGGTCGCTTCCTGGACGCTCTCGCCGACTTCCGTTTCGGCGACGCCGAGCTGGAGGACCTGCGGCAGCGCGAGGTCGTCGACGAGGCCACGCTCTCCTGGCTCGCGGACTACCGCTTCACCGGCGACATCTGGGGCTACGCCGAGGGCGAGACCTACTTCCCCGGGTCGCCGGTGCTGGTCGTGGAGTCGACCTTCGCCGAGGGCGTGATCCTGGAGACCCTCGCCCTGTCGATCTTCAACCACGACACCGCCATCGCCGGGGCCGCGTCCCGGATGACCGGCGCGGCCGGTGACCGCCCGTGCATCGAGATGGGTTCGCGGCGGACGCACGATATGGCCGCCGTCGCGGCGGCGCGCGCGGCGTACATCGCGGGGTTCACCACGACCTCGAACCTGGAGGCGGGCCGTCGGTACGGCGTCCCCACGGCCGGCACGGCCGCGCACTCGTTCACGCTGCTGCACGACGACGAGCGGGAGGCGTTCCAGGCCCAGGTCGACTCGCTCGGGGTCGGGACGACCCTGCTGGTCGACACCTACGACGTGACCACGGCCGTCGAGATCGCCGTGGAGGTGGCCGGTCCGCAGCTCGGCGGCGTCCGGCTGGACTCCGGAGACCTGCTGGTGCAGGCCCGCGAGGTGCGCGAGCAGCTGGACCGCCTCGGCGCGACCGGCACCCGCATCGTCGTCACGAGCGACCTGGACGAGTTCGCCATCGCGGCTCTCCAGGCCGGCCCGGTCGACGCGTACGGCGTGGGCACCCAGCTGGTGACCGGGTCGGGTGCGCCGACGGCGAGCATGGTCTACAAGCTGGTGGCGCGTGCGGACGATGCGGGCGCCATGGTCGGCGTCGCCAAGGCCAGCAAGGACAAGCTCTCCGTCGCCGGGCGCAAGTACGCGCTGCGGCGCATCGGCGACAACGGCATCGCGCAGGAGGAGGTCATCGGCATCGGCGAGCGCCCCGAGAACGACGGGAACGACCGTGAGCTGCTCGTCCCGCTGGTCGAGCGGGGCCGCGTCGTCGGGGCCACCTCGCTGGACGCGGCGCGCGACCGGCACGCCCGGTCCCGCGCCGAGCTGCCACGCCCGGCGCTGCAGCTGTCGCGCGGCGAGCCGGTGATCCCGACCACGTACGTCGACGACCAGCCCTGACCGCCCGTACCCACCCGGCCCCGCTCACCCCGTCCCGCGCCCACGCTCACGACCTCTTTCCCTCGCGACCTCTCCGGACCGGGTGCGCGTGTCCTGCGCGAATTCACAGCGGAATCCGGCAGGACACGCGCACCCGGCCGAAAGGGTGGTCCAGGCGGGTGGCCGGTGGTCAGCTGGTGACGTCGCGGCGACCGACCAGGAACGCGATCACGCCCAGCAGCACGACCCCGTACGCGGCGAGGGTGCCGTAGAGCTCGGCGTTGCTGAGGCTGATGCCGAGCGAGTCCGGGGCGACGACGTACCGCAGCAGCAGGCCGGGGAACCAGCGTTGCCCGAAGGCGAACGAGTCACCCAGGACGTTCTCGATCGGACCGGCCCACAGGACCGCGACCGCGAGGCCGACCGGTACCGACCGGGTCGCCATGCCGACGGCCGTGCCGAGCAGCGCCCAGCCGACGCCGAAGCCGAGCACGCGCAGGAAGTCCTCGGCCGCGCTCTGCCAGGATGCGGCGTCGGTCCACGCCGAGGTGTCGACGCCCTGGCTCGGTCCGACGACGGCCGCGGTGGCCCACCCGACCACGAACAGCAGGGCGACGATCACCGCCAGACCCGCGATACGGGCGAGGAACGTCCCGACGGCCAGACCGAACCGGCCCGGATGGTGCAGCAGCGCCGCGCGCCAGGTGCCCTTGGAGAACGCGCCGGCCGACAGCCCGACGAACACCGCGAGCAGCAGGACGGAGGCGAAGCGCGCCGCCGAGGAGGGTGCGAGCGTGCCGCCGCCCGACTGCGACAGCGCACTGATCGTGACGCCCGGACCACGGTCCTGCGCGGTGGCGATCAGCGCGAAGGTGACGACGGCGGCGTACAGGACGGTGGTGGCGATCGCGGGCAGCCAGACGCGGCGCTGGCCGAGGCGGGTCCACTCCGCGAGGAACGCTCCCCCGCGCAGACGCCGATCGGTGCCGGTCGTCTCGGCAGGACGAGTGGCGGTGGTCATGACGCACTTCCGTTCCCGACGAGCTCGAGGACGCGGTCCTCGAGCGTCTGACGCTGGTGGTGCAGCTCGGTCAGGGTGATGCCGGCTGCGTGGGCGGTGCTGTTGATGCGAGCGGCGAGCCGTACGGGGTCCGCCTCGCCGATCTCGACCTCGGTGACCGTGCCGCGAGCCGTGGCCTCGAGCCCGTCGCGGACGAGCAGGTCGTGCAGGTCCGTGGCCGCGCCGTCGGCGGCGACCCGGATGACCTCGCGCCGGCCGGTCGGGAGCTCGTCCATCGGCCCCTGGTAGCGCAGGCCCCCGCGGTCGATCACGACCAGGTGGTCGCACACGTGCTCCAGCTCGGCTAGCAGGTGCGAGGACACCAGGACGGTCCGGCCGCCCTCGGCGATGCGCCGGACCAGGTGACGGATGTCGCGCATCCCCTGCGGGTCGACGCCGTTGGTGGGCTCGTCGAGGATCACCAGGTCGGGGTCGCCGAGCAGCGCGGCGGCGATGCCGAGGCGCTGCTTCATCCCGAGCGAGTACGCGCCGTACAGGTCGTCGCCGCGGTCGGCGAGGCCGACCAGGTGCAGCAGGGGTGCGATCTGCTCGGGGTCATGGCGCCCGAGCCGGACGAGGTTGCGCAGGTTGGCCCGGCCGCTCATGGACGGGTGGAACGCCGGACCCTCGATGAGGGCGCCGACCCGGCCCACGTACGCCTTGGGCCGGGCCAGGTCATGACCGAGCACCTGGCCCTCGCCGGACGTCGGCCGGACCAGGCCGAGCAGCATGGACATGACAGTGGTCTTGCCGGCGCCGTTCGGGCCGATCAGACCGGTGACGGACCCGCTCGGGATCCGCACGGAGACGTCGTCGACGACGGTGCGGCGGCCGTACCTCTTGGTCAGGCCGGTCACCGCGACCGCGTCGGGAAGGGTTGAGGTGCTCATGCCTCGACTGTTCCGGCGAGCGGTGGTCACCCGCGTCGTGCAGGTGTCGACGTTCGGCGTACGTCAGGCGTTGAGCCCGCGCACCCGGACCTCAGGCGGGCGGGGTCGCGAGGCCGTGCTGGTAGGCCAGGACCACCAGCTGAGCGCGGTCGCGGGCGTACAGCTTGGTCATTGCGCGGCTCACGTGGGTGCGCACGGTGGCCTGGCTGACGAACCACTGCTCAGCGATCTCCTCGTTGGACAGCCCCTGCGCCACCAGCCCGACGACCTCCCGCTCGCGCTCGGTGAGGTGCCGGGCGATGTCCGAGGTCGCGGCTGCGGTACGACCGGGCGGCGCCGCCGGACCCTGGGCGAACTGGTGGATCAGCCGCCGGGTCACGCCGGGTGAGAGCAGCGCCTCGCCCGCGGCGACGACGCGGACCGCGCGGACCAGCTCGTCCGGGTCGGTGTGCTTGACCAGGAAGCCGCTGGCGCCGAGCCGGAGCGCCTCGAAGACGTACTCGTCCAGGTCGAACGTCGTCAGCACGAGCACCCGGACGTCGGCGAGCGCAGGGTCGCCGGTGATCTGCCGCGTGGCCTCGAGCCCGTCCAGGCCGGGCATCCGGATGTCCATCAGGATCACATCCGGGCGCAGGTCGCGGGCCGCCCGGACCGCCTCGGCGCCGTCGGTCGCCTCGGCGACCACCTCGATGTCGGCCTCCAGGCCGATCAGCGTGGCGAACCCGCGGCGTACGAGCGTCTGGTCGTCCGCGACGACGACGCGGATCGGCCCGGTCCGTTCGGCGGGCGTGCCGGGGCGGTCGGGTTGCTCGGGGGTCATGGATTCGCCCATCGGCCGGCCACCTCGAATCCTGTTCGCTCACGAGGTCCGTGCTCCAGCGTGCCACCAGAGGCGAGGACGCGTTCGCGCATGCCGAGCAGGCCGTGACCGGATCCCTGCACGCGCTCGTCGGCCCGGTGCGGGTCGCCGCCGTCGTCGCGCACGATGACGGTCAGTCCCTGCCTGCGGTCGATGACGACCTGGACCCGCGAGCCGGGTGCGTACCGGGTCGCGTTGGTGAGCGCCTCCTGGACCAGCCGGTACGCCGCGAGCGCGGCCGGGACGCCAACCTCGCGGTCGCTGCTGTCTCCGCCGGGCCTGTCGCGGCCCTCCCCGCCGAGGCGCTGCAGCTCGACCTGCAGGCCGCCCCGGCGGGCCTGCTCGACGAGCGTCTCCACGTCCTCGAGCCCGCGGTCCGGGCTGGTCGGCGTGTCGTCGGTGGAGCGCAGCGACTTCACGATCTGGGTCAGGTCGGTCAGCGCGCTGCGGCTGGTCTCGCGGATCGCGGCGGCCGCCCCGGCAGCGGCCTCCGGGTCGCGGTGGACGGTGCGCTCGGCGATGGCGGCCTGCACGTTGATGGCGGTGAGGGCGTGCGCGACGCTGTCGTGCAGGTCCCTGGCCAGCCCGAGCTGCTGCTCGACCAGGGTCTGCTGCTGCTGGCGGCGCTGGGTCTCACGGTGGGCCGCCGCCCGCTCCCGACGAGCGCGCAGCACCTCCGCGACGAGCACGGCGGCGCCGGTCCAGCCGAGGAAGCCCAGGAACGCCGAGTAGTCGCTCCCGTCACCCGCCGCGAGCGTCGCGACCGACATCGCGGCCAGGTACGCGACGGCGACGGCGTACAGCTGGCGCCGCGACCGGACGAACCCGAAAGTCATCACCGCGAGCGGGCCGGGCAGGTACTCCGGCCCGCCCGGGTAGTTCAGGTACGCGTACGTCGCGACGGCGAGCCCGGAGATCGCCACCATGAGGTACGGCTGAACCCAGCGCAGCAGCAGCGCCCAGGCGCCGACGAGGCCGAGCCCTACCGCGAGCGCGTCGATCTCACGGTGACCGGGCCCGGCGGGGATGTGCGGGGCGGAGCCGAGCACTCCGACGGTGATGAGGCCCGCGACCGCCACGGCGGCGGGGACGGACTCCCACCAGGAACGCTCGCTCATGCCCGTCACTGTAGGAACCGACGGTCTCGCCCGGGTCATACCAGCGTTGAGATCTACGCTCGATCCATGAGCACCGACCCCGTCGCCCCGACCCGCCGCGCGCTCGTCCTCGTCGACGTGCAGAACGACTTCTGCGAGGGCGGGTCCCTCGCCGTCGCCGGCGGCGCCGAGGTGGCCGCCGACATCGCTGCGTTCGTCGAGGCCGAGGGCGACTCCTACGAGCACGTCGTCGCGACCGCCGACTGGCACGAGGACCCGGGCGAGCACTGGTCCAGCAGCCCGGACTTCGTCGACACCTGGCCGGTGCACTGCAAGATCGGTACGGCCGGGGCGGACTTCCACCCGGCCGTGCAGCCGGCGCTGGACCAGGTCGAGGCGGTCTTCCGCAAGGGCCGGTTCGCTGCGGCGTACAGCGGGTTCGAGGGTGCGACCGAGCAGGAGCAGCCGCTGGCGGACTGGCTGCAGGAGCGCGGGGTCGAGCGCGTCGACGTGGTCGGCATCGCCACCGACCACTGCGTGCGGGCCACGGCGCTGGACGCGGTGGAGGCGGGCTTCGGCACCCGGGTCCTGCTGGACCTCACCGCCGGTGTCGCCGCCGAGAGCACCGAGAGCGCGCTCGATCGGCTGCGCGCCGCCGGGGTCGAGCTGGTCGGGGAGCCGGTCGTCGGAGCCTGAGCCCCGTCGGTGTGGCTTACCGAGCGCCAGAGCGCTCGGTAAGCCACACCGAAATCGGGTGGTCGCGGGTGGGGATCAGCCGTTGATGACCACCGGGGTGCTGCCCGACACCAGGCGCCAGTCGGTGCTGGAGAACGTGGCGGGGTCGATGACCTTCTCCGCGGTGACCCAGTCGATCAGCAGCTGACGGATCTCGACCTGGCGGTTGTAGAGCACCGGCGCGGTGGTGACGCCCGGGAAGCCGCCGCCACCGGACTGGCGGTAGTTGTTGATCGCGACCACGAACGGCTGGCCGTCGGTCACAGGCGCGCCGGCGTAGGCGAGGTTGCGGATCCGCCTGCCCGCCGGGACGGTCACGTCGATGTCGTACGTCAGCGCCGCGTCGAGGCCGCCCATGATGTCGTAGTTGTAGTCCGGCGTGCCGTTCGGCGCGGTCGGCGTCACGGCGTTGGTCAGCTGGTCGGGCGTGAACGGACCGGCGCCGGAGACCTGCTTGAAGTACTCCGCCGACTTCTCCAGGTACGCCCGGACCTGGGCGCCGGTGAACCGGATGGCCAGCAGCGTGTTGTCGTAGATGTACAGGCCCGCCACGTCGCGGACGGTGACGTCGCCGGCCGGGATCGCGGCGGCCTTGTTGAACGGCGCGGCGATCGACAGCACGGGCGTGCTCGCGTCGGACGTGCCGGCGAGCGCCTTCTTCACCGCGTCCGCCTGCACGTGGTTGATGAAGTCCATGGCCGGGGTGTCCTCGTACCGGGACGTCGCCGCCGACATCGCGGCCTTGCTCGTGCCGATGACGCCGTTGACGTAGGTGAGCACCTTCTGGTGCGCGGGACGGACGAGCGCGGCGACCGCGGCGTCCTCGGGAGCGGTGTTCGCGTCCAGCAGCGTCGCCGAGGAGCTGGTGACCTGCCACTGGCCGCGGACCTTGGTCAGGCCGAGGTCCATGACGGTGACGCGCATGCCCCAGTAGTACGGCTCGCTGAGCAGCACCTGCTTGCCGGTCTGCTCGTTGGTGACGAACCGCTGCGGGATCTCCTTGTGCGCGTGGCCCACCAGGACCGCGTCGATGCCCGGGACCTGCTGCGCCAGCAGGGTGCTGGCGTTCTCCGGGTACGGCAGCGCGTCCCCGTACGAGGAGGAGGTGTCGGCGCCCGAGTGGCAGGACACGACGACGACGTCCGCGCCGGCGGCCTTCATCTTCGGGACGTACACCTTGGCCTGCTCGACGATGCCCTCGAAGCGGACCTTGCCCTCGACGTTGGCCTTGTCCCAGATCGCGACGCCCGGGGTCACCAGGCCGAGGATGCCGACGGTGATCGGCTTCTGCCCCTTCACCTTGACGCGCCTGAGGACGTACGGCGGGAAGACGGGCTCCTTGGTGCTCCAGTCGACGGCGTTGGCGCCGAGCAGCGGGTGGCGCAGCTGGCGCTCGAACGCGCGCAGCAGGTCCATGCCGTAGTTGAACTCGTGGTTGCCCAGCGCGGCGGCGTCGTAGCCGATCTCGTTCATCGCCGCGGCCATCGGGTGGGTCGAGCCCTGGGTGATCGGGTCGATCTTGGCGTAGTAGTAGGCCAGCGGGGTGCCCTGGATCGTGTCGCCGGCGTCGAGCGTGATGCAGGTGTCGGCGCCGCGCTCGGCCCGTACGGCCTTGATGAGGGTCGCGCACTTGGCCGCGCCGATGTCGTTGTGCTTGGCGTCGTCGTACTCGGCGTTCTTGAAGTAGTCCCAGTTGAAGACGTTGCCGTGCAGGTCGGTCGTGCCGAGCACGGTGATCGTCACGTCGTCACCACCGGTCGCGGCCGCGCGGGCCTCGGTGGTCGAGGCCAGCGCCAGGCCGGCGCCGCCGACGACGGCCATGGACAGCAGGTTGCGGCGGGACAGGGAGCTGCTCGGGTTCGACATCGTTCTCCTCGGGGTGGCGTCCGGTAGGACCGAGGGGACGTTACTCGCGACCGCCGACGCCCGCCGCCGAGCCGGCCAAACTTCCGACCGCGTTCACGCGTCCGTCGCCCGTCGTCGGAGCGACCGGCCGCTGGTCGAGCCTGCGGAGCGAGGTGGAGCCGTCGAGGCCGCCGGACGCGCAGGGAGAGTCTCCCTGCGTGTCACGGGGTTTCGACACGGTCCTCGGCTAGCGCCTCGGACCGGCTCAACCGGCGTACACAGCCGGCGCCTCGGACCGGCTCAACCGGCGGCCGGTGGTCAGCTGGTGCTGAAGACCTCGGTGCTGCCGGGGGCGGACTCGGGCGGGTCGGTCCGTCCGCCGACCCAGCTCCAGGCGTACTTGCCGTCGTCGACCGTGCGGCCGGCCTCGCCCAGCTCCAGCGGACGGAACGTGTCGACCATGACCGCGAGCTCGTCAAAGTAGTGGACGCCGATCGACTTCTCCGTGGCGCCGGGCTGCGGGCCGTGCGCGTGACCGCCCGGGTGCACCGAGATCGAGCCCTTGCCGATGCCCGAACCCTTGCGCGCCTCGTAGTCGCCGTCGACGTAGAACATGATCTCGTCGCTGTCGACGTTGGAGTGGTAGTACGGCACCGGGATCGACAGCTCGTGGTAGTCGACCTTGCGCGGCACGAAGTTGCAGATCACGAAGTTGTAGCCCTCGAACACCTGGTGCACGGGCGGCGGCTGATGGACCTTGCCGGTGATCGGCATGTAGTCCTCGATGTTGAACGCGTACGGGTAGAGGCAGCCGTCCCAGCCGACCACGTCCAGCGGGTGGTACGGGTAGGTGTAGACCGTCCCGACGATGCCGCCGCTGGCCTGCGGGCCGCTTCCCCGGTGCTTGATGTAGACCTCGGTCGGCTCGTCCCGCTCGGCGCCGATGCCCTCGGCCAGCAGCGGACCGTCCGGGCCGCGCAGGTCCCGCTCGCAGTACGGCGCGTGCTCCAGCAGCTGGCCGTACCGGGACAGGTACCGCTTGGGCGGTGCGATGTGGGAGTTGGCCTCGATGCAGTACGCCCGCAGCGGCTCGACGAAGCCCTCGTCGCCGGCCACGACCGGCAGCCAGCGGTGGGTCGTCGCGCGCGGGATGACCAGGTAGTCGCCCTGGCGCAGGTCGAACGTCCCGAAGACCGTCTCCACCCGGGCGTTCCCGCGCTCGACGTACACGCACTCGTCGCCGATGCCGTTGCGGTACCAGGGGCTCACCGTGTCCGCGACGACGTAGGAGATCCGGACGTCGCCGTTGCCGAGCACGAGCCGGCGCCCGGTCACGGCGTCGACTCCGGTGTCGTCGGCGCTGAACAGGTCGTGCAGCTTCAGGTGGCGGGGCATCAGCGGGTGGTTCGGCGTCGTCGCGAGCGAGTCGCCGAGCTCCCAGACCCGGGCGTCGGAGATGGCCGAGGGGATGCCGCGGTGGTAGAGCAGCGAGGAGTCGGCGGTGAAGCCCTCCTCGCCCATCAGCTCCTCGTAGTAGAGGTTTCCGCTCTCGTCGCGGTGCTGGGTGTGCCGCTTGGGCGGGATGCTGCCCTGCGAGCGGTAGTGCGCCATCGTGTGCCCCTTCGTCGCTCGGCTGAACCCGTGAGCGCGCGTCCGATAAACGGACGCATCTGTATCATCGGCCCGCCGAGCATGCAGTAGCGTGACGGCCATGTCAACGCCGCGGACGCTGCCCCCACGTGCGCTGTTCATCGGTCTCGTCGACGATGCCGCGGTCTTTCCTCCGGGCAACGCGAGCCTGCCGGACGCCATCGCGCGACGCGAGCGCAGACGCGGCGCGACGTACGCCGACCTGGTCGGGCCGCTGCTGCTCCCGACCGATCTGGTCAACGAGGCGGTCAGCGGCGCGTCACCGCTCACCATCGCGGTCGTCGGGCGCCCCGGCGCCGACCTCGGCCGGCTGCTCAGCGCCGCGCACCTGCTCGCCGACGCCGAGGGTCACTCGCTCGCCGGCATCGAGCTCGGCCACGGGCCGCACTGGCGGGACGCGCTCGACCTCGGGGTCCCGCTCGCGGTCGAGGTGAGTCCGGACGAGGCCGGGCTGGCGGCCTTGCAGGACCTGTCCGAGCTCGCCGACGGGCAGCAGGTCCGGGCCAAGCTGCGTACCGGCTCGACCGAGCGCACGCCCGTCCCGACCGTCCACCAGCTGGCGGCGTTCGTCGTCGCGACCGTGCAGCACGGCATCGCGTTCAAGCTCACCGGCGGACTGCACCACGCCGTCGCCCACACGGCGTCCACCCCGGCCGGGGACGAGGAGCAGCACGGCGTCCTCAACGTCCTGCTCGCGACCCACCGGGCGCTCCAGGGCGACTCCGCGTCCGAGGTGGGAACCGTTTTGGCGCAACGTGACTCGGCCGAGCTCGCCGACCAGGTCCGCGCCCTCGACGACACGGCCGTACGCGCCGTCCGCGACCAGTTCCACTCCTACGGCTGCTGTGATGTGCTCGACCCCATCCGTGACCTGGCCGACCTACGACTCATCGAGGAGACCCGCCCATGACCGTGGCCGCAGACTGGCTGCAGCTGCCCTCCGACCACCTGTTCGGCGTCAGCAACCTGCCGTACGGCGTGTTCTCGCCCCGTGACGGTGAGGCGCGCGTCGGCTGCCGCGTCGGCGACCGCGTCCTGGACCTCGGCGCCGCGGCTGAGGCCGCGGGGATGGAGTCGGCCCTCGTCTGGCAGACCGGGACCCTGAACGCCTTTCTGGCCGAGGGACGTTCGGCGTGGGCCGCCGGGCGCGCGTGGATCGTGGAGATGCTCACCAACGACACGCGCCGCGGCTGCGTCGAGCCGTTCCTGTACGACCTGGACGCGGTGACGCTGCACCTGCCGTTCGAGGTCGCGGACTACGTCGACTTCTACGCCAGCGAGCAGCATGCGACCAACGTCGGCTCGATCTTCCGCCCGGACGGCGACGCGCTCACCCCGAACTGGAAGCACCTGCCGATCGGCTACCACGGCCGCGCCGGGACGGTCGTGGTCAGCGGCACCGACATCGTCCGCCCGACCGGGCAGCGCAAGGGCCCGCAGGACCCCGCTCCGGTGTTCGGACCCAGCGTCCGCCTGGACATCGAGGCCGAGCTGGGCTTCGTCGTCGGCGACTCCACGCAGGTGGGTACCCGCGTCGGCGTGGACCAGGCCGAGGACCACCTGTTCGGCATGACGCTGTTCAACGACTGGTCGGCCCGAGACATCCAGGCGTGGGAGTACGTCCCGCTCGGACCGTTCCTCGGCAAGTCCTTCGCCTCGTCCGTCGGCGCCTGGGTGGTCCCGATGGAGGCGCTGGCCGCCGCGCGCGTCGACCTCCCGGGCCAGGACCCGCAGCCGCTGGACTACCTGCGCGGCTCGGCGCTGTTCGGCCTGGACATCTCCCTGGAGGTGGCGATCAACGGGACGGTGGTGTCGCACCCGCCGTACCTGGACATGTACTGGTCCCCCACCCAGATGCTCGCCCACCTGACCGTGAACGGCGCGAGCCTGCGCCCCGGCGACCTGTTCGCGTCGGGCACGATCTCCGGGCACGACAAGGGCGAGCGCGGCTCGCTGCTCGAGCTGACCTGGGCCGGCCAGGAGCCGATCACGTTGAAGGACGGGACGACCCGCGCCTTCCTGGAGGACGGCGACACGGTGACGATCACCGGTACGGCGCCCGGTCCGCACGGCACCCGCATCGGGCTCGGCGAGGTGACGGGGACGATCCTCCCCGCCCGCTGACGCTCAGGGCCACCTCCCACGAGATCGCGGGCGGTGGCCCTGGCAGCCTCGCCAGGCGGGGCCACTTCTCACGGCATCGCGGACGGCGGCGTCGTACGGGCGTCGCGGGCGTACCGACCCGGTGTGACGCCGAGGAAGCGGCGGAAGTCGCGGACGAAGTGGGACTGGTCGTACCACCCCAGCCGGGTCGCGAGGTCGGCGAGATCCGTGCAGGGGTCGTCGTCGAGGTGGGCCGCGGCGTCCTGCAGCCTGCACCGCAGGAGCACCCACTTGGGCGTCACGCCGATGTAGCGACGGAACAGCCGCTGCACCGAGCGCACCGACAGGCCGGCCGAGGAGCCGATCTGGTCGACGCGCACGATCGATGCGTCCAGGCGGATCTCGTCGACCAGCGCCGAGACGGCGAGGTAGTCGGGCGCCGGCTCGGGCAGCTGCGGCTCGAGCCAGTCCTGCACGATGGTGCGCCGGCGCTCGTCGGACGGCTCCGCCAGGACCTGGCGCAGGACGGCGCCGGCACCGGTGAGCACGTCGTCGACGGTCAGGCTCTGGTCCGCGGCCAGCGGCCGGCCGGCGATCGCGGCCATCGCACCAGGGCGGAAGCGCACCCCGATGACCCGTGCCTCGCCTTCGAGCCGGACCCGGAACCGGTCGGTCCACACCGTGGTGAGCACGGCGGCCGGCAGCTCGATGCCGTGGCGCACGAGCGGGCCACCGTCGGACCGTCGGCCGTCCTCGAAGGTGAGGTGGCACACCGGGTTGGTGATGACCTCGCTGAACTCGACCGGGGCGTCGTACCGCCGCCAGCGCACCGTCCAGAACCGGTCGGCGTACGCCGCCAGCGCCGGTGAGGTCACCTCGAGCCGCCCCCGCTCCAGGACCTGGTCGGTGCGCTGCGGGTGGACGATCTCGCCCAGCCCGTCGCCACGGCCGTACGGCCCGACGTGCCGGGGTCGGGTCGATGTCGCATTCGTCCAAGACGCCACCCTCGAAGCCTAGGCAGGATGGCCGACATGACCCAGACATCACCGAGCACGACCTACCGTCCGGCGGGCTACACCTCGCTGACCCCCTTCCTGTGCGTGGACGGCGCCGCCCGCGCCATCGACTTCTACACCGACGTCTTCGGGGCACGCCTCGTGTCGCGCACCGACGGCCCGGACGGCACGGTCGCCCATGCCGAGCTGGAGCTGGAGCAGGGCCGCCTGCAGCTGAGCGACCCGGCGGAGGCGTACGGCATCGCGGCGCCGACCTCGGGAGCGGCCGCCACGCACTCGATCGCGATCTACGTGCCGGACTGCGACGCCACGACGACGGCCGCCGAGAAGGCCGGCGGCACCGTGCGGGAGGCACCGTCGACGTTCGTCACCGGGGACCGGTTCGCGTCCGTCCTGGACCCGTTCGGCGTCCGCTGGTCGATCATGACCCGCGTGGAGGACGTCTCGGACGAGGAGGCCGAGCGTCGGGTCAAGGAGTGGGTGAGCCAGCAGGACGGCTGAGCGCCGCCCACAGACCGTCCGGGCGATCGGCGACGACGAGCCCGTCGCGCGCCGGCGCCCGGACGAAGCCGGCCGCCACCATGTGGTCGAGCGCGCCGAGCAGCGGCGACCAGTAGCCGTCCACGTCGTAGAACGCCACCGGCTTGTCGTGCAGGCCTATGGTGCGCCAGGTCCAGACCTCGAAGATCTCCTCCAGCGTGCCCAGCCCGCCGGGCAGTGCGACGAAGGCATCGGCGTACGAGGCCATCACGGCCTTGCGCTCGTGCATCGACTCGACCTGGATCAGCTCGGTCAGCCCGTGGTGGGGCACCTCGGCGGAGAAGACCGCGCGCGGGATGACACCGATCACCTCGACGCCGTGCGCGAGTGCCGTGTCGGCGACCACGCCCATCAGCCCGACGGACGCGCCGCCGTAGACGACCCCGACGCCGCGCTCGGCGAAGAAGGCGGTGAGGTCGGCCACCGCCTGGCGCCACCGGTCGTCGGCGCCGAACGAGGACCCCGTGAAGAGAGCGACCCGCCTCACTGCAGCGGGCTCTGCCGGTGCACCCGGCCGACCACGACGACGGTGCCCGGCGCCTTGTCGTGCACGGCCTGACGGTTGCGGTCACCGAGCGGCCACAGCCCGTCGGCGATCATGAAGAGCGTGCCCAGCCCGCTGAGCACGGTGACCGGCGCGAGGATCGCCGCGATCCCCTTGACGACGAACCGCACCGCCGCCTCGCTGAGCGTCGGGAGGGTCGCGTGCTCGAGCTGCCGGACGCTGATGCCGGTGATCATCTTGCCGATCGTCTGGCCCCGCCAGACCGTGAAGCCGATCTCGTACACGGCCAGCAGGAGGACGAAGATCAGGAGCCACTGCCACGGCAGCTCCTGCAGCGCCTCGGGCGCCGACGGCGTGGTCAGCCCCCGCTGCTGGGCGTCGGTGACGTCGCGGGCGTAGTCCGCGTACGTCTCGAACCAGCTCTGCGCCCACGGCCACGACGCGACCGCGCTGATGACGAAGACGAGCATGCCGTCGAGGGCGTACGCGCCGAACCGACGCCACCACCCGCTGATCGGCCGGCCGTCCGGGGTCGTCGGGACCGGCGGCCGCTGCGGGTGCTGGCCGGTCTGCGCGGGGCCACCCGGCCACTCACCGTGGTGCTCGCCCCCGGGCACGCGGCTGGACCCGCCCTGCGGCGGCGCCTGCCAGGGGTTCTGCTCAGGGGTACCCGAGGACGACCCTTGCCCGGACCCCGCCCCGGAACCCGCCCCGGACCCCGGCGCGCGGGACGTGGTCGCGGCCGGCGACCCGGCGTACGGCTGCTCGGGGCGGGGCGGCGATCCGATCGTCGACTCCGCCAGCCCGGGCAGCACCTTCGGCATGCGGCGCTCGGTCCACAGGATGCCGTCGAAGTACCGCAGCTGCGTCGAGTCGTCAGGGTCGTCGTACCACCCGGAGGGACGTTGCGCCATGCGCGCATCCTCTCACCGGTGGGACCGGCACCGGCCGCGGTGTCGGCACACGGCGCGGACCGTCAGCGGGGCGCACTACGGTGACGCCGTGACAGCACGTGACCAGGTCGACCGGGTCGACCGGCGGACCACCCGGTGGGACGAGCACCGGGAGCAGCGGCGCGCGGGTCTGATCGAAGCCGCCGTACGCACGATCGACCGGGTCGGCCCGGATGCGAGCGTCGCCGAGATGGCCCGGGAGGCCCAGGCGAGCAAACCGGTGCTCTACCGCTACTTCGCCGACAAGAACGAGGTGCACGCGGCCGTCGCGGCGTGGGGCAGCGCCCGGGTCGCCGAGCGGGTCCTGCCCGCCCTGGTCGCGCCGGGCCCGATGCGGGAGCGCATCGGCGCCGCGGTCGACGGGTACCTCGCCGTCATCGAGGAGCACCCGTCGGTGTTCCGGCTGCTGATCCACCACCGGGGTGACGGCGACATCCTGGCCGCGCAGAAGAGCTCCATCGCCGCGGCCCTCGCCGGCCTGATGGCCGGGCAGCTGCGCCACCTCGGGCTCGACACCGCGCTGGCCGAGCCGTGGTCGCACGCCATCGTCGGCCTCTGCCTGACAACCGGCGAGTGGTGGCTCGACAGCCGCACCATGACGCGCGCCGAGATCGGGAAGCACCTCACCCTGCTGATCTGGCACGCACTGGCCGGCATCGTGCAGGAGAACGGCGGCGACGCGTCCCTGCTGGACTCGGGGACCTCGCCTACGCCCGACACCGTGAAGCCGTGAAGCCGTGAAGCCGTGAAGCCGTGAAGCCGTGAAACCGTGAGGGAAGGTGCGCTCCTGCGCACCTTCCCTCACGGCTCCGGTCGCGTTCAGGCGGTGCAGACCGGTGCGCTGGGCACCTGGCCCTTGGCGTCGGTCATCAGCACCCGGTAGCAGACGCCGGACCCGACGGACGCGTACTCCCGCATGGAGAGCCGGGTGCCGTGGCCGGTCGTGGCGCCGAGCGAGCTGCCGACCGACACCCAGCCCTGTGCGGTCTCACGCTGGAGGTAGTAGCCGGTCTCGTGGTCGGAGGCGTCGATGAACGTCACGTCCACCGTGTTGGCGGCCTTGGTGATGGCCAGGTTCGTCGGCGGGCCGTCGACGAAGTAGCCCCAGCACCAAGGCGCGCTGTCCGAGCCGCCGCCCACGTTGAGCGCGGTCGCGCACGCCGAGTGGTTACCGGGCACGGTCGACATCGGCGTCCAGCCGAACGAGAACGCGTGCGCGTCGCCGTACCCCGGGTTCGCAACGTTGAAGCCCGCCGCGGTGCCGTTCGCGGTGGCCGTCCGGCTGGTGCCCGAGTCGTCCAGGCGGACGGTGATCGGCGAGGTGGTGTCCCAGTCGACCGCGGTCCCCTTGAGCGTGTACGACCCGGACGGGTTCCAGACCGCGCGGCCGGTCCAGCCGTACGGGTAGGTGTAGTACCCGTCCTGCGCCGCCGACATCGAGGACAGGACCGCGTCGGAGGGCGCCGGCTTGGTGGTGGCGACCTTCCGGGCGGCTGAGCCGTTGACGCACTGGCCGGTGTCGTCGCAGTTCTGGGCGTACACGTCGTACGTCACGGTCGTGCCGGTCGGGACGCCGTGGTCGGAGAAGCCGGTGGCCGTGGAACCCAGCTGCACCGGGGTGCCGGCGACGCCGTTCACGGTGCGCCGGACGAAGTAGGAGGTCTGCGCGCCGGACGCGTCCGTCCAGCTGAGCGTGACGTCGCTCTGCAGCACGGACACGGCGGTCAGCGAGCCGGGCGCGCCGGGGACGGCCGGGCCCGGGTCCGGGTCGGTGTAGCAGTACTCCGGCGGGTTGGAGCTCTGGCAGGGGTTGATCGCCGCCGCCGGACCGGCGATGGCTACTCCCCCGGCGAAGAGACCGAGGGTCGTGGTGCTCAGGACGGCGGCGAGGGTGCGCGTGCGGTGCTGCATGGTGGTTCCCCGTTCGGATGGGCGCCTCCCAGGTGAGACGCACATCACCCAAGGACGTCGATGCCCGGAACTTGATACCACCGCGTTCACAGCGGGATCAGTCGTCGCTGCCTTTGAGCGGTACGGAAAGGTGCGTCCAGTCGCACTTCTCCTTACGATTTCGCTCGCGCTCGGACCTGTGCCAGAGAGTGAGTCCTGACGCTCTCCCCGTCACAGGTCCAGCGCATCGGTCAGCGACGGCGGCGCTCCTCGGCGTAGCGGGGAGCCATGGCCTCCATCTGCTCCATGACGTCCTTGATCGCGCCCGGCTGCTGGTCCGGTGGCCAGCCGTGCTTGACCAGCAGCCGCTTGATCGACGACCGCAGTTTGGCCCGTACGTCGTCGCGCACCGTCCAGTCCGTACGGACGTCCCGCCGCATCACCTGGACCAGCTCGCGGGCGATCTGGGCAAGGACGTCGTCGCCCATCACGTCGACCGCGGACTCGTTGGCGCTGACCACGTCGTAGTAGGCGAGCTCGTCGCCATTCATCGGCGGGTCGAACCGGCTGCCCCGGTCGGCGTCGGCTGCGACCTCCTTGGCCAGCTCGACCAGCTCGGCGATGATCTCGGCCGAGGTCAGCTGCTGGTTGGTGTACTTCGCCATCAGCTCGGCCAGCCGCTGGGAGAACGCGCGCTGCCGGACGACGTTGCCGCGCGTCACGCGGGCGCTCTCGGCGAGGATGCTGGCGCGCAGCGCCTCGATCGCCAGCTGGGGCGCGCTGGACTGCTGCGCCTTCTCGACGAAGTCGGTGGACAGGTCGGACAGGCTCGGCTTCGGCAGGCCGGCCGCCTCGTAGATGTCGACGATCCCGCCCGCCTCGGTCGAGGTCACGATGAGCTCGCCGAGCAACCGGGCGGCGTCCTCAGGCACGGGTTCGCCGCGCGCCTGCCGGTCGGCCACGTCGAACTTGGCCATCCAGACGCGCACCTCCTCGTAGAAGCGCAGCTCGGGCAGCAGGTTCTCCAGCTCCTCCGAGCGCGGTGCGAGCGCCCAGGCGCGGGCGAGCTGCGTGGACAGACGCCGGTACGCCGCCGCCGGCGTCTCGCTGTCGTCGTCGCCCTGGCCGGGTGTTGCGGTCCGCAGGAAGTTCGTCGTCGCCTGCACGGCGTGAGCGAAGCCGCGCTTGGGGTCCGCGCTCCAGATGCCCTTCCAGTCGACCGGCGCGACGAGCGCACGCAGCTTGACGACGAGGTCGAGCGCCAGCTCGACGGCCTCCTCCACTCCGCGGCCGACCGCGTCGCGCTGGTCGCGGCCGCCGGCGACGGTGTACTCGGCAAGCGCCTTGGTCAGGTTGTCCGCGACCGGGGCGTACGCGACGAGCAGGCCCTCCTCCTTGCCGCGGAAGGTGCGGTTGACCCGGGCGAGGGTCTGCATGAGCAGCGCGCCCTTGATGGGCCGGTCGAGGTAGAGCGTGTGCAGCGGCGGCGAGTCGTAACCGGTCAGCATCATGTCCTTGACGATGACGATCTCCAGCTCGTCGTCGACGTCCTTGAGCCGCTGCTTGATCGTGGCGTTCTCGGACGGACGGCGGACGTGCTTCTTGACGGCGCCGGTGTCCGACGGGTCGCCGGAGTAGACGACCTTGATCACGCCCTTGCTGATGTCGTCGGAGTGCCAGTCCTTGCGCAGGGCGGTGATCGCGTCGTACAGGTCGGCGCAGATCTGGCGGGTGGCGCACACGATCATCGCCTTGCCGTCGGCCCCGATGAACGGACGCATCCGCTCGCGCCGAGCCTCCCAGTGCGCGACGAAGTCGTCGGCGAGCGTCGCCAGCCGGGCCGGCGTGCCGTACACCGCGTTGAGGACGGCGACGCTCTGCTCGACCTTGGTGCGCTCGGCGTCGTCCAGGCCGGCGGTGGCCTCGTCGGCGGCGGCGTCGAGGGACTCGTCGTCCAGGTCGCCCTTGCGCTCGACCTTGATCAGCCGCGGCTCGAAGAGGACGGGGACGGTGGCGCCGTCCTCGACCGCGCGGTTCAGGTCGTAGACGTCGATGTCGTCGCCGAAGACCTTGCGGGTGTCCCGATCCCCTTGTGCCACCGGCGTACCCGTGAATGCGATCAGGGTCGCGTGCGGCAGAGCGTCCTTGAGGTGGCGGGCGTAGCCATCGAGGTCGTCGTAGTGGCTGCGGTGCGCCTCGTCCACGATGACGATGACATTGCGCCGGTCGCACAGCACCGGGTGGTCGGCGCCGGACTCCTTCTCGGCCTTGGTCTTGCCGAACTTCTGCAGCGTCGTGAAGTAGATGCCGCCGGTGACGCGGTCGGTCAGCTCTTCGCGCAGCTGGGCGCGGCGGGTGATCTGCTTCGGCGACTCGGACAGCAGCAGGCTCTTGTCGAACGCGCCGTACAGCTGGCCGTCCAGCTCGTTGCGGTCGGTGATGACGACGATCGTCGGGTTGAGCAGCCGGGGGTGGCGGCTGACGAGGTTGGCGTACAGCTCCATCTCCATCGACTTGCCGGAGCCCTGGGTGTGCCAGACGACACCGGCGCGTCCGTCGGAGCCGACCGCCTCGATGGTGCTGGCGACGGCCTTGGTGACGGCGAAGTACTGGTGCGGCTTGGCGATCCGCTTGGCCAGGCCGCGCTCGTCCTCGTCGAACGCGGTGAAGCTGTGCTGCAGCTGCACGAACCGTTCGAGGTTGAACAGCCCCTGCAGGGTGAGCTCGAGCTCGGTGACGGGCCTGCCGTCCTCGTCCGCCTCACCGATGGCCATCGGGTGGCCGCTGTCGTCGACGTTCCAGACCGCGAAGTGGTTCAGCGGAGTGAACGGCGTGCCGTAGCGCGCCTGGACGCCGTCGCTGGCGACCGTGCACACCGCGAACCGGAACGCCATCGGGAACTCCTCGACGTACGTCTGCAGCTGGGCGTGCGCGGCGGCGACGGTCGCGGTCTTCGAGCCGGCCTTCTTCAGCTCGATGATGCTGACGGGCAGGCCGTTGCAGTAGAGGACGACGTCGAAGCGGCGCTCGCGGTCCCGGTCGCGGATCGTCACCTGGTGGGCGGCGACCCAGTCGTTGCGGTCCGGGTCGGTGCTCATCAGGTGGATCGTCGGGTGCTGCTCGACACCGTCGTGGTCGACGTACGTCGTGCCCCGGTAGCCGCCGACCAGCAGGTCGTGGACGCGGTGGTTCTCGGTGATGGCGTCCTGGCTCTTCGGGGCGAGGATGTCGGCCATCGTCTGCTGGAGGTACTGCTCGGGTACGCCGGGGTTGAGGTCGCGCATCGCCTGCAGCAGCCGGCCGCGCAGGACCAGGTCGTCCCACGACTCGCGCTCGCCGGAGCCGGGCGCGAGGGCGGCGCCTTCCTTCGGCTGCCAGCCGAGCTCGCCGAGCGTGTCGAGCGCGAGCTCCTCCCAGTCGGCCTCGCTGAAACCTGTTGCGGTCAGTGCCATCTCACACCATCTCCCCCACTGTTGCTTCGGCGTCCTTGACGCGGACCTTGCCTGACATCAGCAGCGGCAACAACGCATCCCGCGTCGCCGCCAACCGCTCGTTCTCCATCTCCGCCGACAGCGCACGCTCCCACAGGGACGTCATCTTGTCGCTGAGTGACGCAAGCGCGGTCTCACTCGGTACGGCAACTGGCTCATCCAGGTGCCGACGCTGGATGTGACCCATCGTCGTCGCCTTGTCGGCAGCAATCGCCTGAAACTCCCTGAGCTTCAACCGAACCGCACCGTTGACGACCCACATCGGGACACCCTCAGCAGGGATCACCTTGAAGATGTGCTGATTGACAATCGCTTCGTCACGGAACCAGCGGTGCACCGTGAGCGATCCGGACCACGCGAACAGCAGATCACCGGCGCGTGCCACATGCTGGTCCGCCACCTCAAGGTCGTTCCGCACGGTCGATCCGCCAAGGCCGCTGTTCAGTTCGGCGATCCGGATTACCACTCGGCCGGTGCCGGTGGCGTCCTTGGTGAACGCCTTCCCGTTGACGAACTGCGCCAGGGACGACAGCGGCACCTGCACGCCTGAGGCGGCGGACGCGGAGGCATACATGACGCGGGCGAGGTCGTCGGCCCGGTCGATGACGGTGCGGTTCGCGGCGATCTTGTCGTCGAGCGCACGCAATACGTCTGCAATTGCGGTCTGTTGTGGCCTCGATGGGAGCAGGGCGTGGAGCGCCTTAGCCTCCGGGTAGTACATGGTCTGGTGAGTCGTTCCTCGCGCGAATCGACGGATGCTTTCCTGCTCCAGCATCAGCACGTAGTGCAGATACCGCGGATCCAGATCAGGACCGCACACCCAATTCACGAAGTCTTGGCTCGTCGCCATCGGTCGGCCGAGCGTCACGACGTATCCGACCGACGCAGTTCGAGAGAGGCACACGGTGCCCTCAGGAAGGACTCGTGCCGAAGAGTTGTCGATCCCGGCCTGTGTCACATGCTGTGCGGTGTCATCAATGACCAAGCCATGGTTGCCGGTCGCGTCGCGGACACCAACCCAGGGGATATCACCATCCCAGTAGTGAGCATGCTTCCGACTCGGCGTGTGTCCGCTTTCCAGGCGCGCGACGGCGCTCAGCGCGGTCCATCGAAAGCCGTCCGGTGTGCTGATGTTCGGCTCGCCGATGCTGATGGCGATCCGGCCGAGCGAAACACCGCCGACCGCCGCTCGACCGCCGGTAGTCGTCACTCGCGCCATCAGAGCCGCCCGAGCTGGGTGCGGACGGCGGCGTCGAGACGGGCGGACTCGTCCATGGCCGCCAGCAGATCCTTCGTGAGGCGCTCGATCTTCTGCTCGACCGGTTCGCCGTCGTCCTCGGCCTCAGCCGCACCGACGAACCGGCCTGGCGTCAGGGCGTACCCGGCCTCCTTGACCTCCGCGAGGGTGACGCTTCGGCAGAAGCCGGGCACGTCGGCGTACTCCTCGTCCTTGGTCTCGATACGGCCCTCGGCTAGCGCCTCGGCCCTACTCGACCGGCCATTGGTGCCGCGCCAGGCGTGGTAGGTGTCGGCGATCCGGGCAATGTCGTCGTCGGACAGCGCACGCTCGGCGCGGTCGACCATGTGGCCGAGCTCGCGGGCGTCGACGAACAGGATCTGCCCGCTGCGGTCCACCAACCCGCCCGCACCCTTGCTCTTGTCCTTGGCGAAGAACCACAGACAGACGGGGATCCCGGTCGAGCGGAACAGCTGCGTCGGCAGGGCGACCATGCACGAGACCAGGTCCGCCTCCACGAGGTTCGCGCGGATGTCGCCCTCACCACCGGAGTTGGACGACATCGACCCGTTCGCCATCACCACACCCGCCGTGCCCGTCGGCGTCAGCTTGGACAGGATGTGCTGGATCCACGCGTAGTTCGCGTTGTTGCGCGGCGGCGTGCCGTACGCCCAGCGCGCGTCCTCCTCATTGCGGGTCCAGTCCTTGATGTTGAACGGCGGGTTCGCCATGACGAAGTCGGCCTTGACGTCCGGGTGGATGTCGCGGGCGAACGTGTCACCCCACCGGCTGCCCAGGCCCTGGGTGTCGATGCCGTGGATCGCGAGGTTCATCTGCGCCATCCGCCAGGTGCGCTCGTTGAGCTCCTGCCCGTACACGGCGATGTCGGAGCCGTCCTTGCCGTGCGCCTCCAGGAACTTCTCCGCCTGCACGAACATGCCGCCCGACCCGCAGCACGGGTCGTACACGCGGCCGTGGTCGGGCTCCAGCACCTCCACCAGCACCCGCACGACCCCGGCGGGCGTGTAGAACTCGCCACCCCGCTTGCCCTCCGCCCGGGCGAACTTCTCCAGGAAGTACTCGTACACCTCGCCCAGCAGGTCGCGCGCCTTGGAGACGCCGTGCCCGGTGAAGCGCGCGCTGTTGAACAGGTCCAGCAGCTCCCCCAGCCGGCGCTGGTCGACGTTGTCGCGGCCGTACAGGCGCGGGAGCGTGCCCTTCAGCGAGGGGTTCGACCCCATCAGCAGATCCATCGCGTCGTCGATCAGGTCACCGACGCTCTTGGCGGGCTGACCTGCCGTCGCTGGCAGGCCCTTGGCGTGGTTCGCGAGGTAGGTCCAGCGCGCGTGCGTCCCGACCCAGAAGACGCCGCGACCGACGTACTCGTCCGTGTCGTCGATGACCGACGCTATCTGATCCTCCGACCAGCCGTCCGCGCTCAGCTCCGCACGGATCTGACCACGCGCCTCCTCGAACGCGTCCGAGACGTACTTCAAGAAGACCAGGCCGAGGATCACGTCCTTGTACTGCGAGGCGTCCATCGAACCGCGCAGCTTGTCGGCCGCCTTCCACAGCGTGTCCTTGAGCTCTTTCATCGTCGACGGCACCGTGGCGTCGACCTTCTTCTTCGGAGGCATACGTCAGCGTCCTGCTCTCTGTGTCGAATCGTGCTGTGTGTCAATGCTTCTGGTCTGGTCGGTCATCGTCACGGCGCCGGCGGCGACGCCGTCGACGAGACGAGTACGCAGGTCCCGCAGGTCTGCAAGCCGCCGCTGCGCCTCCTGCGCCATCGCCTCGATGTCGGCGACGGCGTCGGCCAGCGGCGCGGTCGCCTCACGGGAGACGATCCGCAGCTGCCAGGCGCGGTAGGCGTTCCCGGCGCGCGGCTGGGCGTTCAGGTCGGCAGCGACGACGTCCGGGCTGAGCGCACCACGCCACTTCTCGACGGCCCGGAGGCGCATCACCCGCGCCGGCGCCTGCACCACGCTGCCTCCCCGCCGGTCGACCCGGGCGACGACCCGGCCACTCGTCGCGAAGACCACGTCTCCAGGCTCGGTCAGTCTGGAGCCAGGGTAGGTCGCCTCCAGGTCGAACCGGTCGATCCGCCGCTCACCCCAGCGGGCGGAGCCCGACACCTCGTCCGGGCCGATCACCGCGACACCGCCGCCCGCACCGACCCGGACGTCGTGCGCGCGGATGCGATGGCCCGACAGGACGCGCAGCGCGCCGATCTCCTGGGCGTGCTGCACCGTCACGGTCTGCCGGCGCCCCTCCTCGCCCGCGCCGAGCGTCCAGGCCGCACCGACGTCGAGCGCCGTACGCAGTCCGTCGATCGCGAGGACGGCGGCCGCCGAGTCCGTACGGCTGTCAACGGGTTCCGCCGTCGCGAACGTCATCAGGCCCCCGCGCTGCCGAACCAGCCGCGACGTGAGCACCGTGCTGCCGTGGTGCCACCGGTGCGCCGCCGCCAGCCGGGGCGGCGCCAGGGCCGCCACGGCGTCCGTGGCCACCTCGTCGTACACCGCCTCGGTCAGCTCGACGCCGGTCAGGTCGCCGAGGACCGTGCGCCGCTCGCTCGGCGGCACGTCCGGGTGCGCCGGGCCGAGCAACCACAGCGTCAGCTGCTGCTGCCCCAGGTGCGTCGCCATGCCCGCCGGAAGGCGCAGGACCATCCGCAGGCGGCCGTCGCGCATGATCGCGTCCCGCGCCCGCTCGTCGGCGTCCGAACGCAACCGGTCCGACAGCGCGCTCGCGGGTGCGAGCACCAACGCCCACTGCTCCGCACCCATCTGGAGCGTGAGCTCGTCGACCTCGCGCAGGATCTCGCCGACGGCCATGCCGGGCCGCGCCGGGTCGGGCAGATGCGCCACCACGACCGCCGGCCGATCGATCAGTACGACACCGTCCTGCACCGCGCACGGCTCGTGGGCGAGGTCGTGTGCTCGCAGCCGACGACGGGCGCGGCGCGCCTCGACCGACGCGTACTCCCCCGTCAGCACGGTCACCGGCTGCGCGTCCCGAGCGGCCAGCGCCGTCGCGAGTAGCAGGTCGCAACCGCCGCGCGTCGGGTCGACGAACGCCCACGACGAGAGGTCCAGCGCCTCGGCGACGGCACACGCCGTACGGGAGACCAGCTCTCGCGCCTCGGACCGCAGCGCGTGCCGGCGTGCGGCGCCACCCGACAGGCGACGGTGCTGCTCGGTGACCAGGTCCAGCGCGCGCTCCGGTGAGTACGCCGCGTCGGCCAGCCGGTCGACGTACGCCAGCAGCGCCGAGCAGTCCTGCGGCAACGCCTCGGCCTCCGTCAGCAGGAACGCGTCGTCGGCGTCGACGTCCTCGGCCAGGTCGAGCACCTCGTCGCGGTCCAGGCCGGCGAGCTGCTCGTGGGACGCCGCTGCGAGGGCCAGAAGCGCGGTGACGACGTCGTACGACGCAGACGCAGCCATCGCCTCGGACGGACGGGCGTGGGCGACGACGTCGGCGGGTGCGTCCGGGTTGTTGCCGAGGCCGGTGGCCTCCAGCCAGCGGGCCACCTCGAAGGCGTCGAACTCCGCGTGACCCGAGCGGGTCCCGACCGGCTCCGGGAAGGCGACGCCGGCACGGTTGGTGCGCTTGCGCCACATCGTGACGACGGCGCGCTGCACCTGGGTCAGCCGCGCGACATCCGCGAGCGACATGCGTAGCCCGCCCGATGCGGGCACGGTCGTCGTGACCGTCATGATTTCCCTCCCTCCGACGCTGTGATCCCGGACACGAGAACACTAGGGGCGACGAACGCATTGACGGAAGGCACGCGCGATAACTCCCCTTATCGGTGCTCTTGCTCGATGTGTCAAGAGCTCAGGGCGGATGGTTCAGCCAGCCGGGCTCGACAGGAGCTCGCCCAGCGGACAAGGGGCTCGACATGAACAGCAAGACCAAGCACATCATCGGCTACACGGTCACCGCCGTCGCCGCGATCGGGATCGGCAGCGCGGCCGCGAGCGGCGGCTCGGGCAACACCGTCACCGGAGCGACGCCCGCCGTGACCCAGACCGTCGCCGGCGACGAGGGGACGCCCGCGGCGACCGTCACCGTGACGCCGCCGGCGGAGACGGTCACGCCGCCGGCGGAGACCGTCACCGTCACCGCCACACCGACCGCGGCCGGCGGCGGCTCCGCGAACGCGGGAGCCACGATTCCCGGCGACGGCACGTACGAGGTCGGCGTCGATGTCCAGCCGGGCCGCTACACCTCCACTACCCCCGACAGCGGCAACTGCTACTGGGCTCGGCTCAAGAGCGCCGACGGGTTCGACGGGATCATCGCGAACAACAACTCGTCCGGTCAGTCGGTCGTGGTGATCAAGGCCTCGGACAAGTTTTTCGAGTCGTCGGGCTGCAACGACTGGACGGCTCGCTGACATGGCCGGGTGGCGACGCCATCGCCGGCTGCGACGGACGTACCGTCCGGTTCCTCGTTTCCCGCGCTGCCCGGCGACGGGCAAGCGGTGTCTCAGCCGCGGCGCAGCTCGTCAGGCCCTTCGGGACGCTGCGAAGGCACGGCAGCTCGCCGATGAGGGCGGCGACCTCGCCGGAACCAGACGCCAGGAGCGTCGCTGCTACCGATGCGCCGACTGCCACCAGTGGCACCTGACGTCCAAGCCGGTGCGCCGCCGGCGCCCGGACGATCCGTCCACGCAGGCGTGACCGGATCGAGGCGTGGGTCGGGCGTGCGGAGGGGCGCGCCCGACCCACGCTGCCGAAACGAGTACGACTCGAACGTTCACGTCCTACGCTGCCGCGCGGGAGCAGCACTCACACAGGGGAATTCATGACAACGCCGACGATGAACGACTACGACCGCAAAGCGTGGGACGCCGTCCAAGAGGCGCGCCGAAAGCGCGAAGCACGCTCGCCGCGGCATCTGCTTCCGAAGTCCGCTCGACACCGTATGGCAGCCGCAGGCGCTGCCGCACGCGACCGCGTCGGGTCGATGCCCGGAGCCGACGAGTTCGGGCGCGCCATGGCCCACGCCGTCGAGGGTCTGGTCGGTACGGTGACACGAGCCGGCGAGTCCACCCTTCGGAAGACGTCGGTCGTCAGCGCCTTCCAGCAAGATGGGCACCAGCACGTCGAACGGGTCCGCGACATCCGAAAGCTCGAGCTCGAGCAGATTGATGACGTGAAGCCCGCCCTCGACCTGCGCTACGCGGCCTGGGGCCTGAGTACCGGCGCGACCGCCGGCGCGGCGGTGACGACGACTCAAGCAGCTGCCGCCGCCGGCACGGTCGCCAGCGGAGGATTGGCGACCGCACCGGCTGCCGCCGTCGTCGTGACGGCCATCAGCGCTGACGCCGCCGCTGTCCTCGGAGGCACATCGCGGCTGATCGCGCAGACAGCCGCGTACTACGGGTATGACGTGGACCGTCCGGAAGAGCGCATCTACGCCCTGGGCGTCATGGGCTACTGCATGAGCGGGCAGGGCGCGAAGAACGCCGCCTACGTCGAGCTCACCAAGCTCAGCCAGGCACTCGCCCGGAACGCCACGTGGAAGCAGCTGAACCAGAGCCAGGTGACGCAGATAATCCAGGCGGTGTTCCACCGCCTCGGGATCCGCCTGACCAAGAAGAAGCTCGGCCAAGCCGTTCCTGTCGTCAGCGTGGTGATCGGAGCGGGCATGAATGCCGCGTCGCTGATGAACGCGGCCACCGACGCTGATCTTCTGTACCGCGAGAGGTTCCTGCGAGAAAAGTACGACCTGCCGCCCGCGCACGTTCCACAAGCCGACGATGCGCGTCGGCAGCCGGAGGACCAGGACGACCACCTGTCCGTGCTCGCCATTCTGGAGGACGAAACCGCGGACGCGCGCGCCGTCGAGGATGCGGACCTGTCGGTCCGCTGAGTCCCCTTCCACCGGCACCTCCACGCGTTGTCGGTGAAGCAGTAAGGAACGGTGAGCGAGAGCGCACATGTCCTGACAGCCACGATCGCCGCGCGGACGCTGTCGGTGTTCGAATGTATGTTCGAGTCATGGCCGTTCAGCCGCTCTCGCCTGTCGCCCTGGCGCACTCGGTGCCCCAGGCGATGGACGCCGCGGTGTCGGCACTGGCGGGTGTCGAGGCGGCGGCGCTGTGGGCACTGTCCGGCGGCCAGGTCGAGCAGCTCCTCGCGAGCGTCGCGGCGGCCCGGGCGGTGCTGGACCGGATCGAGGTCACCGCCGCCCGGGAAGGGCTGAGCCGGGGTCTGCACACCGAGCACGGGTACGGCGCGATCGACTGGGTCCGCGCCTGCCAGCAACGCGCCGGCAGCGCCGCGGTGGCCGACCCGTCCCACACCGCCCGGCTCCTGCGAGTCGCAGCCACCGCGGACCGGGCCGCGGCGCGGGCGGTGTGGGAGGCGTTCGCTGGTGGCCACCTCGGGCTGGGCAAGGCCGACCAGCTCGCCCGGTTCGAGTGCGACGTCGCACCCGTCGCCGATCCGGACCACGTCGAGCCGGTGGTCGGCGATCTGGTCGCCTCGGCTGTCGACGGACCGGACGGCACCGGTCTGACGCCGCGGGAGCTCACCACCGCGATCAGGTACGCCGGCGCCCTGATCAAGCCCGAACGCGACCTCGACGCGGAGCACGACGCTCGTTCTCGTGGGCGGTCGTTGACGAAGCGCCCGGGTCCCGCCGGGCTGGCCGAGTACCGGCTGCTCGCAGGTCCGGACGCGACGGCGATCGTCGATGCCGCGGTAGCCGGCCTGTCTGCTCCCGTCCCCGGCCCGGACGGCGAGCCCGACCTTCGCACTGCCGCGCAACGCCGGGCCGACGCCCTGCTGGACGTCATCCGCCGAGGCGTCTCCTCACCCGGCGACGCCCCTCGCTCGACCAAGGCGCAGGTCGTGGTGACGATGACCCTCGAGCAGCTCAAGGACGGCCTGCGCGGCGCGGGAGTGACAGCGACCGGCGAGGTCATCTCCGCGAGCGAGGTCCGCCGGCACGCCTGCGACGCCGGGATCATCCCGATGGTCCTCGGGTCGCGAGGGGAGGTGCTCGACGTCGGCGCCGAGGTCCGCCTGTTCACCCCCGCCCAACGCCGCGCCCTGTGGCACCGCGACCGAGGATGCACCTACCCCGGCTGCACCATCCCCGCCCAGTGGTGCGACGCCCACCACGTCACGTGGTGGTCCCGCGGCGGCCCGACCGACCTCGGCAACGCCGCACTCCTCTGCGGCCGCCACCATACGCTGGTCCACCGCTGCGACCTGGCCGCCACCGTCACCCCCACCGGAGTCACCTGGGACCTGACCCGAGACTCCGGATCACCCCCATGACCACCCCGCCCACAGCCCGCCGACCACGGCGGGCCGCCCGGCGTGCGCCGAACCCGGTGGCCCGCCGACACATGGCCCGGTAGCAGCCCATCGGCGTGAGGCGGCTCTCGCGTCGGCAGCGAACCCGTGACGGAGACTCAGCGATGGCTCACCAGCCGCATCGATCCGGGCAACAGCTCGGGCGGTCGACCGTCGGCGGTCGCTACTCGGCGCGTGCGAAGGTCAGAGTCTCGTCGCGGGCGCCGCCCATCCATACGTCCTGGCACGCCGCGACCATCTCGTCGTAGCCGTCGGTGATCTCGGCGAAGACGTTGCCGGGCACGTAGCCCTGGTCGCCGTTGATCAGGAGGTTGTTGCGGCCGTAGAAGATCGCCAGGTCCACGATGCGCGAGGCCGCGCGGTGCTCGCTCTCCGACTCGTACCCGTACGCCGGGTTGCCCAGGTCGTCGCCGCTGAAGCTGAACCAGCACACGTCGCGCGGGATCGGAGTGATGGTGGTGTTCTCCGGGCCGGGCTCGGGAGCATCGAGCTCGGTGAGCAGCCCGTACACCTCGTTGCGAGCGTACTTGCCGTGGAACGCGGGCGCCGTCAGCGGCAGCGCGCCCCAGACCGCGTCGCAGGTGCGTGGTGCGGCGTCGTCCAGCAGGCGCGCGGTGCACGACACCTGGCGCAGGTCGAGGGTGATCGTGATGAAGCGGGCCACAGCCGTTCTCCTCACACCTGATTCAGCAACGGCGGACGGCGGGTGTGCCAGCCGGTGGCCTGCTCGTACGCCTGCCCGACGCGCAGCACGAGCGCATCGGCATGCCGAGGCCCGACCACCTGCAACCCGATCGGCAAACCGTCGGAGTCGAACCCGCACGGCACGGTGAGCGCCGGCTGCTGGGTCATGTTGAAGGGGTAGGTGTACGGCGTCCACGACGTCCACAGCCAGGACGGCCAGCCGTCCGGCGCCGCCTGACCCGCGGTGAACGCCGTGATCGGCATAGTCGGCGTGACGAGCACGTCGTACGTCCGGTGCAGCTCTCCCATCCGCTGGCCGAGCGACATCCGCACCTCGGTCGCGTCGAGGTAGTCCGCAGCACTCGCGTCCAGGCCGTACTCCCGAATGCCCTGCGCCAGAGCGGGTTCCACGCGGGTGAGCGCCTCGGGGTCGAAGCCCCGCAGCACCTTCGCCGCACCGCTGAACCACAGCACGTGGAATGCCTCCACCGGGTCGTCCAGCCCCAGATCGACCTCCGAGACCCGGGCGCCCAGGTCGGCCAGCACCTCCACCGCCGCGCGCACCGCCGCATCGACGGCTGGGTCGTTGTGCCCGTACCCGAGGTCCGGCGAGAACGCGACGTGCAGGCCCGCCACGCCACCGTCGAGAGCACCGGCGTACGACGACGCGGGCGCCCCGAGGGCCGACCAGTCGCGGGCGTCGGGACGGGCGAGGACGTCCAGCAGGAGCGCACAGTCCTGGACCGTGCGGGTCATCGGGCCGACGTGCGAGAGCGTCCCGTACGCACTCGCCGGCCAGACCGGGACCTGTCCGTAGGTGGGTTTGAGCGCGACCACACCGCTGAAAGATCCTGGTATCCGGACAGATCCACCACCATCGGTGCCCACGGACCACGTGCCCATCCCGAGCGCGGTGGCTGCTGCCGCTCCCCCGCTGGACCCGCCGGACGTCCGCGACGGGTCCCACGGGTTGCGGGTCACGCCATGCCGGGCCGAGTCGGTGACTCCCTTCCAGCCGAACTCCGGCGTCGTGTTCTTCCCGAAGATCACCGCACCCGACTCGCGCAGCCGAGCGGTCGCGGGCGCGTCGTCCTCCCACGGTCCGGAGCTGTCGACCAGGCTGCTGCCCTTGAGCGTCGGCCAGCCGCGGGTCAGCACGATGTCCTTGATCGTGATGGGGACACCGTCGACCGGGCTGAGCGTCTCGCCGCTCTGCCAGCGTCGTGCCGACTCCTTCGCCGCCTGCGCCCCGGCCTCCTCGTCGAGCATGACGATGGCGTTCACGTGACGGTCCAGCTCGCGTACGGCGGCCACCGACGCCTCGTACGCGTCGACGGGATCCCATGCGCCGGAACCAAATCCGGCGACCAGCTCTGCAGCCGGCAGGAGATTGAGCGAAGCAGTCACGAGACCACCTGCCCGGGGACGTAGCCGAGCCGCTTGTCCACGATGTTCTCCAACGCCCGACCCTCGACCCAGCGCAGCGCCTGGTCGACGAACTGCCGCGCGAGCATGTCCCGCCAACCGACGACGTCGCCCGACATGTGCGCCGAGACGGCCACGCCGGGCATCGACCACAGCGGCGAGTCCGTCGGCAGCGGCTCGGCCTCGAAGACGTCCAGCGCCGCCCCGGCGATCGCGCCGCTCCGCAGTGCGTCGACCAGGTCGTCCTCCACCACCGTCGCTCCACGCCCGACGTTGACCAGGTACGCCGACGGACGCATCGCGGCGAGCACACTCGCGTCGACGAGCCCCCGGGTGGCGCTCGTCAGCGGGGCGGCGTTCACGACGTAGTCGAACTCCCCGACGTACTCGGCCAACCGGCCGCTGTCGTACACCTGCCCGAGGTCGGGGTCCTCCGGCCGCTCCGTCCGGCCCGCGCCGCTCACCCGCAGGCCGACCGCGCTCAGCAGCCGGCCGGTCGCCCGCCCGATCCCGCCGGTGCCGATCACGAGCGCACAGGCGCCCTCGACGGCCCGCGGCTCGCGGTGCTGCCAGACTCCGTCCGCCTGCAGGTCGTGGCTCTCGTGCAGCAGCTTCGCGTGAGCGAGGACCGATGCGAGGACGAACTCGGCGATCGGCCGGTCGAACACCCCGCGCGCATTGGTCACGACGACGTCCGAGGCGCGCAGCTCCTCGAACAGCAGCCGGTCCACGCCCGCGGCGGCCACGTGGATCCACTCCAACCCGCCGCACCGGTCCCAGACACCCCGCAGGGCGTCGGAGAAGAAGTCCCACAGCAGGAGCGCCCGTGCTCCGGGCAGCGCATCCGCTAGCCCGGCCGCGTCGGTGAACCGCAGCTCGACCCGCCCGGCGAGAGGCTCCAGGTGAGCGGGCCGCTCCTGCGGTGTCGAGCAGAGGACGACGACGGCGGGAGGGGTGAGGCGCACCACGTCAACGTAGAAATCCGCCAGACCGATTGTCAACAATCCGACCGGCTGTGCACCATGGCCGGATGAAGCGCCACCCCGGCCTCGATCCGGAGGTCGTCGAGCGAGCCGACGCGACCCTCACCGGCCTCCCCCGCGACGCGCCCGTCGGCGACGTCGGCATCGGTGTCGTCGCGCCGCACGACTTCGCGCTGGACCGCGAGCTGTGGCGCTGGGTGCCCGAACGGGCCACCCTCCTGGTCACCCGCACGCCGTACTGCGCGCTCCCGGTCTCGGTCGACCAGGCGGCCGAGGTCGGCGACGTCGACGTCGTGGCCGAGTGCACCAGCCGGCTCCTCGCGACGCGCCCGGAGGTCGTCGCGTACGCGTGCACGTCCGGCAGCTTCGTGCACGGCGTCGAGGGCGAGCGCGCCCTGCTGGAGGCGATGTTCGCCTCCGGAGCCCCGGCCGCCGTGTCGACGTCCGGCGCGATGGTGTCCGCCCTGCGGCACCTCGGCGTCAGCAGGATCGCGGTCGCCACCCCGTACGACGAGGCCATCACCTGCGCGCTCGAGGGCTACCTGGCCGACGCCGGGGTCGCCGTCACGGGCAGCGCTCGGCTGGGACTCGCCGGTCTCATCTGGCGCGTCCCGTACGCGGTCACGGTCGAGCTCGCCCGTGAGGCGGTCGCCGCGGGCAGCGGGTGCGAGGCGGTCTTCCTCTCGTGCACGAACCTGCCGACGTACGACCTGATCGCGCCGCTGGAGCGCGAGCTGGGCATCCCCGTCCTCACCGCGAACCAGGTCACGGTGTGGGCGGCCCTGCAGCTGGCCGGGCTGGACGCCGTCGGTCCGGGGCAACGCCTGATCGACACCCGGCACGGGCGGGCCGCATGAGCCGCATCGACCCGACGCCGAGCGGGATCGCGCCCGCCACCGCGCCGGACGACGGGGGTGAGCTGCGGTCGCGGCCCTTCCCGGTCGAGGAGTACACCGCCCGGCGGGCCGCGGTGCAGGCGCGGATGGCCGAGCGTTCCCTCTCGGCTCTCGTCGTCGTCGACCCCGCCAACCTCTACTACCTGACCGGCTACAACGCGTGGTCCTTCTACATGCCGCAGTGCCTGGTGGTCCCGGCGAGCGGCGAGCCCCACCTGTTCGCCCGGTCGATGGACGCCCAGGGCGCGCACTACACCGCCTGCCTCCCGCGCGACCGCGTCCACGGCTACCCCGAGGACCTGGTCCACCGCGACGACGTCCACCCGTTCGACTGGATCGCCCGGCGCGCCCTGGAGATCGGCGTTCTCACCGACTCCGCCGACGCCGTCGTCGCCACCGAGACCGACGCCCACTTCTTCAGCCCGCGCGGGTTCCTCGCGCTGCACTCCCACCTGGGCCGGGCGAGCCTCGTCGACAGCCACGAGCTGGTCAACTGGGTGCGGGTGGTCAAGTCCGAGCGCGAGCAGGCCAAGCTGCGCGTCGCCGGCGAGATCGCGCAGCGCGTCATGGAGATCGCCGTCGCCGGGATCGAGGTCGGGCGGCGCCAGTGCGACGTGGTGGCCGAGATCCAGCACGCGCAGGCGCTCGGCGCGCACCAGCTGGGCGGCGACTACCCCGCGATCGTGCCGATGCTGCCGACCGGCGAGACCGCCGGGACCCCGCACCTGACCTGGTCGGACCTGCCGCTGGTCCAGGGCGAGGCGACCACCGTCGAGCTCGCGGGCGTCCACCACCGCTACCACGCCCCGCTGGCCCGTACGGTCGTGCTCGGCCGTCCGCCGGAGCGCCTGCGCTCGTGCGCGGAGGCCGTGAGCGAGGGGATGGCGGCGGCTCTGGCTGCCGCCCGACCCGGCGCCCAGGGCAGCGACGTGCACCACGCCTTCGCGTCCACCATCGCCCGGTACGGCCTGCACAAGGAGTCGCGGATCGGCTACTCCATCGGCATCGGGTACCCACCTGACTGGGGCGAGCGCACGGTGAGCCTGCGGTCGGAGGAGAAGACGGTGCTGCAGGTGGGGATGGCGTTCCACGTGATCCTCGGCATGTGGATGGACGGCTGGGGGTACGAGACGTCCGAGTCGATCCTCGTCACCGAGTCCGGCGCCGACCGGCTCACCGACGTTCCAGGAGGGCTGACCGTCAAGGAATGACGCTGTCACGAAATGAGATTCGCTCGACATCGGAGGTGCGCATGACCGACACACCAACGCTGCCGCTCGCCGGCCGGGCCGCTGACCTGGTCGGGTCGGTGATCGACTCGAGCACGTCGCTGCTGGCCAAGCAACGTCACGACATCGTCCGCTTCGCCATGGGAAGCCCTGCGCCGGAAGCGATTCCGACGCATCTGCTTGCACAGATCGGCGTCCATGAGATCGGCGCCGAGTCGCCGGACGCGTTCGACTACGCGGCCACCGAGGGCGACCCGACGCTGCGCGACGCGCTGCTGACCGAGCTCGAGGGTACGACCGACGCCACCACACCGGAGCGCCTCACCATCACCTCCGGTGGGATGCAGGGGCTGGACCTGGCGTTCAAGCTCTTCGTCGACCCCGGTGACCTCGTCGTCGTCGAATCACCCACGTACACCAACGGATCCGCGACCGCCCGCTCGTACCAGGGCGAGCTGCTGGAGGTGCCGGTCGACGCGGAGGGGGTGCAGGTCGACCGCCTGGAGGAGATGGTCGCGGCTGTTCGGCCACCCAAGGTCATCTACACGATCCCGACCTTCCAGAACCCCTCCGGCGCGTCGATGAGCCTGGAACGACGGCATCGTCTGCTCGAGCTGGCCCGCCAGTGGGGCAGCCTCGTGATCGACGACGACCCGTACGGGATGCTGCGCTTCGCGGGCGAGCAGCTCCCGTCCCTGCACGAGCTGGCCGACGGCGACCCCTTGGTGCTGTCGGTACGGACGTTCTCCAAGGTCATCGCGCCGGGGCTGCGGGTGGGATGGGTCGACGCCGCACCGGAGCTGCAGCAGCTGCTGATCAACGCCAAGCAGGCCATGGACACCTGCACGAACCTGCCGATGCAGCGACTGATCGCCGGCTTCCTGCGCGCCGGGTACCTCCGCAAGCACGTCGCGGTCCAGCGCGAGGTGTACCGGCAGCGGAAGGTCGCGATGCAGACCGCACTGGCCGAGCAGCTCGGCGACCGCGTCCGCTGGACCGACCCCGAGGGCGGTTTCTTCCTGTGGGTCACCTTCGAGGACGACGTCGACACCGAGGCGCTGTTCGAGGTCGCGCTCGCCGAGGGCGTCGCGTTCATCCCCGGCAACGCGTTCTCGCCCGGCAAGCACTTCCCGAACGCGCTGCGCGTGTGCTTCGCGGCCACCTCACCCGCACGCATCCACGAGGGCGTCGCCCGGCTGCGCCGCGCGGTCGACAGGGTGGTCTGAGCATGCCGCGCATCGGACTCCTCTACCCCGGGCACAGCGCCGAGGACGACTACCCCGCGCTGGAGACCCGGCTGCGCGGACGGGTCGACCCACCGTGGGAGCTGCCGCTGGTGCACACCTCGGTCGGGGAGGACGCGCACCGCGTGGACGCCTTGCTCGACCTCGGCTCGCGGTCCCGGCTCACCGAGGGCGCTCGTACCCTCCTGGCCGAGCACGAACCCGACGCGGTCATGTGGGCGTGCACATCGGGGTCGTTCGTCTTCGGCTGGGACGGCGCGCACCGGCAGGTCCGCGACCTGGAGCAGCTCACCGGCCGGCCGTGCTCGTCCACCTCGCTCGCGTTCGTCGACGCCTGCCGCTTCCTCGACGCACGGCGGGTCAGCGTCGTCGCGTCGTACCCGGAGGACGTCGCGCGCGCGTTCGTGGACTTCCTCGCCGGCGACCGCATCGAGGTGACCGCCCTGCACAGCAACGACATCGTCACGGCCGCCGAGGTCGGGATCCTCGGCCGGGACGACGTCGTACGGCTCGTGCGCGGCGCCGACCTGTCGGGAGAGCCGGACGCCGTGCTGGTCCCGGACACCGCCATGCACACTCTGCAGTGGCTCGGCGACCTCGAGGACGCCGTCGGCACGACCGTGCTCACCGCCAACCAGGTCACCGTGTGGAAGGGCCTGGACCTGCTGGACGCGGTCGTACCGGTGGACGGGCTCGGCCGGCTCTTCGCGAACCAGGAGGACAGGACATGACTCTCTCGATGCGCACCCCGCTCGAACCCGTGCTGCGCCCGTCCACCGCGAGCATGGTCGCCGACCGCGTCCGGGAGGCGATCGCCACCGGCGACCTCGCGCCTGGCACCCAGCTCGGTGAGGCCGAGCTCGCCCGCCAGCTGGGCGTGAGCCGCGGACCGCTGCGTGAGGGGCTGCAACGCCTCACCCAGGAGGGCCTGCTGCTGTCGATCCGCAACCGCGGGCTGTTCGTCATCGAGATGACGCCGGAGCGGGTGCGCGACATGTACCTGGCACGTCAGGCGGTCGAGCGGGCGGCCGCCGAGCAGGTCCATCAGCGCCGGCCGGTCGACGCGGGCGAGGCCCTGCTCACGGTGATCGAGCAGATGGCGCTGGCCGGGGCGGCCGACGACGAGGCCGGGCTCGCCGCATCGGACCTGCAGTTCCACGAGCTGCTGGTCGAGCAGTCCGAGAGCCCGCGCCTGGCGCAGATGCACGCCACCCTGCTCACCGAGACCCGGATGTGCCTCAACGCCCTCAAGGCCACGTACGCCAGCCACGACGAGCGGGTGGACGAGCACCGAGCGATAGCAAGGTCGTTCATCGATGGCGAGCCACGCCTCACCGACTCCCTGCTGGTGGCTCACATGCGGGACGCGCTCGCTCGGCTGCACGCCGAGTAACCGGTTCGACCGGGCGGCCAGTTACCGGCCACCATGGCCGGCATGACCCAGCCGCGCGCCGTCGGTGTCCGCCAGCACTACGACCAGATCCCGAAACAGGTGCGCGACTGGGTCGACCGGACCCTCGGGTCATCGGTCGTCACGACGTCCGGCCAGATCGGCGGCATGTCACCCGGGTGCGCCGCCCGGATCGAGACCGCCGACGGTCAGCGGGCGTTCGTCAAGGCGGTCGGCGAGGAGATCAACGCCGACACGGTCAGGCTGTTCCGGCACGAGCTGGGGATCCTGCGGCTGCTGCCGCGCGTGCCGTACCGTCCGGCGCTGCTCGCGGAGTATGACGAGGACGGTTGGGTCGCGATCCTGCTCGAGGACGTCGAGGGCCGGCACCCGGACCTCACCGACCAGCAGGACGCCGACGCGGTATGGGACCTCGTGCTGCGGCAGACCCGCGAGCTGACCCCGGCGCCGGACGGGGTGCAGGCGCGCTCGCTCGCCGACGTGACCACCCTCTGGGCACAGCGCTGGGACCTGCTCGCCGCCGACCCGGGCGACTGCCTCCCCGAGTGGGTGGACGTCCCCGCCGCCGCGCGGATCGCGCGCGGACTGCCGGACCGGCTCGTCTCGGAAGCGTTGTGCCACTGGGACATTCGCGACGACAACCTCCTCATCCGACCCACAGGCGAGGCGGTCGTCGTGGACTGGGGCATGGCCGTCGTCGGGCCGTGGTGGGCGGACGCGTTCGCGCTGTGCCTGGAGTGGGTCGACCTGCCCGCCTACGACGAACGCATCGGCGCGCTGCCCGGGCTCACCGCCGAGGTCGAGCGCCTGCTGGACGACACGCTGCTGACAGCGGCCGGCGCGTTCGCCTGGAAGAGCCGCCAGCCGTACCCACCGAGCCTGCCGAACCTCGCGACCTTCACCCGCGAGCTGGCCGACCGCATGTTCGCCGGCGTTGCCCGCCGCTCCCCCTGAGCGACGCCCCTCCGGCAGAAGCTGATCGCGTGCACACGCATGGCTGTGCCGACCACCACCTTTTGCCAGAGGGGGCACGGGGGCAGCGGTCAGGTGGCGATGCCGATGTACTTGATCTCGAGGAACTCCTCGATCCCGACGCTGCCGCCCTCGCGGCCCAGGCCGGACTCCTTGATGCCGCCGAACGGCGCGGCGGGGTTCGACACGACGCCCTGGTTGAGCCCGACCATCCCCGACTCCAGCGCCTCCGCGACCCGCAGTGCTCGCCGCAGATCGTTGGTGAAGACGTACGAGACGAGCCCGTACGGCGTGTCGTTGGCCGCCGCGACGACCTCCTCCTCCGACGCGAACGATGTCAGCGGCGCGACGGGACCGAAGATCTCCTCCTCGGCCATCCGGGCGTCGCGCGGTACACCGGTCAGCACGGTCGGCGGGTAGAACCAGCCCTCCCCGTCCGGGGCCTCGCCGCCGGTGAGCACCTGAGCGCCGCGTCCGGTGGCGTCGGCCACGAGGTCGGCGACCTTCTGCCGGCCGGCCTCGTCGATGAGGGGTCCGACCTGGACACCGTCATCGGTGCCACGGCCCACCCGCAGGTCGCCCATCGCCTGCGCCAGGCGAGTGCCGAACGCGTCGATCACGTTCTCGTGCACGAAGATCCGGTTCGCCGCCGTGCAGGCCTCGCCCATGTTGCGCATCTTGGCGGCCATCGCGCCCGCGACCGCCTCGTCCAGGTCGGCGTCCTCGAAGACGATGAACGGGGCGTTGCCGCCGAGCTCCATGGACGTCCGCAGCACCTTGTCGGCGCACTGCTCCAGCAGCACCTTGCCGACCTTGGTCGAACCGGTGAACGAGAGCTTGCGCGCGAGCCCGGACCGGATGAGCGGCTCCATGACCTCACCGGCGCGCAGGCAGGTCACGATGTTGACGACGCCGTCGGGCAGGCCGGCCTCCTGCAGGATCCCGCCCAGCGCGAGCATCGAGAGCGGCGTCTGGTGGGCCGGCTTGATGACGCTGGTGCAGCCCGCGGCGATGGCGGGACCGATCTTGCGGGTCCCCATCGCCATGGGGAAGTTCCACGGCGTGATGAGCAGGCACGGCCCGACCGGCTGCTTGCCGACCAGGAACCGGGCGTTGCCGGCCGGCGCGGTCTGGTACCCGCCGTCGATCCGCAGCGCCTCGGACGCGAAGTGCCGGAAGAACTCCGCCGCGTACGTGATCTCGCCCCTGGCCTCGGCCAGCGGCTTGCCCATCTCGAGCGTCATCAGCAGGGCGAGGTCGTCGATCCGCTCCAGCATGAGCGCGTACGCCCGCATCAGGACGTCGTACCGCTCCCGTGGTGCGGTGGCGGCGAACGACGGCTGCGCGGCGACCGCGGCGTCGAGGGCGCGGCGGCCGTCCTGCGGCGAGGCGTCCGCCACCCGGGCGAGCACCCGGCCGGTCGAGGGGTCGACCACGTCGAACGTGGCCTCCCCCTCGGCCGGTCCCCACGAACCGCCGATCAGCAGGTCGGTGCGGACACGGTCGACCACCCGGATCTCGTGGTCGCTCAAGGCCGTCGAGGTGGTGTCGACCGCCATGTCAGCGAGCCTCCGCCGCGAGCTCCTTCTGCTCCTCGAACGCCTCGGGCGTCCCCGGGATCTCCGTACCCCGCAGCGACTGGCCCTTGGTCTCGATGAGGAACCAGGCGGAGACGAGCCCGATCACGCACGCGCCGACCATGTAGTACGCCGGCCACAGGTTGTCGCCGGTCTTGTCGATCAGCCACTCGTTGATGGACGGGGCGGACCCGCCGAACACCGACGTGGCGACGTTGTAGCCGATGGCCACTCCGGCGAACCGCACGATGGTCGGGAACATCGCCGGGAAGGTCGCGGAGATGGTCGCCAGCTGCGGGCAGTAGAGCAGCCCGATGACGGCGAAGGCGATGATGGCCCCGGTGAGGTTGGTCCCCATCAGGTTGTACATCGGGATGATCGCGATGATCAGCGCGAGGCAGGAGAAGAGCCACATCGGTCGCCGGCCGATCCGGTCGGACAGCGCGCCGAAGAACGGCAGCGTGACCAGCATCGCGATCTGACCGAAGAACGGCACCAGCAGCGCGTCGTCCTCGGACATGTCGATCGTGCCCTGCAGATACGTCGGCGTGTAGCTGAGCAGCGTGTAGTTGACGACGTTCAGCGCGATGACCAGCCCGAACAGGGTGAGGATCGGTCGCAGGTACTTGGTCAGCAGGTCCTTGAAGACCCCGGTGACCTGATCCTCGGTCTCGGAACGCTCCTCCAGCTCCTTGAAGATCGGCGTGTCCTCCATCCGGCTGCGCAGGTACATACCGATCAGGCCGAGGGGCGCCGCGATGAAGAACGGGATGCGCCAGCCCCAGTCCGCCAGCTGGCTGTCGTTCAGGGTGTGCACCAGGATCAGCGCGATGCCGTTGCCGAGCGTGAAGCCGGTGAGCGTGCCGACCTCGAGGAAGCTGCCGTAGAAGCCGCGCTTCTTGTCGGGGGCGTACTCCGCCATGAAGGTCGCGGCGCCGCCGTACTCACCGCCGGCCGAGAAGCCCTGGATGATGCGCAGGCAGTAGAGGATCACCGGCGCGGCCCAGCCGATGGTCGAGTAGCTCGGGATGAGCCCGACGCACAGCGTGGACCCGGCCATCAGCAGGATCGTCATCGCGAGGACCCGCTTGCGGCCGATCCTGTCGCCGAGCGGACCCCAGAACAGACCGCCGACCGGGCGGATCAGGAACGAGATCGCGAAGCCGACGAGGGTGAAGAACACCGCGTTGTCGCCGTCGGGGAAGAGCGACTTGGCGATGTGGGTGGTCATGTACGCGTACACGCCGTAGTCGAACCACTCGACCGCGTTCCCGATCGCCGAGGCGCCGATCGCGCGGTGCAGGATGCTCTTCGGCACCTCTTCGTTCGCTGTCGGACTCTGGCTTGACATGGGCATCTCTCCGTCCTGAGGGGGCGGTCATGAGCTACGTCTGAGATCAATCATTGTCGACAATCGGACACATTAGCCCGTGGGTCACGGTTCAGCACCGTTCCATCACCGTGGACGCGACGCAAACGGCGCGGCCCTGGGTCCACCCGACAGGTGTCGGCTCGGCGCGGTGAACTGGTGCTCGGTCCTGGCGCCCGGTAGTCTCACGCGGCTGCCCCTGCCAACCCCCATAGGCCGAGCGGCTCTCTGTGAAGGTGGTAGTCCGTGGATCTGTCCATCAGCCGCAAAGACGTGCTCGACGGCACCACCGTGGTGTCGGCGCGCGGCGAGGTCGACATGTACACCGCGCCGATGCTGCGTGACGCCCTCAACGAGGCGATCGACTCCGGCGCCCGCCGGCTGGTGCTGGACCTGGGCGGTGTGCCCTTCATGGACTCGGTCGGCCTCGGTGTCCTGGTCGGTCGGCACAAGCAGCTCGAGACCGTCGGCGGTGGGCTCCAGCTCGTCGCGGTGTCCGAGCCGCTGATGCGCGTCATGCGGATCACCGGTCTGAAGACCGTGTTCGTCTTCCACAGCACCGTGGACGAGGCGCTCGCACGGCTGACCGCGCCCCAGCTGGACGGCGCCGCCTCCGGCGCCGCGGGCTGAACCCGGCCGTCGGCCGGTAGCCACCGTGCACAAGTCCTTCCGCAACGCGGGTGACCTCGGGCGCGTCCTGTCCGAGGTCGACTGGGAGGCGACCGGCCTCGGCGACCCCGAGCAGTGGCCGCAGAGCCTCAAGACGGCCGTCCGCACGATGCTGGCCTCCAAGTTCTCCATGTGGATGGCCTGGGGCCCGGACCTGATCTTCTTCTGCAACGACGCCTACCGCCGGGACACCCTGGGGACGAAGTACCCGTGGGCGCTCGGACGGCCGTTCGCCGAGGTCTGGGCGGAGGTGCTGGAGGAGGTCGAGCCCCGCATCAGCCAGGTGATGACCACCGGCGAGGCGTCCTGGGACGAGCGGCTGCAGCTCTTCCTGGAGCGCAGCGGGTACGTCGAGGAGACCTACCACACCTTCTCCTACAGCCCGCTCGACGACGACGACGGCGCTGTGGTGGGCCTGCTGTGCGTCGTCGCCGAGGTCACGCACGAGGTCGTCGGCCAGCGTCGGCTCGAGGCGCTGAGCGACCTGGCCACCAGTACCGCCGAGGCACTGACCGTCGCGGACACGCTGGAGGCCCTGTCCGACTCCCTCGGCCGGTCGTCGCGCGCCCTCCCCTTCACCCTGCTGTACCTCGCCGACGAGGACGCGGCTGACGACTCGTTGCGGCTCGCGGCGTCGACCGGCTTCGACGGCCCCCACCCCGCCGCTCCCCCATTCCTCACACCCGGCACCGGCAGCCCCTGGCCCGTCGAGGCGCTGCTCGCCGGGGAGTCCCGGCTGGTGCCGGACCTCGACGCCCTCCCCGTGCCGCTGCCCGGGGGAGCATGGTCGGAGGCGCCGCTGGCCGCGTACGCCCTGCCGCTCTCGACCGGCCCGGGGGATCGACCGCTCGGCCTGCTGATCCTCGGCCTCAACCGCTACCGGCCGTTCGACACCGCCTACCGCGACTTCGTCGGCCTGGTCGCCGGCCACGTCACCGGAGCCCTCGCCCGCGCGGTCGTCCACAAGACGGCGGCCGAGCGAGCGGCCGAGCTCGAGCACCTCGACCAGGCGAAGACGACGTTCTTCACCAACGTCAGCCACGAGCTGCGCACGCCGCTCACCTTGCTGCTGGGGCCCGCGCAGGACGCGCTCGCGGACATCGAGCACCCGCTGCCGGCTGCGCAACGGGGCCGGGTCGAGCTGGTGTCCCGCAACGCCGTCCGGCTGCTGAAGCTGGTCAACACCCTGCTCGACTTCACCCGGATGCACTCCGAGGGCTCCACCCACACCTTCGCGCGGACTCCGCTGTCCTCCCTGACCCGCGAGCTGGCCGAGCAGTTCGACGCCGCGATGACCCGCGCCGGACTGGACTTCGTGGTCCGCTGCGAGCCGCTGGAGCACGACGTCTACGTCGACGCGGACCTGTGGTCCAAGCTGGTGCTCAACCTGCTGTCCAACGCGCTCAAGTTCACCTTCGGCGGCACGGTGACCATCAGCCTCACCGAGGTCGAGGGCATGGCCCAGCTGGAGGTGAGCGACACCGGCACGGGCATCGCCGTGGAGGACCAGGCGGATCTGTTCAAGCGCTTCCACCGGGTCATCGGCGCCCGCTCCCGCAGCCACGAGGGCAGCGGCGTCGGCCTGGCCCTCGTCGCCGACATCGTCGCGCTGCACGGCGGCTCCGTCGCCGTGCACAGCGAGCCGGGGCTCGGCAGCACCTTCACGGTCCGCGTCCCTTTCGGCACCGAGCACCTGCCCCACGCGGTCGAGCAGGCCACCGGGACGAGTGCGGCCCGGCACGCGGCGCCGTACGTCGAGGAGACCCGGCAGTGGGTCGGCGGCGGGCGACCCACCGAGACGGACGCACCCCGTACGTCGTCCGACGGCCGCGGCGGGCCGCGGCTGCTCGTGGTCGACGACAACCCCGACATGCGGGAGTACCTCGTCCACCTGCTGTCCCCGGACTACGAGGTCGACGCCGCTGCGGACGGGATGGAGGCGCTGGACCGGGCTCGCCGGCGGCGCCCCGACCTCGTGCTGTCGGACGTGATGATGCCCCACCTCGACGGCGTCGGGCTGATGCGCGAGCTGCACGCGGACCCGGCCATGACCGGTGTCCCCGTGGTGCTCGTCTCCGCGCGGGCCGGCGAGGACGGCGCCATCGCGGGCCTGGAGGCGGGCGCCGACGACTACCTCATGAAGCCGTTCACCGCGCGAGAGCTGCGGGCGCGCGTCCGCGCGAACCTGGAGCTGGACCGGGCCCGGCGGACCCGGCTGGCGCTCGAGCGCAGCCACCGGATGCTCGAGGAGGCGCAGCGCCTGGCGCAGCTGGGCTCCTGGGAGGTGGACCTCGAGACCGGTCGGGTGATCGTCACCGACGAGGCCCTGCACCTGGTCGGGCTCACCCGGCAGGCGCTGGAGTCCAGCAGCATCACCGAGCTGGTCGAGGGCCTGATCCACCCGGACGACCGCAGCGAGGTCGTCGCTGCGCTGCGTCGTGCCGAGGCGGGCGAGACCGCCGCGTACGTGACCCGGGTCGTCCGCCCGGACGGCGAGGAGCGGCTGCTGCGCGCCCGGGCGGAGTTCGCCCCGGCCGACCAGGATCGGCACGCCACCGTCGTCGGCTCCGTCCAGGACATCACCGAGCAGGTGTCGGCCGAACGGGCGCTGACGGCCGCGCGGGCCGCGCAGGAGGCCGCCGCGCGCGAGCACGCGATCGCCAGCGAGCTGCAGGCCAGCCTGCTCCCCCACATCCCCCAGCAGGTCGCCGGCGTCGAGCTCGCGTCGTTCTACCAGCCCGGCGTCGAGGGCACGCAGGTCGGCGGCGACTGGTACGACGTCCTGGAGCTGGACGACGACCGCGTCGCCCTGGTCATCGGTGACGTCATGGGTCGGGGCGTGTCCGCGGCCGCCGTGATGGGGCAGCTGCGCTCGGCCATCCGGGCGTACGCGCGGCTGGACGTGCCACCGCACCGGCTGATGGACCACCTCGACGACATCGTGCGCGGGTTGGACAAGCCGCAGATGGTCACCTGCGTCTACGCGGTCTACGCACCCGCGGACGGGACCGTCACCATCGCCAACGCGGGCCACCTGCCGCCGCTGCGCATCGCGGCGGACGGGACCACGGACCTCCTGCAGGTCAACGAGGGTGGTCCGCCGCTCGGGGTCGGTCGCGCCGGGTACGGACAGGACACCGTCGACCTGCGCGACGGTGACTCGCTGGTCCTCTACACCGACGGCCTGGTCGAGCACCGGGACAGCGACCTGGACGTCGGGCTCGCAGCCCTGTCCGAGGCCGGCTCCGCGTGGCGCGGGGGCGTCCACGGTCTGGCCCAGCACCTCGCCAGCACCTTGCTGCGGGAGGACCACGGCGACGACGTGGCCGTCCTCGCGGCGCAGCCCGTCCGGCGCCGGGAGCCGACGGCGGACGAAGCTCCCGCGGACACCGGGTTCCGGTCGGAGCCCACCGACGCGACGCCGACGACCGGCGGCGCGTCTCCTACCATGACGAGCAACGACCGGGCCGTTGCCGCCGACCACCACGGAGAGCGAGATCTCGTGCACGCACCGTTGCCCATGGACGCATCAGCACCCCGCATCGCCCGACAGCTCGTCCGCGAGGTCCTCGCGGCCGAGCACGTCCCCGAGGACGTCCTGGCCGACGCGGCCCTGGTGGTCAGCGAGCTGGCCAGCAACGCGGTGCGTCACGGGACCGGTCCGGTCGAGCTGACCGTGCACCGCGCCGACGCCGACCACGTGTCGCTGATGGTGCGCGACGGCGCTCCGGCTCAGCCGGTGGCGCAGGAGCCGCACCCGGACGGCAGCGGCGGCCGAGGACTCACCCTGGTCTCGGCGATCTCCAGCCGGTGGGGCTGCTACTCCCACGGGACGGGCAAGGTCGTGTGGTGCCTGCTGAACGCCCGCGAGCGACAGCCGGAGGGTGCGTATGTCTGACGCACACCTCACCGGAGCAACCACCACCTCGGCGGAAGGGCCCACCGTGGTCATCGGCAGCGTCAACGACCACACCGTGGTCTCGGTGCGGGGCGAGGTCGACATGGCCACGGCCCCGGACCTGCAGCAGGCTCTGACGCAGGTGACGGCCGAGCCCGGCTTCCGCGTCGTGGTCGACTTCACCGGGACGACCTTCATCGACTCCAGTGGCATCGGAGCGCTCATCGGGGTGCACCGCAGCGTGGCGGCGGGCAGCGGCCGGCTGCGCCTGGTCGTGCCTCCGTCCCCCGTCCGCAAGGTCTTCGAGCTGACCAGGCTGACCGAGGTCTTCGAGATCTCCGACGACGTCACCACGGCGACCCGCGACTGACGACGGTCACGCCGGTCAGGCGTCGCTGAGCACCCCGCCGAGCACCGTCCGTACGACGAGGACGTCGTCCACCGTGCCACCGGGGGCGTTGTCGGGGATGACGTCGGTGACGCTGACCACGTAGTGCAGGGCGGCGATCACCAGCCTGCGGCGGGCCAGATGGCCCTGGCGACCGAGGTCACCCTCCTCGACCGCCGCCTCCAGCCAGCTCACGGCCGAGCGCACCAACGGTGCCGCGTCGCTCAGGCGGGCGCCGTCGTCGATCTGCTGCAGGCGGACGAGGTCGAGCAGCTCGGCGAGGGCGACCGGGTCGTCCTGGAGCACCAGCGCCGCTCGTCGCGACCGGGTGAAGGCAGGTGAGCGGAGCAGGCGCCCCACCGCGTCCTCGGTTGGCAAGCTGAATCCTCCTCCTGAACGAGGGCGTCGCCCCCGCGGGTGCCCGGGCGACGTCACGTTGCCGCGAAGCCTAGATACCCCCTACCCGGTGGGGTACACCGCCCCAACGCGATCCGATCCCCGACGGCGCGAGGGGCCGGCCGCCACCGTGGTGTCGACCGGCCCCTCACGCCGTGTGCGGGTTGCTCAGAGGTTGCCGCGGCGGTCCTGCTCGCGCTCGATCGCCTCGAACAGCGCCTTGAAGTTGCCCTTGCCGAAGCCGAGCGAGCCGTGCCGCTCGATCAGCTCGAAGAACACCGTCGGACGGTCACCGAGCGGCTTGGTGAAGATCTGCAGGAGGTAGCCGTCCTCGTCGCGGTCGACCAGGATGCCGCGCTTCTTCAGCTCCTCGACCGGCACCCGCACCTCGCCGATGCGGGCGCGCAGCTCGTCGTCCTCGTAGTAGGAGTCCGGGGTGTCCAGGAACTCCACGCCGTTGGCGCGCAGCGCGTCGACGCTGGCGAGGATGTCGTTCGTGGCGACCGCGAGGTGCTGGGCACCGGCACCGCGGTAGAACTCCAGGTACTCGTCGATCTGGGACTTCTTCTTCGCCGGCGCCGGCTCGTTCAGCGGGAACTTCACCCGGTGGTTGCCGTTGGCGACGACCTTGCTCATCAGCGCTGAGTAGTCGGTGGCGATGTCGTCACCGATGAACTCGGCCATGTTCACGAAGCCCATGACCCGGTTGTAGAAGGCGACCCACTCGTCCATCTTGCCCAGCTCGACGTTGCCGACGATGTGGTCCAGCGCCTGGAAGAGCCGCTTCGGCTCGCCCTCGCGCTTGACGATGGTCGACGAGCTCGCCTGGTAGCCGGGCAGGTACGGGCCGTCGTACCTGCTGCGGTCGACGAGGGTGTGGCGGGTCTCGCCGTACGTGGCGATGGCGGCGATGCGGATCGTGCCGTGCTCGTCGGTGATGTCCTCGGCCTCGCGGACGACGGTGGCGCCGGCCTGCTTGGCCTGCTCGACGCACTTGTCGACGTCCGGGACCTCCAGCGCGATGTCGACGACGCCGTCGCCGTGCCTGCGGTGGTGCTCGACCAGCGGGCTGTCGGGGTCCACGGCGCCGTTGACGACGAAGCGGATCGAGCCGGACTTCAGCACGAACGACTTGTGGTCGCGGTTGCCGGTCTCCGGGCCGGAGTAGGCGACCAGCTCCATGCCCCACGCGGACTGGTAGTAGTGCGCGGTCTGCGTGGCGTTGCCGACCACGAAGACGATGGCGTCCCAGCCGGTCACGGGGAACGGGTCCTGCTTCTCGTCGTACTCGACGAGGCCGACCAGCTGCTTGAGCTGGTCGAGGTTCAGGTCGGCCTCGCGCTCCTGCGGGGTGAGGTTCAGGGTGTCGGTCATGGGGTCACTGTGGCGCCCCTCACCGGATCGGGCAACTGCCGCCGAGAACACTGGTCAGCGTGTGCAGACTGCGCGGTACGAGCGGCCCCCGACTGTACAGTGTGTCCATGTCGCCTCGTGCCCCCGTGGACGATCTGGACGCCCGCCTCCTCGCCCTGCTCCTCGAGCGGCCGCAGGTCGGCGTCCTCGGTGCGTCACGCGAGCTGGACGTCGCCCGCGGCACCGTGCAGGCCCGCCTCGACCGGCTCGTCCAGCAGGGGGTGATCAGCTCGCTCGCCCCCACCCTGGACCCGTCGGCGATGGGGTACCCCGTCACGGCGTTCTGCACGCTGGCGATCCAGCAGCAGGCGGGGCACGAGGACCTCCTGTCCCACCTGCAGGGCATCCCGGAGGTGCTGGAGGTGCACACGATCACCGGCGACGGCGACCTCATGGTCCGCGTCGTCGCCCGGGACAACCCCGACCTGCAGCGCGTCATCGACCTCGTGGTCAGCACCGGCGTGGTGACCCGCACCAGCACCGTGATCGCCCTCGCCGAGCTGATGGCGCACCGGACGAACGCGCTGGTCGGCGCCGCTGTGGAGCGCTCTCCGTCCGTGTCGGGTCGTAGCCTCACCCCATGACCAGCCGCCGCGCCCGCGTCCAGGACGTGCACGACACCGCCTCGGCGATGCCGCACGTGACGACCGACGGCTCGGACCGCGGCTCGGTCGCCTACCAGGTCGGCGGCAAGTCCTTCGTCTTCTTCCGCACGCCGCGCAAGGACGCGTTCGACCCGGAGACCGGCGAGCTCTACGACGACGTCATCGTCTTCTGGGTCCCGTCGCCGGACGACAAGGCCGCGCTGGTCCAGGACGAGTCGTCGCCGTGGTTCACCACGCCGCACTTCGAGGGGCACCCCTCGGTGCTGCTGCGCGGCAGCCGGGTCGGTGAGCTCGGCCGCGACGAGGTGGTCGAGGTGGTCCAGGACGCCTGGCTCTCGCGCGCCTCGAAGCGCCGCGCGGACCAGTGGCTCGCCGAGCACGGACTCGGCTGAGGCGCCTCAGGTCAGGTCGGCCGCCAGTGCCTCGGCGGCCCGGACGACCAGGGGTCCGACCTGCTTCCCGTCCAGGACCCGCAGGGACACCACGCCGACGGACGCCTCGAGGCCGGGGATCCCGCGGACAGGAGCGGCGAGCCCGTGCGCGCCGGCCTGCAGCTCACCGTCGGTGGTGACGTACGCCGGCTCACCCGCGCCGGCGCCGGGCCGGCCGGTCCGCCCGAGCAGGATCGCCCGCCCCGCCGCGCCGGCCTCCAGCGGATGGCGGCTGCCGATGCGGTAGGCGACGTGCAGGTCCGAGCGGCTGGGCTCCACCACGGCGAGCGCGACGGCCTCGCCGCGATCCGCCACGGCCAGGTGCGCGGTCGCCTGGACCTCGTCGGCGAGCCGGCGCAGCACGGGAAGGGCGGTGTCCCGCAGCAGCGGCAGCACCGAGGTGGACATCCGCATCAGGCCCAGCCCCACCCGTACCCGGCCGTCCTCCCGCCGGACGACGAAGTCGTAGCGCGCCAGGGAAGCGAGCAGGCGGTAGACGACCGGTCGCCCGACGCCCAGGGCGGAGGAGAGCTCGGTGACCGTGAGGCCCTGCGGGTGGTCACCGGAGGCCAGCAGGTCCAGCAGCGCCAGACCGCGGTCCATCGTCTGCGAGGTCTCGCCGCCCAGAGTCGCGTCGACGCCTGCGGACTCCATCCGGGCAACCTACCGTGGCTCCATGCCCGACCACGCGCCCGACTCGGTCCACGCCCTCCTGCACCACGCACACGCCCCGGGGGCCTGCGACGCCATCACCGACGTGGCCGGCGTACGCGTGGGGCAGGTGACCGTGCGCGAGGGGAGCAGGCTGCACACCGGCGTCACCGCGGTCGTGCCCGACGCCCTGACCACGGCCCGGGCCTCGCTGCCGTGCGCGGTCGCCGTCGGCAACGGCCACGGCAAGCTCATCGGCGCGACCCAGATCGCCGAGCTCGGTGCACTCGAGACGCCGATCGTGCTGACGTCCACGCTGTCGGCCTTCCGCGCCGCGGACGCGCTCGTCGGCTGGATGCTGGCCCGTCCCGGGCACGAGCGGACGATCTCGCTCAACCCGGTCGTGGGCGAGTGCAACGACGGCTGGCTGTCCGACATCCGCACCCGGGCGGTCACCGACGCGCACGTCGTGCAGGCCCTGGAGTCGGCGACACCGGACCGGCCCGAGGAGGGCAGTGTCGGTGCGGGGACCGGCATGGACGCCCTCGGGTTCAAGGCCGGCATCGGTACGGCGTCCCGTACCGCGCGAATCGGGCTGGAGGACTACGTGGTGGGCGTGCTGGTCCAGGCCAACTTCTCCGGGACGCTCCGGGTGGCGGGTCGGCCCGTCCTCTCGAACCAGCAGGACAGGCACGCGAGAACGCCTGATGCGCAAGGCAACTCGTGCATGATCGTCCTCGCCACGAACGCACCGCTCGACGCCCGACAGCTCGGACGCGTGGCCCGCCGCGCGGTGTACGCGATGGGACGACTCGGTGCGGACTACCGCCACGGCAGCGGCGACTACGCGATCGCGTTCTCCACCGTCGCGCCGGCGAGGCCGCCGGCCGACGCGGCTCTGAACCCGGTCTTCACCGCGACGCTGGAGGCCACGGAGGCCGCGATCCTGCAGTCGCTGCTCGCCTCACCGACCACCGTCGGACGCGAGGGGCGCGTCGCCCCGGGGCTCACCTGGGAGCACCTCACCGGCGCCTGAGCCGGAAGCCGAGCCGTCGCCGGCCGGCCCGCCCGCCCTACCCGCGCAGGTGCTGCACCGCACTCCAGCCCGGGTCGTGCTCGACCTCCACCTCGGCGGTCCCCCGGGCCTGACGCAGGGCGGCCGCGCGCAGGTCCTCCGCACCGGTGGACGTGCCGTCGACGTAGAGGTGCAGCCGCCGTACGCCCTGGGCCGACTCGTGCGCGACCAGACGGCCGTTGTCCCCCGCGCTCTCACGCAGCGCCGACTCCAGGCCCTCCAGCGCGGCCAGGCTCTCCGGCGTGGGCAGCCCGTCGGCTCCGGCGTCGTACGGGACGGTCAGCGCGACGTAGGTGTCCAGCTCCGGGGCCGAGGCCGCCGCGAGCGGCACCTGGGCCGCGGCGAGCACCGGACCGTCCGGCCCGTCGCCCTGCAGATGCACCCACGAGGGCCGCCCGTCGGCCCCGAGGTGGTCGTCCCGCAGGTCACGGACGACGGCCACCAGCCCGTGCAGGCCGAACCCGTCGATCGTCGGGACGTCGCTCGTGGCGAGCTCGCCGATCCAGGTCTCGGTCTGCTCCTCGCCCAGAGCGGCGTCCAGGATCAGGAAGGCGGCCAGAGTGCGGTGCTCGCCCAGCTCGGGCATCGCCGGATGGTGCACAGTGACGTCGACGACGGTGCCGCGACGGCGGACGGCCACCTGCACGCTCGCGAGGTCGATGCTGTGGTCCTCGATGTCGAGCACCGTGGCCGCGAGATCAGGCGCGGCCGGACGGACGTCGGAGTAGGACCAGATGGCGTCCGGCTCGGGTGACACGCGCCGCCAGCGTCGCGCCGGTGCGCGCAGGTCGGGGTCGCCCGCGGCGGACACCACCAGGAGGTGGACCGAGTCGCTGCCCGGAGCCAGCTCCCACGCCAGGCCGGGGTCGATCGCCTGGACGTGGGGGTCGAGCAGGGCGACGAGCGTGTCGGCCTCGGGGCCGCCCAGCGCGCTGGAGCACCGGTCGGCGCCCTCGTCGAGCCACCAGCGCCAGAAGGCGTCGATCGCTGCTACCCGGCTGTCGCCTGCGCTCTGCTGCGCGCGTCCTCCGCTGACCATGCGGGGAGCATGCCAGCACCGGGCCGCTCACGGGGCGCCGGCACCGATCCGCTCCTCGCGAACGCGCGTCCGGTACTGCGCCGGGCTGACGCCCTTCACCCGCTTGAACGCCGCGCTCAGCCCGAACGGCGAGGCGTACCCGACCTCACCGGCCACCCGTTGCAGGGTGTCGCCGCCGTCGACCAGCAGGTCCGCGGCCAGCTGGATGCGCCACCGGGTGAGGTACGCCATCGGCGGCTCGCCCACCGCGTCGGCGAAACGTCGCGCGAGCACCGCCCGGGAGACACCGGCGAAGCGGGCGAGTGAGGCCACCGTCCAGGGCTGCGCCGGATGGTGGTGCATCGCGGCCAGGACCCGGCGGACCATCGCGTCGTCCGTGGCGCCGGCCCACGCGGGCGCGCCGGCGCCGTCGGTCGACCAGGCCCGCAGCACGCCCATCAGCAGCAGGTCCAGCAGACGGTCGATGACGACCTCCTGCCCGGGCGCGTCCCGGACGACCTCGCCGTGCAGCATGTCGACGACCGGCCAGTCCAGCCGTCCGGCGTCGACGACCAGCGTGCGCGGCAGGGCCTCCAGCAGCCGGGCACCGACCTCGTTGGTCTCGGCGTACGTCGCGGTGAGGAAGACCGACCCGCCGTCAGGGTCGTCGCCCCAGGTCCGCACCCCGAGGCTGAGCTGGTCCCGCAGCAACGTGCCCTCGGGTGAGTAGCAGCGTCCGTCCGGCTCGATCACCGCGAGCTGCTCCGCCCCGGCGACGTCGTACGCGTCGTACGGCTCGGGCCCGCGGACCATCGCCACCTCTCCCGCCTCGACGCGCAGCTCCTCGCCGTCGTCGAACCGCACGCACAGGCTGCCGCGCACCGGGACGAGCAGGCACAGGGCCGCCCGGTCACAGATCCGAAGCCGCCAGCCGGAGGCGAGGCACACCTTGAGCGCGAATGCGCGCTGCGCGCGAGGACCGGACAGGAGCGCACCGGTGATGTCCATGGTCGCCATCGTGCCGGACGACCTCGTATGCGATCAAGCGTCTGAGGCATGGTTCGTCTCGACGGCTCGCCGTTGACTGGGCGCATGACCACGACAACCACTGCAGCCACCGGGACGATCGCCCTCACCTGCCCGCGCGGCAAGACCGGGCGGGACGTCCTCGCCGCACTCACCGCCCACGGCGCGCCGGTCCGCCCGGTGGGCCGGTCCGAGCGCACGCCGTTCGACTGGACCGACCCGGACACCTGGCGACCGGCGGTCGCCGGCGCGCGCGCCGCGTACCTCGTCTACCAGCCCGACCTGGCCATGCCCGGCTCGGACGAGGCGATCGCGCGACTCGCGCGCATCGCCGCCGGGGAGGGGGTCGAGCACCTCGTGCTGCTGTCGGGCCGCAACGAGCCCGGAGCGCAGGCGGCCGAGCAGGCCCTGCGCGAGAGCGGGCTCGCCTGGACGCTCGTCACGTCCTCCTTCTTCGCGCAGAACTTCACCGAGGGTCTGTGGCACCAGGCCGTGCTGGAGGGACGCATCACCATCCCCTCCCCGGACGTGCCCGAGCCGTTCGTGGACACCGCCGACGTCGCTGCCGTCGTCACCGCCGCGCTCCTGGACGAGCGGCACCGCGACCGGCAGTACGAGGTGAGCGGCCCCGCCGCGCTCACCTTCGCCGACGCGGCCGAGCGGATCAGCGCGGCGACCGGCCGTCCCGTCGAGGCGGAGCAGGTGTCCCCCGAGGTGTTCGTGATCGGGCTCGTCCGGCTCGGGCTCCCGCGAGAGGACGCCGACGGCCTGGCGTGGCTGTTCGAGCAGATCCTCGACGGCCGCAATAGCGCGCCGGTCGACGGAGTACGGCAGGCGCTCGGCCGGCCCGCCCGCTCGTTCGACGACGTGGTGGCCGACGCCGCCGCGCAGGGCGTCTGGGCCCGGTCGTGAGCTCGCTGCGCGCCGCCGTCCTGCTGGCGACGACCGTCACCACCGGGCTGATGGCGGGGATCTACCTGGCGTTCGGCATCGCGGTCATGCCCGGCCTGTCGGCCACCGACGACCGGACGTTCGTGCTCGCGATGCGCAGCATCAACACCAAGATCCTCAACGGGTGGTTCGCGCTCGTCTTCGGCGGCCCGATCCTGCTCGGCCTGCTCGCGCTGGTCCTCGTCCTGGTCGCCGATCGCCGTGCCGCGCTGCCGTGGCTCGTCGTCGGCGTCGTCCTGTACGCCGCGACCCTGGCCGTGACGATCGCGGTCAACGTGCCGCTGAACGACCGGCTGGACGCGGCGTCGCAGATCTCCGCCGCTCGGAAGGCGTTCGAGGACCGGTGGATCGCCTGGAACATCGTCCGCACCGTCCTGGCGGTCGGGTCGTTCGGCGCCCTGCTCGGTGCCCTGCGCGCCCTGCCGTGAGACCGCTCAGCGCCGCCCGACGAACCACTTGCGGATCAGCTCGATCCGCGCGGTGACCTGCTCGGTCGACGCGCGGTCCAGGGTCGGCCCGCCGCACGTGCTCCGCAGATCGTTGTGGATCGTCGCGTGCGGCTGGCCGGTCTTGCGCGCGTACGCGGCGACGAGGGAGTTGAGCTCCTTGCGCTGGGCGGCGAGGGCCCGGTGCGCGGCCATCGGCGCGTCGGTCTCGGGCCGCGTGCGCCCGGCCTTGACCTGCTTGCTCTGCCGCTGCCGGAGCAGCTGGGTGACCTGGTCGGGCTCCAGCAGACCGGGCAGGCCGAGGTAGTCCTGCTCGTCCTCGCTGCCGACCTCGGCGCCCATGCCGAACTGCTGCGCGTCGAACAGGACGTGGTCGAACTCCGCCTCCGACTCCAGCGCCTCGAAGGACATCTGCTCGTCGGCGAGCGCCGTCTCGGCGCGGTTCGCCTCGGCGAGCAGGCCCTCTTCCTCGGCCCAGATCGACTCCTCCTCCCCCGCCTTCTTCGGGCGGTCGAGGGCGTGGTCGCGCTGGTCCTCCATCCGGCTGGCGTGCTCGAGGATCTGCGGCACGCTCGGCAGGAACACCGACGCAGTCTCACCACGGCGCCGCGCCCGCACGAACCGGCCGACGGCCTGGGCGAAGAACAGCGGGGTCGAGGTGGACGTGGCGTAGACGCCGACGGCGAGCCGCGGCACGTCGACGCCTTCGGAGACCATGCGGACCGCGACCATCCAGCGGTCCTCGCTCGCGGCGAACTCCTCGATCCGGGAGGAGGACCCGGCGTCGTCGGACAGCACCACCGTCGGCTTGTCGCCGGAGATCTCCTCCAGCGTCCGGGCGTAGGAGCGGGCGGCCGTCTGGTTCGAGGCGATGACCAGGCCGCCGGCGTCCGGCACGTGCCGCCGCACCTCGGAGAGCCGCTTGTCGGCTGCGCGCAGCACTGACGGGATCCACTCGCCCTTGGGGTCCAGCGCCGTCCGCCACGCCTGACCGGTCGCGTCCTTGGTCAGTGGCTCGCCGAGCCGGGCGGCGATCTCGTCGCCCGCGCGGGTCCGCCAGCGCATGTTGCCGCCGTACGCCATGAACAGCACCGGGCGGACGACCCCGTCGCGCAGCGCCTCGGCGTACCCGTAGGTGTAGTCGCTGGCGGAACGGCGGATGCCGGCCTGGTCCTCGGCGTAGCGGACGAACGGGATCGGGCTGGTGTCCGAGCGGAACGGCGTCCCGGTCAGCGACAGCCGCCGGGTCGCGGGCTCGAACGCCTCCCGCAGCGCGTCGCCCCAGGACTTGGCATCACCGCCGTGGTGGATCTCGTCCAGGATGACCAGCGTCGGCACGGCCTCGGTACGCGCCCGGTGCAGGGCGGGCCGGCTCGCGACACCCGCGTACGTCACCGCCACCCCGTCGTAGTCGGCGGCGTGGACCTCCTGGGCGTTGGTGAACCGTGGGTCGATGTTGATGCCGACCCGGGCCGCCGCGTCCGCCCACTGGGTCTTCAGGTGCTCGGTCGGCGCGACGATCGTCACCTGGCGCACGATGCCCGCGCCGAGCAGCTCGGTGGCGACCCGCAGCGCGTAGGTCGTCTTGCCGGCGCCGGGCGTCGCGACCGCGAGGAAGTCCCGCGGACCCTCGCCGAGGTAGCGCTCGAGCGCCTCCGCCTGCCAGGCGCGCAGCTTGCTGGCGGTGCCCCAGGCCGCTCGCTCCGGGAACGCTGGGGACAGGTGGGAGGCGGCCGAGGTGCTCATCGCGCGCCACCCTAACGAGAGCGACCGACGACAGCATCGAGGCCCCGCCGGAGCGAGGCCTCGATGTCGTGCGCGTTACGCGGGTCAGGCGCGGTAGGTGACCCACTGGTTCTGCATGCGAGCGATCTGACCGGCCGTGAACTCGTTCATGCACGCGTCCTCGGTGTAGTCCATGAAGTTGTGGATCGGGTCCAGACCGGGAGCCGTGCAGGTGTCGCGACCGGTCGGGCAGCCGAACGCCGCGGACGCCTCGGGCGCGGTGTCGGCCACCTGGTCGCCCTGACCCTTACAGCCACCCTGGAACGTGTGGTAGAGCCCCAGCCAGTGGCCGACCTCGTGGGTCGCGGTGTCGCCCTCGTCGTACGGCTTCGCGGTGCCGCCGGGCAGGCTCTCGTCGAGCACGACGACGCCGTCGTCACTGCTGATCCGCTTGGTCGGGAACGTCGCCCAGCCGAGCAGGTCCTGGCCGAGGTTGGCCGAGTAGAGGTTCAGGTCGGCCTTGGTGCCCTGCCGCAGGGTCGACTTCATCTGCTTCTCGGCGGTGCTGCCCGGGACGATGCCGTTGTACCAGGACGGGTTGTTGGTCACCGTCGTCCCGGCGAGGGTGAAGGAGAACCCGCTGCCGGCGTACGCGTTGTTCAGGACGGTGATCTGGCTGCTGATCTCGGACGCCGACAGCTGGCCCTTGGCGCCGTCGGTGATGGTGTGCCAGTAGACCTTGATCGTGGTCGGGGCGAACGCGGCCGCGCTGCCCTTGCGCAGGGACCCGTTGCGGTCCTTGGCCAGGCCCCTCGCCTTCGCGTCGGCGGTGAACGCACGCTCACGGGCGTCGAGCTGCGCGGCCGTCAGCGAGTTCGGGTCGTGCGCCTTGCTGCCGGCCTTGACGCGGGCCTGCGCGGAGCCGGTGTCGGCGCCGCGGGTCACGCAGTCCTGGTGGCCGGCGACCTTCGTCGAAGCACCCACCGTGGGTGCAGGGCCGGCGAGGGCCAGACCGGCGCCGGCGAGCGCGATCGCGGAGAGCATCGTCGTGGGTCGACGTCGCATGGTGTTCCCTTTCGTCAGCGCGCCTGGGGGTAAGGCGCCGCTGCGCGTGAAGGTACTCCCGCGTACCGGCGTGTCGGGGGTTTACGCGGAACTCAGTCGCCGTCCTGGGGCTCGCGCAGACCGTCGTAGATCTCCTGGCACATCGGGCACACCGGGAACTTCTTGGGGTCCCGGCCGGGGATCCAGACCTTGCCGCACAGCGCCGTCACGGGCTCACCGGACAGCGCGCTCTCCAGGATCTTCTCCTTGCGCACGTAGTGCGAGAAGCGCTCGTGATCACCCGGCTCGGCCTCCTGCTCCTGGACCTGCTCACGCTCCAGGACGGCCGTCGAGGTCTGCGGACCGCCGGGCTCGGCCTCGGGCGCGGACGGGCGGTTCGGGTCGTCGAAGGGCGTGCTCATGGAGCCGAGTCTAGGCGGGTCGTGCGCACCGGCGATCAGTTCATCGACGGGTCGGCCGGGTAGGTGGCCACCAGCCGCAGCGCCCCGGACTGGCGCCGCAGCACCTCACCCCACAGGTCGTCCGGCTGCTCGGTGAACGCATCGCGCGCCTCGGCGTCGACGACGTACCAGGAGCCGGTACGGATCTCCCCCTCGAGCTGGCCGCCGGTCCACCCGGCGTACCCCGCGAAGATCCGCAGCGCGGCGACCTCGGGCATGACCACGACGGGCGGGGCGTCCAGGTCCACCAGCCCGACGGCCCCGAAGAGCCGCTTGATGCCGAGGGAGCTGTCGGCGCCCGGGACGGACACCAGACCGAGCGCGGAGTCCAGCGACACCGGACCGCCCTGGAACAGACACTGCGGGGACGAGACGTGCTCCTGCCAGCCGGGCAGGACGGCGTCGACGTCGGCGCCCAGCGGCCGGTTGAGCACCAGGCCGTGGGCGCCGTCGTCGTCGTGGTGCAGGACCAGCACGACGCTGCGGTCGAAGACGTCGCCCTCGACCGCCTCGTCGCCACCCGGCCGTGGCGCGGCGACCAGTAGCCGCCCGGTGAGGTCCGTCACGCGATCATTGTGACCCGGGCGTCACTCACCGTGACGGGATCGGCCACCTCGGCCGGCGCCGCCGTAGGACGAACCCCGGTCGCGGTCGCCGCGGTAGCCGCCGCGCTGGCCGCCCGAGCGCTGCCCGGGACCGCCGGAGCGCTGCCCGTAGCCGCCGGAACGCTGTCCGTAGCCGCCCGACCGCTGGCCGTAGCCGCCGCGCCGAGGACCACCGCGCCCGCTGCGAGCCGGGGTGAGCAGCCGGTAGAGGTCGTCGTCGCTGACCGGGTGACCATCGGGGGTGCTGCCGCCGGCGTCGGCGATGACCGCGTCGCCCGGCTGGGCGCGCTGCAGCTGCGTGTCGACGCCCGCGTCGTCCAGCAGCCGCTGGACCGTCCGCCGCTGGTGCGGCAGCGCGAGCGTCACCACGGTGCCCTCCTCACCGGCGCGGGCCGTACGGCCGGCGCGGTGCAGGTAGTCCTTGTGGTCCGCCGGCGGGTCGACCTGGAGCACCACGCCCACGTCGTCGACGTGAATACCGCGCGCCGCGACGTCGGTGGCGACCAGGACCGGCACCCGGCCGTCCTTGAACGCCGACAGGACCTTGTTGCGCTGGCCCTGGTTCAGACCGCCGTGCAGGGCGGCCGCGACGACACCGAGGTCGCGCAGCTCGCCGGCGATGCGGTCGGCGCCGAGCTTGGTCCGGCAGAAGACGACCGTACGACCGGGGCGGTTCGCGACCTCCGCGGTGACGGCCTTCTTGTCGCGCGGCTCGATCAGCAGCGCGTGGTGGGACATCGTCGTGACGGACGCCTGGGCGTCGTCGGTCGAGTGCGTCACCGGGTCGACGAGGTACTTCTCGACGAGGGTGTCGATCCCCCGGTCGAGCGTCGCGGAGAAGAGCAGGCGCTGGCCGCCCTCCGGGATCAGGTCGAGGATCTCGGTGATGGCCTCCAGGAAGCCCATCTCGGCCATGTGGTCGGCCTCGTCGAGGATCGCGACCTCGACCCGGGACAGGTCGGCGGCACCGCGCTCGATGAGGTCGCTCAGCCGACCCGGCGTGGCGATGAGCAGGTCCACACCGCGCTCCAGCGCCTGCAGCTGCGGCTCGTACGGCATGCCGCCGGCGACCAGCTTGTGGCGCAGGCCCACGACGTGCACGAGCGGCTGCAGCGCGTCGCTCACCTGCATGGCGAGCTCACGCGTCGGGGTCAGCACGATGGCGCGCGGCTGGTGCGGTCGCGCCTTCCCGCCGGCGGCGAGGCGCGCCAGCGTCGGCAGCCCGAAGGAGAGGGTCTTGCCCGAGCCGGTACGCCCGCGGCCGAGCACGTCCTTGCCGGCGAGGGCGTCGGGGATCGTGGCGGCCTGGATCGGGAACGGCGTGGTGATGCCGTCGCGCGCCAGGCGCTCGGCGATCGCGTCGGGCAGGCCGAGAGCGGCGAAACCGTTGTCGCTCAGGTCGACCCGCTCGTGCGGCGCCGGCTTGGTGGGCGCCTGCGGCGCGCTGTCGCGGACGAGGTCGGCACTCTGCTCGTGCCCCTGGTCCGCACCGCCGCGGTTGTCACGACGCTCGTAGGCCGGGCGCTCGCGACGCTCGCTCGGTCCGCGGTCGAACGACGGACGCTCGCGGCGGTCGTTACGGCCCTGGTAGCCACCGCGGTCGTCGCGGTCCCGCGAACCCCGGTACCCACCACGGTCACCGTCGTTGCGGCCCTGGTAGCCGCCACGGTCGTTACGGCCCTGGTAGCCACCCCGGTCGTCGCGGTCCCGCGAACCCCGGTACCCACCACGGTCACCGTCATTGCGGCCCTGGTAGCCGCCACGGTCGTCCCGGTCGCGACGCTCGCCGTAGCCGCCCCTGCTGCGGTCGTCCCGACCGCGGAAGCCACTGCGGTCGTCCCGGTCGCGCGAACCCCGGTACCCACCACGGTCGCTGTCGCCTCGGCCCTGGTAGCCGCCACGGTCGTCGCGGTCCCGTGAGCCGCGGTAGCCACCGCGGTCGCCGTCGCTACGGCCCTGGTAGCCGCCGCGGTCGTCCCGGCCACGGCCACGGTCGTCCCGCGTCCAACGCTCGTCGCGGTTGCGCCGGTCGTCGCCGGCCGGACGGTCGTCCCGGGCCGCGTCGGCGCGGTTGCTCTTGACCTGCTTGCGGACCGCGGCGCGCTGCGCCTCCACCTTCTGGGTGCGGGTCCAGCGGGCCTTCTTGGGGGCATGGCTCTGCCCAGGGCGTGATGCCTTCACGTCATCTCACTTCACGTTGAGTACCGGGCCGCGTCGTTGTCGGAGTCGGACCTCTACGGGGTCGACCAAGCGGCGTTCAGATCTCGGCGCTCAAGGAAGGGAACGCAAGATCGCGTACTGATGAACCTCCAGCATACCGGCCGTGGAGGTGTGGTAATGAACGAGGTGGACGTGAGGTCCGCCACCCGAAGCGTCAGACCGGCATCGCCTGCTGCGGTGCGTCGGAGCCCTCCTGCTCGGCCGCGCTCTCACCGACGTCCGCCCGGGCGGCCTCCGTCACGGCGGTCGCCACCACCTTGGCGACGCCGGGGTGGAAGACGCTCGGCACGATGTACGCGGGGTTGCGCTCGTCGGCGGACACGGTGTCCGAGAGAGCCTTGGCCGCGGCCAGCATGACGTTGTCGGAGATGCGGTTGGCCGCGGCGTCGATGAGCCCGCGGAACACGCCGGGGAAGACCAGCACGTTGTTGATCTGGTTGGCGAAGTCGCTGCGCCCGGTCGCGACGACGGTCGCGTGCTTGGCGGCCTCGACCGGGTCCACCTCGGGCACGGGGTTGGCGAGCGCGAAGACGATCGCGTCGTCGGCCATCGTCGCGATGTCCTGGCCCTGCAGGACGTTCGGAGCCGAGACGCCGATGAAGACGTCCGCGCCGGCCAGCGCGTCCCGCAGCGTGCCGGAGCGACCCTCGGGGTTGGTGTGCTCGGCGACCCAGGCGAGGTGCTCCTTGCCGCCGCCGGCGATGTCGGCCCGCTCCCGGTGGACGACGCCGTCGATGTCCGCCACCACGACGTCGCGGGCTCCCGCTCGCAGCAGCAGCTTGAGGATGGCGGTGCCGGCCGCACCCGCGCCGCTCATCACGACGCGGACCTCGGAGAGCTCCTTGTCGACGACGCGGAGCGCGTTGCGCAGCGCGGCCAGCGTCACGATCGCGGTGCCGTGCTGGTCGTCGTGGAAGACCGGGATGTCCAGCTCCTCGCGAAGCCGGGCCTCGACCTCGAAGCAGCGCGGGGCGGAGATGTCCTCCAGGTTCACACCGGCGAAGACCGGAGCGATCGCCTTGACCGTGCGGATGATCTCCTCGGTGTCCTGGGTGTCCAGGCAGATCGGGAACGCGTCGATGTCGGCGAAGCGCTTGAACAGCGCCGCCTTCCCCTCCATCACCGGCAGCGCGGCCAGCGGACCGATGTCGCCCAGGCCGAGCACGGCCGTACCGTCGGTCACGACCGCGACGGTGTTGCGCTTGATGGTGAGCCGACGGGCGTCGTCGGGGTTGTCGGCGATCGCCAGGCACACGCGCGCGACGCCCGGGGTGTAGATCAGCGACAGGTCGTCGCGGTTGCGGATCGGCACCTTCGGCTCGATCTTGAGCTTGCCGCCGAGGTGAGCAAGGAACGTCCGGTCGGACACCTTGCCGATCTCGACGCCGTCGACGGCGCGCATTGCCTCGACCAGGTCGTCGGCGTGCCCGGTGTCGCGCGCCGCAGCCGTGACGTCGACGCGCAGGCGGTCGCTCCTGGCCGAGGTGATGTCCAGAGCGGTGATGAGGCCGCCGCTGCGCTCGACCGCGGTGGTCAGCTCACTGACGGCCGTGGCCCGACCCGGAAGCTCGAGGCGGACGGTGATCGAGTTCGACACGGACGGCACAGAGCTCATGCGAAGTATTGTGGACCGCCGCTGCGACCGGCCGCGCGCGGGGCGCCGCCGCCGCGGTGTCAGCCCGCTGAACCCCCGGAGTCGTCGTGGTCGTGCCGGGCCCGGGTCGCGCCGCCGCCCGCCCGCGCCGCGTCGGCCCGGTGCCGCGTCCGGCGGTGGGAGTCGCTGCGCACCGCCGGACGTCTGCCGGCGATCCGGTCCAGCAGCAGCATCAGCAGGCCGGGCACGAGCACGAAGACGCCGACACCGATGATGAGCAGCCGGTGGACGCCCCAACCGACCCCGACGAGCACCACGCCGAGCACCGTCCACACCAGAGCGTCGCCGCGGCCTCCGACGGGCGCGGCGTTCTGGTCCTCTCGCGAGCTCCGCTCGGCGAACGGGTTCACACCGGGATTGTGTCAGGCGGTCCGCCGCCCGTCTCCCCGCGCGTCCGTGTGCAAGAGTCACGACCATGACCGCCCCCGACCAAAGCATCACCGTCATCGGTTCCGGCAGCGCAGCGGGATCTCCTGACGTCGTCCGTGTCGTGCTGGCCGCTCGCGCCGAGGCGCGGGACGTCAGCGTGGCTCTCGAGACGTGCCAGACCGCGGCGCAGCGGCTGGGGGCGACGCTGCGCGAGCAGGGCGTACGCGACGCGGACGTCCGCACGCTGGGCGTCTCGGTCGACACCCGCTGGGGTCCGGAGGCCCAGCCCGCCGGGTACGAGGCGACCCACCGGCTGCACGTGCTGTGGCGCGACCCGAGCACGGTGGGCAGCCTGCTCAGCGCCGGCGCGGGGGCTGTCGGCAACGCCTTCCGCCTGGAGTCGGTGCAGCTGGCGGTGGAGGACCCGGCCGCGCTGCAGGACCGGGCCCGACGGGCGGCGTACGACGACGCGCTCCGGCAGGCCCGTGACCTGGTCGACCTCGCCGAGCGCGATCTCGGCCAGGTTCTCGCGATCGACGAGCCCGAGCAGAGCAACGGCCCCGCTCCGATGGCCCGGATGGCGATGGCGGCCGGCGACGGCGGTGTGGAGGTGGGCCAGCACACCGTCCAGGCGCGGCTGCGCGTGCGGTGGGCGCTCGGCTGAGCCTCATGGGGAGGACAGCGAGAACAGCGTGACGTGCCGGTACTGGTGGTGGAGGTGGCGGGAATCGAACCCGCGTCCGCTGAGCGCGAAGAAGGACTTCTCCGGGCGCAGTGCGCTGAGGATTTTCTCGGCCCCAGGGCTCGCGCGCACACGTTCCCTGACAGGCCCAGCCGAGTAAGAGTCCCGCGTCGCCCCTCGGCATGACGACGCAGCGAGCTTCCTAGCTGACGCCAGGCACTGAGACGGAAGCTAGCTCAGGCTGACGGACTTCGAGGCTCGCTCAGGCGGCGAGGGCGAAGTCGGTGCGCTTGGAATTGGCACCTATTGGTTTTGCACGGAGCGTTAACGAGATAACCGTGCATCCTCGGCCCGCTTCTCCTGCAACGGCGATCAACGTCGAAACCGATCACCCCCAGGGACGAGCACGTCACGCTGTTCAGCTGTCAAGGTGCGCGCCGATGTTCCGGCGGCAGGCGTATCACCTTACTGGACCCAACGCCCTCGGCCACCACCCTATTTCTCCGGGCGATCGACCCGACCCCCCGTGCACCGGGGTGCACGGGAGGTCGGAACGATCCTCAGACGCCGAAGGTGGGACGCAGCGGGTAGTGCGCGTCCCCGTCCGCGCCGACCTTCACGCCGAGCACCTGGTGCAGCTGGATCCAGTTGCGCTCGAACCCCAGCGACGAACCCGCCATGTACAGGCCCCACACCCGGGCAGTGCCCTGGCCGGCCTCCGCGACGCAGGCGTCCCAGCTCGCGCTGAGGTTCTTGCACCAGGCCCGCGTCGTGCGTGCGTAGTGCTCGCGCAGGTCCTCGGTGTGCCGGATCTCGAACCCGTGGTCCTGCATCGCGCTCACGATGGTGCCCACGCCGGCGAGCTCGCCGTCGGGGAACACGTAGCGGTCGATGAAGCCACCCCGCTTGAGGCCGTTGGAGGTGTTCTCCGGTCGGGTGATCGAGTGGTTCAGCAACCGGCCGCCCTCGCGCAGCTTGCCGTGCAGGAAGGTGAAGTACGACGGGTAGTTCTTGATGCCGATGTGCTCGGTGAGGCCGATCGAGCTGATGGCGTCGAAGCCGCCCTCGGGCACGTCCCGGTAGTCCAGGTGGCGCACCTCGGCACGGTCGTCCAGGCCGGTCTCCTTGATGCGCTGCTGCGCCCAGGACGCCTGCTCCGCCGACAGGGTCACGCCGAGCGCGGTGACGCCGTAGTGCTCGACGGCGTGCCGCACCATGCCACCCCAGCCGCACCCGACGTCCAGCAGCCGCATGCCCGGCCGCAGGCCCAGCTTGCGGGCCACCAGGTCGTACTTGTGGGCCTGGGCCTCCTCCAGGGTCGAGGAGTCCTGCGGGTAGCACGCGCAGGTGTACGTCATCGACGGGCCGAGCACCATCTCGTAGAAGGCGTTGCTCACGTCGTAGTGGTGGTGGATCGCCTCGGCGTCCCGGTTGCGGGAGTGCCGCAGCCCCTCGACCGCGCGGCGCCAGGCCGGGACGGCCTCCTCCCTCGGGAGCTCCGGCGGGCGGAACGAGGCGATGCCGAGCGACCGGAAGATGTCGCGCAGCTCGGAGACCGGCGGCCGCTGCACCGTCACCTTGTCCAGGAAGACCGACAGCAGGTCGTACGGGTCACCGGGGTCGACGCCGATGAGCGACAGGTCGCCCTGGACGTACGCGCGGGCGAGCCCCAGCTCTCCGGGCGCGGTGACCAGGTAGCGCAGGCCGCGCTCGTTCTCGACGCGCACCACGACGTCCGAGCCCTGTCGCCCGCCGACCGATCCGTCGTAAGCCTCGAACCGGAACGGCACGTCCGTGCCGAAGACCCTGTCCGCCACCTCGCCGATCGTCATGCTCATCGTCGTCCCACCGCCTTCGCGTAGAGGTCGGGCAGCCGCCCGTCCGGGTCGTATGTCTTCTTCACCTGCTGGTACGTCTCGCCGCCGTACAGGCCCCAGAACGTGGGCTCGTCGTAGTAGGCGTCGGAGTAGAGGGACTTGTGGCCGCCGAGCCGTTCGACGGTCTGCTCGATGCGCTTGTTCGTGTCGCCGTCCTTGCCCCCGACGGGGATCTCGACGGTGGACCAGAAGCCGACGTTGACGTACTGCTCCCCCACCCGCAGCGGGTACAGCGGCCAGGGCTGCTCGTCGTGGTCCTGGTCGCGAACGGCCAAGGGGCACAACCAGATCGGCTCGATCGGCACGTTCTGCAGGAACCAGCCGAGGAACTCCTCGGTCCGCTCGAGCGGGATCTCCACGTCCTGCACGACGCGCTCGCGCGGCAGCCTGCCCTGGCGGGCCTCCTTGCGAGCCCACCACTGGTGGCGGTTCTCGAACCGGATGACCTTGCCGTAGACGTCGCTGCGCAGGAACCGCTTCGGCACGAACGGTCGTACGCGCGGGTTCTGGACGCCGAACGCGCGCGAGCACCAGAACCAGTCGGTGTCCCAGCGCCAGATGTAGTCACGGGTGGTCAGGTAGTCCTCGGCGTGCTGCTGGATCGAGCGGTAGAAGATGTGCCGGCCCGTGTAGTCGCTGGTGTACGGCGCGTGCTGCGACCAGCTGCCGACCACCAGGTAGCCCTCGGTCGCGGAGAAGACCACGCCGTCGAGGAAGTCGACCGCCTCGCCGTCCAGGTCGCGCGTCCGCAGCAGCTCGCCCATCGTCGTCACGAGCGAGCCGAGGTCGTCGAAGTGCAGGTGGCGCAGGTGCACGTACGGGGCGACGGGCTCCAGGTCGATCTCCAGCCGGACGGAGTAGCCGAGCGAGCCGTAGGAGTTGGGGAAGGCGCGGAAGAGGTCCTCGTGCTCGGTCGGCGACACGGTGAGGATCTCGCCGCTGCCGGTGAGGACGTCCATCTCTCGCACCGACTCGTGCGGCAGGCCGTTGCGGAACGAGCTGGACTCGATGCCGAGCCCCGTGACCGCGCCGCCCAGCGTGATCGTCCGCAGCTGCGGCACGACGTACGGCATCAGGTCGTGGGCGAGCGCGACGTCGACCAGGTCCTCGTAGGTGCACATGCCCTGCACCTGAGCCGTGCGCCGGCCGGGGTCGACCTCGATCACGCCGTCGAGCGCGGAGACGTCCAGCCCAGGGCGACCGGTGCCCTCCCGCGGCCGGAAGAGGTTGGAGGAGCGTTTCGCGAGCCGTACCGGTTCGCCCTGCGGGACGGCGCTCAGCTGGCGCCGCAGGTGGTCCACCGCCTCGTTGTGCTGGTCCCAGCCCACCGTGCTCGCTCCGTCGGTCACCCGCTGCTCCTTCGCTGGACGCCACGTCATGCCAAGACTGCACCTCCGCGCGCTCCGGCGGGAGCCCGCCACGCGTGTGGCCGTGGTCACATCGAATCCCGGTTGGCGGGGCCGGCGCACCGGGTTTACGCTGCCTTGAGTAGAACGGAACAGTTCAGTTCCATCTGTTGTTCATCTGTATCAGCGGCACCGACCGAGCGCTCCTGCGCAGGTGGCACCGCACGATCACGACAAGATCCCGGCACGACCGGGCTATTCCCGAGGGAGAGCGCATGACGGGCACCGCTGCACGGCCACGGATCGCGGGCGACCGCGAGGACGCGGTGCTGGACGGTGTCCTGGAGGCTCTCGTCGAGGTGGGCTACGACAAGCTCACCTTCGACCTGGTGGCGGCCCGCGTGCGGGCCGGCAAGGCGACCCTCTACCGACGCTGGCCGACCAAGGCCGACCTGGTGGTCGCCGCGGTCAGCCAGGTCAAGGTCTGTCCCGACAACGACCTCGACCGCCTGGACACCGGCTCGCTGCGCGGCGACCTCGAGGCGCTCACCTGTGGTGACGCCGAGGCCACCGAGCTGCTCCCGTCGGTGATGGCCGCGATCGTCGCCGCGGTCCACCGCGACGACGACCTGCGGACCCAGGTCGAGGAGCAGATCATCCGGCCGCGCTACGAGCTGCTGCTGGCAGCGTTCGAGCGCGCCCAGCAGCGCGGCGAGATCGGCCCGGACGCCGACCTGGCGCTGCTCGCATCGGTCATCCCGGCGATGGCCATACGTCACAGTGTGGAGCTCGGCACGGGTCCTACCACTGAACACATGCGTCGCGTCGTCGAGCAGGTCCTGCTCCCGGCGTGCGCGGCCACCCTGCCCACTCCCGACCCGCAGCAGTCGGCCACCACGACCGGCTGACCTCATCGCGGACAGCATCTGTCCGCCAGCCGTTCCACACTCGACTCAGAACCCACACCGCACATCCCACGGACTCCCAGGGAGGGAACCCGCCATGTCGACGTCTGTCGAAACAGCGTCAGGACCGCAGGAGCAGACCGGCTCCCGCAACCTGATGCTCGCGCTGGTGGTCATCGCCAGCGCCCAGCTGATGATCGTGCTCGACGCGAGCATCGTGAACATCGCTCTGCCCAAGATCCAGACCGACCTCGGCTTCACCGACGCCAACCGTCAGTGGGTCGTGACCGCGTACGCCCTCGCCTTCGGCAGCCTGCTGCTGCTCGGCGGCCGGCTGGGAGACCTGTTCGGCCGACGCCGGATGTTCTTCTGGGGTGTCATTCTCTTCGCCATGGCCTCGCTGCTCGGCGGCATCGCCCCGAACGAGTCCTTGCTGCTCGCCTCGCGTGCCTTGCAGGGCGCCGGCGCGGCACTGGCGTCACCGGCCGCTCTGGCCCTGATCAACACCACGTTCCCCGCAGGCAAGGAGCGCAACCGCGCGATGGCGGTCTACGCCGCCATGTCGGGTGCCGGCGCGGCCGTCGGCCTGATCCTCGGTGGCGTCCTGACCGAGGTGGACTGGCGCTGGACGTTCTTCGTCAACGTGCCGATCGGCCTGTTCGTCGCAGCCATGGCCCCCCGCTACCTCGTGGAGTCGGAGGGCAACGACGCGACGGTCGACATGCCCGGTGCCGTGGTCGGTACCGCCGGGCTGTTCGGCATCGTCTACGGCCTCTCGCACGCGGCGGAGCAGGGCGCGTCGTGGGGCGACCTGCAGACCCTGGTCCCGCTCATCGGCGGCATCGCCCTGCTCGGCGTGTTCGTCCTCGTCGAGCAGCGGGCCAAGCACCCGCTGCTGCCGCTGCGCATCCTGGCTGACCGCAACCGCGCGGTAAGCCTGTTCGCGATGCTCCTCGTCGGCGCGGGCATGTTCGCGATGTTCTTCTTCCTCGGCCTGTTCGTGCAGCAGGTGCTCGGGTACTCCCCGGTCAAGGCGGGCTTCTCCTTCCTGCCGTTCAGCGTCGGCATCGCCGTCGCGGCGGGCATCGCGTCCAGCCTGGTCGGCAAGATCGACCCGCGCTGGATCGCCGGCACCGGTGGCATCCTCGCCGCGCTGGGCATGTGGGGCTACACCCACCTGACCACCGAGAGCACCTACCTCACCGGGCTGCTGCCGTGGATCGTCCTGCAGTCGATCGGGATGGCGTTCCTGTTCATCCCGCTGACCATGACGGCGACCGCGCGCATCAGCGCCAACGACTCCGGCGCCGCGGCGTCCGCGCTCAACACGGCTCAGCAGATCGGTGGTGCCGTCGGCATCGCGGCCCTGTCGACCGTGTTCTCCAGCGCGGCGACCGACAAGGGCAAGGAGCTGATGACCCAGGTCACGCAGCAGGCGCAGGCCAAGGGTCTGCCCATGCCCACGACGGCTGCGGAGAAGGCCGCCGCGGCCAAGCAGTTCCAGGCGCAGTACGGCCATGAGATCCAGACCTTCGCCTCGACCCAGGGCTTCTGGGTCGCGGCCGGGATGATCCTCGTCGGCGCGATCGCGACGTTCCTGTTCCTGAACGTCAAGCACGAGGAGCTGGCGACCGACGGTCACGAGGCCGTGCACGTCGGCTGATCCGGTCCATCGGGGGAACCGGCCGAAGGGGTCGGGGTGCTGTCCGCACCCCGGCCCCTTCGGTGTACCCCGTTAGGCTCTGCCCTGCCCGCCTCCGAGTCACCGGGAGTCCGTCCATGATCCGCAGCCGCTCGGCCACCGAGGACGGCGCCGCCGACGTGCCGGTCGCTCCGGCACCGGGCGAGGCCGTGCGCGCCGAACGGGTGGCGGCGCCGTTCGCCGGTGTGGCAACGGTCCTGGTGCGTGAGGGCGATTCCGTCCTGCGGGGTCAGCCGATCGCGTCCATCGAGGCGATGAAGATGGAGGCCGCGATCGCCGCGCCGGCGGCCGGCCGGGTGCAGCAGCTCGCGTTCGCCGACCATGCGCACGTCCAGGGCGGCGACCTGATCGCTCTCATCGCGCCGGCCTGACCCGTCCTCCTGACCACCGGTGGTCAGGACGTGAGGTATGGCTCACCTCCTGACCACCACCGCGCAGCCGCGCCGCACCGGTGAGCATCACCAGGAGCTGGAGCCGCCGCCTCCGCCGCCACCGCCGCTGAACCCGCCGCCACCGGAGAAGCCGCCACCACCGAAGCCGCTCCCACCGGAGGAGCCCGGCGTGCTGACGAACGTGCCGGACGCCACCGTCCCGAACGCGTCGACGCCCTCGGCGATGCCACCGAAGCTGGGGAAGCCCGAGCCGAGCGGGACATACCACAGCGGCATGACCAGCGGCCGGCCCGCGGCCTGCGCGGCCTCGGCAACCTGGCCGAAGACGGCCGCCCAGCGGTCGGCGATGCCGAACACGACGGCGTACGGCAGGTAGCGGCTGAAGATCTGCTCGGCCTCCTCGAACCGGATCTGGTTCGCCTCGGCGGTCTCGAGATACTGGCGGAACCCGAGCGACTGCGCCGCGACGGCCGACCCGTCCGCGGTCTTGGCGGCCATGTGGCGACCCAGCCAGATCACGACGGCCCCGGCGAGCGCGAGCCCGATCGGAATGCCGATCGCGGCGCGCATGATCGCGGGGAGCACGAAGAAGCCGAGCACAGCGGCGCCGATCAGCAGGAAGCCGACGGCCTTCCACCGGCTGCGTGCCGTCTCGGGCGACCGCCGGAACCAGCCCCGGCGGATCGTCTCGAGGTACATGTACGACTTCGCCTGCTGCAGCGTCGGTGCGAAGTGGTTCTTCAGGGCGGACAGCCGGACCACGTCGCCGCTCTCGAACAGGCCGTCCAGGACGATCTGCTCGTAGTCCAGCAGAGGTTGCTCGCCCTCGGCGCGGGTCCGGGTCAGCTCCCAGTCGTTGCTCTTGAACAGGCCGCTGGACTCGACCTCCGCCATCCGCAGGTAACCGCGGACCGCCAGGTCGACCACCGTGGCGCTGACGTCGACGGTGCCCGCGTCCTCGTCGATGACCGTGCCCATCAGGCCGGGCCGTACCCCTTGCGGCGGCTGGAACTGGACGGCCGGCGCCGGACCTCTCCCGCGGACCACCCGGTCGTCCTGACCGGGAAGCGGCGTCAGCCCGGGGACGGCCGCGGCGTAGCGCTCGTCCCGGCCGCGCTTCCACACCAGCAGGCCCATGCCCGAGGCAGCGAGCACCGGCAGCAGCACGCCGGCGCCGAGCGAGACACCCTGCACCGCCCGGCGCTGGTCCGGGGTCAGGTTGTCCCCCAGCCCACCACGGTCGTTCCGGTCGTAGGAGTCGGGGTTGCCCTCACGCAGGTCCGGTGCGGTGCCGGTGAACCCGGCCTTCGGGAAGGCGGCCACGACGGTCATCTGCTCGAAGCCCTGCAGCCCGGACGCGGTGTACGTCGCCGTCCGCCCGGGCGTGGACCCGCACTGCTTGGACTCCTGCGTCAGCCCGTAGTAGCAGGCCGTCCTGCTGACCGCGCCCGGGCCGCGGACGGTCACCTTCACCGCGTCGGTCGGGATGGACGTCTGCGCACCCGTGACGTTCCAGTACAGCTCGACGTGGTCGGGCTGGTCGTTCACGACGTGGCCCAGCGTGTACGACACGTCGTACCGCTGCGTACCACTGACGGTCTCGTCCGGGTCGCCGATGCGGATCACGGTGTTGGCGCCGAGCTGCTGCAGGTCGACGTCGGCGGGCGCGCCGGACGGGCTGGACGCGGTGACCTCGCCGATCGGGTACGCGCGGTACCGGGACGGGTCGGGCTCGTAGCCCTGGGAGGTGATGATGTTGCGCTTGATGCCGTGCGACCGGTCGCCGGCGAACTGCCAGGTCAGGTGCTCGGTGACCCGGACCGAGCCGTCCGGGCGGACGTCGTAGTCCGCCTCGAAGGAGCGGATGCGCTCACCCTCGGCAGCGCTCGCCGAGCCGGCAGGACCGATGACGAGCAGGGCCAGCACCCCGAGGACGGCCGCGACCACGGCCCACGTCCGACGCATGGGCGTCACTCTCCCATGCGCGGGCGGGTCAGCCGCGGCGGCGGACCGACATGGCGCGGTCGGCCTCGCGGCGGTCCTGCCGCTCGCGCAGCGACTGGCGCTTGTCGTACTGCTTCTTGCCCTTGGCCAGGGCGATCTCGACCTTGACCCGGCCGTCCTTGAAGTACAGCGACAGCGGCACGAGCGTGTGGCCGGACTCCTGGCTCTTGCGGATCAGCTTGTCCATCTCGTGCCGGTGCATCAGCAGCTTGCGGCGACGCCGGGCGGAGTGGTTGGTCCAGGTGCCCTGGAGGTACTCGGGGATGTAGACGCCCTCGAGCCACAGCTCGCCGCGGTACTCGGTGGCGAACCCGTCGACCAGCGACGCACGGCCCATCCGCAGCGACTTCACCTCGGTGCCCATCAGGACCAGACCGGCCTCGACGGTGTCCTCGATGAGGTAGTCGTGCCGGGCCTTGCGGTTGGAGGCGACGACCTTGTTGCCCTTCTCCTTCGGCATGTCCGCGCCTCCTTCCTGCTCTGCTCGGCTCGCCCGACGGGTTCGGTACGACGGCTCCTGCGCGGCGACCCACCGTACCTGCCGGTGGGGTCACCTCTGCAACGCGATTCGTCGCGCAGTCGTGGTGGGTTGACTCAGCAGCCCTATGAGTAACTGGTCGAGGGCTGATATGCGGCGAGGAAAGTGTCGACGCCGGCGCGGATGATCCGTTCCGGGCGGGCGCCGGGAGCAGCCATGACGCTGCCTGCGGTGAGTTGGATGAGTTGGAGCGCGGCGATGTTCTCGTCGTTGATGTGCAGCAGGCCCGCTGCTGCGTGTGCTTTGAGATGGGCGGCTACGGCGCCCCGGACGCGAACTGGGCCAGCCTCTTGCCAGGCGCCAAGGATCTCGCCGTCGATGTGGGCTGAGTCGGCTTGGATCTGCCGGACGAGCGCGAAGTGGTCGGCCGTTGCCGGGTCGTGGGCGGACCACGCGAGTCCGAATGCGACCAGGTCCGTCTGGAGGTCGACGATGTGCGCCAGGAGTCGGTCGGCCAAAGCGATCTCGTGGTCTGCGACGCGGGTTGCGCTGTCGAGGATGACTGCTTTGAACAGTCCGGCTTTGTCGCCGTAGTGGTTGTAGATGGTGCGCGTCGAGACACCAGCGGCCTCGGCTATGGCGTCGATGCTGGCGCGACTGTAGCCATCGCGGGCAAAGACGCGCAGCGCCCCATCCAGTAGGTCACGTTGCTTGTCCGCTCTTGCCGTAGGCATGCTCTGCAGTGTGCCGAAGTACAACGCTCATTGCAATTAATGCAACGATCGTTGTACGTTGCCTGGCATGGACAACCTATCGACGTCAGATCAGCCCGTTCGGCTCGCCGTCGTGGTGGGCAGCACCCGACCGGGGCGCAGAGGACCTCAAGTCGCCGAGTGGCTCCGGGAAGCCGCTACGACCCACCTGGGCGAGCGGGCCACCCTCGAAGTGGTCGACCTTGCCCGGTTCGGCCTGCCGCTGTTGGACGAGCCGATGCCAGCGGCCATCGGCGACTACCGCAACTCGCACACCAAGACGTGGGCGGCCACTATCGACCAGTTCGACGGGTTCGTCTTCGTTGCTCCTGAGTACAACCACTCGATGCCGGCAGCGTTGAAGAACGCGATCGACTTCCTGTTCGCCGAGTGGAACAACAAGGCGGCTGGCTTCGTCAGCTACGGACTCAACGGCGGCACACGCGCCGTCGAACACCTGCGGCTGTCGTTGGCGGAAGTCCAGGTCGCCACGGTCCGGTCACAGGTTGCGCTTGGCTTGTTCACCGACTTCGACATCCCCGACATGACCCAACCGGGCACCTTCGCTCCTGCCGACCACCACGACGAGGTCATGCGCCGAATGCTGGACGAGCTTGCCGACTGGGCCCTGGCCCTGCGCCTGCTGCGGGAGCGAGCAGGCCGATGAGTCACATGCAAGACCAACGCGAGGCAACGAGCGCTTCAGCGCCGATAGATCGCGCGACGTGGCGAATGTGTTGGGTGGTCGTCTTCGGTGCCTTCGCCAGCGGCTTGGACGCGTCGTTGGTGAACATCGGCCTGGACACGATCAGTCGCGAGTTGCACGCAACTCTCGGGGTGACGCAGTGGGTCGCCAGTGCTTACCTTCTGGCGTTGGGACTGTCCCTCCCGTTGGCCGGTTGGCTCAGTCGCCGGTTCGGCACCGGCCGGGTCTGGCTCACCGCGCTGGCAACCTTCACCGTGGCATCTGCGTTGTGCGCTCTCGCGCCGAACATCGGCCTGCTGATCGCCGCGCGAGTTCTGCAGGGCCTCGCGGGCGGCGTACTCATACCGGCCGGGCAGACCCTGCTGGGCCAGGAAGTCGGACCCGACCGGCTCGGCCGCGTGATGGGCACGCTCGGCATTGCCGTCAGCGCCGCACCAGCCGTCGGTCCGCTTCTCGGGGGACTTCTGCTGCACGCGTTGCCATGGCCATGGCTGTTCGCGATCAACATCCCCATCGGCGCCGCCGGACTCCTCCTGGGACGCCGCTTCATCCCGCGGGGAACACCCGCGACGACCACCAGCATCGACAGATCTGGCCTGGCCCTCATCACCATCGGGATCCCGCTGGTCGTGTTCGCCGTGACGCAATGGGGCAACTCGCAATCGATCAGCTCCAGCACGGCCGCAGTCGCCGCGGCCGGAGCCCTGGCTCTGGTCGGGTTTGTCGCACACGCCGCCCGCACCACCAACCCGCTTCTGGACATGGGCCTCTACCGCAACGTCGCCTACCGCGCCGGAGCGATCGCCGCGGCCTTCGCCGGTGCGCTGGTGTTCGGCAGCGGCATCGTGCAAACCCTGTACTTCCAAATCGGCCGGGACCAGGACACCATCCACGCCGGGCTCAGCCTGTTCGGCGTGGCCAGCGCGACCGTCGTGTTCGCCCCACTCACCGGCAGATGGGTGGACCGGTACGGCCCGGCCAGGATCTCGCTCATCGGCGCCACCCTCGCGATAGCGGCCACTGCCCCTTTCGCGGTCCTGCCGGTGCACACCTCGAGCTGGATCATCCAGCCGCTGCTGATCGCCTACGGAGCCGCCGTCGCCATGATCGCCACACCGGCGAACGTCGCGGCATACAAGGCAGTCACCGCGGCACAGCTGCCCGATGCCATCACCCAGGTCAACATCATCCAACGCGTCGCCGGCTCCCTGGGCGGGGCGATCGGCGCCGTCCTGATCGCGTCCCGACTCCCGGACACCACCGACGCCTTCCGCGCCGCCTTCACCGCACTCACCATCTGCGCGGTCGGCGCACTCCTCGGAGCGACACTCATCTACCGGACAAGTCAGCAGGAAAACAACTCATGACCCACCGCAACGCGCCCTTGACCGTCGAAGGCCGTCGCCGCCTGATCGAGCGCTGCAGGACGCGCCCATCGCCCATATCGCAACCGAAATGGGAATCTCTCGGGCGTGCGCGTCGACATGGGTCAACCGGTGGCGGCACCACGGCGAGGTCGGCTTACAGGACCGATCGTCAACACCGCACCATCAGCCGACAGCGACCCGGCCAGACGTCGTGTCGCAGATCGAGCTGATGCGCCGGGAGTACAAGTGGTCGGCGTCCCGGATCGCGTTCGAACTCAATGAGACTGGCACCGCGATCACTCGACGAACCGTCACCCGGCTCTTGGTGCAGCTCGGGCTGAACCGGCGCAAATTCATCGATCCTGACGGTGACACCAACGCGCCCCGCGCGTCATCGTCGCCAGACGACCGGGACATATGGCGCACGTCGACATGAAGAAGATGGGGCGCATACCCGACGGTGGAGGCTGGCGTGCCCACGGCCGAGACTCCGACCAAGCCAGAGCCGCTGTATGCCCACACCTGGTCCAGTGAGGCCGAGCGATCAGCCGCCGTCGCGGTATGGAACATGCGCTACAACTACCACCGACCTCACGGCACAGCGGACGGGAAACCACCCGCAACGCTCGCGCCAGCCACCGCCACCAACGTCACGGCCTCATACACCTAGCCCGCTCCGGTGGGCCGGTCGCCGCACAGCACCGGCACCGGCATCCGCCTCGGGAACCGGACGAGCACCACGTCCCCGGAACGCTGGACGTCCCACCCCCGGGAGCCGGCCAGGGCGAGCAGAGCCCGTCGGTCGCACATCGAGTAGAGGAAGTCCCACTCGGGTCGGTCCACGAAGGCGGCGTAGTCCACCGGGGCGCGCGACGTCGTCGACAGGTTGTAGACGTCGTGCCGAGCGACCAGGTACGGGCCGACGTTGTTGAGCGCGGCCACGCGGGTGCCGCCCGCGAGGTGGGCGGCGACGGCGTCGACCTGGTGCACGCGGGGACCGGGGACGACGTCGGCGGAGGCGCGATGGGCGACCTGCGTCGCGCCGAGGACCACGGAGAGCGCAGCACTGGCGATCAGCAGCCACTGGACGCGCGGCGTCCACCGGCAGCGGCGCAGACCCTCGACCGCGGCGCACGCGGCCACCACCGTGGGGACGACGTCGTAGTGGAAGTCGATGTGCCAGTAGGACGGGTTGGAGGAGAGCACCCTCCAGGCCAGCGTCGGCGCGGCGATCACCGCCAGCGGCGAGCGCAGACCGACGATCATCGCGCTGGAGGCGAACAGGACCAGCGGGGCGAGGCGCTCGAACCACTGCCCGGAGTCGTCGGCCAGCACCGCCGGAGCGTGCGTGCTCCCGAGGCTGAAGTACCCCAGATAGCCGCTCGCACCGGTCGGGCTGAAGTGCGCCACCGTGGCCATGGCGACCACCATGCCGACGATCCCGAGCAGGACGAACGTCGCCGCCCGGCGCACGGAGGGCCGGCTGTGGAACAGCCACCATGCGACCCCGGCCGCGCCGACGGTCAGGCCGAGGTCCTCCTTCACCAGCAGCAGGACGGCGGCCGCCAGCAGCCCGATCCGGAAGCGCTCGGTCGCGACGGCCCAGCACAGCACGACCAGCAGCGGAGCGGCGAAGGCGACCTCGTGGACGTCGAAGAGCACGGCGGCCAGGAGTCCGCGGCTGAGCAGCAGCGCGACGACGACCGCGACCGCCTGCACCGGTCGGAGCCATCGCAGGGCCAGGGCCGCGACGCCCGCGACCGCGAGCGCCAGCAGGGCGGCCTGCGCGAGGAGCAGGGCCCTCGGGTCGCTCCACACCAGCCACACGACGCCGAAGACCGACATGATCGGGCTGAAGTGGTCGCCCAGCAGCGACAGCTCGCGGATGTGCGACACGGGCAGCCGGCCGGAGGCGTAGGAGTCGGCGCTCTGACTGAAGATGCCGAGGTCGAAGCTGGTCACCAGCCCGGCGTTCCACCGCGAGAGGGCGAGCACGGCGTACAGCGCGAAGGCCACGCACCACACGCCGGCGACGGTGAGCCACCGGGCGCGCCGCCCGTCAGACCACTCCGGACGCGCGGGAACCGGGCCGGGGCGGGACACCCCGGCTGTCACATTGCTGGCCACACTCACCTCATACGACAGCGTGCTCTCGCCCGAAGGTCAGCACAGGACGATACCGCTGCGCCGCAGGCTCGGGCTCAGCCGATCCAGCGCGCCGGATCGACGTACCGGCCGTTGGAGAGCACCGCGAAGTGCAGGTGGCAACCGGTGGCGCGTCCGGTCGCGCCGACGCGCCCGATGAGCTGGCCCTTGGCGACGTGACCGCCGCGGACCGCGAACGCGCTGAGGTGCTCGTACTGGGAGGCGACGTTCACGCTGCCGACGCGACCGTGGTCGATGACGATGTTGTTGCCGGCCACGCCGTTGTAGCCCGCCTCGACGACGTCGCCTGCTGCGGCGGCGTACACCGGGGCTCCGCAGCCGAAGCCGAAGTCGACTCCCGCGTGCAGCATCCAGACCCGCAGGATCGGGTGCAGCCGGTAGCCGAACGGCGACAGGATCTGGCTGCGCGGTCGGGGGCCCTGGAGGAAGTGGCCGTCGCTGCCCGGCCGGGCGGGCGCCGCCGCGCGCGAGCTCTTGGCCCGCGCGGCGGCCCGGGCGTCGAGGAGCTTCTGCAGCCGGCTGGACTCCCCCTTCAGCCAGCGCAGGTCGGCGAGCTCCTTGTCCTTCTTCTTCTTGAGGTTGCCGGCGGCTGCGGTCTGGGCGCGCTGCAACCCCTCGAGGGCGCGCTTGGCGTTCGCGGCCTTGTTGCGGGCCGTCGTCGCTCGCGTCACGCCCGCGGCCGCCTGCCCCTTCAGCGTGATGATGCTGCGGCGGACGGCGGCCAGCCGGTTGCCGGTCGCCCTGCCCACCGCCTGCTCGCCGGACAACCGGTGCAGGACCCCGCTCTGCCGCCGCAGCACGATGTCGGCCAGCGAGAGGTCGTCGGTGACGTCGCCCTGATCGGAGGAGAGCACCTGCAGGGTCAGCTCCAGCCCGCCCATGCCGCCCTGCATGTACGTCTGTCGCGCGAGGCCGCCGACGAGCGCCTTCGTACGGCCCTGGGCGCGGGTGTTCGCACCGAGAGCCCTGGTGTTCTTCGCCTCGTCGGCCTGGGCGACCCGGAGCTTGCCACCGATCGCGACGTTGTAGCGGTTGGCGGCTCGCAGGTCCGACTCCGCCGTGGTCAGGGCCGTGCGGGCGACGCCGACCTTGCGGTTGGTCGAGTTCAGGGTGGCCAGCGCCGTGGTCAGATCCGCCGACACCGCGTCGAGGTCGCGCTGGGAGGAGCTGATCTGGCTGTCGACCTTCTTCTTGCGGTCCCCCGGGTCGTCGGCGACCGCCGACCCGCACAGGCCGAGCAGGATCCCGACGGCGAGCACCACGGCGACCACGCGACGTACCCGCGCGGGTGTGGACCGGACCGTGGTGCTCATCGCGTGCCGCCCTAGACCCGCAGGTACCGACGGAGGGTGACGAAGGAGGTGACGACCGCCAGCACGAACGCGCCGACGAGAAGCCAGGGGGCGATCGCCCAGACGTCCGCCTCGCCGACCAGGCTGATGAGGCCACCGCCGCCCGAGCCGTTCTCCAGCAGGCCGGAGACCCCGTAGTGGACCATCGCCCACAGCAGCCCGATGGCCAGGACCGCGCCGATCATCGTGGCGATGACCGTCTCGACCACGAACGGCAGGTGGATGACGGTGGCGGACGCGCCGACCAGGCGCATGATCCCGACCTGCCTCCGGCGGCTGAACGCGACCTGCCGGATGGTGGTGGTGATCAGCAGGATCGAGCAGACGAGCATCACGACCGCCAGCGCGACCGAGCCGATCGACAGGACGTTGAGCAGGTTGAAGAAGGTGTCCAGCACCTTGCGCTGGTCGCTGACGGCCTCCACGCCGGGTGCGCCGTCGAAGGCCGAGACGATCTCCCCGAACCGGGTGGGGTCGGACAGCTTGACCCGGAACGACTCCGGCATGGCCGCGCGGTCGACGCTGCCGAGGTAGGGGCTGTTGCGGAACTGGTCCTGGAAGCGGGTGTACGCCTGGTCGGAGGACTCGTAGTAGATCCGGTCGACCAGCGGCTCCAGGCTCGCCAGGTCGCTGCGGATCTGGTCGCGCTGACCGGCCGAGACGGCACCGTCGGCGCAGGACGGCGCGTCGGTCGACTGGGCGGTGCACAGGAAGATCGAGACCTGGACCTTGTCGTACCAGTAGCCCTTGGCGGTGTCGACCTGTCGGTGCGCAAGCAGGCCGGAGCCGAGGAAGAACAGCGAGACCATCGACACCAGGACGACCGAGACGACCATCGCGACGTTGCGTCGCAGACCGTGCACGATCTCGCTGAGCATGAACTGCAGGCGCATCAGTCGACGCCTCCGGTCGTGGTGACACGGCTCGTACGGGCGCCATAGCCGCCGACGGCCTCGTCGCGGACGAGCTTGCCGTTCTCCAGCTCGATGACGCGGCGCTGCAGCCGGTCCACGATGCTGTGGTCGTGGGTCGCGACGAGGACCGTCGTGCCGGTCTTGTTGATCCGCTCCAGCAGCCGGACGATCTCGGCGCTGGTCTCCGGGTCGAGGTTGCCGGTCGGCTCGTCCGCCAGCAGGATCGCCGGCTTCTTCACGACCGCGCGGGCGATCGCGACGCGCTGCTGCTCACCGCCGGAGAGCTCGTGCGGCATCCGGTCGCCCTTGCCGTCCAGCCCGACCAGGTCGAGCGTCTCGGGGACCATCTGCTTGATGTGGTGGCGGCGCTTGCCCAGGACCTGCAGCACGAACGCGACGTTCTGGTGGACGGTCTTGTTCTCCAGCAGCCGGAAGTCCTGGAACACCACCCCGATGCCGCGCCGCAGCGCCGGGACCTTCCGCTCGGGCAGCGCCCGCAGGTCCTGCCCGGCGACCAGCACCGAGCCGGAAGTGGCGACCTTCTCGTGAATGACCAGCCGCATCAGGGTGGACTTGCCGGACCCGGACGCGCCGACGACGAACCCGAACTCACCGCGCTCGACCTGCAGGGTCACGTCATCGAGGGCTGGGGCGCCCTGCTCGTCGTAGCGCATGGTGACGGCGTCGAGACGGATCATCGGGGGACAGCAACCTCGTCCTTCGGTGCAGCACGGCTGCGGTAACGGCGTGCCTCACGGTAGGCGTCCACGACTCCCCGCGGGGGATGCCACGCCGACGCTTCCAGGGCCCGGCCGCGCTCAGGCGTACGGGTCGGTGATCTCGCGCAACGAGGTGAGGATCCGCCGCAGGCTCGCGGTGTCGCGAGCGCCCAGGTGGTCGGCCCAGCGCTGCTCGACCTCGGCCTCGAGCCGCCTGGCCACCTCGACCAGCGCACGGCCGCGTACGGCGAGCCGCACCAGCCGGGCGCGGGCGTCCGTGGGGTCGACGACACGCTCGACGTAACCCGCACGCTCCAGCTGGTTGACCAGGAAGACCGCCGTCTGCTTGGTGATGCGCGCTTGCTCGGCGAGGTCGGTGACACGCGTCCCGTCGGGGCCGACCCGCTGGAAGGCCCGGCTCTGCGCGAGCGTGATGTCGTCGTACCCGGCGCTGGCGAGCCCCTCCATCACCCGGGTCTCCATGTCCCGAGCGACCAGGAACGCGAGCAGCCCGAGGTTCGGCGAGACATCGGGGTCGGCCATCACGCCTCCTCTTGACGATGGTTCGATTCTCGAACGAGAATGGTTCGAGCATCGTACTTGATTCGAGGAGCCGAGATGCATCTTGAAGGGCCGCAGCTGTCGGCGGTGTGGCAGACGATCGACCGCGAGCGCAGCGCGGTGGCCGACCTGATCGACGACTTCTCCTCCGACGAGCTCGCCATGGCGTCGCTGTGCGCGGGGTGGACCGTGCGCGACGTCGCCGCCCACCTGACCCTGGCGCACACGCCGCCGATGACCGCCGTGCGTGACCTCGTACGGGCTCGCGGCAGCTTCGACCGGATGGTCCACGACACCGCCGTACGGCACCGCGCGCCGGCGCCCGATCTCGCCGCTTCCCTGCGGCGCATGGTCGGGTCGCGGCGTACGGCACCCATGGTGACGCCGGTGGAGCCGCTGCTGGACATCCTGGTGCACGCCCAGGACATGGTCGTTCCGCTCGGCCGGGAGCACCCGATGCCGACCCGGGCGGCCGAGATCGCCCTGCGGCGCGTGTGGTCGATGGGCTGGCCGTTCCACGCCCGTCGCCGGTTGGGGGCAGTGACGCTGCGGTCCACCGACGCGCCCTGGACCCGGGGGTCGGGCCCGGTCGTGAGCAGGAGCACCGCCGCGCTGCTGCTGCTCGCGACCGGGCGGTGCTCGGCTGCTCTCCCGCGGCTGGACGGCCCGGGCGTCCCGGTGCTGGCGGAGCGGCTGTCGGCCTAGTGGCCCGCTCGTCGGCGAGCGCCCAGAGCGGTACCCGATCGTGACCAACGTCACAGCACACTGCGGCGTCTTCGAGACATGAGAGCGACAGGGGTGGCCGCGCTGGCGGTGGCAGTGGGAGTGATGGCCGGCTGTGGTGAGGTTCGCAGCGGTGATCCCGGCGGCCCGGTGACGGCGCCGCCGACGCCGATCGAATCCTCGTCGATGATCACGACTCCCTCCGGGAGCACCCCGGAAGGACTTCGCGTTCGTCTCGAGCTGCCGCGGACGAGGGTCAGCGCCGGCGCCACGGTGAATGCTGCGATCGTCATCGACAACCCGACGGGCCGCGCGGTCGAGCTGTGGTCGGGTGCCGGGGCGGGTGGACGCTGCACGCCGAAGTACGCCGTCCAGCTCGTGCGCCGTGGCATCGACAACACCCCGGCCTTCACCGCCGAGTGCGGGTCCGGCCCGTTGCGGATAGCGCCCGGCCAGACGCGGATGCCGGTCACCGCCCTGACGACCTACACGCACTGCACGCAGGACACGACCCCCGCGGGGTCCCCACGCTGCGAAGCCGATGGGGCACCTCCCGGACTGCCGCAGGGCCGCTACACGGCTCGGGTCGTCGGCAACGTGCTGAACCAGGCGCCTGGTGTGCCCGTCGAGGTCGTGGCCGCCACCTGACGCACGTCCTCGAGGGGCCGGCCACCCGGACGAAGCGGTGGTCCGGCCCCTCGAGGGCGACGTCGCCCTCGACTCAGGTGCCGTCGACCGTCTTCGCGGCCGTCACGAACCCGCCGATCGCCGTGCCGCGACCGGCGATCCGAGTCTCGGCGCCGCTGGCGATGTCCCGCCGCACGAGCGCGCCGGTCACGTCACCGCAGCCGCTGAACGAGCCGAGGTCGACCACTCGTCCGTACGCGCCGGCCGTCGCCCACGAGTAGTCACCGAACTTCAGCGGCAGACCCACCCCGGCGATGTCGAGCACGTAGGGCTCCGGGCACGGCGAGCCGGCGCCCTTGTCGAAGATCAGCATCCCGCCGTCCACCTTGCGCACGTTGCCCCCGCCGTCGAACGACATCAGCCGGGTGGTGGCGACGGCTGCGGTGTAGCCGGTGCGGTACGCACTGACGGTTTGTGGCGCCACGTCGACCCGCTTGTAGCAGTCCATGGTGAACGAGCTGCTGTCGAAGTGGTACGACGGCTGACACCCCGCCATCCCGCTCGGCACGGGCACGGCGCGGAGCATCGCTCCGGTGGCCACGTCGAGGACGACGACGCGGCGCGAGGAGTCCTCTCCCATGATGCGGGTGCCGTCGGCGGAGGCGGACAGGGTCGAACCCGTCGTCGCGGTGTACGTCCGCAAGAGGGTTCCGGCCCGCGAGTACAGCTGGGCCGACTTCCCGTAGCGGGACACGACGATGCCGTCCTTGACGAGCCGGGCCTGGGCTCCGCTCGCGACCTTCAGGGTCGTCGGCTTCCTGCTCTCGGTGTCCCAGATGCTCAGGGCGAGACTCCCCGGAGCGCCACTGTTGTCGGCGATCACGACGGTGCGCGCGTTGGTGCTGACGTCCTCGACGCCTACGAAGTCGGGCACCGCGCCGATCGTGCTGAACCGACCGTCGGGCGCACGCAGGACGAGCTGGCCCTGGTGGTCGTCCGCCGCCGAGCCGTGGCGGATCAGCGCGGTGTAGCCGTACGCCGTCGGTGCGCCGGGCGGCGGCACGATGCTCGTCCCCGTTGCCGTTCCCGCGGCATCGGCTGCGGTGGCGGCGAAAACGCCTGCGGTGCAGACGAGTGCGGCCGCTGCGGCGGCCAGTGTCGTACGAGTTCTCGCTCTCGACATGATTCCCCCTGTGATCTGATCGCGACCCCCGTCGCGTACAGACCATGGTGGAGCGACGTGCGCGCTCGAACCAGTCGGACCTCGTCGGGTTCTGCGTCCAGACGTCTCCGCCTTGGTCGGAGGTATCAGTCCGACGCGTTGTCGCGGTCCTGGGAGCGCTTCCAGCGGATGCCGGCCTCCATGAAGTCGTCGATGTCGCCGTCGAAGACCGCGTCGGTCTTGCCGACCTCGTGCTCGGTGCGCAGGTCCTTCACCATCTGGTACGGGTGCAGCACGTAGGAGCGCATCTGGTCGCCCCAGCTGGCCTTGACGTCGCCGGCCAGCTCCTTCTTCTTGGCGTCCTCCTCCTGCTTCTTCAGCAGCAGCAGGCGGGACTGCATGACGCGCAGCGCGGCGGCGCGGTTCTGGATCTGGGACTTCTCGTTCTGCATCGAGACGACCGTGCCGGTCGGGATGTGCGTCATGCGCACGGCGGAGTCGGTCGTGTTGACCGACTGGCCACCTGGGCCGGAGGAGCGGAAGACGTCGATCTTGAGCTCGTTCTCGGGGATCTCGATCGCGTCGGTGGTCTCGATCAGGGGGACGACCTCGACCGCGGCGAACGAGGTCTGCCGGCGGCCCTGGTTGTCGAACGGGCTGATCCGGACCAGCCGGTGGGTGCCGGCCTCGACGCCGAGGTTGCCGTACGCGTACGGCACGTTGACCTCGAACGTCGCGCTCTTGAGGCCGGCCTCCTCCGCGTACGAGGTGTCCATGACCTTGGTGGGGTACCCGTGGCGCTCGGCCCAGCGCAGGTACATGCGCATGAGCATCTCGGCGAAGTCCGCGGCGTCGACACCGCCGGCGCCGGCGCGGATGGTCACGACGGCCTCGCGCTGGTCGTACTCGCCGTTGAGCAGGGTGCGGACCTCGAGCTCGCCGACCGCCTTCTGGACCGAGGTCAGCTCGCGCTCGGCCTCCTGCAGGGTCTCGGCGTCGTTCTCCTCGGTGCCCATCTCGACGAGGGTCTCCAGGTCGTCGATGCGGCTGTCCATGGTCTCGACGCGGTCCAGCTCGGCCTTCGCGCGCGACAGCGTGGAGGTGACCTGCTGGGCCTTCTCGACGTCGTCCCACAGGTCGGGTGCGGCGGACTGAGACTCCAGGTCGGTGATCTGGACACGCAGGGAGTCCAGGTCGGTGACCTCGCGCACGGAGTCCATCGTCGTGCGCAGGGCCTTGATATCAGCGGGGAAGTCGACAGCCACGAGGAGTCAGCCTACGCGGTCGGCGCGCCTGGTCCCGAACGCGGACGACGGCTACAGCTCGCAGCTGTTGACGAGGTCGCCGCCGGCCGGGCAGGTCGCCGGCGCCCGCCTGGTCGACGAGGCGGTCGTCCACGTCCGCGTCCGTCGCAGGCGGCACGAGGGTGTCGAGCGTGCCCTGCACGGTCAGTATCAGCCGCTGGATCCGGCCGCTCGAGGACACCGACGCGACGGCGTCCTCCACCGACCGCGGACGGCTCACGTAGTCGTGTCGGCGCAGCTAGGGCGTGCCGACGTCGGCGCGGGCGCGGGACTCGACGGTGATCGAGATGTCGGGGTCCATGAAGGACAGGAGACCTCCGAGCAGCGGCGGACGGACGTTGTCCCGGAGCCGGACGACGGCAGTGGAGCCGTCGACCGCACCGGTGCCCTCGATC
>NZ_JAROAV010000020.1 GCF_029439465.1 Luteipulveratus flavus | reverse complement strand
GGTTGAGCCGAGCGAGCGCCCCAGCCTCCGCTGGTTGAGCCGAGCGAGCGCCCCAGCGCGAGCGCGAGTCGAAACCCGGTGACGGGCGGGGAGAGTCTGCGGGCTACCTCACCTGGTTTCGACTCGGACTCGGCTGGCGCCTCGTCCGGCTCAACCAACGGGGCGGCCGGCTCAACCCACGGAGTGGGTGGCGTGAACGTTCCGCGGAGCGGGGGCGGTCGACAACGGAACGTCCTGATCCGTACCGGAACCGGTATGCGGAGAGCCTCTCCGGCGCAGGCGGCGCTTACGTTCGGCGCGTGAAGAAGCCCTCCTCCCGCACAGCTCTCGTTGCGCTCGGCGTGGCCGCTCTCGGCCTCAGCGGTGCTGTGACGATCGGCGCAGCAGCCTCCGAGCTGCCGTCCGGTGGTGCGACGTCGTCACACGTCACCATCAACGATCACGCCCTCCGCCAGAAGATCGACGCCCCCTCCGTCAACGCCCCCAGGGGCAGCAACCCCACCTCGCGCCCGGCCCTCGCTCCCACCAGCGTCCCGACCCGATCGACGTCGGAGTCGTCCGTGCACACCCACGCCGACGGCACGTCCCACGTGCACAAGGCACCGCGGACCCTGCCGAAGGACGACCGGTCCAAGGGCCAGGTGTACGACGGCCTGGCGGTCGCCAAGAGTGGCGGCTGCAAGGGCGTCTACCAGGTCAAGGCTCACCCGACGAAGTGCTCGCACGGGCCGGACCCGGTGTGGCCGGGCTACTCCATGAGCAAGCAGGTCGCGCCGCTGACCCAGCAGCAGCTCCAGCAGAGCACCCTGGCCGGCGACGCCCAGTGCTTCGGCACCGGCACCGACGGGCCCCGCGTCCAGGTGCTGTACGTCTACTCCGGCACCAACCGGTTCGACCAGTACAAGTCGTCGTTCCAGCAGTGGGCGCTCGGCATGGACAAGATCTACGACGACAGCGCCGCCAAGACCGGCGGCATCCGGCACATCCGGTTCGTCACGGACAGCCAGTGCATCCCGACTGTCATCCCCGTGCAGGTCAGCAGCTCGGCCCTGTCCGACTTCGGCTCGATGATGTCCGCGCTGCAGCAGCAGGGCTACACCCGCCAGGACCGCAAGTACACCGTCTTCGGTGACGCCAACGTCTACTGCGGCATCGGCGAGTTCACCGGCGACAGCCGCAAGACGTCCAGCAACCAGAGCAACTACGGGCCCTCGTTCGCGCGCACGGACGCCAACTGCTGGGGCTCGGAGGTGATCGCGCACGAGCTCGGACACAACCTCGGTGCGGTGAACAACAACGCGCCCAACTCCTCCGGCGGCGCGCACTGCACCGACGAGTACGACGTCATGTGCTACTCCGACAGCCCGTACTACCCGCAGATGCGCTACATCTGCACCAACCAGGCGAACGACGCCCTGCTGGACTGCGGCAACAACGACTACTTCCACTCCAACCCGACGTCGGGCTACCTCGCCCAGTACTGGAACATGGCCGACTCGGTCTTCCTGGAGAAGCAGGACGGCGGCGGCTCGCCCAACCCGACCCCCACGCCGACCTCGACCAGCACGTCGCCCAGCCCGACGTCGACATCCGGCGGCTGCACGTACCCGACCACGGCCAGCAGCTCGCTGTCGGCCGGCGCCGTCGCGATCGTCCCGAGCAACAGCTACTACTACTCCGGCGGCTCCGGGACGCACGCGTCCTGCCTGACCGGCCCGTCCGGCAGCGACTTCGACCTCTACTTCCAGAAGTGGAACGGCTCGCAGTGGGTGACGGTGGCGAGCAGCACCGGTGAGACCAGCTCGGAGAAGGTGTCCTACAACGGCACCGCCGGCTACTACCGCTGGTACATCTACGCGTACTCCGGCTCCGGCTCGTACACGCTGAAGTACGGCAAGCCGGCCTGACCGCACCCGTCGACCCGGCTGAGCCCCTCCGTTGCGCGAAGGAGGGGCTCAGCGCGTCCCGGGCAGCGCGTCCCCGTAGATGGCGGACCCGAGCCCTATGGTTCGAGGACAGGCGGCCTCTGCGCCGCGTACGGCCACGAAAGGGACTCCGTGTTCGACAAGGCCTTCGGACTTCCGGTGCACGTGCTCATCGTCCACGCGGTCGTCGTCCTCGGACCGATCGCGGCGCTGCTCGCCATCGCGTACGCCGTTCGCCCCGCCTGGCGTCTCGCCCTGCGGTGGCCGCTCGTCCTCACCGCCCCGGCCACCGGGGTCGCCTCGTTCGTCGCCGCCGAGAGCGGCGAGAAGCTCGAGGAGCGCGTGCTCAGTGGCGGGGCGGGAGACTCGGCGAACGCGCGGCTCATCCACGACCACACCGAGGCCGGCGACCTGATGAAGATCGTGGGCCTGGTCTTCATGGTCGTGGCGCTCGCGGCGGTCTTCTGGCTGCTGCGGCCCCCGGCCCGCCTGCCGCGGGTGCGCGACGACGCGACCGCGACGGGCGAGGGCCCGACGGGCGAGGGTGCGACGGTGGTGAGGCAGAGCGGCGGCGTCCTGTCGACGATCGCGGCCGTGCTCCTCGTCCTCGTCAGCCTCGGCACGCTCTACCAGGTCGTCATCACCGGGCACTCGGGCTCGAAGGCCTCCTGGTCCGAGGTCACGAAGTCCTGAGCAGGCCCGGTCACGCCTCCGGGATGTCCCTCCCGAACGCGGCGATCGTGACGGCCTCGGGTTCGGGCCCACCGCGGACGCCGGTGTCGAGACCGTCGATGGCGCGCAGCTGGTCCGGCGTCAGAGTGAAGTCGAAGACGTCGATGTTCTCGGCGATGCGGGACGGCTTGGTCGACTTAGGAATGACCTGACGGCCCTGCTGCAGGTGCCAGCGCAGCATGACCTGGGCGGGGCTCTTGCCGTGGGCGGTCGCGATCTCGGTGATCGTCGGGTCCTGCAGGGTGCTGGTGTGCTCACCCTCCCGGTAGAACGTGATCCCGCCGATCGGTGACCACGCCTGGGTGAGGATCCCGTGCTTCGCACCGAGCTCTTGCACGTCACGCTGCGCGAAGTACGGGTGCACCTCGATCTGGTTGACCGCCGGCACGACCTTCGCGCTGTCGAGCAGGCGGGTGAGGTGCTCGACCATGAAGTTGCTGACCCCGATCGAGCGCACCTTGCCGTCCGCCAGCAGCGTCTCCAGCGCCCGGTACGCCTCCGTCGTCCGGTCGAACTCCGAGGGCAGCGCCTGGTGCAGGATCAGCAGGTCGATCTGGTCGACGCCCAGCTTGCCGGCACTCTTGTCGAACGCGTGCAGGGTCTGGTCGTACCCGAAGTCGCTGATCCAGACCTTGGTCTCCAGGAACACCTCCGACCGGTCGGTGCCGGAGGCGCGGACCGCCTCCCCGACCTCGCGCTCGTTGCCGTACGCCGCCGCGGTGTCGATGTGCCGGTAGCCGGCCTCGAGCGCGGACGCGACGGCCGCGGCGGTCTCCTCGGGAGGCGACTGGAACACGCCCAGCCCGAGTGCCGGGATGACGACCTGGTTGTTCAGGGTGAAGGTGTCCATCTCTCTCCTCATGAATCTGCGGGTGGTGCGGATCAGTGACTCGCCCGTTCCTGGGCGACCAGGTCACGGACGCCTGGGGCCACCTCACGGGCTAGCCGACGCACGTCGTCCGGGTCGTCCAGCCCGAGGACGAAGGTCGACATCCCGTCCTCGATCGCCAGCTCGGCGAGCTGCTCGACCCAGTCCTGCGGGGTCCCCTTGAACGGCTCGGGGCTGGTGCCGAACTCGCCCATCAGGTTGTACCAGCGGACGATGTCCCCCGGGTCGCGGCCGGCGTCTTGGGCGGCGTCGTCGATGCGGGCGTTCATGTCCGCGAGCACCGACGGATCCGCGTACCCCGAGGTCGGCAGCCAGGCATCGGCGAGGCGACCGGTGACGCCGAGCATGCGCGGACCGTACGAGCCGATCGCGACGGGGATCGGGTGCGCCGGCATCGGCCCACCGTGCAGGCCCGGCACCCGGTAGTGCTCGCCTTCGACGGTGATGCGCTCGCCGGACCACACGCCCCGGATGATCTCGACCGCCTCGACCAGCGCGTCGACGGCCTCCTTGGGCGTACGCCGCTCGCCACCGGCCTTGACGATGCCGTCCCAGTACGCGCCCGTACCGAGGCCGAGCTCGACCCGGCCGTCGCTGATCAGGTCCAGCGTCGCTGCCGCCTTGGCCAGCACCACCGGCGGTCGCAGCGGCAACGACACCACGTCCGGCGCGACGTGGATCTGCCCGGTGCGGGCGGCGATCGCGCAGAGGGTCGTCCAGGTGTCGGCGTGCGCGGCGAGGTATGGATGGTCCTGGACGGCGACCAGGTCCAGGCCCTCGCGGTCGGCCAGCGCGGCGAGGTCGAGCGTCCGTGGGAGGTTCGCCGCGGCCGGGGAGGGGAAGATCCCGAAGCGCAGGTCGTGTCCGTAGTCGGCCATACCGCCACCCTCCTCGGTGCCGGCCGCCCGGTCCACCGTTGTCAGCGGGTCGGCCCAGGCCTGGAGACCGGCATGATGGCTGCCTGTGACCACCGACCTCCTCGCCCTCGCCCGCGACATCGACACCACCTGCCGGCTGCAGGGAGAGTTCCTCCTACGCTCCGGCAAGGTCAGCGACGAGTACTTCGACAAGTACCTCTTCGAGGGTGATCCGGCGCTGCTGCGTCGCGTCGCCACCGCGATGGTCGACCTCCTGCCCGAGGACACGCAGGTCCTCGGTGGGCTGGAGCTCGGCGGTGTGCCGATCGCGACGATGCTGTCGAGCCTGACCGGGCTGCCTGCGGTCTTCGTCCGCAAGCAGGCGAAGGAGTACGGCACCCGCCGGCTGGCCGAGGGCGGCGACGTCGACGGTCGGGTCGTCACCCTGGTCGAGGACATCGTCACCACCGGCGGTGCCGTGCACGACGCCGCGATCGCGTTGCGGGAGCGCGGTGCTCAGGTCTCGACGGTCGTGTGCGCGATCGACCGCAGCGCACCCGGCGACAGCGTCCTTCCCTCGATCCACGTGGCAACCCGCTCAGTCCTGACCAAGGCCGACCTCGACGCCTCCGCGGTCGGCTGAGTCGTCGCGGGCCTGGGCTCAGTCGCCGGCGCTCTCGCCTCGCTCCCACCAGGTGTCGGCCTCATCGTCCCGACCTGCTCGCGCGAGCGCGTTGCACAGCGCGGGCAGCGTCTGGCTCCGCGCCCCCTGCAACCGGTGCGCGGACAGCTGGGGCCAGATGTCGGTCATGGTGGCGACGGCGCGGTCCACCTGGTCGTCGTCGGCGAGGAAGCGCACCAGGTTCGCGGTGGCGAGGAGCCGGTCCTCGTCGTCGACCGCCGCGTCGATGGCTGATCGGGCTCGCACCACGGCGGCGCCCGGGTCGTCGCCCGTCGCGAGGAAGTTGGCGCCCTGGAGGAGGATGCCCGAGCGCTGTGCGGTCAGGTCGATGTCGTCGTGGCCGTGCTCCTTCGCCAGCGCGATCGTCGCCTCCTCGGCGCCGTCGAGCTCCTCCAGCCCGGCCTGGACGTCGCCGGCGGTGGCCACGACGCCGGCGTGGTCCCGGGTGGCGCTGAGGAACAGCCCCAGGTCGCCCAGCTCACGGCCGAGGTCCCTCGCACGAGCGTGATGGGCCTCGGCGGCGTCGAGGTCGCCCGCGTCCCAGGCCGCGTCCCCCGCACGGAACTGCAGCTCCCCGCTCGCCTCGAGCAGACCGGCCGCCTCGTACGCGGTCGCGGCGGTCGCGTACGCCGAGCGGGCTCCGCCGTGGTCGCCGAGCTGCCGGAGCGCGTGCCCCAGCTGGTCGGCGGTGCTCCCGACCAGCTGGGGGTGATCGCGAGGCTCCAGCTCGGGGAGCGCCGCCTCGAACAGCTCCGCCGCCGTCAACGGCTCGCCGGTCCGGAGCGCGGCGATGCCCGCCAGGCGCTGGGCGAGGGCTAGCAGGTGCGCCTCGCCGAGCTCGTCCGCGGCGGTGAGCAGCACGCGAGCCTGCGCTGACAGCGCCGTGAAGTCCTGCGCGTCGATGAGCACGTCCGCGAGCACCAGGCGCCGGTGAACCGTCGGCCGTACGTCGTCACCCGCGTCCTCGTCGACGCTGGACTCGATGAGCTTGCGGGCCGTGTCGGTGTCGCCCTCGGACCAGGCGAGCCGACCGCGCTGGAAGGAGGTCTCCCGGCCGAGCAGCCAGTGGTCGCGCACGCCCGGCAGCTCCTCGGCACGGTCGAGGTCGGCCGTCGCGGCACGCGGGTCCGTCGCGACGAGCTGCGCTGCCCTCGTCATGAGCAGCCGGCCCAGCATGAGGGGGACGTCCTGGTCGGTGAGCAGGTCGACCGCGCGGGCGTAGTCCGAAGCCGGGTCGGAGGCCACGTCGCTCCCGGCGATGGACGCCCAGGCGTACCCGGCCTCCCGCCGCTCGCCCGCCTCGGCGAGTCCGTCCGCGAGATCGCGAGCCTCACCGATCGTGCGCTCACGGACCTCGCCCTCCTCGGAACCGGCACGCTGCAGCAGCGCGGCAATGTCCACCCGGGTCACCTGCACCTCATCGCCGGCGCGTACGGCGGCCTCACGGGCCGACGTCAGCAGCTCGTCGGCGTTCGCCCCGGCCGTACCGGAGGCGGCCCGGTCCAGGCGGGAGACCGCGAGCCAGCCCTCGTCCGTCACCTCGGTCAGCAGGTCGCCGCGGTGGGCGAGCCAGGCGTCGAGCGACCCCGTGATGCCCGGGTCCAGCTCGTCCATCTGCCGCTCGAGAACGGCCCAGTGCTCGACGATGCCGGTCGGTCGCGCCGGACGCGTCTGCCTCGAACCGCGAAGCCCGCTCCTCGACTCATCCGCCGCCACCGGGTGGCGGTCGGTCGAGGACGCGTCGGACGAGGACGCGCCCGTCCGGTCGTGGATCCGCAGCGGCGGAAGGGTCGGCGTGACCGGCACCTGGTCGAGGTCGAGCCACGCCGCGATCGACCGAGTGGTGCCCTCGTTGCCGTTGCGCCGGTCGAAGGCCGCGGCGATGCGCGCTGCCTCTGCGGCGAGCTCGTCAGCGACCTGTGCGACCGGGCGCCCATCCACCTGCTCCGGCGCGATACCCGCCGCGATAGCGGAGCGCAGGGTCAGGGCCGCTGCCGCGACGAAGCGCATCCGCTCCTCCGGGAGGGGGAGCTCGTCGTGCCACGCGAGGCGTGGGAGCAGCGCGTCGAGGGCGCGGTCGGTGTTGCCGAGACGGACGAGGACCACGAGGTGGCGCGCCACGGCGGTGGCCAGCTCGGGCCGGTCCCGGCTGGGCCGCCAGCCGCGTCGGTGCATGCGGACCGCGGTGTCGGCGTCACCGGTCTCGAGACTGAGCAGGGCGTGCAGGGCGAGGGAGCGCTCCGGCTCCTCCTCACAGCTGAGGCCCCCGTCGACGACCGGCTCCAGGACCTCGAGCGCGGCCGCGGGATCGAACGGGGCCAACCAGGAGGCCATCCCGCTGGGCTCGCACGCCTCGCAGTCGCTCATCTCGTCCCGGGACTCGGCCCGCATCAACGTGATCCGGCGGCGTACCTCCGCGCCGTCCTGCCGCTCCTGAGCGAGATGGGCGAGGGCGTCGTGGAGCGGTCGCGCCCGGAAGCCGTACCGGTCCAGCAGCCGCCCGAAGTCCTCCACGGCCTCCTCGATGGTCGTGAGCTCGACCTCCGGCATCTGCAACATCCTGGAGAGCGCCCACTTCAACCGCCACATGATGTTGCGGATGTCGGCCTCGTCCACGTCGGCAGGGCGCTCGAGCGCGGCCCGCAGCCACGTGTAGTGGGTGAGCTCGGACGGGTCGCTCGGCACGTAGTAGAGGGCCTGGCTCAGGTTGAGCCGAGCGGCCAGCTCCTCGGCGAACCGGCCGGTCCGTTGCGCCGCGCGCAGCGCGTCCTCGGACTGCCGGACCTGGGCAGTGCCGTGCGGCAGGTCCTCGATCGCGGCAACCCGGCGCCGGAACTCGGGGTCGACGCGGTCCCAGACGGTCATGCGGGGTCTCCTGCCGTGCGGTTGATGGCCAGATCGATGAGGTTCGGCAGAGCGCGGGCCACGAGGGCGCTGTCGAACGGCCGCAGCGGATGCTGGCCGGCGTACAGGGCTTGGGCGTACAGGGCTTCGACGGCCGCTCGTTGGAGGTCCTCGTCGCCGAGGTCGACGAGCCGGCGCAGAGCCGGGTTACGGGCGTTCAGCACGAACGTCGGGAGGTCCTGCGGACGGTCCTGGGTCGCCAGGGCGGCGGCCCAGGGCCCGCTGGAGCGGTCGAGGACCACGGCTCGGTCGAGCTGCTGGTCAGCCGCCCGGTTGGACAGCAGGACGGCCTGCAACCGCGTGGGCGAGAAGCCACGGGCCACCGGCCGGCAGCCGGCCCGCGCCAGGACCTGGTGGGCCATGTCGAGCAGCGCGGCGAACCGGTCCTCCTCCTGCGGTTCGAGCTCGGTGAACTCGGTCGTCAGGTCGCTCGGAGCCAGGTGGCGGCCCTCGACATCGGGCTGTCGCGCGAGCCACCGCGCGAGGATCCGGTCGTCGTAGGCGTACCCGGCGTTGAGGACGGTCAGGTCCTGCGCCCGCGCGATCGGCGCCACCTGATGGAAGTCCTCGACCGAGGTCACGTACGTCAGCACCCGCTCGACCTGGGCCACATCGGCGAGGGTCGACCGCCCGGTGGACGTCTCCCACTCGAACAGGTCGACGAGGATGTCGAGCATGGCGTCGTCCTGCAGGGCCATCGCCTTGACGGCGAGGTGATGCTCGGCAAAGAACACCCGGGCACGCTCGGGATCCCGCTGGACCAGATCCAGCAGCCAGTCGCGCAGCTGCGCGCCGATCCGGTCCCTGGTCTCCTCGAGCACCTCGTCCTCGTGCAGGGACTCCCGCGATGCGGTGAGCCGCAGGTGGTCGGTGTCGACGACGGTCCGGACGAAGAACGCCCACTCGGGCAGGACGCCGGCGTCGGAGTCACCGACCAGCATCCGCTTGGCGTACACCCGGTGTCGGCCACGCGGGGCGCCACCGCTCGGGAGCACCCAGGCGACGCCGTCCAGTCCGGCTGCCGGCTCCGAGAGCCTGATCGAGTCCAGCGGACGAAAGCCCAGCTCCGCCTCGCACCGGTCGGCGAGGGCGTCGTCGCTCTCCCAGGGGAACGCCTGGCCGGCCACCTCGACCGGCCCGTCCGTCGTGACGACGACCAGCTCGACGGGCAGGTGGGAGGCGAACTGCCGCGCCAGCTCCAGGACCGCCTCGGTCTCGAGCAGCCCGCGGTCGCCGGAGCGCCCCGCGAGCACGACCTCGGTGCCGACCTCCCGACGCTCCCGGTCGGCCGGGCGCACGGCGTACGTACCGTCGGCGCTGCCGTTCCACTCCAGGGTCGGGCGGCCCTCGGCCCGGGTCAGCAGCCGGATCTCGTCGCTGACCAGGAAGCAGGACAGCAACCCGATGCCGAACTGCCCGAGGAACGACTCACGCGCGAAGCCCAGGTCGTCGCGCTTGGTCGAGCCGCCGATCGTCGCGAGCACGGTACGGATGCCGTTCTCGTCCAGGCCGATTCCGGTGTCGGTGATGTGGAGGGCACCGTCGTCCGACACGTCGGCGGGGGTGATCTCGACCCGCCGGGGCGCGTCGGGCTCCTCGGCGGTGCGGGCGGTGATGGCGTCCACCGCGTTCTGCACGAGCTCGCGCAGGTAGACGCGCGGACTGGAGTAGAGGTGGTGGGAGAGGACGTCCACGATGCCCCGGAGGTCAACGTGGAACGCCGAACGCTCGACGGTCACCGGCACATCCAACCAAGCCGGGCGGCCGTACCGGCCCCACCTGAGGAAACTCGCCGCGACGACCCGACCGCCGACAAAAACGGTGGCCCCGGGGTCGGCGGCGCTGCGAGAGTCGAGGGATGCCGAGCGACCTGAGGCCCCTGGGGTGGGACGAGGAGTGGGCGGCGGCGTTCGCGTCGTACGCCGCCGCCGGGCTGCTCCCTGCCCGCGTCGGGCGGGTCGACCGGGGTCGCCTGGAGGTGCACCTGCGCCCGTCCGAGACGGTCCACGCCGTCGCCCACCTGGAGGCGGGTGCGGCGGTCGAGGACCAGCCTGCGGTCGGGGACTGGGTGGCCGTCGACCCTCGTTCGGACGGTGCCGTCGTCACCGGTGTCCTCCCCCGCCGCACCCTCATCGTGCGCAGCTCCGCCGGCCGCCGGTCCGAGGGCCAGGCCATGGCCGCGAACGTCGACACCGTGCTGATCGCCGTCCCGCTGGAGCGCGAGGCCCGGCTCGCCCAGCTCGAACGGTTCCTCACCGTCGGCTGGGAGAGCGGCGCCCGACCGGTCGTCGTCCTCACCAAGTCCGACGTCGTCGACCACGACGAGATCGACGTCGCACTGCTGCGCGCCCGGGAGGCGGCACCCGGCGTCCAGGTCCTCGCCGTCAGCGCCGAGACCCGTACCGGTACGGACGCACTGCGCTCGGCGATCGGGGCGACCACGGCCGTGGTGGGTCAGTCCGGCGCCGGGAAGTCGACGCTGGTCAACGCGCTCGCCGGGGCCGAGGTCATGGCGACCCAGGCGACCCGACAGGACGGCAAGGGACGCCACACGACGACCGCCCGCGAGCTGATCCCGCTGCCGAGCGGAGGAGTTCTCATCGACACTCCTGGGCTGCGAGGGATCGGCGTCCATGACGCGAGTGACGGTGTCGCACAGAGCTTTTCGGACATCGAGGCGCTCGCCGAGGAATGTCGCTTCCGGGACTGCACGCACGAGACAGAGCCGGGCTGCGCGGTGACTGCAGCGATCGACGACGGCGCTCTCACCCGACGTCGGCTCGACAGCTACCGCAAGCAGCTGCGCGAGGTCGAGTGGGCCGGCCGCCGCAACGCCGCCGACGCCCGTGCCGCGCACGCCAAGCGCTGGGCCGAGCAGACTGCGCACGGCAAGGGGCACGGACGCGGCGTGCACTGAAAGTCGGGCCCAACCTGCCACGCCCCACCATCGTCCTGGAGTCGTACGCTCCGCCGCGCGCGGCTCAACCAGACTGCGCCACGGGGAGATTCACTGTCAGGACAGGGGTCAGCAGTGTCTTCAGCACGTTCTCGCACCACCAGAAGGTCCATTGCGACGCTGATGAGCGTCGCCGCGGTCGCCGGCTCGACCGCTCTCACGTCCGTCACTCCGACCGCGGAGGCCGCCACCTGCACCGGGCAGTGGCAGCGCGCCGAGTCGGGTCTGAGATCCGACTTCGTGCCGTGGGAGGTCAAGGCGCTCGGTCCGACCCGGGCGCTGATGGCGGGTACGACGTACCTGCCCGGCACCGAGACCGGCGGGCTCGCTTCCTGGAACGGCAGGTCGTGGTCGCTGCGTACGGTCCCCGGCATGCTGTACGCGTTCAGCGTCGAGGCTCGGGACATGAACGATGCGTGGGTCTTCGGCACGGACTCCCACAACGCCGACGTCATCCAGCACTGGGACGGCAAGGCCTGGAAGAAGGCCCCCTCCCTCGTCCCTCTGGTGGGTGAGCACGGCTCGGTGTCGAGGCTGCTGGCTCGTGGGAAGAACGACCTGTGGGCGTTCGGTCAGGTCGACAACGCCGTCGGCACAGCGGTGTTCGTCGCACACTTCGACGGCACCCGCTGGAAGCTCGTGGCCAACAACCTCGCCGACGCGACGTACGCCGGCGCGGTCGACGCGAAGATCAGCCCGAGCGGTGAGCTGTGGGTCCTGGGCGCCCAGTACGACCCGGGCGCCGACGCGATCTCGCCGTGGGCGGGCAAGCTGGTCAACGGCGCGATGAGGCGGGTCGAGGTCCCGTCCGTTCCGAAGTATCTCGACTCCCACCCCGCGTCGATGACCTGGACCCCGAGCGGCTCCATGGTCATCGCCGGCACCACTGGCGACGAGCTGGGCGGCCAGGTCTACCCGTACACCGCGACCGGCACCCCGGGCGGCTCCTGGGCGCTGAAGGCGCAGCACGCACCCGTCGCGAACAACACCACCCCCGCGGCAGTCGCGCGCATCGGGTCGACGACCTGGTCGGCCGACAGCTCCGGGCTGGTCCTCGACCGGCAGTGGACCTCGTTGTCCACGCTCGGCGCCAAGGGCTGGTCGGCTCCGCAGCAGCTGAATCAGCACCGGGACGAGCGGCCGATGAGCATGGCGGGCCTGGACAGTGGCCAGGGCTGGCTGGCGACGTGGCAGGACCGCAGCGACTCCGCGGCCGCCACGCCGCACCTGTGGAGGATCTGCGGGACGCCGAAGGCAGCGGCCGCCTCAGCGACTTCGGCGGCTTCGGCCCCTTCGGCGATCGACGACGCGGACTCGATGACGGTCGCAACGCCCGCCGCTCACCGCTCGCCGGCCACTCTCCACTCGCCGACCGGTATCACGCCGCTGACGGTCTCGCCGGCGGCTCGGCGCAGCGCGCGGGTCGCGGCACGCAAGGAGGGACGCCTGCCGGACGTCCGGACGAGCGCCTCCCCCCGCGGTGCGGCCGAGCTCTCCGGCCCTCCGGTGAGCGGCCCGACCGTGGACCGGCTCCGCAATGCCCAGCACGCATCGGCGTCCACCTCCTACGTCGCCAAGCCGGTCTGCACCTCCACCGATCCCGGTCGGCTGACCTGCCTGTCCTCCGTCCTCGCGCGGGAGTCCGGCGGTCGTGCGGTCGCAGCGGTGAGCGAGCTGCCCGCCGGGTACGGCCCGAAGGAGCTGCGCTCGGCGTACGGCCTGCCCGCCAGCGGCGGCAAGGGACGCACGATCGCGATCATCGCCGCGTACGGCTATCCCGACCTGGAGAAGGACCTCGCGACCTACCGGACGACCGCCGGACTGCCGTCCTGCACGTCCACGTCCGGCTGCCTCACCGTGATCGGTGAGAGCGGGGGCAAGGTTCCGCCGCCGGCCACCGAGGAGAACACCGGCTGGAAGCTCGAGCAGGCGCTGGACGTGCAGAGCGCCTCGGCCGCCTGCCCGGACTGCAAGCTCCTCGTCGTCCAGGCCACGGAGGCACTGGACGAGAACGTCGCGAGGGCCAACCACGCCGCCGCGACGCGCAAGCCGTTCGTGATCAGCGCCAGCCTGGGCCGCCAGGAGCAGGCCTCCGACGTGCAGAACGGGCCGGCGTACGTCCCGGCCGGCATCCCCTATCTCGCCGCCACCGGTGACGCCGGGCACGGCACCAGCTGGCCGGCCACGATCCCCTCGGTGATCGGTGTCGGCGGTACGCGCCTGATGCTGGCCCCCGGATCGCCGCTCGGCTGGCGCGAGGACGCCTGGGCACTCGGCGGCAGCGGCTGCTCGGCCGTCCAGCCGAAGCCGGTGTGGGAGCGCAAGGACCCGCTCTGCCTGAACGACAGGGCGAGCTCGGTCGACATCTCCGCGGTGGCCGACCCGGCCACCGGCGCGGGCGTGTTCTTCCGCAGCGGCGCGAAGGGTGACCAGGGCGGCTGGTACGTCGTCGGTGGCACCTCGCTGGCCTCGCCGGTCGTCGCGGGCATCTTCGCGCTGCGCGGCGCCCCGGTCTCCTCGGCGTCCCTGTGGAACGGCACCACCCGCACGCGCGACATCGTGCGCGGCTCGGACGGCTGGTGCGCACCGGCCCGCGAGTGCACCGCGTCCAAGGGGTACGACGGCGCGACCGGCTGGGGGGTCCCGAGGCCCTGACCCGGCCTGGCGCGGGGATCGGCCGTCCTCGTCGGCCCCTGCGCCGTCCGGCCAGACGACTGAGTCACCCGAATCTGACTGCCTTGCAAGCCCGTCAGATTCGGGTGACTCAGTCGTCTGTACGCCGCGTTTCGCCGGGGCTGAGCGTTGGGCGCCGGCGGGTCAGCGGGTGGCGAGGGTGCGGGTCTGCTCGTCAGCCGGGTAGAACGTCTCGATCGCCAGCTCCGACAGCGTCACCTCGTGCGGCGTACCGAACACCGTCGTGGTCGAGATGAACGAGAGCACGTCGTCGCCGACGCGCAGCCGCAGCGGGACCACCAGGTCGAGCGGTCCAGCCGGCTCGCGCCCGGGCGGGCCGAACTCCTCCAGCAGCGCCGCGAGCCGGGCGTCGGCGGACGCCTCGTACTCGCGGGCGATCCGGGCGAGCAGGTGGCCGCGCCACTGGTGGAGGTTCTGGGTCCGGGCGGCGAGCCCGTCCGGGTGCAGGGCGAGGCGGATGACGTTGACCGGAGGCTCCAGCAGGTGGGCGGCCACTCCGTCGACCAGCCGGTAGATCGCGTCGTTCGCCGTCACCAGGTCCCACCCCCGGTCCACCACCAGCGCGGGCCAGGGCTCGTGCGCGGCGAGTATCTGCTCGATGGCCCGATTCGCCTGGGCCATGGGCGGATCGGACAGGGCGTGCTCGGGGTGAGCGGGGGCGTACCCGCCGGCCAGCAGCACCGTGTTCTGCTCACGCAACGGGACCTCCAGGTGCTCGCACAGCCGCAGGATCATCGCGCTGCTCGGTCGGGACTTGCCGGTCTCCAGGAAGCTGAGGTGCCGCGCCGACACGTCCGCCACGTTGGCCAGGTCGAGCTGGGAGAGGTGGCGACGCTGGCGCCACACGCGCAGCAGGTGACCGGCGTTCTCGCTCATGGTTCGGGAGGCTAGTGCGACGCCGTACGAGGGCCATGACCCGTGAGGTCATCGACGCCCTGACATCACCGGTCGAGGCTGGACCCGTCGTCATCACCAGCCGAGGAGCAGCCATGACCACCACCCCCGCGTACGCCGTCGCCTACCTGCGCAACGTCCGGTTCGGCGAGGAGATCATCGACTACCTGAAGCGGATCGACGCGACCATGGACCCGTACGGCGGTCGCTTCCTCGCACACGTCAGCGAGCTCGTCGGCCTGGAGGGCGAGTGGGACGGTGGGGTCGTCATCATCGAGTTCCCATCGATGCGGGCCGCGCAGGACTGGTACGCCTCGCCGGAGTACGCCGCGATCCTGCCGCTGCGTACCGAGAACAGCGACTCGATCGCCGCGCTCGTCGGCGGCGTGCCGGAGGGCTACCGCGCGACCGACGGCCTCGCCACCCTGCTCGCAGCAACCCCCTGATCCTCACCCCGACCCGCTCGGCCGAGTGCGCGTGTCCTGCCTGGTCGAGTGCGCGTGTCCTGCACCGTTCACACCGGAAAACTGACAGGACGCGCGCACTCGGCCTGGCAGTCGGGGCGGGCGGGTCAGGTCGGCGGGCACGTCGCCCGGTCGTCGCGCGCCCTTGCGGAATTACCCTAGGGGGGTATGGTGTTGAGCAGAGCACCGACGAGGGAGAGCAGCGATGACCGACACCCCGGCCGCCGAGCACGAGCACGAGCACCACTACGGCTACATCACCCGCAAGGACGACTACCTCAAGCGGCTGCGCCGGATCGAGGGCCAGGCCCGCGGGCTCCAGCGGATGGTCGAGGAGGAGAAGTACTGCATCGACATCCTCACCCAGGTCAGCGCCATGACGAAGGCGCTGCAGTCGGTCTCGCTCGCGCTGCTCGAGGAGCACATGAGCCACTGCGTCGTCGACGCCGCCCGGCAGGGTGACGCCGAGGCTCAGGTCAAGATCAAAGAAGCCTCGGACGCCATTGCGCGCCTCGTCCGATCCTGAACCACACCAAGGAGATTCGCCATGACGACCGCCACGTACACCGTGACCGGAATGACCTGCCAGCACTGCGTCGCATCCGTCACCGAGGAGGTCCAGGAGATCGCCGGTGTGACCGACGTCCGGGTCGACCTCGCCTCCGGCGACCTCACCGTCACCAGCGATCAGCCGGTCGACCGGGTCATCGTCAGCGCGGCCGTCGACGAGGCCGGCTACACGCTGTCATGAGCTCCGCGGGCAGGATCGGCGCCTTCACCGTCGGGCTCGCTGCGGTCTTCGGGGTGGCGCTCGTGGGTGGGCACGCGGTCGGCCCGCTCGACACGTCGCCGCCTCCGGCCATGCACGGCCACGGCACGATGCCGTCCGGTGGCGCATCCACCGATGCGCACGCCGGGCACGGCAGCGGTACGGCCGAGTCGGCCGCCGCATCGCTGCCCGGCGGCCTCCAGGTCGCTCAGGACGGGTACCGCCTGGTCCTCGACCAGCAGTCGAACGCGACCGGTCGCCGGCCCGTCTCGTTCACCGTGCTGGGCCGCGACGGCCGGCCCGTCACCGCGTACGACATGCAGCACGAGAAGCAGCTGCACCTCATCGCCGCACGACGTGACCTGACCGGCTTCCAGCACGTGCACCCGGTGCTCGGCAGCGACGGGCGCTGGCGTACGCAGCTGGACCTGACGCCCGGGCAGTGGCGGATCTTCGCCGACTTCAAGGCCACCGGCGGACCGGCGCTGACTCTCGGGGACGACCTCGCGGTGCCGGGCGACTACCGGCCGGCTCCCCCTGCGCGGCCGACGACCACGACGACCGTCGACGGGTACGCCGTCACGCTGACCGGGCGCCTGACCCCCGGTCGTACGGCGCCGATGACTCTCTCGATCACCAAGGGTGGCAAGCCTGTTCGCGATCTGCAGCCCTACCTCGGGGCGTACGGGCACCTGGTGACGCTGCGCGAGGGCGACCTGGCGTACCTGCACGTCCATCCCGAGGGCGAGCCGGGCGACGGGAAGACTCCGGCCGGTCCGGGCGTGACGTTCGAGGCGACGGCGCCGAGCGTGGGTTCGTACCGGATGTTCCTGGACTTCAAGCACGACGGAGTGGTCCGGACCGCCGAGCTCGCCGTCCGTACGGATGCGGCTGGTACGGCGCCAGCCACCGATCACGGGGCGACACCCCATGCCCACTGACCAGCCGACCACCTCGCCGGTTGACCCAGCCACCCCGCCGGTTGAGCCAGCCACCTCGCTGGTTGAGCCGCTCCGAGGCGCCAGCCGAGGAGCGAGTCGAAACCCGGTGACAGCTACGACCGGTCTCCCCGCGGCTCACCGGGTTTCGACTCGGCCTCCGCTAGCGCTCCGGCCGGCTCAACCAGCGGGGAGGTGGGCTCGACCAGCGCTCCGGCCGGCTCAACCAGCGGGGTGGCGGAGACCACGAGCCGGCCGTCGGACTGGGCGACGCCGACCACCGCGTACGGGCAGCGCTCGCGGTCGGCGAGCGCCGCGAACCGGGACAGCGACTCCGGAGCGATCGCGAGGACGTACCGCTCCTGGCTCTCGTTGCACCAGATCTCCTTGGGCGCCAGGCCGGACTCCTCCAGCGGGACGGCGCTCAGGTCGAACCGCGCACCCAGGCCGGCGTCGTCCACCAGCTCGGGGAACGCGTTGGACAGCCCGCCCGCGCCCACGTCGTGGATCGCCAGCACGGGGTTGTCGTCGCCGAGGGACCAGCAGTGGTTGATGACCTCCTGCGCGCGCCGCTCGATCTCGGGGTTGCCGCGCTGGACGGAGTCGAAGTCGAGGTCGGCGGCGTTGGTGCCGGACGCCATCGACGACGCGGCGCCGCCGCCCATGCCGATCCGCATGCCCGGACCGCCGAGCTGGATCAGCAGCGTGCCCTCGGGGAAGCGGACCTTCTCGGTCTGCGACGCGTCGATGGAGCCGAGGCCGCCCGCGCTCATGATCGGCTTGTGGAACCCGCGGCGCACGCCGTCGACGGTCTGCTCGTACACGCGGAAGAACCCGCCGAGCCCCGGCCGGCCGAACTCGTTGTTGAACGCCGCCGCGCCGATCGGCCCCTCGATCATGATGTCCAGCGGCGAGGCGATGTGGTCCGGGCGGCCGTACGTCTCGCGCTCCCATGGCTCGGACGTGTCGGGCAGGTGCAGGTTCGAGACGGCGAACCCCGTCAGGCCGGCCTTGGGCTGCGAGCCACGGCCGGTCGCGCCCTCGTCGCGGATCTCGCCGCCGGCGCCCGTCGCCGCGCCCGGGAACGGGCTGATCGCAGTCGGGTGGTTGTGCGTCTCGACCTTCATCAGCACGTGCGCGTCGGTCTCCCGGGCCGCGTACCGCGTCGGGCCGTCCGGGGACTCAGGCAGCCACCGGGTGATCCGGCCGCCCGCCATGATGGACGCGTTGTCCTTGTACGCGACGACGGTGCCCTCGCCGGCGACCTGCTCGGTGTGCCGGATCATCCCGAACAGGCTGGACGTCTTGACCTCGCCGTCGACGACGAAGTCGGCGTTGAAGATCTTGTGCCGGCAGTGCTCGGAGTTGGCCTGCGCGAACATCATCAGCTCGACGTCGGTGGGGTTGCGCCGCAGCCCGCGGAACGCGTCCACGAGGTAGTCGATCTCGTCGTCCGAGAGCGCCAGACCGTACGCGGTGTCGGCCTCCTCCAGCGCAGGACGGCCGCGGCCGAGCACGTCGATGTGCTCCATCGGCTGCGGCTCGCGCTCGTCGAACAGGTGCGCGGCGTCCTCGCGGCGAGGGAGGACGGACTCGGTCATCCGGTCGTGCAGGAGCGCGGCGGCGTCCGCGAGCTGCTGGTCGGTGAGCGGCTCGCCGACCAGCACGTACTCGGTGACCCGCTCGACCCGGCGCACGTCGACGCCGCAGCTGTGCATGATGTCGGTCGCCTTGGACGCCCATGGCGAGACCGTGCCCAGCCGCGGTCCCACCACCAGCAGCGTGCCGGTCGCGTCCGTCCGCGTCGCCGGCGGACCGTAGGTCAGCAGCTGGGCCACGCGGTCGTGTGCGGCTGCGTCGAGCTCGGCGTCGCTGGCCACCCAGTGCACGTGGCGGGCCACGACGTCGGTGACCTGCGGTGCCACGGCCCGGAGCCGCTCCAGCAGCGCACGGGTACGGAACGGGGAGAGGGCGGCGCCGCCCTCGACGGTGGTCAGCACGGGCGCGTGCGACGAGGACATCACAGGTGGTCTCCACGGGAGGCAGTGGCGGGACCGGCCAAGATTACCGAGCGGTGGAGGCGGGCCCGTCACCCGGCGTACCGAGCGGGTCAGCGGGCCATCCCGTAGACACGCTCGACGTGCAGGTGCAGCGGGATGCGCCGGTCGGCCACCATCGCGCGCCGGTAGTCCTCCCAGTCGGGGTGCTCACCGTTCGCCGCGCGGTAGATGTCGATGAGCTCCTCGACGCTCTCGTCGTCCGTGGCCCGCGCCACGGGCAGCAGCTCGGCGCGTACCTCGGCCACCACGTACGACCAGCCGTCGTCGCTCTGCGCCTGCAGGGACGCACGCGGGTCGCGGCGCAGGTTCGCGGTCTTGGCCCGGCCGTCGGTGATCGACACCCGGATCAGGTCCCGCTCGCGGTCGTACACGTAGGTGACGTTCGACAGCTGCGGCCGCCCGTCGCGCTTGATGGTGGCCAGCACTCCCAGGCCGCGGGAGGCGAGCAGGTCACGGAGGGCGTCGCTCATGTCGCCATCGTCTCCCGGGGCGCTGCGGACGGCCAGCGTCGCAGACGACCCTGTCCGGTGCAGATGACCCTGCACGTGCCGAGACATCTGCACCGGACGGAGTCGTTCTGGTGGCCGACGGGTCAGCCGAGCCAGCCGCGCAGGATCTGTTGGAACTGGTAGGCACCAAGTGCCAACAAGAGCAGGGTGTAAGCGAAGAGGATCACGCAGCCCAACGCCACCCAGTCGAATCCGCCCGGCGTCGGGTCGCCGGACCAGCGCTCGACACCGACCCGTTCGTCCTTCGGCAGCGCGTCGAGGTCGCGATGCAACCGGTCGAGCCGGGCCTGGCTGACCGGCCCCTCGGTGGGCGTGTCGACGTGCCAGGACAGCTGGCTGACCATCTCCCGCGGATGACGGCCGCGGGAGCGCTCGTACGCAGCGATCTCCTCCGCGGTGGCGTCCTCGAGGACGAAGCCCCACCGACCGGCCTGGGCGGGGTCGAGCGCGGCACGGCAGGCGTCGCGCAGCGCCCGCCGTACCTCGAAGTCGCCCGGGTACTGGGCGCGCAGACTCGTCAGCCGATGCCGCGCCAGGCCCGCGTCGCCGCGCTCGATGTCGGCGGCCGCGCGCGCCAAAGTGTCCTCGATCGCCACGAGGCACCTCCTTCGGAATCGGGAGGACGGTAGTGGCGCACGCCTCCCCGGGGCCACCCGATTCGAGAGCGGGCGGTGGTCAGGACGTGAGCCATGGCTCACCTCTGGACCACCACGGACGCGGGAGCGGGCGTCCGGCCGGCCCTCAGCGCAGGCGCCAGCGGCCCGGGTCAGGGGGCGCGGGAGAGGGCTCGCCGACCTCGTCGAACGGCGTCGCTGACCGGGCACGCCGGGTCAGCTCGGCCGCTCCCAGCACGCCGGTCGGGAAGTCCGCGCGAGCGGCACGGCGGCGCAGCTCGTCCACGTCGAGCGGAGCGGCCGAGGCGACGAGGACGACGTTGCCGTACCGCTTGCCCTTCAGCACCTCCTGCAGCGTGACGGCCGCGACCGAGGGGAACGCCGGCAGCAGCGTCGCGACGACCCGGGCGACGTACCGCAGGCCGGGCTCGTCGGCGAGGTTCATCAGCAGCAGGCCGCCGGGTCGCAGCACCCGGGCGGCCGACGCGGCGAACGTCGCCGAGGTGAGGTCCGCCGGCACCCGGCCCTCGTCGTACGCGTCGAGCACGACGACGTCCGCGCTCGCGTCCTTGAGGCCACCCACCCCCGCGGCGCCGTCGACGGGTCGGACGCGGATGCGATGGCCGCGGGGGAGCGGCAGCTCGCGGCGGACGACCTCGGTCAGCTCGACGTCCGGCTCCAGGACGATCTGGGGTGAGCCGGGCCGGGTGTGCTCGACGTAACGGGCGAGCGTGAGGCCCGCGCCGCCGATGTGCGTGACACCGAGCCGTCCCGCCGGGGCGAGCGCGTCGAGGGCGAGCGCCAGGTGCTGGACGTACTCGAAGACGAGCAGCTGGGGGTCGTCCGGCTGCACATACGACTGCGGGTGCCCGTCCCGGACGACCGTCACCCCGCCCCGCTCATCGGTCACCAACTCGATCGGCACCCGGGAACGGTACTCGGGTGCCTGTCTCACCGGTCGATGTGAGCCTTCTCCCACAAGCGACGTGACGGCACGTTGTCCATCGACCCGACCATGACTCGAGATGCCCGTCGTTGATCCCGGCGTGGAAGTACCTCGGTATCCCTGGCTCGTGACCTACGGGCACCTCTGCGGCGACCTGGTACCCGGGCGCCCTCGGGTGAGGGCGCCCGGGCCCTGGCTCAGGGCGCGACGACCTCAGGCGTCAACGGGTTACCGGCGGGGATGAGCCCGCAGCTGGAGGGCGCGGCCGCGGTGGTGAAGCGGTCGTCGAGCCAGCTGAGCGCGCCGGGCGCCCACAGCGGAACGGTCGGGAAGTGGCTGGTCAGCTCGAACTGGGTGTACTTGATCCGCCTGTTGCCGGTCGCGCAGTACTGGCGCGCGAGCGTCCGCACGTCACCGGCGATCATGACCCCATCACCACGACCGATGCCCGGCTTGTTGCCCGACGTCCCCTCCAGTTCGCCGGCCGCGCCCTGACCGATGTAGCCCGGCACGGTCGGTGTCGGCGCGGAACCGAGGTTCAGCTTGTTGACTGCCTCGACGTACGCGGGCACCGAGTTCGGGTTGGCGTAGGCGGGCTTGACCAGCTTGTCCCAGGAGAACGTCGGGTACTGGAAAAGCACATTGTTGATGGAGGCCTTCTCGAACTTCGCGAGGGTCTGCTTCCCCTCCTCGGTGAGGTACGGCGTGAAGTCGACGTCGTACGACCGCGCGACGCCGACCAGCGCCATCCCGGCGATCCCCGCCCAGGTGGTACTCCCCTTGACGTAGGGAAGATTGTGGGCCGGGTCGACCAGCAGGCCGCCCTCGGTGAAACCGACCAGGGTGTTGTTGATCTCCGGCGCGTACGACGGCGCGAGCGCGGCCGCCCAGTTCGTCGCAATCGCGCCGCCGGAGTAGCCGATCAGGCCGGTGCGGGTGGTGGGGTTCAACCCGGTTGCCGCCGTGTGGGTGACCGCCCGCAGCGAGTCCAACGTGTTGTATGCGTACTCCGGGCCGGCCGCGAAGTTGGCCTGCTGGCCCTCGGTGTCGGGGACCACGACCGTGTAGCCCTTGAGCAGCAGCGGAACGATGATGAGCGACTCCGCATCGGTGACCAGTCCGCCGAAGCTGACGTTGCCGGCGATGGAGCGCGACGGGCTGTCCTCGGGGTTCAGTGAGTCGTAGAACGACTGGTACGACACGGCCTTGGTCGGGTCCTGGCGGGCGGGCTTGAGCACCGAGGTCACGTTGGCGGACGGACGACCCTGCGCGTCGGTGCTGCGGTAGAGCACTTGCACTGCGGTCACCGGCGTCGGGATGCCGATGACGTGGTACTGCAGCTCGCGTGTCTTCAGGACGGCACCCGGAGCGTACGACGACAGCGGTTCGTCACCGGTGTAGGAGTAGAACGAGTCGCCGGCGGCGTGGGCCTGCGGGGCGACCGCACTGCCGCCGGCGAGCAGCGCTGCGGTGGTCAGGGTCGCAGCGAACGAACGGGTAGCTGTCTTCATCGGAACCTCCTGGGGGATGTGCCGAGTCGTGCCGGCACCCGCCGCTGCACTGCGGCGTCGCACCAGGGTGTGTGACCCCGGTCACAGCGCGCTCGCCCCAGCCCGCCGACTTCTTACCCCTGCGCGCCAGCCCCAGTGCGTCGCAGGACGCGCGGGCCGACGCCGTACCAACGGCGCATCGCGCGGGTGAGCGCGGACTGTTCGGCGAAACCGGCCATCGCGGCGATCTGCCCGATGGGTATGTCCGTGCCGGTCACCAGCCGGTATGCGATACCTCGACGGACGTCGTCCATCAGCCGCTCGAAGGTGGTGCCCTCCTGGCCCAGACGGCGCTGCACCGTACGCGGCGCGCACGCCATCAGGCGCGCGACGTCGGCGATGCGCGGCGGCGCGCTGCCCATCCGGCCCTCCAGCACGGCGCGCACCTGCGCGGCGACCGGGCCGCCGGGCTCCCGCGGTTGGCGCTGCAGATGCTCCATCGCCAACCGGCGCACCGTGGTGTTCGCCCCGGTGAACTGCGCGTCCAGCCAGTCGCGCTCCACCCGCAGGGCACCGACCGCCGTCCCGAACCGGACCGGCCCACCGAAGAACTGCTCGTACCTGCGCGGCGCGGAGAGGGGCGCGTGCGCCAGCTCCACCGAGCGGACCGGATCGCCGGCGATGAGGGCCAGGACGATGCGGTGGAAGACTCCCAGAGCGAGCTCCATCGCCTGGGCAGAGTACGGCGAGCGGCTCAGATCCTTGGTGTACGTCAGCGCGACGACGTCCGGCGCACCCTGCGGATCGGGCCGCAGCTCGACTCGCAGCGCGGAGCTGTGCACGAACATGTACCGGGAGGCGCAGCCCACCGCGTCGGCGCCCGTGGCGGACGCCTCGATCGCGACGGCCAGCGCACCCAGCACGCCGAGGTCCTGGTGGTCGGCGAGGCGCAATCCGAAATCCGGGCAGTCGAGGATCTCCGCCGCGGCATCGAGCATCCGGTCGCGGTCGGTCAGCGAGATCAGTCCGTCGTCAACCAGCAGGACATCGCGAGGGATGGCGAACTGCCGCAGCAAGTCGTCCGGGTCGCCGCCGAGCTGTTGCACCAGAGCAACGAAGCCGCGCAGGCTCGCCGCGCGGATCATCGGTCCCATCAGCCTGCGCCGTCAGCCGTACCCGTACGGAGCCGTACCTGCGCCGCAATGAGCGGCCCGGCGCAGACGAGGACGGCACCGACGAAGAGGCAGTAGCCAGCGTCGAGCCCGAGGCTCATCCGTCCCAGTCCGGCACCTGCCACGGAGGGAGAATATCTGGCCCAGAGGGGGTGTACCAGTTTTCTGATACACGAACGCATCCGATACGCCCGTGTATCGTACGGGCCCATGGGCGATCTCAGGACGGTCTCGCACCGTCGTGCAGTGACACGTCAGCGCCTGGTCGACGCGGCTCTCGGGGTCTTCGCTGAGCAGGGGTTCGGCAGGACCACGGTGGAGCAGGTGTGTGATCGCGCTGGCTTCACTCGTGGCGCCTTCTACTCCAACTTCAGTTCATTGGACGAGCTGTTTCTCGCGATGTGGGAGCAGCGTTCTGCCGACATGGTCTCGGGTCTGCACACTGCTTTCGAGGAGCGCATGCCCGATCAGGTGGGCTCGGTACGCGAGGCAGTCGAGTTCGCGCTGGCTGTCATCCCGGTCGATGAGGACTGGTACCGGGTGTCGGCCGAGTTCACCGCTCACGCCCTGCGTACGCCGGGGATGCGCTGGGTCATGGCCGAGCGCGAGCGGGGCATCCAACGGGCACTGCTCCCGGTGATCGAGAGGCTGCTGGCGATGAATGGCCAAGAGGTGGTCAATCGTGACGCCTTGGGTCAGGCCCTCGTTGCGGTGCACGACGGCACCCTCGTCCAGTGCCTCGTTGAACCGGACGACGAGGTCGTCCACGCCCGTCGGGTCGACCTGTTCGTCCTCGTCGTCGAGGCGCACACGAAGGAAAGCAGGTAGTCGTGAGCACTTTTGAGCCCGATGTCATCGTGGTGGGCGCCGGCCTAGCCGGTCTTGTCGCAACCCATGAGCTGGCCCTTGCGGGCAAGCGAGTCCTGGTGCTCGACCAAGAGAACCGAGCCAACCTCGGCGGTCAGGCGTTCTGGTCCCTGGGCGGCCTGTTCTTCGTTGACAGCCCCGAGCAGCGGCGCATGGGGATCAAGGACTCCCGTGATCTCGCTCTGCAGGACTGGTTGGGGTCGGCGGCGTTCGATCGGTTGGAGGATCAGGACAGCTGGGCTCAGCGTTGGGCCGAGGCTTACGTCGACTTCGCGGCCACCGAGAAGCGCACGTACCTTCACGAGCTCGGGTTGCGCCTGCTCCCACTGGTCGGTTGGGCGGAGCGAGGTGCGGGCTCGGCGACCGGCCATGGCAACTCAGTGCCTCGCTTCCACCTGACGTGGGGTACCGGGCCGGAGGTCGTGCGAGTCTTCGCCGAGCCCGTCGCAGCGGCGGAGGAGAGGGGACTGGTGCGCTTCGGCTTCAGGCACCAAGTCGACGAGCTGCTCGTCGAGGAGGGCGCGGTCGTCGGGGTGCGTGGGAGCGTACTGGCCGATGGCGACGGAGCCCGCGGGGTGAAGTCCTCACGCGATGTCGTCGGCGATTTCGTCCGTCGGGCTCGCGCAGTAGTGGTGACCTCGGGCGGCATCGGTCACAACCACGAGCTGATCCGTCGCCATTGGCCGACCGAACGTCTAGGGCCTGCGCCGAAGCATCTCATCAGCGGGGTCCCCGCTCACGTCGACGGGCGGATGCTGCAGATCAGTGAGGATGCCGGGGCAAACCTCGTCAACCGCGACCGGATCTGGGCCTACACAGAGGGCGTCCACAACTGGGACCCGATCTGGCCGGACCACGCGATCCGCATCATTCCCGGTCCGTCGTCGCTGTGGCTGGACGCGACAGGTGCTCGGTTCCCTGCGCCGAACTTTCCTGGGTTTGACTCCCTGGGCACGATGAAGGAGATCCTGGCCACCGGCTACGACTACTCGTGGTTCGTTCTCACTCAAGCTGTCATTGAGAAGGAGTTCGCGCTCTCGGGCTCGGAGCAGAACCCGGACATCACCCAGAAGGACGTCCGCTTCCTGCTGAGAAGTCGGCTGTCCAAGGGCGCCCCGGACCCGGTTGAGAAATTCAAGCAGCACGGCGAGGACTTCGTCGTCGCGGATACGGTCGAAGCATTGGTCGAGGGTATGAACAATCTCTCGCGCGGCCCAGTGATCGACCCCGCAGACCTGCGGCGAACCATCACCGCTCGTGATCGAGAAATCGACAACTCCTTCTCGAAGGACCTGCAGCTGATGGCGATCAACAATGCGCGGCAGTCGCGCACCGACCGCCTCGTCCGCGTCGCCAAGCCGCACAAGTTCCTCGACCCGGACAACGGACCTCTGATCGCGGTCCGCCTGAACATCCTCACCCGTAAGACGCTCGGCGGACTGCAGACCAACCTCGACAGCCAGGTCCTGCGCGAAGACGGCACCCCGCTGCGTGGTCTCTACGCCGCTGGAGAGGTCGCCGGCTTCGGGGGAGGAGGGGTCCACGGATACAACGCCCTCGAGGGGACGTTCCTGGGAGGCTGCATCTTCTCCGGCCGAGCAGCCGGCCGCGCTCTTGCCCAACGCCTCACCTGAGCGCGGGACTGTCCGGCGAACGGTGTAGCCGGGGCGCCGCGCGGGGCGCGTGGTGAGGACCTGGTGTCACGGCCCGAGCCGGTTCACCAGTTCTGGACGACCCCGGTGGCCGGCCGGCTGGGGCAGGCTGCCATCGCGGCACGGCAGGATGGGCGGATGCCCCCACGTCGACGCATCGATCCCGCTGCCGGCCGCGCGGCGCTCGTCCAGTGGCACGCCGAGCCGGCCGCCGCCGACCGCGCGACGACGGCGACCGCGGTCCGCTACACCCTCGAAGAGCTCTCGCTGCAGGCACCGGGCCACAGCGTGGAGGTGCGGGTGCCGCCGTTCGGGGCCGTCCAGGTCATCGAGGGGCCGCGCCACAAGCGGGGTACGCCGACGAATGTCGTTGAGATGCAAGCAGACTCGTGGCTTCGCATCGCCACCGGAGCGATCTCGTGGGCCGACGCCGAGGGAGAGGGGCTCGTCCGGGCGTCCGGGCAGCGCGCCGACCTGTCGCCGTACCTGCCGCTGCTGCGCCTCGCGGACGACCCGGCCTAGTCTCGGAGCATGCGATTCGGGATCACCATCCTGCCGGAGTACCCCTGGGCGCAGGCCGCCCCGCTGTGGCGCCGCGCGGAGGAGCTCGGGTTCGACCACGCCTGGACGTACGACCACCTCGTCTGGGGCGGACTGCCGGACTCGCCGTGGTTCGGCACGACGCCCACCCTGACCGCCGCCGCGACGGTGACTTCACGCATCCGGCTGGGCACGTTCGTCACCTCCCCGAACTACCGCCACCCGGTGACGTTCATGCGCGACCTGCTCGCCCTGGACGACATCTCCGGCGGCCGGTTCGTCTGCGGGATCGGGGCCGGTGGCGACGTCGACGCACGTCTGCTCGGCGGCCCTGACCTCACGCCTCGTCAGCGGTACGAGCGGTTCGAGGAGTTCACCGAGCTGCTGGACCGGCTGCTGCGCGAGGACCACGTCAGCTCGGAGGGCCACTACTTCTCCGCTCGCGACGCGCGGACGCTGCCGGGCCCGGCCCGTGCGCGAATCCCGTTCGTGATGGCCGCCAACGGACCGCGCGCCCTGCGCCTCGCCGCCCGCATCGGTCAGGGCTGGGTGACGTACGGCAAGCCCGGGGACTCCTACGACGCGTGGTGGGCGAGCCTGCGGGACCTGTCGCGCCGGCTGGACGACGCGCTGGAGCAGGAGGGCGGCTCGGTCGAGACGTTCGAGCGGCACCTGAACCTGGACCCGCAGGGCTTCTACTCCCTGGAGAGCGTTGGCCGGTTCGAGGACGCGGTGGGTCGGGCGGCCGAGATCGGGTTCACCGACCTCATCACGCACTGGCCGCGGCCGACCGATCCGTACCGCGGCAGCCTCGACGTGCTCGAGCAGGTCGCCGCCGAGCTCATGCCCCGCTGGCCCTGAGCCGCGTCACGTCCGGACCCGGCCAACGAGCCACCCCTGAAACCCCGGCAAAAGGTGGTGGTGAGCACATGCATGCATGTGCTCACCACCACCTTTTGCCGGTGAGGTCACCAGTGGCGGAAGCCGGCTGCCTTCGCGTGCTCCTCGGACTCGAACCAGACCTCGGCGTCGGTGGAGTCGTACGCGGGGGAGTCCGCGGTGTGGAAGATCATCGAGTCGGCGTTGCCCTTGAGCCAGCCCTCCGGGCCTGAACCGTCCGCCTCCGCCAGCACAGATCCCGGGCCGAACGGCCGCGTCGAGTCGTCCGTCGGAGCTGCCGGCGCGGTCTTCTCCTCGTCCTTGGCCTCGGGGGCGCTGTCGTCCAGCGCGGGCGGTGGGGTGGCCCAGTCGTCGCCACCGGCGGCAGGCGCCGGCTTGGCCTTCTCTTCGGTCTTGGCC
>NZ_JAROAV010000002.1 GCF_029439465.1 Luteipulveratus flavus | reverse complement strand
GGGCTCGGCACAGGTATGCGTGTGCCGGCGACCACCTTTTGCCGGTGAGCGGCAAAAGCTGGGGCTCGGCACAGGTATGCGTGTGCCGGCGACCACCTTTTGCCGGGGGGAGAGGGGGGTGGTCAGGTCGTGCGGGTGACCTTCTGCAGGCCGCGCGGGTGGTCGGGGTCGTGGTGCCGCGAGACGGCGAGCTGGAGGGCGAGCTGCTGCAGCGGGACGATCTGCGCGATCGGCGCCAGCTCCTCGACCATGCCGGACGGCAGCGGGATCCGCAGCGCGGCCGACCCCCGCACCTCGCTCGGTGCCACGAGACAGACGTCGGCCGACCGCGCGTGCAGCTGCTCCAGCACCGGCTCCAGCGCCGCGCCGCCCCGGCCGTCGGGGCAGATCACCACGACCGGGCGGTCCTCGTCGACCATCGCGAGCGGGCCGTGGAGCAGGTCGGCGCCGGAGAACGCGTGCGCCGACAGGTAGCACGTCTCCATCAGCTTCAGCGCGGCCTCGCGCGCCGTGGGGTAGGCGAACCCGCGCGACGTGGTCACCAGCCGCTCGACGAACCGGTACCGCGAGGCGACGTCGGCGACCTCGGGTCGGTCCAACGATGCTGCGACCCAGTCGGGGACGCCGGCTGCGGCGTCGAGCGGGCGCTGCGCCCAGCCCTCCACGAGCAGCCACAGCCACAGCAGCGACGTGGTGTACGTCTTCGTCGCGGCGACCGAGCGCTCGGCGCCGGCCAGCATCGGCAGGCGCAGCTCGGCGGCCTCCTCCAGCGGTGAGCCGTCGGCGTTGGTCAGGGCGATGGTCATCGCTCCCGCCGCGCGGGCCTTCTCCGTCGACTCCACCAGGTCGGGCGAGCCGCCGGACTGGCTGACCGCGATCCACACGACGCCGTCCAGCGCCGGACGGGTGTCGTACGCGGTGTACGTCGAGGTCGACACCAGCCCGACCGGCAGCCCGATGCGCGTCTCGATCAGGTACTTCGCGTAGAGCGCCGCGTGGTCGGACGTGCCTCGCGCGACCAGCAGCACCGCGCGGGTGTCGTGCGACCGCAGCCGCGCGACGACCGGCGCGAGATGCGCACCGTACGAGGCGAGGACGTTCGCGAGAACCGTGGGCTGCTCGGCGATCTCGGCCCTCATCAGCTGACCGGGTGTCGTCATGACCAGAGCTCCTGAAGCCACTGGACGGATGCGATGTCGGCGTCGGCCGCTCCGCCCTCGTGGTCGTTGTAGGGGTAGACGTCGAGCGACTTCGGCCCGGCGTAGTGGTGGTAGGCGGCGTACACCCCGGAGGGCGGGCAGATCTGGTCCATCAGCGCCACCGAGAACAGCGCGGGTGCCGTCGCGTGCGCCGCTAGAGTGGTCCCGTCGACGTGGTCGATGGTCCGCAACGCCTGCTCGGCCGCGCCCCGGTGGGTACGCAGGAAGGCCAGCAGCTCGGCGTACGGCGCCCGGTCGGCGATCGTGACGGCGCGCCGGACGTCGCACAGGAACGGCACGTGCACGATCGCGGCGTCGACGAGCTCGGGCGCGAGCCCGCTGACGCCGAGCGCGATGGCGCCGCCCTGGCTGGTCCCGGCGACGGCGACGTGCCCGGCGTCGGTGCCCGGCAGCGTGCGAGCCGCCTCGACCGCGCGCACCCCGTCGGTGTAGACGCGCCGGTAGTAGTAGTCGTCGGGGTCGAGGACGCCCTTGGTGAGGAATCCCTCGACGTGCGCGTTGTCGCTCCCGCCGGGGTCACCCGTCAGCCCGGCGCGTCGGGCGCGGGCGCCCTGACCTCGGGTGTCGACGACGAGGACCGCGAAGCCGGCGGCCGGCCACATCAGCCAGTCGACCGGCGTACCCCGACCGTCGCCGTACCCGAGAAACTGCACGACCGTCGGGACGTCGCCGGAGGCCTCGCGGGGTCGCAGGTGCCACGCGCCGATGCGGTGATCGCCGAAGCCGGCGAACGAGACGTCCCGGACCGCGACCGTACGCAGGTACGCGGCCGCGGGCCGGCCGGTCACGTCCAGGTCGTGCTCGCGGGCGCCGGCCAGCGTCTTGGCCCAGAACTCGGCGAAGTCCGCCGGCTCGTGGCGCGGTGGCGCGTAGGTCTCGAGCTCGGGCAGCGGCAGGTCGTAGTGCGGCACGGCCGGGTCCTACTGCGCCAGCGCGCGGATGTGGTTCTTCACCGGCGCGTAGTGCTCCTCGATCGCCGCGTGCAGGCGGTCGCGGTCCCGGGCCGCCGCGGCCGCCACGATCTCGACGTGCGCGTCGGCCGTCCGCAGCCAGTCCTCCTCGGTGACGGCGAGCGACGGGGCTACGCGGGACTGCACCTCCCAGAACGCACCGGTCAGCTGCACGACCAGCTCGTTGCCGAGCGGCTTGAGCAGGAGGAGGTGGAACTGGCGGTCCTCCTCGACGTAGGGGCGACCCAGCTCGGCGAGGTCGTGCATGGCTCGGGCGAGGGTGCTGAGCCCCCGCTCCTGCTCGGCATCGAAGCCGTCGATGATGCGCCCGGCCAGCCCCTGCTCGAGCATCTCCCGGATCGAGACCAGGTCGGCGAGCACCGTGTAGTCGCTGGCACTGCTGAGCATCGACCGGAAGGCCAGGCTCTCGACCATCGCGCTCATCGAGAGCCGGCCGACGAAGGTGCCGTGCCCGTGCCTCACCTCGACGATGTCCAAGGCGCTCAGCGTCTTGATCGCCTCGCGCACGCTCGATCGGCTCGCGCCGATGGCGGTCATCAGCTCGGCCTCCGTCGGCAGCGCGTCGCCCGCGTGCAGCCGGTGGTCGAGGATGTACGCCTTGATCCGCTCGGTCGCCTCGTGCTGCGCCGAACGGACCCGCGTGCTGGCCGGTAGTGCCATGAACCCCTCCTCTGACGTGCCCTGGCATCGTGTCGTACGGCGGCGGTCCGTGAGGGTCGACCGCTCGGACGAGCGAGTTCACCATATCAACGTCAGACGTCTGATGTCTGATGTACGGTGGGTCACATCTCGACGTCCCACCTGGAGGCAGATGTGTCGCACCACCCGCTCCGCACCGAGCCCGGCGCCGCCCGGCCGTCTCGGCGCAGCTTCCTCAAGCTGACCGGCACGCTCAGCGCCGCCGCGGCCATCACCGCCGCCGTGAGCGCGTGCAGCGGCGGCCCGGAGTCGACCGGCAACGCCGGCGGCGGAGGCAAGGCCGCGTCGTCCACCATCGAGGCCACGCTGGCCTTCGCCCTCTCCAGCGGCTTCGACCCGGCTAACGCCTCGAGCGCGGTCGCCACCGCCGCGAACCAGCACGCGTTCGAGGGACTCGTGGACCTCGACCCGGTGACCCGCGAGCCGTACGCGGCGCTGGCCGCCGACCTCCCGAAGGCCGGCGCCGACGGCAGGACCTGGACCGCCACGCTGCGCGACGGCGCGACGTTCTCCGACGGCACCGCCGTCACCGCTGCGGACGTCGCGCACTCCTTCACCCGCGCGATGGACCCCGAGATGCTGATGTCGCAGTTCATCGGCTTCATCGCGGCGGTCAAGGCCAAGGACGCCAAGACGGTCGAGTTCACGCTGAAGACGCCGTTCGCGCTCTTCGTCGAGCGGGTCGCGGTCATCAAGATCGTGCCGAAGGCCAAGACGGGCGACGCTGCGGCGAGCAAGGCGTTCGACACCACGCCGGTCGGCAGCGGCCCGTGGAAGATCGACAGCGCCGACCAGAGCAAGGGCCTCACCTTCTCGGTGAACCCCCACTACAACGGACCGCGCAAGGCGAAGGCCCAGAAGATGGTGTGGCACACCACCACCGAGGCCGCGACGCGCGTCGCCGACCTGGAGAGCGGTCGCTCGCAGGCGATCGAGGCGGTGCCGTACATCAACGTCAAGCAGGTCGCCGGCAAGAAGAAGGCCGAGCCCAAGCAGGCGTTCAACCAGCTGTTCCTGATGTTCAACTGCTCGGCCAAGCCGTTCGACGACAAGCGCGTCCGGCAGGCCCTGCACTACGCGCTGGACACCACGTCCATCATCCAGACTGCCCTGCAGGGGTACGGCACCCCGGCCGACAGCTACCTCGACCACGGCAACAAGGCGTACCAGAAGGCGTCCACCGTCTACGGCTTCGACCAGGCCAAGGCGAAGTCCCTGCTGCAGCAGGCCGGCGCCAGCAGCCTGAAGTTCGAGCTCGTCACCACCGACGCGGCCTTCGTCAAGGACATCGCCCCGCTGCTCGTCGACGCGTGGAAGCAGATCGGCGTCACCGCGACGCTCAACACCGCGCCGTCCTCCTCGGTGTACGCACCCGCACCCGACGGGCTGGTCACCAAGAGCTCGTTCCGGGTGCTGGCGGCGTCCGGCGACCCGACCGTGTTCGGCGTGGACACCGACCTGCTGCTGCGCTGGTTCTACTTCGGTGAGACCTGGCCGCAGAAGCGCTACCACTGGGACGCCGCCTCGCAGAAGAAGGTCGCGACCTGGCTGGACCAGGCCGCCGCCGAGACCGACGAGGCGAAGCAGAAGGCGATCTGGAAGCAGGTGCTCGACTTCGTCGCCGACGAGGCGCCGCTCTACCCGGTCCTGCACACCAAGATCGTCACCGGCTGGGACGACACGACGCTGAGTGACTTCCAGCCGGCGTCCACCACCGGGCTGTACTTCCTCGACACCGCCCGCAAGGCCTGATCCAGGTCGTCCACCCGAAGGAGGTCGTGTGCTCCAGGTCCTCGGCATGGTCGTCCGGCGACTGCTCACGCTGATCCCGCTGCTGCTCGGCATCGCCCTGTTCGTGTTCGTCATCATGCGCCTGTCGCCGGTCAACTCGGCCGTCGCGGCGCTGGGTGACAACGCCTCCAGCGCGCAGATCCAGCAGTTCGAGCACGAGCACGGGCTGGACAAGCCCGCCCCGGTCCAGTTCGTGACGTTCGTGAAGGACGCCGTGACCGGGGACCTGGGCACCACGATCTCGCTCGACAAGTCCGTGAGCGGACTGGTGGGCGAGGCACTCCCGCTCACGTTGCAGCTGACCCTCATCGGCGTCGCGCTCGCCCTGGTCATCGCGCTGGTCCTCGGCATCACCGCGGCCCTGTTCCGGGACCGCTGGCCGGACCAGCTGATCCGGGTGGTGTCCATGGCCGGCATCTCCATCCCGTCGTTCTGGTTGGCGCTGCTGCTGATCCAGCAGCTGTCGATCAGCTGGGGCTGGCTCCCGAACGCCGGCTACACCAACCCCGCCGACTCCTTCACCGGCTTCCTGAAGTCGATGGCCATGCCCGCGATCGCGCTGGCCGTACCTGTCGGCTGCTCGCTGGCGCGCATCGTCCGCACGGCGATGGTCGAGGAGCTGGACAAGGACTACGTGCGGACGGCGTACGGCTCCGGCCTGCCGCCGCGCGTCGTGGTGGGGCGTAACGTCCTGCGCAACGCGCTGGTCAACCCGCTCACGGTGCTCGGCCTGCGGGTCGGCTACCTGATCGGCGGCACGATCATCATCGAGGCGATCTTCCAGATGCCCGGCATGGGAACACTCGTCATGCAGGCCGTGCAGACCAACGACACCGCGCTCGCCCAGGGGACCATCCTCGTCATCGCAGCCTGCTTCGTGGTCGTGAACCTCGTGGTCGACGTCCTGTACCTGATCGCCAACCCGCGGCTGCGAGGAGGCCACTGATGACCGCCTACCGTCCCCAGCTCACCCAGCGGCTCTCGGCCGCACCGTGGAAGTCGTTCAGCCTCAGGCGTTTCGGCTGGCCGGCCCGCATCGCGCTGGTCTTCGTCGCGCTGCTCGTGCTCGTCGGTCTGCTCAGCCCGTGGCTCACGCCGCACGACCCGACGCGGACCAACCTCGCACCGGTCGGCACCGGGCCCGGCGGCGACTTCTGGTTCGGCGTCGACCGCTCCGGGCGCGACATCCTCTCCCGGCTGATCGCGGGTACGCGCCGGTCGCTGGTCGTCGGCTTCGGCGCGGCCGGTATCGCGCTCGCCGTCGGTACGGTGCTCGGCGCGCTCGCCGCCACCAGCCACAAGGTCGTCGACGAGGTCGTCATGCGGCTGCTGGACGTCGTCATGGCGTTCCCGGCCATCGCCCTTTCCGCGGTCCTGATCGTCGCGTACGGCAAGGACAGCCTGCTGGTCCTGATCCTCGCGATCGGCTTCGTGTTCGCACCGTCGATCGCCCGGGTGGTCCGGGCCAACGTCCTCGCGCAGTACGGCGAGGACTACGTCGCCGCGGAGCACGTCATCGGCGCTCGCCGCCTGCACATCCTGCGCCGGCACGTGCTGCGCAACTGCGCGGCACCGGTCATGGTGTTCGCGACGGTCATGGTCGCCGACGCGATCATCTTCGAGGCGTCGCTGTCGTTCATCGGCGGCGGTCTGCCGGGTCAGGCCGCGGAGTCCTCATGGGGCTCGGTCATCGCGTACGGCAAGGAGATCCTGCAGTCCGGATCGTGGTGGGCGACGTTCTTCCCCGGTCTGCTGATCCTCCTGACCGTCCTCGCGCTCAACGTCGTGTCGGAGGGCATCTCGGACGCGTGGGCCGCGCCGGCCGCGCGTCGAGCCGTCGCCCGGCGTACTCCCGAGACAGCCGCGGCGGTCGCCGAGGAGTCCGCAGAGCGCGCGCCGGTGGCGCTGCCCGGCCTGCGGGTCGCGGCGCAGCGGCTGCGCGTGAATGCCCGTCCGCTGCCGGTCGGCGACCCGATCCTCACCGTGCGCGACCTGCACATCTCCTTCCCCGGCCGGCACGAGGGCGTCGACATCGTCGACGGCGTCGACCTGGACGTCCGCCCCGGCGAGGTGCTCGGCCTGGTCGGTGAGTCCGGCTCCGGCAAGTCCCTCACCTCGCTGGCGATCATGGGCCTCGAGCCGGCCGGTGCTCGCGTCTCCGGATCGATGGAGTTCGCCGGCGAGCAGCTCGTCGGTATGTCGGCCAAGCGTCGACGGGCGTTGATGGGCAAGGAGATCGCGATGATCTACCAGGACGCCCTCTCCGCCCTGAACCCCGCGATGACGGTGAAGTCGCAGCTCGCTCAGGTCCTTCGACGCGGTGGTACCCGCAGCGCCGAGGAGCTGATGGAGCTCGTCGGGCTCGACCCGAGGCGGACCCTGTCGTCGTACCCGCACGAGCTGTCGGGCGGCCAGCGCCAGCGCGTCGTCATCGCCATGGCGCTGTCCCGCGACCCGCGGATGATCATTGCCGACGAGCCCACCACCGCGCTCGACGTGACCGTGCAGGCGCAGGTCGTCCAGCTGCTGCTGCGGCTGCGGGCCGAGCTCGGCTTCGCGCTGATCCTGGTCAGCCACGACCTCGCCCTGGTGAGCGACGTGTGCGACCGGGTCGACGTGATGTACGGCGGCCGCATCGTCGAGGCAGGCGTCACCTCCCAGGTCGTCGCCGAGCCGCGCCACCACTACGCACGCGGCCTGCTCGGCTCGGTGCTGTCCCTGGAGGCCGGTGCCGAGCGACTCACCCAGATCAGGGGCGTCGTGCCGTCACCGGCCGACTTCCCGAAAGGCTGCCGGTTCGCCGACCGCTGCCCGATGGCGACCCAGGTCTGCCTGGACGAGGTCCCGGCACTCGTCGGCGAGCCGTCCCGCCACGTCGCGGCCTGCCATCACCCGGCGGACGACCCGCTCGGTGATGCGGCACCGGCCGCTCAGCATGCCGGACCACAGACCGTCGACGCGCAGGAGGCCCGCTCGTGAACGACGACCAGATCCGGCCCGTGCTGGAGACGAAGGACCTGCACGTCGTCCACCGGGCACGCGGTGGCGGACTGCTCGACCGCACCAAGGTGTACGCCCTCACCGGCGCGGACCTGCAGATCCGCGCGGGGGAGACCGTCGGCGTCGTCGGCGAGTCCGGCTGCGGCAAGTCCACGCTCGCCAAGGCGCTCGTCGGGCTGCAGCAGCCGACCAGCGGGCAGGTCCTGTTCGGCGGCACCGACGTGTGGTCGATGTCGGGAGCCGAGCGGCGCCGCACGGTAGGCCAGGGCGTCGGCATGATCTTCCAGGACCCGTCCGGCTCCCTGAACCGCCGGATGCCGGTCGACCAGGTCATCCGCGACCCGCTGGACGTCCACCGCTGGAGGTCCGGGCGAGAGCGAGAGGATCGGGTCCGCGAGCTGATGGACCTCGTCGGCCTCCCGTCGTCGCTGGCTCGGGCCCTGCCGGGTCAGCTGTCCGGCGGTCAGCGCCAGCGGGTGTCCATCGCACGGGCACTCGCGCTCAGCCCCTCGGTGATCGTGGCGGACGAGCCGACGAGTGCGCTCGACGTGTCGGTGCGAGCCCAGATCCTCAACCTGCTCCTCGACCTCAAGACCGAGCTCGACCTGGCGATGGTGTTCGTCTCGCACGACATCCAGACGGTCCGCCGCATCAGCGACCGGGTCGTGACGATGTACCTCGGCCGCATCGTCGAGCAGACCCCCGCATCCGCACTGCCGGATGACGGGCGCCACCCGTACACGCGGGCGCTGTTCTCGGCGACGCCAGGCCTGCTCGACCCGATCGAGCCGATCCCGCTCGTCGGTCCGGTCCCGTCCGCGACGGCGCCGCCGAGCGGCTGCCCGTTCCGGACGCGCTGCTGGCGCGCCGACGACACCTGCGCCACCGCGATGCCCGAGCCGGAGCGCGTTGGCGTTGGTCACGAGTTGCGTTGCCATCACCCGATTTCCGCCGGCACGAGCGCTCGTGACCTGGCCGCCCAGGCGCGTGAGGCACGCGCCGTCACCGATGACGTCAAGGAGATCCTGTGAGTACGACGACCGCCACCTTCTCGGGTGTGGTCCCGCCGGTGGTCACCCCCCTCTCGCCCGCCGGTGAGGTCGACCGCGGATCGCTGGAGCGGCTGGTTCACCGGCAGCTGGCGGCGGGGGTCGACGGCCTCTTCGTGCTGGGCAGCTCGGGGGAGACGGTCTTCCTCACCGACGCGCAGCGCGACGTTGCGATCGACGTCGTCGTCGGCGCGACGGCCGGCGCGGTGCCCGTGGTCGCCGGTGCGATCGAGCCGACGACGCCGAGGGTCATGGAGCGCGTACGGGCGTGCGAGCGTCTCGGTGCCGACGCCGTCGTGGTGACCGCGCCGTTCTACGCCATCGTGGGGCCGCACGAGATCCGCCGTCACCTGACCGCCGTCGCCGCCGGGACCCACCTGCCCGTGCTCGCGTACGACATCCCGGTGTGTGTCGGGCGGAAGCTGAGCAACGACCTGCTGCTGAGCCTGGCCCAGGACGGCCTGCTCGCCGGAGTGAAAGACTCCAGCGGTGACGACGTCGCGTTCCGGCAGCTGCTGTTGGCTCTGGAAGACGCCGGCGTGCAGGGGTTCTCGGCCTTGACCGGCCACGAGGTGGTCGTCGACGGGATGCTGCTCGCCGGTGCCGACGGCGCCGTCCCGGGACTCGGCAACGTCGACCCGGACGGCTACGTCCGCCTCCACCGGGCGTGCGCCGAGGGTGACTGGGCCACCGCGCGCAAGGAGCAGGAGCGGCTGGTGCGGCTCTTCCGCATCGTCGACGCCGCGGATCCGGCGACCACGGCGGGGGCGACGCGCGGGGTGGGAGCTTTCAAGACCGCCCTGCACCTGCTCGGAGTGATCGACTCCCCGACGGTCTCCTTGCCGATGCGTGCGTACGACGACGACGAGATCGCCCGCGTACGAATGCAGCTCGACCTGGCCGGCCTCACGGTCCACGCATGACGGGTGCGCCCACGCGCGCCCTGCCGCGCACCGTCGTCGGTGTCGACATCGGCGGTACGAAGACCTGCGCCGCCGTCATCGACGACACCGGAGTCGTGCTGGCGCGCTCCGAGTCCGGCACTCCCGGACCGGACGGGCGGAAAGCATTGCTGCACAACGTCGTCGAACGCATCAACGAGGTGATCCGCGTGACCGGCGCCGAGCCGCTCGCGGTCGGCGTGGGGGCCGCGGGCGTCATCGACAGCCGGGCCGGCGTCGTCGTCTCGTCCACCGACGTGCTGAAGGGCTGGGCGGGTACCCCCGTGGCCGCTGAGCTGCGGCGGGCCACCGGCCTGCCCACCACCGTGGACAACGACGTGCACGCCCACGCGCTCGGCGAGGTGTGGCGGGGCGCCGCCAAGGGGGTCGACCAGGTGCTGTACGTCGCGGTCGGCACCGGCGTCGGTGCGTCGTGGGTGCACCGCGGGTGGGTGCGGCACGGCGCCCGAAACGCCGCCGGCCACCTGGGGCACGTGCCCGCCCCGGACGCCTCGGGCCTGCCGTGCGTGTGCGGGGGGGAAGGGCACCTGGAGGCGATCGCGGCGGGGCCGGCGATCTGCCGGGCCGTCACGCGCCGTACCGGTGCGCCCTTCGCCCGGCTCCAGGACGTCGTCCGACGTGCCCTCGACGGGCCCGGGCCGGCGCGCGACGAGCTGCTGCGCGGTGCGCAGGCGCTCGGCTCCGTCGTCGGCGGTGCCGTGAACCTCCTCGATCCCGACATGGTCGTCATCGGGGGCGGCGTCGTCGGCGCAGGCGACATCTGGTGGCGGCCGATGATCGATGCGCTGCGGCGTGAGCTGCTGCCCGCAACCCGGGACGTCGCGGTGGTGCCGAGTTCGCTGGGTGCCGACGCGGCACTGGTCGGGGCCGCCCGACTCGCGTGGAGGAGCCTCGATGGTTGACGTCCTCGCCGGCCTGCGCGGCCGTCTGATCGTGTCCTGCCAGGCCTACCCGGACGAGCCGATGCGCGACCCCCGGACGATGACCCAGGTCGCGCAGGCCGCGGTGGCCGGGGGAGCCGCGGCCATCCGTGCGCAGGGTCTGGAGGACCTCGCGTCGATCCGCATGGCCGTGGACGTGCCGGTGATCGGGCTGTGGAAGGACGGCGATGCGCCGGTCCACATCACCCCGACCCTCGCCCACGCGGTCGCGGTCGCTCACACCGGCGTCGAGGTCGTCGCCCTCGACGGCACGACCCGGGACCGCCCGGACGGCCTGACCGTCGCCGAGACGATCGCGACCCTGCACGAGCGGACCGACGCCCTCGTGATGGCCGACTGCTCGACCCTCGAGGAGGGCGTCGCCGCCGTGGACGCGGGTGCCGACCTGGTGGGCACGACGCTCGCCGGGTACACGCCGTACACGGTCAAGACCTCCGGTCCGGACCTCGGGCTGGTGGAGCGGTTGGCTCGGGCGGTCGAGGTGCCGGTGATCTGTGAGGGCCGGGTGCACACGCCGGACGACGCCGCCCGTGCGCTCGAGGCGGGTGCGTACGCCGTGGTCGTGGGTACGGCGATCACGCACCCCGCCTCGATCACCGGCTGGTTCGTCGACGCCCTCCGCCGCCCCTGACCCGCGCCCCCACCTCACCCACCCCTCCGGCAAAACCTGGCCGGTGACACAGGTATGCGTGTGCGGTTCGCCAGCTTCTGCCGCGGGGTGCGGCAAAGGTTGGCCGGTAGCACAGGTATGCGTGTGCGGTTCGCCAGCTTTTGCCGCGGGGTGCGGCAAAGGTTGGCCGGTGGCACAGGTATGCGTGTGCGGTTGGCCAGCTTCTGCCGCGGGGGTGCGGCTACCAGAGGTGGATCGAGCGGGTGAGGATCGCGGCGACGTCGTCCTCGGTGACCGGGCGGGGAGCGGTCGCGAGGAGGCGCTGCTGCTTCATCGTCCCGTCCACCAGCGACGGGACGTCGGACTCGTCGTACCCGACCGCACCGATGCCCGCCGGGATGCCGATGTCGCGCATCAGGGCGACCAGCACCGACGGCAGCTGGTCGGCAGGCTCGTCGGTCGCGGGGGCGTCGCGGTCCAGGATCTGCGCGACCCTCAGGTGCCGTTCCGGCGCCGCCTCGTAGGTGAAGCGGAACGCCTCGGGTGCCGTCAGCGCGACGGCCATGCCGTGGGGCACCATCGGCTCGTCCTGCGGGTAGCCCTCCGGTCGAAAGTCCTTGACCTGCCCCGCGATCGGGTACGCGTTGGCGTGCGGCACGTGCACGCCCGCGTTGCCGAACCCCATGCCCGCGAACGTCGCCGCCATCGCCATGTCGGTCCGCGCCGCGCGGTCGTCGCCATCCCGCACCGCCCGGCGGAACGCTCCGGCCAGCAGATGAAGCGCCTTCTCCGACCACATGTCCGCGATCGGGTTCGACCCGCAGTACGGCACCCGCTCGTGCGGCTGCTTGCGCTCGTACGAGGTGTACGGGCGAGCCGTGTAGCTCTCCAGCGCGTGGCACAGGATGTCCATGCCCGCGGCCGCGGTCACTCCGGGCGGCTGGGTGAGCGTGAGCTCGGGGTCGATCACCGCTGACGTCGGCCGGAGCCGCGCGTGCGAGATGCCGGTCTTGACCTTCTGCGACAGCACGTCGAGGACGCAGATGGTGGTGCTCTCCGAGCCGGTGCCGGTCGTGGTGGGTACGGCGATGAGCGGCTTGAGCGGGTGCTCGGGCGCGCGGCCGCCGCCGACCGGCGCGTTGACGTAGTCCATCAGCTCGCCGTCGTTGCTGGTCAGCAGGTTGATCGCCTTGGCCGTGTCGATGCTCGACCCGCCGCCGACCGCCACGAACGCGTCGAACGGCCCGTTCTCGCGAGCCCACGCCACTGCAGCGGCCAGGCTCTCGTCGGTCGGCTCGACATGACTACCGTCGAATACAGTTGCCACCACACCGAATTGGGCCATCTGGTCAGCCACCCGCTGTGGACCGCCGGTCGCGGCGACACCAGGATCGGTGACCACCAGGACGGTCCGCGCGCCCGTCACGCTGAGGTCGTACCCGATCTCGTCGCTCGCCCCGGCGCCGAACTTCAGCTGCGGCGCGCCGTACGTGAAGACCTGCTCATGCTGCATACGTGCTGACCTCCGTTGCTTTCACCGTTGCCCACACCTCGGTGCCGGGGTGCAGGGAGAGCTCGGCCACCGAGGCGGCCGTCACCTCGGCGACCAGGTCGATCCGACCCGTGAGCGACACGCGCGCCGACTGGCCGGCCAGCTCGACCGCGACCACGGTCAGGCGCCAGCCGTTGCGGGGCGAGCCGTGCGGCTCCTGCGGCCACAGTGCCACCGCCGAGGGTCGTACCGTCACCCAGACGTCGGCGGCGTCCGGGGGCTCGGCGACCTGCACAGCAGCACCACCGTCGAGCCGTACGACGCCGGTCGCGTCCGCCGTCGCGCGCCACAGGTTGAGTCCCACGACCCGTGCGACGTACGGGTTACGCGGCCGGGAGACGACCTCGTGCGGGGTCCCGACCTGCACGACCCGTCCGGCGTCGAGGAACACCAGCCGGTCGGCGATGGTGAGGGCGTCCAGCGGGTCGTGCGTCACGAGCACCGTGCAGCCCTCGAACGTCCGCAGCCTCGCCGCCAGCGTCGCTCGCGTCGTGACCCGGGTCTCGGCGTCGAGCGCGGAGAGCGGCTCGTCCAGCAGCAGCAGGCGGGGCTCGCCCGCCAGCGCGCGAGCGAGCGCGACGCGCTGCGCCTGTCCGGTCGACAGCGTCGACGGACGCGCGCCCGCCCGGTCGGCCAGCCCCACCGTCGCGAGCTCGGCGTCCGCCGTACGGCGTCCCGTGGCCCTCCCGGCGCCGCGCGACCGTGGCCCGAAGGCGACGTTGTCCCGCACGCTCAGGTGCGGGAAGAGGAGCGGATCCGCGAGCACCAACCCGACCCTGCGCTGCTGCGGCGCCACCCAGGTCCGGGACGCCGGCGCGTCCCACCCGACCGCACCTGCCGCGTCCCCGGCGCCCCCACCGGGACCGGACAGCGCGCCCTCGGTCAGGCCGGTGAGGCCGGCCAGCACGTCGACCAGCGTGGTCTTGCCGCTGCCGTTCGGTCCGAGGACGGCCACGACCTCGCCCGGCTCCACGTCCAGAGCCAGCTCGAGCGTGAAGTCGCCGCGCCGGGTCGAGCCGTCGAGGTGGACGCTCACCGCCACCACCGCCCGCGCAGCAGCGCCAGCACCGCGACGCAGACGAGCAGCATCACCATGCTGAGCGCGGTCGCGGCGTCCGGGTCGATCTCCAACGCCTGGTACACCGCCAGCGGAGCCGTCTGCGTCCGGCCGGGGAAGGAGCCGGCGAACGTGATGGTCGCGCCGAACTCCCCGAGCGCGCGGGCCCAGGCCAGCGTGGCTCCGGCGGCGACACCGGGGAGCACCATCGGGACGACGACGGACCGGAACGTCCGCCACGGCGAGGCGCCCAGGGTGGCCGCGACGGCGTCGTACCGGCCGTCCAGCGCCCGCATCGCACCCTCGACGGCCAGGACGTAGAACGGCATCGACACGAACGTCTCGGCGAGCACGACGCGCACCCAGGAGTACGGGATCGTCCAGCCGAACCAGTCGTGGATCGGCCCGCCCACCAACCCTTCTCGGCCCCACGCGACGAGCAGGGCGACACCGCCGACGACCGGAGGCAGGACCAGCGGCACGGTGACCACGGCACGCAGCCACGGCAGCCAGCGTCCGGTCGAGCGGGCGAGGACCCAGGCCAGCGGCGTTCCGAGCAGCGCGCAGAGCACGACCGTCGTCAGCGTCGTCCGGATCGACAGGCTGACGGCCTCGCCGGCGCCCGCGGTCGACAGCGCGGAGCCGAGGCTGCCCCACCGGACCCGGGAGAGCAGGGCGACCAGCGGCAGCAGGAGGAGCACGAGCGCGAGTGCGGCGGGGATCGCCAGGACGCTGCGAGCCGGTGCTCCCGGCCCGCCCGTCGTGGCGCGCTCGCGGGTCACGGCGCTCCGAAACCCCTCGTGGTCAACACCTTTCGACCGGTCGAGGAAGTCACGGCATCGACGAACGCGCGGGTGCCCTCGTCGTCGTTGAGTGCGTAGATCGGCAGTCGCGTCGTGACGTTCTGGTCGGGCTTGAGCGCCACCCCGCGCACGGACGTCCCGGCGGCCGTGACGTCGGTGACGTACACGATCGCGGCGTCGGCCTCACCGAGCCGGACCTTGGCGAGCGTCGCCTTGACGTCCTGCTCGTACGACACGACGTGCGGCGTGACGTGCCCCTTGGCCAGCACGCTCTTCGCGGCGCGGCCGCACGGCACCTGCGGGGCGCACAGGACGGTGTCGACGGACGACGACGTCAGGCTGTCCAGCCCGGTCACGTGCGCCGGGTTGTCGGCCGGAGTGGCGATCATCAGCCGGTTCGTCGCGAACAGGCGGGGCGCGGCGGAGCCCAGCACGTCCGGCTTCAGGGTCTTGCCGGCCTTCTCGTCGGCGAGCGCGACGACGTCGGCGTCGGCGTGGTTGTTGACCTGCTGGACGATCGTCGAGCTGGCCGCGAAGCTCACCCGCACCTCGACGTCCGGGTGGGCGTCCTCGACCTGCTTCTTCAGGTCGGTGAACGCCTCGGTCAGCGACGCCGCGGCGAGCACCGTGACGACCTTGGACCGGGCGGGCTGCTCGTCGCCGCCGCACCCGGCGAGGGTCGTCGCGAGGGCGGTGGCGGTGAGGACTGCCGTCCCGGACCGGAGTGCACTCATGCCCAGGAGCCTAGATGTCGACCGCCGCCGCCATCCCGCGACCGGCGTCCACGACGGGCGCGAGAAATCAGTCGAGCGGGTCGAGGCCGGGCCGTTTGGGAGCCCGCCCGTCGCCGGAGCTGCGGCCCTGGAGACGTCGCTGCACCCACGGCCCGAGGTACGCGCGCGCCCAGGAGGCGTTCGCCTGCGCGTTCTGCCGACGCGTCAGCGGCGGCGCCGGAGGCAGGGGAATGGCCCAGTCGCGGCTCTCGTCGAGGACGCCCAGCGTCCAGGCGGCCTGGGCAGCGACCCGCTGGTGGCCCGCCGTCGACAGGTGGATCCGGTCGGGCGCCCACATCCGGATGTCCCGCAGGGCGCGCTGGGTCCACAGGTCCAGGACCCGGCAGTCGTTGCGCTGCGCTATGCCCCACACGTTCGCCGCGTGGTACGCCAGGCGCGGGCGGACGCGCCGCAGCACCGGCAGCCGCGACGGATCGGCGGTGGTCGACAGCAGCACGTCCGCGCCCGTGGCGCGCACCCGCCGTACGGCGTCCTCCAGCAGGTCGGCCACGTCGTCGAGGTCGACCTTGGGGCGCAGGACGTCGTTGCCGCCGCCGACCAGGCTGACCAGGTCGGGCTCGAGCTCGAGCGCGGCGTCCAGCTGCGGGCCGACCACGTCGGCGATCAGCCGCCCGCGGACGGCGAGGTTGGCGTACCCGAACGGCTCACCCTCGGCGGCGTTCCGCTGGGCGAGGCGCGACGCGAGCCGGTCGGCCCACCCGACGTACGCGTCCGCCTCGGTCGCCGACGGATCGCTCATGCCCTCGGTGAAGGAGTCGCCGATCGCGACGTACCGCTGCCAGGGGCGTGCGGGGGATGCCGGGCTCATGCCAGCGACCAGTCGACCGGCTCGGCGCCCTGCTGCTGCAGGAGCTCGTTGGTGCGGCTGAACGGCCGTGACCCGAAGAAGCCGGACCGCGCGGACAGCGGCGAGGGGTGGGCGCTCTCGACGCGGGGCACCTCGCCGAGGTGCGGGGCGAGGTTGCGCGCGTCGCGGCCCCACAGCACGGCCACGAGCGGGCCGCCGCGCTCGACCAGAGCGTTGATCGCGGTCGCTGTCACGTGCTCCCAGCCGTGGCCGCGATGGCTGCCCGGCGCGCCCGGGCGGACGGTGAGGACCCGGTTGAGCAGCAGCACACCGCGGTCCGCCCAGGCGGACAGGTCGCCGTGCTGCGCGGGCGGGATGCCGATGTCGGACTCCATCTCGGCGTAGATGTTCTGCAGGCTGCGGGGGATCGGCGAGACCTCCCGCGCGACCGAGAAGCACAGGCCGACGGCGTGGCCCGGCGTCGGGTACGGGTCCTGGCCGACGATCAGCACCCGCACGTCCTCGAACGGCCGGGTGAACGCGCGCAGGACGTGCTGGCCCGCCGGGAGGTACGGACGGCCGGACGAGATTTCCGTACGGAGGAACTGGCCGAGCCGCTGGAGGTGGTCCTGGGCAGGGGCGAGAGCCGTGACCCAGCTGGGGTGGACGAGCTCGGTCAGGGGCCGTGCGGGCATGGCGCCCAGGGTAAGCGCACGCTTCGCGACGGCGCCGATCGGCCTCGTCCGCCCGGTCCGGTCGAGGTCCGGTCCGGGATCGTCGCCGGGCGCGGGTGAGGTGCCGCCTAGACTCCGCACCGTGCATGGGTTCACCGAAGAGACCAGGGCGCTGGGCGAGGAGATCCTCCGCTACGCCGCCGAACGCCTCGCCCTCGACCCGGTGCCGCTGGACGGCACCACGACGGTCGAGGCGCTGGACGCCGTCGCCGCCGGGGCGATCAACGCCAAGGGCCGCGGCGGCATCGACGCGCTGAGGCTGTTCGAGGAACACCTCGCGCTCGCCTGCCTGTCGACCGACCATCCCCGCTACCTCTCCTTCATCCCGTGCGCGCCCACGCGCGAGGCGGCGATGTTCGACCTCGTGGTCGGGGCCTCCTCGATCTACGCCGGGTCGTGGCTGGAGGGCGCCGGCGCGGTGTACGCCGAGAACCAGGCGCTGCGCTGGATCGCCGACCTCGCCGGCCTGCCCGAGACCGCCGGTGGCTCGTTCGTGCAGGGCGGCACGATCGGCAACCTCTCCGCGCTCGTCACCGCGCGGGCCACCGCCCGTGAGCGGGCCGCCGAGGGCGTCCGGCCGTACCGCATCGCCGCGACGGTCGGCGCGCACTCCTCGATCGCGACGGCATGCCGGGTGATGGACGCCGAGCAGGTCTCGGTGCCGGTGAACGACCGCCTCCAGCTGACCGGCGACAACCTGCGCGCGGTGCTGGAAGAGCACGGCCCGGAGACGTTCTTCGCCGTCGTCGCGACCTCCGGCAGCACCAACTTCGGGGTCATCGACGAGCTGGACTCGATCGCCGAGGTCTGCGAGGAGTTCGGCATCTGGTTCCACGTCGACGGCGCGTACGGCGGCGCCGGGCTGGCCGCCCCGTCCGTGCGGGGTAAGTACACCGGTGTGGAGCGCTGCGACTCCTTCATCGTCGACCCGCACAAGTGGCTGTTCGCGCCGTTCGACTGCTGCGCGCTGCTCTACCGTGAGCCGTCCCTCGCACGGGTGGCGCACACCCAGCACGCCTCGTACCTCGACGTGCTGACCGACGCGCCCGACTGGAACCCCACCGACTACTCGGTGGGACTCACGCGTCGGGCGCGCGGCCTGCCGTTCTGGTTCTCACTGGTCGCCAACGGCACCGACGCCTACACCGAGGCGATCGAGCAGACGCTGGAGATCACCCGCTTCGCCGAGCAGGAGGTCACGCGCCGCGAGTACCTCGAGGTCGTGCGCGAGGCCGACCTGTCGGTGCTGGTCTTCCGCCGCCGCGGATGGGAGCCGGCCGACTACCACGCCTGGTCGGACGGGCTGCTCGCCCGCGAGGAGGGCTTCGTCGTCCCAACGTCGCACGACGGCGAGACCCTCGCGCGGTTCGCGATCGTCAACCCGCGCACCACGCGAGAGGACATCCTCGCGCTGCTGGACTCCATGGCCTGAGGCTCGGAGCCCACCAGCAGTGGGCTCCGAGCCGGACGTCGGCTGCGGCGGGGCGGTTACTTGAACTCGCGGACCTCCTGCGGCCAGCCGCAGGCCTCGGCGATCTTCCCGGCCCACATCCTCGCGGTCTCCACGTCGGGCACGTTCACCGCGGTGAGGCCGCCGAGGTACTCCTTGGTCTCGGTGTACGGCCCGTCGGTGAAGGTCAACGTGCCGCTCGTCGCATCGGCGCTGAAGGCCTGATCGATCTCCTCGACCAGGCCTCCGGCGAACACGTAGTGGCCCGCGGTCTTGATCTCCTCGACCACCGCCCTGGCGAGCGGCCCGCGTCCGCGGAACCACTCCTCGTCGTGGTCGCCCACCCACTGCTGGTTGAAGTAGATGAGGTACGTGGCCATGTCGGCTCCTCGCTCACGGCGTGACCGGATGCCCCGCCTTCACCTGTTCCACGAACGGAACGGGTCGGATGCGACAGCCTTCCAGCAGAAATCCGCCGAGGGGCAGATACGCCCTCAGCCGGGAGGCGGGACTGACGTATCGTCGGCTGGTGCGCGACCTCCGGACCTCATCCGCCACACCCGTCACAGACGCCTCCGACACCTCGCAGATGAATGACACCCATGTGATTCCGCCCGTATCATCGGGGGTGGACACGAACCTCGACGAGGTCGAGCCGATGTCGATGGAGGGCCCCGATCACATGAGCGCCGCGGAGCAGCAGCAGTCCTCTCGCGAGGAGCTGACCGATCGCGACCAGCAGATCCTGGCGTTCGAGCGCCAGTGGTGGAAGTACCCCGGTGCCAAGGAGCAGATGATCCGCGAGCAGTTCGAGATGAGCTCCACCCGGTACTACCAGGTGCTCAACACGCTGCTGGACAGTCCGGTGGCCCTCGAGCACGATCCGATGCTGGTGAAACGGCTGCGGCGGCTGCGCGCGTCGCGGCAGAAGCAACGCTCGGCGCGTCGGCTCGGGATCGAGATCTAGTCCCATGAACGTGCAACGCCCGTCTCGGTGCAAGGCCGGGGCGGGCGTTGCGCATGCAAGGGCACTCGCGCAGGTACTGGGAAGCGATGAGTGCGCTCCTCCAGACAAGAGGACGGGAGGAAGGCGACGTCCGGAGCGGGGAACGACCACTGCCGGGCGGGGCGTCGCACCATCATGAGCATCGACGTGGTCAGCAGCGACGGAATCTGTGGAGCAGACCCGTGCCGGGCGGCGTTCGCCCGCCGGGTCCAGCGCAACCGCCACCGGTCGGCAGGCGAGATGCTGGACGACCTGGGCGCGGCGTTCGCGCTCGCGCCGGAGGTCATCGCCGGGCTGTGCGGCCTGGACGACCAGGACCTGCGCGTCGCGCGGTCGACCGGCCACGTCGCGGACGCCGCCCAGCACGGCCGGGTCGTCGAGCTGTTCGCGCTCTGCCAGACCGTCGAGGACGTCCTCGGGGTGAGTGTCTCCGCGTGGTTGCCGCCGGCGGCCCGGGTGGACGACCTCCTGGACGGCGTCCGTCGCGAGCTGCACACCACCTACCTCGTCGCGTAACAGGGCTCACCCGCTCAGTCCCACGGCACTCCCGAGGTAGCCGCATACTTCCTGCGTGAGAGAGCCCCAACGTTTCGCGGCGACCGTCGATGGCCGGTCCTACGAAGTCGCGGCCTCCGGTGGCAACGCCTGGCGTGGGGTCGGGACCCTCGCGCTGCTCGTCGACGGCGAGGAATCCGCCCAGGCCCAGCGGGGCCGCACCGTGCTCAGGCCGCAGGCCGAGGATCTCGGCGTGGTCACCGTCGAGGTCAGCCCGTTCGGCCGCGCGGAACGCGCGACCCTGGAGATCGACGGGCTGGAGGTGGACCTCGAACCCGAGCACGGGTCCGCGTCCGCTCGCCGGGAGGCGCTGGCCCGCCGGCATCCTCGGACGTCCGCCGCACGGCAAGGGCTGCTGGCCGGTGGCGCCGTGTGCCTGCTGCTGTTCAGCAGCCAGCTCGCCGCGTTGATCACCGACACGTTGTGGTTCGTGGCGGGCCAGGGGGACCGGCCGCACGTACCGTCCGTCCACGCGGCCCTGGTCCCCGTACCCGTGCTGGTCGCGGTGCTCGTCGCCGTCCACGAGGCGCGCCGGCGGCGGCGTCAGGACGGCGTTCGCGAGCGACTGCGCGAAGCGGAGGGGAACGGCAGGGGCACGGACGCTCCACTGGCCACCGGCTGAGCATTTGCACTCATGGGGGTCGAGTGCTAATCATGGGCTTAGCACTCTCTGTGTGAGAGTGACAGACCAGGCCGTATGTCGAGGGGCCGACCGAGCGGGTGACGTGAGCTCGCGAGGTGGCTCCGTCCGTCGCGGGCGTCGTGCGGTCGATCCGCTTTCGTGTGGGAGGAACCACCGCGCATGGCCAAGACCATTGCATTCGACGAGGAGGCGCGCCGCGGTCTCGAGAAGGGTATGAACACCCTTGCCGACGCCGTGAAGGTGACGCTGGGCCCGAAGGGCCGCAACGTCGTGCTCGAGAAGAAGTGGGGCGCGCCCACCATCACCAACGATGGTGTGAGCATCGCCAAGGAGATCGAGCTCGAGGACCCCTACGAGAAGATCGGCGCCGAGCTGGTCAAGGAGGTCGCGAAGAAGACCGACGACGTCGCCGGTGACGGTACGACGACGGCCACCGTCCTGGCCCAGGCCATGGTGCGCGAGGGTCTGCGCAACGTCGCCGCGGGTGCGAACCCGATGGCGCTCAAGCGCGGCATCGAGGCCGCCGTGGCCGCCGTGTCCGAGTCGCTGCTCGGCCAGGCCAAGGAGATCGAGACCAAGGAGCAGATCGCTGCGACCGCGTCCATCTCCGCTGCTGACAACCAGATCGGCGAGCTGATCGCCGAGGCGATGGACAAGGTCGGCAAGGAAGGTGTCATCACCGTCGAGGAGAGCAACACCTTCGGCCTGGAGCTCGAGCTCACCGAGGGCATGCGCTTCGACAAGGGCTACATCTCCGGTTACTTCGTGACCGACACCGAGCGCATGGAGACCGTCCTCGAGGACCCGTACATCCTCGTCGTCAACTCCAAGATCTCGAACATCAAGGACCTGCTCCCGCTGCTGGAGAAGGTCATGCAGTCGGGCAAGCCGCTGGCGATCATCGCCGAGGACGTCGAGGGCGAGGCCCTGTCGACCCTGGTCGTGAACAAGATCCGCGGCACGTTCAAGTCCGTCGCCGTCAAGGCTCCGGGCTTCGGTGACCGTCGCAAGGCCATGCTCGGCGACATCGCCATCCTCACCGGTGGTCAGGTCATCTCCGAGGAGGTCGGCCTCAAGCTCGACACCGCCGAGCTGGACCTGCTGGGCCGCGCGCGCAAGATCGTCGTCACCAAGGACGAGACCACGATCGTCGAGGGTGCCGGCGAGGCCGACGCCATCGCGGGCCGGGTGAACCAGATCCGCGCCGAGATCGAGAACAGCGACTCCGACTACGACCGCGAGAAGCTCCAGGAGCGCCTGGCCAAGCTCGCCGGTGGCGTCGCCGTCATCAAGGCGGGTGCCGCGACCGAGGTCGAGCTCAAGGAGCGCAAGCACCGCATCGAGGACGCCGTCCGCAACGCGAAGGCTGCCGTCGAGGAGGGCATCGTCGCCGGTGGTGGCGTGGCTCTGCTCCAGGCGACCGACGCTGCGTTCGCGAGCCTGAAGCTCGAGGGCGACGAGGCGACCGGCGCGAACATCGTGAAGGTGGCGGCCCAGGCCCCGCTGAAGCAGATCGCGTTCAACGCCGGCCTCGAGCCGGGCGTCGTGGTCGAGAAGGTGCGCAGCCTGAACCCGGGCGAGGGCCTCAACGCCGCGACCGGCGACTACGTCGACATGGTCAAGGAAGGCATCATCGACCCGGCCAAGGTGACGCGTTCGGCGCTGCAGAACGCCGGCTCGATCGCCGCGCTGTTCCTGACGACCGAGGCCGTCATCGCCGACAAGCCCGAGAAGGCCGGCGCCGCGCCGGCCGACCCGTCGGGCGGCATGGGCGACATGGGCTTCTGATCGAGGACGAAGCGGAGGTTGGGCGCGAGCCGCTAGGCGAGCGTCCGGCCGTAGCGGAGTCCGACGGAAGAGGCCCAGAAGGCATGGGCTTCTGATCGATCCGATCAGCAGCATCACGCGAAGGGCGGTCCCGTACGGGGCCGCCCTTCGTCGTCCCTACCGGCGGGCGACGGCGCGGATGAGGCCCATCGCCTCGGCGAGCCGTACCACGTCCGCATGGCCGTCCCCGGGCGCCTCGTCCAGGTACGCGGCGGCCTCGTCCGGCTCCAGGGCGCGGACATCGACGATCTGCTCGACGTCCGCCGGACAGGTGGGCGGCCCGACGACGTCGACCGCGACGGCGGCGTACGCCCACAGGGACCGCGGGTGCGACTGGTGCGGCCGCCAGGGCTGGTCCCGTCTGCTGAGGACGTCCAGGCCGCAGAAGTACTGCAGCAGCCCGGTCGGCTCGGCGCCGGCCTCCTCCCGCAGCTCGCGCGCCGCCAGCTCGTCCAGGCTCTCGCCGGGCTCACGGGTGCCGCCGGGCAGGAACCGGCGTCCGTCGTCGGCGCGGCAGACGATCACGGTGCCGTCACCGGTGACGGCGATCAGGTGCAGCCGGGTGACGACGGCGCGGTTGAACGAGCCGAGCCACAGCCGGACGTCGGCGTCGGCGTACTCGACGTAGTGCGGGGCGAACAGGGCGGGGAACCGCTGTTGCCAGCCGTGGTCCACGCGATCGAGGCTAGTGAGGCGCCACGTCGCGGCGTGGGACCTCGAGCGTGTCGTGTGAACGCGCAGTCCGCCGGTCGGGCGTCACGCGTACCCATAATGAGGCCATGACTGCGCAGGAGTACGAGTACGTCAGGGGTGGGGCTTCGCACGGACCCGTGGTCGTGGGGGTGGACGGCTCGGGCACCGACGAGCCCGCCGTCGCGTGGGCGGCGCTGACCGCGGCCCGGCACCGGGTCCCGCTGCGGGTGGTGCACTCGAACGAGGTCGCCGTGGCCGGGGCGGTGCAGGACGACCCGGCCGCTGGGAGCGACGAGACCCTCAGCGCGTTGCGGGAGCACGGCGAGGCACCGCGGGTGGCCGACCAGCTCGTCGAGAAGGTCCGCGCGCAGTACCCGGGCGTGGACGTGGAGGCGGTCGAGGCGGCGGGCGCGGCGTCCCAGGCGCTGATGGACAAGCAGGAGTCGGCGCTCGTCCTGGTCGTCGGGAGCGGTCGGCGCGGTGGCATCGGCGAGCGCATCCTCGGGTCGACCTCGCTGAACATCGCCATGCACGCCGCGTGCCCGGTCGCGGTCGTCAACCCGGGCGTGGACGTGTCGGCCGAGCCGGTCGGACGGATCGTGGTGGGGGTCGACGGCAGCCGGGACAGCGCGGCCGCGGCAGAGATCGCCTGGGCCACCGCCGCCGCGCGCGGTGCCCGCGTCGCGTGCATCTCGACCTGGTACCTCGAGGTCGTGGGCGGGGTCGTCATCACCGACGAGGACAGCGAGCAGCGCGACGTCATCGAGACGCGTCAGCGCGAGCGGGTCGAGGCGGCGATCCGGGCGGCGCGCGAGGACTTCCCGGACGTGCCGTACGACGTGGAGATCCTCAACGGGCCGAGCAGCAAGGTCCTGGCGGCGCAGTCGGACCATGCGGACGTGCTGGTGATCGGGACGCGCGGCCGTGGCGGGTTCGCGGGGAAGCTGCTGGGCTCGGTGAGTCACAAGGTGCTGCAGGCCGCGCGGTGTCCGGTCGTCGTCGTGAAGTCGCGTCCGGAGAAGTGACTCGGCGGAGGCATCAGGTCCACGGGCGCTCAGGAGGGCACCTTGGGTGAGCGAGTGGTGCGTCGCGCGCGAGCAGCGGACCGGGACGCCTTCGTGGCTCTGCGCGCGGCGATGTTCGAGGCGATGGGCGTGGCGGACGTGGAGGGCGAGCGGTGGCGGGAGGCCGCCGCCGCGTGGTTCGACGCGACCTGGGACTCACCCGACATCGCGCTCTTCGTCGCCGAGGTCGGCGGCGAGGTGGTGGCCTCGGCGATGGCGACGCTGCGCCGCGTCGTGCCGTCGCCCGGGGCTGCGGGTGGCAGGCAGGTGCTCGTGCACAACGTCTGCACGCTGCCGCACGCGCGCGGTCACGGGCACGCGCAGGCGGTGTTCGACGCGCTGATGGTCTGGGTACGTGAGGAGTCCGGCGCCGAGGGTGCCGAGCTGTTCGCGACCGGCCAGGGGCGCGGGATGTACGAGCGGGTCGGCTTCCGCGAGGTGACGTTCCCCGCGATGCGGCTCAGTCTCGGCGAGCGCTGAGGTCGGCGACGAGGCCGCCGAACCGCGCGAGGAACTCCGGGTGCAGGGAATTCACCTTGCGCTGGCCGTCGGCCCGCTGCTCGATCACCTTCGCCTCGCGGAGGATCTTGAAGTGGTGGCTCAGCGTGCTCGCGCCCACGGTGACGGGAAACGTGCCGCACGCGCGCTCACCCTCGGCGATCAGCACCGTGACGATGCGTAGCCGGTTGGGCTCGCCGAGGGCGTGGAGGACGGCGGCGTCCGCGTCGCTGACCGTGCTTCCACTTTGTTTGACAGTCATCGAAGTAAGAGTAACGTCCATCTCGGTTGTTCGACATCTATCGAAGGAACTCCCGAGATGAAGCAGCTCCAGTTCACCGCGCCCGCACCCGACGGCAGCGCGACCGTGGTCGCCGACGTGGTGGATCCGACTCCCGGTCCGGGCGAGGTCCTGATCGAGGTGACGCACGCCGGCGTCAACTTCAAGGACGTGATGGTCCGACGCGGCGACCCGGAGTATGCGGCAGCGTGGCCTGCGGTCGCGGGGCTGGAGGTCGCGGGCGTCGTGCGCTCGGTGGGCCCAGGAGCCGTGGCGCCACCGGTCGGCTCGCGTGTCGTCGCGCTGACGAACCTGCACGGCCTGGCGGGTCTCGTTGTGGTCCCGGCGCAGCTAGTCGTCCCGACGCCGGCCTCGGTGTCGGACGAGCTGGCTGCAACCGTGCCCGGCGCCTGGGCGACGCCGCAGCTGTTGCTCCGTCGCCTCCCTCGTGACGGGGGACGCGTCCTGGTCCACTCGGCGGCAGGAGGCGTGGCTCAGGCGGTCGCACAGCTCGCCGCACGTCACGGGGTCGTCGAGCTGGTCGGAGCGGTGGGCTCGCCGGGTCGGGTCCAGGCCGCGGAGGCGTCCGGGTACGACGAGGTGCACGTGCGGGGCCAGGACCTCGTGGAGCGGGTCGGTGCGCGACGGTTCGACCTGGTGCTGGACCCGCTCGGTACCGAGCACCTCGGCAAGGATGTCGAGATGACTGCACCTGGCGGCGTCGTCGTGCTGTTCGGCAACGCCGGGGGCGGGGCGTCGGAGCCGCTGCCGACCCATCCGGAGCTGATGTCCCGGAACGTCGGCCTCGCCGGGTTCAGCGTGAACGCGCTGTCGGCCGTGCGGCCCGACCTCGTCCGTGCGGCGATGTCCGAGGTCCTGGACGCGATGGCCCAGGGCGAGGTCCGCGGCGCCGTCACCGTGCTCCACGGGCTCGACCAAGCACGGGTCGCCCACGACGCCCTCGCCTCCGGTCGGGCTCCGGGAAAGTACGTCATCGCGCTCTGACGGGGCCGGCCGGCGGTGGTGCGCCGGCCGGTCGGATGAGCGGGGCGACTCAGTCGAGCCACTCCTCCACGCGGTCGAGCCACTCGTGCACCAGGGCGCTGAACAGCACCTCCTGCTCGAGATGGACGTTGTGGCCGGCGCGGTCCAGCACGGCGTAGGTGATCCGGCTGAAGCGCTCGACCATCGGCCACTGGTCGCTGTAGCCGACCACCGAGTCCTGCCGGCCCGCGATCATCAGGCTCGGGCGGTCGTACGAGGGGGCGGGCATCGTCTCGAACGTGCCGGTGTAGCGCGCGGAGATGCGCGCCACGGCCTCGTCATCAGCCTCCGCGGCGGCGACCTCGATCTCCTCGCGCATCCGCTGCAGGACCCGGGCGTCCTGGACGACGGCGTACTCGTCGAGCTCGGCCCGCTCCTCCTGCGTGAGGTCCGCGACGGCGTCCGGGTCGCGGACCAGCACCTCGGCGGGCGGCACCGTACGCCGGTCGCGCTGCGCGATCACGCCCGGCGCGACGAGGCACACCCCGGCGTACCGGCCGGGATCGGCGGCGAGCAGACCCTGGGTGAGGTACCCGCCGTACGACTCGCCGGCGAGCAGCACCGGGCCCTCCGGCACCAGCGTCGCGACGAGCTCCTGGACCACCGCCAGCACCGCGTCGGTGGAGTCGATGCTCGGGCCGGCGACGCTGCGGCCGAGTCCGGGGAGGTCGACGTAGAGGCGGCGCCAGCCCTCCCGGGCGGACAGCACCGGCTCGAACGCACCGGTCATCAGCCGGTGGTCGCAGGGGAAACCGTGCAGCAGCACGATCGTGCCGTGCTGCGGTCGCGCCGGACCGTGCTCGACGACGTGGACCAACGAGTCGCCGACGGCGATGAAGTCGCTCACGGGCGAGAGGCTAGCCCGCAGCGGTGACGAAGGCGGGGTCGCGCCCGAGCAGGCCGAGCGCCCGGTCCCACCCGTCGCCGGGCACCGCCCGGGCGGGCGCGAAGGCGGCCCCCTCGGACCGCCGCTCGGCTCCGTCCGGGATCCGCTCGGCGAGCTCCAGGACGACCTGCTGGTGGGCCGGCGGTGGCACGTACGACTCGCCCAGCGAGGCGGCGACGTCCCAGGTGTGGACGACCGTGTCGAGCAGCTGCGCTCCGAGCAGGAAGGAGCCCGGCAGCGGCCGGGTCGGGTGCAGCTCGACCTGCAGGACCGGCCGGTCCAGGTCGGCGGCGGCGAAGGCCTCGGTGAGCTCGTCCACGGAGGAGGCCCACGCGTCCTGGGTGAAGGGGACCGGTCGGTACGCCTCGGGCGCGGCGGTGCCGTCCCGCAGTGCTGCAGCGAACCCGCGGTGCTGGCCGATCAGGTGCGCGAGCAGGTCGGCCAGCGTCCAGCCGGCGCACGGGGTGGCCAGCAGCAGGTCGTCGTCGCGCACGCGGCGTACGCGCTCGCCGGCGGCCTGAAGCGCTCGGCGGTGCAGGGGTCTGAGGTCGCGGCTCATGATCACCAGATAATCACTAAGTAATGATCATTGCCAGAGGGTGATGAAGGTTAGGATGTCGACATGGCTGCTGCCCGGGAGGACCTGCTCGCGTCGGTCCACCCGCTCGCGAAGGCCCTGCGGCGCATCGAGGACGCCGCCGCCGCCACGCAGGGGCTGACGATGTGGCGGTACGCGATCCTGCGCGGCGCCGACGCCGTGCCCGGGTCGACCCAGAACGACCTGGCCGCACGCCTGGGCTACAGCCGCAACCGCATCGTCGCCGACCTGGACGCGCTCGAGGAGAGCGCGCTGGTGGTGCGCCGGCGCGCCGCGGACCGGCGGGCCAACGCCATCGAGATCACCGTCGCGGGTCGACGCGTGATGCGAGCGGTGCAGCGCGAGATCCACCGCCGGGAGGACGAGCTGCTGGCCGACCTGTCGCCGACGACGCGACGCGACCTGGCGCGCGCCGTGGAGCGGGCGGCGCAGGCCGTACGCGCGTAGTCGCTACTCGCGGTCCTGCCAGGTGCAGATGCACGCCTCGTTGCCCTCGGGGTCGGCGAGCACCCAGAACGCCTTCGCGCGCGCGTCGCTGACCAGGCGGCCGCCGGCGTCGACGGCCTGCCGGACCCGGTCCTCGGCGACGTCGTGCGGCACGAGCACGTCCAGGTGGGTCTTGTGCCGCTGCGGGGTCGGCGGACGCCGCGGGGGAGTCCGGGTCGAGCTCCTGGAACCACACGGCCGGCCCGATGCCGCGCGGGTCCCGGATCGCTCGCACGGTGTCGCCCTCGACCCGGGCCGGCTTGTCCTCGTACGCCAGCAGTGCCTTCCAGAAGGGGCGGACGGCGTCGATGTCGGCGGCGTCGATGCCGATCTCGACCGTCGCGGCGGCGCGCGGCTGCGAGACGACGGACGCGCCGATCGCCAGCTCGCTGATCGTCCTGGCCAGCTCGACGTCGCGCTCGGTCACCCAGTTGACGTCGTGGCTGGTCGTGACGATGTGCACGGTGCCCGGGTGGCGCACGTCGATCGCCGGGTGGTGGTCCATGGCGTCGGCGGCCGCGGCAACCCGTCCGGCGAAGGCGCCCGCCTCGGTGTAGTCGCCGAGCCGGAAGGTCGCCTCGAGGGCGTTGGACACGAAGCGCCAGTCGTCGAGACCGAGCGTGGCGAACTGGCTGGCGGGCAGGCGCGTGGTCATGGGCAGGACGCTACGCGCCGGGGCCGACACGGCGACACCGCTTGACGTGCACCAACGCGCATATGAAACTTGATGCATGTCCCTGGAGCACGCGATCCTCGTGTCGCTCGCCGAGCGGTCCGCGAGCGGGTACGACCTGACGCGCCGCTTCGACCGCTCGCTCGGCTTCTTCTGGAAGGCGACGCACCAGCAGATCTACCGGACGCTGGCGCGGATGGACGGCGACGGTCTGGTCGCGTCCACGGTCTCCTCCGTCCCGGGCCGACCGGACCGCAAGGTGTACGACCTCACCGACGCCGGCCGCCAGGAGCTGGCCGCCTGGACCCGGACGCCCACCCCGCCCGAGCGCCCGCGCAGCGCGTTCGCCGTGAAGGTGCGCGGTATGCCGCACGGCGACCGCGACGCCGTGATCGAGGACATCCGGCGGCAGCGGGCCCACCACGCCGAGCAGCTCGCGCACTACGAGGCGAGCGCGGCGCGGGACTACCCCGACCCGAGTGCCGTGGCGGCCGATGAGCTGCCCGTCTACCTCGTCCTACGCGGCGGCATCCGCACCGAGCGGACGTACGTCGACTGGTGCGACGAGATGCTCGACCATCTCGCGCCGCCGGCCCGCCCGACCGTCCCACCGACCGCATCACCCGATCAGGAGAAGTCGTGAGCTACGAGCACCTGCTGTCCCCGCTCCAGGTGGGGCACCTGACCCTGCGCAACCGCATCGTCATGGGGTCGATGCACACCGGGCTGGAGGACCGCGCCAAGCACCTGCCCGAGCTCGCCGCGTACTTCGCCGAGCGCGCGAAGGGCGGCACCGCGATGATGATCACCGGCGGGTACGCGCCGAACGTCGAGGGCTGGCTGCTGCCGGCCGGCTCGATGATGCGCACGCGTCACGCCGCCGACAAGCACCGCCAGGTCACCGACGCCGTCCACGAGCACGACGGCCGGATCCTGCTGCAGGTGCTGCACGCCGGCCGGTACGGCTACCAGCCGCTCATCCGGTCGGCGTCCGGCCGCAAGTCGCCGATCACGCCGTTCAAGCCGCGCGCCCTGAGCACGCGCGGCGTGGAGCGTACGGTCGGCGCCTTCGTCCGGGCCGCGACGCTGGCCCGGCGGGCCGGCTACGACGGCATCGAGGTCATGGGCTCCGAGGGCTACCTGATCAACCAGTTCCTGGCCGCGCGCACCAACGACCGGACGGACGCGTGGGGCGGTTCGGCGGAGAAACGGATGCGGTTCCCCGTCGAGATCGTCCGGCGGACGCGCGAGGCGGTCGGGGACGACTTCGTCATCGACTACCGGATCTCGCTGCTGGACCTCGTCGACCGCAGCCAGACCTGGCCCGAGGTGGTCGAGCTCGCCCAGCGCATCGAGGCCGCCGGCGCGTCCATGCTCAACACCGGCATCGGCTGGCACGAGGCGCGGGTCCCGACCATCGTCACCTCCGTGCCGCGGGCCGCGTTCGCGGACTGGAGCGCGCGGCTGAAGGCGCAGGTCGGCATCCCGGTGATGGCCTCCAACCGGATCAACACCCCGGAGATCGGCGACGAGCTGGTCGCCTCGGGCAAGGCGGACCTCATCTCGATGGCCCGCCCCCTGCTGGCCGACCCCGACTTCGCGGCCAAGGCGCAGCAGGGTCGGGCGGACGAGATCAACACGTGCATCGCCTGCAACCAGGCCTGCCTGGACCACACCTTCGCCAACCAGCGGGCGACCTGCCTGGTGAACCCGCGGGCCGGCCGGGAGACCTCGCTGGTCCTGCTGCCGGTGCCGCAGCAGCGGACGAAGTCGGTCGCCGTGGTCGGCGCCGGCCCGGCCGGGCTCGCCGCCGCGGTGTCGCTGGCCGAGCGCGGTCACCGGGTCACGGTCTTCGAGTCGCGCGACGCGATCGGCGGTCAGTTCCGGCTGGCCATGCGGATCCCCGGCAAGGAGGAGTTCCGCGAGACCGTTCGCTACTACACGCGGCGGATGGAGGTGCTCGGCGTCGAGGTCCGGTTGTCCACCACGGCGTCGGCCGACGACCTCGCGGCGTACGACGAGGTGGTCCTCGCGACGGGTGTCGCCCCGCGCCTGCCGTCCATCCCCGGCATCGACCACCCGAAGGTCGTGGCGTACGACGCGCTGCTGCGCGGCGAGGTCGAGGCCGGCCACCGGGTGGCGGTCATCGGCGCCGGTGGCATCGGCTTCGACGTGAGTGAGTTCCTGCTGCACGACCCCGACGAGAAGCTCTCCCACTGGATGGAGCGGTGGGGCGTGACGGACGACCCGGACGCCGTCGGCGGCCTCACCGACAAACAGCCGGAGGAGCCGCGGCGAGTGATCTACCTGCTGCAGCGCAAGACCAGCTCGCTCGGCAAGGGGCTGGGCAAGACCAGCGGCTGGGTGCACTGCCAGACGCTCAAGGACGGCAAGGTCGAGATGATCGGCGGCGTGACGTACGACCGGATCGACGACGCCGGCCTGCACATCAGCATCCGCAAGGACGAGAAGTCCGAGCCGGTGCAGCGCGTGCTGGACGTCGACACGATCGTCGTCTGTGCCGGTCAGGAGTCGGTGCGCGACCTGGTGGCCGAGGGTCGGCACGTGATCGGTGGCGCCGACGTCGCTGCCGAGCTGGACGCCAAGCGCGCGATCAAGCAGGCGACCGAGCTGGCCGCCTCGCTCTGACCGGCTCGGCGTCCTCGGGGAAGTCGCGCAGGTGCCGCACCGGGCTGGCCAGCAGGATGAGCGGCGACAGGACGGTGAGGGCGGCGAGGACGAAGAGTGCCTCCCGCACACCGATCCACTCGCCCAGCAGACCGGCCGCCAGCCCGCCGAACGGGATCGCGCCCCACGACACGAACCGGACGGTCGCCATGACCCGCGACAGCAGGTCCGGCGGCGTCGCGACCTGCCGGTAGGTGCGGGTGGTCGTGCTCAGCACCACCACGCCGAGGGCGAAGACGACGTTGCCCAGGGCGAACGCGACGTATGCCGGGACGCCCGTCCCGAGCGGGATCACGAACGCCCCGAGCACCGAGACGGCCGAGCCGGCGAGGCACATGCGGGCCGAGCCGAACCGGCGTACGAGCGGGGTGACCAGGGCGGCGCCGACGAGTGACCCCACGCCCTCGGCAGCGAGCAGGAACCCGACCAACCCGGCGGGGGCGTCGATCTCGCGGACGAGGTAGATCGCGAAGAGCGCCATCTGCCCGCCGCACACGAAGTTCGCGGCGGTGGCGTCCCACATGCACGGACCCATGACCGGGTGCCGGGACACGAACGCCCAGCCCTGCCGGATGCGCTCGCGTACGGACGCCGTGTCGGCCGGCGGTTCGTGCGGGACGGCCGGGAGGCTGCGCAGGAGCAGGGCCGACGCGACGTAGCTGACCGCGTCGAGCAGGAGGGTCGGCACCGCGCCGAGCAGCTGGACGGCGACGCCTCCCACCGACGGACCACCCAGCTGGCTCGCGGCGTGGGTGCCGCTCATCAGGCTGTTGCGCGCCTGCAGCGCCTCCTTGGGGACCACCCGCGGCAGGAAGGTGAAGTTCGCGACGTCGAAGACCACGTCGGCGAACGAGATGATCAGGGCGACCGCGATGAGCCGGCCGAGGGTCAGCACGTCCAGCCACCACGCCAGTGGGACGGACGCGATCGCGGCGGCGCGGGCGAGGTCCATCGCGACCTGGGTGCCGCGCAGCGGCAGCCGCTGCACGATCGCTCCCGACGGCAGACCGATGACCAGCCACGCGACGAAGCTCGCCGCCGCGATCAGGCCCATCTGGAAGGGCGTGGCGTGCAGCACCAGCACCGCGGTGAGCGGCAGCGCGATCGAGGTGACGGCCGTCCCGAGGCTGCTGGTCGCGCTCGCGCTCCAGTACGTCCAGAACATCCGGCGGTCCGTGGGCCGCTCGGTGGTGGTGTGCATGGCGCCTCCCCGTAGTAAGTTCCGAAATGGAACTTAGTACGGTTCGCGAGTGACCGGGACCGGAAGGGGGCAGGCTGTGCCCATGCGCCGCGAGGACCTGTCCGCCGACGACTGCGGCATCGCCCAGACGCTCGGCGTCGTGGGCGACTGGTGGTCGTGGCTGGTCGTCCGCGAGATCGCAGGGGGGACGACCCGCTTCGACGGCGTGCAGCGCAGTCTCGGCATCAGCCGTCGGGCGCTGACCGAACGGCTGGACTCCCTGGTCTCGGACGGCGTGCTGGAGCGGCGGCCGTACTCCGAGCGACCGGTGCGCCACGACTACGTCCTGACCCGCAGGGGCGAAGGGCTGCTGCCGGTACTCGTGGCGATGCAGGAGTACGGCGACCGCTACCTCCTCGGTGACGGCACCCTCACCGCGACGGCGGCACCGGACTCGGCCGAGGCCGCGCGGGCGCACGCGCTGCTCGGCCGCGAGCTCCCGCCGATCGAGCTGCCGGCGTACGACGGGCGGTCGGTGGCCCTGCGTCCTGCGGTCTGCTGGCGTGTCCTCTACCTCTTCCCGGGTGCGTTCGCGCCGGACGCGCAGGGCTACCCGCCCGGCTGGGGCGACCTCCCGGGTGCCGCCGGCTGCACGCTGGAGTCGACGACGTACGCCCGCCGGCACGGGCAGTTCCGCGCGGCGGGCGCGGAGGTCGTGGGGGTCAGTACGCAGCGTCCGGACCAGCAGGCGGCGTTCGCCGCGCACGCGGGGCTGCCGTTCGACCTGCTGTCCGACCAGGATCTCCACCTCGCCGCCGCGCTGCGGCTGCCGACGTTCCGGGCCAGCGGCGTCGACCGGTTCAAGCGGCAGTCCCTGCTCGTGGACCCGGGTGGCGTGATCCGGCACATCCAGATGCCGGTGACCGACCCCGCGGGCTCGGTCGAGGAGATGCTGGAGGTCGTCCGTTCCCGACGAGGACGGCCACCTGCGACGGGCCCTGCCGCAGGTGACCGCGCAGTCACGCCCCGGATCAGACCGGCGTGAACGCCCGGCGCACGTCGCTCTCGGTCGTGCGGTAGATCGTCGCCGCGCCGCCGAGCGCCCGGCTGATCTTGGCCAGGCTGTCGGCGACGGCCTTCTGCTGGCGCTGCCAGTCGTGGTGGAGCGTGGCGTACTGGTTGGCCGCCGAGCCCTTCCACTGGCCCTGCAGGGTGCTGAGCTTGCGGTTGATGGCGTTCATCTGGCGGGTGATGTCGTTCGCGACCGTGCTCAGGTCGGTGCCGTGACCGGAGATCGCGTCGGCGTCGACGGTGTAGCCACCGCTGCCGCCGCTGCTGCTGTCCTTGGGGTACATGAGCCCTCCTTCGCCGGTCCGCCGTGGCTCGGCGGACGATGCGCACGACGCTACGTCCGGCGGCGCGGCCGCCCCGGGACTTATCCACAGCGCCCTGACGCGCGAGATTCGCGCGGTGGGGGGAGGCGCATCGTCAGACCCCTGGCCTAGCGTCGACACCATGACGACGAGGGTGGCCGCTCGCGCGGTCGGGCTGACCAAGGCGTACGGCCAGGGTGAGGCGCGGGTGGTCGCGCTGGACGACGTGTCGGTCGAGCTGGAGGCAGGGCGCTTCACCGCGATCATGGGGCCGTCCGGGTCGGGCAAGTCCACGCTGATGCACTGCTTCGCGGCGCTGGACTCGCCGACGGACGGCCAGGTGTTCCTCGGCGAGGACGAGCTGGGGCGGCTGGGCGACAAGCGTCTGACCGAGCTGCGCAGGGACCGGATCGGCTTCGTGTTCCAGTCGTTCAACCTCGTCCCGACGCTCACGGCGCAGGAGAACATCCTGCTGCCGCTCGCGATCGCCGGCCGCAAGCCGAACCAGGAGTGGTTCGACCACGTCATCGACACCGTCGGTCTTCGGACCCGCCTGTCGCACCGACCCAATGAGCTGTCCGGTGGTCAGCAGCAGCGCGTCGCGTGTGCCCGGGCGCTCGCCGGGCGACCCGAGGTGATCTTCGCCGACGAGCCGACCGGCAACCTCGACTCGACCTCCAGCGACGAGATCCTGCAGTTCCTGCGCCACAGCGTGGATGAGCTCGGGCAGACCATCGTCATGGTGACGCACGACCCGTTGGCTGCCGGCTACACCGACCGCATCGTCTTCCTGGCCGACGGACGGGTCGTCGACGAGATGCTCGAGCCGACCTCAGATCTCGTGCTGGACCGGATGAAGAACCTCGATGCGCGACTTCCGAGTGAGGCCTGACCGTGCTTCGTGCATCGTGGAAGTCGTTGTGGGCCAGGAAGATCCGGCTGCTGCTGAGTACGTTCGCGATCGTGCTCGGGGTGGCCTTCGTCGCCGGGTCGCTCGTCTTCACCGCGACCCTGGACCGCGCGTTCACCAGCATCATGAACGGCACGGTCGGCGACGTGATGGTCCGTCCGGCCGGGCAGAAGGCGAACGAGGCGTTCGCCCAGACGCGCACGGTCCCCGCCTCCGTCGTGGACCAGGTGCGCCGTGTGCCCGGCGTCGCGCGGGCCGAGGGCGACGTGTCGTCGTACTCGACCTTCGTCGTCGGCCGCAACGGCAAGATCGTCGGCGGTCAGGGCGCGCCCGGCATCGCGGTCAGCTACCACGATGCCCCCGCCGGGCACGGGACGCCGGGGCTCACCGTCCGTGAGGGACGCGCGCCGCAGCGCTCGGGCGAGATCGCGATGGACCCGGCCACGGCCAAGCGCGCCGACTACCGCGTCGGGGACACGGTCAACGTCGTGACCAGCGGCCGGACCCCGCGGCTGAGCGCCCGGCTCGTCGGCCTGGCGTCGTACAGCGCGGGGAGTCTGGTCGGCGCGAGCCTGGTCGTGCTCGACCCCGCCACGGCGCAGCAGACCTACTTCGCCGGCCGCGACGTCTTCACCGACGTGTGGGTCACCGCCGAGCCGGGCCATGACCAGGCGGCGCTAAGGAAGGCGGTCGCGCAGGTGCTGCCGCCGGGCACCGAGGTGGTCACGGGCGACCAGGCCGCCGACGAGGCGAGCGACGACATCAAGGACGCGCTCTCCTTCATCAGCACCTTCCTGCTGATCTTCGCCGGCGTCGCGCTGGTCGTCGGCTCGTTCCTGATCGTCAACACGTTCTCGATCCTGGTCGCCCAGCGCAGCCGCGAGCTCGCCCTGCTGCGCGCGCTCGGCGCCTCCCGGCGGCAGGTGACCCGCTCGGTGCTGTTCGAGGCGGTCGCGGTCGGCCTGGTCGGCAGCACGGTCGGGCTGGGCCTCGGATTCGTCCTCGCCCTCGGCATCAAGGCGCTCTTCGCGCAGTTCGGGCTCGATCTCAGCGGCACGCCCCTGGAGTTCACCCCGCGGGCCGTCGTCGCGGCGTACGTCGTCGGCATGCTCGTCACCGGCCTCGCGGCGTACCTGCCCGCGCGGCGTGCCTCGCGGGTCGCTCCCGTTGCCGCGCTGCGCGACGACGTCGCGATGCCGGAGGCCACTGTCACCCGGCGCGCGCTCGGCGGAGGGTTGATGGTGCTCGCCGGCGTCGGGGCGCTGCTGTGGGTGCTGACCGGTGACCGGACCCGCGAGACGTACTGGCTCGGGGCCGGGCTGCTCGGAGTGATCCTCGGCGCCGTGCTGATGAGTCCGGTCGTCGGGCGACCGGTGATCCGGGGGATCGGGCTCGCCTACCGGCGCACGTTCGGTGCGGTGGGCACGCTCGCCGAGCAGAACTCCCTGCGCAACCCCCGGCGTACGGCCGCCACCGCGTCCGCGCTGATGATCGGACTCGCGCTCGTGGTGATGATGTCGGTGTTCGGGGCGTCGGCGACCCGCAGCGTCGACGTGCTGATCGCCAAGAACTTCACCGGTGACTACGTCGTCTCCGGCACGTTCGGGACACCCTTCTCGCCGACCGTGACCGACCAGGCCCGGGGCGTGCCCGGCGTCGAGGCCGTCGCCCGGACGAGGTTCACCCAGGCGCAGATCGACGGCGACCGGACGGGCATCGGCGCGGTCGACCCGAAGCCGCTCACCCAGGTGGCTCGCATCGACGTCCAGCAGGGCTCCCTCGACCGGCTCGTCGGCAAGACCGTGTTCGTCACCGACAAGGCGGCCAAGGACAAGGGGTACCGGCTCGGCGACCAGGTGCGGATCACGCTCGGCGGGGTGACGACGCCGATGCGCGTGGTCGCGGTGGTCAAGTCGACCCCCGCCCTGCTGGACGTCACCACCACGATCGCCGGGTACGAGGCCGCCGGTGGTCCGCACCAGGACAACTACGCGTTCGTCGCCCGGGCGCCCGGGGCGGACGAGGCGCAGGTACGAGCCGGGCTGGAGCGGATCACCGCCGGCATCCCGACGGTGGCCGTGAAGGACCAGGACGAGTTCGCCGCCGAGCAGCGCCGGCCGATCGATCAGATGCTGACCCTGATCTATGCCCTGCTCGGGCTCGCCGTCGTCATCGCCGTGCTCGGCATCGTCAACACGCTGGCCCTGTCGGTCATCGAGCGGACGCGCGAGATCGGTCTGTTGCGCGCGGTCGGCCTCAGTCGCCGGCAGCTGCGCCGGATGGTGCGGCTGGAGTCGGTCGTGATCGCCATGCTCGGTGCGGTGCTCGGTGTCGTGATCGGCATCGGGTTCGGGATCGTGCTGCAGCGCTCGCAGTCCGGCGCCGGGGTCGCCGAGCTGGCGATCCCGTGGGGTCGGATCTGGCTGTTCGTGCTGCTGGCGGCGGCTGTCGGGGTGCTCGCCGCGTGGTGGCCGGCCCGGCGCGCGGCCCGGCTGGACGTGCTCCGGGCCATCGCCACCGACTGACGGGCGCGACCGCTGGGCCGTCGGTCACTGGCTCCACGGCGGGGTGATCTGCGACCCGTCGGGCAGCGTCGCCCGGATGCCGACCGACGTCGTCACCCACAGCGTCAGCGGGGTGTCGCCGGCGTTGGCGACGACGATCGTGGCGCCGGCCGGTACGTGCACGACGTCACCCGGCCCAGCGTCGTACGACTCCTCCTCGACCGTCATGGCGAGCCGGCCGGCCAGCACGAGGAACACCTCCTCCTCGCTGACCGTGTGCGGCTGGGCCGGCGCCCCGGGGGCCAGCTCGGTCCGCCAGGCGCACAGCCGGGTGCTGCCGGTGCGGGGCGCGACGTAGGAGTGGAAGCGGGCATCGTGTAGATCGAACGTCTTGGCGTCGGTGGAGCGCAGCAGCATCGGGATCCCTCTGTTTGGTCAGGCTGTCTGACTATATGGTCAGACTCACTGACCGGTGTGTCAAGGTGCTCGGATGGCGTACGACGACCTGCCGTTCCGGATGCTGGCCGCGAGCAACGCGATGACCGAGGCGATCGACGCCGGTGTGCGCGCGGCCGGCTACCCCGACCTGCGGCCGGCGCACGGGTTCGCGTTCGTCCGCCTCTCCGGGCCCGGCTGCACGCTGGTCGAGCTGGCCGACCACATGGGCATGACCAAGCAGTCCGCCAGCACGCTGGTCGCCGACCTGGAGCGCAAGGGGTACGTCCGGCGCTCGCCCCACCCGGTCGACGGCCGGGCGACGATGCTGACCCTCACGCCGCGCGGTGTCGCGGCGACCGAGGCTGCCTCGCGCGCGGGCCGCGACGTCGTACGGCGATGGGCGCGGGAGGTCGGCGATGAGCGGCTCGAGGTGTTCGCCCAGGTGGCGGCAGTCATGGCCCGGGAAGGCCGCGTCCGCCCCACCTGGTGACTTCCCCGGCAAATCCTGGCGCCCGGCACAGGTATGGATGTGCTCCTGACCAACTTCTGCCGGCGAGGCCCCGGCGAAAGCTGGCGTCCGGCACAGGTATGCATGTGCTCCTGACCAACTTCTGCCGGGGAGTGCCTGGCGGATCTCGTCTGCTCGGCCCGGCATGGAGTGCCGGACAGTCGGGACTCGCGTGGTGAGCGCGGGGGTCAGGCGGCGAGCTCGGCAGGCAGGTCCTCGGAGTGCAGCACCGTCAGCGCCGAGACGGCGCGGGTGAGGACGACGTAGAGCCGGCGCAGCCCGGTGCGCTCGTCCGGCTCGGCCGCCGCGATGCGGGACGGCTCGACCACGACCACCCGGTCGAACTCCAGGCCCTTGGCCACCGTGGCCGGGACCAGCTGCACCTGGTGGTCCTCGTCGTCGCCGTGGTCGCGATCCAGCCGGCCGTGCCCGACCCCGGCGGCGTTCAGCGCGGCCGAGTACGCGTCGATGTCGGCGTCCGGTGCGATGACGCCGATGGAACCCGGGCTGCCGACCGCCTCGTGCAAGGTGGCGACGAGCCGGTCGGAGAGCTCGTCCGGACCGACCGGGACGAGGTCGAGCCGGCCGGGGTTGTCGCGGACCGAGACCGGCGCCCCGAGGCCCGGCGCCATCGCCGGCAGCAGGCGAGCCGCGTACTCGATGACGGCGGCGGGCACCCGGAACCCGCGGTCCAGCACCTCCAGGTGATGGCTCGGCTTCCCGAGGTGCGTCATCGTCTCCTCCCACGACCGGGTCGACCATGGCGTGGTGCCCTGGGCGATGTCACCCAGGACGGTGGCGGACCCGGTGGAGCAGCGGCGGCCGACCGCTCGCAGCTGCATCGGCGAGAGGTCCTGCGCCTCGTCGAGGACGACGTGCCCGAGGCTGGTCATCCGGGTGAGCACGTCGTGCGCCTCGTCGAGCAGGGCCATGTCAGCCAGCGACCAGCGTGCCGCGCCCTTACTGCGAACGGGCTTGCCCCACAACAGGATCGACTGCTCGTCGTTGCTGAGGACGCCCGCTGCCGCAGCACCCAGCCGGTCCGGTGAGGACCACAGCTCGAAGAGCACCTGGGCCGCGTCGAGCTGCGGCCAGACCGAGGCGACGTACTTCTTCATCGGCGCCGATCGAGCCACGGCGTCCTGGACCCGGTCGTCGGGGGAGTCACCGGCCCGCTCCATCAGCAGCAGCACGGCGTGGGCGAGGCGCTGGGGGAGCATCTGCCGGGCGGCGTCGTACCGCACCCCGCGCGCCTTCAGCTCGTCGACGATCTCCTGCACCTCGTACGCGGGCACGCGCCACTTGCGGATTCCGCGCGGCACCACGAGGGGCTCGGTGACCGGCCGGACGTGCGCCCAGACGGCCTTCTCCATCACCTCTGCCATCCGCGAATCGCCCTTGAGGACAGCGACATTCGCCGACTCGAGCGCTCGGACCCGGCCGTGGTCGAGGAGGTCCTCGATCGTCGCGTGGCCGACCCGGATCTCGCCGAGCGCCGGGAGCACGGCGCCGATGTGGTCCAAGAACGCCTTGTTCGGGCCGACGACGAGCACGCCCGTGCGGTCCAGCCGCTCCCGGAAGGAGTAGAGCAGCCACGCCGCGCGGTGCAGACCGACGGCGGTCTTCCCGGTGCCCGGCGCGCCCTGCACGCAGATCGTGGTGGCGACGTCGGCGCGCACGATCTCGTCCTGCTCGGGCTGGATGGTCGAGACGATGTCGCGCATCGGGCCGGTACGCGGCCGCTCGATCTCGGTGGCGAGGATGTGCGACTTCTCGTCCGCCTCGGCGGGATCGGTGAGGTGCTCGTCCTCGATGGCGGTGAGAACGCCGTGGTCGACGCCGAACCGGCGCCGCAGCACCACGTCCATCGGGTCGGTGTGGGACGCGCGGTAGAAGGCGGTCGAGACCGGTGCACGCCAGTCGATGACGACCGGGTTGCCCTGGGCGTCGGCGACGTGCCGCCGCCCGATGTACCACTGCTCGCGCTCGGGCGGTGTCATGTCGATGCGGCCGAAGAACAGCGTGGACCGTGGGTCGTCCTGCAGGGTGGCGATGCGCCGGGCCAGCGTGTGGCTGAGCGCCTCGCCGGAGATCGCGTCGCTGGCCTTGCTGGCGTCGAGCGACTCGGCGGCCTCGCGCATCCGCGCCAGCTCGGCGCGGGCGTTCGCGAGGTAGGTCTGCTCGGAGATGAGGTCGTCGTCGAGGGTGGCGGCGTCGCTGGGCATGACGAGGATGGCCTCTCTGAGGTGGATGAGGTCGGCACGCAGTCCCGCACCGTGGGCCTGCTGACCGCATGGCAACGACACCATGCGTGCAGGGGGAGGAGCGACGTTACCGCGCGGCTCGCGGCCTGTCGACCGGGATCACGCCGTGCGGTCGAGGGGAACCGCGGTCAGGCCGCCCAGCCGGGTGCCGCTGACCATGTCGTCGGCGAGCGTACGACCGAGCTGCCGGTACGCCTCGAAGTCCCACTCGTCGTACGACTGGTCGCCGGTCGAGCGCCGCGGGAAGTCGGGGTTGTCCAGCGCGTAGTGCTCGAGGTCGGTGCTCAGCCCGTCGGTGAGCACCGCCTTGACGAAGATGACGTCGGCGGCGTGGACCATGCCGTCCGCCCCCGGTGGGTACGTCGCGGTGCCGACGGTCCAGGCGGAGGCGGCGCGCTCGTCGGACGTCGACCGCAGCCGGGCGGTGTCCACGGTGACCTCGATGCCGAGGTCCATCCGCGCGGTCGCCACGGCGTCGGCGAGCGCCCCGAAGGTGTTCTCCTTGTCGTTGCTCGCGTCGATGACCACGACGCGGTTCGGGCGTCGGCGCAGGGCCTCCAGCAGCCCGAGGTTGTCGTAGTGGCCGCCGTCGGTGACGTAGATGCGGCGGTCGTACAGCGACGGCCGGCCGAAGGCCTCCCGCAGCAGCCGGTACGGCCCGGGCTTGCTCGCGACGCTGGTCGTCCGGGCGAGCAGCTCCCAGCCGCGGACGCGCCACCGGCCGCGGCGGTCGCCCTCGCCGGGCCCGGCCAGCGCCGCGCGCTCCTTCAGCGCCTTCGCGGTGAGGGCCGGCGGGCGGGCGTACGGGTTGGGTAGCCACACGCCGAGGCGGGCGTTCAGCACGGTCAGCAGGACGCGGACCGGCCGGGTGCGAGCACTGGCTCGACCCGCGAGCGGTGACACCGCGGCGCCGCTGATCGCCATCGAGGCGGGAAGGGTGAGGTCGCGCAGGTCGTAGTCGGCGCTGCGCTCGTACTCGTCGGTCGTGCGGGTCCCGCCGGCCGGCAGGGTCGGGTCGCCGAGGACGCCGGTGCGGTCGGCGGCGATGACGAACGGTACGCACCCGCGGCCGGCGGGGACGTACTCTGCGTCGGCGACGTTCGCGACGGCGGCCATCACCAGCTCCGGCCCGCCGGTCGGGCCGACCGCGGCGTACTCCGACACCGGGAGCGGCTTGGCGTACGGCTCGGCGACGGCCCGGCCGCGACGCCGCTCGACGAGGAAGGTCGTGGCCAGGCGCTCGCGGTAGAAGTGGTGCAGCGAGGTGCGGTTCACGTCGGAGACCAGCCGGACCCCGAGCACGATGACCCCGCACCACAGGGCGACGCTCCAGCTCGAGCGCCAGCCCGCCGAGGTGGCGTACGCGAAGGTCCAGCGCACGAGGACCAGGTACGCCGCTGCGAGGATGAGGACCGTGCCGAGCCAGGGTGCGACGACGAGACGCAGCTTCGCGACGAGCCTCGCCAGCCGCGCGTCCTCGTCCCCGACCTTGCTCAGGCCGGTGGCGACGGTACGAGCCAGCGCGACCAGACCGGTGAGCAGTGCGAGCAGGGTCGCCGAGCTCACCGGCCCGGGATCGATGAGCGCCCGCAGCGTGTGGGGGAGCCTGGCGCCGTCGGCGGACCGGGAGGTGAGCCACCGCACGGTCAGCGGCACGCCGAGCATGAGCAGCGTGGTGGCCGCCCCGACCGCCAGCAGCGTGCCGATGCCCGAGCGCAGCTCTCGCCGGACGCGGTCGTCGACCTGACCGAAGCGGTCGATGACCTTCTCGACCAGGAGGAAGGACCCGACGGCGAGACCCCAGCACAGCAGCGCCGCCGCGATCCACCACGGTGAGAACCGGATCGCCGTCGCGTCGTCGGTCACCTGAACCACGTCGTACTCGTGCAGGTACCAGCCCAGCAGCCAGGAGATCGCTCGCAGCGCCACCAGGACGAAGACGACGTTGATGACGACGCCGTACAGCACCGACATGACGCCGCGGAACACCTCGGTGCCGCGGGGCAGCAGGTAGCGGGTGTGTCGGCGCAGCAGGGCGAGCTCGGTGGTGCCCTGCTCGAACGGGGGCTGCTCGTGGTCCTCGACGGTGCGGCCGGTCCAGTGGAACGCGGCGGCCATGTAGCCACCGCCGCTCACGCCGACCACCGCACGCGCCTGCCGGTACACGCCCGCCGTCATCAGGGACTGCAGCGCGCCCAGGCAGAAGGACGCCGAGCGGATCCCGCCGCCGGAGCAGGCGATGATCGTGCCGCCGGTCGTCATCGCCTCGTCGGTGCGGCGGGTGACCTGGTCCATCGGGTCGGCGATCCGACGCCGGCGCTCGTCGGCGCGCTGCCACCACACGGCGCACAGGACGACGGCCGCGGCGAGGCCGAGCGCGAGCCACACGGGGCTCAGCCACCCGACCCACAGCCCGGTCAGGGGTTCGCCGTCCTGGCGGAGCCGCTGCCACAGGACGACGTTCTCGACGACGTCCAGCAGCGCGGCGACGACGAGAACGGTCGCCGCCCACCGGATGCGCCGGTACCGGCCGTCGAGGTAGGCGCGTCGCTGCGTGGCGTCGTCCGGCCAGGTGTGCCGGGCGTACCGCAGCTCGCACCCACGCAGGTACTCGCAGGCGCGTACGGCGGTCATGGCGAGGGCGATCGCGAACCCGGTGTCCAGCAGCAGGGACAGCCGCCCGGCCGTGGTGGCGGGACCGGTCGCGTACGAGGACCGGCCGACGGCCGACCACATCGGGATCTGCAGCGCCAGCAGGACGAGAGCCGCGAGCGCGACGTGCCGGACCGACGCCCTGAGCATGCGCAGCTCCACGTCGTCGACGTGCTCGTGCGTCTCCATGGGAGGAGGAGCCCGGCTCACCTGGCGCTGATACCGACGACCGACCTGGCACCACCTCCACCGTGGCGCCAGGTCGACCGCCGAAGGGCCCGGCCGCTCACGTCGAGCGACCGGGCCCTGCGAGCCTCACCGGTCGTCCGGCGCCACCCCTGAGGGCGCCGGACGACCTGGGTCAGTGGCGGGAGCCGACCAGCTCCATGTCCCGCTCGGGCGGCGGGGTGGTGGAGCGCCGGCGGGCGTCACCGTGCCCGGGCCACCACGCCGCGTGACCGAGCAGGGCGGTGATCGCCGGCGTGAAGAACATCGCCATGACGAACGCCGCCACCCCGATCCCGAAGGAGATCGCGAAGCCCATCGACACCATCAGGTCGTTGCCCGCCAGCATCAGCGAGGCGAACGAACCCGCCAGGATCAGACCGGCCGCGGCGACCGTCGGGCCGGCGTGCTGGAACGCCTTGGCCGCCGCGTCCCTCGGGCTGCGGCCCTCGCGGGCCTCCTCCCGCAGCCGGGCGACCATCAGGATGTTGTAGTCCGTCCCGAGGGCGACCACGAACAGGTACATGTAGATCGGCAGCATGAAGATCAGGCCGCCGGTGGCCGAGCCGGACTGCATCAGCAGCACGGTCGCGCCGAGCGTCGCCCCGAACCCGAGCCCGACGGATGCCATCAGGTAGAGCGGTGCCACGATCGAGCGCAGCAGCAGCCCGAGGATCAGCATGATCACGACCGCCGCCACCGGGAAGACGACCTTGTAGTCGCGCACCATGGCGTCGTCCAGGTCGACGTAGACCGAGGTCGAACCACCCACGTACGCGGTCGTCCCCGCCGGTGAGCGGTGCGCCGCGTCGCGCAGCGGACCGCCGACGACGTCGATCGCCTTCTCCGACGCCGGGTCGTCGTCCAGGACCACCTGGTACGTCGCGGTGCTGCCGTCCTTGCTCAGCTCCGGTGGTGACACCTGCCCGACGCCAGGCACCTTCGACAGGCCGGTGGCGTACGACGTCAGCCCGGTCTGCGCCAGGCGTCCGCCGTCGTTGCTGGTCACCAGCACCGTGCTCGGGTCGGTGGACCCGGCGGGGAGGCTCTGCTTCAGGGTGTTCAGCGCGACGGTGGACTCCGCGTCCTTCGGCAGGCCGCTGGAGCCGAAGTCGAAGGACGGCTTGAACCCGAACGAGAACACCGACAGGGCGACGAGGACGCCGCCGGTGACGACGGCGTACACCGCCGGACGACGACCGAGGGAGCGGCCGATCCGGGCCGACGTCGTGTGCTTGGGCTCGCGCTGCCAGGCCTTGCTCGGCCAGAACACCTTCGGGCCCATCAGGGACACGACCGCCGGGACCAGGGTCAGACCCGCGACGAGCATGACGGCCACCGCGATGGCGAGCGCGGGACCGATGGCTCGGAAGATCCCCAGCGAGGAGAGCACGAGGGCCATGAACGCGGCGATGACGGCGCCCGCGGCGGAGGCGATGGCCTCGCCGACCCGGCCGACCGCGGAGACCATCGCGGTCCTCTTGTCCTCGCCCATCCGCAGTCGCTCGCGGTAGCGGAACATCAGGAACAGGATGTAGTCGGTGCCGATGCCGAACAGCACGACGATGAGGATCACGCTGATCGAGCTGTCGGCGTTGAGGTCGAAGATCTCGTTGGCCCAGCCGATGAAGCCGGTGGCGACCTGCGAGACGAGCAGGATGAGCACGATCGGCAGCAGGGCGATGACGGGGCTGCGGAAGATGATGAGCAGCAGCACGATGATCAGGCCGATGGTGGCGATCCCGATCAGCGCCTCGGACTTGCTGTCCGACTCCTCGCTGTCGATCGCCTGGGCGGTGGGTCCGGTGATGCCGTACCGCAGGTCGGTGCCCTTGACCTGGTTGCCGAGGTTCTCGCGCATCCCCTTGACGACCTCGCGGGCGTCGTCGCCCCAGGTGTCGGCGTCCTTGCCGAAGCTGACCATCAGCGTCTGGACGCGGTGGTCGGCGGCGGGCGGGCCGGCGGCGACGCCGGTGGCGGGGGCCTTGACCTGCTGGCCGAGGTCGGTGGCGATCTGCTTGATCTTGGCGTTGTCGGCGGCGGTGAGCGCCTTGCCGTCCTGGCGGTCGATGACGACGATGCCGCCGAGAGTGGTGGTGTCGGAGTACTTGGCCTCCTGCAGCTGCGCGGCCTTGATCGACTCGTAGTGCTTCGGCAGGAAGTCGGACTCGTCGTTGGTCGTGGTGAGCTTCGGCGCGGTGGCGATGACGACGGCGGCGAGGAGCACCCACGCGCCGATCACCCACCACGGATGCCTGACCACGCCCTTACCGAGCTTGGCGAACATGTCTATCCCCTGAGTTTCGTCTGGTGTGCGGGTCCGCTGCGCGAGGTGCACGGCGGCTGACGTCTGACAGCCTGCGCCCTCGCGTCGGGCCGCGTCATCACGCCGAAGGCGGTTTCAGGGGCGACTCAGGGATGGTTCCGGGGTAGCCCTGAAGGGGTACCCCGCGGCAGGGTGGCGTGCTACTTCGGTAGGGCGTGTCGCAGTGCGGACCACGCCGTCCCCCACGGGCACGATGGCACTGACCCTCCGTACGTCACGGGAGGAGACGATGGCGGCGACGCAGACCAGGGAACGAGCCGGTCGGCCGGGCCCGACCGTGCAGAGGCCCGGACACGTCCTGAGCGCGCTTCCGTGGCTGGTCACGCTGGTGACACTCGCGTCGATCAGCCACGCGGGCGGTGCGCGCTGGCGCGAGATCGCCGTGTACGTCGTGGCGTTCGCCGTCTTCGTCGGCCTTCCCGGCGTCGTCGCCTGGCGGCTGCTGTGGTCGGGCCGGGACGAGGACACCTGGCTCGACCAGGTGGTGTTCGGGACGCTGACCGGACTGTGCCTCCAGCTCCCGGTGTACGTCGTCGGCCGCGCGGCCGGCGTCCCTCGGCTGCCGGCGGTGCTCCCGGTGCTCGCGCTCGTGGTGGCGCTCGCCCGACGTGACCGGCGGGAGGTGCTGCTCCCGGTCCTGCGGCCGGCGCCGCGCGTCCTGGCGTGGGGTGCGGCAGCGGCGAGCTGTTTCGCGATGCTGTGGTTCGGCGGGATCGGCTGGTTGGGCTGGAGATACCCGACCAGCGACCCCGTCACCCCGAACGGCGACGAGCCGTACCAGGTGGCGCTGACCGCGGAGCTGAAGCACCACTTCCCACCGCAGATCCCGACGGTGAGCGGCCAGCCGCTGGACTACCACTGGTTCGTCAACGCCCACCTCGCCTCGATGTCGTGGCTGACCGGGCTGAGCCCGTCGGTCCTGCAGGACCGGTTGCTGCTGCCCACCACGACCGTGCTGGTCTTCGCGGCGACCGCGCTCGTGGCGTACCGCCTCAGCCGATCCGCGTACGCGGGTGCCGCGGCGGCCGTGATCCTCGGCATGGTGGGCGACTTCGCGCCCTTCCCCGGCAAGTACGCCGTCTCGCCGTTCGACGAGGACTTCGTGTCGGCGTGGGACCCGCTGAGCCCGTCGTTGGGCTACGGACTCGCCCTCATGCTGCTGGCCGTGCACGTACTGCTGCGCGTGCTGACCCTCCCTCGACCGGCGGTGCCGGACGTGCTGCTGCTCGGTCTGGCCATGGCCGCTTTGACCGGTGCGAAGGCGACCTGTCTGCCGATGATCCTGTGCGGCCTGCTGCTCGCGGCCGTGGTCGTCGTGCTGCGGCGGCGACGTCCGGAGCGCAGCCTCCTGGTGGCTGCAGCGGTGACCGTGGCCGGTCTCGTCTTCGCCCAGGTCGCGCTGTTCCGCGGGGCCAGCCAGGGGATGTGGTTCCAGCCCGCGCACCTCGGCGCCTACCTCGCCACCAAGCTCGGCGTACCTCGGCACGGCCTCCCGCTGGCCGGCGCGACCGTCCTGCTGGTCACCTCGTGGGCGTGCGCCTGGTCCGGTGCGATCTTCCAGCTGCGCCGGGTGACGGACGCCCGCGCGGTCTTCCTGCTCGGGTGTGCGGGCAGCGGGGTGCTCGCCACCCTGCTGCTGGGGCACCCGCACAACAGCGAGGACTACTTCCTGCGGTTCGCGCAGCCGACGTTGGCCATCGCCTCCGCGTGGGGGCTGTGGACGGTGCTGGCGGACCGGTCCGTGCGGTCGCGCCGGCTGCTCGTCGGATCCGGTGTCGTCGCCGGAGTGCTCATCACGCTCGTCGCACGGTCGACCGCTCACGAGCTGGCGTGGCAGGGCGGCGTACACCTGTCGTACGCGGACCTCACCCGCCCGTACGTCGTCACGGTCGCGCTGCTGCTCGCCCTCGCCGTGGGCGCCTGGATCGTGCTCCGGCGTGATGCGGAGGAGCGGGCGCCGTGGCGGACCGTGGTCGTCCTCCTGGCCCTCGCGGTGACCGCCCTCGGGCTGGTGCGCGTCCCCGACACCGTACGGGCCGTCGCCGACCGGCCCTGGCGCGAGGCCGTGCCGCCCACCCGGGCGGACGCGGCGATCGGGCTCGGCGGTCTCGACACCGCGCGCTGGCTGCGCGAGCACACCTCGCCCGACGACCTCTTGGCGACGAATGCCCATATGCGGCAACCGGTTTCGCACGACAACCGGCACGCCTGGATCGCCGGTCTGGGGGAGCGGCGCGTGCTGGTGGAGGGCTGGTCGTACACACCGCCCGTGCTCGCCGAGGCGGCCCGGCGACGAGTTCCCACCTTCGGGATCGGGTTCTTCGACCCAGCGCTGCTCGCGACCAACGACACGGCGTTCACCCGCCCGTCGGCCGCATCGGTCGACGTCCTCCGCGACCGGTACCGCGTGCGCTACCTGGTGGTCGACGTGCGCTACCCCGCCCACCTGGCCGGACTCGAACGCGTCGCGTCCCTGCGCCTCCGCACCGGCGACTACGCCGTTCTCGAGCTCCGTTGAGGCGACCCCCGCGGTCAGTCGGCGTCGTGGGCGGCGGAACCGGCGGCCTCGCGGGCGCAGTGGGCGCAGCAGAAGAAGCGACGGTCGGTGACATGGCCGTGGCCGATCACCTTGCAGCCGCAGTGCTCACAGATGGGGGCGAGTCGGTGGATGGCGCACTCGAAGCTGTCGAACGTGTGCGTCTGCCCGGCTGTCACCACCTGGAAGGCCATCTCGTAGTCGTTGCCACAGACCTCGCACACCGCCATGGTCGCCTCCAGGGACGTCGGGTCGGCGTCGGTGCCGACGGGACGAGCGTCCTGCGCGGCGAGCCGCCCTGGCAACCCCCGACGACCTGGGGCGGAACGACCGCGGGGCGTCCTACCTGATCGGTAGGACGCCCCGCGGGACCCGGTGTGAGCCCGTCACAGCTCTGCCGGGTCTACCCCGTACCGGTCGGTCGCGCCACGGAGGAAAGGGGGAGCACGACCGGCCGTTGCATCACGACGTACTGGTGTCAGCTCCCAGCGTGGCCGTGATGGTCTGGCGCTGACCGTCCCGCACGACGGTGAGCGCCACCTTCTGACCGACCGCGTACTCGCGTACCTGGCCGACCAGAGAGGTCGATGACTCGACGGACTGCCCGCCGATGCCGACGATGACGTCGCCTTCCTTCAGCCCGGCCTTCTGGGCGGGGCTGCCGGAGTTCACGGTGGCGACGCGCGCGCCGTTGATGGTCGCGTTGCCGTCCTTGACCTGGCTGGTGTCGGCGCGGATCCCGAGCTGGGCGTGCGCAGCCTTGCCCGAGGACAGCAGCTGACCGGTCACCAGCTTCATCACCGTCACCGGGATCGCGAACCCGATGCCGATGTTGCCCGCCTGGTCCGATCCCGAGCTGCCGGCGTTGGGGATCGAGGAGTTGATCCCGATCAGCCGGCCGCTGCCGTCCACCAGCGCGCCCCCGCTGTTGCCGGGGTTGATCGCCGCGCTGGTCTGAACGGCGTTCGTGACGACCGGTTCGGCCTCCGTCGACTGCTGCTGCGGCTGCTGGAACGGGTCGCTCTGCTGGCCCTGGCCGCCGCTGCTCTGCTGCGTGCTGACCGGGCGGTCCAGCGCACTGACGATGCCCGTGGTGACCGTGCCGCTCAGCCCGAGCGGGTTGCCGATCGCCATCACCGGCTGACCGACGACGAGCTTCTTGTCGTCACCGATCGCGACCGGCTTGAGGCCGCTCGGCGGGTTCTTCAGCCGGATGACGGCCAGGTCGGTGGAGGCGTCCGTCCCGACGACCGTCGCCTCGTACGTCCGTCCGTCGTTAAGCGTGACGGTCAGCGTGCCCTGGTCGGCCACGACGTGGTGGTTGGTGACGATGTTGCCCTTGGTGTCGAGGATGACGCCCGATCCCTGGTCGCCACCGGAGGAGGTCTTGAGGGTGATCGACACGACGCTCGGGGACACCTTGGAGGCGGTCGCCGCCCAGTTGACCGAGCCGGCGTCGGCGAAGTCGGCCGGGTTGGCGTTGACGACGGTCGTCGGACCGGCGGTGGTCGCGCCGCCGCCGTTGTCGCTCCGAGTCGCGGCGTACGTACCGCCGCTCGCGAGCCCCGCGGCCAGCAGCGCCGCCAGCGGGACGGCGACCCACGGCGCGCGTCGGTTGCTGGACCGGGGAGCGGTCGTCGTCGGTGCGTGACCCGGCGCCGCGTACCCCGGGGTGTGCGCACCGTGGCCGTACGAGCCCGGCGCCTGCGGAGCCGACCAAGGGGCGCCCTGGGCGGCGGTCTGGTGACCGGGGGCGCCGTGCGGCGCAGTGGGGTGACCCTGGGCGGACGCCTGGCCCGCGTAGCCCTGCGGGGGGCCGTACGCCGGTGTGCCGTGCTGGCCGGCGGGTGCGGACGGGCGAGCCGGCGGGACGGGCGGGATCGGCTGCGTGTGCTCCGGGCCCGTGCTGTCGTCCTGGCGTGGCTGCTGCTCGTCCGGGGTCATCGCCTACTCCTTCTGTGCCCTTTTGCTTCTTCGGAAGCGGTGGTTCTACTCAAGCGGTTCGGTCTGGACGGGTCCTGGCTGGTCACTGTGAGTGACCTGTGGAACGCGCACCACGAACGTCGCGCCGCCGCCCACGGTCTCCTCCACGTGCACCGTCCCGTCGTGGCCCTCGACGATCGCGGCCACGATCGCCAGGCCCAGTCCGCTGCCGCCGCTGGCGCTGTTGCGGCTGGCGTCGGCGCGGTAGAACCGCTCGAAGATGCGCTCCCGCAGGTGCGGGGGTACGCCGTCGCCGTGATCGCGTACCTGCAGCTCGGCCCGCCCATCGCGCGAGCCGACCGCGATCTCGATCGGGCTCTGCTCAGGCGTGTAGCGGATCGCGTTGGCCATCAGGTTCGTGACGACCTGCCGCAGCGCGTCCTCGTCCCCCTGGACGACGACCGGCTGCATCGGTCCGTTCAGCCCGACCACGTGGATCGCCCGGCCGTGGTCCAGGGCCTGGGCGTCCTGGGCGGCGTCGGCGCCGATGACGGTGAGGTCGACCGGGCCGATGCTGCGCGGCTGGTCGCCCGGCGCCGTCCCGCGGCGCTCCAGCCGGGTCAGGGTCAGCAGGTCCTCGACCAGGACGCCCATCCGCGCGGCCTCGTCCTCAATCCGGCGCATCGCCGAGCGCAGGTCCTCCGGGTCGGAGACGGCGCCCTGACGGAACAGCTCGGCGTACCCGCGCACGGTCGCCAGCGGCGTCCGCAGCTCATGCGAGGCGTCCGCGACGAACTGGCGCATCTGCTCCTCCGAGGCGGCGCGCACCGCGAACGACTCCTCGATCTGGGCGAGCATCACGTTGATCGACTGCGACAGGCTGGACACCTCGTCGTTGGTGGCGGCCAGCGGGACGCGACGGCTGAGGTCGCCGGCGGCGATGGCCTTCGCGGTGTCCTCGATCTGCCGTAGGGGCCGGAACGCCCGCCGGATCGCGAACCAGCCGAGTACGGCCAGTGTCGCGAGGGCGAGAGCGGCGACGATCACGCTGAACCAGCGCACCTTCGACACGATCTCGTCGACGCGGTCCAGGGAGACCGCGACCGCGTACACGCTGCCGTCACTGGCCGTACCCGCGATGACCATCCAGCGCGTCGAGCCGCCACCCTCCGAGGCGGCGATGAACGGCCGGTGGTCCTCCACCCGCGTCGAGGCGGCCGACAGGTCGGGGAAGTGCGGGCGCGGGCCGTCGGACGTGGTCGCGGAGGAGCCCTCGCCGGTGACCGGCGTGACCGGCAGGTCCCGGATCTGGGGCAGCGGCCGGTCGTCCGTCGCCGGGAGGATGATCCGCGTGACGTAGGTGTTCTCGGGGACGACCGCGTTGATCGTGGTGTTGCGGTTCTCGATCACGGCCTGGTGAGCGGCGTTCGCGATCGGCCGGTACGACTGCGCGAGCTCGTTGGCCTGGCGGTCCTCCAGGTACGCCCGCAGCTGGTGGGCGCCGGCGGCTCCGGTGATGGCGAGCGCTGCGGCGAGCAGGCTGACCATGACCGCGACCAGCCGGAGCCGCAACGGCATCTCGTGCAGCGGCTCCGCGAGGCGCTCACGGGTGCGGGCTGCCGGGCCGGGTCCGGGGTCCAGCGGCCGGGCCGGCTCGTGCGGGCGGGCGCTGGGTCCCGCGGGTGAGGCGCCGGTCCCGGCCGATGGCGTGGGAGAGCTCACTCCCTCGGCTCACGCAGGACGTAGCCCACGCCGCGCTTGGTGTGGATCAGCGGCTCGCCGACCACGTCGATCTTGCGGCGCAGGTAGGAGATGTACGACTCGACGATGCCGGACTCGCCGCGGAAGTCGTAGTCCCAGACGTGGTCCAGGATCTGCGCCTTCGACAGCACCCGGCCCGCGTTGAGCATCAGGTAGCGCAGCAGCTTGAACTCGGTGGGGGAGACGTCGATGACCTTGCCCGCCCGGCGTACCTCGTGGGAGTCCTCGTCCAGCTCCAGGTCCGCCACGGTGATGGCCGCGCGGTCGCCGGGCTCCTCGGTCTGGGTGCGGCGCAGCACGGCACGGATGCGGGCGACGACCTCCTCCAGGCTGAACGGCTTGGTGACGTAGTCGTCGCCGCCGACGGTGAGGCCCTTCACCTTGTCCTCGACCGAGTCACGCGCGGTGAGGAAGACGATCGGGACTTCGTGGCCGTTGCCGCGCAGCTTGCGGGTGACGGTGAAGCCGTCCATGTCGGGCAGCATCACGTCCAGGACGGCGAGGTCGATCTCGTTGGCGTCCGCGAGGTCCAACGCGTCGCGGCCGTTGGCGGCCGTATGCACCTCGAACCCCGCGAACTTCAGGCTGGTCGCCAGCAGCTCGCGGATGTTGGTCTCGTCCTCGACGACGAGCAGTCGTGCTTCGGGTGCGGAGGTGCTCATGCCGACCACTGTCCGCCTGTTTCCTGTGAGCCGTCTGGGAGTCTGCTGGAGGTGTGAGGGCTGGTCGGCGGCCCGCATGGAGGGTGCGTACGGCTGCGGCGAGGTGGCCCCGCCCAGGCAACTGAGTCACTCCAATCTGACCGACTTGCGAGTGCGTCACCTTCGAATGACTCAGTTTGCCTAGCGGGGGAGGGCGGCCGTGAGGGTTGACATAGTTAACGGAAGTAATGAGTTATGATGGTTACCCCAGTTAACGATGTGCGGAGGAACCACGACCACCAGACCAGCCCCGATGTCCACCGCCGCGCGGCGCCGTCTGGCCGGAGAGCTCCGGTCCGTGTGCATGCGGATCAGCCGGCGCGCACGCTTCGAGAACACCGAGACCATCGCGCCGCACCACTTCTCGGTCCTGGCGCGGCTCGAGAAGAGCACCGCCACCGCGCGTGAGCTCGCCGAGCACGAGTGCGTCAGCGCCCCCTCGATGTCCCGCACGATCGGCGCACTCGTCGAGCGCGGCTACATCGCCCGTACCGACGACCCCGACGACGGCCGCCAGACGATCCTCAGCCTGACGCCCGAAGGTCGCAGCACGCTGAGGCAGACCCGCCGCTCGCGGGACGAGTGGATGCTCGTCCGCCTGGGCGACCTCACCGACGAGGAGTGCGAGGTGCTGGACCGGGCTCGCGACATCCTCGCCCGGGTGGCCGCCCGATGAGCCCGACGTTCGCCTCGCTGTCGATCTACAACTACCGCGTCTACTTCAGCGGCGCGCTGGTCTCCAACATCGGTACGTGGATGGGCCGGGTCGCGCAGGACTGGCTGGTCCTCACCGAGCTCACCGACCACGACTCGACCGCTCTCGGCATCGTCACCGCCCTCCAGTTCGCGCCCGTGGTGCTGCTGGCGCCCTGGGCCGGCGCGCTGGCCGACCGGTTCCGCAAGCGGCGGATCCTGCTCGGTACGCAGACGGCACTCGCCGTCACCTCCGCGATCCTCGCCGCGGTCACGCTGACCGGGGTGGTGCAGCTCTGGCACGTCTACCTGCTGGCGCTCCTGCAGGGCGTCGCGACGGCCGCCGACAACCCGACGCGACAGGCGTTCGTGTCCGAGATGGTCCCGCAGGACCGCATCAGCAACGCGGTGGGTCTCAACAGTGCGTCGTTCAACGCCGCCCGGCTGATCGGCCCAGGGTTCGCAGGCCTGCTCATCGCCTGGATCGGGACCGGCTGGACGCTGGTCTTCAACACGGTGTCCTTCGTGTCGGTGCTCTTCGCCCTGCGGATGATGCGCGGCAACGAGCTGGAGAAGCCGCCGCTGGCCAAGGGGCGCGGTGGCCTGCGTGAGGGATTCGCGTACGTACGGCACCGTCCCGACATCATGCTGATCATGGCCATCGTGTTCATGCTCGGCACGTTCGGCATGAACTTCCAGATCACCATGGCCCTGATGGCGACGACCGTGTTCGGGAAGGGCGCCGGCGAGTTCGGGCTGCTCGGCTCGATCATGGCGATCGGGTCGCTGTCCGCGGCGCTGATGTCCGCCCGGCGCAGCAGGCCCCGCCTGCGGACCCTGCTCATCGCGCTCGCGGCCTTCGTCGTCGCCTCCGCTGTGGCCGCGCTCGCGCCGTCGTACGTGCTGTTCGCGATCTTCCTGGTCCCGGTGGGACTGTCCGCGATGACCGTGCTGCCGACGGCCAACTCCATGGTCCAGCTCAGCGTCGCGCCGCACATGCGCGGCCGCGTGATGGCGCTCTACATGGCCATCTTCATGGGCGGTACGCCGCTCGGGGCGCCGCTGATCGGCTGGATCGGCAGCGAGTACGGCGCCCGCTGGACGATCCTGGTCGGCAGCATCGCCACCGGGCTCACAGCCGTGGGTGCGACCATCTACCTCATGCGACGCGACGACATCCGGTTCCGGTACGAGTGGGACCGCGGGCCGCACCTGAACGTGCTGCGCCTGCGTGACCGATCGCAGGCCCTGACGCCCGAGCAGGTCCGATGATGTCGCCGCGCTTCCGCCGCTGGGTCGTCGTCATCGCGCTGGTCGCCCTGATCGGCGTCCCCGTCCTGTCCGCATTCCTGTCCTGACCCACTCGCCGGTGGCGGAGGCGAACCCCGCCGGTCGAGCAGGGCCGGAGCCTGCGGAGGCCCGTATCGAGACCAGGTGCACGCGGTCACCTGGTCTCGATACGGGCCTCACTTCGTTCGCCCTACTCGACCGGCGGGTGT
>NZ_JAROAV010000019.1 GCF_029439465.1 Luteipulveratus flavus | reverse complement strand
TGAATCCTCACAGTCAGTCGTCCTCGTCGTGACCGGCCGGACGGCGCCGGCGCGAGACGGCGACGGCGGCGGTCACGAGCGCCGCCAGGACCACGGCCGCGACCACCAGCGGCCACGCGCCGGTGCCGCCGGAGTCCTGACTGTCGGCGGAGCCGGCACCGGGAGCCGCGGAGCCCGCGCCGGGCGTCGCGGGGACCGCACCGGGCGTCGCCGAGGCTGAACCGGCGCTCGCACCCGGCGACGTCGTCGAGCCGGTGGACGGCGCGGACGACGAGCTCGAGGACGTCCCTGGGGCCGCGGCCGTCGCGGTGAACCGGAAGCTGCCGGAGATCGGGTGCCCGTCCACCGAGGTGACGCGCCACCGGACCGTGTACGAGCCCGCGGGCGCTCCCGGCCGCAGCGCCTGGGTGACGTCGCTGTCGGTGAAGACCGGCCGGCCCTCGTCCACCCGCCCGGTCGGACCCGTCACCTGGACGGCCGAGCCGGTCGCGATGGCCGGGTTGTTGAACGTCAGCCGGACCTGAATCGGGGCGGTCGCGACGGTCGAGCCGTCCTTCGGGCTGGTCGAGACCAGCACGTCGTGCGCAGAGGCGGCGGGGACGCCGAGCCCGAGGCCGAGCGCCGCGACGAGCACGGTCAGGGTCGCCAGGATGCGTGCTCTCATGACCGACCACCCTCCCGCGGACGGCGCCGCCCGGCCACTCCCGCGCCGATCCCCACCACGCCGGCCAGCAGGCCGCCCCCGCCGATCCAACGCGCGGTCGAGTCGGTGGTCGAACCGGTCGTCGAGCCGGCCGTGGCGGCCTCGCGCGCCGGCTCCGTCCCCTCGCTCTCGGCCGCCGTCACGGTCAGCGCGGGCGAGGGACGCTCGGGCTCCTTGCCGCCGGTGGTCGGCTGGTCCCAGCGGACCACCTCACCGTTGGAGTACGTCTGGTTCGTCGGCAGGGCGACGGTCCGCCCGACGCCGGGCAGCTTGCCGACCACGATCGAGAACTCCTGGAACCGGTCGGGTCCGATGGCCGCGCCCGAGGACGCGGTCCAGGTCACGGTGCGGACGGCCCTGGTGATCGTGGTGCCCTCCTCGGTCACCGGCCTCGGCAGTGGCGCCTGCGCCGTGGTGACCGTCCAGCCGGGCACCGGCCGGACGCTGACCGCGAGGAACGGGTCGGTCTGCGGCAGCGTCACGCGGACCTTGGTGGTGCTCGCCCGGTCGCGTTCGTTCGGGACGCGGAAGGTGAGCTGGGAGTACGCGCCCGCGGCGGTCGTACTCGGGGTGACACGGACGTGCGCGGACGCGACACCGGCGGTGCCGGCGACGATCGCGCAGGTGAGCGTCACCGTGCCCGCGAGGCGGGGCAGGACTGTACGCATGGGTCTTCCTTCGGGTGGGTCGTCGAGAGCCCGTACGCCTGGTGTTCGGAGTACGAGCGGTGTCAGGTGGGTGTGCGCTCAGAAGTCGAGCGCGACCTGAGGTGGACCTCGACGCAGCGGGAGCCGACGCAGCCGCGTCCGGGGCCGCGGGGAACGGAAGACGTGGAACGGGGCGCGTCGCAGCGGGGCGGGCCCGACGGGCCGGGCCGGGAGGGTGAGCCCGAGCCCGGCGGCCAGGGTCCACAGGATCTGCTCACCACGGGCGAGCAGCAGCGCGAGCAGTGCCGTCGCGAGCGCGTGGGCCACGAGCATCGACAGGCCCGCGCCGCCGTGCTGGACGCCCGCCATCGGGTGAGCCGCGCACGATGCGGCGTGATGTCCGACGTCGGCGCACGACGTCGCGACCGGGTCGTCCAGCGCCGCGAAGATGCTGTGCAGCCCGAGCTGTGCGGCGCCCAGCAGGGCGAGCATCGCCGGCCGGCGGACGCGGCGGCCGGCGACGAGCAGGGTCACGCCGAGCGTGGCGAGACCGGCGAGTGCGAGCACCCCGCCCGCGGGCGCGGGACCGCCCCCCGCGAGGTGGGCGGTCAGCGAGAGGGCCACGGCCGCGACCGTGAAGGTCACCGCCCTGGCGAGTCGCCATCCACCCTGGTCGAGCACCACTCCAGGGTAGGCAGCGAGGATGGGCCCCATGACAGTGGGCGCGGTCGTGCTGCTCGCGATCGTGCTGGCGTGGCCGGTGCCGCGAGTACTGCCTCGGCTGCACGCCCTGCGGCACGTCCCGGGGCCCGCGCTGCTGCTGTGGCAGGCCGTCTCGATGGCCGCCCTCGTGTGCGGCCTGGCCGCCGCTCCCCTGGCGATGCTGGACCTCGCGCGGTCCGGCGAGGACATCCCGGAGCCCGGCGACCACCTCCCGACCGTGCTGATCGGCCTGGCCCTCACCGGCGTCCTGCTCGTCCGGCTGCTGATCGAGGGCCACCGCACCGGCACCGCCCTGCGCCGCAGCCGCCGCCAGCACCGCGAGCTGGTGGACCTGCTCGGGGACGACGTCGACGACGCCCCGGCGGACGTCCGGGTCCTGCCGCACCCCACGCCCACCGCGTACTGCGTGCCGGGTCGCCGGTCCCGGGTGGTGCTCACCGACGCGACGATGCGCTCGCTGCCGGCCGGCCAGCTGAACGCCGTGCTCGCTCACGAACGGGCGCACCTGAGGTACCGGCACGACCTGGTCCTGGAGTTCTTCACCGTCGTGCACACCGCGGTTCCGCCGCGGGTACGCAGCAGCGCCGGGCTGCGCGAGGTCAAGCTCCTCATCGAGGTGCTCGCCGACCACGTCGCGCTGCGGACGAACGCCGCCCGCGACCTCGGACGGGCCCTGGCGGCGCTCGCCGACGGCGACCAGCCGGAGGCGACGCTCGGCGCCCACGGCTCCTCGGTGACCCGGCTGCGCCTGCTCGCCGACCGCCGCCCACGCCCGGTGCTCGCCGCCGTCACGCTGGCAGCCGCTCTGCTGGTCCTCGCTGCGCCGTTCGTCCTGATCGCTCTGGTCGTCAGCGGGACGTGAACGACCCGACCCGACCGCGTCATTGCGGCGTCTGCGGGCCCCATGCGTGATATCCATGCAACTGCCCTTGCTCGTCGCACGGCCGGTCGGCTGGTCAGTCACCCGCGCGGACGACAGGATGGGCCGCCACGACATCCCCCAAGGGAGGAATCTGAATGTCAACGCCGACCAACGGCTCCTGGAACGACAACCCGGAGCAGGGCTCCGGAGCGGGCTCCAACCCGCAGCAGCCCGGCTACGGCCAGGGTGGCTACGGACAGCCGCAGAGCATCGGTCAGGGCTACGGCCAGCCGCAGGGCCAGCCCGCCTCGCAGGGCGGCTTCGGCCAGCAGGGCGGGTTCGACCAGGGCTCGTACGACCAGACGATGCACGGCGCGCCCGGCCAGTTCGACCAGTCGGGCTCGCACGGCCAGCAGGCCTCGTACGACCAGCAGGGCCAGCACGGCCAGCAGGGCTCGTACGACCAGGGCTCCTACGACCAGCAGGCGTACGGGCAGCCCGCGGAGCGCCAGCAGGGCTTCGGCGCGAAGGCCGGCGGTGCCGCGGGCGGTGCGCTCTCCGGCGCCGGCAACGGCATCGGCGACCTGTTCGGCGACTTCCAGTTCCGCAAGAGCCTCACCGAGAAGATCGCCTCGCTGGCGTTCCTGCTCACGGTCGTGTGGGCGGTCATCCGGTTCGTCCGGACCCTCGCGCACGCCTGGGGCAGCCAGGGCGACGGCCAGATCAAGATCAAGAACATGGGCGGCTTCGAGGCGTTCATGACCTCGCTGGAGGCCCTCGCGGCGCTGGTCCTGACGGTCGCCATCGTGCGCATCGTGCTCGAGCTCGCGGTCAACGTCGCGCGCATCGCCCAGCGCGAGAAGGCCTGACCGACCCCTCTCCCACCGAGAGGCCCACGCATCACCGAGAGGCCCACTCATCCGCTCCGGATGGGTGGGCCTCTCGGCGCGTGCTGGGCCTCTCGCGAAGGGCGCGGCGGCGGCCCGAGAGGCGCGCGCCGGCGTACCCGCGGGTATTGCGGGTGGACAGCCGCAGCACAGACCAGGCGTCTAGCATCGAGAGCATGGTCGACACGTCTGCATCCGGCGCCGACCTGCTGGGACTGATGGGGGAGTTCCGTGAGCTGCGCGACGAGTTCACGCGGTTCATGCTCTGCTACCAGTTCGGGATCGACGAGGTCACGACGAAGATCAAGATCCTGCAGCAGGAGTTCACGCACATCCACGCCTACAACCCGATCGAGCACGTCTCGTCGCGGTTGAAGACCCCCGAGGGCGTGCTGGCGAAGGCGCAGCGCCGCGGCGTGAGCCCCGACCTGGAGAGCGTGCGCGCCGAGATCACCGACATCGCCGGCGTCCGGGTGACGTGCGCGTTCGTCAGCGACGTCTACCGGGTGTTCGACCTGTTCACCGGTCAGCAGGACGTCCAGCTGATGCTCACCAAGGACTACATCGCCAGCCCGAAGCCCAACGGCTACCGCAGCCTGCACGCGATCGTCCAGGTGCCGGTGTTCTTGTCCGACGAGACGGTGCTGGTGCCGGTCGAGGTGCAGTTCCGCACCATCGCGATGGACTTCTGGGCAAGCCTGGAGCACAAGATCTACTACAAGTACGAGACCCAGGTGCCGCAGCAGCTGCTCGACGGCCTGCACGAGGCGGCGACCACCGCGGCCCGGCTCGACTCCGACATGGAGCAGCTGCACCACGAGATCCGCGGCCACCCGGAGCAGGAGCCGGTGCCCCAGGCAGCAGGCCCGACGGTCGAGGTCTCCGACCGCGCCCTGGCGGCGCTGCGGGACTTCATCGCCGCCGACGAGCCGGCCGCGGGCAGCACGTCCGGCAGTGACGACCGCGACGCCGAGCAGGACCCGCCGCCGTCCGGTCCGATCCCGGTCTGAGTGGCTTCGACGCGGGCGGCCGGTCCGGTCAGTAGCGTCGGGTCCGTGACACGACGAACCACGGGCCGCCTCGCCGACGACCGCGAGATCATCTGGTACGACGTCGACGGCTCTCCCGAGCGCTCGGTGCCGGTCGACCCTCGCGACCTCCCGCACACCGCCACGTCCTCGCAGATGCGGCTGGACCCGCTCACCGGGGAGTGGATCGCGCTGGCGTCGCACCGGCAGTCGCGTACGTTCATGCCTCCCGCGGACGAGTGCCCGCTGTGCCCGTCCCGCGACGGGCGGCACACGGAGGTGCCGAGCGAGGACTACCAGGTGGTGGCGTTCGAGAACCGCTTTCCCTCGTTCTCGAACCGCGGCGAGGGCATCGATCCGGTCGACGACGGGCTGGAGCAGGTCCGCGCCGGCGTCGGGCGGTGCGAGGTGCTGTGCTTCTCCAGCGACCACGACGGCTCGTTCGCGGCGCTCACCCCGCAGCAGGCCCGGCTCGTCGTGGACGCGTGGGCCGACCGGACGAGCGCGCTCGCGCAGACGCCGGGTGTCGAGCACATCTTCCCGTTCGAGAACCGCGGTCGCGAGATCGGCGTGACGCTGCAGCACCCGCACGGGCAGATCTACGGGTACCCGTTCGTCCCGCCGCGCGCCCGGACCGAGCTGGCGTCGGCGCGGGCGTACGCCGAGCGCACGGGCCGCTCGCTGTTCGGCGACATCGTGGCTCAAGAGCTCGCGGACGGCACCCGCGTCGTCGTCGAGAGCGAGCACTGGGTCGCGTTCGTGCCGTACGCCGCGCGCTGGCCGATGGAGGTCCACCTCTACCCCCGGGTGCAACGCCCCGACATCCCGTCGCTGACCGACGCCGAGCGGGACGACTTCGCTCGCGTTTACCTCGACGTGCTCGGCCGCTTCGACCGGCTGTACTCGACGTCGATGCCCTACATCGCGGCGTGGCAGCAGGCGCCCGTGCACCAGGACCGCGACCTCGCGTGGCTGCACCTGGAGCTGTTCTCGATCCGACGCGGCGAGGACAAGCTGAAGTACCTCGCCGGCTCGGAGTCCGGGATGGGTGCGTTCATCGGAGACGTGGCGCCGGAGCAGCAGGCGCAGATGTTGCGGGAGGCGAAGGCGTGAACGACGTTGCGGCACTGCAGGACTCGACGGCACGGGCGTTCCGCGCGCAGTTCGACGCCGACCCGGACGGGCTGTGGTTCGCGCCGGGACGGGTGAACGTCATCGGTGAGCACACCGACTACAACGACGGGTTCGTGCTGCCGATCGCGCTTCCGCTGGGCACCGTCGCCGCCGTCCGCCGCCGCGACGACCGGCGCCTGGTCGTGCACTCCAGCGAGGCCGACGAGACCCGCGAGGTCGAGCTGGGCGATGTCGCGCCGGGCTCGAAGCTCGACTGGCTCGCGTACGTCGCAGGCGTCGGCTGGGCGGCGGGCGAGCAGGGCCTCGACGTCCCCGGCCTGGACATCGCCTTGGCGGCGGATCTGCCTCAAGGAGCAGGGCTTTCGTCTTCGGCGTCCTTGTCGTGCGTCACCGCACGGGCGTGGTCGGACATCGCCGGCTGGGACCTGTCCGGGGACGACGTCGCCGCCCTCGGCAGGGCCGCCGAGAACGAGATCGCCGGCGCACCGACCGGAGTCATGGACCAGCTCGCCTCCGTGCACGGCCGCGCCGGTCACGCGATGCGGATCGACACGCGGTCGATCGACGTCACCCAGATCCCGTTCGACCTCTCGGCGCACGGCCTGTCGCTGCTGGTGGTCGACAGCCGGGCGCCGCACGCGCTCGTCGATGGCGAGTACGCCGAACGACGGACGTCCTGCCGGGAGGCCGCCCTGATGCTGGGCGTCCCCGCCTTGCGGGACGTGCCGCTGGAGGGCCTGGACGAGACGCTCGGCCGGATGCGCTCGGAGCTGCTGCGCCGCCGGGCCCGGCACGTCATCACCGACAGCGCCCGGGTCGAGCAGGTGTGCACCCTGCTGACCGACGGCGGCGACATCCGCCGCGTCGGGCCCCTGCTGAGCGCGTCCCACGCGTCGATGCGGGACGACTTCGAGATCACGGTCCCGCAGGTGGACGTCCTGCAGGAGTCGCTGGTGGCGGCCGGTGCGCTCGGCGCGCGGATGACCGGAGGCGGTTTCGGAGGCTGCGTGATCGCGCTCGCCGAGGCGGGGTCCGAGGAGGAGCTGGTCGCGGCGGCGCGGCGAGCGGCCGCCGAGCACGACTTCGCCGAGCCGGCCGGCTTCGTCGCCGTGGCCGCCGACGGAGCACACCGGCTCCGCTGACTGAGCGCCCCGGCCGGCGGGCGCGTTCACGGGCGGTCGGACCGGCTGCGTCCTGGACCGCCTTGATGGCGTAGGCCGCGGCGCCCAGGTCGTGCTCGGGGACGTGCGCCACGCACGCGGCCTGGCCGGAGCAAGACGCGGCGTCAGCTGGCGAGGCTCGCCTCATCCTGCACGACCCGCAGGTCCTGCGCCGCGGGTGCACCGGCGGGGAGCGGCGTCACGGTCGCGGCCGCCGGCTCGGCCGGCTCGCTGGAGCCCGAGAGCTCGGGGATCGCCTTCTCAAGCGCTGCCAGGCCCAGGGGCAGGGCGAGCATCACGATGCAGTTCAGCGCGATCAGGGCGACCATGCCGCTCAGCCCGTTCACCACCGCTCACCTCCCTGACCACGGACGGCGCGGGCGCGATCGGTACGACGGTGAATCATCACTGGCCTTTCTCGGGGGATCGGCGAGGGCGCAACGACGCAGGGGCTCCAGCTGGGGGCACGGGGCCACCGCGGCGTGCTCACCAAACCTTATACACAAACCTTCGACAACGTCGACAGTTTGTGTAGGGTTGGCGACGAGACACCAACCGCACCGGCTATCGGCCGACGGTCGTCACCTGACCCGAACGGGTCATCCGACGGCCCGCCGCACCCGGAGCCGGTCGTCTCGACCGTCCGAGTCACCGACACCTCAGGAGAGCCTCATGGGATTCACCGACAAGGTCAGCAACTCCGCGCAGGATGGCACCGGCCGCGCCAAGGAGGCCGCGGGCGACCTCACCGACAACCGCGATCTGCAGGCCGAGGGCAAGGCCGACCAGAGCGAGGCCTCGCTCAAGAAGGCCGGCGAGAACATCAAGGACGCTTTCAAGAAGTAGCCCTACCCCTGGTGCCCCGCTCGCAAACGGGCGGGGCACCGCGGTGCGTCAGGCGATCAGGTCGACGCCCGGCCAGTGCACGATGCGACCGCGGGCGCCGAAGCAGACCTCGTCCGGGAAGGTCGTCCTCTCGGCCCGCCAGCCGGTCGACCGGTCCTCCAGCCGGACCCGCTCGATGGTGGCGTTCTCGTACGCGCGGAACCGCAGCCCCTGCTCGTCGTACTGCATGAGCTCGCCGAAGATGATCACTCCGACGGGAGTGTCGTCCGCCTCGAAACGGTAGACGCAGTGGTCCATGACGGCCTCCTCGCCCTGTGACTCCCCCATGGATGAGAGGCCTCGTCCCCGCGTGGCGATACGTTCCGGTCGAGGATCGTCCGGAACGGGTCGTAGCGTCGCCGTCATGAGCCCCCCGGACAAGAAGACCAGTGCCCTCCTCGTCATCGACGTGCAGAACGGCAACACCTCCGAGGCTTGGCAGCGGGACGCCGTCATCGGCACCATCCGCACCCTCATCGACCGGGCCAAGGCGGCCGACGTGCCGGTGATCTGGGTGCAGCACGAGGCCGGCCCGTTCAAGCCGGGCTCGGACGCCTGGCAGATCGTCGAGGCGGTCCGGCCGCCCGAGGGCGAGACCGTCATCGGCAAGCAGTACCTCGACGCCTTCGTCGAGACCCCGCTGCGCAAGGAGCTGGACGAGCGCGGCGTCGGTCACGTCGTGATCTGCGGAGCCGCGACCGACGCCTGCATCCGGGCGACGACCGCGCGCGCCCAGATCGAGGGGTACGACACCACCCTCGTCAGCGACGGGCACACCAGCGACGAGGGGCCCTGGCCGCTCCCCCTGCCGGACGGACGCGAGGTTCCGATCGGTGGCGAGCAGATGGTCGCGTACACCAACTTCTTCGTCGCCGACACGGAGTACCCCGGCATCACGACCGAGGTCGTGCCCGCCGCCGAGGTCGCGTTCTAGACGAGCTCCCAGGACAGGGCCGTACCGCGGACCACGTCGGTGCGGAAGGTGCGGCCCTGCACCCGCGAGAACGCTTCTGGCTCAAGGCCGCCCGCGGGTCGGATGGAGCGGACGTTGTCCGCGGTGACCGGCTCACCGGCCTTCACGTCCGCCACCACGTACAACGA
>NZ_JAROAV010000018.1 GCF_029439465.1 Luteipulveratus flavus | reverse complement strand
GAGCGGCTGTTTCTTGAGAACTCAACAGCGTGTCGAGTGATTGATGCCAAATGTTTGTTTGGTTGATATTGACGAATTCAATGTTTATTGAATCCTATCAATTTCGGCCAGGTTTTGATTTTCTACGGAGAGTTTGATCCTGGCTCAGGACGAACGCTGGCGGCGTGCTTAACACATGCAAGTCGAACGATGAAGCCGCAGCTTGCTGTGGTGGATTAGTGGCGAACGGGTGAGTAACACGTGAGTAACCTGCCCTTCACTCTGGGATAAGCCTGGGAAACTGGGTCTAATACTGGATATGACTGCTTGCCGCATGGTGGGTGGTGGAAAGATTTATTGGTGAAGGATGGACTCGCGGACTATCAGCTTGTTGGTGGGGTAGTGGCCTACCAAGGCTTTGACGGTTAGCCGGCCTGAGAGGGCGACCGGCCACACTGGGACTGAGACACGGCCCAGACTCCTACGGGAGGCAGCAGTGGGGAATATTGCACAATGGGCGAAAGCCTGATGCAGCGACGCCGCGTGCGGGATGACGGCCTTCGGGTTGTAAACCGCTTTCACCAGGGACGAAGCGGAAGTGACGGTACCTGGAGAAGAAGCACCGGCTAACTACGTGCCAGCAGCCGCGGTAATACGTAGGGTGCGAGCGTTGTCCGGAATTATTGGGCGTAAAGAGCTTGTAGGCGGTTTGTCGCGTCTGCTGTGAAAGACCGGGGCTTAACTCCGGTTCTGCAGTGGGTACGGGCAGACTAGAGTGTGGTAGGGGAGACTGGAATTCCTGGTGTAGCGGTGAAATGCGCAGATATCAGGAGGAACACCGATGGCGAAGGCAGGTCTCTGGGCCATAACTGACGCTGAGAAGCGAAAGCATGGGGAGCGAACAGGATTAGATACCCTGGTAGTCCATGCCGTAAACGTTGGGCGCTAGGTGTGGGGCTCATTCCACGAGTTCCGTGCCGTAGCTAACGCATTAAGCGCCCCGCCTGGGGAGTACGGCCGCAAGGCTAAAACTCAAAGGAATTGACGGGGGCCCGCACAAGCGGCGGAGCATGCGGATTAATTCGATGCAACGCGAAGAACCTTACCAAGGCTTGACATACACCGGATCGCTGCAGAGATGTGGTTTCCTTTTGGGCTGGTGTACAGGTGGTGCATGGTTGTCGTCAGCTCGTGTCGTGAGATGTTGGGTTAAGTCCCGCAACGAGCGCAACCCTCGTTCCATGTTGCCAGCACGTAATGGTGGGGACTCATGGGAGACTGCCGGGGTCAACTCGGAGGAAGGTGGGGATGACGTCAAATCATCATGCCCCTTATGTCTTGGGCTTCACGCATGCTACAATGGCTAGTACAGAGGGTTGCGAGACCGTGAGGTGGAGCGAATCCCTTAAAACTGGTCTCAGTTCGGATTGGGGTCTGCAACTCGACCCCATGAAGTCGGAGTCGCTAGTAATCGCAGATCAGCAACGCTGCGGTGAATACGTTCCCGGGCCTTGTACACACCGCCCGTCAAGTCACGAAAGTCGGTAACACCCGAAGCCGGTGGCCTAACCCTTGTGGGAGGAGCCGTCGAAGGTGGGACTGGCGATTGGGACTAAGTCGTAACAAGGTAGCCGTACCGGAAGGTGCGGCTGGATCACCTCCTTTCTAAGGAGCTGCTAAGCCCTTGAACCACCGAGTGTGTGGTTGGGGTGTGCTCATGGGTGGATCATCAATCATGGTGCCTGTGCTGTTCGGGGCATCGACTCAAGTACGGCCGCCGGCCGGGGTCCTTCGGGGTTCTGGTGTGGTGGTGGGGAACGGGTTGGTGTGCTGGTGGTGGGGGTGTCGACACGTTGTTGGGTCCTGAGGGGACAGCCGCCCGGTTGGGTGGGTGTTGCCTTGCAGTGGTGACGGGCTCGTCTGTGCACTGGCTGTGTGTTGGTGTGTGGGTGGGTTTTCCGTGTGTTGTTTGAGAATTGCATAGTGGACGCGAGCATCTTTGTGGCCAAGTTTTTAAGGGCGCACGGTGGATGCCTTGGCACCAGGAACCGATGAAGGACGTAGGAATCTGCGATAAGCCTCGGGGAGTCGATAACCAGACTGTGATCCGAGGATTTCCGAATGGGGAAACCCGGCAAGAGTCATTTCTTGTCACTCGCACCTGAATATATAGGGTGTGTGGAGGGAACGTGGGGAAGTGAAACATCTCAGTACCCACAGGAAGAGAAAACAACAGTGATTCCGTGAGTAGTGGCGAGCGAAAGCGGATGAGGCTAAACCTGTTTCGTGTGAGACCTGTCAGGGGTTGCGGAGCAGGGGTTGTGGGACCTTTTGGTCAGTGCTGACACGCTGGCAAGGAGTAAGAAATCATGGGTGTAGGTGAAGCAGCTTGAATGCTGTGGCGTAGAGGGTGTAACCCCCGTAACCGAAATGTTCATGACTCCTGAGAGGGATCCCAAGTAGCACGGGGCTCGAGAAATCCCGTGTGAATCTGGCAGGACCACCTGCTAAGCCTAAATATTCCCTGGTGACCGATAGCGGACTAGTACCGTGAGGGAAAGGTGAAAAGTACCCCGGGAGGGGAGTGAAATAGTACCTGAAACCGTGCGCTTACAATCCGTCAGAGCCCCCCTGGTTGGGGTGATGGCGTGCCTTTTGAAGAATGAGCCTGCGAGTTAGTGCTCAGTGGCGAGGTTAACCCGTGTGGGGAAGCCGTAGCGAAAGCGAGTCCGAATAGGGCGTTTGAGTCGCTGGGTCTAGACCCGAAGCGGAGTGATCTACCCATGGCCAGGTTGAAGCGCCGGTAAGACGGCGTGGAGGACCGAACCCACTTAGGTTGAAAACTGAGGGGATGAGCTGTGGGTAGGGGTGAAAGGCCAATCAAACTCCGTGATAGCTGGTTCTCCCCGAAATGCATTTAGGTGCAGCGTCACGTGTTTCTTGCCGGAGGTAGAGCTACTGGATGGCTGATGGGCCTCACCAGGTTACTGACGTCAGCCAAACTCCGAATGCCGGTAAGTGAGAGCGTGGCAGTGAGACTGCGGGGGATAAGCTTCGTAGTCGAGAGGGAAACAGCCCAGATCACCAGCTAAGGTCCCTAAGCGTGTGCTAAGTGGGAAAGGATGTGGAGTTGCTGTGACAACCAGGAGGTTGGCTTAGAAGCAGCCACCCTTTAAAGAGTGCGTAATAGCTCACTGGTCAAGTGATTCCGCGCCGACAATGTAGCGGGGCTCAAGCACACCACCGAAGCTGTGGCAATGACGCATTACCCTAGGTTTTCCTCAGGGGCGTTGTTGGGTAGGGGAGCGTCGTGTAGCGAGTGAAGCTCCGGAGTGATCCAGGGGTGGACGCTACACGAGTGAGAATGCAGGCATGAGTAGCGAATCTAGAGTGAGAAACTCTAGCGCCGAATAACCAAGGGTTCCAGGGTCAAGCTAATCTGCCCTGGGTAAGTCGGGACCTAAGGCGAGGCCGACAGGCGTAGTCGATGGACATCCGGTTGATATTCCGGAACCGGCGAAGAACCGCCCATATCGAATCAGGGGATGCTAACCACCCGAACCCACGACGTTCGGCACCTTCGGGTGTCGTGTTGCTGGGGGAGCGTGGGACCCGATCTTGTAGTAGGTAAGCAATGGAGTGACGCAGGAAGGTAGCCTCCGCGTGGCGATGGTTGTCCACGTCCAAGAGTGTAGGCCGGTCAGTAGGCAAATCCGCTGACCGTACGGCTGAGACTTGATAGTGACCACGTAATGTGGGAAGCAGGGTGATCCTATGCTGCCGAGAAAAACTTCTAGCGAGGTTCGAGCCGCCCGTACCCCAAACCGACTCAGGTGGTTAGGTAGAGAATACCAAGGCGATCGAGTGAATCGTGGTTAAGGAATTCGGCAAAATGCCCCCGTAACTTCGGGAGAAGGGGGGCCCAGACCCTGAAGAGACTTGCTCTCTAGGGGAAAGGGCCGCAGAGACCAGGGAGAAGCGACTGTTTACTAAAAACACAGGTCCGTGCGAAGAAGCAATTCGATGTATACGGACTGACGCCTGCCCGGTGCTGGAACGTTAAGGGGACCGGTTAGTCACTTGTGGCGAAGCTGAGAACTTAAGCGCCAGTAAACGGCGGTGGTAACTATAACCATCCTAAGGTAGCGAAATTCCTTGTCGGGTAAGTTCCGACCTGCACGAATGGCGTAACGACTTCTCCACTGTCTCAACCACGAACTCGGCGAAATTGCACTACGAGTAAAGATGCTCGTTACGCGCAGCAGGACGGAAAGACCCCGGGACCTTTACTACAGCTTGGTATTGGTGTTCGGTACGGCTTGTGTAGGATAGGTGGGAGACTGTGAAGCATTAGCGCCAGCTAGTGTGGAGTCATCGTTGAAATACCACTCTGGTCGTTCTGGGCTCCTAACTTCGGACCATGATCTGGTTCAGGGACAGTGCCTGGTGGGTAGTTTAACTGGGGCGGTTGCCTCCTAAAAGGTAACGGAGGCGCCCAAAGGTTCCCTCAGCCTGGTTGGCAATCAGGTTTCGAGTGTAAGTGCACAAGGGAGCTTGACTGTGAGACAGACATGTCGAGCAGGGACGAAAGTCGGGACTAGTGACCCGACGGTGGCTTGTGGAAGCGCCGTCGCTCAACGGATAAAAGGTACCCCGGGGATAACAGGCTGATCTTGCCCAAGAGCTCATATCGACGGCATGGTTTGGCACCTCGATGTCGGCTCGTCGCATCCTGGGGCTGGAGTAGGTCCCAAGGGTTGGGCTGTTCGCCCATTAAAGCGGTACGCGAGCTGGGTTTAGAACGTCGTGAGACAGTTCGGTCCCTATCCGCTGTGCGCGTAGGAAGCTTGAGAAGACCTGTCCCTAGTACGAGAGGACCGGGATGGACGAACCTCTGGTGTGTCAGTTGTTCTGCCAAGAGCACCGCTGATTAGCTACGTTCGGAAGTGATAACCGCTGAAAGCATCTAAGCGGGAAGCACGCTTCAAGATGAGGCTTCCATACTCCTTGTGAGTGAGAGGCTCCCAGCTAGACGACTGGGTTGATAGGCCGGACGTGGAAGCACAGTAATGTGTGAAGCTGACCGGTACTAATAAGCCGATAACTTGTTACCACAAAGAAGCTCCGCGTCCACTATGCAACTCTGGAACAACACACCACCACACCCACCCCAAACCGGCCCGCACCGCGGATCGTGTCCGGGGTGGTGGTGAACAAGTGAACACAGCACGACACACGGTGTCGTGACCTGAGAACACAACAAGGGTTCCATCAGGTTACGGCGGTCATAGCGAAGTGGGAAACGCCCGGTCACATTCCGAACCCGGAAGCTAAGCCCTTCAGCGCCGATGGTACTGCACTGGGAACGGTGTGGGAGAGTAGGACACCGCCGGACATACATTC
>NZ_JAROAV010000017.1 GCF_029439465.1 Luteipulveratus flavus | reverse complement strand
CCCGGTGAGACGCAGGGAGACTCGAGCGGGCGCGGCTGCGGTGGTTTCGACTCGGGCTCGCGCTGGGGCGCTCGCCCGGCTCAACCAGCGGGGAGGCGGGCTCGCGCTGGGGCGCTCGCCCGGCTCAACCGGCGGTGGGGTGGCTGTTCGGGGCTCGTCGACCGGCGGTGATCCGTACTGTGTCCCTCCGTGACCGACACTCCTGACCGCCCGAGGCGGCGACTGCGGCGCGCCGTCCTGCTGACCGTGCCGACCGTCCTCGTCGTCGCCGTGGCGGCGGTCGCGGTCCTGTGGGCCCGGCTGCCGGAGGACCGGCTCGACGTGGTGCGGCCCGGGCGCCTCGAGGTGCAGAAGGCGGCGCAGGGCAGCTACCCGGTCGGCGTCCTCACCGTGGTGGTCGACGCGCGGGGCGTCCGCGTCGACGCCCCCGGCCGGGCGGTCTGGCAGTCGGCGCCGGGACGGGCATTCGTCACCGGCGCGCGCGGCTCGGTGTCGTGGGAGGACCACCGCGGCTACTTCTGGCCGGACGTCGCCATCGACGGGCGCCTCGGCAACCAGTCGGTGCAGTCGGTCGAGACGGGCGGGAGCGCCGTACGGCTGCGCGGTCGGTTGTCCGGGAACGGCCGCGAGGCGGCGTACGAGATGACCGTGAGCGAACGGGCCGGGGGAGCGGTCCTGGACGTGCGCGTCACCGACGGCGGCGTGGACGCGGTAGGGCTCGTCAGCGGTCGGTCCGGCGGCGCGGCGGTCCATGGCTTCGGCGAGCAGTTCTCCGGCTTCGACCTGGACGGCCGCCTGCTGCCGGTCGTCGTGCGTGAGCAGGGCGTCGGCCGGGGCGTCCAGCCGCTCAGCGCGCTCGCGAACCTCACCAACCACGGCGCCGCCGGCACCGACCAGACGACGTACGCGGCGACGTCCACCTTCGTGACCGACGACCTGCGCGGGCTGCGCCTCGACCCGAGCACGCCGGAGTCGCACGCGTTCGCGGTGGCGGACCTGCGCACCCGCGACGAGGTCGGGCTGAACGTCTGGAGCAACCGGGTCCGGGCGCAGGTGTCCGCCGGCGCCGATCCGCTGGACCTGGTGGGGCAGCAGGCGGCCGGGGAGATGCGTCCGCCGCTTGCCTCCTGGGTGAACGGCGGCGCGGTCGTCGGTCTGCAGGGTGGCACCGCCGCCGTCCGCCGCGAGGTCGACGCGCTGCGCCGGTCGGGCGCGAAGATCTCCGCCGTCTGGCTGCAGGACTGGACCGGGCAGCGGCGCACGTCGTTCGGCGACCGGCTGTGGTGGACCTGGCAGCTGGACCGCAAGCGCTACCCCGACTGGGACCGGCTGGTCGGCGACCTCGCCGCTCAGGGCATCCGCACGACGACGTACGTCAACCCGTGGCTCGTCGACGCGAAACCCAAGGGCGACAACGGGATTCGCAACCTGTGGGAGGAGGCCCGGCAGCGCGGGTACCTGGTGAAGAACGCCGGTGGTCAGCCGTACCAGCTGGACCAGGGCGGGTTCGACGCGGCGCTCGTCGACCTCACCAACCCGGCTGCGCGCGCCTGGTACGCGGACGTCATCGCGACCCAGGTGCTGACCCGGGGCGTGGACGGGTTCATGGCCGACTTCGGCGAGGGGCTGCCGTACGACGCCCGCCTCGCCGCCGGTGACGCCGCGACCGAGCACAACCGCTGGCCGCTGCTGTGGGCCCAGACCGTGCAGGACGCGTGCCGGCGTGCGGGCAAGCCGCAGTGCGTGACGTGGTTCCGGTCCGGCTCGCTCGGGATGAGCGGGCACACGCCGATGTTCTGGACCGGCGACCAGCTCGTCGACTACTCCGCCCAGGACGGGCTGGCGTCCGCGCTGCACGGCACGCTCGCGGCGGGCGTCTCCGGGTGGCCGCTGGTCCACTCCGACATCGGCGGCTACACCTCGGTGAACGCCAAGGTCCGCGACTACACCCGCCCGTCTGACCTCAACGCCCGGTGGGCCGAGTACGCCGCGTTCGGGACGATGATGCGCACGCACGAGACGAACCGACCCGCCGACAACAAACAGGTGTACGACCCGGACCAGCGCGCGGCATTCGCTCGGATGACCCGGCTGTATGCCGCGCTCGCGCCGTACCGGGCGGGCGTCGTCCAGGAGGCGACCATCACCGGCGTCCCGGCGATCCGGCACTCTTGGCTGGTCTACCCGGGCACGCTCGCCGCGCGCAGCGACGACCAGTTCTTCCTCGGCGGCTCGCTGCTGGTGGCGCCGGCCCTGAAAGGCGGGGCGACCTCGGTACGCGTCGTGCTGCCGCCGGGCCGCTGGGTGCACCTGCTCACCGGGAAGACGTACGACGGCGACCGGGCGCTGATGGTCCCCGCGCCGGTCGGGACGCCGGCCGCGTTCGTCCGGGCCGACGACCCGGCGCTCCCTGGCCTCCGCTCCGCCGTCCAGCGCGCCGGCCTGACCTCCACCGGCTGAGCCCGCATCTCTCGTCGGTCGAGTAGGCGAGCCCCCAAGCGCGAGCCGTATCGAGACCATAGGACCGGGGTCACCTGGTCTCGATACGGGCCTCACTTCGTTCGCCCTACTCGACCAGCGGAAGACCGGCTGGTCCGCTGGTTGAGCCGGGCCGGAGCGTTAGCGGAGGGCCGAGTCGAAACCCGGGTGAGGCG
>NZ_JAROAV010000016.1 GCF_029439465.1 Luteipulveratus flavus | reverse complement strand
CCGCGGTGACCGGCTCACCGGCCTTCACGTCCGCCACCACGTACAACGACCGGCGGAACCGCAACCCCTCCTTCTCCTGCGCCCGCGCCCCGATCCGCGGCTGCCCCAAGCACTGCCACGCCACCGTGGTCTGCGACACCAACGCCGCCAGCTCCTCCGGCTCGGAGGAGAACGCCGAGTCCACCCCACCACCCGCACGCGCCAACGTCACATGCTTCTCCACCAGCACCGCACCCAACGCCACCGCCGCGACCGCCGCACCGATCCCGATCGTGTGATCGGAGTACCCGATCAACGTGGAGAACGCATCCCCCATCACCGGGATCCCCCGCAGATTCGACTCCGACGGGTCCGCCGGGTAGTTCGCCGTGCACGCCAGCACCACCACCTGCTCGTTACCCGTCGAGCGGGCCGCCGCCACCGCCGCGTCGATCTCACTGATCGAGGCCATCCCGGTCGAGATGATCACCGGCTTGCCCTTGGAGGCCGCCGCCCGGATCAACGGCAGGTCCACGATCTCCGACGAAGCGATCTTGTACGCCGGCGCCCCCAGCTCCTCCAACAGCTCGATCGCGGTCGGGTCGAACGGGGAGGAGAACACCGTGATCCCCACCTTCTTCGCCTCGGCGAAGATCGGCTCGTGCCACTCCCACGGCGTGTGCGCCTCGGTGTACAGATCCCACAGGGTCCGCCCACCCCACAGCTCATGACCCTCCGAGAGGCGGAAGTCCGGCGCATCGGACTCGATCGTGATCGTCTCCGGCTTGTACGTCTGCAGCTTCACCGCGTGCGCACCCGCCGCCGCGGCCATCCGCACGATCTCCAACGCCTTGTCCAACGACCCGTCATGATTCCCCGACATCTCCGCGATGATGTACGGCTCGTGCTCCGGACCGATCCAACGACCGGCGATCT
>NZ_JAROAV010000015.1 GCF_029439465.1 Luteipulveratus flavus | reverse complement strand
TGGTTGAGCCGGTCCGGAGCGCTAGCGAAGGACCGTGTCGAAACCCGGTGAGGCGTAGGGAGAGTCTCCCCGCGTCTCACCGGGTTTCGACACGGCTCGCCTAGCGGCTCGCCGGCTGAACCGGCGGGTGGTGCCGGCTGAGCCGGCGGTGGGTCAGGCGGCGGGTTGCTGGACGGGGGCCTTGCGCTGGGCGCGCAGGGCCCGGAGGTGGTCGTCCAGGCTCTCGACGACGATGCGCCGCAGGGCCTTCGGAGCGTCCGCGTGGCCGTCCAGCCACTCCTGCGCCTGCAGCACGACCGGGTGCCGCTCCGGCTCCTGCCCCGCCGCGAGCGCACCGCCGGGGTACAGCCCCGCGACCAGGATGCCGGCCATCGTCATGGTGTGCGTACGCCACCACTCGGTGAGCGCCTCGAAGTAGCGGTCGGCGTACGAGGGGTCGGGCGAGCCGCTCGGGTGGTTGAACCCGTGGACCAGCGAGCGCAGCTGGTCGTTGGTGACCTGACCGTCCGTGGTCGCGCGTTCCCAGGCCTCGTCCTTGGCCTCGGCGGCCGGGCGCGAGGCGCGGGCGAGCAGGTACGCGGTCCGGCCGGTCATCGTGTCGTCCGCGGCGAGCGCGGCGTCCAGCTCGGCAAGGGTGGCGGCGTCCTGGGCGGCCAGGCCCTGCCAGCACTCCCACCGCAGGTCGGCGTCGACGGTGAGGCCCTCCGGCACCGCGGACCCGTCCAGCAGCCCGCGGACGTCGTCCAGGCCGGAACCGCTCAGGCCGGTCGCGTGCGCCAGGTACTTGGCCCAGGTCTGCTGGGCGTCCGAACCAGGCGCCGCGGCCCGCAGCCCCGCGCGCGTGGTGTCGACCAGGCGTGCGCCGGCGGCGGCGCGCTCGCCCTCCGGGAGGTAGCGCACGATCGCGCCCCGCGCCTGCTCCAGGACGATCGCGAGCAGCGCCGCGTCCCGCTCGGTGCCGGCCTGGGCGTGGACGATGTCCAGGAACGCCGACGCGGGCAGCAGAGCGTCCCGCGTGGCGTTCCACAGCGACGACCACACCAGCGCGCGGGTGAGGTTCGACTCCAGGCTGGACAGGTGCTCGCGGGCCACCGCGAGGGAGACCTCGTCGAGCCGCACCTTGGCGTACGTCAGGTCCTCGTCGTTGACGACCACGAGGGCGCCCGGCACGCCGACGGCGTCCGGGACCTCGGTGCGGCCGTCGGTGACGTCCAGCTCGATCGAGCGGGCCGGTCGCAGCTCGTCGCCGACCAGCTCGTACAGCCCGACGACCAGCCGGTGCGGCCGCGCGACGTCCTCGCCGGTCAGCGGGTCGGTGGCCGACTGCACGATCGTCAGCCGGGTGATCCGACCCTCGCCGTCGTGCTCGACCTCCGGCGTCAGCTCGGAGATGCCGGCCGTCTCCAGCCAGACCTGCGACCACTCCTTGAGGTCGCGGCCCGAGGCCCGCTCGAGGCACACCAGCAGGTCGTCGAGCTCGGTGCTGCCGTACGCGTGCGTCGCGAAGTACTCGCGGCTGCCGGCGAAGAACGCCTCGCGCCCGACGTACGCCATCAGCTGCTTGAGCGCCGACGCGCCCTTGGCGTAGGTGATGCCGTCGAAGTTCTGCCGGGCGGCCTCCAGGTCGTCGATGGTGGCGACGACCGGGTGGGTCGTGGGCAGCTGGTCCTGGCGGTACGCCCACGCCTTGCGGCCGCAGGCGAACGTCGTCCAGGCGTTCTTGTACTCGGTGGCCGCGACGTTGACGTCGTAGCCCATGAGGTCGGCGAAGGACTCCTTCAGCCACAGCCCGTCCCACCAGCGCGGCGTCACCAGATCGCCGAACCACATGTGGGCCATCTCGTGCATCGTGGTGTTGGAGCGGCGCTCCTGCTGGTCCAGGGTGGCGGTGCCGCGGTGCAGGTAGGTCTCGGTGAACGTGACCAGACCGGGGTTCTCCATCGCGCCGAGGTTGTACTCCGGCACGTAGATCTGGTCGTACTTCCCCCACGGGTACGGGTAGCCGAACTCTCGGTCGAAGAAGCTCAGGCCCTGCTGGGTGACGGTGAAGATCTCCTCCGCGTGGAAGTGCTCGGCCATCGAGCGACGGCAGAAGGCCCCGAGCGCGATCTCCTGGGTGGAGCCGTCGGCGCGGGTGGTCCTCCAGGTGTCCTCGGCGCGGAAGTACGGGCCGGCCGCGATCGCCGTGATGTACGTCGACAGGGGCGGCGTCTCGGCAAAGGTGACCGTCGCGGTGGAGCCGCTGGTCGTCCGGGACACCTCCGGCTGACCGGACAGGATCTCCCAGTCGGCCGGCGCGGTGACCACGAACGTGAAGCGGGCCTTGAGGTCGGGCTGCTCGAAGTTCGCGAAGAGCCGCCGCGCGTCGGTCGGCTCGAAGTGGGTGTAGAGGTAGGTCTGGTCGTCCACCGGGTCGGTGAACCGGTGCAGCCCCTCACCGCTGCGGCTGTAGACGCAGTCGGCCTCGACCACGAGTTCGTTCTCGGCGGCGAGGCCGGTGACCGGGAGGCGGGCGCCGTCGTACGCGGAGACGTCCAGCGGCGCGTCGTTCAGCGTCGCGGAGACAACGCGCTCGGCGATGAGGTCGACCCAGGTCGCGTCGTTCTCGGCGGTGAACGTGATGGTGCTGCGCGAGCGGAAGGTCGGGACGCTGGGATCGGGTGCGCCTGCGAGGTCGAGCTCCACGCGGTAGGTGCGCACGGCGACGGTGGTCGCACGGGCCTGGCACTCGGCGTGGGTGAGGTTGGTGTTCTCGGTCACGACAGACCAGTGAACCAGGCGCGGAACGGTTCTCTGACAGCGCTCCCGCGTTCACCGGTGATCACCGGAACGCGCCCCGGAACGCGTTCTGGACGCCGGTCGACATGGGCATCTGACCTGGTCAGACGACCCAGATGCCGTCCCGCATCAGCTCCCGGTCGGCGAGCTCGTCGACCTCGCGCCAGGCCTGCACCGAGCGCGGCCGCACCCGGTAGAAGGTGTACCCCTTCAGCGGGCGCGGGTCGAAGCCGGACCGCCGGGCGAACGCATCGCCCTCGGCGTCGGACAGGTCGTCCGGGGCCAGCGTCTGCGCGGTGCCCTCGACCAGCACCACGTCGCGGGTCTCGCCGAACGCGAGCCGCACCTGACCCGTGGAGTGCAGGTTGCGTCCGGTCGGGTTGGTCGCGAGCGTCGCCAGCAGGAACGTCGCGCCGTCCCAGTCGAACGACAACGGCACGAGGTACGGCGTCGCCTCGGCCGAGTCCGCGGTCGCGACCCACGCGTCCACGTCGTGCTCGAAACGGTGCAGGGCGTCCTGCTTGCGGCGGTCGCGGGAACGAGCGGGTTCGGGCACGGCTGCCTCCTCCGGGTCGTACCCCACTGTGGCGCATCCGGCGGGCGTCCGAAACCCCGCCTGGCTCAGAGTCGTTCGACGATGTGGTCGATGCATGCGGTCAGCGCGCTGACGTCGTCCGGCTCGACGGCGGGGTACATCCCGATGCGCAGCTGGTTGCGGCCCAGCTTGCGGTACGGCTCGGTGTCGACGACGCCGTTCTCCCGCAGCACGGCGGCGATGCGGGCGGCGTCGACGCCGTCGGCGAGGTCGATCGTGCCGACCACGAGCGAACGCTCCTGCGGCGCGGTCACGAACGGCTCGGCGTACGGCGACGCCTCGGCCCACCGGTAGAGCCGGCTGCTGCTCTCGGTCGTCCGGGAGACGGCCCAGCCGAGGCCGCCGTGGTCGTTCATCCAGCGGAGCTGATCGGCCATCAGGGCGAGCGTCGCCACGGCCGGAGTGTTCAGCGTCTGGTCCTTGCGCGAGTTCTCGATCGCGGCGGGAAGGCTGAAGAACGCTGGTACCCAACGGTTCTCGGCGATACGGGCGGCGCGTTCGAGCGCGGCGGGGGAGAACGCCGCCAGCCAGAGCCCACCGTCGGAGGCGAAGCTCTTCTGCGGCGCGAAGAAGTACACGTCGGTCTCGGCGATCTCGATCGGCAGGCCACCCGCACCGGACGTCGCGTCGATGACGACCAGCGCGTCCTCGTCCGCACCGGCGACGCGGTGCACCGGCGCCATCGCACCGGTCGACGTCTCGTTGTGCGGCCAGGCGTACACGTCGACCCCGGCCTCCGCCTGCGCCCGCGCGACCGTCCCCGGCGCGACCTCGCGGATCGAGGGGTCGGCGAGGAAGGGCGTCTGCTGCGTCGCAGCGGCGAACTTGGCGGAGAACTCGCCGAACACCAGGTGCTGCGCGCGCTCGCGGATCAGCCCGAAGGTCGCGACGTCCCAGAAGGCCGACGCCCCGCCCAGCCCCAGCACGATCTCGTACCCGTCCGGGAGGGAGAGCAGCTGCGCGAGGCCCGTACGGACGTCGCGGACGAGCGACCGCACCGGCTCCTGGCGGTGCGAGGTGCCCATCACCGTGGTGCCGAGCGTCTGCAGGATGCTCATCTGCTCGGGGCGGACCTTGGAGGGCCCCGAGCCGAACCGGCCGTCGACGGGCAGCAGCTCCTGAGGCAGCTCGATCTCGCTCACCCGTGGCAGTGTGCCAGCGGTGACCGCCGACCGTCGGCCCGTCCTACCTGATGGCCGGGGTGCGGCGCCGACCGGTTCAGCGCGCGTGCACCTGCACCGGCTGGCCGTCCGGGTCGGTCACGGCCACGAGGGAGACGTACTCGTCCCGCTCGACGTGCGCGTCGGCGTACCCGGCCGCGACGAGGCGTGCGGCGAGGGCGTCGAGGTCCTCGACGGTGCCGAAGGTCAGGTGGCACGCGCCGGGGCCGGGCACGATCGGCGCCGACCCGTCGTCGTGGTGCAGGCCGACGACGCCGTCGCCGGAGTCGAACGCCGCCCACCACTCGTCCGCCTCGCCGCGCTCACGCAGGCCGAGGTCGCGCAGGAACCTCCCGTACGTCCCGCGCGGCTCGGTGAACCGCACGGGCGTGACGGTCAGGCGCTCGTCCGGGCGCGGTGAGGACGCGGTGAAGCCGTAGGTGTCCTCGGAGTGCTCGTTCAGCAGCAGCTCGTCGCCCAGCGGGTCCGTCACCGTCATCGACCGGCCGTAGCTCTCGTCGACCCAGGACGCCTGGTACCCGGCACCGACCAGGTGGGCCGTGGTCCTCTCGACGTCGGGGACCTCGAACGTCAGCCGCGTCTGACCGGGCACGCCGCCGGTGTCGCTGCTGGCCGCGTCGTGCAGCCAGACCCGTCCGGCGCCGGCCCGGAGGTCGACCCAGCCGTTGTCCCGGCCCTCGACTGCGGTCGAGAGGCCGAGCGTCTCGAGGAACTCCTGCACGGCGGCCGCCCGGTCGGTGAAGCGGATGGCCGCGACGGTCAGCTGCTGCTCGGTCATCGCGTCTCCTGGTGGTCGGCGTACTCGGTCAGGGCCTGCTCGACGAGTGCCGACAGGCTGCGGCCTTCGTCCACCGCCAGGTGCTTGATGCGGGTGATGAGGGGTCGGGGGAGGTACACGTTGAACTGCGCTTTCGCGTCGCCGGTTCGCTCCATCTGCGAATGCTAGCAATCTATAGACTGGCCAGCCGAGAGTTCTTGCGATTCGCCTCGTTCTCGGGTGACCGCGCGTCGGTGCTCCGAGCGACGGTGGCAGGCTCGACCCATGGCCGACCTGAGTCCCCGCATCGACTACGACGGTGACGGCATCGACGCCGACGCCCTGCCCGCCGCGCCGTGGAGCGCCATCACGGGCTGGCTGGCCGACGCCCGGGAGCGGGAGGCCGAGCACGGCGACGTCTCCGAGCCGGAGGCGCTGTCGGTCGCCACCATCGACGAGACCGGCCAGCCGCACGTCCGCACCGTCCTGATGCGGTACCTGGACGTGGACGGCCCCGGGTTCTACACCAACCTGGAGTCCCGCAAGGGGCGGGACCTGCACGCCAACCCTGCGGTCGCCGCGTCGCTCACCTGGCCCGCGATGTACCGCGCCATCCGGTTCGTGGGGCACGCGGAGGCGCTCCCGCCCGACGTCGTCCTCGCCTACTTCTCGTCCCGGCCGTGGGGTTCACGGATCAGCGCCTGGACCTCGCTGCAGTCCCAGCCGGTGGAGTCGCGCGCCGAGCTCGAGGCGGCGTACGAGACGTACGCGACGCGCTGGCCCGACCGTGGGCGGCTCGACGACGTGCCCGTACCGCCGTTCTGGGGTGGGTACCGGATCGTCTGCGACGAGGTCGAGCTGTGGGGCGGCCGGCGCAACCGGCTGCACGACCGGCTGGTCTACGTCCGTACGGCGCCGGGCGCCTTGGACGCCGACGCGGCCTGGCGGATCGAGCGGCGCCAGCCGTAGCCCCGGGGCGGGCGGGGTCTCGTCCGGCGCCGTCCTCGCGAGGCTCGTCTGCCCGGCCGTGCATGGAGTGCCGGACGGACGACATCCGCGGGAAGGTGGGCAGACGACAGCCCGTGGGCTCCGTCTCTGAGGAGACGGTGCGCGATGGACGAGTCGCGCTCCCACGGGCTGCGGTGACTGCGTTGAATTCGCCACCACGTCCGACGTCGGTCACCGGAGGTGTCCGACAGACGATCTGCGCTAGCGCGCAGTCACCTCACGCGTCCTAGAAGAATTCACCTCTGGACCACCTCCTCTCTCGTGTACCAGCACCGTAGGTCGCTGCGCCGAGACAGGCAACGCATTTCGCCGACGGCGGACGAAGGGGCGTGGCGCCGTCGCGCAGAGCGAGGTAGGGACAGCGGCGACACCTCGCACGATGTCGCGGCAGGAAGCCCCGGATTGGGCCGCGGGGAGGGCCGCGGTGCGCGATGTCGTGGCAGATAGCCCCGGTCAGCCTCCGGCTCGGCTCATCGGAACGGGCGACGTGGCCCGGAGACAAAGGTGGCCGGTTGACGCGGACAGGGGGGAACGCGCCAACCGGCCGGGGCACTCGAGGTGCCCGTAGGCCCCTGGGGAGGGGCCTCGCGCCGTGGCACAGGGGGGAGGTCGCCACGACGCTCGTCTGGTCCAACGGTCGGGGGGACCGAAGGATTCCCGGAGACCTTACCCCTATTGCCGGGGGTCGGGGAGCGGGACCGCCCCACGTGCCTTCAGGTAGTCCGTCATCAGCGTGATCTCACTGGACTGACCGGCGACCATCGTCTTCGCCAGGTCGACCACGTCGGGCTCGCGGCAGCTGTCGACGCAGGCGCGGGCCATCGTCACCCCGGCGCGGTGATGGATGATCATCAGCTGCAGGTACAGGGTCTCCGCGGGCTTCCCGGTGAGCCGGCGCAGCTGCTGCATCTGCGCGTCGGTCGCCATGCCGGGCATCCTGCCGTCCGGCATCAGCATCGTCCCCGCGCTCATGCCGGGGTGCCGGTGGCCGGTCTTCTTCATCCAGTCCATCGGCTCGCCCGAGCGGGCCTGGGAGAGTCCCCAGGTCGTCAGCCAGCCGCGCATCTGACCGCGCTGGTTCTCCTGGGAGGTCGCGATGTCGTACGCGAGGGTCGACACGTCGCTCGCCGGCCGGGCGCCGCGCACGATCCAGGACATCTCGACCGCCTGGCCGTGATGCATCTGCATGTCCCGCGCGAAGCCCGCGTCGACGCTGGAGTCACCCGGGTAGGAGGGCCGGCCGAGGTACCAGCCCCCGAACGCGGCGAGCGCCGCCAGCACCAGCGCGCCGAGGCTGAGCAGCAGAGGACGACGCACCTCGCGCATCGACAGCGGCTCGGACCGCGGCTCCTGGACTGCCGAGGCGCCCTGCGCCGGGACGTCCGTCTCGGCGAGGTCGTGCTGGTGATCGCTCACCGGTCACATGCCCCCGCCGGTCTGGCCGGTGTTGGGGTCGTACGCGCCCGAGCAGGCGGCGCCGGGCTCGCGGGTCTGCGGGCCCTGCACGTAGTCCTTGAGGAACTGGTCGATCTTCTTGTCGCGGGCGCTGTTGAGGTGCATCTGCTTGCCCCACGCGCTCAGCACGATCGGGGAGGACTGCGTCTTGTCCTGGGACATCAGGATGTAGCTCTGCGTGCGCGCCTTACCCTTCAGCAGGTTGATGTCGGCGGTCGACACGCTGCCGGGCTTGTACGTGATCCACACGGCGCCGTGCTCGAGGGAGTGGACGGCGTGCTCGTTCGGGACGACCTTGTCGTAGATGCCGCAGTTGGCCCAGGCGGGGTTGTGGTTGCCTCCGACCGGCGGGTTCTGCGGGTAGCTGACCTTGCCCTGGACGTGGTCGAACTTCAGGTTCTTGTACGTCTTCACGACGCCGATGTCGCCGGCGGCGCTCTTGGAGTCCTGGTCGCGCTTGATGAAGAAGGCACCGGCCCCGACGAGGGCGATGATCACGAGGGCGACGACGGCACCGACGACGACGCCACCGCGCCGCTGCTGACGCGACTGCTTCTTCTGCATCGTCGCGAGCTTGGCGCGGGCGTCCTCTCGGGCCGAGCCGGTCGAGGACTCGTTCTGGTCAGACATGAGTGGTGGTCTCCTGGGTCAGCGGACGAGCGTCGCCATTATGGCTCAGCGCCCTGGGCGTGAGCCGAGTGCGCGCACCTCGGGGTTGGGCGAATGTCGGTCGCGGGTGGCACGCTTGGTGGGTGACCGACCTGATCGACACCACCGAGATGTATCTGCGCACCATCTTCGACCTCGAGGAAGAGGGCATCGTGCCCCTGCGCGCGCGCATCGCCGAGCGGCTGGGCCACTCCGGTCCGACCGTCTCACAGACGGTGGCGCGGATGGAGCGCGACGGCCTCCTCACCCTGGCGGGCGACCGTCACATCGAGCTCACCGAGCACGGCCGCACCCTGGCGACGCGGGTCATGCGCAAGCACCGGCTCGCGGAGCGGCTGCTGGTCGACGTCATCGGCCTGGAGCTGGAGTACGTCCATGACGAGGCGTGCCGCTGGGAGCACGTCATGAGCGAGCGGGTCGAGCGCAAGATCCTGGACCTGCTCAAGGAGCACCAGCTCTCGCCGTACGGCAACCCCATCCCCGGGCTGGAGGAGCTGGGCGAGGACATCCAGACCGAGCAGTTCCGCGACGGCGTCGCCTCGCTGATCGAGGTCGCCGAGGAGCAGGAGCGTGAGGTGCTCGTGCGTCGCATCGGCGAGCCCGCCCAGGCCGACCACCAGGCGCTGACCGTGCTCACCGGCGCGGGCGTGCAGCCGGGAGTGCGCATCCTCGTCCGTCGGGAGAACGGCCGGGTCCTGGCCGTGGCCGCCGGACGCGATGCCGGGGAGGGCGCGTCGCTGCCCCCGGACGTCGCCTCCCACGTCTTCGTCGCCGTCCCGTAGGCAGCGGTACGACGTCTCTGCACCGCCCTCGGCCGACCGGTCGGGGGCGGAGCCGTCTGCCTGCCGTTCACACGTTCCGCGACGGAACGACGACGGCCGTCGGAACGCCGTGGAAAGGCTGTCCACATGGCGGATGAGCGACCCTGAAAATCCGCGTCATTTCACCGTTCTCGGCGCCTGAGCGGGCCCGACTGGCAGAGATGCGACATTTGCCCTGGGGCGAGTGTGACTCGGGTCCCCCGGGTGTGTACGTTACGTCCCGGCTCTCAAAAAGAGGGCCCCTGAGCTGGCACCGCCGAATCCTGCCAGCCGGCTCGGGAGTGACGGTCCGCAGGCAGGAGCGGGGGAACCACAACTGGGTGTCGTGAGACGCCCTGGGGTGAAGCCGGAAGCCGCACCGACTCGGGGAGTGCGGACGAAGGCCGGGTGATCTCCCACCCGAACCCGACAGCTCACCTCGTAGGCGTCCGGAGAGGTTCATTCTGTGATCGACCAGACGCGTCCCCGCGGTCGCCACCGCGCCCCCAGTCGCAACGCCAGCACTGCCGCCCGTGTCTCTGCTGTCGTTGCTGTCTCCGGTGGCCTCGTGGCCGCCGTCGCAGCGCCGGCCGACGCCCAGGGCCTGCCCAGCCTGACCACCCCGCCGACCGAGGCCACCCACGTGGCGGCCGCACCGACCGCTGTCAGCCTCCCGGCCATCGGCAGCTCCGCCGGTGTCGTGTCCGTCGGCCAGATTCGCCTTCCGGACGTCGTCGAGGCCCGTGACCTCGTCAAGAAGCCGGCGACCCGCACCGCTCCCGTCGTCAAGCGCGTCTCGCGCTCGGTGGCGACCAAGGTGACCCGCCACACCACCTCCACCCCGGCGCCGAGCACCTCCGACGACAGCTCCGACAGTGGCAGCGCCACCGCGGAGCGCGTCCTGGAGATCGCCAAGCGCTACATCGGTGTCGACTACGTCTACGGCGGCACCACCCCGGACGGCTTCGACTGCTCCGGCTTCACCAGCTACGTGTTCCGTCAGGTCGGTATCGACCTGAACCGCACGGCGCGCACCCAGCAGACCCAGGGCTACCGGGTCTCCGAGCCGCGTCCGGGCGACCTGGTGTTCACCGACTACCCGGCCACGCACGTCGCGATCTACGTCGGCGACGGCATGGTCATCGACTCGCCGAAGCCCGGTGGCGAGGTCAACATCCACAAGAACTGGAGCGGTAACAACTTCCGCCGCGTGCTCTGATCCGCTGAGCCGAGCACGAAGGCCCGCACCCCTCGGGGTGCGGGCCTTCTGCGTGCGTGGGCGCCGGTGCGGCGAGCTGTCGGACCAGCGCCCTACGCCGCGCCCGCCCGGTCCGTCTCGTCGTCGAAGCGGCCGAGCACCTCCTCGATCAGATCCTCCAGCGCGATGAGGCCCATGACCGCCTCGCCGTCCGCGACGAGCGCCAGGTGGGCCCTGCGGCCGCGCATCGCCTCGAGGGCGTCGATCAGCGGCAAGTCGGCGCGGAGCCGCTCCACGGGGCGAACCAGCGGACGCAGCGCGGCGCCCGGGTCGGCCGTGATGAGGTCGCGGATGTGGATGAGCCCGACCGGCGTGCCGTCGTCGACCACGACGAGGCGAGACCGGCCCGTGGACCGGCTCACCGCGCTCGCCTCGGCCACGGACGCCGCGTACGGCACCGTGACGGCCTGGTCCCACGGCCGCGTCACGTCCGCGAGGCTGGTCTGCTCCAGCCGGAGCGCACCCGAGAGCATGGTGTGCTCCGCCTCGGGCAGGGCGCCGTGCTGGTGGGACTGCGCGAGCAGCAGCTGGAGCTCCTGCGGGCCGTGAGCGTCCGCGACCGTCTCAACCGGGTCGACCCGCAGGAGCCGCACGATCGAGTTGGCCAGGCCGTTGAGCGCCTGCAGCGCCCACCGGGACCCGCGGGAGAACGCCCGGAACGGCAGGGCGAGCAGGATCGCGGACCGCTCGGGGTGGGAGATGGCCCACGACTTGGGCGCCATCTCGCCGACCACCATGTGCAGGAAGACCACGATGCCGACGGCGAGGACCAGGGCGATCCCGCCGGCCACCGCCTCGGGCATCCCGGTCGTCTTCAGCAGCGGCGCGAGCAGGTCCTTGACGGCCGGCTTGGCGACGGCGCCGAGGCCGAGGGTGCACAACGTGATGCCGAGCTGGGCACCCGCGAGCATCAGGGTGAGCTCGCGCGAGGCGTCGACGGCGGCGCGAGCGGCCCGGCCACCGGAGGTCGCGAGGTCCTCCAGCCGGTGGCGGCGGCTGGCGATGAGCGCGAACTCCGCAGCGACGAAGAACGCGTTCAGCACCAGCAGCACGACGGACACGCCGAGGGCGAGACCGGCGCTCATCGTCCGGCCTCCTGGTCGTCCTCGACGGCCCGCGTCGAAGCGTCGTCGTCGATCGGGCCCAGGTCGGTGAGTCGTACCGTCTCGGGCACGTGCCGCGCGACGGCCTCGACGGTCAGGCGCACCGCACGGCGTACGGCGTCGTCGTCGGTGTGGTGCAGCCACTCGACGTCCGCTCGGTCGCCCGGGACGGCCACGCGCCCGAGACGCGCGAGGACCAGGCCGCCGAGCGTGTCGTAGTCCTCGCCGTCGGGCAGCACGACGCCGGTCGTGTCGGCGACCTCGTCGAGGCGCAGCCGGGCGGGCAGGGACCAGCCGCCGGACGAGGGGGCGCTCGGGACGGCGGCCGGCTGGTCGCCCTCGTCCCGGATGTCGCCCACCACCTCCTCGGCGACGTCCTCGAGGCTGATGATCCCGTCGAGGCCGCCGTACTCGTCGACGACCACGGCGAGCTGCTGGTGCGCGTGCCGCAGCTGGGTGAGCACGCCCGGGAGCGGGAGGCTGCTCGGCACCCGGACGGGGTCGACCATGACCTCTTCGACACGCATCCGGGCCCGGTCGTCGAGCGGGACGCGGAGCAGCTCACGAGTGCCGACCATGCCGACCACGTCGTCGATGGAGTCACCGGTCACCGGGAAGCGGGAGTGCCCCGAGGCGAGCAGACCGACCAGGTCCGCGACGCTCGCGGCGACGGGGACGGTGACGGCGTCGACGCGCGGCGTCATCACCTCGCCGGCGCGCAGGTGGCGGAAGGCCAGCCCGCGGTCCAGCAGGTGCGACAGGTTCTCGTCGAGCAGGCCACCGGCGTGGGACTCGCCGATGATCCGGTGCAGGTCCTCGGGCGTGGCGCCGTGCGGGAGCTCCTCGACGGGCTCGATGCCGACCGAGCGCAGCAGCCTGGTGCTGGCGCCGTCGAACAGGCGGATGACCGGACCCGCGACCGCCAGGTAGATCACCGTGCTGCGGGACAGCGCGCGGGCCAGTGCGACCGGCCGTGCGATGGCGTAGTTCTTGGGGGCCAGCTCGCCGACCACCATCTGGACGACGGTGCTCAGGACCAGCGCGACCAGCACCGACAGCGACAGGGCCAGCGCCTCGGAGACGCCGGTGCTGCCGGTGATCAGCTCGGCCAGCCCGACGCCGAGGTAGGGCTCGGACACGTAACCGACCAGGAGGGCGGTGACCGTGATGCCGAGTTGGGCCCCGGACAGGGCGAAGGACAGACGGCCGGTCACGCTGAGCGCGCGGGCCGCGGCGGCGTCGCCCTCGTCGGCGAGCTGGGACAGGCGGCCGCGGTCGACGGCGACGTAGGCGAACTCCTGGGCCACGAAGTAGGCCGTGGCGAGGGTCAGCGCCAGGATGCTGACCAGGCCGATCGTGATGTTCATCGGCCGCGTCCTGCGGGAAGCCGGGCGTCACCCGGCTGGGTACTACAACAGTCTCCGGCGTCTTCTCGGGAAGGCGTCATGCCCTCAAGTCTAAGGGAGCCGCGGGAGTAGGTTGGCCCCGCGATGCCTGACCACCCCCTTCCCGTCGACCCGGACCAGCCCATCAGCCCGTCCACCGCGAGTGTCCTGACCGTGATCGCGGTCGGCGGTGCCATCGGGGCCCTGGCGCGTGCCGGCGTCGCCGAGGCGCTGCCTCATCCGCGTGACGGGTTCGACGTCGCGACGCTGGTCACGAACGTCGTCGGCAGCCTCCTGCTCGGCATGCTCATGGTGTACGTCGTCGAGCACGAGAGGGGTCACCCGCTGCTGCGGCCGTTCGTGGGCGTCGGGGTGCTCGGCGGGTTCACGACGTTCTCGACCTACACCGTGCACACCCGCGGACTGCTCGGCCACGACCTGCCGCTCGCGCTGGTCGAGATCGTCGCGGGCGTGGTGCTGTGCCTGGTCGCGGTCGCTGCCGGCGTGGCGCTGATGCGGCGGTGGGGGCCGCGATGAGCGCCCTCTCCTGGTTGATGGTCGCCCTCGGGGGCTGCGCCGGCGCGCCGGCTCGCTACCTGATCGACGGCTGGGTACGCGGGCTGCGCGCGTCGCCGATGCCGTACGGCACGCTCACGGTGAACCTGCTCGGCTCGTTCGTGCTCGGCGCGGCCGCGGCCGGTCTGGACGGGTCCGCGTACGCGTTCGTCGGGACGGGGTTCTGCGGGGCGCTGACGACGTTCAGCACGTTCAGCTTCGAGACGTGGCGGCTCGCGGAGGGCGGCCGGCTGACCACGGCGCTGCTCAATCTCGGGGTGTCGGTCGTGGGCGGCGTGCTCGCCGCCGCGCTGGGCTGGTGGCTGGTCGCCTGAGCGTCGCGCGCGTCGGGCCGGTCAGCGTCCGCGGGTGAGCCGGTCGGCGAGAGCCGGCCAGGCGCGTACGGGGGTCAGCCGGATGAGCTTGAGCGGCAACGCCATCCGGTGCGGGAAGGCGATCTCGACGCGCTCCCGCTCGAGCCCGTCGCAGATCGCCCGGCCCGCGACGTCGGGGTCGATGCTGAACGGGAGCCGCAGCCGGGAGGCGGTCGCCAGCCGGGTGCGTACGGCGGTCGGCGCGATGGTCGTCACGTGGATGCCGTGCTGCTGCCCCTGCGCGCGCAGGCCCTCCAGCAGGTTGAGCATGCCGGCCTTGGTCGCGCCGTACGCCTCCACGGTGGGGAAGCCCCGGTACCCGGCGGGAGAGGTGATGCCGGCGATGGTCCCGGTGCGACGGCGCAGCATGCTCGGCAGGACCGCGCCGATGGTGTTGCTCGTGCCGACGAGGTTGACCTGCACGGTGTCGGCGAACGCCTGGGTGTCCCAGGCGCGGATGTCCATCGGGGCCCACGCACCCGCTCCGATGACGACGACGTCGATCGGCCCGAGGCGTCGCTCGATCGTCGACGCGCAGTCGACCATCGCCTCGGGGTCGGTGACGTCGGCGGGCAGCACCAGCATCGCGCCGCCCGAGACCTCGACGAGCTCCTGCTCGCGACGAGCCGTGATGGCCACCTGGGCGCCGCGGGCCTGCGCCTCACGGGCGACGGCGGCGCCGATGCCGCTGGAGGCGCCGACGACCCAGATCACCTTGTGCTGCAGGTCCACGAGGACTCCTCCTGCTCGGCGAGACGGTCGCTGATGCGTCGCCGCCCACGCTAGTCGAGTCGATGTCGCACGAATTGTGGTGACCCGCCTGCCATCGCGGCGGCAGGCATCGTACGGTTGGGCGACTTCCCCCCCGATCACGAAAGGCCACACCTGTGACCCTCGCAGCATCCCTGCTCGACGAGCAGCGCCGTCCCGCTGTCGTTGCTGACCTCGCCGCCACCATCGACACCGAGGTGAGCGAGAAGAAGGGCCTGTCCGGCACCGCCATCAAGGCTGCCTACGGGACCGCCAAGAAGGTCCGCTCGGACATCGCTGCCAGCGCCACCGACCGCATGCTCCCGGAGATCGCGACGGCGCTCGAGCCGTTCTGGGTGGACTTCGGCGGCGTGGGCGACTTCGGCGGCTACCTGGCCGGCCGGGGCGACGAGGCCGCTGACGCGCTCCTCGCCGTGACCGACCGCCGCGCGGAGGCCACCGACCGCGACGTGCTCCGCAAGGCGTACGGCAGCCTGCGCGGCAAGGCCCACGACAACGTCAAGGCCGCTCTGCCGCGCGTCGGCGCGGTCGTGCAGAAGCACGCCGCCTGACCAGCACCTCACGTACGCCGAAGGCCGGTCCCGTTCGTCGGGACCGGCCTTCGGCGTCGATGAGGCTGGTCAGCGGCTGCGCCGACCCGCCGAGCTGCGCGCGGAGAACGCGGCCGCGCTGCCGTTCGACGAGGTCGAGTACACCGTCGCCCGGCCGCCACCGCCGCCGGAGGACGTGCGCTGGCCGCCGGAGCCGGAGCCGGAGCCGGAGGTACGGGTCGTGGTCTGCTGACCGCTGCCGCCGGCGGCTCCACGGCCCCCTCGGCCGCGACCGCGTCCGCGCTCGCCCTGGCCGCGTGCTCCCTCGCCGCGGCCGGCCTGCCCGCCGCGGCCGCCCTGGCCTCGTCCACCCTGACCGCGTCCGCCGGAGCGGGGCTGGCCGGCCGGACGGCTGCCGGACTGCTGCCCGGGCGCCGTGAGCACCAGGGCGCCGATGTAGGTGCGCTCACCCGGGGCGACCTCGGTCAGCACCGGGTGCTGCGGGTCGACACGGGTCGTTCGCGGCTTGATGCCCGCGGCGCGGGTGAGAGCGCGGACGTCCTTGACCTGGTCGTCGAGCATCAGCGTGATGACCGTGCCGTCCGCTCCGGCCCGGGCGGTGCGGCCGGCGCGGTGCAGGTACGCCTTGTGCTCGACCGGTGGGTCGGCGTGGACGACCAGCGCGACGTCGTCGACGTGGATGCCGCGTGCCGCGATGTCCGTGGCCACCAGCACGGTTGCCCGCCCCGAGTGGAACGCCTCGAGGTTGCGCTGCCGGGCGCCCTGGCCGAGGTTGCCGTGCAGCTCCACGGCCGGCACGGACTGGGCGTTCAGCTGCTTGGCGAGCTTCTTCGCGCCGTGCTTGGTGCGGGTGAAGACGACGGTGCGGCCGGGTGCCGCGGCGAGGTCGGTCAGCACCGCGAGACGGTGGTCGACGCTGACGTGGAACACGTGGTGCTCCATCGTGGACACCGGCGACTGCGCCGAGTCGGTCTCGTGCGTCACGGGGTTCGAGAGGTACCGCTTCACGATGACGTCGACACCGGCGTCCAGGGTGGCGGAGAAGAGCAGCCGCTGGGTGCGCTTCGGGGTGGCGTCGAGGATGCGCTTCACGCCGGGCAGGAAGCCGAGGTCGGCCATGTGGTCGGCCTCGTCGAGCACGGTGATCTCGACCTGGTCGAGCTGGCAGGCGCCCTGGCCCATCAGGTCCAGCAGCCGGCCCGGGCAGGCGATGAGGATGTCGACGCCGGCGCGCAGCCCGCGGACCTGCGGGTTCTGGCCGACGCCGCCGAAGACGGTGAGGGTGCTCAGACCGGCCGCGGCGGCCAGCGGAGCGAGCGCCTCGGCGATCTGGGTCGCGAGCTCGCGGGTCGGCGCCAGGATCAGCGAACGGGGCCGGCTCGGCTGAGCGCGCCGGCCCGAGGATGTGAGTCGGGTCACGACCGGCAGCAGGAAGGCGTAGGTCTTCCCGGAGCCCGTACGCCCGCGGCCGAGGACGTCACGTCCGGCGAGGGAGTCGGGCAGGGTGGCGGCCTGGATCGGGGTGGGCTCGTCGATGCCGCGCTCGGTGAGGGCCGAGCACAGCGAAGCGGGCACGCCGAGGCGCGCAAAAGCATTGCTGGACAACAGGATTGCTCCGATGCACATGGTGTCTCGCCCAGCTCGCTCAGCAGGCGGGTCGCCCGCGGCGGCGCATGAAATGGGGGGACCACGTCAAGGGGAGCCCGAGGCAAGACTGGACGAGCTCCACCATGAATTCTAACGGGTCGGGGCGGTGGGGCCGACCACCCGGGCCCTCACGAGGGGCGGTCGCGGGCTGCCGCCGGCCGATCCGGCGTGAACGATCGGACCCTGCGTAGGGTTCGGGGAATGCGTGCCATCGGAGTTCCCGCTCTCGTCCTGACGCTGGTCGTCGGAGCGTCGGCGTGCAGCGGCGAGGAGTCGTCCGGTCGCCTGTCCGCCACTCCGACGGCCTCGGGCTCGACGTCGTCGACGGTCGCGCCGACGCCGACATCGAGCACCACCACGAGCGCCCCGTCGACGGCCGGCAGGCCAGCGCTGCGCGGTCGGGTCATCGTGATCGACCCCGGGCACAATGGCGGCAACGCGCGCGCGCTCCGCCAGGTGAACCGGACGGTGGACGCGGGCTTCGGCGTGCGAAAGCCGTGCAACAGCACCGGAACTGCGACGAACGCCGGGTACGCCGAGCACGCGCAGGTGTGGGACGTCGCAAACCGGTTGGCGAGCCTCCTGCGCGCCCAGGGCGCACGGGTCGTCCTGACCAGGCCGACCGACGACGGGGTCGGCCCGTGCATCGACGTCCGCGGCCGGTCGGGCGGCCGTGCGAAGGCCGACCTCATGTTGTCGATCCACGCGGACGGCAACTCTGCTGCGAGCGCACGCGGGTTCCACGTGCTGCAGGCGAGCCGGATGACCGGTGGTGCTTCGGTGCAGGCGGCGTCGGCGCAGCTCGCCACCACGGTCCGCGCCGCATTCGCGAAGAGCACCGGGATGCCGTACGCGACGTACACCGGCGGCGGCGTCGGCCTGACCCGCCGGCCCGACCTCGGCACGCTGAACCTCTCCACCGTGCCGGCGGTGATGATCGAGACCGGCAACATGCGCAACCGGACGGACGCCGCCCTGCTGTCGGACCCGGCGTTCCGGCAGCGTGAGGCGGCGGGACTCGCCGGCGCGATCCGGACCTACCTCGCCCGCTGACGGCCGAACGCCGGCCGCCCTCCCCCCGAGGGAGCGCGACCGGCGTACGGGCGTGCGTCAGGCGTCGACGGGGACGCGCTGCGCCGGGACGGGGACCTCCGCCGAGGGCGCCTCCGACAGGCCGAACCGGCGGTGCAGCCGGGCCAGCGGTGCGGGAGCCCACCAGGCGCGGTCGCCCATGAGCCGCATGGCGGCCGGGACGAGCACGCCGCGGATCAGGGTCGCGTCGATCAGGATCGCGAGCCCTGCGCCCAGACCGAACATCTGCAGGAAGCTGACCGAGCTGGTCCCGAAGGCGAAGAAGCTCACCGCCAGGATCACCGCGGCCATCGACACGATCCGGCCGCTGCGCGCGAGACCGGTGGTGACCGCCTCGCGGATGCCCGCGCCCGCCTCGTGCAGCTCCTTGATGCGGCTCATCACGAAGACCTCGTAGTCCATCGAGAGGCCGAAGGTGATGCAGAACATCAGCAGCAGCATGCTGGTGTTGAGCGGCTGAGGGGTGAACCCGAGCCAGCTCGCGAGGTGTCCGTCCTCGAAGATCCACACCATCGCGCCGAGCGTCGCCGACAGCCCGATCACGTTGAGCACCAACGCTCGCAGCGGTTGCAGCAGGCTTCCGGTGAAGAGGAAGAGCAGCACGAACGTCGTGATCGCGATGATGCCGGCGGCCAGCGGGATGCGCGAGGTGATCGCGTCCTGGCCGTCCACCAGCGTCGCGGTGGTTCCGCCGGCGAGGAAGGTGGTACCCGCGGGCTGCGGCAGGTCGCGGACGTCGGCGAGCAGGTCCTTCGCCTGGTCGGACTGCGCGTCGTACCGCATCACGACCGACAAGCGTTGGGCCTCCGGCCGTCCGTTGCGGGCGTCCGCGGGGGACGTCGCGACCCGGCTGCCGCGGACGAAGGTGCCGGCGCTGGAGTCGACGCGCTCGACCCCGCCGAGGCGGGACAGGTCGGCGGCGTACGACGTGACGGCCGTGGGCGAGACGGCGCGGCTGCTCACCACGGTGATGGCGTCGGTGTCGTCCGCGGTGAAGTCCTCCCGCAGGGCGTCCCCGGCGATCCGGCTGGTCGCTGTCGTGGGCAGCACCCGGTCGTCGGGCGTGCCGAACGAGACGTGCGCCAGGGGAGAGGCCAGCAGCAGCAGGCCGGCGACGACCGGCAGAGCGGTCAGCGCCGGGCGGCGCATCGCCGTACCCGCGAGGCGACCCCAGAACGGCGCCACCGTGCGCGGCGTGTCCTTGACCCAGGGCAGCCGGCCCGCGTTGACCCGTGTGCCCAGCACCGTGAGCAGGGCGGGGAGGACGACCAGCGCCGCGAGCATCGCGATGACGATCACGCCGATCCCGGCGTACGCGAACGAGCGCAGGAAGAACAGCGGAAACAGCATCAGCGCACCGAGGGCGACCGCCACCGTGGAGGCGCTGAACACGATCGTGCGCCCGGCGGTCTCGACCGTACGGACGACGGCGTCGTCGGGTGAGCGGCCGAGTGCGAGCTCCTCGCGGTAGCGGCTCACCATGAGCAGCGCGTAGTCGACGGCCAGACCGAGGCCGAGGCTCGTCGTGAGGTTGATCGCGAAGACCGAGACGTCGGTCAGCGAGCCGAGGACGGACAGCTCGGCGAACGTTCCGAAGATCGCGATGACGCCGATGGCCAGCGGCAGCAGCGCGGCGACGAGGCTGCCGAACGCGAGGCCGAGCAGGGCGAGCATGAGCGGGATGGCGATGGCCTCGGCGAACGCGAGGTCGCCGGTGATCTGCGAGGTGACGTCGAGGTTGACCCCGCTCTCGCCGCTGACGTCGACCTGCAGGCCGGAGCGGGTGCCGCCGTAGGTGTCGACGACGTGCTGGGCGACCTCGGCCTGCTGGTCGAACTCACCGGGGATGGTGGCGACGACCATCGCCTTCGTGCCGTCGGAGGACCTCATCGAGGGCGCGCCGGTGGTCCAGTACGACGCGACCGAGGTCAGGCCCTGCTCCTGCGCGAGTCGCTGGGTGAGGGCGCGGCCCTGGGCGGCGACCTGGTCGACGGGGCGGCCCGCGTCGATGACGAGGACGAGGTCGGGGTCGTCCGCGAACCGCTGCGAGACGACGGTGCCGGCCCGGGTGGAGTCGGCGGCCGGGTCCTCGAACCCGCCGCCCTGGAGCTTGCTGAAGGCGCCGACACCGACGACGGCGGCGGCGAGGAGGACGACGACGGACGCGGCTAGGACCAGCCGAGCCCGTCTGACGACGAGGTGTGCGAGTGGACGGAGCATGGGTTCCCCTGGAGATGTGCACGGGCGTAAACTTGGTGCCTGTTAACTTGTCATCGATGTGCACGGGTGTCAACATCCATTTCCATGGTTCCTCGGAAGCCGTACCACCACGGAGATCTGCGCAACGCCCTGGTTCAGGCGGCGGCGCAGCTGGCGTCTCGCGGCGGCCCGGAGGCGGTGACGGTGCGCGCCGCGGCCCGCGAGGTCGGCGTGACCCCGACGGCGGCGTACCGGCACTTCGCCGGCCACGAGGAGCTGTTCATGGCCGCGAAGGAGGAGGCGACGAGTCGCCTGGCGGACGCGATGCGAGCCCGGCTCGCGGTCGTGGCGGCGGAGGACGACCCCGTTGAGCACATCCAGGCCCGGCTGGCTGCGATCGGCCGTGGCTACCTCGACTTCGCGCTGGCCGAGCCCGGGCTCTACCAGACCGCCTTCGGCCGGGACGCCGGACTGGCGATGAAGGACGACAGCCACCTCTCTGACCCGGAGCACCCGCACGGGATGCTGATGGGGGAGATCGAGGCGCTGATCCGGCTCGGCGCGCTGCCCGAGGACGACCGCACGGGCATCGAGCTGACCGCGTGGGGTCTGGTCCACGGGCTGGCCCTGCTGATGATCGACGGCCCGTTCGTCGGCGCCTCGACGCCGGAGAAGGAGGCCATGGTGAACGAGTCCCTGCGCGTCTTCCGTCGGATGATCTGGTCGCCCTCCGGCCGTGACTGACTGAGCCGCAGGGTTTCCCTCCCGCCGCCACCGGGCATGTTCACACCGCACTGGTGAACCTGCCCGACGGAAGGCGAGCGCGTGACCGACCGAGAAGATCCAGCAGGCCCGCGCACGGTGGTGCTGGCCGCACCGGCCGACGGACGCGACGCGCTCGACGATCTGGCGTGCAAGGCGAGCCGGGCGAGCCGCGCGGACGACGTCGTGGGCTGCGCGCTGGAGCTCGCCTCGTCACGAGGCGCCGGCCTGCCGCGTCCCGGTCACGGACGGACGGTCGAGCTCTGGTCCGCGCTGGCCACGCTCGGAGCCGTCGATCTCACCGTCGCGCGAGCGGTCGAGCCGCACCTGGACGCGCTCGCGATCCTGGCCGAGGCGGACAGGTCGGCGCCCCCCGACACGACCTGGGGCGTGTACGCGGCAGAAGGGCCCGGCGAGCGCCTGCGCGCGACCGCCCACGGGGGCGGATGGGTGCTGGACGGGCACAAGCCGTGGTGCTCGCTCGCCGGACGCGTCTCCCACGCCCTGATCACGGCGTGGGTCGACGACTCCACGCGTCGGCTGTTCGCCGTCGACCTGCGTCAGGACGGCGTCGAGCCGGTCCCGGCCAAGGGCACCTGGGTCGGGCACGGCCTCCCGCTGATCACCAGCTCGGGCGTAGATCTCACCGGCGTGGAGGCGGATCCTGTCGGCGAGAACGGTTGGTACCTCACCCGTCCCGGCTTCGCCTGGGGCGGCATCGGCGTCGCCGCGATCTGGTATGGGGGAGCGGTCGGGATCGCCCGACGCGTCGTCGAGCAGGTCCGCAAGCGCGAGCCCGACCAGATCGCCGAGCTGCACGTCGGCCGGCTCGACCTCGCGCTCGCGTCGGCGCGGGAGGCGCTGGTGGCGGCGGCCGGGGCGGTCGACTCGCCGTCCGGCCCGGGCGTTTTCCCCGAGCTGCTGGCGGTCCGCACTCGCAGCCAGGTCGCCGACGCCGTGGACACGGTCATCCAGGTCGCCGACCACGCGATGGGGCCGGCGCCGCTGGCGTACGACGCCGAGCACGCGCAGCGCGTCAGCGACCTGCGGCTGTACGTCCGCCAGCACCACGCCGAGCGGGACGTCGCGGCCCTGGGGCATCAGGTCCTCGCCGACGAGCAGGGCCCGTGGTGAGGTCGTTCACGCACGACGACGCGGGGACCCCGGCGGCGGTGTGGGCGCACGCAGTACGCGAGCGCGACCTGGGCGGGCTCGAGCCGTCGGCGTACGAGCGGTTGGTCGTGGTCGCCGCGCACCCGGACGACGAGACGCTGGGGTCGGGCGGCCTGATCGCGACGGCTGTGGCCCTGGGAGTCGCGACCCACGTGCTGGTCGCGACCGTGGGGGAGGCATCGCACCCGGACTCCCCGACGCACTCCCGCGCTGACCTCGCCGAGCTTCGTCGGCACGAGATGCGTTGTGCTTCAAAGGCATTGGGCCTGGACGAGGCTGACGTCTCGATGCTGGACATACCCGACGGCGGGCTCGCGGACCACCTCGACGACGTGACCGCGCAGATCGTCTCGCTGATCGGGGACGGTCGCCGCACCCTGGTCGTCGCCCCCTACCGCAGCGACGGGCACCCGGACCACGAGGCCATGGGCCGCGCCGCCGCGGCGGCCGCTCACCGCACGGGTGCAACGCTGGCGGAGTACCCCGTCTGGACGTGGCACGCGGGGAAGCCGGACGACCTGCCGTGGGACCGGTTCGTCCGCGTCCCCCTGACGGCGTCCGCGCGCGCGGTGAAGCGTGAGGCGATCGCCTGCCACGCGAGCCAGGTGGAGCCGCTGTCGGACCAGCCCGGCGACGAGGTCCTGCTGGCCGCGAACGTGCTCGAGCACTTCCTCGGCGGGCAGGAGCTGTTCGCCCTCACCCCGGCCGAGGAGGTCGAGGACGACCGGCTCGACCGGCTGCACGTCGAGCGCCCGGACCCGTGGGGCGTCGAGTCGCGGTGGTACGAGCGACGAAAGCGCGCGCTGCTGCTGGCCGCCCTGCCCCGCGCGCGGTTCGGGCGCGGGTTGGAGGTCGGCTGCTCGACGGGCGTCCTCGCGCAGGACCTCGTGTCACGGGTGGACCGGCTGGTGGCGGTCGACGGCTCTGCCGCGGCGGCCGAGCGGTCCGAGCAGCGGCTGGGAGAGACCGCCGAGGTGCACCGGATGATCGTGCCGCAGCAGTGGCCGGAGGGCTCGTTCGACCTCGTCGTGGTGTCCGAGATCGGGTACTTCCTCAGCCCCGTGGCCTTGGAGGGGCTCGTCGCCCGCGTCGCCTCGTGCCTGACCGCGGACGGCGTGGTCGTGCTCTGCCACTGGCGGCACCCGGTCCACGGCTGGCCGCTGGACGCGGCGGCGGTGCACCGCGGCTTTGCGCAGGGCGGCCTGCCCCCGGTCGCGGCGTCGTACCGCGACCGCGACGTCGAGATCGTGGTCCACGCCGACCCGTCGCAGTGGCCGGACCCGCAGCGATGAGTGGACTGGACGCGATGTGCGTGGTGGTGCCGGCCCGTGACGAGGAGCTGCTGATCGGGCGCTGCCTGACCGGTCTGGCCCGGGCGCGCCGGGTCCTGGCCGCCGTCCGGCCGGAGACCGAGGTCCACGTGATGGTGGTCCTCGACCGGTGCAGCGACGGCACAGCGGACATCGTCGCCGCCGCACCCGGCGTGGACGCGCTCGAGGTTGCTGCGCTGTCGGTCGGCGCGGCGCGCGCCGCCGGGGTGCAGCACGCGGCCGGCCGGGTGGCGCACCACGACGCCGAGAGGGTCTGGGTCGCCTGCACCGACGCCGACAGCGTCGTCCCGCCGAGCTGGCTGCTCGGCCTGGCCCGGGCGGCCGAGCAGGGGTACGCCGCCCGCGTGGGCGCCGTCCGTCCCGACTCGGCCGACGAGGGGCCCGAGCTGCTCCGGCGGTGGCTCGCGCGGCACGAGCTCGGCCCTGGCCACGAGCACGTCTTCGGCGCGAACCTCGGCGTCGGCCTCGCGGCGTACGAGCAGGTGGGCGGGTTCCCGCCGCTGGCGAGCGGTGAGGACGTCGAGCTCGTCCGTCGGCTGCGGGGTGCCGGCCTGCCGATCCTCACGGTGGGTGAGGACCCCGTCCTCACGTCCGCCCGCCGGATCGGCCGGGCACGCGGCGGGTTCGCCGCCTACCTCAGCGGGCTGGAGGACGAGCACGCCGAGGGCAGCTGAGGGCGTGAACGTCAGGCATCGGTGAACGGCCTTCGGCCGGTCGCGTGCTCCGCCAGAATGCGCGCAGCAACCGACTCAGGAGGAAACGAACACGATGGTCAGGCTGATGACGCGGCGACGAACCGCTGACGAGGTGCGTCCGGCGGTCGATGTCAGGGCGCGGTACGGCGGGGTGAAGGTCGGCTCGGCGTTCTTCGGGTGGCTGACCGCCACCGGGACGGCGCTGCTGCTGACGGCCCTGCTCGCCGCCGGCGGTACGGCCGTGGGCCTGGCGAGCGGCGCCGACGTGCGGCTCGCCGCCGACAAGGTGCAGAGCAACGCCGAGTCGGTCGGGCTGACCGGCGGCGTCGCGCTGCTGGCGATCATCTTCGTCGCGTACGGGTGCGGCGGGTACGTCGCGGGCCGGATGGCGCGCTTCAACGGCGCCCGGCAGGGCCTGGCGGTATGGGTGTGGGCGCTGGTCATCGCGGCCGCGGTGAGCGCGCTGGTCGCGGCGGCGGGCACGAAGTACAACGTGCTGGCTCACCTGAACAGCTTTCCGCGCATCCCGCTGAAGGAGGGCGACCTGACCGACGCAGGCATCGCCGCGGCGGTCGGTGTCGCGGTCGCGAGCCTGGTGGGCGCCGTCCTCGGCGGCCTGGCCGGGATGCGCTTCCACCGCCGCGTGGACCGCGCCGGCGCCTGACCGTCCGCGGCGCCGGGTCAGGTCGTCGCGGTCTCGTCCGCTCATGCACCGGCGCCCGGCTGGACGGCGCCGTCCGGCCAGGCCGCGATGCAGACCTTGTTGCCGGCGCGGTCGGCGAGGATCCAGGCCGCCGGCGCCTCGGAGTCCTCGACGACGCGACCTCCGGCGGCCAGGGCCGCCGCGAGGCGTCGCTCCGCGTGCTCGCGGGCGACGGACACGTCGATGTGCATGGCGTGCCGTAGCGGCCTGGCGGGGTCGAGGTCCTGCATCCAGAACGTCGAGCCGTGGCCGAGCGGGTCGATCCCGTTGTCGTCGGCCAGCGTGTCGTAGCCCAGGACGGCTCGCCAGAAGCCGACGTCGAGGTCGTCCGGCCGCGCGGCCACCGCGACCTGGACCTCCTGCACGGCGCCACGGTCGGCGACGACCCTGTGCGCTCGCGCCACCGCGGAGACGGCCCGGGCGACCTCGATGTGGTGCGGCTCGATGCGCTCCACCCCGCGCGCCAGCCGGACCGTCAGCCGCGCGCTGCTCATGGTGAGGAGGCCGCGCGCCTCCTCCAGCCCGGGTACGGCGGCAACCGCCGCGGCCAGGGCCGCCGCCTCGGTGAGGGAGCCCGCCGCGTACGCCGTCGCCGCTCCGCCGTGCAGCACGACCCAGTCCTCGAGGCCCTCGGCCCGGAGGAACTCCCGCCATCCCTGCTCGCTCATGAGGTCAGCCCAGCACAGACCGGGGACAGAGCGGGCGGCTGCCCGACCGACGGCGTACGACAGAGGCAGGACCGGTGCGCTCGCTCCGGTCCTGCCTCTGCTTCGTGCTGGGTCAGTCGCCCTTGACGTTCACGACCTGGCGCAGCGTGTGCCGGATCTCGACCAGCTCCTTGGCGTCCGCCATGACCTGGTCGATGTCCTTGTACGCGGTCGGGATCTCGTCGATGAACGCGTCGGTGTCGCGGTACTCGATGCCCGTCATCGCCTCCCGCAGCTGCTCACGGGTGAAGGTCTGCCGGGCCTTCGTCCGGGAGTACTCACGCCCGGCGCCGTGCGGTGCCGAGTTGAGGGCGAGCGGGTTGCCGAGCCCGGCGACGACGTACGACGCGGTGCCCATCGAGCCGGGGATCAGGCCGGCCCGGCCCTGCTCGGCGTTGATCGCGCCCTTGCGGGACAACCACACCTGCTTGCCGAAGTGGCGCTCCTGCTCGGTGTAGTTGTGGTGGCAGTTGATCTCCTCCTGCCGCTCCACGTCACCACCGACCCACTCGGCGAACTGGCGCTCGACCCGGTCCATCATCTCCTCGCGGTTGAGCAGCGCGTAGTGCTGCGCCCACCGCATCTGGGTGATGTACGCGTCGAACTCCGGGGTGCCGTCGACGAGGTAGGCGAGATCACGGTGCGGCAGCTGGATCCACCACTGCTCGCACCGCTTCCGGGCGATGCCGATGTGGTGCTGGGCGATCCGGTTGCCGACGCCCCGGGAGCCGGAGTGCAGGAACAGCCACACCCGCTGCTGCTCGTCGACGGTGATCTCGATGAAGTGGTTGCCCGAGCCGAGCGTGCCCAGCTGCAGCTCCCACTTCTTCGCATGCGACGACGGGTCGAAGCCGGCCTGCTCGGCCAGCCCGCGCAGCTCCTCGAGGCGCCGCTGCGTGTGCTCGCGGCTGATCGTGCGGTTGGCCGCGCCCGCGCTCACGGGGACCGCCCGCTCGATCGCCTCCCGGACCGGGCGCCGGTCCTCGGGGAGCTGGTCGAGGGTGTACTGGGTGCGGACCGCGATCATGCCGCAGCCGATGTCGACGCCCACCGCGGCGGGCATGATCGCGCCGAGGGTCGGGATGACCGAACCCACCGTCGCGCCCAGGCCCAGGTGCGCGTCGGGCATCAGCGCGAGGTGGGGGTGGATGAACGGCATCCGCGCCGTCGTGACCGCCTGGTCGCGGGTGCCCTGCTCGAGGATGGAAGCCCAGCTGATGAGCTTCCCGTTGATCTGCTCCATCGTCCTTCCCGTCTTCTATCGCTCGCGGTTCGAGCGGACCGTCACTGACCGTACGAACGCGAAAACCCCTTGTGCACCGGTTTATTCGCATGTGTCCGGCTTGGCAAGCACGCGCGGTGTGACCCACCGCGAGGGGCTCTGCGCGGTGTGACACACCGTAGGAGCGCTGCGGCCTACGATCGATGGATGGGCGCGATGGACTGGCTGAAGAAGCTCAACCCGTGGCAGACGTACCGGAACACCGACGGGTGGCCGGACGTTACGCCGCCCATCGTCCCGCCTGCCGGTCGACCGACGTTCGACGAGGATCGGGCCGGCGACGGCGAGAAGCGCCCGGATGGTGGCGACCTGCGCGACTGAGGCCACCTCCGACGTACCGGCGAACTACGGTGGCGCCGACGAGCCCCTTCGATCGCGAGGTCACCGATGCGCGCCGACACGTTCACCCTGGAGTCCCACGACGGTACGTCGCTGCACGTCCACCGGTGGCTGCCCGACGGCGAGCCGTCCGCGATCGTCCAGCTGGCGCACGGCATGGCCGAGCACGCCGCGCGGTACGAGCGGTTCGCGCAGGCGCTGACTGATGCGGGTTACGCGGTGTACGCCGAGGACCACCGCGGCCACGGCCGTACGTCGGAGGGTGCCGACACCGGGTACCTCGCCGACTCCGACGGCTGGGGCACGGTCGTGGAGGACCTGTTCGCCCTCACCGAGCGTGCTTGTTCAGAGCACCCGGGGCTGTCCGTCGTGCTGTTCGGGCACAGCATGGGCTCGTTCCTGGCGCGGTCGTACGCGATGCGGCACGGCGACGAGCTCGCCGGCCTGGTGCTGTGCGGTACCGCGACCGACCCCGGTCTGCTCGGCAAGGTCGGTAAGGCGGTGGCGTCGGTCGAGGCACGGGTGCGTGGGCGACGGCACCCCAGCGACTTGATGAACAAGCTCACGTTCGGGCAGTACAACGCGGCGTTCAAGCCGACGCGCACCGACTTCGACTGGCTGTCTCGCGACGAGGCCGAGGTCGACACGTACATCGCCGACCCGCGCTGCGGCGAGGTCTTCACCTCCGCGTTCTACGTCGACCTGCTCGGCGGTCTGGCCGAGATCAGCAGCGACCGTGACGTGGCACGGATCCCGTCCGGGCTGCCCGTCCTGGTGATCTCCGGCGACCAGGACCCGGTCGGCGGCAAGGGCGCCAAGGGCGTGAAAGCCGTTGCGGCACAGCTGCGTTCGGCCGGCGTCCAGGACGTGATCCTGACGCTCTACCCGGGTGCACGGCACGAGCTGCTGAACGAGACCAACCGTGACGAGGTCACCGCCGACGTCCTCACCTGGATCGCCAAGACCCTCAAGGCTTAGCCGTCGCCGCCGAGTGCTGGCCCGTCAGACCCGGGTCCTGGCGTGTGCCGCTGGACCGACGGCGCAGCCTCCTCGCAACCGTGACCGCTGCCGCGAGCATCAGACCCGCTGCGACGACCAGCAGGACGACCGAGACGGTCTGGAACGGCTCGTACGCCGAGGCGCAGGCCGGGTGAGGCAACACGTCCCGGTCGTGGAACAGCGCACGTCCGCAGTCGACGTACAGCCCGTCCGGCTCGACCCCTGACGGCGCCGATCCCAGCAGCAGGCCAAGTAGCCCAGCCGCGACCCCGGTCGCGGCGAGCAGTGCGGATCTCACGCTCCTCACGCTAGTCGGCTGCACCGATGTCGTCGCGCGTTGGCTCACTGCACTGACGACGGGATCGATCGGCTCACGACCCGAGAGCCTCGTTGCCAGCAAGGTTCGCTCGGCGGTCAGCACGGTCGTCGGTCACCACGGCTGGGAGGTGGCGCGGATGACGTCGGCGCGGGGCCCTGCGCTGCCGCGCTCACCACGTCGACTCGGACGCCCAGCAGGTCTTCGAGCTCCTGTGCCAGCTCGACCTGGTCGAAGAGCGAGGCGTCGGGCGCGAACGACGCCAGCAGGTCGAGGTCGCTGCCCGGTCGGTCCTCACCCCAAGCCACCGAGCCGAACACCCGCATCTCGACCGCGCGGTGCCGTGCCGCGACGCGCTCGGCCTCGGCGCGATGCCGCCGCAGGGCGATCGATGGCCGCATGGGGGATGGCTGTCCCTCGGTCGACACGGGCCGCTCCCTTCGACGACATCCAAGATCACGCATCTGGTGCACTGGACCGCGCCAGAAGGTCCGGCGCCACCAGTAGAGCGTGGTCGAGTCCTCAGGCCACGTCCAGCCACCGGGTGGCACCGCGTCAGAACGGTCCTCGAAGTCATCGCCAGCCGCGATGCGTCGCCAATCGGGATCCATGGGCTCGTCAGCAGCCGGGCTGCGTACGAACCCGAGCTGCCGGCGCTCACAGGCCCCTTCGGTCGCATGGATCTGCTGCGCCTCGCGAAGGCTTGGCTTGTTCGCGCCACCGCGCACATCAGGCCACCGCAGCTGGATGGGGTCGAGTCGCTGACGCGGTCCGGGAAGGTCACCGCTCCGGCCCACAGGAGAGCCACAGGGCTGACCTAGGCGGGTTCAGGCTGGCGGGAGTCGACTGAGGTCCTGGACCTCAGGAGGACGTCATGAGAACTCGTCTCGCCATCGCCGCCACCAGTGCGCTGCTGCTCACGGTCGCCCCTGCCACCGCGGTCACCATCGACCGCGCCATGCAGGACACCTCGCCCACGGTGACGAGCGCGCCCGCGAGCGCGGGCTCGTCCGGCTCCGGCTCGTCGGGCTCAGGCTCCGCCGGGTCGAGCGGGTCGCCGGCCGACTGGGGCTACGGCTACGGATCGTCGAGCCAGACCACGACCACCTCGGGTACGCCCGTCTCCTCGGCGTCCGGCGTCGTCATGGTCGACACCGTCCTGCCGGGCGGTGAGGGCGCAGGGTCCGGGATCGTGCTGCGCTCCGACGGCGTCGTGCTCACCAACTACCACGTGGTCGAGGGCTCGACGTCGATCCGCGTCACGGCGAGCGGCGGCAAGACGTACACCGCAAGCGTGGTCGGGTACGACGAGTCGCACGACGTTGCAGTGCTGAAGCTGACGGACGCGAGCGGCCTGGCCACCGCAACGTTCGACACCACCACGACCGTCGGTGAGGCGGTCACGGCGATCGGGCAGGGTGGCGGTCAGGGCACGCTCTACAAGACCAGCGGCACGATCACCGCCAGCGGCCAGCAGATCACCGCCTCGGACGAGTCGTCCGGCTCCGAGACGCTGACCGGGCTGCTCCAGACGAACGCCCAGATCGTCGCCGGCTACTCCGGCGGCCCGCTCACCGACGCCGACGGCGAGGTGGTCGGCATGGACACGGCCGCGTCGAGCCGGTCGCCCATCACCGGGTACGCCATCCCGATCGCCTCCGCCCTGTCCATCGCGACGCAGATCCAGAACGGCACCCACACCGCGACCAACCACATCGGTGCGCGGGCGGCGCTCGGCGTCGAGGTGTCCAGCGGTACGACATCCGACGGGTCCGCGTACGGCGGCTGGTCGCCGTACGGCACCGGTGACGGCTCGTACGGGAGCGCGGCCGGGGCCGCGGTGGTGGGCGTGCTCGACGGGAGCGGCGTCGCGTCCGCCGGGCTGGCCGCGGGCGACACCATCACCGCGGTCGGCGGCCACACGATCAGCGACGCGAGCCGGCTGTCTTCGGTGATGGACGCCTACCAGCCGGGCCAGCGGGTCAGCGTGCAGTGGAGCGACGCGTCCGGATCGAGCCACTCCGCGACGGTGACGCTCGGCACGAGCTCGGCGAACTGACCGCGTCAGCCGACGAAGTTGATGTGCCAGAACTCCGAGCCGGGCCCGGGCTTGTCGTACGCCGCCGGGCGCTGCCAGCCGCGCCCCAGCGCGTTCGCCTTCAGCCAGACGTCGTACGGCTTGCCCCAGGAGTAGGGCGACTGGGTAGAGGTCCCCGGCGGCGGTGGGCAGTAGAGGTCGATCGCGTTGCCGAGGCCGTGGTTGGAGGTGCCGGGGCGCGCGGCGATGGGGGAGCCCCAGAGGTCGTAGAAGTACTGCTGCTTGGCCAGATCCCGGTAGCCCTCGTCGATGCCCAGGTGCACCCCGAACTTCGCGTAGAAGTCGCGGTCGAGGACCAGGAGCGCGTCGCGGGCCGAGCACTGCAGGTAGCGCGTGGTCACCGGCTCCCACACGGTGCGTAGGTTCGACGGCAGCGGGCACAGCTGCACCGACGGCAGCCGACCGTCGACGGCGGACAGGGATGCGGACCGTTGCAGCAGCGCCGCGGAGAGGTAGCGGCCGGCGTACGTGCCGCTGGTGATCCGGAACCACGAGCTGTTGACGTACGTACCGGTGAAGGCCTGGCCGTTCGTGGTCCTGGCCATGATCGTGCTGGTGAACGTCGTGCCGGCCCGGATCGCCGGCGTGATGTTCGGGGCCACGACGTAGCGGGTCACGGTCGTGCCGGGCGCGGCGACGGGGCTGGTGCCGCTGACCGGCTTCAACGGCACCGCCGGGTCGGTGGTCGTGAGGTAGTCGCCGAAGACCCAGCGCCCGGACAGCGAGCCGCTGGTGAGCTGGATCCAGCCGTGGATCAGCGTGCCGGTCAGGGCGGTCTCGGCGGGCCAGGTGGCCAGGGTGCGCGCGGTGCTGGCGGGGGTCTCCTTCACGAGCGCGTTGGCGTAGCCGGTCCACAGCCTCCGCGCGGGCGGCCTCGTCGTGGTCAGGACGGAGAGGGAGACGTAGCGGCCGACGTACGGCGTCTGCTCCAGACGTAGCCACCCGCCGCTGACGGTGCCGACCAGCATCGTGCCCCGCCGCGCCTGACCGACCACGGTCGTCGACGTCGACGGACCGCTGCGGATGTTGACCGTGTCCGCGTTGACGAACCGGACGACGGACGTGGCGACAGCGGGCCGGCTGGTCGCGAGGTCGGCAACGGGTGGTGGCTGCGCTGAAGCCGGCGCGAGCGAGGGCACCAGCAGCGCGACGACGAACGACACCGTCGCGAGGACGGTCGGGACCGAGTGCCTGCGCCGAATGGCTCTCACCCGATCCAGTGTGGACCTCACTGAGCGGCGCTGGGCGCTTCGAGAACCGCGGAAATCGTACGGACGGGTTGTGCCCCCGGGCTGATTCGAACAGCCGACACCCGCTTTAGGAGAGCGGTGCTCTATCCCCTGAGCTACGGGGGCGGGCCGACGCCGGGCGCCGGACCGTGGGTCAGCCTACGTGATCGCGGCTCACTCCTTCGGCGGCAGTCCGCGAGCGACGTCCAGGCCGCGGTCGACCCATCCGCGCAGCTCGTCGTCCTCGGTCAGCCGGGACCCGTCGACACGCAGCCACCCGCGCAGCGCCTTGCCGCGCATCACGAACGGCTCGACGCCGTCGTCCAGCACGAGCCGCTCGGCGTCCTCCGGGTCGGCCCGTGCCATCAGGCCGCCCTTGCTGCTGACCGCCACCGACATGTGCCCGTTGACCAGGAACGCCAGCCCGCCGAACATGCGCTTCTCCGTCACGTCCAGCTCGTCCACGATCAGCTCGCGGATGCGCTGAGCCAGCCCCTCGTCGTACGCCATGGCCCTACTTTGCCGCCTGCCACCGACGGCCGCCGCTCAACGGGTGTCGCAACGCGCGGTATGCGCCGCGTTCCTACACCCGTTGGCCCGGACGAGGTGGCGCCGCGCTCAGCCGGCGGAGTGCTCTCGGTACGCCGCCTCGCCCGCCTTGGCGGTGATCTCGCCGTGGGGAGTCGCGGGGCTGACGTCGGAGGCTTCCTTGGCGCCGGTTCTCAGGTCGACCTGCTCACCGAGGTAGCGCAGCACCACCGCGAGCACGGCGACCACCGGCACCGCCAGGAACGCGCCGATGATGCCCTGGGTCGCGGAACCGACCGTGACACCCAGGAGGACGAGCGCGGGGTGCACGTTCATCGACCGCGACTGCAGCACCGGCTGTAGGACGTGCCCCTCGAGCTGCTGCACGGCGATCACGATGCCGAGGACGATCAGCGCGGTCACGAACCCGTTCGAGACGAGCGCCACCAGCACGGCGAGCGCGCCGGCGACGGTCGCGCCGACGATCGGGATGAACCCGCCCAGGAAGGTCAGCGCGGTCAGCGGGAGCGCCAGGGGCACGCGCAGGATCAGCAGACCGGCACCGATGAAGACCGCGTCCACCATCGACACGATCGCCTGGGTGCGGATGAAGCCGCTGAGCGTGTTCCACATCCGGGTGAGCAGCTCGGTCAGGTGCGCGCCGGCCCGCTCGCCGGTGACCCGTCGGAGCATGGGCAGGAAGCGCGGGCCGTCCTTGATCATGAAGAAGGTCAGGACGAGCGACAGCAGGAGGGTGACGATCACCGCGCCGGCCGCGGAGACACCGGTGAACACGCCCCCGGCGACCTGGGCGCCGCTCTCGCGGAGGCGGTCGGTGATCGCCTTGACCCCGTCGTCGATCTGCTCGGGACGGATGTTCAGCGGGGGACCCTGCACCCAGTCGCGCAGCTTGTTGACGCCGCCGATCGACCGGTTCGCGAGGTCCTCGGACTGGTTGGCCACGGACGTCGCGATGGCCACGATGACGCCGCCGAGCACGACCAGCGCGCCGAGGAGGGATGTCGCCGCCGCGAGGGCCGGCGGGAACCCGCGGTCGCGCAGCCAGCGGGCGACCGGCCACAGGACGGTCGAGATGACCAGCGCCAGGATCAGGGGCAGCAGCGCGACCCACAGCGGGGCCAACGCGCGCTCCAGCAGGTAGAGGGCGATCAGGACGACGATGGTCCGCAGCGCCCAGCTCGACGTCCAGCGCAGCCCCCGCGAGATCACGTCCCCGCGGTCGACGCCGGTCGGCGAGGAGGGCTCGGGGGGCTGGTCCTGCGATTCCAGGCGGCGGGCCATGAGCGCTCCTCGATCGTGTCTCGGGGTGTGACGAATTCCTCATCGAACTTGTCGCACGGGTAACCTACGGCGCCATGGGTAAGCACAACGCGGAACCAGCACCACCGACCCGGCGACGTGTCGTCGTCGCCGGCGGCGCGGCCGTGGTGCTTGTCGCGGGCGGTTTCGGCGTCAGTAAAGCGGTCTCGTTCATGGGCGCCGAGGGCGGCGGGTGCAAGACTCCCGCGAGCGTTCGCGTGGTGACAACCCCGGAGATGTACAACACCGTCGTGGCTGCCGCCGACGCGGTCGAGAACGAGGGAGCGGCCTGCGCGTCGTACGACGTCCAGGCCAAGGGCTCCGGTGAGGCCGCCAAGGCGATCACGTCCAACACCTCCGTCCCCGACGTGTGGATCCCGGACAGCACGATCTGGGCGGACAACATCAACGCCAAGCTCGGCGCGGGCTGGATCACCCCGGGCGAGACGATCGCGACCAGCCCCGTCGTGGTGGCCGTACCCCAGAGCCTGCGGTCCGACGCGAGACTGCAGAAGCCGCAGTCGTGGGCGAGCATCCTGCAGTCGGAGTACCCGCTGTCGATGGTCGACCCGAACGTCTCGTCCGCCTCGCTGACCTCGTTCGTCGCGGCGAACCAGTCGGTCTCCGGCCCGAACCAGCAGAAGAACAAGCAGGAGCTGCTGCGCTCCTACCTGCGGCTGAGTCGGTCGCTGAGCACCGAGGACACCCTGCAGACCAAGTCGTCCGCCGGCAAGGACATCGCCCGGCTGTTCCCGACGAGCGAGCAGCAGATGGCCGCGTACAACCACGAGCACCCCCAGGGGCAGCTCTCGCCGCTGGTACCCACCGAGGGCGCCGCCGAGCTGACGTACACCTGGACCACGCCGGTCCGCGGCACCCCGGCCCCGCAGGGCGCGCTCGACGCGCTGCACGAGCAGCTGGTGTCGGCGCAGGGCAAGAAGGCGCTGACCGCAGCCGGCTTCCGGGTCCCGGGCGCCCAGCTGCCGGCCGGCACCGGCCTGCCCGCCGGCGTGAAGATCGCCAAGCGCGCGAGCGCCGCGGAGAGCCAGAGCGCCCAGCGCGCCTGGGAGAACCTGAGCAAGGACGCCCGCATGCTCGTCGTGCTGGACGTCTCGGGCTCGATGCTCACCGACATCTCGCCCGGCCAGAGCCGCGTCGAGATGCTGGTGAAGATGTGCACGCAGGCGCTGGACGTCCTCCCGCCGACCACCGCGATCGGCGGCTGGGCCTTCTCCACCGACCTTGACGGCAAGGGCAAGGACTACAAGGAGCTGGTCCCGTCCATCGAGTCCATCGACGACACCCCGCAGGGCAGGGCGCACAAGGCGGCGCTGACCAAGGCGCTCGGCACCGGACCCGACCTGGCCAAGCGCAACGGTGACACCGGCCTCTACGACACGGTCGCGGCCGCGTACCAGCGCATCAGCGAGTCCTACGACGCGCGGTACGTCAACTCGGTCGTCGTGATGACCGACGGCGCGAACGACGACCCGAACGGCGGCCTGAACCTCCAGCAGGTGCTGAGCAAGCTGCGCGGTCAGTACGACCCGAAGAAGCCGGTCAAGATCATCACCATCGGTATCGGTGACAAGACCGACCCGCAGGCGCTCAAGGACATCGCCACCTCGACCGGCGGCCTGTCCTACATCACCAACACGCCCGACCAGATCACCTCGGTGTTCGTCGACGCGTTCCTGCGCCGCGAGTGAGCCTTCTCGGCGCGGACGTCATTCGCCGTTAACCTCGGGCAGGTGAGTGCGGAGCACGTCGAGGGCGCCACGGCGGACGCGCGTCGAGCGCGGGTCGCCGCGGCCGTACGCACGTGGAGCAAGCACCTGGTCGACCTCGGCGGCCGCAACACGCTGCTGTGGCACCGCGACCTGCCCGGCGGCACGCTCGACATCACCACCGCCCACCCCGCGGGCGTCGCGAAGCTGCTCGCCGGCCACTCCGTGCGCCTCTCCGAGCTGGTCCGGGAGCCGAACGCCTACCGTGACGCGGCACGCCGGGCCTGGGCGATCCGGGCCAAGACGGTCGAGCTGACCCAGGAGCGCGGCATCTCCGCCGGGTTCCTGGCGGTCGGCATGGCGACCTGGGACGTCCCGACGGCGTACCGGCGGGTCCCGCGCGCGCCGGTCTTCCTGCGCCGGGTGACGCTGCGGCCGGTGGTCGCCGACAGCGACGACCTGGTGGTCGCCCTCGGTGACCAGATCGAGGTCAACGCCGTCCTGCTGTCCTACCTGGAGTCCGAGCGCAGCCTCGCCATCGACGACCGCAAGCTCGGCAACCTCGCGTACGGCGCGAGCGGCTGGGACCCTCACCCGGCGTTCGACGCGCTCACCCGGGTGTGCGAGGAGGAGGGCATCGCGGGGTTCCGGATCACGCCGTCGCTGGTGCTCGGAACGTTCTCCTACGCCAAGATGCCGATGGTCACCGACCTCACGGCACAGGGCGCCGGGCTCGCCGACCACGACGTCATCGCCGCCCTCGCCGGCGACCTGGACGCCATCGACACGGTCCGCGCGACGCCGCCACCGAGGATCGGCGAGAGCCTGCTGGACGACGAGCGCCTCGTGCTGGACGCCGACTCCTCCCAGCACGCGGTCATCGACGCCGTCTGCGCCGGGTCGCACCTGGTCATGAAGGGCCCGCCCGGCACGGGCAAGAGCCAGACGATCTCCAACCTGATCGCGACCCTGGCGGCCCGCGGGCAGCGCGTGCTGTTCGTCGCCGAGAAGCGCGCGGCGATCGACGCCGTCGTCGGCCGGCTGGAGCGCCGCGGGCTGGACGAGCTCGTGCTCGACGCGCACGACGGCCGGCCGCACCGCGCGAGTCTGGCCCGCTCGCTGGTCGAGACCCTCGACCGGGTGGCCGCGGACGACGGCTCGCCGGGACCGGCCGTCGACCCGCGCCTGGTCGACCGGCGCGACCGGCTGATCGACCACCGCCGCTGCATGCACGACGAGCGGCAGCCGTGGGGTGTCACCGTCGACCAGGCGCAGACCGAGATCCTGCGGCTCGCGTCGCTGCCGCACCCGCCCCGCTCGCACGTCCGGCTCATCGGCCACGAGCTCGACGCCGTCACCGCCCGTCGCCGCGACGAGCTGCTCGGCGAGCTGGACGAGGTCGTCGCCCTCGGTGCGTGGACCCAGGGCGAGCCCGACCCGTGGTTCGGTGCGCGCGTCGTCGGGGAGGACCAGACCGAGCGGACCAAGGCGCTGGTCGTCCACCTCGCGACCGAGGGCATCGCCCGGCACCGCGAGAGGCTGGACCGCCTCGCCGACCAGGTCGGCCTCACACCTCCGCGCACGGTGATCGAGGCCGACGACCAGCTCGAGCTGATGAGCCGGGTGTTCGCCACCCTCGAGACGTTCCGGCCGCAGCTGTTCGAGGCGCCGGTCGACGACCTGGTCGCCGCCACCGGGTCGCGGGCGTACCGCAAGGAGAACGGCGTCACTCTCGGCCACCTCGACCGGCGCCGGCTGCGCGGTCAGGCCCGGTCGCTGCTGCGTCCCGGGACACCGCCCTCGGACCTGCACGGCGTGCTGGTGCGGGCTGCCGAGCAGCGCCGGCAGTGGCGGGCGTTCAGCGGGCCGGGCTCCCGTCCGGCGGCGCCGATCCAGGTCCCGGAGGTGCAGCGCGCGCACGAGCGGTTCCGCGAGCAGCTGACCTGGCTGGAGACCCGGCTGGAAGGCACGGCCGAGGGCAACGACCTGACCGGCGCCGATCTCGACGACCTGCACGACCGGCTGCTGCGGCTCGCCGACGCGCTCGACCGGCTGGCGGTCGTCCCGCAGGTCGTCTCCCGACTCGACCGCCTGCGCGCCAACGGACTCGGTGGCGTCGTCGACGACTTCGCCCGTCGTGGCCTCGCCCCGGAGCGGGTCCCCGAGGAGTTCGCGTTCATCTGGTGGAGCTCGGTCCTCGCGGCCATCGGCGAGCGCGACAACACCTACGGCGCCCACGACGGCCCCCAGCTGCGACGGATCGAGGCGGAGTACGCCGACCTCGACCGGGCGCACATCGACTCCGGCGTCGCTCGGGTGCAGCGCGCGGTCGACGCCCAGGTCCGTCGCGTCGTCGCCGACCTGCCGGACCAGGCCGACACCGTACGCGTCGAGGCCGACCGGACCCGTGGGCACCTGTCCCTGCGCGAGCTGCTGACCGAGGCGCCCGAGCTGATGACGTCCGTACGACCGTGCTGGGCGATGTCGCCGCTGGTGGTCGCGTCGGTCGTACCCCCGGGCATGTGGTTCGACGTGGTGATCTTCGACGAGGCGTCACAGGTGCCGCCCGCTCAGGCGATCTCGGCCATCTCGCGCGCGAATCAGGTTGTCGTTGCTGGTGATCCGCGTCAGCTGCCGCCGACGTCGTTCTTCATCACGGACGCCCCCGACGAGGACACCACGCCCGAGGACCTCCAGGTCGAGGGTGTGCAGTCGGTGCTCGACGTCCTCTCGACCATGCTGCCGACGCAGGAGCTCACCTGGCACTACCGCTCCCACGACGAGCGGCTGATCGCCTTCTCGAACGCCCAGATCTACCGCGGCGGCCTGGTGACGTTCCCCGGCACCGAGACCGAGGGTGCCGTACGCCTGGACGTCGTGAGCGGACGCGGCGACGGCGAGACGTCCGTCGCCGAGGTCGACCGGGTCGTCGAGGTGGTGCTCGACCACGCCCGCCGCCGGCCGGGGGAGTCGCTGGGCGTCATCACCCTCGGGCTCACCCACGCCCAGCGGGTCGAGGACGCCCTGCGGCGCGCGCTCGCCGGGGCGCCGGAGGTTCGCGGGTTCTTCACCGACCGCTCCGACGAGCCGTTCTTCATCAAGCCGCTGGACCGCGTACAGGGTGACGAGCGGGACGTCGTCGTGCTGTCCATCGGGTACGGCCGGCGCAGCGACGGGCAGGTGCCGCACCGGTTCGGCCCGCTGAACCGCGAGGGTGGCGAGCGCCGCCTCAACGTCGCGATCACCCGCGCGCGGCGCCGGATGACGGTCGTCTCCTCCTTCTCGGGGGAGGAGCTGCAGGTGCCACGGCTACGGGCGCGCGGCGCGCAGATGCTGCGGGACTTCCTGCTGTACGCCGCCTCCGGTGGGTCGGCTCGGCGGGCCCAGGTCGCAGACGACGAGGCGGCCGCTGACGCCACGCAACCGGCCGGCGAGGTGGAGGCGACGGACGGTGGCGCGACCCACCACGATCACGGCGCTCGCAAGCCCACGATCGTCGGCGGCCGGCGGCGGCTCACCGCCTCGACCGGCAGCGTGCTGGAGCGCCCGCTCGTCCCGGGCCCGCCCCAGCGACCGATCACCCCGGTCGTCCTCGACCTCGCGCGCCGGCTGCGCGACAAGGGACTCGTCGTCCACACCGGGTACGGCATCTCGGCCCACCCGCTCGACCTGGCCATCGAGGACCCGATGCGCTCCGGCGAGATGCTCGTGGTCGTCGAGACCGACGGCCCCGTGTATGCCGACACGGCGGGCGTTCGCGAGCGCGACCGGCTGCGGATCGAGCAGCTGCGCCGGCTCGGTTGGGCGCACGAGCGCGTCTGGTCGGTCGACGTGTTCCGCGACCCCGCGCGGGACGTCGCCCGCATCCTCGACACCGTCCGGATGGCCTCCCAGCAGCACTCCGAGCGCCGACGACGGGTCGCGTACGACGCGGCGCGCAAGGCCGAGGACGCCGTCGCCGAGGTGCTGCGTAAGCGGCAGGCGGCGGAGGAAGCGGCGGCGGCCGCGACGGCGGTCCAGGGGCAGTCCGTCGCGGCGCGTGCGGCCGAGGAGCATGCTGCTGAGGCCAAGGCGGAGGCGGCCGAGGAGCACTCGGTCGACGAGGTACACGCCGCGGCATCGGCCCGGGGCGACCTCGACGGCGGACCGGTTCAGGACACGCTGCCGATCGACCAGGAGCCCGTCGGCGAGGGCGTCCAGGAGGCGCTGCCGATGGAGTCGCGCCCGGACGAGGACCCGGACCTCGATCAGAAGGTGCGCGGTGCCTGAGGGCGGTCGTTCCGAGGAGCGTGGCGAGCGGCGTAGCGCCGACCGCGCACGCGGGAACCCGCGGCGGTCCAGGCGCGCGTCCCGGCCGGCGACCGGCGGTGTGGCCCAGGTCGGCGGCACGCTCGACCAGACGAGGGACGATGTCGACCCGCGCGAGCCTGGCGGGGCCACACCCGCCGACCGGTGGTGGCAGGAGCAGCGCCCGCCGCACTGGGAGTAGGACTCGCCCGGTGTGCGACCAGGGCCGAGCGATCCAGACCCGCCCCGTCCCCTTCGGCAGAAGTTGGTCGCCGGCACACCCATACCTGTGCCGGCGACCAACTTTTGCCGGTGGTGGGGAAGTGGGGAGGCGGGCCGCTCGGCGGACAGACGCGGGGGTGCCGGGCCCGTCGGCAGAAGTTGGTCGATGTCGCAGGTATGGCTGTGCCGGGCGCCACCTTTTGCCGGGGTGGGTTCGTGGTGATGGTGGTGGCCGTCGGGATGTGCCGGTGGAATGCACGAGAACGGGGCGAGATCCGTGATGGGATCCCGCCCCGTTCGTCACGCTCGCGCGCCGCAAGCGTCGGTCATGCGGTCAGCGGCGTGTCACCAGGGCGTCGCGGATCTGGGCCAGCAGCTCGACCTCGGTCGGCTCGACCTCCGGGTCGGGATTGCGCTGGAGCCTCTTCTTCGCTGCCTCGTAGGGCTTGACGACCAGGAAGTAGACGACTGCCGCCACGATCAGGAAGGAGATGAGTGCGGTCAGAAAGGCTCCGATGCTCAGATCGGCCGGCTTCCAGTTGGAGAAGTCGGGCGACCCGCCGATCTTGCCGACCAGCTGCATGATGACCTTCACCAGGGCGTCGATGACACTCTTGAACGCGAGTGCGATGATCAGGCCCACCGCGATCTCGACCAGATTGCCCTGCATCACGAAATTCTTGAAGCCCTTCATGGTTCGTCCTTTGCTGGAGGGGTCGGTTTTCCTCAAGGTAGCCGAGCGCAGGGCCCGCGAGAACGACCCGCGTCAACGAATTATCGGACGCGTGATAAAGGACTTTCCGTATTCTCCTGATGGACCAGCCGAATTTGCGGTGCGTTTCTGGAGTGACGCGTGTTGCTCAGGTGACCGGGCTGATGGCCAGGAGAACTGCCGTTCCGGGCGACTGGCTACCGGCCTGGGCGCGGGCCAGCCGACCGGCGACGTCCCGGCGCACCGCCAACAGCAGCGCCGGCGGCTGGTCGTCATCGGCACGCCCGGCACCCCATCCCGATCCGACGCTCTCGCCGCTGCGCGCGCCGGCCCCGACGACCCCCACGACCTTCAGCCGGAGCCCGATCTGCTGGCCGCCCTCGGCGGCCCACGCGTCGACGGCGTCGCCGACCCGGACGGTGCGGGCGAGAGTGGGGTCGCTCTGGGACACGCTCACCACCACCTGACCGTCGGCAAGCCTCGGCAGGGTGGCGACGCTGCGGAGCCGGGTCGCGGTGACCGGTTCGCCCGCACGCACGGGGGTCACCAGCGCCTGGCCGACCAGCTCTCGAGCGGGGACGGCAGCGGGCATCCGAGCGCTGCTGGGCCACCGTACGGTCCGTAGGTCGGCCGACGTGAGCCGAGCGCCGGCGGGCACGTCACGGGCCGCCACCACCACCGCGTGCGTCGGCTCGGCCGGCGGTCGGACGGCGCCCACCACGCCGACGGCGGCGGTGGCGGCGAGCACCCCGGCACCGACCCGTCTGGCCCGCGAGCGCCGCCACGCGGCCTCGCGGCTGTGCCCGCGCCAGCCGGCCGGCAGCAGCGGCTCGAACCGGACGGACCACCTGCCGCGACGCGCCGTCACGGCAGGTCGATCGGCAGGTCGAGGCCGTCGAGAGCGCGGCGGCAGGAGCAGGTGGCCGTCTCGTCGGGCTCGGCGTCCGGCAGCGCGGCGATGGCCTTTCGCAGCAGCACCTTGAGCCGTTCGACGTTCTCGCCGAACACCCGCAGCACCTCCTCGTGGGTCACGTGCCCACCGACCTCGACGCCGGCGTCGTGGTCGGTGACCAGGCAGATCGAGGTCAGGCACATCGCAAGCTCCCGGGCGATCGAGGCCTCCGGCATGCCTGTCATCCCGACGACCGTGCCGCCGGCGGCCTGGTGCCAGCGGGACTCGGCCCGGCTGGAGAAGCGCGGCCCGTTGATGACCACCAGGACTCCGCCGTCGACGGCCGCGGCGCTCGCCTCGGAGGACGCCGCGCCGAGGACCGCCGTACGCCCGCGCGAACAGTACGGGTCGGCGAACGCGACGTGCACGACCGGGCCGACCGCGTCGTACACGGTGTGCTCGCGGCCCCAGGTGCGGTCGATCACCTGATCGGGCACGACGACGGTGCCGGGGCCGTGCTCGGGGCGTAGCGACCCGACCGCGCACGGCGCGAGCACCTGGCGGACACCGACGGAGCGCAGCGCCCAGAGGTTGGCCCGGTAGTTGACCCGGTGCGGCGGGAAGCGGTGGCCCTGGCCGTGGCGGGCGATGAAGGCGACGCGCCGCCCGTCCAGCTCGCCGATCGCGACGTCGTCGCTCGGCTCGCCGAACGGTGTCTCGACGGGGACGCGCTCCACGCCGTCGAGGAAGGAGTAGAAGCCGGATCCGCCGATCACGCCGATGTCGGCGCGGGGTGTCTGGGTCATGCCGGCAGGCTAGCCAGCCGGCGCCGGCTCGCGACCGCGCTCAGGCCGCCCTGGGGACGAGCGGCTCGGGTCGTGCGGGGATGTGGACGCGGCGCTCAGGCCGCGCCGGAGGACGTCCCCGTCGAGGAGGAGCTGCTGCTCGAGGACGAGCCCGCGCTCGACGAGGACGACGACGGGGACGACGAGGAGCTGCTGGAGTCCGAGCTCGAGGTCGAGGAGCCGGTCGAGGACGAGCCGGTGCTGCTCTTGGACGAGGAGCCCTTGCTGTCGCTACGGCTGTCGTTGCGGTAGAAGCCGGAGCCCTTGAACACGACGCCGACCGAGCCCCAGACCTTGCGCAGGGCGCCGGTGCACTCGGGGCACTCGGTCAGCGCGTCGTCGCTGAAGGACTGGAAGACCTCGAACTGGTGGCCGCACTGCGTGCAGGCATACGGGTACGTAGGCATGGGCGTCGAACCTCTGCGTGATCAAGTGAACGGGTTGGCACTCGACGTGCTCGACTGCCAAGTGTACGCCGACCGGAGGCCTGCTCCGGACCGTCCGATGGGCGCCGCGGCCACGGGCGGTCGGGACGGGCGCGCTCAGGCCGGCGCCGTGTCGTCGCGGCGGGCGGCGCGCCAGCCGGCGAGCCGACCCTCGCGGGAGACGTCGCGGATGCGGCGGATGGTCTTCCGGCGCACCGACTCGGTCGCGACGATCAGCAGGGAGTCGCCACGACGCAGGGTCGTGCTCGACGTCGGCACGAAGCCCTCGCCGTCCCGGACGACGAGGGTGACGTTGGCGCCCACCGGCAGCCGCAGCTCGAAGATCTCCACCCCGTGCAGCCGCGACGTCTCGCCGATGGTGACCTGCACGACCTCGGCGCCCAGCTGCTCCAGCGGCGTCGCCTCGATGTCGACGTCCACGGTGTGCGCGGGGTCGACGATGCCCAGCCGGCGGGTGATCCAGGGCAGGGTCGGCGCCTGCACCAGGGTGAAGACGACCACGAGCACGAAGACGAGGTCGAAGATCCACTCCGTGTGCGGGGTGCCGAGGGTGAACGGCACCGTGGCGAGCACGACCGGCACGGCGCCGCGCAGCCCCGCCCAGGACAGGAACGCCTGCTCGCGCAGCGGCACCCGGAACCAGGACACCGTGGCCAGCACCGACAGCGGCCGCGCGAGCACCAGCAGCACGAGCCCGACGACGAGGGCGTCGTCCACCTGCTCGCCGAGGCGTGACGGCGAGGCGAGCAGGCCCAGCATCACGAACAGCCCGATCTGCGCCAGCCACCCGACCGCCTGCGAGAACCCGCGGACGGCGGGGCGGTGCGGCAGGTGGAGGTTCCCGAGCAGGAGCGCGCAGACGTACGTGGCGATGAAGCCGCTGGTGTGGGCGGCGTCCGCGGCGGCGTACGCGAGCACCGTCACCGAGATGACCGCGATGGAGAACAGGCCGGAGGAGCCGGGTGCGGCCCAGCGCAGCAGCCGGCCGAGCAGGTACCCCAGGACGAGCCCGATGAGCGCACCGCCGACGAGCTCGCCCGCCGCCTCCAACGCCAGGAACCACCACGGGTGGTCGGCGCCGTGCGGGGCGGCCTTCTCGGCGAGCGCGACGACGAGCAGCACGACCGGCGCGTCGTTGAACCCCGACTCGGCCTCCAGCAGACCGGTCAGCCGGCGGGGGAGCGGAACCACCCGCAGCACCGAGAACACCGCGGCCGCGTCGGTGGAGCTGAGGATCGCGCCGAGCAGCAGGGAGACGTTCCACGACAGCCCCAGCAGCAGGTGGACCGCGGCGGCGAGCACCCCGACCGACACCACGACACCGATCGTCGACAGCAGCGCGGCCGGGCCGATGACGGGCCGGATCGCCGACCAGGACGTCGACAGACCGCCCTCGGCCAGGATGAGGACGAGCGCGCTGTACCCGAGGACCTGGGCCAGCGCCCGGTCGTCGAACTCGACCCCGAGCCCGGACTCGCCCAGCCCCATCCCGATCGCGAGGTAGAGCAGCAGGGCCGGCACACCCCAGCGGTTGGCCAGCCGCACGGCCGCGATGGAGACCAGCAGCACCACCGCGCCGATGAGCAGCCAGCCGGTGAGCCGGTCGGTGAGCATCGCGGTGGCCGCGGAGGGGAGCAGGGCAGGCAACGGCGGAGCTCCCTTCCAGGCGGGGTCGGTGCCCTAGTCTCGCAGGCGTGCTCAGCCGTCCGGTGGTGCGTCGCGTCCTGCTCGCCGTCTCGACCGTGCTCGTCGTCGCGCTCGTCATCGTCGGGGTGCTCGGTGTCGGCCTGGTCCGCCGGTCCTTCCCGCAGCTGGACGGCACCATCCACCTGCGCGACCTGTCCGGCCCCGTCGAGGTCGTCCGCGACGGCCAGGGCGTCCCGCAGATCTACGCCGACACCAGCGAGGATCTGTTCCGCGCGCAGGGGTTCGTGACCGCGCAGGACCGCTTCTTCCAGATGGACGTCGTACGGCGGGCCGCGAGCGGTCGCCTGGCCGCTCTGGTGGGCGAGCCGGGCGTCGACTCCGACAAGGTGACCCGCACGCTCGGCTGGCGCCGGGTCGCGCAGCAGGAGCTCGGCCTGCTGCAGCCGGACACCCAGCGCTATCTGCGGGCGTACACCGACGGCGTGAACTCCTACCTCGAGCGCCGTGGGACGCCGTCGCGGGTCTCCATGGAGTACGTCGTGCTCGGGCTCAGCGTGCCCGGCAAGGCCATCGAGCCGTGGACGCCGGTCGACTCGCTGGTCTACCTCAAGGCGCTCGCGTGGGACCTCAAGGGCAACTACGACACCGAGCTGCTCCGGGCCCGGCTCTCCGCGGTGCTCACCCCGCAGCAGGTGACAAGCCTCTTCCCGGCGTACGACGCCACGCGCCGGCCGCCGATCCTGTCCGCGGCCGACTGGTCACCGGCGGCCCAGGCGACCACGACCCAGCCGCGGGCGACCACGACCGGTTCGACCACGACGCCGCGGCCGCCGGTCGCAGCGCTCACCGCCGTGCCGGCTGCGGTGCCCGCCTCGTACGACACCGGGCAGGTCGGTGCGCTCACCGCCGCGGCCCGGACGCTGGACTCCGTGCCCGTGATCGCGGGGCGCGGCGAGGGCCTCGGCTCGAACTCCTGGGTGGTGTCCGGCCGCTTCACCACGACCGGGAAGCCGATGCTCGCCAACGACCCGCACCTCGGCCTCGCCCTGCCGAGCATCTGGTACCAGACGGGGCTGCACTGCCGCACGCTCTCCGCCGCCTGCCAGTACGACGTCAGCGGGTTCACGATGCCCGGCCTGCCCGGGGTCGTCATCGGCCACAACAGCCGGATCGCCTGGGGTTTCACCAATCTCAACCCCGACGTCACCGACCTCTACCTGGAGAAGGTGACCGGCGCGTCGTACGAGCGCGACGGGATCCGGGTGCCGTTGAAGGTCCGCCGCGAGCGCATCGCCGTCGCCGGTGGCTCGCCGGTCGACATCACCGTCCGCGAGACCGTTCACGGGCCGTTGCTGTCGGACGCCGACGACGACGTCCGCGTGGCCGGCCAGAAGGGGCACGTGCCCGGTACCGATCCGAGCCGGTACGACGTCGCGCTCGCGTGGACCGCGCTGTCGCCCGGGCGCACGGCGGACGCGTTGTTCGGCATGGGCCGTGCGCACAGCTGGGCCGAGTTCCGTTCGGCAGCAAAGGACTTCGCGGCGCCGTCGCAGAACATGGTGTTCGCCGACACCGAGGGCAACATCGGGTACCAGGCGCCTGGCGTGGTGCCGATCCGGCGCTCGTCGGTCGCGGGATCGCCCCCGGGGTTCTGGCCGGCGCCGGGCTGGCGCTCGGAGTTCGACTGGCAGGGGTACGTGCCGTACGACCGGCTGCCCAGCCGGCTGAACCCGCCCGAGGGGATGATCGTCACGGCCAACAACGCCGTGACGACGGCGACCTCCCCGTACCTCACGACGGAGTGGGCGCCGGGCTACCGCAGCTCGCAGATCCTGCACCGGCTGCAGCAGGCGACCGCAGGTGGTCGCAAGATCTCCGTCGACGACATGACCCGCATCCAGATGGACAGCACCAACCCCTTCGCGCGGTCGCTCGTCCCGCTCCTGCTGCGCATCGACCTCGGCGGTGACGACTTCACCGGCGACGGCCAGCAGCTGCTGCGCGGGTGGGACTACACGACGCCCGCGTCCGGCCCTCAGTCCGCGGCGGCCGCGTACTACAACGCCGTCTGGCGGCGCGCGCTCGACCTGACCTTCGAGGAGCTGCCGAAGGACCTCGCCCCGACGGGCAGCGCCCGCGACCAGGCCGTCGTCGAGGACCTGCTGCAACGCCCGACCGACCCCTGGTGGGACGACGTTCGTACGCCCGCGGTCACCGAGCGGCGGGACGAGATCCTGCGGCGGGCCCTGCAGGAGGCCCGCCTCGACTTGACCCGCGAGATGGGCAAGGACCCCGGCGAGTGGACCTGGGGCCAGGTGCACCGCCTGGAGCTGAAGCACGTCGTCCTGGGCGGCGACGGCGTCCCGGGCATCGTGCACGCCGCCGTCAACGAGGGCCCATGGGGCCTCGACGGCGGCCAGGCCGTCGTGAACGCCAACGCGTGGGATGCGAGCAAGGGGTTCGAGGTGGGCGCCGGTCCGTCGATGCGGATGGTCGTCGACCTGGCCGACCTCGACCGTTCCCGCTGGGTGCTGCTGGGCGGCCAGTCCGGCCACCCGTTCGACGGCCACTACAACGACCAGTCGGCCGCGTGGCGCAGCGGCCGGACGTTCGCGTGGCCCAGCTCTCCCGAAGCCGTGAAGCGATCCGGCAAGCACACCCTGACCTTCACCTCCGGCTGACCGATTCCGGAGCACCACCCCGGGTGGTCTCTGTCCGTGTCTCAACGCGTTGGTCCACTCCGCGCCGGTTGAGCCGGTCCGAGGCGCTAGCCGAGGACCGTGTCGAAACCCCGTGACGCACAGGGAGACTCTCCCTGTACGGCACCAGGTTTCGACACGCGCTCGCCCAGCGGCTCGCCCGGCTCAACCAGCGGAGGGCG
>NZ_JAROAV010000014.1 GCF_029439465.1 Luteipulveratus flavus | reverse complement strand
CCGACCACCTGCTCGCGCACATCCTGGACGTGTGCGAGGCGACGCCGTCGGTGGCGGAGGTGTCGGCGAAGGTCGGCGCTCCGCTGGGGGTGGTGCGGGTGCTGATCGGCGACCTGATCGAGTCCGGATTCCTCCGGGTTCAAGCCACGCTCACGGACAGCTCGTCCGTGCGCGAGCGACACGACCTCATCGAAAGGACACTCCGTGGACTACGGGCGATCTAGCCAGACGCCGGGTTCTGCCTCGACCAAGATCGTGGTGGCCGGCGGCTTCGGCGTGGGCAAGACCACGCTGGTCGGCGCGGTCTCCGAGATCGTGCCGCTGCGGACCGAGGCGCTGGTCACCGATGCCTCCGAGGGGGTGGACAACCTGGCCTCGACGCCGATGAAGTCCACGACCACGGTCGCGATGGACTTCGGGCGGATCACGCTGGCGGACGACCTGGTGCTGTACCTGTTCGGGACGCCGGGTCAGCGGCGGTTCTGGTTCATGTGGGATGACCTGGTGCGGGGGGCGATCGGGGCGATCGTGATCGTGGACACCGCCCGGTTGGACGAGGCGTTCTCGGCGATCGACTACTTCGAGGCCAAGGGGTTGCCGTTCATCGTGGCGGTGAACGAGTTCGACGGCACGGCCCGGTATGCGATGCCGGACATCGCCGAGGCGTTGTCGCTGTCGGCGGGTACGCCGATCATGCCGATCGATGCCCGGGACCGGGAGTCGGCCAAGACCGCGCTGATCCGTGTCACCGAGTTCGCCCTGCACCAGCTGTCCCGTCC
>NZ_JAROAV010000013.1 GCF_029439465.1 Luteipulveratus flavus | reverse complement strand
TGAACCGCCCCGGTGTTTCCGGACACTTCGGGTTGTGTCTCTACCCGGACGGGGCGAGACGGTTTCGTGCAGCGTAGTGGGCTGATTCGACCTCGATGGGTGTCAGGTCGTCGATGGACTCGTGGGGCCGGTCGTGGTTGAACCAGTGGACCCACTGCAGGGTGTCGAGCTCGACGTGCTCGACATCGCGCCAGGGCCCTTCGGGGCGGATCAGCTCGGTCTTGTACGCGCCGATCTGGGACTCAGCCATCGCGTTGTCGTAGGCGTCGCCCACCGAACCCACTGAGGGGTCCACGCCGGCGTCAATCAGCCTGGTAGTGAAGGCGAATGAGGTGTACTGGCTGCCGGCGTCGGTGTGGTGCACCAGCCCGGTCAGGTCGTCCACGCCATGCTGGCGGCGCGACCAGATCGCGTGCTCGAGGGTGTCCAGCACCAGCTGGGTGCTCATGCTGGTCGCGGCCCGCCAGCCGACGATCATCCGGGAGTAGACGTCGATGACGAACGCGACGTAGACGGTCCCGGACCAGGTCGCGACATAGGTGAAGTCAGCGACCCACAGCCTGTTCGGGGCCGAGGCGGTGAAGTCCCGCTGGACCAGATCCGCCGCTCGGGCATCCCGCGGGTCGGCGATGGTGGTCCGCACTCGCTTGCCGCGCAGTGCGCCGTGCGCCGTGCCAGCCGTTTGCTGTCATCAGCCGTTCCACCGTGCAGCGGGCCACGTCATGGCCCTGCCTGCGCAGGTGCAGCCACATCTTGCGCGCACCAAACCGGGCGATGAACCGCTGCCGACGTGCGCACCGGATCAGGTCGGCGACCTGCGCATCACGCTGCGCCCGCTGGCAGGGTGCCCGGTCGCGGGCCTCGTAGTACGTCGACGGGGCGATCTTGACGCCGTGCTCGCACAACACCCGGCAGATCGGCTCGACCCCGAACTCCTCACGATGTGCGTCGATGAACGCGGTCAGTACCTGGGTGGGCGGTCGAGCTCCGCCGCGAAGAAAGCCGATGCCGACTTCAAGATCTCGTTCGCCCGACGCAGCTCGGCGTTCTCCTTCTTCAACGCCCGGATCTCGGCCAGCTCGGCAGTGGTCTTGCCCGGCCGGGTCCCGCCGTCGACCTGGGCCTGGCGAACCCACTTGCGCAAGGTCTCCGGGGACCCGATGCCCAGTCGAGCCGCGATCGTTCGGATCGCTTCGAACTCGCTGGTGTACTCGCCGGCGGCGACTGACTCGGCCACCATCCGGACCGCACGCTCCCGCAGCTCACGCGGGTACTTCGAGGGACGTGCCATGACTTCATCCTCCAGTAATGAAGTCTCCGGACATCCCGGGGCGGT
>NZ_JAROAV010000012.1 GCF_029439465.1 Luteipulveratus flavus | reverse complement strand
GGTGGCGGCTCGTCGGCTCCACCAGCGGTGGTGGCGGCTCGTCGGCTCCACCAGCGGTGGTGGCGGCTCGTCGGCTCAACCAGCGGCGGTGCGGGCAGACTGGTGGGCATGGTGATCCGTCTCGGGACGTCGGGGTGGACGTACGACGACTGGGCCGGCCGGTTCTACCCGCGCGAGGTGAAGCAGCGCGACCGGCTGGAGTACTACGCCACGCGCTTCGACACCGTCGAGCTGAACGCCAGCTTCTACCGCTGGCCCTCGGACACCACGTTCGCGGGCTGGCACGACCGGCTGCCCGCGCGGTTCGCGATGACGGTCAAGGGGCCGCGCTCCCTCACGCACGCCCGCCGGCTGCGCGACCCGGAGCGCTGGAACGAGATCATGACCCGCTCACTCGGCCGGCTCGGTGACCGTCGGGGCCCGTTGCTTCTCCAGCTGCCTCCCGACCTGGAGCGCGACGACGACCGGCTCGACCGTGTCCTGGCAGTGCTGCCCCGGGACCTGCGGGTGGCGGTCGAGCTGCGGCACACGTCCTGGCTCGCGGACGAGGTGCTCGCTCTGCTGGAACGCCATGCCGCGGCGTACGTCGTGATGAGCGGCGCCGGACTCCAGCAGGAGCTGCGGGTCACGGCGCCGTTCGTGTACGTCCGCTGGCACGGACCCGACCCCGACCACCTCTACCGGGGCAGCTACGACGACGCCGCGCTCGAGGGGTGGGCCGGTCACATCCGGTCGTGGACCCGCGACGGCCGCGACGTCTACGGGTACTTCAACAACGACCAGCGGGCGTACGCGCCGACGAACGCGCTCCGGCTGAAGGAGATGCTCGGTCAAGGCTGACCGAGAGGTACTCAGCCGAAGGTCGGCGGCGGCGGGCTGTATCCCGGGATCGTGTGCCGGTGCGTCGGCACGATGCGCGGTGGCGTCAGGGTGGGGGTCGACGCGGCCGAGGGTCTCGGGGCGAGCGAGGTGGTCGTCGCGCTCTTCCGGGCAGGACGCGACGACGTGGGATTGCCGGTCGTCGACGACCGGCCGGACTTACGCAGCGGCAGCGCCGCGCTGACCTGCGGCAGAGTCGGCGCCGGCACCGTGGCGGTCGGTGTGCCGCTCGACGGCGCGGGCATTGCGGGCACCGCGGACGACCGGGCGGCTGACGTCGGCTGCGGCGAGGTCGGAGCGACGCTCGCGGTCGGCCCGGCGGGTGGCGACAGCTCCGCCGGGGCGTCGTCGCCCCATCCGATTGCCGCGACCGCGATGAGTGCGAGCACGCCGCAGACAGCTGCGCCCACGGCGGTCGCGGCTCGGTTGCTGATCGCGGCCTGCCGGTCGGGCGATGATTCGTTCAGGTCCCACCGGCTGCCGTCGGCCCGAACCACCAGATCGCGACCACCCGACGCGCCTGCCCCGGACGCCGTCGTGACGCGCACCCGGATCGCGCCGGCGGGGACCCGGGCCGCCTGCCGCGCGACCGCAGCCAGCGCGGCGTCGTACGCGGTCAAGCCGTCCGGGACCGGTACGGCGACGCCGGCCACCGTCGGCGTCTGCCCCTCACGGAGGACGACCCGGGCGAGCGGGGTCGTCGGTGTCAGCTGCGGGTCGAACTTCTCCGCCGTGCTCCTGCTGCGGTGTGCCACGCCCTGCCCCTGTCGTCCCCGTCCACGTCCCGCACGGCAGGGTGCCACGCCCGGCACCGGTGTGGTGCTCCGCGGATCCGCCTATCTGCGAGCGCGTTCGCGGTGGGCCGCCGCCTTCACCCGGCTCTGGCAGCGCGTCGAGCAGAAGCGGCGGCCGCCGTTCTTCGACCCGTCGACGTAGACGCGGTCGCAGCCGGGCGCCTCGCACACCCCCAGCCGGCCGCCCATGTCACTGCCCAGCGCCATCGCGAGCCCGGCGGCGACACCCGGCGCCCAGCCGGCGTACAGCTCGGGGCTCGGGCCGTGGAAGTGCAGGTGCAGCTCGCCGTCGTGGTCGTCCAGGCGCGGTCGCGGACCGGTCTCGTCCAGCAGCCGGTTCACCACCCGTGCCGCGGTCGGCAGGTCGCCGACGTCCGCGGAGGTGAACACCTCACGCAGCCGGTCCGCCAGCGCCCGGAACCGCTCGGCCTGGGCCGCCGTGACCCGCGGCGCGTACCCGTCGGAGCGCAGCGCCCCCTCGACCGCCGTCCGCAGCGCTCCTCCTTCGGGGACCTCGTACGGACGCCCGCGATCGCCTCCGGGCGTGAGGGTGTTGACCAGGCTCTCGGCCGCCGCGAGCAGCCGGACCACATGACTGTCGAATCGCACTTGACCAGTCACTCCTTTCGGTCCTAGCGTGACTGTCTTCATTAGTTTAGCCAGTCACGGAGATCTGTCATGACCGCCCGGGCCACCCCACGAGTACTCACCTGGCGCACGGTGCCGAGGCCGCTGCGCATCCTCATCGTCGCGCGCACGGTCAACCGGCTCGGCGCCTTCTCGATGGCCTTCCTCGGGCTGCTGCTGACCGAGCGTCTCGGCGCGAGCCTGCCGACCGCCGGAGCGGTGCTGGCGGCGTTCGGGCTCGCGACGATCCCGTCCCGGCTGATCGGTGGACGGCTCGCCGACCGGATCGGGCGGCGGCGGACGATCGCGCTCGGCCTCCTCGGCTGTGCGGCGAGTCAGCTGTGGCTCGCCGCATCGCCGTCCGTGACCAGCGCGGCCTTGGCTGCCGTCGCGTTCGGACTCGCCTTCGAGATCTACGAACCGGCCAGCCAGGCCATCGTCGCGGACGTGACCGAGCCGCAGGACCGACCGGCCGCGTACGCGCTGCTGTGGGCGTCGACCGCGGTCGCGGGTGTGCTCGCCGGGCTGATCGCCGGGGCGGTGAGCGGTGTCGACCTGCGGCTGCTGTTCGTGATCGACGCGGCGAGCTGTCTGGCCTGCGCGGTCATCGTGGTCGGTCTGCTCCCAGGCCCCGAGGAGACCACCGACCGGCCGGACGCGAGCACCGTACGGCCGTGGCGGGACGCCCGGCTCCTGCTGCTGCTCGGGGTCGGCACAGTGTTCGCGACGATCATGATGCTGATGGTGATGGCCCTGCCGCTCACGCTGAGCGAGCGCGGCCTGCCGGCCTGGAACCTCGGGGTCGTCCTCGCGGCCGGCGCGCTCACCAGCGTGGTCGCGACGCCGTTCGTCCCCCGCATCACCGCCGGGCGGGACTCGTTCGCGACGTTGCGCGGCGCGTACGTCGTCCTCGCCGTCGGGCTCGTCCTCACGGCGTACGCCGACGGGCTCGCGCTGTTCCTGTTCGCGACCGTCGTGTGCGGCCTGGGTGAGGTGCTGCTCCTCGGGCACAGCCAGTCGCTCGCCGCCGGCCTCGCCCCGGACCACGGGCGAGCGGCGTACCTCGCGGTCTTCGGGCTGTCGTGGGGCGTCGCGACGACCGTCGCGCCGGTGCTCGGCACCCAGCTGCTCGCGCACGCCGGGCCGATCGTCGCCTGGCTCGTCCCGGCAGCGGGCGCGCTGCTGTGCGGCCTCGCCCAGCCCGCGCTGCGGCGTCGACTCGGCGCGTCTCACGATGCGTGAGACGGGCCACGCATCGGCGGCGCCGGCTGCGAGAGTGGCAGGCATGACGCAGGACACCGCCGTCCCGACCACCACCGAACGCCTCGAGGCGAGCCGCACCATCCCCGCGGAGCCGCACGAGGTCTTCGCTGTCCTCACCGACCCGCAGGGCCACGTCGCGATCGACAGCTCCGGGATGCTGCAGAGCGCCGACGGTGACCGGGTGCAGCAGGTGGGCGACGAGTTCGTCGTCCACATGGACCGCGAGTCGCTGGGCGACCTGCCCATGGGCCGGTACGACGTCACCGTCACCATCACGGCGTACGAGCCCGACGAGGAGATCGCCTGGACGATCCTCGGCACCGTCCGCCCGGCCATCGGCCACGTGTACGGGTACCGGCTGGAGCCCGTCGAGGACGGCACCTCCACCGTCGTGACCTCGTACTACGACTGGTCCGACGCGCACGAGGACTGGCGGTCCAGCGGCATCTTCCCGGTGATCCAGGAGAGCGCCCTGCGGGGCACCCTCGGCATCCTCGAGCGCGCCGTCCTGCGCGGCTACCCCCTCGAGTCCCCCCGCGAGACCTGACCCGCCCCTCCGCCGGTTGACCCGCCCCTCCGCCGGTTGACCCACCTCTCCGCCGGTTGAGCCGGTCCGAGGCGCCAGCCGAGGACCGTGTCGAAACCCCGTGACGCACAGGGAGACTCTCCCTTTACGGCACCAGGTTTCGACACGCGCTCGCCCAGCGGCTCGCCCGGCTCAACCAGCGGAGGGCGGCCCAACCAGCGGCCAGGCTCGTCAGCCGTGCCAGCGGCCGAGGGTGGTCAGGTAGCCACGCCGGTCCAGCGGATTCGGTTGCACCCGAGCACGATCGGCGATCTCGACCCGAGCCGGCTCGTACCGGTCGAACGCCGTGACCAGCACCCCCTCACCTCGTGTCGTGGACGGGAGCCGCTGCTGCAGTGCGTGCACCTGCGCGGCCGGCACGTCACCGCACAGCAGGAACGACGACTCGCGCGGCCGGGTGCCGAGCGGCACCGCGCGTACCTGGGAGAGCAGCGCGAGCGTCACGCCGAGGCAGTCCTCCGGGATCTCCACCTCGAAGCGGTGCAGTGGCTCGCAGACCACGGTGCCCGCCCCGCGCAGGGCATCCATCAGGACGAGCGGCGTCAGCTGGCGGAAGTCGCCCGCGGTGCTCGACATGCTCGCGTCGAAGCTGCCGTGCGAGTGGCTCTGCCGCGCCCAGTAGCCCGAGTGCGTCACCGTGACCAGGCAGTCGGTCACCGCCCAGCCACGCAACCCCTCGCGCAGCGTCTCCTCGACCGCCTGCTCGACGGCCGTGAAGAACGCCGGCGGCATCGAGCCCAGCTCGACCTCCAGCTCCACCCGGTTGCCGCTCCCGACCGGGGCACGCTCGACGCGCAGCCCGACCGTCGCGAGGAACGGGTTGGGCGGGACGGCAATGACTTCGTACGCAGCGCCCGTCCCGGTCGGTCGCTCGATGCAGATGGTCGTGGTCTCCCGGAACGTCACGTCGACGCCGTAATCCGTCGCCAGCATGGACGCGATGACCTCTTTCTGCACCTCGCCGTAGAGCGACACCGCGATCTCACTGCGGACGTCGTCCTGGCGCAGCCCGATCAGCGGGTCCTGCTCGGCGAGCTCGCTCAGTCCGGCGTACATCGCTCCCCGATCACCGTCGTCGACCGGATCGACGACGGTCTCCAGCGAGGGCGGCGCGAAGTGGAACGCCTCGTCGGAGCACGGCGCGACAGCCCCGATCTCGTCACCGATCCGTACGTCTGACAGCCCCCAGACCTGCGCGACCTCGCCGGCCGCCGCGCGACTCCGCGGCTCGGCCACCCCGTCGTGGAACACCCGGATCGCCGTCACCTTGCTCGCGGAGGAGGGCATGCGGTCGCGGACGTTCAGGGTGCCGCTGCGGACGTCGACGTACGCGACCCGCTCACGTGCCGATCCTCGCTCGACCTTGAACACCCGCCCGTGCAGCGGTCCGCGCTCGTCCCGGGTCGGTGACGGCAGCAGCGTGGGCAGCGCGGCCAGCAGGTCGGGTACGCCGGCACCGGTGATCGCCGACCCCGTCAGCACCGGATGGACGTGCCCCGCCGTCGACTGCTCCGCCAGCGCATTCCGCAGCCGTGCGGACGTGAGCCGACCGGCGACGTACGCCTCCAGCAGCCGTTCGCCCCGACGCCCGAGGACGTCCGCCCACGCGTCCACGGGCAGCGCGGCGTCGTCGTACGGCGCGTACGTGGCAGCCGGGCGGCCGGCGTCGTGTGTACGACCGAGAACCACGACGTCGGGCGTCAGCCGCTCGGTGATCTCCTGCACGACCCGGTCCGGCTCGGCACCGGAGCGGTCGATCTTGTTGACGAAGAACAGGGTCGGGATCTTCAGGCGCTGGAGCGCGCGCATCAGGACGCGGGTCTGCGCCTGCACGCCCTCGACGGCGGACACGACGAGCACCGCGCCGTCGAGCACGCCGAGAGCGCGCTCGACCTCGGCGATGAAGTCCGAGTGTCCAGGCGTGTCAACGAGATTCACCGTGGTCCCGGCGACGGAGAATGACGCGACCGCCGAGCGGATGGTGATACCGCGCTGCTGCTCGAGCGTGAGGGAGTCGGTCCTGGTCGAGCCGTCGTCGACGCGTCCGACCGCGTCGATGACCCCGGCCTCGAAGAGGAGCCGCTCGGTCAGGCTGGTCTTACCGGCGTCGACGTGCGCGACGACGCCCAGGTTGAGAGATTGCACGTACGTTCATGTCCTCTGCATAGGTGGGTACCTGGGGCAAGGGCATGGACGCAGCTCGCACGACCGTCTCCTGAGCTCGACTTCTGCTGACCCGACCAGGACAGCAGGCGCCAGCACGACAGGCAACCGACTTATGGACGCTTCCGGGAGCCGCTGGTCGAGTAGGGCGAACGAAGTGAGGCCCGTATCGAGACCCGGTGACCGCGCGCACCAGGTCTCGATACGGCCTCGGCTAGCGCCTCGTCCTACTCGACCGACGTAGGGGCGAACCCCCCGCTGGTCGAGTAGGGCGAACGAAGTGAGGCCCGTACCGAGACCAGCGGAGAACACTGGTCAGGCGGCGAGGGCTCCGCGCAGGGGGCGTGGGACCTGGTCCGGGTCGAGCGCCTCGACCAGCAGCCGCCCGTACCGGATCTTGCGCATCGAGCGCGTGCCGAGGAACCGGTGCAGCTGCTGGACGTCGCTGCGCTCCCGCTGCGCGGGCTGCTGCTGGAACAGCCGGTACGACGCGAGCTCTCCCTCGGACGCGAGCACCGCCTCCACGCCCGCGATCCCGAGCGCCCGGATCAGCTCGTCCTCGATGTCGGCGACGCAGGTGAAGAAGCCCAGCGCCTCCCGCTCGGACCGGGTCACGCCGCGTACGCCGACCCGGCCGAGCGCGCGCACGACGAACCGTTCCTCCGCGGCGTCGCACAGCCCGGCGAGGCGTACGCCGGACGGACGCAGCGCCTCGACGAAGGAGGCGATGTTGGTGATGCCGCCCATCGCGACGACCCGGACGCCCTCGGTCGTCAGCGTGCGCCCCTGCCGCTCGGCCAGGGCCTCGAGCGCCGCCCGGTCGCTCGGACCCTCGACGAGGACGACGCGCTCGGCCCCGTGGGCAGCGGCGACCGCGGCCGCCAGAGCCGCCGCCAGCGGCTCCACGACCGCCGCCGGGACGCTGCCGTCGGCGCTCACGGGTTCGAGTGTGTCAAACGCGTGCGCCCTCGTCCCCTCCGTTACCAGCGGTCCCACGTACCGTCGGCTCCGAACCCCGTGCGACCCGCCCCGTCGAAAGGACCCCCATGACCGCCCTGCGCGACTTCACCGCCACCACCCTCACCGGCTCGCAGCAGCCGCTCGACGCGTACGACGGGCAGGTCGCACTGGTCGTCAACACGGCGTCCAAGTGCGGTCTGACGCCTCAGCTGGAGGGCCTGGAGACACTGTGGAAGACCTACCGCGAGCAGGGTTTCGTGGTGCTCGGGTTCCCCTGCAACCAGTTCGCGAACCAGGAGCCGGGCGACGCCGACGCGATCGGTGAGTTCTGCCAGCAGAACTACGGTGTGTCGTTCCCGATGTTCGACAAGATCGACGTGAACGGCGCGGACGCCCACCCGCTGTACGTCTGGCTGAAGTCTCAGAAGAGCGGTGCGCTGGGCAGCCGCATCAAGTGGAACTTCACCAAGTTCCTGGTCGGCAGGGACGGCGCGGTCGTCCAGCGGTACAGCTCGATGACCAAGCCGGAGACGATCACCGCCGACATCGAGGCCGCGCTCGCCGCCGGTTGAGCCGGCCGGAGCGACCGCGCCGGTCCGGCTACTCGACCGACGGCGGGTCGGTGTCCAGGCCGCGGAGCAGGGTGGTCGGGAGGAAGTAGAACCCCTTGTCGTTCTCCTTCGTCCGGGCCCGCAGCACGTCGTTCACCCGGACGTACTCGTCCACGTCGATCTGCCCCTTCACGCCGACCAGCCGCCGCACCGCGTACGCCGGGATCAGGCCCTGCCGACCGCGTTCGTCGACCGCGAGCGCGAACCGCGGACCCGTCGTACGGACCCGCACCTCGATCTCGTCGGTCGCCGCGTCGGCCTCGTCCGCGTTCGATGCGGAGGACGCCACGGGGACGGCCGAGTCGTCGAGCGAGCCCTCGAGCTCCAGCGCCAGGTCGTCGGCCATGCTGTCGACCGCGGCGAGCATGGCGGCCATCGCCCGGCCCACCGAGCCGTGGAACGCACCGGGCTTCATGGCGGCGCCGGGCTTGTAGAGGTCCTCGTGGGTCAGCTCGCCCCACGCGTCCTGCAGCCGGGTCTTGATCTGTACCTCGACGAAGACCGGGTCCGCGCCCGCGACCGGCACCTGCAGCAGGATGTGGTGCGCGCGGTAGCCGCTCTCTTTCGGCGGGTCGACGTGGTTCTTGTGCCGGACGAGCCGCAGGTCGCCCCGCCGCTTCTCGTCCAACAGCGCGGCGCACATCAGCGCCTGGTCCCGCGGCGACTTGCACAGCACCTTGATGCCGACGACGTCGCGGACGAGCGCCTCGACGTCCGCGACCGTACGCACCCCGTCCGTGCCGGACTCGGCGGTACGCCGTCGCAGCTTGTCCAGCGTCCGGTCGGCGGTCTTGATGCGGTGGTGGGAGACGTCGAGCCGGGACTCGTCGCTCTCGTGCAGCAGGCCCCTCGCCTGCCGGCGCAACCAGGCCAGCACCCGGTCGCGGGCCTCGACCCAGGCGTCGCTGCGCTCGTCGTACGCCTGCTCCACCAGGCTCTCCAGCCGGCGCGTCCTACGCGCTTTCGTCATCGTCTCCCCGTCGGGTCGTGTCGTACGGTCGTCGCGCAGCCGGTCGTGGCAGCGCCGGTCACCCAGCAAGGGTGTACCGCACCGGTGACAGCGACGGCGAGCGTCAGCCGGGCGAGTCCACCGTTGCGCTGGAGCCGTCCTGGTTTCCCTGGCCGCGCGGACCGGGTGGCCAGTGCGGCCCCCGCTTGGTGCGGGTCGGGCTCGGCCAGCTCCAGGTCCGCGTCGGCGTCGGCGTCAGGGTCGGCGTGTCCTTCGGCTTGGGCGGCTTGGAGGTCGTGACCGGCGGGGGCGTCGAGGTCGTACGGGTGCGGCTGGTGGACGACTTCGTCGTGGTGGGCGCGAGCACAGGCTCGGCGGACCCGATCTCCGGCAGCTCCGGCGGCGTCTCGGTCGCCGTCCAGAGCGGCGCCGGGGAGGACGGAGCGGGTGTCGACGCGCCGGTCACCGGAGGCGTCGAGGAGGCGGACGGGGCGACGTCCGCGAGGGTCGGGTTCGGCCGAGACGGCTCGTGATCGCCTCCCCCGACGCCGACCACGAGCGCGGCTGCACCGCCACCCACCACCAGAAGTCCTGCGCCGCAGAGAGCGACCGCGGTCAGGCGGTCCCGGGAACGACGCTGGTCACGAGCAGCACGGCGGGTGGACATCGGGACGGCTCCTGCGAGGGCTGACGACGGTTGCGGCGCCACGAGTCTGCTGGATCGAGGTCGGACTTTCCGAATCTTGGAGATATTCGTGGCCGTTCACCGGCCGCCGGTGGCCGAGAAACAGGTACGCGCGCACCCGAGGCGGGCGCGCGCGTACCTGGTCCTGGCTGCAGGGGCTCAGCGGGAGACGGGCTCCAGCGTGTCGGCCGGCTCGTCGTCCTCGACCTTGCGGATGGTCTGCCGCAGCGGGACCTCCTTCATGGCGAGGACGCTGACCAGGGTGACCGCCGCGGCGACCGCGCCGATCAGGAAGATCACGCTGGTCGAGTCGCCGTACGACGCGCGGACCACGTGGGCGACGGGGGCCGGCAGCGCGTGGACGTTCAGCGTGCTGGTCGAGCCGCCGGACGCCTTCGCCGGGTCGATCCCGAGCGACTGCAGGCCGGTCGCGATCTTGTCCTTGACGTCGCTCGCGAGGACCGCGCCGAGGACGGAGACGCCCACCGCACCGCCGAGCGAGCGGAAGAAGGACACCGTGCCGCTGGCCGCGCCGACCTCGGTGACGTCCACCGTGTTCTGGACGACGAGGACGAGGTTCTGCAGCAGCGAACCCATGCCGATGCCCACCAGGACCATGAACACCGAGACGTGCCACATCGGCGTCGCGTGGTCGATCGTGCCGAGCAGGCCCAGACCGACGATCAGCAGCGCGGACCCGGCGACCATGATCCACTTCCACCGGCCCGTACGGGTGATGGCCTGGCCCGAGCCGGCGGTACCGATCAGCGAGCCCAGCATGAGCGGGATCATCAGCAGGCCGGCCTCCGTCGGCGTGTGGTCACGGGCGATCTGGAAGTACTGGCCCAGGAAGACCGGCGCACCGAACATCGCGATCCCGACGGCGAGGCTGCCCACGATCGCGAGCGCCGTCGTACGGGTCCGCATGACCCGGATCGGGACCAGCGCCTCGTGGTGACGCGTCTCCTGCAGCACGGCGAGGATCCCGGCGACGAGCGCTCCCCCGAGGAACGCAGCGGTCTGCCAGGACAGCCAGTCGTAGGAGCTGCCGGCGAACGACACCCACACCAGGGGCAGGCCCGCGGTGATGGCGATGAGGACGGCGCCGACGTAGTCGATGGTGACCTTGCGACGGACCGTCGAGATGTGCAGGAACCGCTGCAGCATGTAGAGGCTGAAGACGGCGAGCGGGACGCAGACGTAGAAGCACCAGCGCCAGCCGAGCGCGTCCGTGTCGACGATGACGCCGCCCAGCAACGGGCCGCTGACCGTGGCGAGCGCCATGACGCCGCCCATGTAGCCGCTGTAGCGACCCCGCTCGCGCGGCGGGATGACCGAGCCGATGATCGACTGGGCGAGTGCGGTCAGGCCGCCCATGGCGACACCCTGGACGCCACGGAACACCAGCAGCATCGGCACGTTCGCCGAGGCTCCGGCGAGGACGGAGCCGATGACGAACAGGATGATCGACAGCTGGACGAGGACCTTCTTGTTGAACAGGTCCGACAGCTTGGCCCAGATGGGCGTGGTGATGGTCATCGTCAGCAGCGAGATGGTGACGACCCAGGTGTACTGCGTCTGGCTGCCCTCGAGATCGGCGATGATCGTCGGGAGGGCGTTGGAGACGATCGTCGAGCTGACGATCGCGGTGAAGAGGGCAGTGAGCAGCCCGGCGAGCATCTCGAGGATCTCGCGGTGCGTCATCTGCCCCTGCTGGTCGGGGGCGACGGCTGTGGTCATCGGGCGGTGAGCTCCTCGGGGGTGGTTTCGGGCGCGGAGGCCGCGAGGCTCTCCGACATCTGGCGGATCAGGTCGGCCGCGAGGGCCAGCTTCTCGGGGTCCCAGTGCGCCGTACGGCGGGCGAGGTAGCCGGCGAACGCGCGGGACGTCTCGTCCAGCCGGGCGGTGCCGGCCTCGGTCACGCTGATGAGGCCGACGCGGCCGTCGTCCGGGTGGCTGCGACGAGCGACCAGGCCCTCCTTCTCCAGCGCGCACACCTGGCGGCTGATGACGGACGGGTGGACCTGGACGGCGCTGGCCAGGTCACTCATCCGCACCTCGCCGTGCCCCTCGACGCACTTCAGGACCGCGAGGTCGGTGCGGCCGAGCGCGCCCGCGTCGTGCGCCCAGTGGGACGCGCTGGCACGAGTCGCACGGCCGAGCGCGGACAACGCGTCGACCAGCTGCTCATGGGGGGTGGGCTCGGGCATGCGGGGACCTCGGTGAGTTGCGGTGTGGGGGTTCAGCACGATCTGTGCTTAGCGCAAGTATATATAGAGGCTTTCTATTCCCCTAATCGCGACGGCGCTCCGGCCGAGTGCGCGTGTCCTGCTGGCCGGGCGCCCACCCCGCTCGGTCGAGTGCGCGTGTCCTGCTGGTTGCAGCGTGAAAAAGTGACAGGACGCGCGCACTCGGCCCGGGGAGAGGGCCGGCGTACGGCGCGGGGCCGGCGTACGGCGCGGGGTCAGCGGCGGACGCGGTAGCGCACGTGGAGCGCTCCCTCGCCCGGCCGCGCGCTGATCAGCTCCAGCTCGGGGTGGCCCGACATCGGCCCGTCGAACAGCCGCCGTCCCTCCCCGAACAGCACGGGCACCACGTGGACCTGGATCTCGTCCAGCAGCCCGGCGCCGAGCAGCACGGGCGCCAGGCCGGCGCCGTGGACCATCACGTCACGCTCGCCGGCGGCCTCCTTGGCCCGCCGTACGGCGTCGTGGACGTCGCCGGTGTACGTCACGATCTCCGGCGCGGAGTACTCCGGGTGCGGCTCGTGCCGGGTGACCACCCAGATCGGGACACCGTCGTGGTGATCACCGCTCCAGCCGCCAGCCATCTCGAAGGTCTGCCGACCGGTCACGACGGCGCCGGTCGTCAGCATCTGCTCCCAGACCTCCCGGTCGACGCCGGTCAGCCGCTGCGAGGCCGCGGACAGGTTAACCGGGTCCTCGTCCGGCAGGCACCACCGGTGCAACCGCAGGCCGCCGTCGCCGAGGCCGTTGTCGGGACGTTCGTTGGGCCCGGTGACGAACCCGTCGACCGACATCGACATGTACAGCACTGTTGCGGACATCGCCCTGCTCCTGCCGTTGGGCTGCGGCGCGGCCGGTCGGTCGCGCTCTCATCATGACCACGAACGGCGTCGGCGGGATACGACAGCGCCGCGCCGGGCGGGACCCGGCGCGGCGCAGTGCTGCAGGACTCAGCGGGGTCGTGCGGCGTTCACGGTCGGCGTGCCGCCGCTCTCGTCCTGGCTGAGCGCGTCGATCTCACCGACGAGCCGGGAGAACTCGTCGTCCTCCACCGTGACCCCCGCCTGGTCGAGGCCCTCGCGGAGCTTGTCGGCGATCTTGGCCTCGCCGGCGCTGTAGTCCCACGAGGTGGCGGTGTCGACGGCCTTCTGCGCGGCCTCGCGGGCGGCGTCCAGCTCTTCGGGGCTGTGGTCGGTCATGACGTACCTCCTGCTGTCGGGGTGTTGCGGGGTGGGCGCGGGACGAAGAACGCCACGCGTTCCTGGTACCTCGCGTAGTCGGGGTCGTCGCCGCGCATCCGTTCGGTCCGGCGGGCGCCGGTGGCGGTGGTGAGGAACCACGTCATGGCGAGCGGCGAGCCGACGGTCAGGGCTCCGCGATCGCGAGCGGCCGCGACCGCGTACACGCCCCACCACAGCAGCGCGTCGCCGAAGTAGTTCGGGTGGCGCGACCAGGCCCATAGGCCCTCGTCCATGACCGGGCCGTGGTCGTCGCGCCGCTTCCAGGCGGCCTTCTGCGCGTCGGCGACGGCCTCGGTGACACCGCCGGCCACCATCGCGGCGTACCCGAGGCTCGCGACCGCCCGGCCGGCGCGACCTGACGGGCCGGGCAGCGCGGCCACCGCCTGGACCGGCAGCGAGATGAACCACTGACCGAGCCCCTGGGTGAGGAACACCTTGCCGATCCGCTGCAGCTCGGTGGTGTCGCGCAAGATCTCGGCGTAGCGCGGGTCCTCACCGCGCCCCTGCGACGCGCGGTACACGTGCTGCGACAGCCGCCCGGCCCACAGGCTCAGCCCACCGGCCAGCAGCCAGGGGTCGGCCCGGGAGCTGTGCGGCGCTCGTCCGGCCGCGCTCGCGACCGCGATCGCCGCGAGCCCCGGACCCCAGAAGACGTCGACGACGTTGGTGCGCTTGGCTTTTCGCGACGTGACGTACGCAGCCAGCTGGGTGGCCGCCGCAACGCCTGCCGCGCGCAGTGCGATGCGCGCCGGCGGCCTCACCGGCTGCGCTTCTTGAGCGACGACTCCTTGTGCGCCGCCCGTGCGTCCGTCTTGTCCGACTCGACGATGTAGTACGGGTCGTCCTCGGACGCGTTGAACTTCTGCCCGTCGAACTGGAACTCACTCGTACGGCGCTCGCGCACCTTGCCGTGCGTGGTGCCCTGACTGGTGTTCCACTCGACCTCGTCGCCCTCGCGAAAGCTCATCAGCACTCCTCCGGGTCGTCCTCCACGGTAGGCGACCGCAACTGCGGCTGGGACGCCTCCGATTCCGTCAGCACAGGTTGAGTACCCCGTGTGGGTCGGACACACTCTCGACGCGACCGCCATCCGAGACCCGGACGTACGCCTCGCTCCAGACCTCCTTCTCGTCCACCTCCTCGTACATCGACACCCGCAGGCTGGGGCCGACCCAGCTGGTCCCGCCGTAACCGACCGCGTCGTCGCTGACGCAGCCGACCTGGCGGACGTGGACGAGCGGCCCGTACGGCTCGTACACCTCGATGACCCAGAGCAGATCCGGCCCGAAAGCGCTCATCTCGGTCACCCGGGCCTCGCGGTGGCCTGCGCCGTGCAGCGTGTGCGCCGCGATGACGCCACCGCCGAGGAGATAGTGGGTCGCCGCCACCAGGCCGGCGGCGGCGACCGCCATCCCTCCGAGCACGCGGACTGCGCCCCGGCCGGTGGTCAGGAACGCCGCCACCCCCACGGCCAGCAGTCCGACGACCAGCAGCCAGACGCTCGTCGGGACGCGCAGGCTCCACCCGGTGTACGGCAGCGCATTGACCAGCACGAGAAGACCGCCGACGACAGCCAGGACGACCCCGGCGATCCGTCCGACGGCCCCGGCGTCAGGCCTCATACGTCCCGCTCCGGCGCAGATGTCCCCGCGCGTGCCGGGTCATCTGCTGCGGACAGGGTCATGTGTGGGGCTCAGCCTTCGTTGAGCTGCGCGACGTTGTGGACGGCGATCGACATGAAGTGGCGGTAGAGACCGGTCATGTCGAAGTTGCGCGGGAACTCGAAGGTGTAGCTGGCGTACCCGACGTTGTGCGACCGCAGCCGCGGGGTCGAGATGTAGGTGATGGTGATCTCGGAGTCGTCCATGCCGCCGCCCGCGGTCTCGGCGGTGACGTCGACCAGGGCGTGCAGCGGGATCGACTTCACCCGGGTCTTCTTGCCGGTCGCGCCCTGGTGGTCGAGCGTGATGATGCGGCGGTTGGTGAGGCAGAAGCCGTCGCGCAGCATCTTGTAGGCGGACTGGATCTGCTCGCCCTCCAGCAGCCACGGGCCGTACTCGGCGTGTGCCTGCTGAGGGTTGATCTGCTGCATGTTGCCGGCGAGGCCCTGGAGAATTCCCATGCGCGGACTGTACGTGCCGCCTCACCCCCTCGCCGGCTGAACCGACCTCCCGCCGACTGAGCCAACTTCTCTCTCGCCGGTTGAGCCGACCACCTCGCCGGTTGAGCCGGGTCGAGGCGCCAGCCGAGACCCGAGTCGAAACCAGCGGAATCGGCGCTCCGGCGGCTCAACCAGCGGGGTGGGCGAAGGTGCGAGGGAGGTCGACGACGGCGGCGACGCGGTCGGCGTACACACGGCGTTCGTCCGGCGCGACGAAGCGGCCGGCGGCGTGCTGCTCGTACAGCCGGTCGCCCTCGTACCGCGCGAACACGTGCACGTGCAGGTGCCACACATCTTGGTTGCCGTGCGGCTCGTTGTGCTGGCGCGTGGAGGTGCCGTCGCAGCCGTACGCCTCGCGCACGGCCCGGCACATCCGCGCGGTGAGGTCCCAGACGGCGTGGCCCACCTCGGGCGGGACGTCGTAGATGTTCTCGATGTGCCGGCGCGGGATCACCAGCAGAGCCCCGGGGTTGTCCGGCCACCACTTCGGAGCGACCCGCGCGAACGCGTGCTGGGTCACCGCGACGACGTCGCCGGGTTGGTTGCGCTCGTTGTGCACCCCGCGCTGGAGGCCGCAGAACGGGCAGTCGTAGTCGGGCGGCTCGTGCGTAATCCTCACGGCGCTCAGCATTCCGTCCTGCTTCCGCGTTGGGTGTAGGAATGCGGGGTATGACGCGCGATTCGACACCCATTGATGCGGTGGGCCGACCGACGGGGAGGACGCGATGAGCGAGCAGGTCGAGCTGGGGCTGGACACCTTCGGTGACGTGACGGTCGGCGCGGACGGCGAGCCACTGCCGTACGCGCAGGTCATCCGCGCCGGTTGAGCCGGGCGGAGCCTCCGCCGGTTGAGCCGGGTCGAGGCGCTGGCCGAGACCCGAGTCGAAACCACCCCAGCGCGTACGCCTGAGTCTCCCCGAACGGCAGCGGGTCTCGACTCGCCTCCGCTAGCGCTCCGGCGGCTCAACCAGCGCTCCGGCGGCTCAACCAGCGAGAGGGCGGCTTAACCGGCGAGGGGGCTCAGGCGCGGGGTAGGCGGAGGCGGAACGTCGTCCCGGCCGACGAGGTCGACTCGATCGTGAGCCGGCCCCCGCTGCGCGTCACCACGTCGCGGGCCAGGGCGAGCCCGAGCCCGTAGCTGCGCCGGTCCGCCTTGTGCCCGCCGGAGTGGAAGCGGTCGAACACGTGGTCGGCGTCCTCCGCGGGCACGCCGGGACCGGTGTCGGTGATGTCGAGGACCGCGTCCGATCCGTCCACCGCGAGACGCAGCACCACCGACCCGCCGCGCGGGGTGTGGCTGATCGCGTTGTCGACGATCGCCAGCACCGCGCGCCGCAGCGCCGGCCCACTGCCGAGCGCGACGACCTGGTCGTCCTCCGCGTGCACCGCCAGTGAGACCGCTGCTCCGGTCGCGTGGTCACGGGCGCTCGAGACCAGCTCGTGGCACAGCGCGACGAGGTCGACCGGGCCACGATCGGTGACAGCAGCGGGCTCCGCGGCCAGCAGGAGGTCGTCCACCACGTCGGTCAGTCGAGCGACGTCGCCGACCACCCCGTCCGCGTCGCTGAGCGCCCGGTCGTCCGCCTGCTCACGCGCCAACGAGCGTCGAAGCATCTGTGCGCGAGTGCTCAGTAGTGTCAACGGTGTTCGGAGCTCATGGCTCGCGTCGGCGACGAAGTTCCGTTGCAGGGACAGCGCCTCGGCCAGGGGTCGTACGGCGCGGTGGGCCAGCACCGTACCGATCACCGCGGCGAGCGCCAGACCGACGAGTCCGGTGATCAGCATCGCGGTCAGGAGGTCGGCACGCTGGCGGCGCTCCACCCGCAGATCGAGCACGGCCTGGACGGCGCCGCCGTCCCGAGGGGCGGTGCGGACGAGGTAGGGCGCATCGTCGAGGTGGACGGTGATGGTGCGGGCCGGGCCACCGCGAACGACGTCGTTCAGCGCGGCGCGGTCCGGGAGGCCCTCGGGCAGCCCGTCGGTCTGTGTGGTGCCGGACGGGCCGGTCAGGACGAGCCAGACGCCGGCCGGCGGGTCGTTGACGTCGTCGGCCTCCTCGGTCGCCTGGGCCAGCACGGTCCGCGCCTGCTGGTCCTGCTGGTGCAGCAGGAGGACGGTGCCGATGCCGACGAGCACGAGGACGGCGAGCGCGACCAGCGCGGTCGCCTGCAGTCCGAGGCGTCGGGCGGTCCGCCGGACCAGCTCGGCGTCGCTGTCCGCGGCGGCACCGCGGGCTGCTCCGCCCCGGACCTCCGACGTGGCGTCGCCCCCGGTCATGCCGACCCGAGCTGGTACCCGACGCCGCGGACGGTACGGATGACCTCGCGTCCGAGCTTGCGCCGGCAGTAGTGGACGTAGGTGTCGATGACGACCTCGGACCCGGCGTCCTCGAAGACGCGGACCATGAGGTCGGCCCGGGAGAACACCTGGTTCGGACGCCTGGCCAGCACCTCGAGCAGCTGGGCCTCCCTCTCCGACAACGGAACTCCCGAGGACGCGCTCTCACCGCGCTCACGAACGACGCGGCTGTCGAGGTCGAGCACCCGGGTGCCGAGCGGGAGAACCTGTGCCTCCTCGTACCCGCGCCGCTGGAGCGCCCGCAGCCGGGCGAGCAGCTCGCCCACGTCGAACGGCTTGGCGAGGTAGTCCTCGGCGCCGGCGTCCAGACCGTCGATGCGGTCGGCAGTGGAGCCGCGTGCGGACAGGATGAGCGTCGGCGTACGGATGCCCTTGGTCCGCAGGCGGGTCAGCAGGTCGAGGCCCTCGATGGCGGGCAGGCCGCGGTCGATGACCATGACGTCGAACTGCTGGGTCAGCGCCACGTGCAGACCACGCTGACCGTCGCGGGCGTGCTCGACGTCGTACCCCTCGTCGGAGAGGAGCCGCGCGAGCATCCCGGCGAGGTCCGAGTCGTCCTCGACCAGCAGCACCCGACGCGCGGAGTCCATACGGGCAGTATGCAGACTTCGCGCGCCGGAGCCGGCTGTCGAGGGCGCCACGGACCGCTCGCGTCAGACGATCGTGCTGCGGGACCGCGCTCGTGCGGCGCCGACGAGCGCGACCACGATCAGCAGGCCCTCGACGATCAGGCTGACCAGGCCGAGCGTCTCGGTCCAGTTGCCGCGGTCGTCGGTGTAGTCGGGCATGCCCGGGCCGCGCGACCAGATGTAGCCGACGAGCGGGCCGAGGCCGACGCCGAGCGCGAGGACCCAGCTGCCGACGCGCTGCCGGGTGGCCGGGGCCAGCAGCAGGAGGGCCGCGACGACACCGGCGATCTCGAGGATCCAGTAGCCGATGCCGACGTAGTGCGGCTCCTTGTCGCCGGGGATGCCGCCCTGGTCCTTGACGTGGATGTAGGCGACGCCGAGCGAGAGCACGGCGGCGACGACGGCCGTGACGAGGTCGGACGCGCGGTTGGATGCGGTGGTACGTGTCGTCGTCGTACTGACGGACATGGTGCCTCCCTGGAGGACTGGCGAACGTGGACGAGGTCCACGATCCCGCCGAGTTCTTGGAAGGATTTTGGAAGCAGGACGGGCCTCACGCGCTGGTCAGGACGACGAGCTGCTGCGTGGCTCGGGTCATCGCGACGTACCGGTCGACCGCTCCCTCCACGCCGTCACCGAACGTGTCCGGGTCGAGCAGGACCACCAGGTCGAACTCCAGCCCCTTGGCCAGCTCGGGCGTCAGCGAGCTCACTCGCGAGGACGGCGGGTCGTACGTGCCGTCACCGATGACGCACGCGATGCCGTCGGCGTTCTCGGCCAGCCAGCTGTCGACGACACGCGCCAGCTCGGCGGTCGTCGCGCGGACCACCGGAAGGCCGCTGCGCCGTACGGACGTCGGCACGTTCGCGTCTGGCAGCACCGAGCGGATGACCGGCTCCGCCTGCGCCATGACCTCCGCGGGCGTGCGGTAGTTGATCGTCAGCGACGTCTGCTCGATGCGGTCCAGGCCGATGCGGGCGAGCCGTTCCCGCCAGGACTCGGGGAACCTGTGCCGGGCCTGCGCGCGGTCACCCACGACGGTGAGGCTGCGCGACGGGCAGCGGGCCAGCACCATCTGCCACTCCGCGTCGGTGAGCTCCTGCGCCTCGTCCACGACGACGTGCACGAAGGGGCCGGCGAGCAGGTCCGGGTCGGCGGTGGGAAGCGTGCTGTCCGCTGCGAGCGCGCCTTGCAGGTCCGAGCCGCGCAGCATCGACATCAGGTGCATCTCGGAGTCGTCGGAGGCGATCAGGTGCTCCACGACCTCGGCGCGCTCGGCCTGCTCGGCCGCGGCCAGCGCCTCGGCGCGGCGTCGCCGCCGGGACGCCTGCGGGTCGCCGAGCCGACGGCGCGCCGCGTCCAGGAGCGGCAGGTCGGAGACCGTCCAGGCCTGGGCGTCCGCCCGCTGGAGTCGTCGTACGTCGTCGCGGCCGAGCCAGGGAGCGCACCTCCGCAGGTACGCGGGCACCGACCACAGGTCGCCCACCAGGTCGGTCGGTTCGATGAGCGGCCACGCCTGGTTGAGCACGGCGCGCAGCTCACCGTCCTGCTCCAGGTACCCGCGCACCGTCTCGGGCGAGGCGTCGCTGCCGAACTTGTCGACCAGGATCGTGACCAGCTCGTCCCAGACCTCGTCGCGCGCCTCGTTGTGCGGCGTACCGGCGGACGGCGCGTCGAACGCCGCGGCCCAGTCGTCGGGCGTCAGCACGGTCTCGGCCCAGGGCGTCGACACCGCCGTCGCGGTCGTCGGTGGCTCCTCGTAGAAGCGGACGGCCGGCTCGATCGCGTCGACCATCGCGACGGACGCCTTCAGCCGGGCGACCTCCGCGTCCGGCTCCGACGTCGCGGCGGCTCCCTCGGGGACGAGGTCACGCAGCGTGCAGGTCTGCACGCCCTCCTCCCCCAGACTCGGCAGGACGTCGGCGACGTACGAGAGGTACTGCCGGTGCGGGCCCACGAACAGCACCCGGCCGCGGTGGTGGCCGACGCGCGGATCCGCGTACAGCAGGTACGCCGACCGGTGCAGCGCGACGACCGTCTTGCCGGTGCCGGGGCCGCCGTCCACGACGAGCGCACCCCGCGAGCTCGCCCGGATGATGGCGTCCTGGTCGGACTGGATCGTGCCGAGGACGTCCCGCATCCGGCTGGTACGGCTGCTGCCGAGGCTGGCGATGAACGCCGACTGGTCGTCCAGCGCCGCGTTCGACTCCAGCCCGTCCGCGGTGAAGACCTCGTCCCAGTAGTCGCTCACGCGCCCGCGGGTCCAGCGATAGCGGCGGCGGCTGACCAGGCCCATCGGGTTGCCGTGCGTCGCGCCGAAGAACGGCTCGGCGGCGGGCGAGCGCCAGTCGACCAGCAGCCGCCGACCGTCGCTGTCGGTGAGGCCGAGCCGGCCGACGTAGGTGACCTCGCCGTCGTCGCCGGCGCCGACCATGCGGCCGAGGCACAGGTCCAACGCGAAGCGGCGCAGCGTCCGCAGCCGGGCGGTCAGCCGGTGGATCTCGAGGTCGCGGTCCAGGGCGTCCTGCCCACCGCCACCGGTCCGACGCCGGGTCTGCTCGAGCCGCCGCTCCAGCTCGGCGACCGACTCCGCCAGGCTGCGACCGATCGCCGCGAGATGCTCCTCGTCCGCGGCGATCAGGCTCGGGTCCGCCTTGGCCCGCAGCCGGTCCGGTAGCTGAAACGCACTGGTGCTCAACGACTTCCCTTCGTCATGACCCTGCTCGTACGCCGATGTCCGCGCGCGCATACGCAACTCCCCCTGATCCGTGGCTGACGGCTTCGGTCGGCGATTCTGCGTCACCACCAGGGTCTTGCCGCAAGCCCCCGGGTGCGCTATAGATTGGTAGTGGCAAGGAGCACTGGGCTCCTTGCCTTTGCTGTGTCTCCACAGCCGCGGCGCGTCGACCGCGAGGGAGCCGGGCGCGTACAGGGGCGGCTCATGACGCACCAGCAGGTCGACGGCCGGATGGTGTACCGATGGCGAGGCTGGCGCTGGTTCTTCGTGGGTGGCGTGATAGCCGTCGTCGGTTCTTGTATCTCGGTTGTGGCCGACCTGCTCGAAGGCAACCTCGACTGGATCTTCGCCGTGCGGGTGGGCACCGCCGCGATATGGGTCTGTGTCCTGACCCTGATTCGTGATCGAGTCACCGCGGACCAGAACGGCATACGAATGCTGCACCGGTGGTACCACCTTCGCTGGGCCGACATCGACCACGTACGGCAGCCGCGTGCCTCTGACAAGGTCGTCCGGGTCATGCGTACGAACGGAAAGGTCGTCCCTGTCGGGTTCCCGCCCCAGTACGCGGAGCAGCTGGCCGCGCTCGGCAACGTCGAGCTACGACCATGACAACCGATCCGCAGAACGCGGACGTCCTCGTCCACGTTCTCACGGGACAGCGGTGGCTGCGGTGGCTCAATGGCGTGCTCGTCGTTGCGTGGACCTTGATGGCGGCCTCTGAGATCGCCCACCGCAGGATGGGTTGGTCGCTCGCGTTCCACGTGGCGCTCGTCGTCCTCTGGACCGCCGTCTTCGCCGCGACCAGAACACGAATCACTGCGGATGCGAATGAGATTCGACCTCCGGAGCGGTGGCGTCGGATCCACTGGGCTGAGGTTGCCCATATACAGAGACCGGGCCCGTACGACGGGGGTGTCAAAGTGGCCCGTACCGACGGCAAAGTCGTCTCGACCGGGTTCCCGTTGCGGTACGCCCAGCGCCTCGCCGCGCTCGGCAACGTCGACGTCCGCCCATGACGATCGACGAGCAACGGGCCGATCGGATCGTCCGCCACTGGACGGTCTGGTACCTCAGCGCGGCGTGCTCGCTCTTCTACGTCGCGCGCGTCGCGCACGGTTCGACGGTCGAGATGCGCCGGGGTGACCTCAGCTGGGGATCAGTCGCTCTCCTGGTCGTGGCGGCGGCCTGGATCCTCCTGGTCCTGATGAGCCGCGCCCGAGTCACCGCGGACGGCATCGGCATCGATCTGCCGCGCCGGTGGCAGCACGTCCCCTGGTCGCAGGTCGACCATCTGCGGCTGCCCGCCTCGTACAACAAGGGAATTCAGGTGGTCCGTAACGACGGGAAGGTGCTCTCGACCGTCTTTCCGCCCGAGTACGGCGCGCGCCTCGCCGCGCTCGGCGACGTCGAGCTCCGCTCCTGACGGACGCCGGCGCCTCAGCCGGCCGGCGCGACGTCCCGGACCATCACGCAGTTCTTGGTGCCCTTGGGCCGGTCGAACGTGAACCCGGCCTCCTCGAACAGGCTGCGCGTACCGCTGTAGAGGAAGGACGACGACACCCTCTTGCTGGGCGTCTCGTGCGGGTAGCCCTCGACGCGACCACCACCGTTCCGAGCAATGAGGTCGACGGCGCCGCGCAGCGCGATGAGCGAGAGACCGCGGCGGCGGTACCCCTTGTCGACGAAGATGCACGTCACCCGGTAGTCCGGCTCCCGCTTCGTCGTCGCCTCGTACTCCTTGCGGTGGCGATGTTCGGCAGCTCGCCCGGCGGCCCGTACTCGCACCACGCGACCGCCTGGTCGCCGTCCATCACCAGCGCCGCGTGCGCTCGTCCCTCCTCGACCAGGCGTTACTTCAGCGACCGGTTGTCGTCGGCGTCGAACGTCTTCTCGCTGTGCATCGTGTGGAACCAGGCGCACCAGCAGCCGCCGAAGATGCCGTTGTGTCGCTCGACCATCGCGGCGAACGCCGGCCAGGTGGACGTGCTCAGCGGCTCGATCGTGTACGTGCTCGTCGTCGTGTCGCCCATGCCGATCACTCGCTCCGATCAGGGACCTGTGTCGCTTCGGAACGTAGCGCGGTCCCCGGACGATGTACGTCCGCAACTCGCTCTCCGCTCGGCCGGACCCATCGAGCGCCCGTTGCGGACCCCGCGACCAGCGACCACTCGGGCCACTTCTCGACGCCCCCAACCCCAGCCACCACCACGAGCGACCACTCAGGCCACTCGTCAGCGCTGCTTCGCGTCGGTCGGCGGGTACGGCGGCCCGCGGCTACGGTCGTCGGATGCATTCAGCCGGACTGACCATCTCGGAGACGGCGGCGCGGACGGCGCTGTCGGCGTACACCCTGCGGTACTACGAGGACGAGGGGCTGCTGCTCAGCATCGCCCGCGACGAGGCGGGGCACCGCCGCTACAGCGAGCGCGACATCGAGTGGATCGGAATGGTCATGCGGCTCAAGTCCACCGGCATGCCGATCGAGGACATCCGCCGGTACGCGCACCTGTGCCGGGTCGGCGAGCAACCGGACGAGCGGTTGGCGTTGCTGCAGCGTCACCGCGACCGGATCGACGCTGTCGTCCAGCAGTCGCTCACCCACCTGGCGGCGATCGACGCGAAGATCGACGGCTACCTCAGCGAGGAGGGCGAGCAGCGCCCGGTGGCCTGATCAGTGGGCGGTGCCGGTGGCCCCGATCGGCTCGTCCTGGCATGCCGCACGCCGGAAGTCCGCGACGCTCCCGACGACGCTGTGCTCGGGTCCGTGGAAGTAGTCCACGTACAACACCTGCCTTGGCTTCACCCGCTTCAGGTCGGCGGTGGAGAAGAAGATGTGTTCGGCCGACCAGCTGTTGTCCTTGGTCCCGCCGAAGAACCCATATCTGCGGCCGGGAAGAAGTCGAACCATCGGCTGGTCGGCCCTCCAGCCGGCGGACGGAGTCGTCAAGGACCACGCTGCGAAGTCTCTGACTGGCGCCGGGGCGGTCCAGCTGCCCTTCACCGACCTGTCCACTGCCGTCATAGCGTCCGCCTGATGCTCCGACTCGACCTCGTCGTAGAGCTGAGCTCCGTCGATGTGGTCGTGACAGACGGCGAGGTAACCGACGAGTCCCCCGTGTGCGTCGACCCCGACGCCCGCCAATCCAGCAGGCGGGACGGTGCAGCTCGACAGACCGGCCGTCATCGCGACCGCGACCAGAAGCAGGGCCAGTCTCACGGGCCACCTCGCGCCACCCCGATCGGGTGTAGAAGCGCGACGAATACGCCGCGTTCGTACACCCATTCGCCGAGCAGCACAGCGCAGGGGCACCGGCCGCCGTCCGCACTCTCCGAGGCGCCATCTAGGCTGTCCATCTCGCGAAACTGCCTGTGCTGAACGTGATTCGGGGCCGGCGCCGACCAGGACTCGAGGGCCACGACACGATGATGGGGCGTACGCACGCGCTCTCCGGGTGGTGCGCAGGCCTCGGTGTCGCGTACGCGGTCGACGTGCGGTCGCTGCATCAGTCCGTGCTGCTGGCGGCGACGACGGCCGGCTTCGCGCTCCTGCCGGACCTCGATCATCCGGGCGCGAGCGCGTCGCGCCTGCTCGGACCGGTCACCGCACTCCTGTGTCGCATCCTGCGCGCGCTGTCGGCGGCCGTGTACGCCCTGACGAAGGGGCCGCGGGATGAGAAGGTGAAGGGCAAGCACCGACACCTGACCCACACGCTGCTCTTCGCGATCGGGCTCTGGTACGCAACGGACGCCGCGACGGACAAGTGGGGACCGACCGCGGTCGGCGTCGTCGTCCTGTCCGGACTGCTGCTCGCCGAGGCGGTGCTGGGCGACTGGGTGCTGTTCGTGGCCGGTGCGGGCGTGATCGCCTGGCTCGGCACCGCGGGCAACCACGTCGCCGACCTGCAGGTGGTGTCCGGCTGGCTCGGCCTCGCGGTCGCCGCCGGCTGCGTGACGCACTGCATCGGCGACGCGCTGACGAAGTCCGGCTGCCCGTTCCTGTTCCCGGTGCCCATCGCCGGGGAGACCTGGTACGAGATCCGCCCGCCCAAGGCGCTGCGCTTCACCACCGGCACCTGGGTCGAGAACGGTCTGATCGCGCCGCTGCTCATCATCGGCGGCGTGCTGCTGCTCCCCGGGGTGTGGACGACGTACGTCGAACCCCTCACCGCCGCCTTCGACTGACGGTCCACTCCGACGACGCGTCCACCTGGCCGGCGGCCGGTGATACTTGCGCCATGAGAAGTGCCCCGGTTCGGGGAGCGGTCATCGGGCTGGCGGTCGGCTGCGGTCTCATCGGGCTGCTCATCCTCCTTCCGTGCGCGATCCAGGGCGACTTCTACGAAGTCATCGATGCCCTCGTCGCCATGGGAATCCCGCTCGTGCTGATCTCTGTCGTCACCGGAGCGCTGCTCGGCTCACGGCCGCGCGGTCACGGCCAACCACGCTGACCCCGCCGCCGCGGGCTTTCACAGGTGCTGACAGCCCGGCGCCGCGCTACGAGGTGGGGCCGGCCTCAGGTGTGGCGACGATCGCGACGGCCTCGATCTCCAGCAGATAGCCGGGCTCGAACAGCGCGCTCACCTGGACGGCGCTGCTCGCCCACCGCTTCTCCGGCGTGGTCCAGTGCCACAGGACGTCCCTCAGCAGCGGGATGTTGCGCATGTCGGTGAGGAAGTAGGTCACCTTCACCACGTCGTCGAACGTGGCACCGGCGGCGGTCAGGCAGAGCTCGATGTTGGCGAAGACCTGCTCGGCCTGCGCCACGAAGTCCCCTCTGCCGACGAGGTTGCCGTCGACGTCGCGCGCGATCTGACCGGAGACGTACACCGTCCGGCCCGAGCCGGAAACGACGTTGCTGTAACCCGGCGCCTCGAGGACTCCCTCGGGTGCGTGGATGCGGGTGATGTGGGCACTCATACGTCCCAGCCTGGCCGACGCGAATCCATCCCACCAGCGCAGCTTTGTCAGGTCAGCCATGCGCATGACGCATAGGCTTCACCCGTGGACACCGTCGCCCTGCGTACTTTCGTCGAGGTGTGCCGGATCGGTTCGATCTCCGGTGCCGCTGCGGCGTTGGGGTACTCGCAGTCGGCGGTCTCACGCCAGGTGGCGGTCCTCGAACGCGAGGTCGGCCATCCGCTGGTCGAGCGATTGCCGCGCGGTGTCCGTACGACGGTGCACGGCGAGGCGTTCCTCGGGCACGCCCGCGTCGCCGTACGTGAGCTGGAGCGCGCGGTCGAGGCCGCCCGCGACGCCACCACGACGCGGCGACGTCGGGTGAACCTCGGTGCCGTCCCCTCCGCCACCGCGTCTCTGGTGCCCCGCGCGATGACGCGGCTGGCCAGGACCGATCCCGACGTCACGGTCTCGTTGACGGGCGACCTGACGCCCCGCCTGCTGGACCGGCTTGTCGCCGAGGAGCTCGACCTGGTCGTGGTCACCGACTACCCGCCGGGCCTGCCCGACCTGCCCGGCGTGCGCTTCCGTCACCTGCTCGACGAGGAGGTGCACCTGGTCGTCGGCGCCGGGCACCGCCTCGCGCGCACCACCCGCCGGCGCGTGCGCTGGGAGACGCTCGACGACGAGTCCTGGGTCGAGGACAACGCCGGCTCGGCCGCCGTGCTGCACCTCGCCGCCGCCCGCGCCGGCTTCGTGCCCCGGGCCGAGTACGACGTCCGCGGACTGCTCAGCAAGCTGGCCCTCGTCGCGAGCGGCCACGGCATCGCCCTCGTCCCCGGGCTGATGGTGCCCGGCCTGCGTCCCGACGTCGTCGTCCGGCGCCTGGCGGACCCGCCCACGCGGGGCGTGTACGCGGGGTACCGGCACGCCACCGCCGAGAACGAGTCCCTGCTCGCCGCCCTCGACGCGGAGGTCACGGGCTAGGGGGTCAGCTGCTTCCACCGCCCCTCGGAGACGACCTCGACCGCGCCGTCGGCCACCACGATCGCGGTCTGGTCGTCGATCGCGTACGCAGGTCCGCCGATGTCGGCGGCCCAGCGCTCCGCCTCGGCCAGCGTGTTCTCCGGCATCTGCGGGTGGTCCAGGTGCGGGAAGATCGAGAAGTCGACGACGCCCAGCGTCCGGTCGTCGGGCGCGGCCCGCCACTCGACGAAGTCGTCACCGATGCGCGGGGTCATCACCATGCTGCCCGCGCTCACGCCCACCCAGACCGTCTCGGTCAGGGAGGGCAGCAGGTCGGCGAGGCCCGACTCACGCAGCCAGTGGTGCAGGTAGGTCGCCTCGCCGCCGTCCACCAGCAGCACGTCGGCCTCGCGGACCCACGGTAGCCAGCGCTCCGCACCGATGCCGGGCAGCGCGGTGAGCTCGAGCAGCCCCACCGACTTCCAACCCAGACCGGTCATCGACGCAGGGGTGTCGTCGGTGACGAAACGCCTCACCGATCCGGGGCCGCACATCGGGTGGCCCCACTGCGCGGTCGGGATGCACAGCGCGGTCGCGTTGGCGACGGGTTTGCCCAGCAGGTTGACCAGCGCCTCGTGGATGCTGGCGTTCCGCACGCCTCCGGACGTGAGCAGAAGCTTCACGACGTCTCCTCTTCGATCGGGCTTCGAGCCGTGGACCGCCCCGCGGCCGACGGAGGGATGTTGGCGTTCAGCCGGAACACGTTGTCCGGGTCCCACGCGTCCTTGAGCGCGGTCAGCCGTGCCAGCTTGTCGGCCGAGTAGGCGCGGCGCACACCGGCGGCGCCCTCGTCGCTCATCGCGTTCACGTAGACGCCGCTCGCGTACGGCTCCAGCGCCCGACCGGCCCGCCTCGCACTGGCGACATATGGCGCGTCCAGAGCGGGGTCCTCCCAGACCAGGCCGCCGCCGTACTCGACCAGCGTGCCGCGGTGGCTGAACGCGCTGTCCTCGTCCGGTACGTCGGCGACGGCACCGCCGTACGCCTGCAGCCCGACCGTGGGGAGCGGTACGTCGCCGTCCGGTCGCCCGTCGGGAGACCCGCGCAGCACGAAGGCCTCGACCGCCGCGTCGGGGAAGTCCGCGAGGTAGTGGCTCTTGGAGTAGCGGCGCAGGGAGTGCGCGTGCACGACGTCGGCCTGGGTCTGCAGGTCGAGGTAGGACCGGTCGAGGACACGCTCGGCGAGCGGCGCCCTGCCGAGCGCCCGGATCTGCGGGACGAGCGCAGCGGCCGCCGTGCCGTCGAAGTCCGGGTCGCCGGTCCACACGTACCCCACGGTGAGGACGCCCGCTGCCCCGATGTCGGCGGTGAACGTCGCCTCGCGCGGGGCGTCCGGCAGCAGGTCCCGCCAGCGGCCCATGACCTCGACGCCCTCGTCGAGCGCGAAGTCGACCTCGACGGTGAGGCTGCGAGTGCCGGTCTCGTGCAGCCGCATCTCGAACTCGGTGACGACGCCGAAGTTGCCGCCACCGCCTCTCAGCCCCCAGTACAGATCGGGGTGTTCGGTGGCCGACGCGGTGACGAGGGTCCCGTCCGCCGTGACCAGCCGGAACGACTCGACGTTGTCGCACGCGAGTCCGAACTTGCGCGCCAGCCAACCGAATCCGCCGCCGAGCGTCAGTCCGCTGACGCCGGTGTGGGAGACGTTGCCGGCGGTCACGGCGAGCCCGTGGCGCTGGGTGGCGCGGTCGAGGGCGCCCAGCAGTGCCCCGCCCTGCACCCGTGCTCGCTGGGCCCGCGGGTCGACGCGGACGGCGTTCAGCGCAGTCAGGTCGAGCATCAGGCCCTGGTCGGGGACGCTGTGCCCGACCGCACTGTGCCCGCCGCACCGGATGCCGAGCAGCAGGTCGTGCTCGCGCGCGAGCCGCACCACCTGCTGCACCTGCTCAACCGTCGTCGGACGGACGATGACCGCGGGCCGGTGCTCGACGATCGCGTTCCAGACCGAGCGCGACGCGTCGTACCCGTCGTCGCCGGGCCGCAGGTGCGGAATGTCCCCGAGCCGGTCGAGCATGGGAGCGCTCCCTCTGCCGTTGCCTGAGGTTCTCATGTCTTCACGACGAACGGCGACGCTCGGATGCGACAGCGGAGTCTCGTCGGGACGGTGCCGGCTACCGCTTGCGGAACTGCGTCGCCCGCCCGTGCAGCGCAGCGATCACGGTGGCGAAGTTCTTGTCCATGGCCGGGGTCCGCCCGAACGACGTGAGGTTCATCAACGGCCTCACCCGCTGCCGGGCGATCGCCTTAGGCGAGGCGAACTCGCGCAACCCGTCGGCGCCGTGGATGCGCCCGAACCCCGAGCTTCCCACGCCACCGAACGGCAGCGCCGGAATCCCGGCGAAGCTGATCACGCCGTTGACCGCCACCATGCCCGAGCGCATGGCGCGGGCCAGCGTCATGCCCTGCGCCTTGGAGAAGACCGAGCCGCCGAGCCCGTAGCCGGTGCCGTTGGCCCGGGAGACCGCCTCGTCCATCGAGGCGACGCGGTTGACGACGACGGTCGGCCCGAAGGTCTCCTCGGTGACCGCGCTGCTGTCCTCCGGGACGTCCACGAGCACGGTGGGCTGGACGTACGCCTCGCCCACCGCCTCGACTCCGCCGACCACCGCACGGCCCCCTCGCTCGACCGCGTCGGTCACGTGCCGGCGTACGACGTCCACCTGGCCGGGGAGCGTCATCGGGCCGTACGCCGAACCGACGTCTCCCGCCGCGCTCAGGCCGGCCGTACGGCTGGTCAGCTCGCGGACGAACTCGTCGGCGACCGACTCGTGCACGTAGACGCGCTCGATCCCGACGCAGGTCTGGCCGGCGTTGGAGAAGGCGCCCCAGGCCGCGGCGTCGGCGGCGGCTGACACGTCGGCGTCGTCGGCGACGAGCATGGCGTCCTTGCCGCCGGCCTCGATGAGGACAGGCGTGAGGGTCTCGGCGCACGCGGCCATGACCTTCCTGCCCGTCGCCGTCGAGCCGGTGAAGGCGAGCTTGTCGACGCCGCTGCGGCACAGGGCGTCCCCGACCTCACCGCGACCGTGGACGCACTGCAGCAGCGGCCGGCCGTCGGGCACGACCTCGGCGAGCGAGTCCGCGAGCCACTGCCCGACGCCGGGCGTCAGCTCGCTCGGCTTGAACACGACGGCGTTGCCGGCCGCGAGGGCGTACGCGATGGAGCCCATCGGCGTGAAGACCGGGTAGTTCCACGGCCCGATGACGCCGATGACGCCACGCGGGAGGTACTCGACGGTGGCCGCCTGGTTGGCCATCAGCAGCCCGGCCGACACGCGGTGAGGGCCGAGGACCTTCTTGGCGTGCCCCGCGGCCCAGGCCAGGTGGTCGACGGCCAGACCGATCTCGAGCTGGGCGTCCGCGTGCGGCTTGCCGGTCTCGCGGTGGACCACGTCGGCCAGCTGCGCCATCCGCCGCGCCAGCACCCCGCGCCACTGGTCGAGCACGGCCTTGCGCCGGCCGAAGTCGAGCGCTGCCCACCAGTCGGCCGCCTCGCGCGCCCGGGCGATGGCGTCCGCCACCGCCTCGGCGTCCGCGACGGGGTACCGGCCGACGACGTCCCCGGTGATGGGGCTGAGCGACTCCAGCTGCTCGGCGTCGTGGACCGTGGCGGTCGGCAGGTCGGCAGAGGGCTGGGCCGAGCTGAGGGTGTCGGTCATGGTGCTGCTCCTGCGCTCGTACGGGCGGTGGCGGTCGGGGCGGTGCGACCCAGGATCAGGTCGGCCGCCTTCTCGGCGATCATGATCGTGGGCGCGTTGGTGTTGCCGCGGACGACGCGGGGCATGACCGAGGCGTCGACGACGCGCAGGCCGTCGACCCCTCGTACGCGCAGGGTCGGATCGACGACCGCGTCGTCGCCGTCGCCCATCGCGCAGGTGCCGGCCGGGTGGTACAGCGTCTGGGTGATGTCGCGGATGTGCTGCTCGAGCTCGGCGTCGGTCGGGTCCTCGGCGACCGGCAGGTGGGTCCCGGCCAGGTGGTCGGCGAACGGCGCGTGCCGGGCGATCTCCAGCAGGCGCCGTGTCCCGGCGAGCACGGCGTCCAGGTCCTGCCGCTGGTCGTAGTAGGCCGGGTCAATGGCCGGGTGCCAGGTCGGGTCGTCCGACCGGAGACGGATCGAGCCACGGCTCGCGACGTCGACGAGGGTCGCAGCCGCGGTGAACTGGCGGCCGGTGTGCTCGTGCAGCCCGTTGTCGTAGAACCCCGTCGGCGCCACGTGGATCTGCAGGTCGGGGGCGTCCAGGTCGTCCCGGGTACGGAAGAACGCGCCCCCCTCGCCGACGTTGGAGACCAGCGGTCCGCTGCCGAGCGCCTTGGCCCGTACGACGTTGCCCAGCGTGTTGAGCTCGCCGAGGTCGGTGGCGTCCCGGATGTTCCAGACGATGCCGGCGGCCGGGTGGTCGTGCAGGTTCTGGCCCACGCCGGGCAGCGCGTGCCGTACGTCGACGCCGACCTCGTTCAGGTGGTCGGCCGGGCCGATGCCGGACAGCATCAGCAGCTGCGGCGACCCGATGGCGCCGGCGCACACCAGCACCTCCTGGCCGGCGCGGGCGCTCTGCAGTGACGACCCGTGCCGGTAGGTGACGCCGACGGCCCGGTCCCCGTCCAGGTCGATCCGCGCGGCGTGCGCGTCGGTGTGGACGGTCAGGTTGGCGCGGCCGCGGGCCGGTGCGAGGTAGGCCCGCTCGGTCGACCAGCGGCGACCCTTCCGGCACGTCACCTGGTAGAGCCCGGCTCCCTCCTGCTCGGCGCCGTTGAAGTCGTCCGTCGGCTTGAGCCCGTCGGCGACCGCAGCCTCCACCCAGGCCGTCGTCATCGGATGCGTGTAGCGACGGTCCTCGACGTGCTGCGGGCCGCTGCGACCGTGGTACGGCGCGCCGAGCCGGGTGTTGCCCTCGGCGCGGACGAAGTAGGGCAGCACCTCGTCGTATCCCCAACCGGCACAACCGAACTCGTCGCGCCAGCCGTCGTAGTCCGCGCGGTTGCCGCGGATGTAGATCATCGCGTTCATCGACGAGCAGCCACCGAGCGCGCGCATCCGCGGCCAGTACGCCGACCGTCCGCCGAGCTGCTTCTGGTCGGTGGTCGCGTAGTTCCAGTCCCACCGCGTCTTGAACAGGTTGCTGAAGGCTGCCGGGATCGAGATCTCGTCGGCATCGGCCTCGCCACCGGCCTCGAGCAGCAGCACGGTGGTGCTCGGTTCCTCGGTGAGCCGCGCGGCCAGGACGGCTCCCGCGCTGCCGGCGCCCACGACGATGTAGTCGTACGTCTCGCTCACGGTGACACCTCTCGCCGGTCAGGGCGATCGTCGTACGGCGATCTGTCGCGAGGCTAACCCGTCGGCCGACTCCTGCCTACGGATTGCACGACAACGCCGGCCTCACTCCGAGATCGACTCGGAACGGGCCGGCGCCGGCGTACGAGGTGGATCAGTCGTCGCTGACGGTGACCGTCACGGGGATGTTGCCGTGGGTGGCGTTGCTGTACGGGCACACCTGGTGCGCCTGGTCGGCCAGCTGCTGGGCCTGCTCGTGCGGGAGGTCGGGGATGACGACCTCGAGGGTGACCTCCAGCGCGTAGCCGACACCGTCGTCCTTCGGGCCGATGCCGACGCGCGCGCCGACGGTGGACTCACCGAGGTCGACCTTGGCCTGCCGGGCGACACCCTGCAGGGCGGAGTGGAAGCACGCGGCGTAGCCCGCGGCGAACAGCTCCTCAGGGTTGGTCGCACCGCCCGGGCCACCCATCTCCTTCGGGATCGCCAGGTCCATGTCGACCAGCCCGTCGCCGGACCGCACGTGCCCGTTGCGACCGGCGCCCGTGGCGAGTGCCTCTGCGGTGTAGATGCTGCTCATCGATGTCCTCCTCCGCTGCCGTCGGTACGTCCCGACGACGGCTCTTGAGCGGGTACGGCGCCGACCAGTCGTCGGGCCAGCGTGCGCAGAACGACGACCTCGTCCGCACTGAGGGGTACGGCGGCGGCCAGGCACCGCTGCAGCTCACCGGCGTGGCCGCGCAGCGCGCGGCCCTCGTCGGTGAGCGTCACGACCACCCGACGCGCGTCGGGGTGGCTGCGCTCGCGCACCAGTACGCCGCGCGCCTCCAGCCGGCGCAGCAGCGGCGACAGCGTGCCGCTGTCCAGCAGCAGCCGCTCCCCCAGCTCCGCGACGCTCTGGCCGTCGCGCTCCCACAGGGCGATCAGGACCAGCCACTGCGGGTAGGTCAGGTCGAGCTCGTCCAGCACCTCGCGGTACGCACCCTGCGCCACGCGGGACGCGGAGTACAGCGCGAAGCAGAGCTGGTCGTCGAGGCGGATGTCGTCCTGCACCCCTGAACCATTGCACGCAATTCAATTGCGTGCAACTCATCTGTGCCGACCTCGCGGGTGATCACGAGCCGCCCCACGAGTCGGACTCAGCCGGGGAAGCCGAAGCAGGGGTAGAACTCCTCCGCGCCCGGCCGCGGCACCTCGATGCAGCGGCTCTTGGTCTGCGTGAGCGTGGCGTCCGTCGCCTCGCCGCTCGCGCTGCGTCCGGCGAAGGTGACAGACACGGTGGCCGACACGGGCCGGTTCAGCTCGTTCGAGGTCGCGTTGACGTTGCCGTCGTCGAAGTGGTCGTGGCTGTGGTTCGTCGTGTGCTCCAGCGGTCCGGTCGCCGTCCACGTCGCCGACAGGGCGATGGACACCGGGTCGCCGTTCGCGTCGGTCGCCGCGATCGTCGTGCGGAGCTGCGCGGACCGCAGCCGGTTGTCGGTCACGAGGGCGGCGCGGTTCTGGCCGTCGGCCTGGAAGACCACGGTTCCGCCGCCTCCCCCGGCTGCCGGCGCGGCAGCCGTCGTACGCGCGCACGCGTCAGTCACCCGGACGAACACGCCGGTGAGGCCCTGCTTGTTCACCGGGCCGGGCTGTGCGGCGTACATCGCCACACTCGAGGACACGAACACCTCGGTGCGCTCGCAGCCGTCGGTCCGGTCGAGCACGGCGTCGGCGTGCGACGAGGTGATCGTGTGATAGATCCGGGGCTGGGCGGCGATGGCCGGCGTAGCCGTGGCCAGGGCCAGTCCGGCGCTCGCCACCATGGTGGTCAGCAGACGGTTCATGGCGTTCCTCCACTTCTCCCTCCTCGACGGTATTCCCGCTCGTCGACCGAGGGGTACCCCCGTACGAACCGGGGCGCCGTGGTGAAAGAACGGCACGAGATCGCGCCCGTACGCGACTCACCAGGAGTGGCGTACGAGCGCGACCCGTTTCCTCGGAGTCCGCACCAGGGAGGGGGCGCTGGTGCGGGTCAGCCCGTCATCCGGAGCTGCTGGTCCCGCCGGCGATCGTCGGGATCAGGACGTCGTTCAGCTCGTCGGACCAGCCGAGGTACTTGTAGCCGACGTTCACCCAGCCCTGGATCCGGTAGGTCCCGGTGTACTGGCGCTGGGAGTTGGTCGACTCCATGAGCCCGCCGCCGAGGTTGACGGCGACGTGCCCGTAGACGCTGCCGTGCGGGGCGAAGAACAGGAAGGCCCCGACCGGCGCCTGCGTCCACGGCGTCGTCCTCTTGCGTCGGTTGTTGTTCCAGGCCGTGATCGCCCAGTTGTACTTGGACGGGATGGCGTACGCGTCACGGCAGAACCCGAGACACATGCCGCCGTAACCGGGTCGAGGCGTGCGCAGCCAGCCGAGCGCCTCAACCTTGGTCCTGGCCGCCATCGCCGGCCACCTCCCCGTCCGAGGGTCCCGCGTAGGTCCCGTCGGGGATCTCGGCGTCCGGGACGATGTCGGCGGCGGGGGCAGCTGGTGCCTGCGTCCCCTCGCCCGCCGACTCCGGCTCGACGCCTTCTGCTGGGGCGGCCTCGCCCGTCTGAGCTGGGTCGCCCGTCTGGGCGTCGTCGCCGGTCTGAGGTACGTCGTCGGTCATCGGTCCTTCTCCTTGCTCGTCGTGGTCGGTCGGGTCGGTCAGGGGAGCTTCGGGTTGACCTGCCAGCCCACCAGGTAGTCGGCGATCGGGTGGTCGCCGTCGTAGAACAGCCACTCGGTCTCGGACTTGGAGATGAGCTTGGTCGGGCTGGGCCGGTAGAGCGTCGCCGGCGGCACCAGGAACTCACCCAGCGTCGGGACGGTCTGCAGGATCTTCTGCACCCAGCCCTCGCCGTGGTTGTAGAGCTCGTCGTAGTCGGTGGCGACCGAGATGAACGGGTTGTCCGCGATCCCCTCCGACTGGCTGCCGTACGAGCTCTGCTTGAGGGCCCAGTCGTTGAGGGTGTTCGCCGCGGGTGCCGGGAAGTTGCCGCCGGCGCCCTGGCGCTTGCGGGACAGCCAGTCGCGGCCGACGTTCTGGTCGCCGAAACGGTAGATGTACACGGCGCCACCGGCTCCGGTGCGGAAGGACTCGCCGGCCGCGTTCGCGGCGCTGAAGGTCTTCGGTGCGGGCATGGTTTCTCTCCTGCTCGGATGTCGGTGCGGTCAGTGCGGGTAGCGGTTGTTGTCGGGGAAGGCACCCCGGTCGGCCTGCGCGGCGATGACGTTGACCTGCGCGGCGGGCGTGATCATCTGCCAGTTCTCCCAGCCGGGGATGTAGCAGTTGCCGGCGACGACGCCGCCGCCCGGCGTGAGGTGGACGTGGCCGACGACGCACAGCGTCATCCCGCCGAACTGCACGTAGGTGTACGCCGACCGGGTCTGGCCGTTGTTGTGGGTCTGGACGAACACCGCCTGCGTGAAGTCGGCGTTCGTGACGAGGTTGATGGCGTCGTTGTTCGTGAACGGCATCGGTCCGGGGTTGGGCAGGTTGGCTCTCCAGGGCATGACGGATCTCCTTGTGTGAGTGGGCTGCTGGGTGGGAGGGCGCGGTCAGCCGACGGCGCCGGTGTAGCGCTCGACGGCGCGCGTCGAGCCGGGCCACACGCCGTACAGGTCGACGGCGATCTGGCCGTTGGTGAACTGGGTGAGCGGGCTCGGCCAGTTGAAGCGGTGCACCTCGTCGCTCCACATGCCCTTGAAGGCCAGGGTCAGCGACAGGTTGGTCGCGTCGGCGGGGATGGAGTTCATCATCGTGGAGCGCCCGCCGGAGACCTGCGCGCTCGTCGACTGCTGCTGCCCGCCCACGGTGTACGTCGCCGTCGCGTTGACGATGTACGTGCCGCCGTGCGAGTCGTCCAGCAGGATCGAGATGCCGGAGATGTTGGTGATCCACCCCAGCACCGGGGTGTCGCCGACGTACGACGCGAACTGGTAGGCGATCGGCATCAGGTCGGTCGCGACGCTGTTGGCGTTGCCCGGCCACAGGTGCTGCTCGAACGCCGAGCTGGACTTGGTCTGCGCGTACGACCCCTTGGCGTCACCGCCGGCGTTGCCCGCCATCGCGTTGGTGGCGCCGACCGAGCCGGTGATCGAGAAGCTGGAGTCGGAGGACTGCGAGCCCAGGTTCAGCCCGCTCACCGCCATCAGCGCCTGGGTGATGACCCCGAAGCCCTGGGTGATCTGGCCGTTCTGGAGCATGCCCACGCTCTGGGCCTGCTGGGCGACCCAGTCCTTGTTGGTGAGCAGCTGGCTGGTCGGGTCGACCAGGTACTGCTGGTTCTCCAGCAGGAAGGTGGAGCTGATCGACCCCTCGGACCCGAACTTCCAGGTCATCTCCATGCCGGCGTCGACCTTGGTGCCGGTCTCGGGGTCGGTGACCGAGCCGCTCAGGTCGACCGACGTCGAGGTCTGCGACACGTCGGCGGACTGCACCTTCCACTCGTTCGAGGGTGCGGTCGTGGTGGCGACGTTCGGGTCCTTGAGGTTCGAGACGTAGGTGAACGCCCCGGTCGAGGTGTTGAGCATGCCGATCGCCCCTGCGCGGACCTGCGCGTCCAGGCTCCAGTTGCCCCAGTAGGTCGGCTGGGTGTTCCGCAGCATCTGCGAGAACCCCAGGTTCCAGTTCGTGCTCATGACGTCCCCTTCTCGTTCCGTGGCGCCGGCCGGGATGGCGGCTCTTCCACGGCACCGGGACGGGCGTACCGATCTCGTACACCGGCGCGGCCCGCCCGTACCGCGCTGCGCCGGCGGCGTACGCCGCCGTACGCCGGGGTGCTGCTGGGCGCGGACGGACGGTGCGGGAGCGTGACGGAAGCGCACCGCCGCTCGGGCCGCCCCGCGATGACGCGGACTCGTGGTGCCGCGCGCAGCCCCGAGCGGGCGGCCGACCGTACGGTCGCGTGACGCCGGGAGAGGCGCTATATCAGATGACCGCACGACAAATCTTCGGAACGACCAGACTGACCTCTATGGTTGCGGCATGTCCCCGGTGCCCAGTGCGGGCGGTGCCAGGCTGATCGCGCCGTCGCGATGAGTCCGCTGGAGACTGGGGTGCCCACGCGCCCGACGCCCGGCGCGCACCCCGTCGAGCTGCGTGTGATCGGCGCGTTCCAGACCCGCTTCGACGGTCACGTCCGGACACTGCCGCACAGCGCGGAACGGCTGATCGCCGTCGTCGCACTCATCGGACCGCTCGCCCGCTCGTACGCCGGCCGGCTGCTGTGGCCGGACGCCCCCGCTGCGCGCGCCCGCGCCAACCTGCGCGCGGCGCTGGCGCGGTCCGGTGTGGCGGGTGCCGGCATCGTGCACATCTCCGGCGAGGTGCTGTCGCTCGGCGACCAGGTCGTCCTGGACGTCGACACCGCTCGCGCCTGGATCGACGAGACGATCTACGACGCCGGCCAGGCCGTCGTGAGTCCGCCACCCTCGACGGTCGGGCGTCCGCTGCTGGCCGGTTGGGACGACGAGTGGCTCGACGGCCCCCGCGAACGCCTGCAGATGCTGCAGGCCCAGGCCTTGGAGACGGCGGCCGAGCGGCTGCTCGCGGCCAACCAGCCGGCCGAGGCGATGCCGTACGCGATGACCGCCGTCGAGCTGCAGCCGTGGTCGGAGAGCGCGAACCGGCTGCTGATCGAGATCCACGCCCGACGGGGCGACCCGAGCAACGCGCTGCGCCGCTACCGCCGGTTCTGCCGCGCCCTCGAGCTCGAGCTGGGGGTGCAGCCCGGGCCGGACATGATCGCCGCGATCCGGCAGCTCTACCCGTTCGGGAACCCCCTCACCGAGAAGTAGCCACCCCCGCCGGTCGACCTAGCCGCCCTAGCCGCCCTCGCCGGTCAAGCAGGGCCGGAGCCCGCGGAGGCCCGTATCGAGACCACCGTCACCGCGGCCCGCGAACCCGTTTGGAACACTCGCCCCATGAAGCGGGGGTTTCTGGTTGTTCTGGCGTTGGCTCTGACGGGGTGCTCGTCCTCGGCGGCGGAGGCTCGACCGTCGCCCGGCCACGAGTCACCTCCCGTCGCGGCGGCGCGTCCGTTGGCGGTGACCGCGTTCCAGGACTCGTCCGCCGCGACGTCGCTGATCGACCGCAGCAAGGCCGCCATCACGACCGTCGGCGTGGACGGGGTGACGCTCGCTGCGGACGGCACTCGCCTCGACCCTGCCGACTCCGCGGTCGACCGGCAGCGTGCCCGGACGCGGAAGGACGGGCTCAAGGCGGAGCTTCTGGTGTCGAACTTCTCGTCCACCCGCAACGACTTCTCCGAGCCGATCGCCCACACGCTGCTGTCGAATCCGTCGAACCGGGCCCGCGTCGTCAAGCAGCTCACGACGTACGTCACGGCGAAGCACTGGGACGGGATCAGCATCGACCTCGAGTCGCTTCGTCCCCGGGACTCGTCCGGTCTCATTGCGTTGCTGCGTGGGCTGCGCGCGTCGCTGCCCGCGGGGGCGACGCTGAGCATCTCGCTGATGGCCGCGACGACCCCCCAGGAGTACGTCGACGCCGGCTACGACCTGACCGCGATCGGCAGGCTCACCGACCGGGTGATGCTGATGACGTACGACCAGCACGGGCCCTGGGACGACGAGCCCGGGCCGATCGGCGCGCTGTCCTGGCAGCGCGCCGCGGTCAATGCGGTCGGGTGGACGATCCCGCGCAACAAGCTCGACCTCGGCGTCGCGGGGTACGCCTACGTCTGGAAGCGCGGCGCGAACGACATGCTGTCCGTCGCGGACGCGCGGAAGAAGGCGGGGAGCCGCGCCCGGTTCGACGTGGCGACCGGAGAGTGGACTGCGAGGCTCGCGGACGGCTCGGTGCTGTGGTGGTCCGACGCCCGCTCGTACGCCCTGCGCGTGAAGCTGGCGCAGCAGCTGGGCGTGCACGGCCTGGCGATGTGGGTCCTCGGCATGTCGGACCCGCTCACCCGCTGAGCCGCAGCGCGTGGAGCGACCGGCTCCTGGAGTGATCCTCTGGCCGCGTGCTGACGGACTATTACACTCGTCAGAATGGTGACTGACGAGGGCGCGACCCGCCCGGGACCGCGGGAGCGGGTCGTGTACACCGCCGTCCAGCACCTCCGGGAGCACGGTGTCGAGGGGACCGGCCTGCGCGCCCTGGTGGCCGACGCCAATGCCCCGTGGGGTTCGCTCCGCCACTACTTCCCCGGCGGCAAGGACCAGATCGTCGTCGAGGCGCTGGAGTGGGCGGGCGCGTTCGCCGCCGGCGAGGTGGAGCGATACCTCTCGAAGACGCGCAAGCCGACCCCGCGCGGGCTGCTGAAGGCCGTCCTGCAGTGGTGGATCGACGACCTGTCCGCTCGCGACTTCACCCGGGGCTGCCCGTTGGCGGCGGCCATCGCGGACGGCGCCGACACCAATCCCGAGGTGTGCGCAGCCGCGCGACGCGCGTTCGAGGGGTGGGCGGGGCCGATCACGGCCGGGCTGGTGTCGATGGGCCGACCGCGACGGGAGGCGCGCGAGCTGACGACCCTGCTGCTCGCCTCGCTGGAGGGCGCGGTCCTGATGGCTCGCGCGCAACGGTCCGTCGAGCCCCTGCGTGTGGTGGAGAGACGGCTGCGACCCCTCTTCTGAGGACGTCCGGCACCTTGGTTGAAGTCACTATGACGCTCGTATTAGTTGTGCCATGATGACGACTGTCATAGTGGTGCGGCGAAGGGGAAGTCCATGCGCGTCGGATTCGTGGGTGTCGGACTGATGGGTGAGCCGATGGCTCGCAACCTCCTGCGCGCCGGCCATCAGGTCGTCGTCTGGAACCGCTCCGACCCGGCGGCCGTACGACTCGTCGCGCTCGGCGCGACGCGCGCCACCACGCCGTACGACGCGATCCGGTCGGCGGATGTCACGATCGAGATGCTCTCCACCGAGCGGGCGGTCGACGAGGCGCTGCGGATCGACGGCGATGAGTTCGCCGCCGCGGTCGCGGGGCGCGGGCTCGTGCACATGAGCACGACATCCGCCGACTGGTCGCTCCGCGTCCAGCGCGCGGTCCGGGCGGCCGGCGGCTGGTACGTCGAGGCGCCGGTGTCCGGCTCGCGGGTGCCGGCGGAGCAGGGCCGGCTCGTCGCCATGGTCGCGGGCGAGGACGCCGACCTCGACCGCGTCGCGCCCCTGCTGGAGGCCATGTGCGCGCAGGTGCTCCGGTGCGGTGCGCCCCCGTCGGCGGCGCTGATGAAGTTCGCGGTCAACACCCACCTGATCGCGGTCGTGACGTCGCTGGTCGAGTCGTGGCACTTCGCGCGGTCGCTCGACCTCGACCTCGACGTGTTCGCGTCCGCCATCGCGAACGGCCAGATGGGTTCGCCGATCACGACCGTCAAGCTCGACAAACTGCGCCGCGACGACTACGCGCCTCAAGCCGCAATGCCGGACGTCCACCGGAACGCCTGCCTCATCGCGGACGCGGCCCGCGACCGCGCCATCGACCTGCCGCTGCACGAGCTGTGCCTGGACCTGTTCGGCGAGGCGTTGCGCCTCGGCCACGACGCGGAGGACATGATCTCGGTCGTCCACGCGGTCGAGCACCGGCAACGCAGCGGGGTGCCGGTCCGTCAGCCCGAGGAGGCGGCGCGCCGGGCGCTCACGTGACGCCGTCGATCAGCGCGCGCAGCGCGGCAGCGTGACCACGCAGTGCCCGCTCGCCCTGACGGGTCAACGAGACCCAGGTCGTACGCCGCCCGTCGACCACGCCCTTGCGGCTGACGACGTACCCCTTCTCGGCGAGCGCGGAGATGTGCTTGGAGAGCACCGAGTCACTGACCACCAACGCCTCACGCAGGTGGACGAACTCGGCGCTGGACACGGCCGTCAGGCTGGTCATGAGCTGCAGTCGTACGGGCGGGTGGATGGCCGGGTCGAGGCCGGTCATCGCGACGCGACCAGCAGCGCGACGAGGCCGACCACGGCCGCGAGCACGCACGCCGCGAGGAACGCCCGGGACGCCCCGCGCGCGTGGCGAGCCGGATCGCTGCGGTAGGCGCGCCACCAGTGGTGCGCGGCCGCGGCGTAGGCCGCCCCCGTGGCGAGCGCCGCCGCGACCGCGAGCACCGGATGGTCACTGAACGCGGCCCACATGGTGGCCGCGAGCCCGCCGCCGTACGCCACCGAGGCGAGGTTGGACGAGCCCAGCACCGCCTGACTCACCCAGCCACCGACGGTCGCGCGGTTGAGCCGCCGGAACCGCGCGATCTGCACCAGCGCGACGACCGCGAACACCGCGCACCCGGCCGCCAGCAGGACAAGTTCCCAGGCGTTCCGGTCGTCGTCGTTGAAGGCGGCGATCCCGAAGGCGGCGGTCGCGACCTGGACGGCCACCGCAGCGCCCAGCCAGGCGTGCAGCCCGGACGGCAGACGGAGGTCGGCGGCGAGGCGTTGGCGAGCGAGGTCGGCGGCCTCGAGCTGGGCGACGGCATCGTTCGGACCCGGACTCGACTGCGGTGTGGTTTCCATGTCGGAAAGTATCAATCGCTACTTTCCAATGTGTCAAGTATCTTGCTGGCTCGCCGGCCGTGGCCGCCAAAGTAGTACGTTCGTCATAAAGCCGCCTCAACCGGATCGGAGCGCCGCCCGTGGTCAGCCGTGCTCGACGTCTGTGGACCGTCTTCGAGGTGGTCCACGTCCCGGTCTACTTCGCGCCCGAGCCGCTCGCCGCGTACGCCGCACTCGGCCTGCGTGGGTACTGGCGCGGCTACTACGCCGGCCGGGTCGCGCCGCTCGGTGCGGTGGGTGCGGACCCGGTCGTGCGGTACTTCCACGGGTTCGCGCGCCGCCACGTCGAGCGGGCGCTTCCCTCGATCTGGGAGCTGACGTCGCCCGCGGCCGCGCTGGACGCACGGCTGGCCGGCGTCCGCGACACGCTCGCTCGGGCCTGGGCCGGGCTCGACGACACGGTCCTCGTCGCGGAGCAGCTGCTCACGGCCGCGGTCGACGGTGCCGACCTCGACGGGCGACCGCTCGGATCCGCCAACCGGGACGTCGAGCGCCCGACCGACCCGATCGGGGGGGTCTGGCACGCGGCGACGGTCCTGAGGGAGGCGCGCGGTGACGGCCATGTGACGGCGTTGCGGCGGCACGAGATCGGGCCGTGCGAGTCGCTCGTGCTGCGCGCCGGGCTCGGGACGCCGCGGTCGGTGCTGCAGCCCAATCGCGGGTGGACCGACGAGGAGTGGGACACGACGGCCGACAGCCTGCAAGCCCGCGGGCTGCTGGACGCCGGCGGAGCGGCCACCGATGCCGGGCGCCAGGTGGAGCGCGCGGTCGAGGCTCTCACCGACGAGCTCGCTGACTCACCCTGGTCGACGCTCGGCGACCGGCGGACCGACGACGCGTACGCCGCCCTGAGCACGCTCGCCGAGCCACTGCGCGCGATGCTCCCCTGGCCCAACCCGATGGCCCTGCCGCGGCCCACCGGGACGTAGCGCAGCTCGCCCGTTCGTGCAGAAGGAACGGGCGTCATAGCGCGCGTTCCTTCTGCACGTACGAGAGCGCACGAAGCTGGCGGTCAGTCCTCGTCCTCGAAGCGGCCGACGACTCCGAGGTCGATGTGGACGCCGAGCAAGCGCCCTTCGCCGTCTGTCGTCGCCAGCACCGGGTAGAAGCCGTCACCCCAGCCAGAGTGGGAGAGGACGACGTTCTCGCCAGAGGTCGCGCGTGGCATGACAACGTTGGCGGTGCCCTTCGGCAACGGCCCCTCCGAGTCCATCGCGTCGAACCAGGAGCCCTCGGCGTCGGAGTCGAAGACGTCGGTGTACCAGTCGGACTCACCGACGTCGGGCATTCCTGACGCCACGGCGTCGGCGTCCACGAAACCGACCGTGCCCGCGTCGACCCCGATGCCGTAGACCTCTCCCTCGCGCGCCTCGCCTGCTTCGGTGACCGCGGGCGCGACCCGGCGGGCAAGCCCCTCGGCGATCACGACGCTCAGGTATGCCTCGCGCAGGTGCGAGCCGTCCTGGGCGTCGCTCACGTCGGCGACCGTGACCCGGACGGTGTACTCACCAGGCGGCACCGGCACGACGAGCGGCTGGTCGAGGCTGACGAAAGGGTCACAGACACCGAGGCGGCCTGACGCGACCTTGAGACTCCCGAGGTCGTGGACCCTTAAGGCACGCTTCTCGCCCAGGTCGTCGGGTGCGGTGCCGGTGCTCATCGCGTGGAAGTCGGTGATGTCCATGGCCGCACCCAACCATGCGGCCATGACAGCCTCACCGCTTCGACTGGCTAGGGTCTTGTCAGCCGCCGGCCGGCAGATGCCCGCCACCAGACGTCAGGGAGATTCGCGGTGACCAACCCGTCGCTCGAGTCCAGGATCGCGATCAATCGGATCGCGCTCATCGTGATCGGCGTCCTGATCGCGGTGGCGTTCACGGTGGGCGCCTTCGCGCTCGAACGATGGGCATGGTTGGTCGCTGTGCCGATGAACGGGGTGGGCATCTGGTGCATCGTCGTCGGTGGTCGGACGCGCCGACAAACCCAGGGTCAGCGGGGCGTTGCTGTGTCGATGCTCGGGGCGGTCCTCGTGGTCGGGTCGATCTGGGCAGCGTTCATGCTGGGCGACGCCCTCGACGCCTGACGTCCGTGTGGGCCGGCGGCCGAGCGGCGTCCAGCGCCACTGACGACGTCAGCTCATGGGCCGGGCTCATCCGCCCTCGCGGTCACTCGCGATCAGCCCGTAGACCCACGAGTCGGAGACCTCTCCGTTGACGATGCAGTCCTGCCGCAGGTGCCCTTCACGCACGAAACCCGCCTTCTCGAGGACGCGAGCGCACGCGAGGTTGCGGGTGTCGGTCTCGGCCTGGACGCGGTTGAGGTCGAGTGTCGTGTACGCCCAGTCCAGGACCGCCCGTACGACCTCGGTCGCGTAGCCGTGGCCCCACGAAGCCTCGGTGAAGCAGAACCCCATGGCGGCGCTGCGGTAGTCGGGGTCCCACCGGGTGAGGCTGCACCAGCCCAGGAACGCCCCGTCGTCGGCTCGGTCGACCGCCAGCCGTGCGCCGGTGCCTTCGTCGGACATCCGGCGGCACTTCGCGACGAACTCCTTGGCTCGTCCGCGGTCGGTCCACGGCGGCTCGTCCCAGTACCGCAGCACCTGTGCGTCGGAGAGCAGCGCGAAGAGGTCCTCGGCATCGGAGTCCTCGAACGGGCGAAGCACCAGGCGCTCTGTGCGGAGGGTAGGAGTCGGCAGGACCATTCGCCGATCATGTCATCGCGCGAGGACCCACCCCGTGCTCATCGGTCAGTCGGGCAGGACGCAGGCGTACCCACGCCCGCGGCTGCGACGGCTCGAACGCGACGTCGGGCGTCCTCGACGTGGCACGCGCTAGCGTCGAGCGGGTGGACCTCACCCGCCGTCCGTTCCGTGTCCCGGCGATCGACGACCGCCTGGGGGACGCCGTCGAGGCGGCGACGCGCGCCCACCACCGACGCCGTCTGACGCGACACGGCTGGGCGGACGCGCTCGACCCGTCACCCGCGGTCGACGACGACTGGTGGGCGCCCCGGGCGAGGATGCGCGACGGCAACCGGTTGGAGGTCCTGATCGACGGGAGCGCGGCGCTGCCCGAGATCGAGCGGGCCATCGCCGGGGCGGAGCACTCGGTGCACATCGCCGGGTGGCACGCGAGTCCCGACTTCAGGCTCTCCCCCGGACCGGACGCGGCTCCGCTGCGCGATGTGCTCGCGATCGCCGCCGAGCGCGTACCGACACGGCTGCTGCTCTGGGCGGGTGCGCCACTGCCGGTGATCACGCCGGCCCGCAAGCTGGTGGCGAAGGCGCGCGCCGAGTTCGTCCGCGACTCGCGGCTGGAGTGCGCGCTGGACCGGCGGGAGCGGTCGATGCACTGCCACCACGAGAAGATCGTGGTCATCGACGACCGGGTGGCGTACGTCGGGGGCATCGACCTGACCGCCTTGTCCGGCAACAGGTTCGACAGCCCGGACCACCCGCGGGCGGACTCCCTCGGCTGGCACGACTGCGCGACCCGTCTCGAAGGGCCGGCGGTCGAGGACGTCGCGGGCCACTTCCGTCACCGCTGGCAGGAGGTCACGGGGCGCACGATCCCGGCGCCGCGCCCGCAACCGGTCGCGGGGACGAGCAGCGTTCAGGTGCTGCGGACGGTGCCGAACGGGACGTACGACTTCTTGCCCGACGGGGAGTTCACGATCCTGCAGGCCTACCTGCGGGCGCTGTCCGCGGCGACGTCGTTCATCCACCTGGAGAACCAGTTCCTCTGGTCGCCCGAGGTGGTGGACGTCCTCATCGACAAGCTGCGCAACCCGCCGAGCGAGGAGTTCCGTGTCCTGCTGGTGCTGCCGGCGCACCCGAACAACGGCGGCGACACCACCTGCGGGCAGCTCGGCCGGCTCATCGCCGCCGACGACGACGCGGGCCGGCAGCTCGCCGTCACCGTGATCGGCCCGACCGCCCGCAGCACCGGTGTGTACGTGCACGCGAAGGTCGGCATCGTCGACGACCGCTGGCTCACCGTCGGGTCGGCGAACCTGAACGAGCACTCCCTCTTCAACGACACCGAGATGAACGTCCTCACCGACGACCGCGCGCTCGCGCGCGACACCCGGCTGCGGCTGTGGGCCGAGCACACCGGCCGCCCGACCGAGGAGCTCGACGGGCCGGTGCACGAGGTGGTGGACGGGCTGTGGCGGCGCATCTGCGACGAGCAGGACGCGATCAGCGCCCGCGGCGGCGAGCCCCAGCACCGCGTACGCCGCCTGTCCGGCCTCTCCCGGCGCCTCGACCGGCTGCAAGGCCCGCTGCGCGGACTCGTCGTCGACGGCTGACGCGTACGCCCCGGCGCTGGGCTCGGTAGGTTTCGTCCCGTCGGTACGGCGATGTGATGGGGGCGGGGATGACGCAGCAGATCACTCATCAGTGGCGCGAGGGACGGATGCGGCCGTGGCTGCCGCTGATCGTGCTCGCCGTCGTCGCGCTGAGCATCGTGGGTGATCTGGTCAAGGGCGAGTTCGGGTGGCGGCTCGCCTTCCCGATCGGCCTGGTGCTGCTGGTGTCGCTCAGCCTGATCGCGGTGCGCTGGGACGTGTCCGCGGACGCCGTGGCCATCCGACCGAAGGAGCGCTGGCGGGTCGTCCACTGGGCCGACGTCGACCACGTGCGTCGGCCGGGCGCGTGCGGTGGGGTCGTGTGCGTGGTGCTGAAGGACGGCCGGACGGTGCCCACCGGCTTCCCGCTGTCGTACGCCGAGGACCTCGCCGCGCTCGGCAGAGTCCCCCTCTCGTCCTGAGACGTCCGGCGGCGCGCGTCCGCTCGTACGTCAGGACGGGGCGCCGCTACCGAGTCCGTGGCGGGTGGACTCTCGGCCTCTCGGGTCGAGGCGCGTCATGGGTCGGCGCCGGCGGCGACGTCGAGAAGGACGTCCGCGTGACACGGCAGGTGCGGCGCGCACCAGCATGCGAGGTCCTTCCCGGCGAGCTCGCCACGCACCTGCTCGATCAGGTCCGGACGTTCGGCCAGCCACTGCCGGTAGCGCTCGACCGCAACGGAGTTGGCCTCGACCGTCCGGCGTTCGGGTCGGAACGGATTGGCGTACGGCGTCGGGTACGCCACCGAGCGAGCCCTGGGAGGAAGCCGCCACCCCGCGGCCCGGGACAGCTGGACGCGCACGCCGCGACGTCGAGTCGCCGTCACGGGCACGCCGCGAAGTCGGCCAGCGCCCGCCGGATTGCCTCGGAACGGCTCAGATGCTCCCGCGCGGCCACCGCATCCACGGCGGCCAGCTCTTCCGCGGTCAGGCGCACGGCCACGACCCGCATCGGCTCGGCCGCGCGCCCCGGACGACCACGGCCGCGATGCTGGAGCTTGTCGACGTCGTAGCCGGCTTCAGCCTCTTCCGACCACCGTTGGACCTGCTCGTCCCCGACCATCCCAATATCGTATGACGAAATTCATGCGAGGAATGGACCGAGTCGTGGCGTCGGACGACTCGGATTCGGTCTGGTCGAAGCCTCCGCCCGCGAGCCAGGCCCGGAACCGCCGCTCGTCCTGTTCGGGCAACGGAAGCCGCGAGTCACACACCCACAGGACACTGCCGTGGCCGCACACCCGCGGCCCCTCGTACATCGGGAGCACAACACCTGGTGCGACCTCACTGCGCCATCGGTGGGTCACCTCGGGGAACAGCGGCATGATCACCGCACGCACCGACTCCCCGGGCGCTACCTCGGCGCGCGAGAAGGCGAGGACAGGCGCGCCGGTCTGGTCCGGAGGCTCCATCGAGGGCAGGCCCCCAATTCGGTCGATACGCCCAAGCCCGTTCTCGGTCGGTGATGATCGGCGTCCGGCGCCCTCCATCGGCGGCGGTCAGGAGCACCAGCTCGATGCCCACTGCCAGCACCTTCGACTCACCCGCCACCTCGTGACCGTATGCCGGTCGGCGCCCCCATCGGCTGCCGCGCCTCGGACCTCGTATGAGCTACCCCACCGATGAGCTTGCTGGCATCCTGTCCACCCGGGACGCTTCTCGTGTGCGCGCGCTGTGGGCGGCCCGTCAGAGTCAACGCCGATCACTACCAGGTGTTCGAGCGGATGGACTACGTGTGACCTCGGCGAGGAAGACCTCGCGAGGCAGGTAGTGCGTTCTCCAGGCCGCGGCCGCCGTAGCGGTACTTCCGGACCGTCCGGCCTTCCCAGGAAATCTCCTCCACGAGGCGCCCTACCGCGGACCAGTTCGCTTCCTGCACCTCAGCTCCCTCTCCCGTCGCGTGTCCGATCCGACCGCGCTGTGGCACGTGTCCCGACACCCCGGCCGCAGCGAGACCCGGATCGAGCAGTGTCCGATCCGTTCAGGTCCTCTGTGTCGCGCGCGAACGGTGAACCCGTACGTCAGCTCGTCGCTGTATCAATCGGGGTGGCGACGCACCCATCCTCGTCAAGGCAGCTGGCCGTTGAGTTCGTTAACGACGGACACCACGTGATTGACACAATCCTCAATATGGGCTTGCCCTAGCGATCGAAAATCCAGCGCGACAGGATCCCAGTCACCCTCATGAGCTATTTGATTCCTTCGATCGTACTGCAGCTGAAGTTGCGCCCGCACTCGATCTGGGCGTGAGCCCATCGCTATCGATGCGTGCAGCCAACAGTGGGTTGCGTCTACTCCTGCGGCAGCTAACACCTCGTCGATCTTATCTGGAGATACGAGGGTTCGATACGACAAGCGATACCGAATGAACAGTTCCGCGGAACCGCTTGACACGTCGAATTCGGTAGTACCGCCTCGAAGATAGGTCGCAACCAACTGCGCCTCGGTAGCGCCTTTCGCGGCATGATCTCGAAGGAGGCCAATCGCTCGTTCGTGAATAAAGGTATCAAAAGCCGCGACGGTCAACACCAGGGCCGAGCGGAGGAGCACCGGCCCGGTCGTCTCATGCCCAGCCTGAACTTCGCGGTTCGCTGCGGCCCGCACTTGGTCCACTTGTTGCATCAACCGTTCGAAAACAGCCAATGGGGGCGAACTCATTAACTCCGACTTTCGCCCAGTCCGATTACTCTGTCGGCAAACTGTTCGTATATCCTATTGACGCTTCTAATTTGCCTAAGTGACCCTTGAAGAACCACTCCAACCTGCTCCAATTGGTCAGGTGTCAACTCAAAAACCGGAACACGATGCTCCTGCGACTTGGGCAAGAGACTATTAAATTCCTGGATCTGGGCAAGAATGCGCGCATCATCAATCCCAGCACTTTTGTAGGCGTCCTGTTCGAATGTGAGATTTGCCGCTTCGAGCGCAGGGACAAACTCGTATCTATTTGCCCCTCGAACCTTTTCGATCCAAGCCCGGAAAGGGCCGGTCGGCGTGCCATATGGCTTGGCTTCGGTTGGTGCCCTATATAGTCTATAGCGTTGGATTACTGTTCCCGCAAGTCGAAGTCGCGGAGAAGGGAATGGGTATGTTGCCTCCGCAAGTACTTCATTCTTGCTTGCAAGCTGCGCCCACCTCATCCACCTTGGCAAGATCCCGGCTAGCGACTGTAGGGCCATAATGGAGAAGAAGTCAGGCGACGTAGGCACAATTAGAAGATCGCTGGTCGCAACAATATTCTGGTTTATCGCACCAAGGCTAGGACTCATGTCCACTATCACGTAGTCAGCCTCGAACTTTTTGGCCGTCTCCGTCAGCAAGTAATGAAAAGCGCCGGGAAGATTGCGGAGTGCCACAAGGGAGCCGGCCAGCTCTTGCGCCACCCCCAACGTGACCTCGTATTCGCCTAGCCGCAAATGACCGGGTAGAAGGAAAAGCCCCGGACAAGCCTCGATGGGAAAGCAATCCACAGCAGAGAGCAGCTTTGGCTCCGATTCAAACGCTGGCCGAAGTGCACCGTAGAGCGTTCGCTCAAAGTTCTTACTCCAGAAATCTTCGCTCGCTTGTTGAACGTCGGCGTATTCCGTCGACCCCGAATCATCGACTTGCTCGCCTTCGACAGAGTCTTCCATTTCGCCGTCGATAGCAACATCCTCGGGAGGCCATTCGGCATTGAGTCCAAGTGCGACGCCAGTGAGGTTGCACTGTGGGTCGGCATCCACGAGGATCACTCGCTTGCCCTTTCGCGCAAGCTTCCAGCCCAAATTGAAGGTCGTTGTCGTCTTGGATACGCCGCCTTTGTGATTGAACATTGCGATAATTTGTGCCGCCACGCCTACCCCTTTGCTGTCACGAGCTACGCCGTGAATGTCAGATCTGCTTCCCCGGATATTGGTACCTGCCCCGCTTCGCGCTGCATCCGAAGGTCCGATTCCAAGCTCTAGCGCCATCCTTCGTTTGCGCGTTCGTAGCAGCGGCGAAGATGTCTGATGGAATCATGCCACTTGTTAGGTGTGGGCGCGGAGGTAGCGGCCGAAGTGGGGAACGGTGAACGCGATCCGGCCTCGCTCGCCCGAGTAGATCAGGCCCTTCTTCAGCAGCGCGTCCCTCGCCGGCGACAGCGACTGAGGCTTGCGGCCGAGGATCAGCGCGACATCCGCGGTCGGGACGGACTCGATCTCGTCCAGCTGCTCGTGCGCGTTCTCCGCGAGCGCGACGGCCGCGTCGGCCATCGCGCGCAGGTAGTCGCGTTCGCCGGGAGTCGCTCTCTCGTAACGGGATCCGAAGAATCCGACCGCCAGCTCCGACTCCGCCTCCGGCGCCGAGACCGCGACGTCCTCGGCCGTGATCGGCGTGCCGGGCGCGAGGTCCCAAGCGACCTTGCCGTACGCCTGGATGAAGTACGGGTACCCGCCCGTCGCCGCGTACATCGCCTCCAGCGCCTCGGCGGTGAAGTCGGCGTCCTCCTCCTTCGCCGGCATCTGCAGCGCGCGGTCGGCGGCGTCGCGCGGCAGCCGGTCGATGCGGGCGTACCGGAACAGCCTCTCGCTGTACGACTTCGACGCCGACAGCACCGCCGGCAGGTGCGGCAGCCCGGCGCCGACCACGATGACCGGCAGCGAGGACTGGCTGATCTCGTGGCACGCGGCGCACATCGCGGACACGTCGTCCGGGTGCAGGTCCTGCATCTCGTCGATGAAGATCGCGACGCCCTCGCCGACGTCGGCCGCGAGCCCGCCCACGTCCGACAGCAGCTCGACCAGGTCGATCTCGATGTCGCCCGAGTCCGCACGCCCGCTGACGGCCGGCGCGTCGATGCCCGGGTTCCACCGGTCGCGCAGCTTGGCACCCGGCTCGACCGCCCGGTGCGCGAACGACTTGATGACCCCGAGCACGTGGTCGACGTCGTCCGCCTGCGGGTGCCCGAGCTCGCGTACGGCGACGTGCAGCGCCGCGGACAGCGGCCGGCGCAGCCGCTGGTCCGGCCGTGCCTCGAGCTTGCCCGTCCCCCAGTCCGCCCGGACCGCCGCCGAGCGCAACGCGTTCAGCAGCACCGTCTTCCCGACCCCGCGCAGGCCGGTCAGCACCACCGACCGCTCGGGGCGACCGCGCGCGATGCGTTCCAGCACGACGGTGAACGTCTCCAGCTCGCTGTCACGACCAGCGAGTTCGGGTGGGCGCTGGCCCGCGCCCGGGGCGTACGGGTTCCTGATCGGGTCCACGATCGCAGCGTATGGCGGGCTCTAGCGCTCGCCTGAGATTTCGCTAGCGAGGCCGATCGCGTGTCGCGCGTACGGTGGACGCATGCGCATCGGCAACTCGGAGGTACGCGTCGCGGGCGGCCTGCCCGGCTGCCTCGCCATGATCCTGATCTCGGTCGTGCTGTCGATCATCCTGACGGTGATCCTCAATCTCCTGACCTGACCAGCGGGTACGCCGGAGGCGGGGTTGTCGTCCGCGGCTGCGGTGGTTTCGACTCGGTCTCGCGCCTGGGCGCTCGACCGGCTCAACCAGCGGGGACGGCTCGGGTCGGCTCAACCAGCGATCGTGACGGCCGGTTCAACCAGCTGGTTCGGGCAGTAGCGTGCGGCGCATGGGGGATGACCGGGACCAGGTGCAGATGCTGACCTGGCGCGACCCGCGCGTCCTGGCTGCCTCGTTCGGCCCGGCGATCGGCGCCGTCATCTTCGTCGCCATCGGCGCGCACCAGCACCGTGACGGCGCCAGTCTGCTCGATGCCGGCTGGGTGCTTGCCCTGATCCCGATCCCGCTCGTGATGTCCTGGGTCGCCCTGGCACGGCTGATGAGTTCGCTCCCGCCCGACGGCGCGCGCCGGCAGGCGTACGGCACCTGGCCGAAGGAGCCGCCGCCGCGTGACCACGAGCGATCGACCTGGCGCGCCGCGGCCGCCACCGCTCCCTGGCTGATCACCGTCATGCTGGCCACGAAGCTGCCGCCCGCCGTCGGCGTCACCGCGGCGGCCGTGGTGACGGGTGGGTACGGCTGGTGGCAGGCGACGCGGTCCATTCCCCGGGAGCTCGCCGCAGCGCGCCGACGCCGCTCGACACGTGAAGAGGTCAGTCCTGCCGGCGGATGTAGCCGCCGTACAGCAGCAGCGCCCCGACGAGCACGCCGGTGAGCGCCCCCATCACGACACTTCGTAAGACCCCGCGGTGCCCGAACGCGCCGGTGGCATCGATCGCGACGTAACAGACGGCACACGCGAGCGGGCACACGAGAAATGCGGCCACCACGGGATGGCGCTCGATCCACTGCCGGTAGGTCTCGATCACGGCTTCATCCTGGCCGCCGCTGCCGCAGATCAGCAGTGGAGAGAGTCGTTCAGCTCAACCCGAGCTGGAAGTCCCGGTACTCGCCGTAGGCGGGCCGCCCAGCCAGGCTGGCCGCTTGGCATCGCTCGGTCCCCACATGGCATGAGGCGGCTCACCTCGGCGGCGGTGGCCGCGGTCGTGCAGCACGAACGCCCCGAAGAACAACGCGAGGCCGACCACGCACACCGCCAGCCACGCACCCGACACGGCGATCCCCAGCACCCCACCGACGAGATCGAGAGCTCCACCGGTGAGCATCAGTGCACCGGTGAGCGGCGAGCGCAGCGGGTGACATCCCGACCATCCCTCGCGCATCGTCGCCAGGTCGACGCCCATGACGAACGGGATCATGACGACGATGACGACGACGAACAGCAGAGCCAGCACCCACGGTGAGAGGTCGAGGACCGACGACAGCACCCCGAGCCCCATCGCCCCTACGACCGCCAGGGCGAGCCGCCACCACCGAACATTCACCCCGCGCATGCCGACGATCCTGCCGTATGACGTGGCCGCGCGGCCGTGTTCAGCGGCGAGCGCGGCGGCCTTCCTCCTCGCCAGCGGCAACGGATGAGCATCGCCGGCGTGCCTCGTACGGCGGTGTCTAGCGTTCGTCTGAGACTTCGCTAGCGAGCCCGATCGCCCGGGGGCCCGGCCGGCCTACCCGGCTGCGGAGCGGCGCAACCAGTGGTGACCTGTGGGGCAACGCACAGTTCGTACGAGGGGTCCGGTTCGGGGCCGCGGTCGCCCTGGTTTCGACTCGGCCTCCGCTGCGCTCCGGACCGGCTCAACCAGCGGGGAGTCGAGAACTCCCAGCAGACCCTGATCGCGCATCCGGCCTAGCGTGACGGCATGCCGCTCGCCCTCGTCACCCTGATCGTCGATGACTACGACCCCGCCATCGCCTTCTTCACCGAGGCGCTCGGGTTCTCGCTGGTCGAGGACTCGCCCTCCGCCACCACCGACGGCCGACCGAAACGCTGGGTCGTCGTCCAGCACGGCGGCAGCGGCGCGGGCATCGTCCTCGCCCGCGCCGACGGAACCGACCAGGAGCAGGCCATCGGGCGTCAGTTCGCCGGACGCGTCGGGCTGTTCCTGCGGGTCGACGAACTCGACCTCACGCTGGCCCGCCTCGTCGAGGCCGGGTGCGACGTCGTCCGGCCGGTCCGCCACGAGCCGTACGGCAGGGTGTGCGTCGTCCGCGACCCATGGGGCAACCTCTGGGACCTCCTCTCGGACACGCCCGACCACTGACCTGGCCACTCACTGGCACCAGTGCGCAGTCGTCACGCAGCGGTACGTCGGTGGCTGGGTCCGGGGCCGCGGTCGCCGGGTCTCGATGACGAGCTCGGCCAGCGCCTCGCTCTACTCGACCGGCGAGTGGTCCCGGCTCAACCAGCGGGGTCGTCAGGGGTAGGACACCACCTGGGAGGCCTGGCCGGAGTTGGCCTGGGTGACCGGGGCGCCCACGCCGTTGACGACCGAGTCGATGCCGCCGGAGCCGTTCAGGAACACGGTCAGCAGGTCGTGCATCCGCACTCCCGGCGTCACTGGCACCTGGAACGCCCGCGTCGCGTGGATGTCGACGCCCTGGTTGAAGAACGAGTACGCGCCCATCCCCCAACCGGTGAACCGCTGGACCCCCGGGGAGACCAGGAACGCGGCGTACCCCTTGATCGTCGGGCTCGCCGACCAGGCCGCCTGGCTCGGCGGGTCGTACGGGAACTCGTTCTGGAAGAACACCACCCGGCCGTCCTCGCCGTTCCAGACGACGTTGTCCTTCTGGTAGTGCTCGACGAAGAGGCCGAGCCCGTGGACGCGGTCGCCGTTGACGACGAGGCCCCGGTCGGCGGTGTTGGTCGTCCAGCCGACGCCGGTGCCGTGGTCGGCCCGCCACGACCAGATGTTGTCCAGCACCACGTCGGAGGCGTTGACCGTCAGCGCGTCCTGCGTGCGACCGGCGCTGGCACCGCCGATGCGCAGGTACACGTCGTTCAGCGTGGTCGGGTCGTCGCCGTTGCTGCCCTTGGCGCACTTGCCGCAGTCGCCGAGCTGAACGAGCGTCGGCGTCAGCGCCGGGCCGGCGTCCACGATCATGCCGGCGACCTTGATGCCCGGCACGCTCGCGGTGTGCAGCACCGGCGAGTCACCGGTCGGTCGCAGCGTCGGGAAGCCCAGACCCAGCACCACGGTGTCGGCGCGCTTCACGTGGATCGGCGAGCTCACGTCGTACACGCCCGGCGCGAGGAGCAGGTTCTTGCCCGCCTTGAGCGCCTTGTCGATGTCGCGCCCGGACGTCGCCGGGTTCGCGATCAGGAAGTCGCTCAACGGGATCGACGTCCCCGCGGTCGGCCCGTTCGCCCACGTCGTCCCGGACGACTGGTGCCGCGCGGTCGGTACGAGCACCTGGTACTGGCCGCTCGCGTCCAGGTAGAGGTACGGCCGCTCGCGGGAGAGCTCGGTGCGCGGCAGCGTGGTGTACGGCTGGCCACCCGGCTGGCCGAAGCTCTGCGCCGGTGCGTTCTCGACGCCGCTGAACACCTGGTTCCACACGCCGTTCGACCAGCCACCGAGCTTGCTGTCGCGGACGAGGAACTGCTGCTGCGAGCCGTTGATCGTCGTGCCGGCGGACAGGTCCGAGTCGGCGATGAAGCCGCCGCTCGCGTACTGCGGCCCCGCCGAGCAGTAGTCCATCAGCGAGAGGTTGCCGCCGATGACCTGCACCCGGCGCAGCGACGCCGCCTGCGAGGTCGCCCAGAAGTTGGCGCTCGCCTGGCAGCCGGACTTGCCCGCGAGCGCGATCTTCATGTTCGACAGCGAGCGCCAGAAGTTGTCCAGGGCGTAGCAGCTGGTCGAGCCGTCGGCGTTCGTGACGCACCGGTTGTAGACCTCGACCGACCCGTTGATCGTCACGTCGCCCGGGTTGCGCCCGAGGCCGGCGACCTCGGTGTAGTAGCCGACCTGGAAGTTCAGCGGATTCGCCGCGGTGCCGTACGTGCCGGGCGCGAACAGCAGCGCGTACCGCTCCGACCCGAACTGGTTGTCCTTCTGCTGGGTGGCGATCCGGTCGACCGTGGCCTGGATCTGCGCCTGCGGCATGTCGGGGGTGAAGACGTACGTGTTCGGACCGAACGGATTCGGTGGCGCGGCCGCCTGTGGCGCGGCGTGCGCGGGAGCGGCGAGCCCCCAGACGAGCATCGCGAGGAGGGTGACGAGCCGGACGACCGGGGCAGCAGCGCGAGGCACCATGACCGGACCTTGCCCTTGGACGACAACGTTGTAAAGAGGGCTGCTCCGACGAGTTCGTACGGAACACGCCCGAACCGGCGACTGACGCACGCTGCCGATGTATCCAGCCGTCTAGCCCACACCGAAGACCAGGTCAGACGCGGCGATCGCCTCCTCGTCCTCCCCGGGAGCCGTCACCGCAGACAAGCGGCGAGGCCGGCCCGGAGGCGCCGGCGATCCGCGCCGCTGACCTGTGCCGAAGAGTGCGCCATGGCGCACCTTCTGTCACACATCGACGTCGCTGATCCGCGTCGAGCCCGCCGGCATCTGCGTGGAACCCGTCCGACCCGAGGCCCGTCTTTGCTTCTGTAAATTTGCTAGCGCAAACCCCTCAGGAGCTGATCCCGATGGCACGTCGCCCCTTCGCCGCCCCACTCGTCGCGGCCTGCGGCCTCGGTGTTCTCGCCGGTACGACGCCCGCCGCGTCCGCGACCCCGTACCTGGCCACCCCGGCCGGCATCACCGCCCAGACCACTGCCCCTTCCACCGCGCCGACCGACGGCGGCCGGCTGATGATGCTGCTCGACTCGTCCGGCTCGATGAGCGCTCCGGACGCCACCGGTCGACCCAAGATCGAGTCCGCCCGCACCGCGCTGCACCAGGTCGTCAACGGCCTGCCGTCCGGTGCCCAGGCGGGCATGCGGGTCTTCGGGGCGACGGTCGAGGACAAGACCAGCCCGAGCGCCTGCACCGACTCCCAGCTGTCCGTCCCGATCGGCACCGGCAACCAGGCCGTCCTCAACCAGGCGGTCGACCGGTACAAGCCGTACGGCGAGACCCCGATGGCGTACGCGATGCAGCAGGCCGCCCGCGACCTCGGAACCACCGGCAAGCGCAGCATGATCCTGGTCTCCGACGGCGAGGACACCTGCAGCCCGGACCCGTGCCAGATCGCCCAGCAGATCGCCGACCAGGGCATCGACCTCAAGATCGACGTCGTCGGCTTCCGGGTGAGCGGCAAGGCGCAGAAGGACCTGCAGTGCATCGCGACGGTCGGCCGGGGCTCGTACTACGACGCGAGCAACGCGCAGGACCTCACCGCGAGCCTGAAGACGTTGTCCACCAGGGCTTTTCGGCCGTTCTCGGTGAGCGGCAAACCCGTCAACGGGACGCCCATCATCGACGGCGCGCCGGTCGTCACACCCGGCCAGTGGGTCTCCAAGATCGGTGAGAACAAGGACGAGCGCTACTACCAGGTGAAGCACACACCGGGCACGACCCTGCACGTGTCGGTCGCCGGCCGGCCGGTCACCCGGGACGACTCCGGCCACACGCTCGGCGTCGCGGTCCGCCGCACCGACGGCGACTCGTGCTTCGCCGACGACTCCACCTGGAGCTCGGACTGGCGCACCACCGCCATGCCGATCGGCGCCGTCGCCCGCGTGGACGCGAACGACACGGAGTGCGGCCACGTCGAGAACCTCACGATCAAGGTGACCACCGAGGGCGGCGGCCGGCCGCAGCAGACGCTCGGCAAGGACGCGATGCCGTTCGAGCTGCGCGTCGTGGAGGAGCGCCCGGTCACCAACGTGCCCTCGCTGCCCGCGCCGTCCAAGGACGACCCCTCCCCGGACAGCGACTGGACGTACGACCTGACCGGCACGCCGACCACGGGCGGAGCGGGCTTCAGCGACGCGCCGCGCATCACGCCGAACACGACGTACAGCGGCACGCTGCTGCCGGGCGAGGTGCAGATCTTCAAGGTGCCGGTGCAGTACGGCCAGAAGCTCGTCGCCCGCGCCAACGTCGCGCCGCCGTCCCTGCAGATGCGCTCGACGCTGGGCACCTCCGGCAAGTTCCTCGGCGTCCGGCTCGGCCTGTTCAACCCCGAGCGCCAGTCGTTCTCCGGGTACGACTCGGTCAGCCTGAGCGAGTACACCGACGACCGGCAGGACATCGCCAGCGACACCCGCCAGGTCACCTGGCGCAACCGTGAGTCGTACGGCAGCCCCTCCTACCTGGGCGGCGACTACTTCATCGCCGTGGCCGCCGAGGACGTCGCGGCCGGCGGTGGTCCGGTGAGCTTCCTGATCCGCGGAGACGTGACGGGTACGCCGACCGGGCAGCCCACGTACGGCGAGCCGGGCGCGGTCCAGCCGACCGCCCCGGACGAGGACGAGACCCCGTCGCCGAGCCCGTCCAGTACGCCGGGCGGTACGGGGAACGGCTCGACCCCGGGTTCCACGCCGACCGACGACTCGACGCCCGCCGCGGCGGCCCCGGTCGACGCCGGCGACGACGACGGCCTGCCGATGCTGCCGCTGATCGCGGGCGGTGCGGTGCTGCTGCTGGCGCTGGTGAGCGGCGGCGTCTGGATGGCGGTGCGCCGCAAGAACGCGCCGGCTCAGGACCCGGGCTCGATCGGTCAGGGCTGGAACCAGCAGGGCTGGCCACCCCCGAACGGCCAGTGAGTCACCCTCCGCCGGTCGAGTAGGGCGAACCGGTCCCTACCGCCGGTCGAGTAGGGCGAACCGGTCCATACCGCCGGTCGAGTAGGGCGAACGAAGTGAGGCCCGTATCGAGACCAGCCGCACGCGGTCACCTGGTCTCGATACGGGCCTCCGCAAGCTCCGGCCCTACTCGACCGGCGGGTGTGCGGCTCCGGCCCTACTCGACCGGCGGGGTGTATGGGGCTCGACCGGCGGGTGTGCGGTGGTCAGCCGGCGGGTGCGGGGGCCGTTGCCTGGGAGCGGGCCTTCTTGATGGAGCGGATGGTCACCGCGGTCATCACCACGAAGGCCACGACCTGCACGGCCACCGACGCGGCGACGGCGACGTCCACCGAGGTCGCGTAGATGATCACCACCCGGACCAGCGCCTCTGCGATCAGCCCGAGCCCCCAGAACACCGACAGCATCCGGAACATCCACCGGAAGTCGGCCGACTCGTCCCAACCGCGGGCCAGGTCCGCGCGGGACTCCGCCGAGCCGGCCAGCCGGCGCGCCACGGCGTAGCAGAGTGGCTTGCCGAACCGGCAGGACGCGAGGAACACCAGCCCCGCCACCAGCGTCAGCGCCGCGTTCTTCAGCAGCATGAACCGGGGGTCGCCGGTCACGAACGAGGCGATCGTGCCCGCCGAGAAGATGAACAGCATGAACGCGGCGAACGCGTCCAGCTCCTTGGTCCGCCACACCACCCACAGCAGACGCAGCGCGGAGACGACCGTGCCCAGGAGCAGCGCGTTGAACGTGCTGAGCCCCGAGGCCCGGCCGAGGTAGTACGCGAGCACGGGCAGACCGATGTCCCACAGCAGCATCGTGACCAGCCCGCCGAGCCGGACGTCCTGCCCGTACGACCCCGCCGCACCCGTCGCAGGCCCCGCGTCCGTCTCAGGTACGACGTCTGTCGTGGGTGCGACGTCGGTCACCCGGTCGGCGTCGGGCATCCCAGCGTGCCTGGTGATCGGTGTCTCGGATCCCGCCATCCGGCCATGCTCGCAGGCCCGGACCGGTCCGGGGCCCGAATCCGCTCGCCGGCTCAGCCGCCGGACCGCCAGGACGTCGCGACGCCGTGGACTCCCGCGGTGCGTCGGTTACCGCCGTTCCTGTCCATGAACCAGATCGTGGACGCCGAGGACGGCGGGCTGTCCGTCACGTCGGTCGGGTCGACGGAGTACGCCAGCCAGCTGCCGTCCGGTGACCAGATCGGGTCGCGCTCCTGGGCGCCGGGAGTGTTGGTGATGCGGCGGACCGCACCGGAGCGCGAGTCGACGAAGTACAGGTCGCCATTGGCCGAGGCGGCGATGGTGCGACCGTCCGGGCTCCAGTCCACCCGCATGGCACCCGGGAGGCTGAAGATCTTCCTGACCGTCTGACCTCGTGGCGCCCAGATCCGTACGGATCCGGTCGACGGGTCGGGCTCGTTGGCCGGCTCCACCGGCGCCGCCGTCGCGAACGCCTTTCCGGACGGCGCCCAGGACGCCATCAGCTCGTACCTCCCTTTCGGGGTGAGCTGGGTGAACGGCCCACCGGTCACCGGCACCTGGGCGATGCCGTCGTACTGGAAGACGATCGCCCGCCCGTCCGGCCTCCAGCGTGGGTAGGCCGGCGCCCACGGCGCGTCGATCAAGCGATGGTCACCGGTGCCGTCGGCGTTCATGAGCATGACCGAGAAGCCGATGTCACCCCCGGTGTAGGCGATCTGGGTGCCGTCCGGTGAGTAGGACGGCGAGGCGTACCAGCTGACCTCCTTCCCGAGGTCCTGGACGCTGCCGCCGCTCGGTGTGGCGCTGCGCAGCGGCCCGCCGCTGTCGGTGGACGCGGTCAGGTCGACGTAGAGCAACCGGCCGGTGGGTCCGTCCGCTGTGGTGGAGGCGCCTGCCTCCGGGACGAGTGCCGTACCCGCGGTGACCATCAGCACGATGCCGGCGATCAGAGTGCGCTTCATGACGTACCTCCCTGTCGGCCAGTCCCCACTGGCCATCTCTCGAGAGTAGGTCGCCACCTAGGCTCGCGCCATGGACGCCGCCCGCCGCCCTCCCGCACACGTCGCCGAGTCGGCCACCCGCGACCTGCGGTTGCGGCGGCTGCGGCACGAGGACGCCGACCGCGCGGACATCCGGGGCTGGCACACGGCCGCCGAGGGGTACGCGCTCATGAACGAGCAGCCGTACGACGACGTCGGCGCCCGCGAGGTCATGCACACGTGGGCGGACGCCTGGGAGCGGGACGGGTACGGCTACTGGGTGGCCGAGCGGCTCGCGGACGGCGTGCCCGTCGGCATCGGTGGGGTACGTCGGACGCCAGGCCCCGGCAAGGACTCGCTCAACCTCTACTACCGCCTGTCCCCGGACGCTCGCGGTCACGGGTACGCGCGGCAGATCGGTTCTGCCGCAACGGCTTTCGCGCTTGAGTGGGTCCCGGGCCTGATGGTGACCTGCCGGATCAACCCACGCAACGAGCCGTCCCTGCACACCGCCCGCGCTGTCGGGATGACCGACATCGGCCCCTGGCGCGCGGAGCACGACCCGGCCGACGAGCCGGACTCCCGGCTGCTGCGCGCCCCGGACACCGTCGTCGGACCGGTCGAGCCCGGCAGCGCCGCGTACGACGAGGTGCTCGACCTCTGGGTCCGCGTCAACGGAGCGGGCGGTGCCGTCGGCTTCGAGAAGGACGCACCGCGGTCGGACGTGGCCGCCGCCCTGGACGCCCACCTCGTCGACTGCCGGTCCGGCCGGGCCGAGCTCGTGCGCATCGCCGCGCCCACCCTGGCGTCATGGGCCGACCCGGACGCGTACGGCCCGCTGCTGGGCTTCGGGTTCGTGACGCTGCCGGACGACCCCAAGCTCGCTCACCGCACGACACTCCTGCGGGTGATGGTCGACCCGGACCTGCAGGGTCGCAACCTGGGGCGACTGCTGATCTCGACCTTGCACGCACGTGCTCGTTCGCACGGGCGGGCCATCGCGGAGATCGCGTACCGCGGCGGCACCGGCCTCGGCGACTTCTACGCGGGCGTCGGGTACGTAGAGACCGGCCGGCTCCCGGGCGGTCTCCAGTTCTCGTTCGGCACGCGCGACGACGTCACGATGGCCCGCCGTCTCGACGGCCGCCCACTGGGCGGCGGCGCACGACCGACCTGATCAGCCCCCGCCGGCGGCCCGGCCCTCGGCGCCCGCGGCCGATGGGCGTCAGTCGGCCGCCGATGGTCTTCGACGATTGCTGTGCACTGGTGCCTGCCACCGATCGCCTCCGCCCGGTGGCCGCCCCGGCGCACCAGTGCACAGCAACGACCGACCCGCCGTCCTCCCTCGCCCACACGTTGCGGTCGCGCTCACCGACCGTCCACATCCCCGTGGCTAGCGCGACGTCGTCCACAGTCGCTCCGCGCCCGGCACGAGTGGGCACGTCGGGCGGCGATGCTGACCGCATGACGCAGAACCCGTTGAGCATCGTCGCCGGCTTCGACGCAGCCGTCGACCGAGCCTGGGCGACCGTGGACGTCCGCGAGGACCTCGCCCACGCGTTGCGGTCGCACCGCAGACAGCTGCGGCCCAGCGGAGCGGCCCCGTCCCGTGATCTGGTCGCACGCGACAACGCCGGACGGCGCTTGCCGGCGCACCTGGTCGTCAAACCTGCCAACGCATTCCCGCCGGACTGGTGGTGGGCGCGCAACGGCGGCTGGCTCACCACCAGAGCGAGGCCGGCCTGGCGTTACGAGCGTCGCGGCGGGTCTGCCGACCGCGAGGGCGTTCCGACCAGCCGCGGGGTCTCCGACAGGCCTGGTTGACTGAGCGGCATGCTGCTGGAGATCCGCGGCCGTCACCTGCCTGGTCGGTCGTTCGCGCACAGCGACGGGAACGCCACCAACGTGCACGTGGGCGTCCAGGTCGGCAGGAAGCCGGCCGACCTCGTGCCCGGCGATGCCGAGGCAGCGACCTGGCAGGTCGAGATCGCGCTCCGCCGGAGCGCGGACGGTCTCGACTTCGCCGGTCCGGCGGTGCAGGGCAGGCGGGGCGACCGCTTCGTCTACCTGACCTGGGGCGACGTCGACGGGGACGAGTTCGCGATGTTCCGGCGGGCCAAGCTGATGCTCGGCGCCGTCGACCGCGAGCTCGTCGAGATCGCTGACTCACCCGGACGCCGGCTGGTCGCGACCGTCGAGCTCACCGACGAGCGAGGCGGCCCTCGGTGCGCTCGCCTCCGGCCACCGGCGATCGCCTTCTCGCTCGGGTGACGGACGGCGCGATCACGACCACGGCGTCGTCGGTCGCTCCAGCCGATCGCCGTCCACCGTGATGTCCACCCGCTCGTTGTAGAAGCAGATCAGGTCCTTCACCGGGGCGGCGTCGTGCTCCGGGTCCAGGTACGTCCAGGCGATGTCCGGCACCGTCGCCGTGCTGAAGTAGGACGCGAATCCTTTGTAGGCGCAACCGGTTCGGCTGTCGCTCGGCGTCAGCAGGTCCATCCGGACGTCGTCCCGGGGCAGGTAGTACCGGGTCGGGAGCAGCGTCTCGAACAGCATGATCGGGGCGTGGGAGTCGGCCAGCACCTCGCCGTCGCTCTCCACCACCACGTGGCGGCTGCTGCGCCGGCACTCCACCCGCGAGAACGGGTCGCGCGGGTGGACGACGTCCACCTCGTCCTCGTCCCGCCACTCGTCGAAGGCCGCGAAGTCCAGCACTGCGTACCCCTGGAGGTCCGGGTCCTCGGGCGCGAACGCGGCCTGGTCCAGGACCGTCCCGACGTCGATGTCGTACGACTGGCCCGGCGTCGTGTGGACGGAGAAGCCGGTGCTCGGATCGAGGACGGGCGGTCCCTCTCCGATCATGACTGCGTGCTCCTCGCCGCCACGACTCGTGGCCGGCACCAGCTGGGCGTCGATGTCGACGAGCGGCACCGCGTACGAGGGGACGACGCGTCGCGGCTCCCAGACGACGATCGCCTGCGTGGTGTCCACGATCGGTCGGCCACCGAAGAACGCCCGAACGCGTTTGGGGCTGGGATGGATTCGCAGCTCGCCCACCTGCTCGAAGCTGTGGGCGGCCATCTGCAGGGCCATCTGCTCACGGTCCTCCCGCGGCCGGGCGGCGTCAACCGCTCCCGACGCCCGGCCGTACGGCCGAGCACTGGGCGCGCTCAGCCCAGGCGGGTCACCTCGAACCGGTCCCGCGGGTGCGCGATCGCCTCCTGCGCACCGACGAGCTGGAGCTCCCGGGTCCCCGCCTCGTGCGTCGCTTCGATGATGCTGAACACGGAGTCGGCCGTCCTGCCGAGCGCGACGGCAGCACCGTCCGAGAGCACGTGCGCGAGGAAGATCGCCGCGGTCGCGTCGCCGCCCCCACTGACGTACAGCGGCAGGAGTGGGGTGGTCACCGACCAGGCGCCCTTCCCGGTGACGACGGCCATCTGGACGGAGTCGGCGGGCGTCTCGTCGGTCTGCACCGAGGTGACGAGCACGGTCTCCGGCCCCTTGGACCGCAGCTGCTGCGCGGCGCCGAGCAGGTCGGCGACCGAGTGGATCTCCGAACCCGTGAGGAACTCCAGCTCGAACTGGTTCGGCGTCACGATGTCGGCCGCCGGGACGACACGGTCGCGGATGAACTCCGGGATGCCCGGCTGGACGAAGAAGCCGCGGCCGACGTCGCCCATCACCGGGTCGGCGCAGTAGACGGCTCGCGGGTTGGCGTCCTTCACCCGCGCGACCGCGTCCAGGATGACCTCGCCGATGGCGGACGCGCCCTGGTAGCCGGACAGTACGGCGTCGCACTCCGGCAGGACGCCGCGCTCCTCGATGCCGCTGATGACGTCCGCCACGGTCGACGGCTCGAAGACGACACCCTTCCACTGGCCGTACCCGGTGTGGTTCGAGAAGTGCACGGTGTAGACCGGCCAGACCTCGTGACCGAGGCGCTGCAGCGGGAAGACGGCCGAGCTGTTGCCGGCGTGCCCGTACGCCACGGACGACTGGATGGAGAGGATCTTCACCCGCGCGAGGGTAGTCGCCGGCCGGGCGGGGGACACTGGCCCGGTGCGTGACGTCTTCCACGGCCAGATCCTCGGCGCCGGCTCGACCAGCGGGGTGCGCATCGTCGTCGGGCGCTGGCTCGACTCACCGCTCGGCGGGTTCGCCGACGTGATGCTCGCGGCCCCGGACGGTCGGCGCACCCTTCTCGCGCCGTCCGCCGAGGTCGCCACGTACGTGGGCGCGACCTACTCGTTCGACGAGGTGGTCCGTACGCCGGTCTCCGTCGATGCGTCCGAGACTCGGTGGCGGATCGACGCCGGCCCGCTGCAGGTCTCGGTCGAGCTGGGTGGTCGTACGGCGCTGGGCCGCCTGCTCCGGCTCGTCCCGCCGCGGGTCGCCCGCAGCACGGCGCTCGCGTACGTCACCGACCCCGTCGCCCGGGTCGTGCTGCGCGGGGTCCGCACCCGTGGCACCGCAGGTCAGGGGCGGCGCGAGACGTACGGCGCCACCGACATGCGCGCGGTCACCGGGTTGGGCGGCACCTGGGCGGGCGAACCGCTGGGCGAGCTGGCGCCGGTGAGCCCCGAGCCCGGCTTCGGTTTCAGCAGCACGCCACAACGCCCCAGCCTCGTCACCCTCGCCACCACCATCACCCGCTGACCGACCCGCCCCACCCGCTGGTTGAGCCGGGCGAGGCGTTAGCCGAGCCCGTGTCGAAACCCGGTGCCGCGAAGGGAGACGGGCCGTCCGCAGTCACGGGGTTTCGACACGGGCTGCGCTAACGCTCCGCCCGGCTCAACCAGCGAGGCACGCCTGACCGGCGGAAGGGTCGGCTACCGGCCGGACTTGGCGCGGTCGATGGTCGTCGTGAGGCGCGGCGTACCGTCCTCGGCGGTGCCCTCCGTGCCCGGGTCGATGCCACCGGCGGCGATCTTGTCGAGCGTGCGCATCCCGTCCTCGGTCACGTGCCCGAAGACCGTGTAGTCCGGCCGCAGCCGCGAGTCCCGGTAGACCAGGAAGAACTGACTGCCGTTGGTGTCGGGCCCGCCGTTGGCCATCGCGAGCGTGCCGCGCGGGTAGACCTTCCGGCTGCCGTCGGGGAAGCCAGGCCAGTTCGGCAGCGACTTCGCGCTGTCGAGCTCGTCCTTGAACGCGTACCCCGGGTCTCCCCACCCCGTACCCAGCGGGTCGCCGCACTGCAGCACCGACAGCGCGTACGGCGGTGTCTGGTAGGCGGTCAGCCGATGGCAGGTCGTGTCGTCGTAGTACTTGCGGTGGGTCAGAAAGGTGAAGTTCTGCACGGTGCAGGGCGCGGCGGCCTTGTCGAGCACCAGCGGGATGTCGCCCTGGTTGGTCTCGAGCGTCACCTTCGTCGTCCCGTTCGACGGCGTGTGGGCGGGGTCCTTCGGCAGCCCGACCCAGGTGGAGTACGTCTGGTCCTCCAGCGGCGTGTACGCGCACGGCCCCTTGGTCGGGGCGGTGCCGGACGGCGCCTCGGCGGCGTGGGACGCGGCGGGGGCGAGGACGCCGACGACGCCGAGGGCGACGGTCGCGGCGATGGTGCTCAGGGTCCGCATGGGTTCCTCCGGTTCTTGGCACAAGGCCGGTTCTCGGCCTCCTCCGCACCCTAGGGACGGACAGGGCACGATGGGGGAATGAGCGATCAGCCGACGACACCGCAGGCCCTGACCGACGACGCAGTGGTCCTGGACGTGCGCGAGCAGGACGAGTGGGACGCCGGGCACGCGCCGGGCGCCGTCCACATTCCGCTGGCCGAGGTCCCGAACCGGCTGGACGAGCTGCCCGACGCCGAGCCGCTGCCGGTCATCTGCCGCAGCGGCGGCCGGTCCGGACGTGCCGTGCAGTGGCTCAGCGCGCAGGGCTACCCCGTCGTCAACGTCGAGGGCGGCATGCAGGCGTGGGCCCAGGGCGGCAAGCCCGTCGTGTCCGACAGCGGCAAGGAGCCCGAGGTCATCTGACCCGGCGCCCTTAAGACCGCCGCCGCCGCCGCTCGAACTGCGTTTGGTGTTCCTGACGCAGTTCGAACTGCGTCAGGAACACCAAACGCAGTTCGAGCCAGGCAACGCGGGCGGTGTGCGAGGCACCCTCCTCAGCCGAGGGGTCGCGGCAGTCGGGCGAGCTGGCGGGACTGGGCGACCAGCCGGTCCTCGCTGTCCCACACCTCGCAGTCCTCGACGAAGTGGCCGGCCGCGACGTGCTCGGTGAAGTGCTTGATCCGCAACCACCCGGACGCGGGCTTGCCGAGCACGTGCACGGTGAACTCGATCGTCGGCGCCCAGCCGAGCTTGCCGAGGTCCATCGAGACGGGCGGCAGCACGTCGCACGCGAAGAGCAGCGACAGCGCGTCCGCCTCACGCCCGTCGGCGAACCGCCACCAGCCCTGGATCATGCCGCGGCCGGACGGCTGGCCGACGGCCCACATCGCGGTGGCCGGGTCGAGCCGCAGGTCGCTACGCTGCAGCAGGTCCGCCTCCTTGAGCACGGCCGGCGGAGCGTCGGAGGCGCGTACGCACTTGTCCAGCGGCGGCAGCTCCGGCGGGGTCAGGCGGACGTCGCTGTCGGTCGGCGTGCGGTCCAGGTCGGTGAACGTCGCGAGCACCCGGATCGCCTCGACCGGGTTGCCGTCGGCGTCGCGCTGCACCAGCGAGGCGCTGCCCACCGAGACGCTGCCACCCTTGCGGACGAGCGCGGTCTCGACCGTGGCCGGTCCGGGGCGGCCGGGCGCGAGGTAGTACGCGGAGATGGAGAACGGATCCGGATGCCCGCCGGCCCCGAGCGTCTGCGACAGCGCGTTGCCCATCACCGACAGCAGCAGGCCGCCGTTGATGCCACCGCCGATCGTCCAGTCGCCGGACAGGTCGACGCCGTACGCGCCGGGGGTGTCGGTCGGGGTCAGCCGCAGCGCGTCGTCGAACTCGGTCACGCTCCGAACCTAACCCGCGCTACCCACCAGTAACAAACCCCGTGGGGCAGTGCACAGCACCCGACGAGGCCCTCACCGTCACTTCAACAGGCGGGACATCCGGCGGTCAGCCAGCGGCTTGCCGCCGGTCTGGCAGGTCGGGCAGTACTGCAGCGACCGGTCCGCGAACGACACCTCGCGGATCACGTCGCCGCACACCGGGCACGCCTCGCCGGTCCGACCGTGGACCCGCATGCCCGACCGCTTGGCGTCCTTGAGGTCTTTGGCGGGCTTGCCTGAGGACGCCGCGACGGCCGAGGTCAGCACCTCGCGGAGCGCGGCGTACAGCCGGCTGACCTCCTCGTCGCTCAGCGACGCGGCCATCGCGAACGGCGACAGCTTCGCCGCGTGCAGTGCCTCGTCGGAGTAGGCGTTGCCGACGCCGGCGATCACCGACTGGTCGCGCAGCAGGCCCTTGATCTGCGTCCGTCGCCCGTTGACCAGGGCCGCGAACGCCGCCTCGTCGAAGTCGTCCGCCAGCGGGTCGGGCCCGAGCGTCGCGATGCCGGGGACCTCCTGCGGGTCACGCACGACGTACGCCGCCAGCCCCTTCTTCGTCCCGGCCTCGGTGAGGTCGAAGCCGGATCCGTCGGAGAAGCGGACGCGCAGCGCGATGGGTGACTTGCCCGGCCGTAGGACGGTGGCCGGCATCGACTCCGACCAGCGCAGCCACCCGGCGCGAGCCAGGTGGAAGACCAGGTGCAGCCCGTCGACGTCCAGGTCGACGAACTTGCCGTAGCGGCGTACGTCCGTGACCATCAGGCCCGAAAACGCTTGTGGCGCAGGGTCGTACGTCTTCAGCACGCTGAACGAGCCGAGCTCGACCCCGGCGACGGCCAGGTCCACGACGCGCCCGCGCAGGAAGTCCGCGAGCGCCTGCACCTCGGGCAGCTCAGGCATGGTGGCGCGCCTTCCTCATCGTCCAGGTGACCAGCCGGTGCAGCGTGTAGCCGTCCGGGCCCTCCAGCGTCGGCACGTGCTGCGGCCGACCGGACATCTCGTCGTGCGAGAGCGGGTGGCCGTGCGAGAGCACCTGCTGGGTCGGGGTGAGCTGGCGGATCGCCACGCACTCGACGTTGCCCGGGTGCTCGAGCGCGAACTCCTCGTAGATCGCGGGGTCGTGCTGGCCGTCGTCCCCGACGAGCACCCACCGGATGTTCGGGAACTCCTGCGCGAGCCGGCGCAGCTGGTGCCGCTTGTGCTCGCGGCCGCTGCGGAACCACGCCGTCTCGGTCGGACCCCAGTCGGTGAGCAGCAGCGGGCCTGCGGGGTAGCCGTGCCGACGCAGGAACCGGCCCAGCACCGCATGGGTGTTCCACGCGCCGGTCGACAGGTAGACGATCGGCGCCCCGGGGTGCTGCGCCAGCAGCGAGCGGAACATCGCCGCCATGCCCGGCACGACCCGCCGGGCGGTCTCCTGCAGGACGAAGGAGTTGTACGCCGCGAGCATCGGCCGCGGGAGCATCGTGATCAGGCAGGTGTCGTCGATGTCGCTGACGATCCCGAAGGTGACGTCCTCGCCGATGACCTGCACCGGCGTACTCACCTCGATGTCGCCCGAGGTGATGGTCGCGTCGTGCCAGCCCGGGGGACGCCCGTGCCCGCGCAGGTCGACGTCGAAGTACCCGCCGCGGTCGGAGGTGGCTCGGGTGATCGCGTCGCCGAACGTGACCGTCACCGGGACCTCGCGGACCGGCGCGGAGAAGAACTCCCGGATGCCTCGGCGTACGGGCGCCTCCTCGTCGGCCGGCCGGGTGCCGGGCTGACCGTCCCGGCCGAGCGCCACCCGGCCGAGCACCCGCGCGGTGCTCGCGTTGGCGTACCCCGTGTACGGGAGGATCTGGTGGGTCCATCCACGGCCGCTCAGCCGCCGGGCCAGCTGCGCGTTGAACGCGTCCTCGGCTCGTGCTGCAGGGTGCGCCTTCACCATGCGGGCCAGCCTATTGCGGATCCCGCCGTGGTCGGCCGGTCCGTCTCAGGTCCGCGCCGTAGCCGCGAGAACGCCCGGGAGGCCGACCATCGGCACACCGACCTACACTCGCAGCATGTCCGGGGGAAAGGACCGCTACCGCCCCCTGTCGCGCCGTACGGTGCTGCGGGGCGGTGTCGCGGGTCTCGTCGTAGGGGGCGCCGGCGGGGCGACCTGGTGGTCCGAACGCCGGCACGATCAGCCGCCGCTGTACGCCGAGTCCGTCGCGCTGACCTCGCCGACGTCGCGCGAGCTCGTCCAGGCCGGGCGGGCCGACCTGATCCTGCCGGGCTCCCGTGTCATGCGGAGCGCGCCGCAGGCCGCAGCACTGCGCTCCGACCAGCAGCGCTGGCTCTCCTCCTCGGCCGCCTGGACTCGCGGGCTGGGCGGGTTCGACGACCTCGCCCGCTCGGCGCTGCTGGACCTGCACGTCCTCACCTCCGGCGTCACCGGCGGTGCCACCGTCGCGGGCTGGTCCCCGCGCTGGCGGTACGTGTGGCCTCGCGACGCGTCCGCGACGGCGAGCGCCCTCGCGGTCGCCGGTCATCCGAGCGAGGCGGTCGCGACCCTGGGCTACCTCCAGCGGGTCCAGCGCGCGGACGGCTGGTTCGAGGCGAGGTACCTGCCCGGCACCGACGAGGCACCGGACGACCGCGCCCGGCAGCTCGACGGCTCCGGCTGGGTGGTGTGGGCCACCGAGCAGGTACGCCGGAGCCTTATCCCGCCCGCCGGGCTGGAGCTGGTGCGATCCATGCGGACGCTGCTGAAGCGTTCGGTCGGCCGAATCCTCATCAGTACCAACACTCCTGACTTCCTTCCCGCTCCCTCACCGGACTACTGGGAGGTCGACACCGACGAGCTCACGCTGGGTACGGTCGCGCCGCTGCTGGCCGGCCTCGGTGTCGCGCCCGGTCTCCTGACCGCGATCGGCGAGACCGAGCTGGCGGCCGCGGCGGCCGACCGGCACGACGAGCTGGCCGAGGCCGTCAGCAAGGCGTTCGGTGCCCACGGCTGGCCACGCGAGAAGGGCGGTGACGACCAGGACGCCGCGATCGCCTTCGCACTACCGCCGTTCGCGCGGACCGCGCCCGCCGGCGCCACCGACGCGCTCGCTCACGCGGCCGGGCGGATGATCCGGCCCGCGGGCGGGCTCGCCCCCGGAGCGGGCTGGAAGGATGACGGGATCAGCTGGACGCCCGAGACCGCCGCCTTCGCGCTGGCGTCGGCCGCGACCGGCGACCGCGCGGCCGCGCAGAGCCGTCTGCGCTGGCTGGCAGCGCACCGGACGAGCGCCGGCTCGTTCCCGGAGAAGGTGCTGGACGACGGCAGCCCCGCCGCCGTGGCCCCGCTGTCCTGGACCGCAGCCCTGGTCCTCCTCACCCTCCACCAGCTCCACCCCCACGCGGGTTGAGCCGCACACCCGCTGGTTGAGCCGGCCACCCCGCCGGTTGAGCCGGTCGAGCCGCTGGGCGAGACCGAGTCGAAACCACGTGCCGCGCAGGGAGAGTCTCCCTCCGCGGCACCGGGTTTCGACTCGCTCCTTCGCTAGCGCTCCGGAGCGGCTCAACCAGCGGAGGGGCGGAGCGGCTCAACCAGCGGAGGTGCGGAGCGGCTCAACCAGCGGAGGTTGGCCGTCAGCGGCGGTGGTGCTTGCGCGGGACCTCCGGGCGCCAGATCTCGAAGATGTGCGACTCGGTCTCGGTCTCGGCGTAGGAGCCGGTGATCACCCCGGAGGCGGGGTCCTTGGCCTCGAGCGTGGTCTTCTCGACCGGGTCGAGCACGAGCGCGACGTCGCCGACCTCCTTGGGTCCGCGATAGCTGTCGGTGAAGATCAGGTCGCCCGGACGCTCCTGCCCCGGATGCACCCGCGTCCCGTGCCCGTCGGCGAGCCAGTCGCGCTGACCGGCGGCCGTACGCGGCAGGTACACCCGCACCTGCCGGTACGCCCGCTGCACGTACGAGGAGGCGTCCCAGGTCCGCGGACCCGCGGCCCCGAGCTGGTGGGAGTCGCCGACGTGCTGCTCGGCCCACCGCAGGGTCGGCTCGACCTGCTTGGGCACCTCGCTGGAGAGGCTGTCCGCCTCACCGGGTACGCAGCTGAGGGTGCCGCCGCCGTACGCCTGGGCGTAGGCCAGCACGTCGTTGACGTACCAGTCGGCGTGGTTGTACGCGAACAGCGCCCGCCGCACCCCGGCCGGGCCTTTGCGGACACCGGAGCGGGTCAGGTAGTTCGCCGCGGACATGATGCTGTCGGCGTCGTTGTCGATCTCGGCCTTGCCGTCCCCGTCACCATCGACACCCATCAGCTCCCACGTCGAGGGCAGGAACTGCATCAGCCCCCGCGCACCGGCCGAGGAGGTGGCATCGACGCGGCCGTGCAGCGTCTCCTCCATCCCGATCCCCGCCAGCAACGTCCACGGCACGTCGTAGGCCTGCGCGGCCTGCTGGTACAGCCGCAACGTCTTCGCCGGCACCGGCATCGCGTTGGTGTGCACGGTGTGCTTGCGCGGCATCCCCGCCGCGGGCAGCCGCGACCCGGCCGCGACCGCGGTGTCACCGGCCAGGTCACCGTTCAACGGCGCCTGGTGCTGACGCATGAACGGCACCGGATCGGTCGGCACCCCCTGCACCCGGATCTCGAAGTGCAGGTGATCCCCGGTCGACTTACCCGTCGAACCCTCGAGGCCCAGCACCTCACCGATGCGGACCTTCTCACCGGGCCGCACGTCCGCATCGATCCGGGCCAGGTGCCCGTACGTGGAGGTCACCCCGCCCGGGTGGCGCAGCACCACCGCGTTGCCCAGGCCGCCGTACACCCCCGCCCGCACCACCGTGCCCGCAGCCGCCGCGACGACCTTGCCACGCCCCGGACGCGACACCAGGTCGGTACCGGCGTGCATCTTGGTCACCTTGTCGATCGGGTGGAACCGCTCCCCGAACCGGCTGGAGATCGTGAACTCCTGCGTCAACGGCAGCCGCCACGCACCCCCACCGGTCGCGACCTGACAAGCATCGCGCGGCGCCTTCGCCGCCGAGGCCGTACTCGTCCCCAGCGCGACCCCGACCGACGCCAGCAGCACCGGCACGACCACCCAGGTCGCACCCGCACGAGCGGCGGAAACGGTGTGCGCCGGCGACCAACGGACAGGACGTGGCGCACGATGCTTGCCCACGTTTCCCCCTCCTGTGACCGGGTGCCGGAAATTTTTCGCTACTGCCGCGAGTATGCAACGGCTTGTTACCCGCCGAAAGGGTTAGACCAAACTCAGACCTTCTCTTGAGGCTTCGTCTGACCCACCCGCCAGATCTCGAAGATGTGCTTCGTCTGCGCCTTTCCCTTGTAGCTGCCGTAGACGACGCCGTACTGGCTGCCCATCGCCTCGACCGTCTGCTGCTTGGCCGGATCGAACACCAGCATCACGTGCCCGATGGTGTTCGGCCCGAGGTAGCTGTCCCAGAAGATCAGGTCGCCGGGCTTCTCCTGACCGGGCTGCACCCGGAACCCGTTACCCCGCGCGAGCCAGTCGCGCTGGGACTGCGCGGTCCGGGGCATCGACACCCCGATCTGCGCGTACGCGTTCTGGCTGAACGACGAGCAGTCCCACGTGTGCGGCCCGTTCGCGCCCATCACGTAGTCGTCACCGACGTGCGACTGGGCCCAGCGCAGCACCGTGGCGATCTTCGCGTCGTCGATCGGCGGCAGGCTCGGGTTGCCCGCGTTCGCCCCCGAGGGCGCGCACGCCTGGCCGTCGCCGGGGACGACACCACCGCCGTACTGCTGGGCGTAGTACAAGACGTCGTTGACGTACCAGTCGGCGTGGTTGTACGCGAAGATCGCCTTCCGTACGCCCTCCGCACCCTTGTGCGCGCCGGACTTGGTCAGGTAGTTGGCCGCCGACATCGCCGAGTCGGCGTCGTTGTTGATGTCCGCCTTGCCGTCGCCGTCACCGTCGACCCCCATCGACTCCCACGTGGCCGGCATGAACTGCATCAGGCCCTGCGCGCCGACCGAGGAGGGCCGGTTGTTGCGGCCGTGGGCGGTCTCCTCCATCCCGACGCCGGCGAGCAGTGTCCACGGGACCTTGTACCGGTTCGCCGCGTTCACGTAGTACTGCTTGATCTGGTCCGGGATCGGCAACGGCTTGTTGTGCAGCGAGTCCTGGCGCGGCTCCCCGGGCGGCGGCAGCTGGAACCCGCCGCCTCCCTCGCCGTCGCCCGCGCCCTGACCGTCCGAGGGCGCAGCCGGTGCGGCGACGGGGACCGCGGTCGCGTCGCCGCTCTGCGGTGAGGGCGCGATCGCGCGGCCGTCCAGCGGTGCCCCGTGCTGCTGCATGAACGGCGTCGGGTCGGTCGGATGGCCGTTCAGGTGCACCTCGAAGTGGAGGTGCTCGCCCGTGGACGCGCCCGTGGTGCCCTCGATGCCGATCTGCTGGCCGATCCGGACGGGTGCGCCCTCCTTCATCGACCCGTCGATCGACCTCATGTGGCCGTAGACGGTGGAGACGCCACCCGCGTGCATGATCTCGACCGAGTTGCCGAGCCCGCCGTACCAGCCGGAGCGGACCACGGTGCCCGCGGAGGCTGCGACGACCGGACCGGGGCCGGGCTGGGACACCAGGTCCTGGCCGGCGTGCAGCTTGCGGATGCCGGTGATCGGGTGGATGCGCCAGCCGTACGGACTGGTCGTGGTGTACGCCTGCTGGAACGGTGCACGCCACGCGCCGGTCGCGGGATTCCCTGTCGTGTAACCGTTCTCGCACGCAACCGTCGTGCCGGCGGCGGTGCTCGCCATCATCATCAGCAGGAAGCCGAACGGCCCGAACGCGACGAGCGACACCACGACGGCAGCCGCGATGAGAAGCGTGCTGCGCTTGGCGGTCTCCTGCTCGCTCACGCCGCTCCTCTCGTGTCCTGACGACCCGCCGGGCGACGCAGCGGCTGGTTCCGGGCGTCGCGAAACACCGCTCACACGGACGTGCAGCGGTGCTTGTCTCAGGTGTTCGAGAACGGCTGCGGGAAGGGCGTTCTCGGCGGTGCTGACGCGGCTCACAGCCGTTCGGTTCCATCGTCGACCGGCTGCGAAGAAGGTTGCTGATGAACGGAACCGGACTCGGACGAGGTGCATCCAGGTAGCCGTGGAGGCCGGGAGCTCCGGCCCCTCTGAAACCGTTAGGAGTACCCCCTCATGTGGATCCAGGACGCATCTCTTCGTCTCGCGGCACATCTGCCCGCCGAGGTCCCGAACCCCGGCTCGGGCAAGAAGCCGCCGGGCTTCGACAAGTTCACCGACGTCATGGGCTGGGTGAAGTGGATCGCGCTCGGCCTGTGCGTCATCGCCCTGATCGGCGCCGGCGTCTCGATGGCCATGGGCAGCCGTCGCGGTGACGGCGGCGAGCACCTGCAGAAGGTCGGCTACGTGCTCGGTGGCGTGATGGTCATCTCGGCCGCGGTCTCGCTCATCGGCTTCCTCGTCGGTCAGTAACCGACCCGACTCCCCTCGTCATGTCGAACTCAGAGCCCGACGTCGCCCCGGCGCTGTCCCGCCGGTGGTGGATCGTCGCCGTCGGCGCACTCGCCGCCGCGGTCATCGGCATCGTGGTCGTGGTGCTGCCCGGTGGCGGCAGCACCACCGTGGCCGGGGCGCCGACCGGGTCGGCCCCGTCTGCGACCGCGCCCGCACCGTCGGCTCCGGCCACGTCGGCCGGCGGCCCGGCCCCGTCCTCCTCCGCGTCGTTCTGCGGGCTGCCCGCGGGCTCGCAGGTCCAGCCCCAGGCCGGTCCGGGCGGGGACTGGAAGGACGTCGGCACGCTCGTCGCCGCACCTCAGGACGCGCGCAGGTTCGGCCCCGGCCGGATCGGCACCGGCGGCAGCACCACCTGCTTCGCCCACTCCCCGACCGGCGCGCTGTTCGCCGGGGCGGCCTTCATGGCCGGCGCGAGCGACGACCGTACGGGCGCCGACCAGGCCCGCGCGATGCTGCTGGACGGACCGGGCAAGCAGAAGTTCATCGACACGATGCACGAGCCGGGCAGCTCCAGCGGCTCCGACATCGGCCACGGCAACGTGTCCGGCTTCCGGATCCTGTCGTACAGCAAGGACCAGGCGCGGGTCAGCGTGAGCGTCAGCTTCCCCGACAACGTCTTCGCGGCCCTGACCGTCGACCTGGCCTGGCGGCACGGCGACTGGAAGGTCACCACCCTGCCCGACGGCAGCCTCCCCGGTGGAGAGGTCCAGGTCATCACGTCCCTGGACGGCTTCACCCCGTGGATCCCCACCCAAGGAGATTGAGCCATGTGTGGCGTCACCGACATCAAGTGCCACGTCGTCGAGGCGGCGTCCGGCGCCTTCGAGAAGGCGATGGACAAGCTCGCCCACATGACAGCCGACTCGGTCGGCCGGGCGATGGAGTGGCTCGCGAGCTGGTGGGTGCGCCCGTCCACGCCGGGCCTCGGCGTGGACGGCGCCCCGAGTGCGCAGACCCCGCGGACCGACATCGTCGCGTTCATCCAGGACCACCTGTGGTGGTACATGGCCGGTCTGATGGTGCTGTCGGTGATCATCGGCGGCGCCAAGATGGCCATCGAGCAGAACGCGAAGGCCGGTAGGGACGTCCTGCGGTCGTTGCTGACGATCCTCGGGGTCGTCGGCGCGGCCAACACCGTGATCGCGTTCGGCATCTACATGGGTGACCAGTTCAGCAGCTGGATCATCGACCAGTCGCTGGGCGGGAAGTCCTTCAGCAGCACCCTCATGGACATGATGGGCGTCGGCCCGGAGAACGCCGCGGTCGGCACGCTCGGCGCGGTGATGTCCATCATTGTGCTCGGCTTCGCGATGATCGCCGGGCTCGTGCAGTTCCTGCTGATGCTGGTCCGGGCGTCGATGCTGATCCTGCTGACGGGCATCCTCCCGCTGACCGCGAGCTTCACCAACCTGGAGTCCGGCCGTGCGTGGTTCCGCAAGTCCTGCTCGTGGACGCTGGCGTTCATCCTCTACAAGCCGACGGCTGCGCTGATCTACGCCGTGTCGTTCAAGCTTCTCAACGCCAACGTGTACGGCGACTCCGGCCCGACCAAGATCCTCATGGGCGTGATGCTGCTGTTCGTCGCGATCTTCGCGCTGCCGGGGCTGATCCGGTTCGTGAACCCGATGACGGCAGCGGTCGCGGGCGGCGGCGCGGGACTCGCGCTCAGCGGCGCCGCGGCCGGTGCTGCGGCGAGCCCGTCCGGGGCAGCGCTGCGGGCCCGCGGCAGTGGCGGCGGCAACGGGGGCGGAGGGTCCGGCCCGTCCGGGTCCAGCAGCCAGGGCCGCGGCTCGTCCTCGTCCGGCGGCTCGGGTGCTCCTGGCGCCTCCGGCTCACCCGGTACGGCCGGGTCGCGCGGCGCTCAGGGCACGAGCGGCCAGCCGGGATCCGCAGGTCCGTCCTCCGGCGGGGCCTCGGCAGCCGGTCGCGGCGGTGCGTCGGCGGCGGGCGGTGGCGGTGCAGCGGCCGGCGGTGGCGCGACAGCCGCCGGGGGCGGTGCAGCCGCAGCCGGTGGCGGTGCAGCGGCCGGCGGTGGCGGAGCTGCCGCGGCCGGCGCCGGAGCCGCAGCCGGTCCGGTGGGCCTGGCCGCTGCGGGCGCGTACATGGCGGGCAAGGCCGCCGTCGACGGCACCAAGCGGGTCGGTCAGGCCACCGCTGACAGTGCGATGAGCTCGACCGAGGAAGGACGCTGATCATGGCGGCACAGACCACCGCGGGACACACGCCGCGGACGTACGGCAACTGGGTCCGGCCGGCGTCACCCGGCCTGCTCGGGCTGGGCAGCCTGGGCACGGCGATCCTGCTCGGCGGCCTGGTCGCCTCGGTCATCACCGTGATGGTGCTGGGCGTGCTCGCCGGCGTCGGGATGTTCGCCGTCGTCGGCCTGCTCGTCCTCACCGTCAAGACCAAGGACAGGCACGGCAAGAACGTGATGAACCGCGGCTTCGCACGGGCCGGCTTCTGGCGGGCGCGCCAGCAGCGGGCGACGATCTACCGCTCGGGCCCGCTCGGGCAGGGCTGGGGCACCGCGCAGCTGCCCGGGCTCGCGGCCCAGACGAAGCTGCTGGAGGCGGAGACGGTGTCGGGGCAGCGGTTCGCGCTCGTCCACACCCCGTCGACCAAGCACTACACGATCGTCTTCGGCGCCGAGCCGGACGGCTCCGGCCTGGTGGACGAGGAGCAGATCGACCAGTGGGTGTCCGGCTGGAGCCACTGGCTGACCGACCTCGGCGACGAGCCCGGTCTGGACGCCGCGTCCGTGACCGTCGAGACCGCCCCGGACACGGGCGTACGGCTCAACCAGGAGGTCGAGGCCAACATCGACCAGTCGGCGCCGGCGTTCGCGCAGTCCGTGCTGCGCGAGGCGGTGCAGCGCTACCCGGAGGGCTCGGCCGTGACCACCGTGATGGTCGCGCTGACGTTCAACGCGAACACCCGGGTCGGCGGCAAGCGACGCTCGCACGAGGAGATCGCCCGCGACCTCGCCACACGCATCCCCCACCTCGCCAACGGCCTGGTGTCCTCCGGTGCGGGTGCGGCACGCCCGATGACCGCGCAGGAGCTGTGCGAGGTCATCCGGACCGCGTACAACCCCGGCGTCGCACTCACGCTGCACGAGGCGTACGCGGCGGGTCACGAGCCCGAGCTGACCTGGCCCGAGGTGGGTCCCGTTGCGGCACAGTCGGACTGGGACTCCTACCGGCACGACGACGCGACCTCGGTGACCTGGTCGATGACCGAGGCGCCGCGCGGCCTGGTGCAGGCGAACATCCTGGCCCGGCTGCTCGCACCGCACCGGGACGTCGCGCGCAAGCGGGTCACGCTGCTCTACCGCCCGATCGACGCGGCCCGCGCGGCGGCGATGGTCGAGTCGGACCTGCGGACGGCGGAGTTCCTGTCGTCGACCAGCGACAAGCCGACCGCCCGCAGCGTCATGGTCCGCCGCGCCGCCGAGGCCACCGCGCGGGAGGAAGCCGCCGGAGCCGGACTGGTCAACTTCGGCCTGCTCGTCACGGCGACCGTCGCCAAGCGTGACGGCCTCCCGGACGCGATCGCCGCCGTCGACAACCTCGGCGCCACCGCCCGGCTGCGGCTGCGGCCGGTGTACGGCTCGCAGGACTCCGCGTTCGCCGCGGCGCTCCCGCTGGGTCTGGTGCTGCGCCGCCACCTGAAGGTCCCTGCCGACATCTCCGGCCGGTTGTGAGGAGACACCGATGAGCACTCCGTCGCCCGCACCGCGTCCCCCGCTGGTGCCCCCACCCCCGATCACCGGTCGCCCGTCGCTGACGCCTCCGCCGCCGCTGGTGCCCGCCCCGGAGCGGGCCGACGCACCCGTGGCGCCGCGGCCGCCCGCTCCGGCAGCTCGCCGGATGACGCCACCTCCTCCCGGTTCGCTGGGTGGTCAGTGGCCGGCCCCCGCGGCCCCGGCTCCCACGCCCGCCGCACCGCCGGCTCCGGTGGAGCCGCAGCCGGCCGGCTCGCTCGGCGGCCAGTGGTCCACGCCGCCGACGGCCGTACCCGACCAGCCGACCGCTCCAGCCGCACCCGCGCAGTCGACCGATGGACCGGGCACGCCCGAGGCCGACGCGCAGCCGAGCAAGCGTGAGATGCGGCAGCAGGCGAAGGCCGCCAAGAAGCAGGCCAAGCAGAAGGACCAGGCGCCGGCCGAGCCCGCGGAGCCCAGCGAGAAGCAGGCCAAGAAGGCGGAGGACAAGGCCGAGCGGGCGGCCAAGTCCCGCGCCGCCCGAGCGCGTCCCGGCACCCGTGGCTGGTTCGGCGCGGCCAACGGCGGCAGCGTCGTGGTGCAGCCGGCGGAGGAGTTCCGTGGCACGACCGTGCAGGTGTGCGGCATGTGGCCGTTCGCCGCGGGTACCGGAGCGCCCACGGTCGGCGTACCGCTGGGCCGGCACACCATGACCGGCTCGGCGATCTGCTGCGACCCGATCAGCTGGTTCCAGCGGGCGGCGCTCATCTCCAACCCGTCCGCGTTCATCCTCGCCAAGCCCGGCCTGGGCAAGTCCACGCTCGTACGGCGTTGGTGCACAGGGCTTTCCGGCTACGGCGTGATGCCGCTGGTGCTGGGCGACCTCAAGCCCGACTACGTGGACCTGATCGTCGCGCTCGGCGGCCAGGTCATCACCCTCGGCCACGGGCGCGGGTCGATCAACGTGCTCGACCCCGGTGAGGCGACCTCGGCCGCGGCCCGGCTCACCGGCGAGGCGCGCAAGCGGGTCCTGGCCGACGCGCACGCCCGCCGCCTGACCATGGTCGAGGCGCTGCTGACGATCTCGCGCAAGACCGAGCCGACCGACCACGAGGTCACCATCATCGACCGCGCGCTGCGGGTGCTGGACGAGAAGCACGAGGGCATCCCGGTGCTGGCCGACCTGCTGCGCATCCTGCGCGAGGCGCCCGAGGACGTCCGCTCGGTCGCCCTGGACCGCGGCGACATGAACCGCTACCGCGACCGCATCGACGCCCTGGAGGCCAGCCTGCTCGGCCTGTCCGGCATCGGGCGGTTCGGCGAGCTGTTCTCCGCGCAAACGACGAACCCGATGATGCGCGACCGCCCGGTCGTGTACGACGTCTCGGCGCTCGGCGACAGCGACAAGGACCTCCAGGCCGCCGTGCTGATGGCCTGCTGGTCCAGCGGGTTCGCCACCGTCAACATCGCCAACGAGCTCGCCGAGGCCGGCCTCGAGCCGCGCCGGCACTACTTCGTGGTGCTGGACGAGCTGTGGCGGGCGCTGCGCTCGGGCAAGGGCATGGTCGACCGCGTCGACGCGCTCACCCGGCTGAACCGCACGTACGGCGTGGGCCAGGCGATGATCAGCCACACGATGAACGACCTCCAGGCGCTGGCGACCTCGGAGGACGTGATGAAGGCCAAGGGCTTCGTCGAGCGGGCCGGCATGGTCGTCTGCGGTGGCCTCCCGTCGGCCGAGATGCCGTCACTGACCGACGTCGTCCCCCTGTCGCGGGTCGAGCAGAACGAGCTCGTCTCCTGGACCGACCCGCCGGCCTGGGACCCCAAGTCGGGCCGTGAGTCCGCACCGCCCGGGCGAGGCAAGTTCCTGATCAAGGTCGGTGGCCGTCCGGGCATCCCGGTCTCGGTGCAGCTGACCCAGGCCGAGCTCGCGGTCAACAACACCAACCAGAAGTGGGCCGAGACCTCGCGCATCGGCCTGGTCGAGCGGGACGACGTACCCGCGCCCGTACAGCAGGAGGTGACGGTCTGATGGCCCAGACGAACCGGCGTACCGGAAGTCCTGACGGAGCCGAGGGCGCGCTCGTCCTCGGAGGCGTCGCCCTGATCGCGGGTGTGGTCGGCGCGGTGTACGCGGCCGTACAGCTGTCCGCGTCCCTGGACGACCGGACCCTGCCGACGAACGGATTCTTCGAGACGTTCTTCGGCGTGCTCGGCGGCACGGTCCCGTGGACGCCGAGCACCAGCCTCGTCCTCGGCGGCGAGGTCGCCCTGCTCCTGCTGCTGCTCGTCCCGACGCTCGTGTGGTGGCGGCGGCGCAAGCGGCGCCCGACCGCGGACCGCGCCGCCCGGCACATGGGCCACGGCCGTGACCTGCAGGCTCAGTCCCGTCATGGCGTCCAGCAGACCGCGCAGCGCCTCGGCGTGAGCGGCGAGCCGGGTGTCCCCGTCGGGCGCGCGGTCGCCGGTGGCACGCCGGTGTACGGGTCGTGGGAGGACACGCACATCGACATCTGGGGGCCGCGGACGGGCAAGACGACGTCGCGGGCGATCCCGGCGATCCTGGCCGCGCCCGGCACGGTGCTGGTCACCTCGAACAAGCGGGACGTCGTCGACGCCACTCGCGGGCCGCGGCAGTCCGCCGGGCAGGTGTGGGTGTTCGACCCACAGGGCATCGTCGGCGAGCGCCCCGCGTGGTGGTGGAACCCGCTGGACGCCATCACCGACGAGGTGCGCGCCGCGGAGATGGCCGACCTGTGGATGGCGTACTCGCGAGCGGCCGACGCGAAGACGGACGCGTTCTTCGACTCGGCCGCGCAAGACCTGCTGGCCGGTCTGATCCTGGCCGCCGCCGAGGACGGGCGCCCGGTCACCCAGGTCTACCTGTGGCTGACGAACCCGACCGACGACGAGCCGGCCTTCCTGCTGGACCAGCGGTACCCGCTGACCGCCGCCACCGTACGAGCGCACGTCAACGCGCCCGACAAGCAGCGCGGGGGTGTCTACGGCACCGCGCTCAAGGCGGCGTCGTGGCTGACCAACCGCGAGGCGCTGCGCTGGTGCACCGGCGACCCGCAGGACGGGCGGCCACGGTTCGACGTCCGCGCGTTCGTCGCGCAGGGCGGCACGCTCTACATGCTCTCCAAGGAGGGGCGCGGTACGGCGGGTCCGCTCGTGACGTCGATGACCGTCGCCGTCGCGAACGCGGCCGAAGACCTGGCGAAGGTGTCCCCGGGCGGCCGGCTCGGCGTACCCATGCTGGCCGTCCTCGACGAGGCGGCCAACGTCTGCCGCTGGCGCGAGCTGCCTAACCTCTACTCCCACTACGGATCTCGCGGGATCATCCCGATGACGATCCTGCAGTCGTGGTCGCAGGGCGTCGAGGTGTGGGGCCGTGACGGGATGCGCAAGCTGTGGTCGGCCGCGAACATCCGGGTGTACGGCGGCGGCGTCTCCGAGGCGGAGTTCCTGCGCGAGATGTCCGAGCTGGTGGGCGACTTCGAGGTCGTGTCCACCTCGGTGAACCGCGGCAAGGACGGCCGGTCGACGTCCCGGCAGTACCGCGAGACACGCGTGCTGTCCGTCGCCGACCTCGCCTCGATGCCGAAGGGGCGCGCGGTGGTGTTCCCCTCCGGCGCCCGGCCCGTCCTGATCCGTACGCAGCCGTGGATGACCGGACCGCACGCGGAGGCCGTGCAGGCCTCGATAGCGGCGTACGACCCCGGCGCGGCGACCACCATCACCCAGGCCCGGCAGAGCGCCGACGCCGTGGCAGCCCAGGAGGCCGTGCGATGAGCTCGATGACCGACTTCGCCCAGGACTGGACTGACGTGCCCGAGGAGCCGCGGCTGCACTTCCCGACGCTGCCGGACTTCGTCGAGTGGGTGGCGACCGTGTACCGGCGGCCCGTCGAGCACGGCTCCGGCCTGGCCTGGTGCCCGCGCTGGTGGTGTCACGCCGAGGCGGTGTCGCGGCTGGACGCGCTGTGGCGCGCGTTCGAGAGCCTGCGGCTGGACCCCGCGCTCGGGATGGCGTCCTGGTGGCGCGACCACGCGGACTACCAGCTGGCCGCCCTGACCGACGGCGACGGACCGTTCAAGGGGTGCGGCGTCACCCGCGGCCACGCCGCCCGCCCGCTGCCGCCGCTGCCGCTGGAGCCGGCACCGGCCGGACTGTTCGACGAGGAGGCCTGAGCCGATGGACCCGGACGAGCACGACGGCATCGAGCACGAGCTGCGAGACGGGTGGCGGTCCTTCACGGAGGGATCGACGCGAGCGCAGCGGCGCCGGCTCGAGCGTGAGTCGACGGTGGGGCGGCGCTGGGCGGCCGACGACCCGGTGCCCGGGCGCGACGCAGAGGTGCGCACCCTGCGCGGTCAGGCGCACCACGACCACCGGCAGGCCGACCGCGAGCGGTACGACGCTCAGCTGGACCGGGAGGGCGCACGCGGCCTCTCCCGCGAGACCGCCGTCGAGGCGGAGCAGCACGTGGACCGGCGCCCGGACGAGGACGGCGACCGGGTCCGTGCGGGCGAGGCGTCGGCGCAGGGGGTCGACGCCTCGGTCGCCCGCGACTTCGATCACGGCCGGCAGGCCGGCCCGCAGGACGAGCTGTCCCGCCACCACGCGCAGGAACGGTCGCTGTGGGACTCCTCCGCCCGCCGCGAGGGCCTGGCCGACCGGCTCGACCGGGCGGGCGTCGGCGCGGAGGCCCGCGCGGCCCGGCTGGACGCGGACCGTGGCCAGGCGCACCCCGCGAGCGCGGCGGTCCGGGACCGGGCGACACCGGCGCGGGCCGGCTCGCCGCCGGGGCAGGCACCCGCTCAGGCGAGGGCCCGCGTACGGCCGGCACGTCGGTCGCGGCGGACGCAGGGTCCGTCGGTCGGGTAGTCGACGCCCGCTCATAAGGTTGCTAATATTTGTCATGAAAGGACTCAGGTGATGACTACCATGACCGCTCTCTCCCTCCAGCAGCAGCAGCTCCTCGCCCAGGCGCAGATCAGCCGCGCCCTCGAGGACGTCGCGCGGCTCGACACCCAGCGGGCGATGCTCGCCGCGATCGCGGCCGGCGTACGCCAGCAGACCCTCGCCGACACGCTCGGGGTCTCCCAGGGCGCCGTCAGCCAGCGGCTCAAGGTCGCCCGTGACGCGGCCCCGGTCCCCGAGGGGTTCGTCGGCGCCTCGCCTCGGGAGATCGCCCAGCGGTACGCCGTCCGGATGATCGACCGGCCGACGATGCTCCAGCAGCTGGCCGACTGGCCCTACCCGCCCCGCGACCACTCGCGCGCGAACGAGGAGTGGAACTACGTCGCCGACGCTCACCCGTGGGACGACGTGACGGACGCCCGGCGACGTGGCTGGATCACCGACGAGGACTACGACGCGATCCTCGACCGCCGCGGGTACAGCAGGTGATCTCGCCGTGACCGATGCCCACCAGCACGCGCTCGAGGAGCTGACGTCGGCGAGCGGCCCGCTGACCGCCGACGGCGAGCGCAGCACGCTGCGCAACCCGTCGTGGTGGCGACAGGGTCCCGACGGACCCGAGCCCCGCGCCGGCCGCGACCGGCTGCACGAGCGGGTGCTCCAGGAGTTCCGGGACGCCCACCCCGCCGTCGTGCAGGACCGGCAGGCCATCGTGCTCGCCGGTCCTCCGGGGGCCGGCAAGTCCTCGTCTCTGGACGACGTCGTCCGCGGCCAGGGCAGCTCGCAGGAGCAGTGGCTCGTCATCAACTCCGACGACTTCAAGGACGCGCTGCTGGACGAGGCGCTGCGCGACGGGTCGTACGAGTCGTGGATCAAGGGCCCGGAGGTGCGGGCGTACGAGGCGCAGGGGCACGAGTTCCAGCCACGGGAGTTCGCCTCGCTCGTCCACGGCGAGTCCGGTCTGCTGGCCCAGCAGGCGACCCGCGACGCATTGGAGCGCGGTGACCGCGTCGTCATCGACGGCACCCTGAGCCATCAGGCGAGTGCGGACCGGCTGATGGGTCAGCTGCGCGACGCGGGCTACTCCGTCACGGTCGTCGACGTCGAGTGCACGCAGGCGCAGTCCGAGCAACGGGCGCTCGGCCGGTGGCGCTCAGGCCGCGAGGAGGCTGCGACCGGCACCACGCGCACCGAGCAGGACGCCAGGCTGGGTGGCCGTTGGGTACCACCGGCTTTCGCGCGCAGCCTGTTCCAGAACGAGGACGGCCGGTCGAGCTGTGCCCACACCGTGGACCACGTCGAGCAGGCGCACGGTCACCGCACGGTGCGCTACCGGCTGCCGGAGGGCGAGGCCGCACCTCGCCTGGTGTCGGACTCCGCCTCGCGCACGTCCCCGGCCGGGCCGGCGTCCGACGTCGCCCAGGTGCGTGGCGCGCGAGGCAGCGCGTTCCAGCAGCCGCCGTCCGCCGCCGTGCAGCGCGCGACCGGACGCCCCGGGCAGCCGCCCACCCGCCAGACCGACCGCCCCGGGCCACGACGCGACGGAGCCGTCGAGCGCTGAGCCGCTCACCGCGTACGACCGACCGAGGAGACCGCTATGCGCAACCCGTACGAGCAGGACGACACGATCCGCCCGGCCGTGTCCACGTCGGCCTCTGCGGCCCTGCGTCGCGCCCGGGACGGACTGGCCCAGGTCGCCGCCACCGGCCTGGCCATGCCGCAGATCCCGGTGCTCGTGGGTCGCCAGGGGCACGGCGCGTCGGCGGCGATGCAGGCTCTGGCGCACGACGCCGTACGGGACGGGTTCGTGTGCGTGGACCTGACCCTCGACGACACGAGCCGGGCGAGCCACCTGCTCGAACGGGCCGTACGAGAACGCTTCCGCCGCATCACCTGGTGGGCGCGACGCTGGCACGCCCGTGACACGACCCACGAGTCGGAGGCCCGAATCGGGTTGTCCCTCAACGCGATCGGCGTCGCCACCAAGGCTCGGCCCGACGCCGAGGTAAGCCGCGGCGCGTTGGCCGACCTCCTGCGCAAGGCGGCGAGAACCGCCGTCCGCAAGGGTCACGCCGGGCTCGTCGTCGCCATCGACGACGTCCACGCCGGCTCGTCCGAGGACTTCGCCGTGCTGACCCATGCGCTCCGGGACGCGGTCGGTGCGAGCCCGGACGGGAAGCCGGTGCCGCTCGCGGTCGTCGCGGCGGGGCTGCCCGCCGCCGTGGACCGCATCACCGCCGCCGGGGGCCTGGACGAGACGGTCACGTACGTCGCGATGGTGCGGCTGGACGACGAGGCGGCGCGCCGCGCGGTGCTCGAGCCGGCCGAGCGGCTCGGCGTCACGTGGGACCCGCGCGCCCTGGAGGAGATCGTCGCCGGGGCGCAGGGATCACCGCAGCTGTTGCGGACGTACGCGCACGAGGCCTGGGCGCAGGCCGCACCGATCGGGGCGTCGCCGCACGTCGGGCTGCCGCACGCGCTCGCCGGCATCGACCTGGTCCAGGAACGGCTGCACGCCAGCACCTTCGGCGCGACCTGGCGGCGGGCCACCGACGAGCAGCGCGCCTACCTGCGCGTGATGGCCCAGACCACGAACCCCATCGGCGAGGCGCGCACCGACCACGTCGCGATGCTGCTGGGCCGCCCGGCCCAGGAGCTCGCCCCGGTGCGGGAGAGCCTCGTCGAGCAGGGCGTCATCGACGGCGCCGGCAGCGGACGGGTGTCGTTCGCGGTGCCGGGGTTCGAGGCGTACGTGCTGGAGACGGCCGACCTCGGGCGGTTCGCGCAGGCCGACCTGGACGCGCACCTCGCCGCGGGTGCCGGAGCCGCGGACCTACCCCCGCTACAGCCGATCACGCCCCACCGGGCCCGGCACGCGGCCGTACGCGAACCGGCGGTGCCGGCGGGAGTGCGCCCACCCCAGCCGCCGCTCGGCGCGCGGCCCGGCCTCCCGATCACGACGGCGGCCGCCCCCACTCGGCACGCCGGCCGACACCGCCGTACGAGCGGGGACATCCAGCGCTGAGCTCGTCGCCGCTGCCCCGGCGATTCGCGGCACGCTCACTCGCTGCGCGGCGACCGGTCTGACTGCGCTCAGGCGTCGGACAGGGTCATCGCCTCGGCCTCGTCCAGGCTCTCCTCGTCGGCCGACTCCTCGTCGTCCAGGTGCGAGAGAACGCGGCGGCCCGAGAACAGCACGCCCATCGCGAGCAGCACGGCCACGGCGCCGACCCAGAACGGCAGGTGCGGGCTGACCTCCTCGCCGAGCTTGCCGGCCAGCCAGGGTGCGACGGCCCCGCCGGCGAACCGGACGAAGCTGTACGCCGCCGAGGCCACGCCGCGCTCGATCGGCGCGGCCTTCATGACCGACTCGGTCACCAGCGTGTTGTTGATACCGAGGAAGAAGCCCGCGGCGATCACGCAGACGATCAGCACCGGCTTGCTGTCGGTGAACAGCGCCATCACCGCGAGGATGACGGCGAACCCGAGGAGCGCCAGCAGCGTCGAGCGCAGGGTGCCGAACGCGGCCTGCAGGCGCGGCGCGACCACGACCGAGCTGATGGCGAGCAGCAGACCCCAGCCGAAGAACACGAACCCGACGGGGATCGCACCCATGCCGAGCGGGAACGGGGTGAACGCCAGCAGGGTGAAGAAGCCGAAGTTGTACAGCAGCGCGGTGAGCGCGACGGTGAGCAGGCTGCGGTGGCGTAGCGCCCGGAACGGCTCGGCCAGCGACGTGGGCCGGCCATGGGTGGGCGTGGCCGGCAGCATCACCGACGTGAGGACGAACGCGACCACCATCAGCGCGGCGACCCCGAAGAACGGCCCGCGCCAGGAGATGTTGCCGAGCAGCCCGCCGATCAGCGGACCGGTGGCGATACCGACGCCGAGCGCGGCCTCGTACAGGATGATCGCCTGAGCCGTCGACCCGCGGGCCGACCGGACGATCGTCGCGAGCGCAGTGGCGACGAACAACGCGTTGCCGAGACCCCAGACGGCCCGGAACGCGACGATGCCGGCGACGCCGTCCTGCATCCCGGCGAGCGCGGACCCGACGACGATCACCGCCAGGCCGGCCAGCAGTGTCCACTTGGCCCCGATGCGGCTGGAGACGGCCCCGGTCACGATCATCGCCACGCCCATCACGGCCATGTAGCTCGTGAACAGCAGTGACACCTGCGATGCGCTGGCGCCCAGGTCATCGGCGATCGGCTTCAGGATCGGGTCGACCAGCCCGATCCCCATGAAGGCGATGACGGAGGCGAAGGCCACGGCCCACACCGGTCTCGGCTGACGCCACATGCTGTACTCCCTCATTTGTATCTATTGTCTATATATAACGCCGCGGACAATCCGGGTAGTCCACGACGAGGGTGGCTCAGCCCCGGGCGGCGCTGACCATGCTGTGCATGATCTCGGCCGCGCGCTCCAGCACGGCGGCGTCCTCACGGCTCAACGAGTCGAGCAGCGGCTGGACGGCCTTCCCGCGCGCCGCCCGAGCCGTGCGCAGGGCCTGGCGCCCCTCCGGCGTGATGCCGACCAGCCAGGCACGAGCGTCCGCCGGGTCCGCCTCGCGCGTCACCCAGCCACGCGCCTCGACGCGCTGGACCTGCGTCGTCATCGTGGGCTGGCTGCAGTGGTCGGCGGCCGCCAGGTCCCCGATCCGGGACGGGCCGAGCTCGGCCACGAGCGCGAGGACCCGACCCTGAGCGGTGGGGAGGTCCAGGCTCGCGTTCCGCGTGGCCCAGCGGTGCAGGCGCGCCACTGCCGACAGCAGCTCGTCTCCGCGGCGGCTCGAGGTCGTCATCCGCGCATCATTACATAGAAAAACTATGCGACTCAAGTTCTGTGCGCGCTCGAATGACGGTCAGCGTAACCGGCCGGGCCGCTCCGCGGGGGCTCAGCCGCAGCCTTGCGGGGTCAGCCCAACCCTGCCGTGGCGACGATCTCGTAGCGCGGACGCCCGTGCGGACCCACCCCGAGCTCGGAGGCGATCAGGCAGATCTCGTCCGCCACCCAGGACGGTCCCTCATACGTGTCGAGCACCCGGACCCACCGGGTCTGCTCCTGGACCCGGCGCAGCCTGCTCACGGTGAGATGGGGCGCGAACGCCTGCCCGTCCGGAGTCGCACCGGCGTGCTGTGCGCTGTTGCGGACGTTGCGGGCGAGGCGACCCAGCTCGTCGACGTCGCCGCGCACCCCCACCCAGAGCACCTTGGCCGCCCACGGGTCCGGGAACGCTCCGGCACCGGCCAGCTGCAACCGCATCGACGTACGCCGGGCCGCCGCGGCCTCCAGCCCCTCGACCAACCGGTCCTCGGCCGATGCGGACACGTCGCTCATGAAGGCCAGCGTGATGTGCCACTGCTCGGGCGCGATCCACGGGTGCTCGGCGCGTGGCTCGAGGAAGGCGGCGAGATCCTCCTGGACCGGCTCGGGTGGGACCACGGCCACGAACATGCGTCGTCCCACGAGAGTTCCTCCGGTCACTTCACCTCGTCGAGCGCGGGTGCGACGACGCCGTCGGTGGCGGTCAGTCTGGCCTCCGCGGAGGCCGCGTCACCACCGGTGAGCAGCATGACGATCGCCACCTTGGTCCGTCCACCCGCTTCGTCCAGCGCGCGTCCGGCCGCGGCCAGATCGACCTCCGCGGCTGCGGCGACGATTCGCCGGGCGCGGTCCAGCAGCTTGCTGTTGGTCGGGCGCATGTCGACCATGAGGTCCTTGAACGTCTTGCCGTTGCGCACCATGGCCGCGGTCGTGAGCATGTTGCAGACCATCTTCTGCGCCGTCCCGGCCTTGAGCCGCGTCGACCCGCTCAGCACCTCGGGGCCGGTGACGACCTCGATCGCGACGTCGGCGTACGCGCTGACCTCCGCACCGGCGTTGCACGCGACCGAGATGGTGCGCGCGCCCCGCTCGCGGGCGCGGGTGAGCCCGGCGACGACGTACGGCGTGCGCCCGCTGGCGGTGAGTCCGACGACGGTGTCGCGCGGGCCGACCTCGGCCGCGTCGACGTCCCTCGCCGCGCCGGCGGTGTCGTCCTCCGCACCCTCGATGGCCTGCGTGATCGCGGCGTCACCCCCGGCCAGCAGCGTGATGACCTGCTCCGGGTCGGTGCTGAAGGTGGGCGGGCACTCGGCCGCGTCCAGCGTCGCCAGGCGCCCGCTGGTGCCGGCCCCCAGGTAGACCAGCCGGCCACCGGCCTGCAGGGAGCCCGCGACGAGGTCGGCGGCCTGCGCGATCCGCGGGATCGCCCGAGCGACCGCGGCGGCGACATGGGAGTCCTCGGCGTTCATGAGCTCCACGACCTGCGTCGTCGACATGCGGTCCAGCGAGCGGGAGGCCGGGTTGCGCGCCTCGGTGACCAGCCGGGCCAGGTGCTGGTCGGGTCCGGGGGGCGCACTCACGAACCGCTCCGTCCGTCCGCCGCTCCCGCACGGGACGAGCTCAGCCGCCGCGCCGACAGGGCGTCGTGGGTCTTGCTGAGCGCCGACGTCGACCCGGCCAGGTCGAGGCGGGCGACAGCCACGAAGAGGATGTCGACGACGGCGAGCTGCGCCGTACGGCTCGCCGTCGCCCCCGAGCGGAACGTCGTCTCGCGTGCGGCGGTGGTGAGGACGATGTCGGCGGCCTCGGCGAGCGGTGACCCCGCGAAGTTGGTGACCGCCACCGTCCTGGCGCCGGCGTTCCTGGCCACGGTGAGCGGCTCGACCGTGTCGAGGGTGGCACCGCTGTGCGAGATGCCGATCGCGACGTCCCCCTCACCAAGCAGGGCAGCAGCCGTCGACGCCGCGTGAACCTCTTTCCAGGAGAACGCGATACGTCCGATCCGGTGGAGCTTGGCCCGCAGGTCGGTGGCGACCCCGCCACTGGCGCCGACGCCGAAGATGTCGATGCGCCGAGCGGCTCCGATCGCGTCCACGGCCGCCTGCATCGCGTCCAGGTCCAGGTGCTCGGCCGTCTCCTGCAGCGCGCGGGTCTCGTGGTGCACGATCGAGCTCACGACGTCGGCCAGCGAGGCCGACTCGTCCAGCTCGGCCGGGGGCTGCCGGCCGCCCACGCCGAGCATGTCCTCGCGGGCAGCCGCGCCGGCGAGCGCGATGCGCAGCTCGGGGTACCCGTCGAAGCCGGCCTTGCGGGCGAACCGTGCCACGGTGGCCACCGACGTGGCTGCCTTCTCGGCGAGCCCGGTGATGGACAGGTGCGCGGATGCGGCAGGATCTCCGATGACGACCTGGGCGACCCGCTGCTCGGCCGGCTGCAGGCTCGGCAACGAGGAGCGCAGACGGACGAGCACATCACCCGGCTGACCCCCGGACGGCGCGCCCGCCGCATTCATGGCCCGTGGCATGTGCACCCTCCAGTCGGAAACTGGAGTCACCCTAGCCACCGGCCATGGCAACAACCAACCTCTCGCCCGCAGCCCGGGAAAACGTTGACATCTCCTGACGTGCCGCAGAAGGCTGGCGCGGTGACCGATGTCGTGGTGGACCTGGGCAAGACGCGCTGCCGAGCCCGATCGGACGACGGCGTCGCCGAGGCGCCCGGCTCCCCCGGCCTCGCCTCGCCGGCAGGGGTGCTCGCGGCCCTGGCGAGCATCGCCGGCGCCGTACGGGAAACGGGCGCGGTGCGGGCAGCGGACGCCGTGCGGGCAGCGGACGCCGTGGGGGCAGCGGACGGTGGCCGCATCGGGCGGATCGCCGTCGGCGCCGCCGGGGCTCTGACCGATCCGGTCGCCGCCGAGCAGCTCGCCCAACGGCTGTCCGCGGAGTACGGCGGGCCGCAGGCCGCGGTCACCAGTGACGCGCTGACCGCCCACCTCGGCGCGCTCGCCGGAGCAGGCGGTGTCGTGGTGGTCGCGGGTACCGGAGCGGTGGCGGTCGCGGTCGACGACGACGGCAAGGTCGCGGTGGCCGACGGACTCGGCCCGGTCGACGGCGATCTCGGCAGCGGTGGCTGGATCGGTGCCGAGATGATCGCCCGAGCCGCGGCGTACGGACGGTGGGCGGACGTCGTGGCGCGCCGGATCGGGCGCGACTGGCGCGAGCTGGTGGGCGACCGGTCGTACGAGCACGTACGGCTGCGCGCCTCCCTCGTCCCTGACCTGGCAGCGCTGGCCCGGTCCGGCGACGCGGACGCGATCGCGCTCGTGGAGGAGGCGGCCGGGGCACTCGCGAGCACCGCGTCGGAGGCCGCCGGTCAGGTGGGCGACGTCAGGGAGGTGGCCGTCGTGGGCGGGCTGACCGGGCTCGGACCGCTCCTGCTCAGGCCGCTCGGTGAGGCGCTCGGTGACCTGCGGCTCCGGGCCGCAGTCGGCGACGCGCTCGACGGCGCGGCCCTGCTGCTGGACCGGAACGATCTCCCGCACGAGGCCCACGTCCACCGCGCCTGAGGCCCAGCTGAGGTGCGCGCGCCGGTCAGCCCCCCCCCGGCTGGAAGGTGACTGAGTCACTTGAATCTGACGCAATTGCAAGGCGGTCAGACTCGGGCGACTCAGTTACCTGGGTAGGTCCGTGCAGCGCATGCCGCGGCCGTTGTCGTGGACGACGACCCGCTTCATCAGCCTGCGGGCCTCGGCCTCCGTCTTGGGGTAGTCCGCCATGTCGCCCCACTCCTTGACGGCCTGGTCGTACGGAGTCCCCAGCGCCATGTTCAGGACGACCGGGGACGCGGCGAGCTGGCTGTCCCGGTCGGCACCGACCGGCGCCTGGCTGCTCGGGCAGTCCGCCGAGCTGTACTCGGCCGAGCCGCTGCCGAAGACCTTGAGGCCGAGCACGCACAGCCCGACGGCCAGGACGGCCAGCAGGAGCACGGCGATGCCGCGTCGTTCGGAGTAGGGCATGAGGGACCCCCGTCTCTCGGCGACCTCAGTGGTCGCGGTGGCGCAACTCTAGGTCGCCGTACCGCGCAGGGCTCTGATTGAACTGCGATTGGTGTTCCTGACGCGGTTCGAACCGGGTCAGGAACACCAGACGCAGTTTGGGGGCCGGAACTCGGGTCAGTCGGCGAGGGCTTCGCGGAGGGCGGCCACCTGGTCCTCGGGCATGCCGTACTCGTGCTCCGGCGCGGGGTACGTACGCGACCGGACGTCGGCGGCGTACGCGGCGACACCGGCGTCCATCGCGTCCTGGAGGTCGGCGTACCGCTTCACGAACTTGGCGCCCTTGCCCTCGCGGATGCCGAGCAGGTCGTGGAACACCAGCACCTGGCCGTCCGTGGCGGGGCCGGCGCCGATGCCGATCACGACGGCGCGGTCCATCCGCTCCATGACGGCCTCGGTGACCGGGCTGGGGATGCACTCCAGCACGATCGCGAAGCAGCCCGCGTCCTGCAGCGCGACCGCCTGATCGACGATCTTGGCGGCGTCGGCGCCGGTGCGGCCCTGCGCGCGGTACCCGCCCAGCGCCGTCGCGGTCTGCGGGGTGAGGCCGATGTGGCCCATCACCGGGATGCCGGCCGCGACGATCGCCGCCGCTCGCGCGACCGAGGTGGGTTCGCCGCGCTCGAGCTTCACTGCGTGCGCGCCGCCCTCCTTGACGAACCTCATCGCCGTCGCGACCGCCTGCTCGTCGGAGACCTCGTACGAGCCGAACGGCAGGTCGGCCACCAGGACCGGCGTCCGCAGGCCGCGGCGGGTGGCCCGCGTGAGCATCAGCATCTCGTCGGTCGTGGCCGGCACCGTCGAGTCGTACCCGAGGACGGTCATCGCACCGGAGTCGCCGACGAGGACGACGTCCGCCTGCGCGTGCTCCGCGGCGAGCGCGGACGGGTGGTCGTACGCGGTGACCATCACGACCGGTTCCCCGGCGGCCTTCATCGCCCGCAGCGCGGGAAGGGTCAGCGGCGCTCGTTCGGAGTCGGACGTACGAGAAGCGTTGGGGCGGCTGGACATTCGTTCTCCGGATGGATCTGGATGGATCTGGTGGATCAGTGGATGGTGGCGTTGTCGATGAGGCGGACCGGGCCGACCGGCGCCGCGACGACGACGAGCGCTCCGGGCTCGACCGTCCGCAACGGCTCCAGCGTCACCCGGTCGACGATCGCGAGGTACTCCGGGTCCACCTCGTAGGACGCCATGGCGGCGACCGAGGCGGCGATAACGGCGTCCGCGTCGCGCTCGCCCCCGTCGTACGTGGCCTGCGCGGAGTCCAGGCCTGCCTTGAGCGCGAGCGCGCGTTCACGGTCGCGCCCCTGGACGTGCACGTTGCGGCTGGACATCGCCAGGCCGTCGGGCTCCCGGACGGTCTGGACCGCCTGGATCCGGACCGGGAAGTTCAGCTCGCGGACGAGCGCCGTCACGACGAGGACCTGCTGGGCGTCCTTCTGCCCGAAGTACGCGACGTCCGGCTGGACGATGTTGAACAGCTTGGCGACGACCGTCGTCACGCCGTGGAAGTGGTCGGACCCGCGGTGGGCGCCCTCCAGCGTGTCGACCAGCGGACCGGCGAGGCGGACCTCGATGGTCGCCCCGCGCGGGTACATCTCCTGCGCGAACGGCGCGAACACCAGGTCGACCCCGGCGCGCTCGGCCGCCGCGACGTCCGCCTCCTCGGTGCGCGGGTAGCGCTCGAGGTCGGTCGGGTCGTTGAACTGCGTCGGGTTGACGAAGATGGACAGCACGACGACGTCGCACTCGCGCCGCGCCTGCTCCATCAGCGCCTCGTGGCCGGCGTGCAGCGCACCCATCGTCGGCACGAACCCGATCGTGGAGTCCTCACGCCGGGCACGACGCAGGGCATCACGCAGCTCGGAGACCGTTCGGACGACACGCACCCGCAGAACGGTACCGTCCTCGGTCATGATCGTCGTCGGCATGATCTCGGGCACCTCGATGGACGGGCTTGACGTCGCGGTCGCCGACCTGTCCGGCGCGCAGACCGGAGACCTGGTCCTGCGGCCGCTGCAGGCGCGCACCTGGCGCTGGCCCGAGTCGCTGCGGGAGCGGCTGCTGGCGCTGCTGCCGCCGTCGTCCACCACGGTCGCGGAGGTCGCGCAGCTGGACGAGCTGGTGGGGCGTTCCTGCGCTGCCGCAGCGACCGCCGTGGTCGCCGACGTGGGCGGCGCGGACCTGGTCGTGAGCCACGGCCAGACGGTCTTCCACTGGGTCACCGACGGCCGGGCCGAGGGCACGCTGCAGCTGGGTCAGCCGGCCCCGATCGTCCAGGCGACCGGCCTACCGGTGGTGTCGGACCTGCGGGCGCGCGACATCGCCGCCGGCGGGCAGGGCGCGCCGCTCGCCGGGACGCTCGACACCCTGCTGCTGCGGGGGTTCGGCGGCCCGGGGACGCGCGCCGCGCTCAACCTCGGCGGCATCGCCAACGTCACCGTCGTCCCGGCCGACGGCGAGCCGGTGGCGTTCGACACGGGTCCCGCCAACTGCCTCATCGACGCCGCCGTCACGCGCATCACCCGCGGCGAGGCGTCGTACGACGCGGGCGGCGCGATCGCCGCGGCGGGCACCGTACGCGAGGACCTGCTCGACCTGCTGCTCGCCAAGCCGTACTACGACCTACCCGCGCCGAAGTCCACCGGGCGCGAGCTGTTCACGACCGCGTACGTCGAGCCGTACGTCGCGAAGGTGGCCCCGGTGGCCGACGCCGACCTGGTGGCCACGCTGGTCGAGCTGACCGCGCGGACGGTCGGGCGGGCACTGGCGCCGTACGACGTGGATCGGCTGGTGGTGTCCGGCGGGGGCGTGCACAACCCGGTGCTGATGGCTGCGCTGGAGCGGGCGCTCGGTCGCGTCGAGGTGAAGACCAGCGACGCGGTCGGACTGCCGGCCGACGACAAGGAGGCGTACCTGATGGCGCTGATCGGGTACCTGACCTGGCACCAGGTCCCCGGCGTCCTCCCCGGAATGACCGGCGCGGACCAGCCACGCGTGCTCGGCCGAATCTCGTTGGGAGACAATCCAGTTCACCTCCCAGAGCCAGGTGTTTCCCCGCGAACGCTGACCATCGGCCCCCCGCCGGTCGAATAGGGCGAGCCGCTCCGCCGGTTGAGCCGGGTGAGCCTCCCGCCGGTTGAGCCGGGCGAGCCGCTGGGCGAGCCCGTGTCGAAACCACC
>NZ_JAROAV010000011.1 GCF_029439465.1 Luteipulveratus flavus | reverse complement strand
CGGACGTTGCCCCGGAGCCGGACGACGGCAGTGGAGCCGTCGACCGCACCGGTGCCCTCGATCAGACCCCAGCTGGTGACGTGCGTCGGCCGCTCCTGGCGAGCGAGGCTGTCGCCCGCCGTCCGGCCCACCGACTCGTCGGTCAGCTGCAGGCTCGTACCCACGCCGCCGCTGTAGACGGTCGCCGGATCGATCGCGTCGGCGGCGTCCGCGGCTGCCGCGTCCGAGGCGTCGATCAGCCGCATCCGGGCCAGCTGCACCGCGGTGACGTCGACACCGCCCATCACCAGCACGGCCAGGATCGCGAAGAGACCCGCGATCAGGATGGAGATACGACCCTCCTCCCCGCGCAGCCGACGCAGCAGCCGCCTCACGACATCGCCCCGAACCGGTCCACCCGCTCGGCGTGATCGGCGCTCACCTCGATCGCCGTCGGCAGGATCCCGGACAACGCGTCCGGCAGCAGCGGCAGCTGGACCGCGAGCGTCGCGTGCGTCCGAACGAGGGCGTCCCGGGTCAGGCACGGGTCGGCGTCACAGGTGACCGTCACCGCGCCGTCGTCGAAACCCTGGTCCTGGTACGCCATCCGCGCCGAGACCTGGGCCCGCGCCGCACCGTCCGCCTCCGACGACGCGGTCACGTACGTCCGTCCCGCCTCACGGGATGCCGCAGCGACCGCGTACGTCCCCGCCTGCAACCGCGCGAGCGTGACGATGAGGTAGAACACCGGAAGCGTCATCACGACCCCGAGCACGATGAACTCCACGACCGCGCTCCCCCGCTCGCGCCGACGCCCTCGTCGCAGCAGGCCCAGTCGGCGCAGCACC
>NZ_JAROAV010000010.1 GCF_029439465.1 Luteipulveratus flavus | reverse complement strand
ACCAAACAAACATTTGGCATCAATCACTCGACACGCTGTTGAGTTCTCAAGAAACAGCCGCTCACCTTCGGTTCGTGGCTTTCGCCGCTTCCCGTCCGGGGCAACTTCTCTAACTTACCACCGCTTCGCTTTCTCGCCAACTTCGGACTGTGTCCGCTCCGTGGAGTGTTGGGTGCCGCATCAGCGGCGGAGGGACCACTGTACTCAGGTGAGGGACATGCGTCCACCACCTCGATCAACAGTGGGTTGGTCGTCCGCTGGACCGGCCTCCCGGTCTCCCGGTTGTCCGTGCCTCCTCGCGGCGACAGATGGAACATTAGAGGACGCGTGGTGCAGACGCCAAATCGGCGGCCGCACCACGCGTCCTCGGTGGTCGATCAGGCGCTGCGACGGACCGCGACCAGGTGCTTGCGGCCGCGCTTCACGATCGCCACCCGGCCGTGCAGGAAGTCCTCCTCGACCAGCACCGCCTCGGGATCGCCCACCTTCACGTTGTTCAGGGACACCCCTCCCTCGGCGATGAGTCGGCGCGCGGCGTTGCGGCTGTCCGCCACGCCGCTCGCCACCAGGGCGTCGGTGATGGTCACGCCCACGGCCACCTCTCCACCCGGTAGCTCGGCGGTCGCGTCGGCCAGTGTCCGCTCGTCCAGGACCGTGACGTCCCCCTTGCCGAACAGGGCCGCCGAGGCGTCCTGCACGGCACGGGTCGCCTCCGGCCCGTGCACCAGCGTGGTCACCTGCTCCGCGAGGGTGCGCTGGGCCGCTCGCCGGAACGGCTCCTCCCGCACCTGCTTCTCCAGGTCGGCGACCTGGTCGGCCCCGAGGTCGGTGAACACCTTGAGGAGCTTCACGACCTCGGCGTCCTCGACGTTGAGGAAGTACTGGTAGAAGGCGTACGGGCTGGTCATGGCCGGGTCGAGCCAGATGGCGTTGCCCTCCGACTTGCCGTACTTGCGGCCGGTGGAGTCGGTGAGCAGCGGCGTGGTCAGCACGTGGACGTGCTCGCCCTCCGTCTGCCGGATCAGGTCCACGCCGGCCAGGATGTTGCCCCACTGGTCGACCGCACCGGTCTGCAGCGTGCAGCCGAGCTCCCGGAACAGGTGGAGGTAGTCCAGGCCCTGCAGGATCTGGTAGCTGAACTCGGTGTAGCTGATGCCGGCGTCGGAGTTCAGCCGCGCCGAGACGGCGTCCTTCTTGATCATCCCGTTGACTCGGAAGTACTTGCCGTAGTCGCGCAGGAAGTCCAGCGCCGAGATGCCCTCGGTCCAGTCCAGGTTGTTGACCATCCGCGCGGGGTTGTCGCCGTCGAAGTCCAGGAAGGCCTCGACCTGCGAGCGGATCGCCGCGACCGCGTCGGCCACCTGCTCCTTGGTCCGCAGCACGCGTTCGCTGTCCGGCTTCGGATCACCGATCAGGCCCGTCGACCCGCCGACCAGGCAGATGACGTGATGGCCCGCCCGCTGCATCCGCCGCACCACCACCAGCTGCACGAGGTTGCCGAAGTGCAGGGACGGCGCGGTGGGGTCGAAGCCCACGTACATGGTGAGCGGCCCGCCGTCGAGTGCTTCCCGCAGCGCAGCCTCGTCGGTGGTCTGCGCCACCAGGCCGCGCCACTGCAGCTCGTCCAACAGATCGCTCACAGGTCATCGTTCCTCTCGTGCGGGCCGCACCGCGCGCGCGGACCTCGTGGTCCAGCCTGCCGCATCAGCCGTCAGGGCGCCGACGTGGTTTCGCCGGCCGGTAGACGGAGACCGTCGACTCACCGTCCAGCCAGAACCGCCACGGGTAGCTCGTGGCGTCACCGCCGGCGCCGCTCACGCCCACCCGCGGACCGGTGCGGACGACTCCCGCCTCACCGGCCCGAGGCGCGACGGCCACCGCAGCGTCGGGTGCGGTGGTCACAACGCCGTCCTGGTCGCGCCCGAGACCGAGCGCCTGGGCGAGCCGCGCCGGGCCGCGTGCCAGGTCGCGATCCCCGATCCCGTTCCGTCGCTCTCGCGCGGCGTCGAGGCCCTCGACCACCTCGCCGGCCCGCAGCAGCACGGCCCGCGCGACGCCCTCAGGCCCGCAGCCCAGATTCGCGCACCAGTGCATCCCGTACGTGAAGTAGGTGTAGAGCGTGCCGGGCGGCCCGAACATGCTCGCGTTTCGCGCCGTCCTGCCGCGAAAAGCGTGCGAGCCGGGGTCGTTCGCGCCGTCGTAGGCCTCCACCTCCGTCAGGCGGATCGTCACGCCGGCGTGGGAGACGAGGCAGCCGAGCAGGTCGGGCGCGACCTGCAGCACCGGCCGGTCGTAGAAGGACGGTTGCAGTCGCTCGATGACGCTCTCCCTCGCTGTGACCGGATCGGTCCGGTTCCTGACCTGTCGCGGTCTGGTGACCGGGACGCACGCGGCACCAGGATCGTGGCATGACCACAGCGCTCCTCGTCATCGACGTCCAGCAGTCCTTCACCGTCCGCCCGTCCTGGACGGCGGTGTCGCGCCCCGACATCGCCGACCGCGTCGCCCGCCTCGTCACGCACGCCCGGGCCGAGCAGCAGGAGGTCGTCTGGGTGCTTCATGCCGAGCCGGGCAGTGGCGGCCCGTTCGATCCCGACCAGGGCCACGTCAGGCTGATGGACGGGTTGGCCCCCGCCGCCGGTGAGCCGGTCCTGACGAAGACGTCCCGTAACGCGTTCACCACCACCGGACTCGCGCAGCTCCTCACCCAGCGTGGTGTGGACCGCCTGGTGATCACCGGGATCCAGACCGAGCAGTGCTGCGAGACCACCGCCAGGGTCGCCGCCGACCTCGGCTACGACGTCGACTTCGTGACCGAGGCGACCGCCACGTTCCCGATCGCTCACCGGGACGCTCCGGCGGAACGCGACCTCGACGCCGTCCTGGCGGATCCGACCACCCTCGGCGCCGCGGCGATCGAGGAGCGGACCGAGTACGCGCTCGCCGGGCGGTTCGCCCGCATCCTCACGATGGAGCAGGTGCTCTCGCCGACCGCGGTGGCACACTGACCGGATCATGCCCAGGGTGATCATGCCGCTGCCGACGGGCGTCCACCTCCTGGACGTCTCGGGGCCGAGCCAGATCTTCTCCTCGGCCGCGCAGCTGCGCGGCGGATGGGAGCTGGTGTTCGTGACGAGCGCCGGCGGGGTCCGGTCCCACCAGGGCCTTCGGCTCACGGGCGAGCCGCAGTGGCCGACCGACGACACGCCGCGGGACCTGGTGCTGGTCCCCGGCTGGCACGTCACCGCCGACGACCCGATGCGGGTGCCGCTGCCGGACTCCGTCATCTCCCGGCTGGCGTCGCACCATGCCGGCGGCGGCGTGGTCGGCAGCGTGTGCGCCGGTGCGCTGGCGCTGGGGGCGGCCGGACTGCTGGACGGACGCCGCTGCACCACTCATCACGCGGTGCAGCGCCGGCTCGCCGCGGCGTACCCCAGGGCCACCGTCGTCCAGGACGTGCTGTTCACCGAGGACGACCGGGTGGTCACCTCCGCCGGCATCGCCAGCGGCATCGACCTCGCGCTCCACCTCGTCGCGCAGCACGACGGCCCGCAGACGGCCGCACGGGTGGCGCGCGACACCGTCGTGTACGCACGCCGCAACGGGGACGACCCGCAGGACAGCGTCCTGATCGAGACCCGCCACCACCTCGACGAGGCCGTGCACCGGGTGCAGGACGTCATCGACGAGCGGTTCGCCGAGCGGCTGTCCCTGCTGCACCTCAGCAGTGCGGCCGGGGTCAGCGAACGCACCCTGACCCGGGCCTTCCGCGCGGCGACGGGCACCACGCCGCTGCGCTACCAGCAGACAATCCGGCTCGAACGGGCCAACCGGCTCATCGGCGGCGGCTCGACCGTCGAGGCCGCAGCCCGAGCCGTGGGCTTCGAGGACGGGCGGATGCTCAGGCGGCTGCGCGAGCGGGCCGGTGGTTCGACAGCCGAGCGCCGTTAGTCGGCGAGGACAGCCACTTTGGTCCAGGAGCGCAGCTGCGTGCTGCGGGCGCGCGCGGCGGCGAGCTGCTCACGGACCCGTACGGGTGCCGTGCCGCCCTGTGCGGACCGGGACGCGAGCGAGCCGGGAACGGTGAGGACCTCGCGTACGGCCGGGGTGAGGTGCTCGTCGATCGCGGCGAGGTCGTCGTCGGTGAGGTCCCAGAGCTCGATGCCGCGCGACTCGCACTCGCGGACGCACGCACCGGCGACCTCGTGCGCGATCCGGAACGCGACACCCTGCCGCACCAACCACTCCGCGATGTCGGTGGCCAGCGAGAAGCCCTGCGGTGCAAGGGATTCCAGCCGCTGCTGGTGGAAGGTCAAGGTCGCGACCATGCCCGAGAACGCCGGCAGCAGGACCTCGAGGGTGTCGACCGCGTCGAAGACCGGCTCCTTGTCCTCCTGCAGGTCACGGTTGTAGGCCAGCGGCAGGGCCTTGAGCGTCGTCATGAGACCGGCCAGGTCACCGACGAGACGGCCGGCCTTGCCACGCGCCAGCTCGGCGACGTCCGGGTTCTTCTTCTGCGGCATGATGCTCGACCCGGTGGAGTACGCGTCGTCGAGCGTGACGAACGAGAACTCCTTGGTCGCCCAGAGCACGACCTCCTCGGCGATCCGGGAGACGTCGACCGCCGCCATCGCCGCGACGAAGGAGAACTCCGCGACGAAGTCCCGCCCGGCGGTGCCGTCGATGGAGTTCTGCGTCGCCCGGCTGAAGCCCAGGTCGCGGGCCACGGCCTCGGGGTCCAGCCCGAGAGAGGACCCTGCGAGCGCACCGGAGCCGTACGGCGACTCGTCGGCGCGGACGTCCCAGTCCTGCCACCGGTCGACGTCCCGCAGCAGCGCCCAGGCGTGGGCGAGCAGGTGGTGGGAGAGCAGGACCGGCTGGGCGTGCTGCAGGTGGGTACGCCCGGGCATCGCGACGCCGAGGTGCTGGTCCGCCTGGGCGGTCAGCGCGTCGACGACGTCCAGGACCAGCCCCGAGACCGTACGAGCGTGCTGACGCAGGTACATGCGGAACAGGGTGGCGACCTGGTCGTTGCGCGAGCGTCCGGCGCGGAGCCGACCGCCGACCTCGGCCCCGACCCGCTCGATGAGCCCGCGCTCGAGCGCCGTGTGGACGTCCTCGTCCGCCGGCCCCGGGGTGAACGCGCCGGACCGGACGTCGTCCAGCAGGCCCGACAGACCCTCGAGCATGGTCTGCAGCGTGGTCTCGTCCAGCAGGCCGGCGCGGTGCAGTACCCGCGCGTGAGCGCGCGAGCCGGCGATGTCGTACGGCGCCAGCCGCCAGTCGAAGTGGGCGGACCGCGACAGCGCGGCGAGGGCGTCGGCCGGTCCGCCGGCGAACCGCCCGCCCCACAGGCTCAGGTGTGGCTCGGGTGCGGGACTGTCAGGGGTGGGCACGGAGGTCGCTCCTTCGGGGTGCGGCGCGGTCATGCCTCGCCCGTCCGGGCGAGGTCCAGCAGCAGCTCTGCCACCTGCGCACCGGAATGGTCGGCGCGGGTGACGAGCAGGATCGTGTCGTCGCCGGCGATGGTGCCCATCACCGGCTGGAGGTCGGCGTGATCGATCGCGGAGGCGAGGAAGCTCGCGGCGCCGGGCGGGGTGCGTAGGACGACGGTGTGATCGTTGGCCTCGGCGTTGACCAGCAGCTCGCCGAGGACGCGCCGCAGCCGGGCGTCGCTCGGCTCCTGGTCGGCGCCGCCGGCCCGGGGCGTCCGGTCGCCGCCCTCACCGGGCACGGCGTACACCAGCTGGCGCCCCTGGCGCACCTTGGTCGCTCCCAGCTCGACGAGGTCGCGCGACAGTGTCGCCTGGGTGACCTCCACCCCGTCGTCGGCCAGGCGGTCGGCGAGCTCGCCCTGGGACCGGATCGCGGTGCTCTGGACGATCTGGACGATCCGCTGGTGGCGTGCAGCGCGGTTCCGGGCGATCACGAGCGGTGCTCCAGCAGGAACGCCAGGAGTGCCTTCTGCGCGTGCAGCCGGTTCTCCGCCTCGTCCCAGACGGCCGATCGGGGTCCGTCGATGACATCCGCGGCGATCTCGAACCCGCGGTACGCCGGCAGGCAGTGCAGGACGATCGCGTCGTCCGCGGCGTGGCTCAGCAGGTCGGCATCCACGGCGTACGGCGTGAACGGCGAGTCCGCTCCCTTGCGGCCCTCCCCCTCGGACTCCTGACCCATCGACACCCAGGTGTCGGTGACCACGACGTCGGCACCGTCCGTGGCCGCCTGCGGGTCGTCGCCGACCATCACCGACCCACCGGTCGCGGCGGCGATCTTCGCGGCGCGGTCGACGACCTCGGGGTCGGGATGGTGTGAGCTCGGCCCGGCGATCCGGACGTGCAGGCCGGCCGTCGCGCCGCCGAGCAGGTAGGAGTGCGCCATGTTGTTCGCGGCGTCCCCGAGGTAGGTCATGGTCTGCCCGGCGAGGCGGCCGCGGTGCTCGGAGATCGTGAGCAGGTCGGCGAGGATCTGGCACGGGTGGAACTGGTCGGTCAGCGCGTTGATCACCGGCACGCCGGCGTACGCGGCCATCTCCTCCAGCCGCGACTGCTCGTACGTCCGCCACACGATCGCGCTCACCTGGCGGCCGATGACGCGGGCGACGTCCGCCACGGACTCCCGCGTCCCGATCTGGGCGAGGTTGCCGTCGACGACCATCGGAAAGCCGCCGAGCTCGGCGATGCCCACCGAGAACGACAGCTGGGTGCGCAGGGTCGGTTTGTCGAAGATGATCGCGACCCCCTGAGGCCCGGCGAGCGGCTGCTCGGCGTGCCGGTCGGCCTTCAGCCGGCCGGCGCGTTCAAGGACGTGAGCCTGCTCGGCGGGGCTCAGGTCGTCGTCGCGCAGGAAGTGACGGGTCACGGCGTGGCCTCCAAGGAGTCGAGCAAGGTGGGCAGGGCGTCGACGAACGTGTCGAGCTGTCCGGTGGTGACGACCAGAGGCGGCGCCAGCCGGATCGCTTGTGGCTCAACGGGATTCACGATGAATCCGGCGTCGCGTGCGGCAGTCGCGAGCTCGGCCGACACCGGTGCCGCCAGCGGGATCGCGCGCAGCAGACCGCGGCCACGTACCGGATGCAGCATCGGGTGCTCGAGCCCTGCCACCCGCGCGGCGAGGTGCTCGCCGGCGAGCCGGGCGTGCTCGAGCAGGCGTTCCGACTCGATGGTGTCGAGAACGGCGAGCGCGCCCGCTGCCGCCAGGGGATTCCCGCCGAACGTCGTGCCGTGCTGGCCCGCGCTGAGCATCGACGACACCCGCTCGCCGAACGTCACGAGCGCGCCGATCGGGACGCCGCCGCCGAGACCCTTGGCGACCGTGATCGCGTCCGGGACGATCCCGGCGGCCTGGAAGGCGAACCACTCCCCCGTACGCCCGACGCCGGTCTGGATCTCGTCCAGGACGAGCAGGGCGCCGGCGGCGCGGGTGATCTCGCGGGCGGCGACGAGGTACTCGGGGCCTGGGTCGAGGACGCCCGCCTCACCCTGGACGGGCTCGAGGACCACCGCGGCGGTCTGCTCGGTCACCGCCGCTCGCAGAGCGTCCACGTCGCCGTACGGCACGTGCGACACCCCGGGCAGGAGGGGTTCGAACGGCTCGCGGTAGGCCGCCTTGGACGTGAGCGCGAGCGCTCCTGTCGTCCGGCCGTGGAACGCGCCCTCCGCGGCGACGATCCGGGTGCGACCGGTGCGCCGGGTGAGCTTGACGGCGGCCTCCATCGCCTCAGCACCGGAGTTGGCGAGGAACACGCGGGATCCCTCGGGTGCGCCGGCGACGCCCAGCAGCCGCTCGGCGAGCTCGATCTGGGGTACGGAGGTGAAGAGGTTGGAGATGTGGATCGCTTCGGCGGCCTGCTTCGACAGCGCCGACACCAGCGCCGGATGACCGTGGCCGAGCGCGTTGACCGCGATGCCACCTACCAGGTCGAGGTAGCGGCGGCCGTCGGTGTCCCAGACGTAGCAGCCCTCGCCGTGGGAGAGGACCAGCGGGGGCGTACCGAAGACGCCCAGCACGCTGTCGCGGTAGCGCCCGAGCAGGTCGGTCTGATGGCCGGTCGTGGTCATGGTGTCGTCTCCTCGGGCAGGACCATCGTGCCGATGCCCTCGTCGGTGAAGATCTCCAGCAGCAGTGAGTGCGGAGCGCGGCCGTCGATGACGTGCGCCTGCCGGACGCCTCCGCGAACGGCTCGTACGCACGCCTCGAGCTTCGGGACCATCCCCGCGTCGACGGTCTGCAACAGCTCCTCGGCGCTGCCGACGCTCAGGGTCGACAGCAGGCTGTCCCGGTCCGGCCAGCGCTCGTAGATGCCCTCGACGTCGGTCAGGACGACCAGCTTGTGGGCACCGAGGGCGACGGCGAGGGCGGCCGCGGCCGTGTCGGCGTTGACGTTGAGCACCTGGCCGTCGTGGTCGAGGTCCGGCGCCACGGACGACACGACGGGGATGCGACCGGCGTCCAGCAGGTCGCGCACGGCCGAGGGGTTGACCGTGGTCACGTCGCCGACCAGGCCGATGTCGACCTGCTCGCCGTCGACGAGCGCCGTCCGGCGTCGGGCCCCGAACAGCGCGGCGTCCTCGCCGGACAGGCCGACCGCGAGCGGACCGTGCTGGTTGACCAGGCCGACGAGCTCACGAGACACCTGGCCGGTGAGGACCATGCGGACGACGTCCATCGCCTCCGGTGTCGTGACCCGGAGCCCGCCCTTGAACTCGCTCTCGACCCCGAGCCGGTCGAGCATGGCCTGGATCTGCGGCCCGCCGCCGTGGACCACGACGACCCGCAGGCCGGAGTAGCGCAGGAAGGCGACGTCGGCGGCGAACGCGGCCTTCAGCGACTCGTCGGTCATCGCGTTGCCGCCGTACTTCACCACGACGAGGGCGTCCTTGAACCGCTCCAGCCAGGGCAGCGCCTCCACGAGGGTCGCGGCCTTCCCGGCTGCGGCGGCGAGCGAGGACGGAGTACGGCGGCTCATGTGCTGTACGCCGAGTTCTCGTGGACGTACTCGTGGGTCAGGTCGTTGGTCCAGACCGTCGCGGACGCCTCGCCCGCGTGCAGGTCGACGACGACGCTGACGTCGCGGGCCGTGAGGTCGACCAGGGAGCGGTCCTCGCCGACGCCGCCGGCTCGGCACACCTGAACGCCGTTGATGGCGACGTCGAGCCGAGCGGCGTCGAACGCCGCGGTCGTGGTGCCGACCGCAGCGAGTACGCGGCCCCAGTTCGGGTCGTTGCCGAAGACCGCGCACTTGAACAGGTTGTTGCGGGCGACCGAGCGCGCGACCTCGAGCGCGTCCTCCTCACTCGCCGCCGTACGGACCTCGATGGCGATGTCGTGGTGGGCACCCTCGGCGTCCGCGACGAGCGCACGCGCGAGCTCGGCGCAGCAACCGGTCACCGCCTGCTGGAGCTCGGCCGCGCTCGGACGGACGCCGGAGGCCCCGGAGGCGAGCAGGAGGACCGTGTCGTTGGTCGACTGGCAGCCGTCGGAGTCGACCCGGTCGAACGTCGCCGCCGTCGCTGCCCGCAGCGCCGTCTCGAGGTCGGCCGGGTCGACGACGGCGTCCGTCGTGACGACGACGAGCATCGTGGCGAGCGCCGGCGCGAGCATGCCGGCGCCCTTGGCCATGCCGCCGACCGTCCATCCGTCACCGGTGACGACCGACTGCTTACTCCGGGTGTCCGTGGTCATGATGGCCTCGGCCGCGCGGGGCCCGCCCTCGTCGGAGAGGGTGTCTGCGGCGCGCTCGACGCCGGTGAGCAGGGCGTCCATCGGCAGCAGCTCGCCGATGAGACCGGTCGAGCAGACCGCGACGTCGCCGGCGGACACGCCCAGGGCGTCCGCAGCCGCCTCCGCGGTGCGGTGGGTGTCGAGGAACCCCTGCGGCCCGGTGCAGGCGTTCGCTCCTCCGGAGTTCAGGACGACCGCGTCGACCCGCGCGTCGCTGACGACCTGCCGGCTCCAGGTGACCGGCGCCGCCTCGACGCGGTTGCTGGTGAAGACCGCGGCGGCGTACTGGTCCGGGCCGTCGTTGCGGACGATCGCCACGTCGAGGGCGCCGGAGCTCTTGAGGCCGGCGACCACGCCCGCTGCCCGGAACCCGCGGGCCGCGGTCACACTCACGGGGCCACTCCGATCGTGCTGAGCCCGGCCTGCTCGTCCAGACCGAGTGCGAGGTTCATCGACTGCACCGCGGCGCCGGCCGTGCCCTTCGTGAGGTTGTCGACCGCGGCGACGACGACGGCACGTCCGGCGTGCTCGTCCAGCGCGACCTGCAGCTGGACGCTGTTGGAACCCAGCACCGCGCCCGTGGTCGGCCAGGCGCCCTCCGGAAGGAGGGTCACGAACGGCTCGTCGCCGTACGCCTTGTCGAGCGCGGCGCGCAGGTCGGCTGCCGTGACGTCGGGGCGGGTACGGGCGGTGCAGGTGGCGAGGATGCCGCGCGGCATCGGGGCGAGCGTCGGCGTGAACGAGACCGAGACCGGCTCACCCGCGGCGACAGCGAGGTTCTGCTCGATCTCCGGCGTGTGCCGGTGACCGCCGCCGACGCCGTACGGGCTCATACCGCCCATCACCTCGGCGCCCAGCAGGTGGGGCCTGAGCGCCTTGCCGGCGCCGGACGTGCCGCTCGCCGCCACGACGACCACGTCGGTCGACTCGACGAGACCCGCCTGCAGGACCGGCGCGAGCGCCAGGCTCACCGCCGTGGGGTAGCACCCGGGCACGGCCACCCGGCGCACCTCGCGCAGGTACTCGCGCTGCTTGACTCCCCCGTGGGTCAACAGCTCGGGCATGCCGTACGGCCAGGCCCCCGCGTGCGGCGAGCCGTAGAAGCTCGACCACGCGGCGGCGTCCGTCAGGCGGTGGTCGGCGGCGCAGTCGATGACGACGACGTCATCGGCCAGCTCGCGGGCGAGGCCGTCGGAAGCGCCGTGCGGCAGCGCCAGGACGACCACGTCGTGATCGGCGAACGCCTCCGGGGAGGTCGCCTGCAGCTCGCGGTCGGCCAGCGGTGTCAGGTGAGGCGCGACCTGGCCCAGGAGCGAGCCCGCGCTGCTGCCTGCCGAGATCGTCCCGATGCGGACCTGAGGATGGCCGAGCAGCAGCCGCAGCACCTCACCGCCCGCGTACCCGCTCGCGCCTGCGACGCCCACCGTGATCATGAGGCATGATCATACACGCAGGTGCATGATCATTCATACGTGCCCACCGACGATCACGCCGGCGGATCGCTCTGGCATCACGTCCACGAGCGCGGACGTGATGTCAGAACGATCGTCAGATGCGCTGGGTGGCGCCGGTGGCGGTGCCGGCTGCGGCGACGGCGGCGTCGCGCAGGTCGTTGACCTCCTCGGTCCGCAGGGTCCGCTCGGGTGCGCGGAACACCAGCCGGTAGGCCAGCGACCTGCTGCCCTCGCCGAGCTGGTCGCCCTCGTAGACGTCGAACAGGGTCACCGACTCCAGCAGGTCACCCGCACCGCGCCGCAGGGCCGCCTCCACGTCGGCGGCCCGGACGGCCGCGTCGACGACGAGGGCGACGTCGCTCTGGGCGGACGGGTAGTTGGACAGCCCGCTCGCCTGCGGGCTCGTCGAGGCGGCGATGAGCCGGTCGAGATCGAGCTCACCACCGACCGGACGCCCGGACAGCCCCAGCGCACTCACGACCTTCGGGTGCAGCTCGCCCGCAGACCCGAGGTAGGTGCCGTCGGCCAGCTCGACGCGCGCGCACCGGCCCGGGTGGAACGGCGCCTCCGCGCCGGTCGAGACCCTGATCTCGACCGCGAAGGCCTCGGCGAGCGCGTGCACGACGCCGACGGCATCGGCCCAGTCGGCGGCGCGGCCCGGCCCCCACCAGCCGGCGGGCTCGGCCTCGCCGACCATCGCCCACGCCAGGTGGCGGGGCTGGGCCGGCACGGCGGCGGCGATCTGCTCGACCGCCTCGGCACCGGGGTAGACACCGACGTCGTACGTCGGCGCCACACCTGCGGGGCCGCCGAGCACCAGACCGTGCTCGAACAGCGCGACGTCCTTGGTGCCGCGCGAGACGTTGCGGCGCGCGACCTCCAGGACGCTCGGGAGCACGGACGTCCGCAGCAGCGGCGCCTCGTCCGACAACGGGTTGGCGATGCGCAAGGTCGACCGGCGCGGGTCGTCCGCGGGGTATCCCAGCTGGTCGAACAACGCCTCACCGACGAACGGCGCGCTCCAGACCTGGGAGAACCCGCGGCCGGCCAGGAGGTTCGCGGCCAGGCGGCGCCCCTCCTGCTCCGTCGTCAGCCCGCGGCCACCGGGCGCGGCAGGCAGCACGGACGGGATCCGGTCGTAGCCGTCGATCCGGGCGACCTCCTCCGCGAGGTCGGGCCAGGTCGTGAGGTCGGGGCGCCAGGTGGGCGGAGTCACGGCGAACAGGTCGCCGGATCCGTCGATGCTGCAACCGATCTCGTCGAGGATCGCCGTGACCCGGTCGACGGCGTAGTCGACGCCGACCAGACGGCCGATCGCGGCCGGGTCGAGGTCGATCACGACAGGCTCGAGCGGCTCGGCGAGGTCGGTGACGGCGGCGTCCGCACGACCGCCGGCGAGCTCGACCAGCAGCTCGACGGCGAGCTGGGCGGCGGCGGCAGCCAGGTCGGTGTCGACGCCGCGCTCGAAGCGTCGGGACGCCTCGGTGGTGAGGCGGTGACGGCGCGCCGACCGGGCGATGGTCACCGGGTCGAACCGGGCCGCCTCCACGAGCACGGCGGTGGTGCCCTCGCCGAGCTCGCCGTCCTGGCCGCCCATCACACCGGCCAGACCGAGCGGCCGCTCGCCCCCGTCGGTGATGAGCAGGTCCTGCGGGTACAGGGTCCGACGGACGTCGTCCAGCGTCGTGAGCGTCTCCCCGGCGCGGGCACGGCGCACCACGATCGGCCCCGTCACGGTGTCCAGGTCGTACGCGTGCAGGGGCTGGCCGAGGGCGAGCATGACGTAGTTGGTGATGTCGACGGGCAGCGAGATCGGCCGCATCCCGGCCTCGGTCAGGCGCGTCGCCATCCAGTCGGGGGTCGTCGCGGCAGGGTCCAGGTCGCGGACGATCCGGGCGACGAAGCGGGTGCAGCCCGCACGCCCGCGCATCGGGGCCTCGTCACGCAGCTCGACCGGGAAGCCCGCGTCGTTGCCCGCCGGCGCCCGGTCGCGCAGCGCGACGACCGGGTCGACGAAGGAGGCTCCCGTCGAGTGGGCGTACTCCCGCGCGACACCGCGCATGCTGAAGCAGTAGCCGCGGTCCGGCGTCACGTTGATCTCGACCGTCTCGCGGTCGAGCCCGAGCAGCGGGACGGCGTCGTCACCGGGCGCCAGCTCGTGCGCGGGGAGCCGGTCGGCCAGGCGGATGATGCCGCCCGAGCCGTCGTCCGGCAGCCCGAGCTCGTCGGCGGCGCAGATCATCCCCGCCGACACGTGGCCGTACGTCTTGCGCGCGGAGATCGCGAAGCCGCCCGGCAGCACCGATCCGGGCAGAGCGACGACGACCAGGTCACCCTCCTGGAAGTTGTGCGCCCCGCACACGATGCCCTGCGGCTCACCGGTGCCGTTCGCGTCGCCGACGTCGACGGTGCACCAGCCGATCGTCTTGCCGTTCTTCTGCGGCTCCAGCTGCTGGGTGAGGACGCGGCCGACGACGAGCGGACCGGTCAGGTCGGCACCGTGCAGGCCCTCCTCCTCCAGCCCGACCTTCACCAGGGCGGCGGCGATGTCGGCACCGCGCGCCTGCTTCGGGATCTCGACGTACTCACGCAGCCAGTCGACGGGGACGCGCATCAGATCTCCATTCCGAACTGGGCGTTGAAGCGCACATCGCCCTCGATCATCTCCCGCATGTCGGACTGGCCGGTTCGGAACATCAGCGCCCGGTCCACGCCCATGCCGAAGGCGAAGCCGGTGTACTTCTCGGGGTCGACGTCGCAGGCGCGCAGGACGTTCTGGTTGACCATGCCGCAGCCGCCCCACTCGATCCAGCCGGTGCCGGAGCACGCGCGGCAGTCCGGGTCGGTCCCGCCGCAGACGAAGCAGCGCAGGTCCATCTCGGCCGACGGCTCGGTGAACGGGAAGTACGACGGGCGCAGCCGCGTCACGATGCCCTCACCGAACAGCTCGGTCGCCAGCCGGTCGAGGGTGCCCTTGAGGTCGGCCATGGTCAGGCCCTCGTCGACGGCCAGACCCTCGATCTGGTGGAACGCCGGCATGTGCGTGGCGTCCAGCTCGTCGGTACGGAACACCCGGCCGATGCACGCGATGTACAGCGGTGCGCCGCGCTCCAGCATCGAGCGGGCCTGCACGGGCGAGGTGTGCGTCCGCAGCACCAGGCCGTTCTCCGGCGGGTCGACGTAGAAGGTGTCCTGCATCTGGCGGGCCGGGTGGTCGGCGTCGAAGTTGAGGGCGTCGAAGGTGAACCACTCGGCCTCGACCTCGGGACCCTCGGCGACCTCCCAGCCGAGCCCGACCATGATGTCGGCGATCCGCTCGCCCATCAGCTCGATGGGGTGGCGGCGCCCGAGCGGCCGGCGACCCGGCAGCATCGTGACGTCCACGGCCTCCTCGACGAGGATCCGCTCGTCCCGCTCGCTCTCCAGCTCGGCCTGACGCTGCTTGAGCGCACCGCCGACGCGGCCGCGTGCCTGACCGACGCGCTTGCCGGCCTCGGCCTTGGCGGTCGGGGGCAGCGCGCCGATCTCGCGGTTGGCGAGCGCGAGCGGGCTGCGGTCACCCTGGTGCGCCGTACGGACCGTCTTGAGATCGTCCAGCGAGGTGGCGCCCGCGATGGCGCTCAGGGCGTCCTGGACGGCCTGGTCGATGGCGGCCGGGTCGAGCGCGCTCACCTCGACCGGGTCGTACTGGGTGTTCGGGCCAGACATGGGTCTCACTTCGCGCGTCGGTTCGGCTGGAGCGCCCGGGTCTCCCTCACGGGCGCGCCGCCGAGTCTATCGACGCGACCGGCGAGCACCCGACCGCTGTCCCTCCCGCGCCGGCCGCTCGGCCGAGAGCGGACCCCCGGGTCCGGGGCGGGCGCTCAGCGAAGCGACTCGGGCGGACCGGCCGGCAGCAGGACGCGGAAGGTGGCCCCGACCGGCACGTCCAGCACCTCCACGCGACCGCCGTGCGCCTGCACCAGGCCGCGCACGACATGCAGGCCGAGCCCGCTCCCGCCGCGCGTACTGCCCTGCCAGAACCGGCTGAACACCGCCTCCCGGTCCTCGGGCGGGATGCCGGGCCCCTGGTCGGCGACCAGCAGGATGACGTTCTCGGAGTCCTGGCCGATGCTCACCGTCACCGACCCGCCGCCGTGCCGGACGGCGTTCTCCAGCAGGTTGCTCAGGATCTGCACGATGCGGTCCTGGTCGCCCCACAGCTCCGGCGGCTCGGGGGCGCCGACGACCTCGAACCGGTCGGGGTCGTGACCGGCCGAGATCATCCGGCCGACCTGGTCCTCGACGAGCGCGGTGATGTCGATGGGCTGGTTGCGCAGCCGCAGGCGGCCGGCGTCGATGCGGGAGATGTCGAGCAGCTCGCCGACGAGGCGAGAAAGGCGTTGGGTGTCGGTCTCGATCGCCTGCAGCATCCACTGCTTCTGCTCGTCGGCCAGCTGACCCCATCGCTGCCGCAGCGTCCGGGAGAACCCTCTGACGGACGTCAGCGGTGAGCGCAGCTCGTGGGAGACCGTGCTGATCAGCGCGACGCTGTCGCGCTCGGCCCGCTCGCGTCCGCGGGTGCTGCGCATGGTCAGCACGACGTGCTCGACGGACCGGTCGGCGGCGCGCTGGAACCGGGAGGCCACCAGCAGGGACCGCCCGCCCTGCAGCCGCAGGTCCTGCTCCGGCGAACCGGTGCGGGTGGTCAGGCCACCCCAGGGGTCCTGCACCTGCCACCAGGAACGGCCCTGGTGGTCGCACAGCGGGAGGACACGGTCGACCTGCTCGCCGGTACGAGACCGCAGCGGGATGCCCGTCAGCTGCTCGGCCCGGCGGTTCGCGCCCAGCAGCGCGCCCGAGGCGTCCGCGACCACGACGCCCTCCGGGAGGTACTCCACGAGCGCCACCCAGTTCGCGGGGTCAGTGACGTCGCCGACGGGCTCGTCGTCGGGTCCGCCCCCGTACCGCTGTGGGTCGCTAGGCATGCCGGGCAGAATAGCCACGCACGCTGGGGGTGGAGATCTCACCCAACCTCGTCCCGGACCCTCGGCGGCGGCCGACGGCACCGCCGTAGCCTGATCGGGTGCCGACGACGGTCAAGACGATGTGCCCGATGAACTGCCACCCGACGTACTGCGGGATGGAGGTCGACGTCGAGGGCGACCGCGTCGTCGCCGTCCGTGGTGACCGGGACAACCCCGACAGCCGCGGTTTCCTGTGCATCCGCGGCCGCTCGACGATCGAGGTCCCGGACAACCCGCGCCGCGTCCTGCGGCCCCGGGTGCGGGACCGTCGCGAGCCGGACGCGTGGCGCGAGACGACCTGGGACGAGGCGCTGCAGCGCGTGGCCGACGCCATCGAGAGCGCCGGCGCGGACCGTACGGTCGTCAGCCGGGGCCACGGGAACAGCGCCAACGGCGCCGGCGGGCAGTACTCCCTGCGGTTCGCGAACCTGCTCGGCCTGCACCACTGGAACCCCGCGATCGTGTGCTGGGGCCTGGGCGGGTTCGGCCTGTGGCTGACCGGGACGACCGAGACCCACACGGTCGAGGACATGCGCGACCACTCCGACCTGATCGTGCTGTGGGGCGCCAACATCGCCAGCCAGCCGCTGACGGCGCCCGCGCTGGTCCGGGCCCGTCGCCGGGGCGCCCGGGTCGTCGCGATCGACGTCCGCCGCACCGAGGCGTTCGCCCAGGCCGACGACCGGATCGTCATCCGGCCCGGCACCGACACGGCCCTCGCGCTGGCGATGCTGCACGTCATCATCGGCGAGCGCCGCCACGACGCGGACTTCGTCGCCTCGCACACGGTGGGTTTCGAGGAGCTCGCCGAGCAGGTCGCCGGGTGCACGCCGTCCTGGGCGGCCGAGCAGACCGGCATCGACGCCGACGTGATCGTCGACCTGGCCCGTGCGTACGCCGGTGCGCAGGCGGCCATGGTGCTGATCGGCGGCAGCTCTATGCACAAGACCGGCAACGGCTGGCATGCCGCTCGCGCGATCTCCTGCCTCCCAGCGGTGACCGGCCACCTCGGACGGCCGGGCGCCGGCCTCGGGCCGCGCCACGCCGGGCAGGTCCACGGCATGGGTCTGAACCAGCTGAGCGACGGGACCGAGGTGCCGCCGGAGCGCATGATCAGCGAGATGAGCAGCATCCTGGCGGCGCTGGAGGAGGACCGCGTCGAGGTGCTGCTGCTGCTCGGCACGAACCTGCTCAGCTCCTTCGCCGACGCCGGCCGGGCCGCTGCCGCGCTGGAGCGGATGCCGATGGTCGTGGCGTTCGACCTGTTCGAGAACGAGACCATCCGCGAGTACGCCGACGTGCTGCTGCCCGGGACCTCGTGGGTGGAGGAGACCGGTTTCAAGGCCACCGGCAACCACCTGTACCTGATGGAGCAGGCCATCAGCCCGCGTGGCGACGCGCGCCCGGTCCGGGACGTCCTGGACGACCTGGCCCGGCGCCTCGGCGTCACCGACATGCTGCCCTGGGAGACGCCCGAGGCCGCCCTGGACGCCATCTTCGACCACGACGCGACCGGTCACACCACGGTCGCGCAGCTGCGAGCGGCCGGCGGTCACGTCCCCCTGCGGACCTCGCCCGTCGCCCATCCCACGCTCGAGCTGGACACCCCGTCCGGGCGGATCGAGCTGCGCTCCTCGCGAGCGGCGCAGCTCGGGCTGCCGGACCTCCCGGTCTACGAGCCGCCCCAGCCGGACTCGTACCCGCTGCGGTTCGTGCAGGGGCGCACCATCGGGCACTTCCACGCCTTCTACGACCACGGGCAGGCGCTGCCGACGCTGGCGCGCCGCGAGCCCGAGCCCCGCCTGTGGATCAACCCGGTCGACGCCGAGCGGCGCGACGTCAGCGACGGCGCTGGGATCCGGTTGAGCAACGGACGCGGTGCGATGGAGGCGGTGGCCACGGTCACCGACCGGACGCCTCCCGGCGTGGTCTGGATGCGGGACGGCTGGGCGGGGCTGAACACCCTCACCAGCGGGGACCGGGTGGTACCGGACGTCGCGGCCGAGCGCTTCCCCGCCGGTCAGGCGAGCTACGAGGCCCGGGTCGAGGTCACTCCCCTCGACGCATGACCTGCGCCGAGGCGTAGAGGCAGACGGTCGCGGCCATCGCGAGGTTGAGCGACTCGGCGTGCCCGTAGATGGGCACCCGCACGACCTCGTCGCACGCGTCCCGGACTGCGGGCTCCAGCCCCCACGCCTCGTTGCCCATCACCCAGGCGTGCGGCCTCCGTACGTCGGTGTCGGGCAGCAGCTGGTCGCCCGAGCCGTCGGCCGCGAGGGTCCGTAACCCGACCTGCCGACAGGCGTGCAGCAGCGTCTCGACCGACTCGCCGCGCACGACAGGGAGGTGCCACAGGGAACCGACGGTGGAGCGGACCACCTTGGGGTTGTAGATGTCGACGCTGGCGTCGCTGACCAGGACCGCGTCGGCGCCGACCGCGTCCGCGGCCCGGATGACCGTCCCCGCGTTGCCGGGGTCGCGGACGTTGGTGAGGACCACGACCAGGCGGGGGGCGCCCGCCAGCGCGGCGGCGAGGTCGACGTCGACCGGACGGCACACCGCGACCAGGCCCTGCGGCTGGCCGGTGTCGCCCATGGCGGCGATGACCTCGGGCGAGCACTCGTGCACCCGCACGTCGTGCTGGTGCGCCAGCGCCAGGATGTCGGTACGCCGGTCGCCCACCTGCGGGTCGACGTACAGGTCCACCACGGTCTCCGGGCGGAACGCGAGCACCTCGCGTACCGCCTGCGGGCCCTCGGCGACGAAGCGCCCGGCCCGTTCACGCGACGAACGCCGGCCCAACGCCCGTACGGACCGCACTCGCTCGGCGCGAGGATTGGTCAGCACGGGGTGGACCGGCGTTCGTGAAGGGTGCGGCAGCTCAGGCAGCCGTGGTCGGCTCGGTGTCCTTGGCGGACTCCTGCGACGGGACGTTGGCCTTGGCCAGCTCGACGAGCGTGGCGAACGCGGCAGCGTCGTTGACGGCGAGCTCGGCCAGCATGCGACGGTCGACCTCGACCTCGGCGGCCTTCAGACCCTGGATGAACCGGTTGTAGGTCATGCCGTTGGCGCGGCAGCCGGCGTTGATGCGCTGGATCCACAGGCGACGGAAGTCACCCTTGCGGGCGCGACGGTCGCGGTAGCTGTAGCCGAGGCTGTGGGTGACCTGCTCCTTGGCCTTGCGGTACAGGCGCGAGCGCTGGCCGCGGTAGCCGCTGGCCTGCTCGAGAACGGTCCGACGCTTCTTGTGGGCGTTGACTGCCCGCTTCACGCGTGCCACGTGAGTACTCCTTCAGTGCTGGGGTGGTCGAGTGGTGTCCTGCCGGCCGATCGGCTCATCAGCAGGACGACGGGCTTACTTGCCGAGAAGCTTCTTGATCTTCTTCGTGTCGGCCGGGGCGACGACGACGTCGTTGGCGAGGCGACGAGCCTGGCTCGAGGTGCGCTCCTGGAACTTGTGCACGTGGCGGGCACGCTCGCGCATGATCTTGCCCGACCCGGTGACCCGGAAACGCTTCTTCGCACCGCTGTGCGACTTCATCTTCGGCATGAGCCGATCTCCTTCGTGTGGTCGGCGCCTGGAGCGCGCCGATCGCGGGTGATGGCAGCCACGAGCGCACTCATGGCGAGTCTGGTGGCGGCCGGAGCCGCCGGTCGGGGCCGCAGCCCCGGGAGGTCACTCGGAGGCGACCGCTTCTGCGGCGTCGGTCTTGGACTCCGCCTCACGGCGACGGCGGTCCTCGGCTCGCGCCTCGGCCTTCTTCTTGGTCGGACCGAGCACCATGATCATGTTGCGGCCGTCCTGCTTGGGCGCGCTCTCCACGAAGCCCAGCTCGGCGACGTCCTCCGCAAGACGCTGCAGCAGCCGGAAGCCCAGCTCGGGGCGGGACTGCTCACGTCCGCGGAACATGATCGTCACCTTGACCTTGTCGCCCGCCTTGAGGAACCGCTCGACGTGGCCCTTCTTGGTGCCGTAGTCGTGCGGGTCGATCTTCGGACGGAGCTTGATCTCCTTGATGATCGTGTTGACCTGGTTCTTGCGCGACTCACGCGCCTTCATGGCGGCTTCGTACTTGAACTTGCCGTAGTCCATGAGCTTGGCGACCGGCGGCTTGGCCATCGGCGCCACTTCGACGAGGTCCAGGTCAGCCTCGGCAGCCAGTCGGAGCGCGTCCTCGACGCGAACAATGCCGACCTGCTCGCCGTTGGGTCCGACCAGCCGCACCTCGGGGACCCGGATGCGGTCGTTGATACGTGGCTCGACGCTGATGTCTGCTCCTTCGTTGTCTGTCACGGAGTCCGGAGACAAGGAAAGGCTCCTCGTCACCGGAGCGCACGAGGAGCCTTCGCGAAGGTCGAGGACGACACCCGTCAGATGACGAGTGTCCGGCCCGTCGAGACGACGGGCCCGTCCTCACCGTGACCCGGCGACATGTCTGTCGACGCGGGTGGAAGCTGGGCTTCTCTTGCACACTGGCTGCTCACGCAGACCAGTCGGTACGCACAACCGTACCGGACACCGTGGCATTCCCCGAAATCGAGCCGCGGTCAGGCGGCCAGGGCCAGGCGACGCCGCAGCCGGCTGCGCAGGCGGACGGTCCACAGGCCCGCGAGCGCGACGGCGAGCCCGATCACCGAGACGCTGACGAAGCCGCCCCCGAACCCGGCGCGGTCGATGAACACACCGCCGAGCGGCGCACCGATCGCCGAGCCGGCGGTCATGAACGAGCCGTGCCAGCCCATGGCCTCACCGCGAGCCGCCTGCGGCACGATCCGGCTCACCGCGTCGACCGTCGAGGTGACCGTCGGCGCACACAGCAGGCCGGCCACGAACGACAGGCCAGCGAGGGCCCACACGCTCGAGGCGAACGCCATCGGGACGGTCGTGGCGCTCAGCCCGGCGAGCAGCAGGAACGGCGGCAGCGGCCGGGACATCGCGCCGTACAGCAGCCCGCCGACGATGGAGCCCAGGCCCCACAGCAGCAGCACGAGGCCGAGCTGCGGGACGGCGTCCCACTCCTGCAGCGCGGCGACGACACCGACGTCACTACCAGTCAGGACGACCGTGGCGGCCGCGGCGGCCGCGCAGACCCCCAGGAAACCGGGTCCGAACCACGCCCGACGCGGCAGCGCGTCGGCGACAGCGTCGGCGAGGTCGCTCTCGGCGGAGCGCAGCGGCGGGTTCATCCACCACAGCACACCCGCGACGATCACGGAGATCATCTCGATGCCGAAGAGGACCCAGCGGGTCGGGACGAGGGTGGTCAGCCACACGCCCAGGAGCGGGCCGACCATGAAGGACAGCTCGACGACCACGCCGTCCAGCGACAGCACGGTGCGCCGGTCGCTCTCGGGCACGGCCACGATCAGGGCCTGCCGGATGATCGAGAACGTCGGCACGACGAACAGGCCGGCCACGGTGGCGAGACCGAGGAGCTCCCAGTACCCGACGAACGGTGCGACCGCCCAGCACGTGCCCGACACCAGCATCGAGGGCAGCACGACCCGGCGCAGCCCGATCCGGTCCAGCAGCCGGCCACGCCACGGGCCGCTCACCGCGATCGCGACGGTGGCCGCTCCCGACACCAGCCCGGCGTCGGTCCAGCTGCGCCCCAGGGAGCCGGTGACGTGCAGGGTCAGCAGGACGCCCGCACCCATGATCGGGATGCGCAGCAGGAAGGCGATGAGCAGGATGCGGCGGGTCTGGGCCACGGCGAGCACGCGCCGGTAGGGAGCGATGGACATGCGCCCCATTCTTCCATATCGAATATTTGCGCATCAAATTAGATACGACCCAACCGCTACACCCGCGCCGGCTCCCGGTCGGTGCGTCGAGGTACGGGGAGAGGCTCCGGCGCGTACGCCCGCTCGTAGCGACCGCGGAACGGCACCCGCGGCGCGAGCAGCTCGGTCAGCATCCCGAACGGTCGCTCCAGGGCCACGTGTGCGAACCACGACACCGGCAGGGCCACGAGAAGCAGGAGCACGAGCACCCGCAGCGCCGAGTCCTGCGGCGTGAGGATGCCGAGGTAGCCCATCGACAGCATCACGGCCTCGTGCCACAGGTACACGCTGAAGGAGATCGTGCCGATCCAGGCGAGCGAGCGGTTGCCCCACCAGCGGCGCCACCGTCCGGCCGCGCGCGAGTACAGGATCGAGGCGAGGAACAGCACGGACACCACACCGCTGGCCGCGCGGAACACGAGCATCGCGCCGACGCCGTGCTCGACGGCTCCGTGCTGCCAGACCACCATGGCCGCGAGCCCGGCCACCGCGCCGACGGCGAGCGCGGTGCCGGTCCGTGCGCCGCGCGGCGAGCCCAGCGCCCGTGGCCCCGCCGCCACGACCACCGCCAGCAGCATCCCCGCGCCCATCGCCGGCGCCTGGGCCAGCGGGTGGAACCACACCGGCCAGTCCCGTGCGGCGGCGCCGGACCGGTTCAGCGCCCAGTACTGATAGGCGACCCCGGCCGCGATCAGCAGCAGCCCGGGCAGGGTCAGGACGGCGACCCGGCCGGCGCGAGGCAACCGGCGGGCCAGCCCTCCCAGCGGGAGCCACAGCAGAGCCGCGAAGACGTAGACCAGCACCTGCGAGGTCAGGGACCACCCCGGACCCAGCGTCCAGAAGATGCGCTGCTGGTCGAAGACGTGGGTGAGTGTGAGGTGCTCGACCAGGTCGACCAGGTCACCGGGGAAGGCACGGGTCCGCGCCGCCCAGATGATCAGGACCGCCGTCCAGTACGCCGGCAGGACCCGGACGAGCCGCCGCGCCAGGAACCGCCCGGCCGTCTCGGTGCGGCCTCCGTCGACCAGCGCCCGGGCGTACGAGGCGAAGACGAGGAAGCCGGTGACGACGAAGAACCAGGACACCGACCAGGACAGGCCGAGCACCACCGCGTCGCTGACGCCCGTGCCACGGCCGGCCTGGCCGCCGGCGTACTGCCAGGCGTGGAACGCGAGCACGGTGAGGACGACGGCTCCTCGCATACCGTCCAGCGACGTGTCGCGCACCCGGGCCATCAGGACACCGCCCCGGCCGGAGCGCTCCGCCCGTCCAGCGCGGCCACGGCTGCGGCCGTCCGGGGTGTGACCACCCACTGCTCCTCGCCGACGACCTCCCGCAGGTGGGCCGTGCGGACGCCGGCGTTCTTGTACTCGGCGTAGAAGACAATGTTGAACAGCAGGTACTGCAGCCACCACAGCGGCCGCCGCTTGATCGACGGCTCGGCGAGCAGCCAGGCGACCGCGCCCTGCAGCAGCGACTCCGAGAGCGTCATCAAGAAGGTGAGCACGACCAGGGGCGCGAACCACTGGCGCGAGTGGTGGGTGTTGAGGAGCGCGACCGCGGCGAGCGCCAGAGGTTGCAGCGAGATCCACGGGACCACCTGCGTCCAGCCGAGCAGCACGAGGACACCGACCTTCTGCCGGACGGTGAGTCGAGCGCTGCGCAGCGCAGGTCGCATCCGGACGCGGCCGACCTGGTGCCAGCCCTGGGCCCAGCGCAGCCGCTGCCGCCACAGGGCGGAGAACGACGTGGGCGCGAGCTCGGTGGACACGAGGTAGGGGTCGCTGGCGATCCGCAGCCCGAGCGCGAGCCCGCGCATGGAGGCGTCGATGTCCTCGGTGAGCATGTCGCGGCGGAAGCGCATGGCTCGCAGCGCCGAGGCGCGCCAGTAGCCGTTGGAACCGCCGAAGATCCCGAACCCGTGCCAGCGGGCGCGGCCCGGGTGGGAGACGGCGTACATCGACTCGAACTCCACCGCCACCATCGCGGCCAGCCGGGACTCGTCCCCGTTGCGGACCACGCAGTGCCCCTGGACGACGTCGTAGTCGTTGCCGACCCAGCGCCAGGCCCGTTCGAACGCCCCGGGCCGCGGGTGGTGGTCGGCGTCGAACACGCCGACCACGTCGCCCGTGACGTGCGCGAGCGCGGCGTTGACGTTCTGCGCCTTGGACGTGCTGCCGTCGACCGCGAGCAGCAGCAGCCGCGGGTCCCGCCTGGCCACCTCCCGCAGCCGGGTCTCCACCGGGAGGGGCCGAGGGGTGTTGTAGGCGAGGATCACCTGCAGGTCGCCGGGGTGGTCCAGGCCGAGGAACCGCTGCACGGTCTCCTCGATCGTGTCGGCCTCGTTCGGCAGGTACGCCGCGATGATCGCGCTCGCCGCGGGGGCCGGTGTGCCGACGGGCGGCGGGGGCGGGTCGTGGTGCGGGAGTGCGCGGACGACCTCGGAGAAGGCCAGCCACGCCGTCAGCAGCCCGGCGCCGACCGCGATGAGGTACGCGACGCGGGTGACGTCGAGGCCGCCCAGGTAGAGCAGCTCGTAGACCACGAACGGAACGCCCAGCGCGAGCAGGTAGGAGCAGACGACCAGGCCGGGACCACGCAGCAGGAGCGGTGTGCGACGGGCCCGGTGGGCCGGGCCGCGCGACCCGGCTCCGGTCATCCGCGGTACGAGGTCCATGTGCCCCTGCGCCTGGAGCGCGGCGTCCAGGGCCTGGTCGAGCGCGCTGAATCCCGGCCGGGACGAGGCGTTGGAGGCGACCCCTGTGTGCGGCGAGAGGTAGAGCTGACCGTCCCCGCTGGGGAGCCCCGCCGCGGCGAGCCCGCGACTCGCCTCCTCGAGCCGGCGGGTGAGGTCCTCGGCGCTGCGGGCACGGTCGCCCGGCACGTGGACCAGCATCAGCTCGGGGTCCTGCCAGGCAAGGGTGACGTCGGCGTCCACGTCGCGCAGCAGCTCGGTGACGACCCGGTGGCGGATCGAGTCCCAGACCGGCTGCGGCAGCTCCTCGTGCAGCGTCGTCAGCTCGGGGACCCGGACGGCAGCGACCAGGGCCCGCGGGTCGGAGGCCGACCGGAGCAGCTGCTCGCCCAGCTGTTCCGGGGAGAGCTCGTCGCGTCGCCGTACGCCGGGGACGAGGCGGTGACCGGCACCGACGTCGAGGGCCGGCACGGGCTCGAGCAGATCCGTCAAGGTGTGTCTCCTGGTCGGCTCGGGACGGCCGGTGGTGACCCGCCGCTGGACGATTCCGGCCACGTTAACGGCCGTTCTTCCGGCCCGATCCGCGTCAGTGGCCGCCCGCGTCTGGGCTTCGCCCGGGTTTGTCCAAGCGGTCGTAAAGTTGGGCTGCGTCACGGGAGGAATGGCCAATTTCCCCGGTTTTCAGGGAGATTCAGATCACAGCCCGAATCTGCCGCCGGCGACGCCGTCCCCGGTCGACGGGTCAGTTTTCTTGACTCGTTCCAGACTGCGTGGTGGGGTGGAGACGTGGCCGACGACGACGTGACCGTGCTCCTGCGCCGGTCCTCGCTGCGCGTGACCGCGCCCCGGGTCGCCGTCCTGTCCGAGCTGCAGGGACGACCGCACTCCGACGTCGAGACGATCTCCGCCGCCGTACGCGCGCGGCTGGGGTCGGTCTCGACGCAGGCGGTCTACGACGTCCTGCGCGCCCTTGCCGACGCCGGGCTGGTCCGGCGGATCGAGCCGGCCGGTCATCCCGCCCGGTACGAGACCCGGGTCGCGGACAACCACCACCATGTCGTGTGCCGCCGGTGCGGCGCGGTCGATGACGTCGACTGCGCGATCGGGTCGGCACCATGCCTCGACGCCTCCTCCCCCCAGGGCTTCACCGTGGACGAGGCCGAGGTCATCTACTGGGGCTTGTGTCCCCGGTGCCAGGAGCGGTCCGACCAGGACGGACCGACACCCACGAAGGAGAGATGATGGCTGACAGCACCACCTCCAACCCCTCGATCGAGACAGCTCCCTCCCGCGAGGCCGAGCTCGGCTCGCACACGGAGACCGGTTCGCCTGCGCCCAGCGACCGCAACAGCCTCACCATCGGGCCGGACGGTCCGATCCTGCTGCACGACGTGCACTTCCTGAACCAGATGGCGCACTTCAACCGCGAGCGCGTGCCCGAGCGCAACGTGCACGCGAAGGGCTCCGGTGCCTTCGGTGTCTTCGAGACCACCGAGGACGTCAGCAAGTACACCAAGGCGGCGCTCTTCCAGAAGGGTGCACGCACCGAGATGCTCGCCCGGTTCTCGACCGTTGCCGGCGAGCAGGGCTCGCCCGACACCTGGCGGGACCCGCGCGGCTTCGCGCTGAAGTTCTACACGACCGAGGGCAACTACGACCTGGTCGGCAACAACACCCCGGTCTTCTTCGTGCGCGACACGATGAAGTTCCCGCACTTCATCCGCAGCCAGAAGCGGCGCGGCGGCTCGGGGCTGCGGGACAACCACATGCAGTGGGACTTCTGGAGCCTCAACCCCGAGTCGGCGCACCAGGTCACCTACCTGATGGGCGACCGCGGCATCCCGAAGACCTTCCGTCACATGAACGGCTACGGCTCCCACACGTACATGTGGATCAACGAGGCCGGCGAGAAGTTCTGGGTGAAGTACCACTTCCACAGCGACCAGGGCGTCGAGGGCCTGACCGGCGAGGAGGCCACCCGCATCGCCGGCGAGGACGCCGACCACCACCGGCGCGACCTGCACGACGCGATCGAGAAGGGCGACTTCCCGTCCTGGACGCTCTCGGTCCAGGTCATGCCCTACGAGGACGCGAAGACCTACCGGTTCAACCCGTTCGACCTGACCAAGATCTGGTCGCACGAGGACTACCCGCTGATCAAGGTCGGCACGATGACCCTGAATCGCAACCCGGAGAACTTCTTCGCCGAGATCGAGCAGGCGGCGTTCGAGCCGTCGGCGCTCGTGCCGGGCATCGGCTTCTCCCCCGACAAGATGCTGCTGGGGCGGGCGTTCGCGTACGCCGACACCCACCGCTACCGCATCGGGCCGAACTACCTTCAGCTGCCGGTGAACCGTCCCCGGGTGGAGGGGCTGAACACCTACACCCAGGACGGCCCCATGGCGTACGACCACCGCGCGGACGCGCCGGTCTACGCGCCGAACTCCGAGGGCCGCGGCTACGCCGACCAAGTGGGCGAGGCCGAGGAGTCGTGGGAGTCCGACGGCGTGATGGTGCGCCAGGCGTACACGCTGCGTCAGGACGACGACGACTTCGGCCAGGCGGGCACCCTGGTGCGTGAGGTCTGGAACGACCAGCAGCGCGAGGAGTTCGTCAGGACCGTCGCCGGGCACCTGCTCGGTGGCGTGAAGTCGCCGGTCCTGGAGCGGGCGTTCGACTACTGGAAGAACGTCGACGCCGAGACCGGCAAGAAGATCGAGGAGCTCGTCCGCGCCGACAGCGGCGGGGCCAACCCCGGTGGCGAGGCCGACGACGCCAAGGTCGTCGAGGAACCGATCGTCGAGACGGTGACCAACGCCCGCAGCTAGCGGGCCCCGCGAGGACGAAGGGGTACGCCGACCCGCCGGTCGGCGTACCCCTTCGCGGTGCCGGAGCGGCACACTGGCCGTGCGCGGCCGTGGGTGCGGCGCGGAAGGGTCGGCTCGAGGAGATTCTGCCGAGGCGGGGAATTAATCGGAGGGGGCCTCCGTTAGCACTGGTGACCCCCTGGCCATCCGTGCTGCTCGACCCTCATCCGGGCGAGCCGCGCCGCAGACGGGAGACCCTCATGGCTCGTTCCTCCGCCGTCGTCACCGCGACGACTCAGCACCTGCTCCGCCGCCGCCAGCGCTTCGTGCTCGGCGACCAGCCCACCGGCCGCCCGGTCGCGGCCCCGAAGCCCGCCGGCGCGCCGGTACGGTGAGCGGCATGGCACGCATCGCCCTCATCGGCGGCCACGGCAAGGTCGCCCTGCTCACCGCTCCCCTGCTGGTCGAGGCCGGCCACACGGTCGACGCGATCGTCCGCAACCCCGACCACGCCTCGGACGTGGAGGCCACCGGTGCCACCGCCGTCGTCGCCGACGTCGAGCAGCTCGACGAGGCCGGCACCGAGGACCTCCTGAACGGGTACGACACCGTCGTCTGGTCCGCCGGAGCGGGCGGCGGCGACCCCGAGCGCACGTACGCGGTCGACCGCGACGCCGCGATCCGCACGATGGACGCCGCCGCGAAGATCGGCGCACGCCGGTACGTGATGGTGTCCTACTTCGGCGCGGGCCCCGATCACGGTGTGCCGCAGGACAGCTCGTTCCACGCGTACGCCGACGCCAAGACGGCGGCCGACGCGCACCTGGAGTCGACCGACCTGGACTGGACGATCCTGCGTCCGAGCGGGCTGACCGACGACCCGGCGACCGGGGCGATCAGCGTCGGAGCCGACCAGGACGCCTCCCAGGTCTCACGCGCCGATGTCGCGGCGGCGATCGCGGCCGTGGTCGAGCGGCCCGAGTCGGCTCGGCACGTGTACGAGTTCAACCAGGGCTCCACCCCGGTCGCGCAGGCGTTCACGGCGTAGCCCACCTGCCACCGACATGGCCCCGGACCGTAGGTTCGGGGCCATGTCGCGTATCTACCACCTGGCCGAGCCGCAGGACTGGGACGCCGCCCGAGCCGCCGGCGCGTACGAGATCTCCACGCGCGGGCGCACGCTCGCCCAGGAGGGCTTCATCCACGCCTCCGAGGACACCCAGTGGCAGACGGTGCGCTCCCGTTTCTACGCCGACGTCGAAGGCCCGCTCCTGCTGCTGGAGATCGACACGGACCGGCTGACCGCTCCCCTGGTCCGGGAGCCGGCCGCGGAGGCCGGCGGCGAGCTGTTCCCGCACATCCACGGTCCGTTGAACACCGATGCCGTGGTCGCGGTCCACCCGCTGGAGCCCCCGCACGACGCGTAGGGCTGCCCCGACACCTCGTGCGGGACTCCCGTCAGCGCTTGCCGTACAGGCCGCGCTGCAGGTCGGCGTACTGGGACCGCACGTGCTCGTCCTGCTCCAGGTCCACGCGTCCGCTCGGCGGCTCGAGCTCGGTCTCGAGTGAGACGTCCCAGCGCGGCGGCTCCTCGCCGCCGGTGAGGACCCAGGCCGCCTGTCGAGCGGCCCCGACTCCGACGTACTCCCCCGGGGTCGGCACCACCACCGGCGCACCGAGCACGCGGGGCGCGACCTCACGCACCGCCGCCGACTGCGACGCACCGCCGATCATGAGCACGCGCTCGACGTGAGTTCCCTTCTCCCGCAGCGCATCCACGCTGTTCGCCAAGTTGCACAGCATGCCCTCGACGCACGCGCGGGCGAGGTTCTCCGGCGTGGCGTTCGCCCGGGTCAGTCCGCCCAGGGTGCCGGTGGCGTCCGGCAGGTTGGGCGTGCGCTCGCCGTCCAGGTACGGCAGCAGGCTGAGCCCGTCGGCGCCCGGCTCGGCCGCCAGCGCCAACCGGTCGAGACCGGCCAGGTCCGTGCCCAGCAGGTGCGCACCCGCCGTCAGCACGCGCGCGGCGTTGAGGGTGCACGCCAGCGGCAGGTGCCCGCCGGTTGCGCTCGCGAACCCCGCGACGTACCCGTCGGCATCGCCGACCGCTGCGTCGTGCTCGGCGAACACCGCGCCGCTGGTGCCGAGCGAGACCACCACGTCGCCGGGCCGCAGGCCCAGCCCGAGAGCGGCGCCCATGTTGTCGCCCGTCCCCGGACCGACCACCATCCCGGAGTCGGTGACTCCCGCACGCTCCGCGGGTCCGAGGACGCGCGGCACCTCGACCGCGCGGCCGAGCGCGCGCTCCATCAGGTCCAGCCGGTAGTCGTCGGTCAGCGCCGACCAGTAGCAGGTACCCGAGGCGTCGCCGCGGTCGGTCGTCCAGCCGCCGAACCCGCCCGCCTGCTGCAGGATCCGACCGGTCAGCCAGTCGTGGGGCAGCACCACGGTGTGCGTGCGCCGGGCGTTGGCGGCCTCGTGCTCGGCCAGCCAGCGCAGCTTGGTGACGGTGAAGCTCGCGACCGGCACGCAGTCCACCGCGTCGACCCAGGCCTGCGCGCCACCGAGCTCGGACACCAGGTCGCGCGCCGCGTCGGCTGAGCGGGTGTCGTTCCACAGCAGCGCATCTCGTACGAGTGCGTCGTCCTCGTCGAGCGTGACCATGCCGTGCTGCTGACCGCCGACCGCGATCGCCTCGACGTCGTCGAGCAGGCCGTCGGCCGTCGCCTCGGTGTAGGCGGTCCACCAGTGGTCGGCACTCACCTCGGTGCCGTCGGGGTGCGCGGCTCGACCCATGCGTACCACCGCACCGGAGTCCGCGTCGCACACCACGACCTTGCACGACTGGGTCGACGAGTCGACCCCGGCCACCAGACGTCGCTGTCCCATGACTCCCATCCTGGTCCAGAACCGCTCAGCGTGCCGGGACGTACGCCGTCGGCACCGTCACGCGCCGCGGAGCGCGTCGACCGTGGCCTGGGTCGTCGCGCGCGCACCGCTGTGGTGCAACGCCTCGAGCGAGGCGAGGTACGGCGCCGTGAACCGCTCCTGCTCGGCCAGGTCGCCGAACAGGGTCGGGTCGCGCAGGAACGCCAGCGGGTCCTCCTGCTGCGCGGCGGCTGCGGCCATGACCGCCTCCTTGCGGTGGTCGACGACCTCGATGGGCTCGCCCTGCTCGTCCACACCCTCGGCGTACCTCGCCCAGGCGGCGACCACCAGGGCCGAGCGCCCGACCTGCCCGCCCGAGGCAAGGTTGTCGCGGATCACCGGCACCAGCCACTTGGGGATGCGGTCCGAGCTCTCCGCGCACAGCCGGGCCAGCGTGTCGCGTACCTGCGGGTTCGCGAACCGCTCGATCAGGGTGTGGCAGTACGCGTCGAGGTCGACGCCGGGGACCTCCGGAAGCGTCGGGCGCCCCTCCTCGTTCATGTAGCCGAGCAGGAACTCCACGAACAGCGGGTCCTGGCAGACCTCGTGCGCGTACCGGTACCCGGACAGGTAGCCGAGGTAGCACAGCGACTGGTGGCTGGCGTTGAGCAGCCGCAGCTTCATCAGCTCGTACGGCACGACGTCGTCGACGACCTGGACGCCGACGTCCTCCAACGGCGGCCGCCCCAGCGGGAACTCGTCCTGCAGCACCCACTGGGTGTACGGCTCGCACACCACCGGCCAGCCGTCCTGCACGCCGAACTCCTGCGCGAGCGCCTCCTTGTCGGCGTCCGCGGTCACCGGCGTGATGCGGTCGACCATGGCGTTCGGGAACGCGACGTGCGCGGTCATCCAGTCCGCGAGCCCGGGGTCCTTCAGCCGCGCGAACGCGATCATCGTCTTGCGGGCGACGTCGCCGTTGCCGGGCAGGTTGTCGCAGGACATGACGGTGAACGGCGGTGTGCCCGCGTCCTTGCGCCGGCGCAGCGCCTCGACCACGTAGCCGAAGGCGGTGGACGGGACCGCCCCTTGCGCCAGGTCGCCCTGGATGGACGGGTGCTCGGCGTCGAACTCCCCCGTCGACTGGTTGATCAGGTAGCTGCCCTCGGTGATCGTCAGCGACACGATCCGCGTCTGCGGGTCGGTCATCCGCGCGAGGACCGCCTCCGGATCGTCCGGAGCGAGCAGCATCCCGACGATCGAGCCGATGACGCGCGGCTCGCGCCGGCCGTCCGGGTGCTTGAGCACCAGGGTGTAGAGGCCGTCCTGGGCGTTCAGCGTCTCGACGATGCGCTTGTCGTGCGCGAGGACGCCCACGCCGACGATGCCCCAGTCCAGCGCCTCGCCCTGGTTCATGAGGGCGTCGAGGTACATCGCCTGGTGGGCCCGGTGGAAGCCCCCGACGCCCAGGTGGACGACGCCGGGCGTGACGGCCGAGCGGTCGTACGACGGCGTCGCGACCGCGGGATCGAGGTCGCCGACCGTGGCCTGGGAGAGCGCGACCGGCGCCGGGCTCATCGCACCGCACCCATCGACAGCCCCTGGACCAGCTTGTCCTGAGCCGCGAACCCGGCCGCGAGCACCGGAAGCGACACCACCAGCGACGCCGCGCAGACCTTGGCCAGGAAGAGTCCCTGGCTGGTCACGAAGCCGGTGAGGAAGACCGGTGCGGTCTCCGCGCGCGTGCCCGTCAGCACCCGGGCGAACAGCAGCTCGTTCCAGGAGAAGATGAAGCAGATGAGCGCCGCGGCGGCGATGCCCGGTGCGACGACCGGGGCGACGATCTCGCGCAGGGTGCGCACGAGTCCCGCCCCGTCGACCTGCGCGGCCTCCAGCATCTCGGTGGGCACCTCCGAGAGGAACGACCGCAGCATCCACACCGCGATCGGCAGGTTCATCGAGGTGTAGAGGATGATCAGCAGCCAGATGTTGTCCAGCAGGTTCACCTTCTGCGCGAACAGGTAGACCGGCAGCAGGCCCGCCACCACCGGCAGGAACTTGGTGGACAGGAAGAAGAACATCACGTCGCTCCACTTCTTGACCGGCTTGATCGACAGCGCGTACGCGGCCGGGAGCGCCAGCAGCAGGACGAGCAGCGTCGAGACGACGCTCGCGGTGAGCGAGTTCGCCAGCGGCGGCCACGGCCCGGAGTCGAAGAAGGAGCGGTACCCCTCCAGGCTGAGCGGTGCCGCGAGCTTCGGCGGGTTCGCGGCCGCGTCCTGCTCGGTGTGGAACGAGGTGAGGATCATCCACAGCACGGGCAGGACGAACAGCACCGCGATGATCCAGGCCGCGCCGGTGAGCAGCACCCCGGACCGGGGCTGCTTCGCGTGGCGGATCTCCAGGTCGGTGGCCGCGGGACGAGCGAGGGTGGTGGTCATCGTGACTCCTCCTGGAACAGGCTCAGCACCGTGCGCAGCGCGAAGGTCGCGATGATGATCGTCCCGATCACCACGACCACACCGGCGGCGGACGCGCGTCCGTAGTCATGGGCGGTGTAGAAGGTCTGGTAGATGAAGTACGGCAGGTTGGCGGTGCCGAGACCGCCGGAGGTGATGGTGAAGACCGCGTCGAAGTTCTGGACCACGTAGATCGCCCCGAGCAGTCCGGACAGCTCGATGTACGGCCGCAGGTGGGGCAGGGTCATGTTGCGGAAGATCTGCCACGACGACGCGCCGTCGATGCGCGCGGCCTCGACGACGTCCATCGGACGGCTCTGCAGACCCGCGAGCAGGATCAGCATCATGAACGGCGTCCACTGCCACACCAGCGCGACGACGATCGAGATCAGCGGGTTGTCGGTGATCCAGTCCTTCTGCGGCGCGCTGTCACCGAAGATGCCGCGCAGCAGCCCGTTGAGCAGTCCGTACTCCGGGTTGTAGAGCGCGTGCTTCCACAGCAGCGCCGCCGCGACCGGCACGACCAGGAACGGGGTGATCATCAGCGTGCGGGCGATGCTCCGGCCGCGGAACTTGCGGTCCAGCAGCAGCGCGACGATCAGCCCCAGGATCAGGGAAATGAGGACGACGCCGACGGTCAGCAGCACCGTCACGAGGATCGCCTTGCGGGCGTTGACGTCGGTGAGGACGCTCTGGAAGTTGTCCAGGCCGGCGAACCCGCGGTCGTTCGGGTAGTAGGCGTTCCAGTTCATGAACGACACGACCAGCGTGACCAGGAACGGCAGCTGGGTCACGATGATCATGAAGATCAGTGCCGGCAGGAGCGGAGCACGGCGTGCCCACGCCCCCGCCCGGCCGAGAGCCGAGTCTCCTCGTGCGGCAACGGTGCTCACTTGCCCTCCCGCTTCCGGTACTGGGTCGCGACGTCGTCCGCGAGCTGCTGCCCGAGGTTCAGGGCGCTGCGGACGGTGGTCTTGCCGGCGATGGCCGAGCTGACCTCCTGACTGACCTGGGTGCCCAGGTCGGGGAACTCCGGGATGTCGACGAACTGGATGCCCGGCGCCGGACGTGGCTGCAGGCCGGGGTTGTTCGGGTTCACCGACTCGATGGCCTGCTTCGTCTGGGCCGCGAACGGGCCCGCCGAGGCGAGGTACTGCGGGTTCGTGTAGGTCGACGCCCGCTTGCCCGCCGGGACCGACGACCAGCCGACCCGCTGGCCGACGAGGTTCTCGTACTTCTTGCTGCTGGCCCAGGCGATGAACTTCCAGGCGTTGTCCTGGTGGCTGCTGGCCTTCTCGATCGCCCATGCCCAGGTGTAGAGCCAGCCGGCGCTCTTGGTCTTCACGACGGGTGCCGGTGCGTACCCGATCTTCCCCTTGACCGGCGAGCCCGCCATCTCCAGCGAGCCGGCGGCGGACGTCGCGTCGTACCACATGGCGACGCTGCCCTGGGTGAGGTTGTTGAGGCACTCGGTGAACCCGGCCTGCGGTGCGCCCTTCTCACCGTGCTTGCGCACCAGGTCGACGTAGAACTGGGTGGCCTGGGTGAACTCGGGTGAGTCGACCTTCGGCGTCCAGTCCTGGTCGAACCACGTCCCGCCGTAGGTGTTGACCACGGTGGTGAGGGGGGCGAACAGCTGGCCCCAGCCGGGCTGGCCGCGCAGGCAGATGCCGGCCATGCCCGGCCGGGCGCCGTCGACCTTGGCCGCGATGTCGGCGACCTGCTTCCAGGTCGGCTTCGCCGGCATGGTGATGCCCTTGGAGGCGAGCACGTCCTTGCGGTACATCAGGAAGGAGGACTCGCCGTAGAACGGCTGCCCGTAGACCTTGCCCTCCGCCGTGAGCGCCGTGGCCATCGGCTTGAGGATGTCGGCCTGGTCGAACTCCGGGTCGGCCTTGATGTAGTCGTCCATCGGCGCGACCCAGCCGCTCTTGGCGTAGATCGGGATCTCGAAGTTGCTCAGGGTCGCGACGTCGTACTGGCCGGCCTGGCTGGAGAACTCCTGGCTGGCCTTGTCGCGCAGGTCGTTCTCCGGCAGCACCGTGAAGTTGACCTTGATCCCGGTCTCGCGGGTGAACTGCGGCGCGAGCTTCTGCAGGTCGATCATCTGCGGGTTGTTCACCATCAGGACGTTGACGGTGTCGCCGCCACCGCCGCCGACACCACCGCCCCACCCCGCGCACGACGCCACGCTCGTCGCCATCGCGACCGCCGCGCCTGTCGCCAACAACTTCCTCCGCCGTCGCATCTGGCCTCCTTGCCGCTGCGTCCGCGCCATCACCGGTTCTGCTCATATGAGCATGTGCGTGCACGTTTGAGTGTAGTGTTCCAGATCACATCGCCGCGTGCACGGAAACGCGGCGCCCGAAGGCAGAGGCGGTCGCATGGGCCCGGTCGACTCCGCCGACGACCGGCGGCTGCTCGCGACGGTCGCGCGCCGCTACTACCTGCAGGACGCCTCGAAGGTGCAGATCGCGCAGGAGCTCGGGCTGAGCCGGTTCAAGGTGGCCAGGCTGCTGACCGAGGCTCGCGACCGGGGCGTCGTCCGGATCGAGATCGCTCCCCAGGCCGCCGTCGACACCGCGCTGTCCGAGCAGCTCATCGAGCACCTCGGCCTGCGGCACGCCGCGGTCGTCGACGTCCCGCTGTTCTCCGACGACGCGCAGGCCGCCGTCCACCTGCGCGAGGAGATCGGGCGTACGGCGGCCGTCCTGCTCCACCAGGTCCTCGGCGAGGGCGACGTGCTCGGGCTGCCGTGGTCGCGCACCGTCTCGGCGATGGTGACCGCCCTCGAGACGCTGCCGCGGGTGCCGGTGGTCCAGCTGAGCGGGGCCCTGACCGTCACCGACGTGGCGGCCACCCCGGTGGACGTGGTGCGCGAGGCCGCGCGCCTGAGCGGCGGGCCGGCCCACCACTTCTACGCCCCGCTCGTGGCCGCCGACATCGAGAGCGCCCGGATGATGCAGCGTCAGCCGAGTGTGGCCGGGACGTTCGCGCACATCGACGACGTGACGGTCGCGGTGGTCGGCATCGGCGCGTGGCTGCCCGGTGAGTCGACCATCATCGACCTCGTCGACGCCCCCACGGCCGCGGCGCTCACCGCCGCCGGCACCGTCGGGGAGATCTCCGGCGCGTTCATCGACGCTGAGGGCAACGCCGTGGACAGCGAGCTGGCGCAGCGCCTCATCACCGTCTCGGTCGACCAGCTGCGCGCCGTCCCGCACGTCATCGGGCTCGTCACCGGCCCGAGCCGCGCCGGCGTGGTGCGCGCCGCCGTCGGCGGTGGCCTGGTCGACAGCCTCGTCACCGACAGCGAGCTGGCGACCGCGCTGCTCGCGACCGAACCAGTCATCACGCGTTCGTGAGCCACCCCACAGGGCGTCCGCTCGCTCGACCGCGGCGTCGGGCGGCCAGGAGGGCGGAGATAGGCTCTGGCGCGTGGCTGATCACTTTGATGTCGTAGTCCTGGGAGCCGGTCCGGGTGGTTATGTCGCGGCGATCCGCGCGGCGCAGCTCGGTAAGACCGTTGCGGTCATCGAGAAGAAGTACTGGGGCGGTGTCTGCCTCAACGTCGGGTGCATCCCCTCCAAGTCGCTGCTGCGCAACGCCGAGCTGGCGCACATCATCACGAACGAGAAGAAGAAGTTCGGGATCAGCGGCGAGGCGACCATGGACTTCGGCGCCACCCACCAGCGCAGCCGCGGCGTCGCGGACGCCAGCGCCAAGGGCGTGCACTACCTGATGAAGAAGAACAAGATCACCGAGATCGACGGGTGGGGGATGTTCACCGACGCGCACACGATCGACGTCGAGCTGAACGCCGGTGAGCACCAGACGGTGACCGCGGACAACGTCATCATCGCCACCGGCGCGACCGTGCGCCTGGTGCCGGGCGTCACCCTCTCCGAGAACGTCGTGACGTACGAGGAGCAGATCCTCGACGGCAACCTCCCGAAGTCGGTCGTCATCGGCGGCAGCGGCGCGATCGGCGTCGAGTTCGCGTATGTGATGAAGTCCTTCGGCGTCGAGGTCACCATCGTGGAGTTCCTGGACCGCATGGTGCCCACCGAGGACGCCGACGTGTCCAAGGAGCTGCTGCGCCAGTACAAGAAGCTCGGCGTCAAGGTGCTGCTGTCGACCGCCGTCAAGGGCGTCGAGGACACCGGCTCCGGCGTCCGCGTCACGGTGGCTCCGGCCGCCGGCGGCGACGAGCAGGTGCTCGAGGCCGACCGCTTCCTCGCCGCGTTCGGCTTCGCGCCGCGCATCGAGGGGTACGGCATCGAGGGCACCGGGGTCCAGCTCACCGAGCGCAAGGCGATCGCGGTCGACGAGCGCGGCCGCACCAACGTCGAGGGCGTCTACGCGATCGGCGACTGCACCGGCAAGCTGATGCTGGCGCACACCGCCGAGGCCATGGGTGTCGTCGCCGCCGAGACCATCGGCGACGCCGAGACCGTCGAGATCGACTTCGACATGATCCCGCGGGCCACGTTCTGCCAGCCGCAGATCGCCTCGTTCGGCTACAGCGAGGAGCAGGCCAAGGAGAAGGGGTACGACGTCAAGGTCGCCTCCTTCCCGTTCTCGGCCAACGGCAAGGCCCGCGGCATGGGCGAGGGCGTCGGGTTCGTGAAGATCGTCGCCGACGCCGCCCACAACGAGATCATCGGCGGGCACCTGATCGGCCCGGAGGTCACCGAGCTGCTGCCCGTGCTGACGCTGGCCCAGAAGTGGGACCTCACCGCCGACGAGGTGGCCCGCAACATCTTCGCCCACCCCACGCTGAGCGAGGCCGTGAAGGAAGCCATCGAGGGCATCGCCGGCCACATGATCAACCTCTAGGCGGTCGTCCGGCTCGCCTGCTGCTGCACCGCGAGCCGGACCTCCTCCTGGACCATGTCCATGTTCACGGCGGCGCCGGCGAGGTTCCCCGCGGCCGCCGCGTTGATCACCTGCATCCGCACGTCGGCGGCATTGCCGGCCGCCCAGACGCCGGGGACCGTCGTGGCGCCCATGTCGTCGACCGTCACCTGACGACCCATCCCCGGCAGCTCGGTCATCTCCAGGCCGAGCCGGTCCGGCAGGTCGCGCGGCGCCTCCATCCGGGTGCCGACGACCAGCACGTCGAGCGGCAGGACCGCACCCGATCCGGTGCGTACGCCGGTGAGCCGGTCGTCCTCGACGACCAGCTCGGCGACGGGGCCGGTCACGATCTCGATGCCCCGGGCCTCCAGCGCGGTGCGCGTCTCGGCGTCCGGGTCGGTGTCGCCGGCGAGGAAGGTGACCCGGTCGGACAGCTGCCGGAACAGCTGCGCCTGGTGCGCGCTCATCGGCCCGGTCGCCAGGACCGCGATGCGCTGGTCGCGCACCTCCCAGCCGTGGCAGTACGGGCAGTGGATCACGTCGCGACCCCACCGCTCGCGAATGCCGGGGACGTCCGGCAGCACGTCGCGCAGACCGGTGGCCAGCACGACGCGGCCAGCGTCGTACGTCGCGCCACTCGTGGTGGTCGCCGTGAATCCGGTTGCCGTACGGTCGATCTCGGCGATCGAGTCACCGACGATGTCCACGCCGTACGCGGCCACCTCCGCGCGTCCCGCCGCCAGCAGGTCGCTCGGTGGCGCGCCGTCGCGGGAGAGGAACGCCTGCATGTGAGCCGCCGGTGCGTTGCGCGGCTCGCCCGCGTCGACCACCAGGACGGACCGGCGCGACCGTCCGAGCACGAGAGCGGCGCTGAGGCCGGCGGGACCACCGCCGATGACCAGGACGTCGTACTGCTGCTGGGTGTCGTTCATGCAGCGACTGTGCCTCCGGAGCAGAGGCGCTGGCAAACATCCTTGCCGTAATGGCAAGGTGATCTCATGACCGACCTGGCGAAGATCATCGACGGCATCGGCCCTCGGTTGCGTTCGGTGCGGCAGGAGCGGGAGATCACCCTCGCCGACCTGTCCGAGCGCACCGGTGTCTCGGTCAGCACGCTCTCCCGGCTGGAGTCGGGGCAGCGCAAGGCCACCCTGGAGCTGCTGCTGGCGCTGGCCGGCGCGTACCGCCTGTCCCTGGACGAGCTCGTCGGCTCACCCGCGGTCGGTGACCCTCGCGTCCGGACCCAGGCGCGGCGCCACGGCTCGATGACGATGATCCCGCTGTCGGTGCAGCCCGGTCAGGTCCAAGTCTTCAAGCTCGTCTTCCACGAGCGCACCAGTCCCGAGCACCCCAGACCACGCACTCATGAGGGTTACGAGTGGCTGTACGTCCTGGAGGGACGGCTGCGGCTGCTGCTCGGCGACCAGGACCTCGTGCTGACGCGGGGCGAGGCGGTGGAGTTCGACACCCGGGTCCCCCACTGGTTCGGGTCTGCCGACGACAAGCCGGTCGAGGCGCTCAGCATGTTCGGGACCCAGGGCGTCAAGGTCCACCTGCGGGCGCGCGCCGGCTGAGGCTCGTACGCACGGTGCGCAGGGCGATCTCAACGCCCGGCGGACGCGCCGACCGCGCGTCTCGCCGAGTCTGGACGGCATGACCACTGCACTGCTCCAGCTCACCGCCGACAGCACCGACCACTGGGACGGCCCGCCCTGGCCGTTCTTCCCGATCTTCCCGATTCTGTGGCTTCTCGTCGTCGGGACGTTCATCTACGTCGTCTCCCGACGGTGGCGCGGCGGCCGTCACGACGCCGTCGGGACGGTTCGCGACCTGTACGCTCGCGGCGAGATCAGCGCCGACGAGATGCGGCAGCGGCTGGACACCCTGAAGGCCAACCGCCGCTGACCAGGCTCAGCGCCCGCCCGGGTCGGCGGGTCCGGCGGCCTGCAGCGCGAAGGCCAGGCCGTCGATCCGCGCCCTGACCTCCCCGTCGGTCGCGATCCGCTCCCCCACGCGGGTCGCGACCTCGCGCAGCTCGTTCTGCGACAGGCCGGGGCGGACGCCGAGGACGACGCGCAGGACCCCCGGGCCGGCGTCGGAGCCGTCCTCGCAGCGGACTTCCTCCACGGCGGGGTCGTCGCGGACCGCAGCCGCGACGGCTGAGCGGACGTGCTCGTCCTGGTGGGCCGGGATCCACGCGCGCTGCTGCGCGAGGGCCCACACCATGCTCGGTCGCAGCACCACCTGGTGCGGTGACCCGACGTCCAGGACGATCACGTCACAGCGCTCGGAGACCGCCGCCTGGGCCGCACGCGCGCTGGTGACCGGCGAGGGACGGGCGCCCTCGTCCCAGCGCGCCAGCGCCTCCACCCCGGAGAACACCGGGAGCGCGCGCTGCCCGTCGGGAGCGGTCAGGGTTACCACGGCCATGTCGGTGGACTTCTCCACGGCGAGGTCGCCCGAGTCGTCGATCTCGGTGGGGGCGGCCACCACCGGGACGAGCAGGCGCGCCTCGGCGACCGCGCGCATCAGCCGCAGCTCGTCGCCCGGGTCCGCCAGCGCGGCGACGAGCCCGGCGTCGGCCGAGCCGGTGTCGTCGTCGAAGCCCGTTCCGCTGAGGCTGCGGCCGTGCCACTCCTGGCCGGCGGAGTCGGTGCTGTCCGAGCCGTCGGTCATGACCGGCCCGCCACGTCGAGCGCCTCGGGCAGCGTGAACGCCTTTCGGTAGAGGGCCGACCCGACGATCGCGCCCTCGACGCCGTCGCCGACCAGGCCGCGCAGCGCCGCCAGGTCCTCGAGCGTGGAGATGCCGCCGGAGGCGACGACCGGGCGGTCGGTGCGCTCACACACCTGCTGCAGGAGCGCGACGTTCGGACCCTGCAGCATGCCGTCCTTGGCCACGTCGGTGACGACGTACCGGCTGCAGCCCTCGGAGTCCAGCCGCGCCAGCGTCTCCCACAGGTCGCCGCCCTCGCGGGTCCAGCCCCGGGCGGCGAGTGTCGTGCCGCGCACGTCGAGCCCGACCGCGACCTGGTCCCCGTACGTCGCGATCGCCTCCCGGGTCCACTCCGGGTCCTCCAGGGCGGCGGTGCCGAGGTTCACCCGGCGGCAGCCGGTCGCGAGAGCGGCCCGCAACGTCTCCTCGTCCCGGATCCCGCCGGACATCTCCACCTTGATGTCGAGCCGGCCCACGATGTCGGCGAGCAGGTCGCCGTTGGACCCCCGGCCGAAGGCGGCGTCCAGGTCGACCAGATGGATCCACTCCGCGCCCTGGTCCTGCCAGGCCTTCGCGGCCTCCCACGGGTCGCCGAACTCGCCGCCGGTGCCGGCGACGCCTTGCACCAGCTGGACGGCACGACCGTCCGCGACATCGACGGCCGGGAGCAGCTCCAGGCGGGCAGTGGTCACTGAGTGTCCTTTCGTTGCAACAACGTTCAGAGTGTCTCGAGCCAGGCGCTGAGCAGCTGGGCCCCGGCGTCGCCGGACTTCTCGGGATGGAACTGGGTCGCGCTCACCGGACCGTCCTCGACCGCGGCGACGAACCGGTCGCCGTGCTCGGCCCACGTGGTCAGCGGACGCGCACCGTCGCGTACCGGAGCCTCGTGCGCGGCGAAGGAGTGCACGAAGTAGAAGCGCTCACCCTCCAGCCCGCGCAGCAGCCGGGTGCCGGGTGGTGGCTCGACGGTCGACCAGCCCATGTGCGGCACCACCGGCCCGGTGAGCCGGGTGACCGCTCCCGACCACAGGCCGAGACCGGGATGGGTGCCGACGGCGCTCGTCTCGGTCGAGTCGACGAACATCGCCTGCATGCCGACGCACACGCCGAGGACGGGGGCGCCGGCGACCACCCGCTCGCGGATCAGGGTGTCACCGCCGACGCCGACCAGACCCTGTACACACGCGTGGAAGTTGCCGACCCCGGGGACGTACAGGCCGTCGGCGCGCCGGACCGCCCGCGGGTCGGCCGTCAGCTCGACGTCGGCCCCGACCCGTTCGAGCATGCGCACGACCGATCTGACGTTGCCGCTGCCGTAGTCCAGGACGACGACGCGTCGGCTCACGAGAGGTCCTCCTGCTCCGCCCGGATGGCGCGGTCCTCGCCGACGACCCGCTCGAACCGGGCGACGTCCCGCTCCCCCGGTGTCACCAGCGTGGCGTCGGGCTGGGTCGGGACACCCGAACCCGACAGCATCCGGCCGGCGGGCAGGGCCAGCGCGTCGATCAGATCGCGCAGGAGGTCCAGCGACTCGCCCTCGGTCGAGCGCAGCAGCGACCGCAGGGTCTGGGTCTCCTCGGGCGCGACGCCGACCACGTCCAGCAGGTCGCTGGAGCGCAGCGGCGACAGACCGTGGACGCGCTGCGCGCCGTGGCCCGGCTCCCACACCAGCCAGCGCGGGATGGTCCGCCAGCCGCGCCGCTGCACGACGACGACCGCGCGCCCGTCGATCGAGAAGAACCCCACCGACCCGCGGAAGCCGTGCGGCACCGGGCGGTTGGCGAGCATCGTCAGCCCGTCGTCGTACGGTGCCTTCGCAGCGGACTCACCGGCCGCGACGACGGCCGTCCAGCCGCCGACGGGGAGCACGTACGCGGGTACGGTCCCACGTGCCACCCAGCTGCCGACCCTGCGCGGCTCGCCCTGCAGCAGCAGCAGGCCCGGGAGGGTCGACGCGGTCGCGGTCATCTCAGAGCGCCCCCTTGGCACTCGGGATGCCCTTGACCCGGGGATCGAGCGCGACGGCCGCCCGCAGCGCCCGGGCCAGCGCCTTGAACTGTGCCTCGACGATGTGGTGCGGGTCGCGCCCGGAGAGGACGCGGATGTGCAGCGCGATCGCCGCGTGGTGGGCGAAGGACTCCATCACGTGCTGGGTGAGCGAGCCGGTGTACGTCCCGCCGATGATCGCGTACACCTGGCCCTCGGGCTCGCCGGTGTGGACGCAGTACGGCCGGCCGGCGACGTCGACGACGGCGTGCACGAGGGCCTCGTCCAGCGGGACGGTCGCGTCCCCGAAACGGGCGATGCCGCTCTTGTCGCCGAGCGCCTCGCGGACCGCCTGGCCGAGCACGATCGCGGTGTCCTCGACGGTGTGGTGGGCATCGACGTCCAGGTCGCCGCTCGCCTCGACGCGCAGGTCGATCAGGCTGTGCTTGGCCAGGCTCTCCAGCATGTGGTCGTAGAACCGCACGCCGGTGCTGACCTCCGCCGTCCCCGAGCCGTCGAGGTCGAGCCACAGGTCGACCGAGCTCTCCTTGGTCGTGCGCGTGATCTGCGCCGTCCGGCTCATCGGACCTGCTCCTCTCGGTCGCTGCCGCCGACGCTCGCCAGCGCGGCGAGCACGGCGTCGGTCTCCTGCGGCGTCCCGGCCGTGATCCGCAGGTGGTGCGGGATCCCGACGTCACGGACGAGGACACCTTCCTCCAGCAGAGCCTGCCAGGTCCGGGGGGCGTCCACGAACCCACCGACGAGAACGAAGTTCGCGTCGCTCGGGACGGGTCGCAGCCCGAGCGACAGGGCGCCGTCGACCAGACGGTCCCGCTCGGTCTTGATCGCCTCGACCATGCCGAGCATCAGGTCGGCGTGCTCGAGCGCCGCGAGCGCCACCGCCTGGGTCACCGCGGACAGGTGGTACGGCAGCCGGACCAGCCGGAGCAGCTCGGTGAGCTGCGCGTCGGCGGCGAGATAACCCAGCCGTACGCCCGCGAACGCGAACGCCTTGCTCATCGTGCGGGTGACGACGAGGCGGTCGCGTCCGGCCAGCAGTGTCGTCGCGCTCGGCGTGCCGGGGCGGGCGAACTCGGCGTACGCCTCGTCCACCACGATTACCGCGTGCGGGGCCGCGTCGTACACCGCCGCGACGACGTCGAGGGACAACGCGGTGCCGGTCGGGTTGTTCGGCGAGGTGAGGAAGACGAGGTTCGGGTCGGTGGTGCGGGCCTGTTCGACCGCGCGGTCGACGTCGAGGTCGAAGAGCCCGTCGGCACTCCCCCGCAGCCCGTCGACCCACTCCGTCCCGAGCGAGCGGGTGATGATCGGGTGCATGGAGTACGACGGCGTGAAGCCCAGCGCCGTCCGCCCCGGCCCGCCGAACGCCTGCACCAGGTGGGAGAGCACCTCGTTGCTGCCGTTGCCGGCCCACAGCTGGTCCGCGCTCAGCACCGGCCCGGTCGTCCGGGTGAGGTAGGCGGCCAGCTCCGTCCGCAGCCGGGTGAACTCGCGGTCGGGGTAGCGGTTCAGGCTCGCCGCGACCTCGCCGACGCGCTCGACGATCGTCTGCACGACCGCGTCCGGCACCGGGTAGGAGGACTCGTTGGTGTTGAGGGCGACGGGTACGTCCAGCTGCGGCGCGCCGTACGGAGTCCGGCCCTGCAGGTCGGGACGCAGCAGCGCCCGCACCCCGGTGACCGGCTCACTCATCGGACTCGAAGCGCGCCGTGACCGCCTCGCCGTGCGCCGGCAGGTCCTCCGCCTGCGCGAGGGTCGTCACGACACCGGCCACCTCGCGCAGCGCGTCCTGGGTGTAGTCGACGACGTGGATGCCGCGCAGGAACGACTGCACCGACAGACCCGAGCTGTGGCAGGCGCAGCCGCCGGTCGGCAGGACGTGGTTGGAGCCCGCGGCGTAGTCGCCCAGGCTGACCGGGGCGTACGCGCCAACGAAGATCGCGCCCGCGTTGCGGATCCGGGCGGCGACCGCCGCGGCGTCGCGGGTCTGGATCTCCAGGTGCTCGGCCGCGTACGCGTCCACGACCCGCACACCAGCCTCGACGTCGTCGACCAGGACGATGCCGGACTGCTCACCTGTCAACGAGATGCGGATGCGCTCGGCGTGCTTGGTCCGGGCCACCCGGCGCTCCAGCGCCGCCTCCACGGCGGTGGCGAGCTCCTCGCTGTCGGTGACGAGCACCGCGGCCGCGAGGGTGTCGTGCTCCGCCTGGCTGATGAGGTCGGCCGCCACGTGCTCGGCGTCCGCGGTCTCGTCGGCGAGGATCGCGATCTCGGTCGGGCCCGCCTCGGAGTCGATGCCGATCAGACCCTTGAGCAGCCGCTTGGCCGCCACGACGTAGATGTTGCCCGGACCGGTGACGAGGCTGACCGGCTCGCACACGGTCGTGCCGTCGTCCTCGCGGGCGCCGTAGGCGAACATCGCGATCGCCTGAGCACCGCCGACCGCGTAGACCTCGTCCACGCCCAGCAGCGCGCACGCGGCCAGGATGGTCGGGTCGGGGTAGCCGGCGAACGCCCCGGTGTTGGAGCGCTGCGGCGGGCTCGCCACCGCGAGCGAGGTGACGCCGGCCGCCTGCGCGGGCACGACGTTCATGACCACGCTGCTGGCGAGGACGGCGACGCCGCCGGGGACGTACAGGCCGACCCGGTCGACCGGCACCCACCGCTCGGTGACGGTGCCGCCCGGCGCGACGTGGGTCGTGGTGTCGGTGCGTCGCTGATCGTCGTGGACGAGCCGCGCCCGCCGGATCGCCTCGGTGAGCGCCGCCCGGATGTCGGGGTCGAGCTGCTCCAGCGCGGCGGCCAGCACCTCGCCCGGGACGCGCAACGACTGCGGCCGGACCTGGTCGAACCGCTCGGACAGCTCGCGCAGCGCCTCGGCGCCGTGATGCCGTACCTGCTCGCAGATCGGTCGAACGACGTCGAGGGCTGCCTCGACGTCGAAGGCCGCCCGGGGCAACGTGTCGCGCAGGCCGCGCGCGTCGAGGGACGCGAGCGCAGGACCGCGCAGGTCGGTACGTGTGATCACCTGATCGATTCTACGAACCGCCCGACACGCCCTGCGGGGCCATCTCAGCCGTCGGGTCTCTCGGACGCTCGCCGGGCCGCGGCAGGCCGACGACCTCGGCGGTCTCAGCGGCCCGGACGGGCGCCGTTCTCGGAGGGTGGGGTGCCGTAGAAGCACTCGTCGACCACGGCGCGGGCACGCCGCGCGCAGCGGCGGTAGTCGTCGTGCAGCGCCGGGCCCGACCCGGTGGGCATGCCCAGGATGCGGCCGATCCCGTCACCGTCGCGCAGGTCGCTGGGCAGCGCGTCGACCGGGCGCCCCCGCCACAGCACCGACGCGTTACGCAGCAGGGTCGCCAGGGTCCACGCCTCGCGCAACGCCTCGGCCTGCTCGTGACCGAGCAGACCCGCGTCCGCCGCCCGCTGCAGGGGCGTCATCGTCCCCGGGTGCCGCAGTCCCGGAACCTGGCCGGCGTGCTCCAGCTGGAGCAGCTGGACGGTCCACTCGACGTCGGCGAGTCCGCCGTGGCCGAGCTTGAAGTGCGTCTTGCGGTCACCGCCGCGCGGGATGCGCTCGGCCTCCATCCGGGCCTTGAGCGTGCGGATCTGCCGCACCGCCCGGACGCTCAGACCGTCCGCCGGCCAGCGCAGCGGATCGATCAGCTCGGCGAACGCGCGTCCCAGCTCCCGGTCGCCGGCCACCGGCGTCGCGCGCAGCAGCGCCTGCGCCTCCCAGCCTTCCGACCACCGGTCGTAGTACGCCCGGTAGGAGTCGAGGCTGCGCACCAGCGGGCCCGCCTTGCCCTCGGGCCGCAGGTCCGCATCGACCGTCAGCGCGGGGTCCGGGCCGCTGAGCTGGACCAGGCGCCGGAGCTCGGTGACGACGGCGAGGGCCTGCTCCTGGGCGCGCTGGTCGTCGGCATCCTCGTGCGGCCGATGGACGAACATCACGTCGGCGTCGCTGCTGTAGCCCATCTCACGGCCGCCGAACCGGCCCATCCCGATCACGGCCAGGCTCGTCACCAGCTCGCCGTGCTCCGCCTCGACCCTGCGGACCGCCACGTCGAGAACCGCCTGCACCGTCGCGGCCATGACGTCCGTCAGCGCGACCTCGACCTGGTCGAGGTCCAGCAGGCCGAGCAGGTCGGCGATCGAGATCCGCAGCAGCTCGGTCCGGCGGACCGCGCGCGCTGCGAGCGCCGCCTGGTCCGCGTCGCGGTGCCTGCGGGCCGCCGCGCCCATCGTGCGGGTGAGTGCGTCCAGGGTCCGCGGCGTCATGGCGTCCGGGTCGTCCAGCATCGCGACCGCCGACGGGGAGCGTTCGAGCATCGCCGCGGCGTACCTGCTGCTCGCCAGGATCTTGGCCAGCTGCTGCGCCGAGGACCCCTCACGCAGCTGCTTGAGGTACCAGGGGCTCGTGCCGAGCTCGTCGCTGATGCGGCGGAAGGCCAGCAGCCCGGCGTCCGGGTCCGCCTCGTTCGCGAACCACTGCAGCATCACCGGCAGCAGGGTCCGCTGCATGACGGCGCGGCGGCTGACACCGGACGAGAGCGCCTCGATGTGCCGGATCGCCCCGGCGGGATCACGAAAACCGAGTGCTGCCAGTCGTTCTCGCGCGTCCGCGGGGCTCAGCGTCGCGTCGTCGTCGCTCAGCCGAGCGACCGCCGACAGGAGCGGTCGGTAGAAGAGCCGCTCGTGCAGGCGGCGCACCTCTCGCGCCTTCCCGCGCCACATCTTCGTGATCGTCTCGCCCGGGTCGGAGAACTCACCGACGCTGCGACCGAGGCGGCGCAGGTCCGCCTCGCTGGTGGGCATCAGGTGGGTACGCCGCATCCGGGACAGCTGGATGCGGTGCTCCAGGACGCGCAGGAAGCGGTAGGCGACGTCCAGCTCGTGGGCGTCCGAGCGACCGACGTACCCCCGGCGCGAGAGCGCGTCGAGCGCGGCGAGGGTGCTGCGCTGCCGGATCCGGTCGTCGGCTCGGCCGTGCACCAGCTGCAGCAGCTGGACGCTGAACTCGATGTCGCGCAGGCCACCCGGGCCCAGCTTCAGCTGACGCGCTGCCTCCGCGGGCGGGACGTTGTCCTCGACGCGCCGCCGCATCGCCTGGACGTCCTCGACGAAGTTCTCCCGGGTGCTCGCCTGCCACACCATCGGCGTCATCGCCTCGAGGTACGCAGCGCCCACCTCGGCGTCACCGGCGATGGGTCGGGCCTTCAGCAGCGCCTGGAACTCCCAGGTCTTGGCCCACCGCTCGTAGTACGCGCGGTGGCTCTCCACGGTCCGGACCAGCGGGCCGTTCTTGCCCTCGGGGCGCAGATTCGCATCGACCTGCCACAGGTTGCCCTCACCGGTGGAGGCGGAGCAGGCGCGCATCGCGGACGTGGCCAGCGCGGTCGCGACCGCGATCGCCTCGTCCTCCTCGACACCGTCCGCCGGCTCGGCGACGAAGACCACGTCCACGTCGGAGAGGTAGTTCAGCTCCAGCCCGCCGGTCTTGCCCATGCCGATGACCGAGAGCCGGCACCGCTGCGGGGCGTCGTGCTCCTCGCGCGCGATCAGCAGCGCCGCCTCCAGCGCGGCGCCCGCCAGGTCGGCCAGCGCCTCGCCGGTCGCGGGCATCTCGTCGTACGGATCGCTGGTGAGGTCGATCGCCGCGATCTGCAGCAGCTGGCGTCGGTAGGCGATCCGCAGCGCGTCGTACGCCGTCAGCTCGCCACGGTCGGTGACCTCACCGCACAGCAGCCGCGCCAGCTGGACGGCGTCGCGTCGTTCGGCGTCGATGACGTCCCGCCACTGCTCCGGGTGCCGCACCAGGTGGTCGGTGAGCGCCGAGGACGCCCCGAGGACGGCCAGCAGGCGGTGGCGAGGCTGATCCGCGCTGCTCAGCAGCGCGTCCAGATCGGCTCGCTGGCCGTCGGCCAGCGCCTCCCGTACACGCAGGAGGCCGAGCAGGGCGCCGTCCGGGTCGGCGGTGCGGCCCAGCGCGGTGACCAGGCCGGCCTGGTCGGTCGACCCGAGCTCGTCCAGCATGCCCGCCGCCCGGGTGTGGTCGGCGAACCCGGCCCGGACCAGGGCGCCCGGCCGGCTGACGGGTCGTTCCGGACTCACAGGTGCAGGTACTGCTCGAGCTCGAACGCGGTGACCTGCTCGCGGTAGGCCGCCCACTCCGAGCGCTTGTTGCGCAGGAAGAAGTCGAAGACGTGCTCCCCGAGCGTCTCGGCGACCAGTTCGGAGTCCTCCATGATGCGGATCGCCTCGTCCAGCGACGCGGGCAGCGGGTCGATGCCCATGGCGCGACGCTCACGGTCGGTGAGCGACCACACGTCGTCCTCGGCCTCGGCCGGCAGCTCGTAGTCCTCCTCGATGCCCTTCAGGCCGGCCGCGAGGAGCAGCGCGTAGGAGAGGTAGGGGTTGCACGCGGAGTCCAGCGACCGGACCTCGATGCGGGTGCTCTGCCCCTTGCCGGGCTTGTGCATCGGGACCCGCACCATCGCGCTGCGGTTGTTGTGACCCCAGCACACGTGCGCGGGTGCTTCGCCGCCGCCCCAGATCCGCTTGTAGGAGTTGACCCACTGGTTGGTGACGGCGCTGATCTCGTTGGCGTGCCGCAGCAGGCCGGCGATGAACTTCCGCCCCGTCATCGACAGCTGGTACGGGGCGCCGGCCTCGTAGAAGGCGTTGCTGTCACCGTCGAAGAGCGAGACGTGGGTGTGCATGGCCGAGCCCGGGTGACCCGCCAGCGGCTTGGGCATGAAGGAGGCGAAGACGCCGCGCTCCAGCGCGACCTCCTTGACCACCGCCCGGAACGTCATGATGTTGTCCGCCGTGGCGAGGGCGTCGGCGTACCGCAGGTCGATCTCGTTCTGACCCGGACCGCCCTCGTGGTGGCTGAACTCCACCGAGATGCCCATGTTCTCCAGCGTCGTGATCGCCGCCCGGCGGAAGTCGTGCGCCGTGCCGTGCGGGACGTGGTCGAAGAAGCCCGCCTGGTCCACCGGCGTCGGCGGCATGCCCGGCGCGACGTCCGGGCGGAAGAGGTAGAACTCGATCTCGGGGTGGGTGTAGAAGGTGAAGCCCTGCTCCGCCCCGCGGGCCATCGCCCGGCGCAGCACCGTACGCGGGTCCGCGGCGCTGGCGTTGCCGTCCGGCAGCCGGATGTCACCGAACATCCGCGCCGTGCCGGGGTTCTCCCCGCGCCAGGGCAGCACCTGGAACGTCGTGGCGTCCGGGCGCAGCAGCATGTCCGACTCGTACACGCGGGCGAGGCCCTCGATGACGCTGCCGTCGAAGCCGATGCCCTCGGCGAACGCGCCCTCCAGCTCGGCGGGCGCGATGGAGACGGACTTCAGCGTGCCGAGCACGTCGGTGAACCACATCCGCACGAAGCGGATGTCACGCTCCTCGATGGTCCGGAGCACGAACTCCTGCTGGCGATCCATGGGGACGATCCTGCCTCACTGCTGCGGGGACGCGCAGCGGCCCCGGGCATCGCCCGGGGCCGCCGCTGGTGTTGCTGGTGCTCAGCCGTGGATCAGTGACCCTTGGCCAGCATGCTGCCGGTCGGGAAGCCGAGCTTCAGCTCCAGACCGTCGCCCTGCTTGCCCAGGACCTGGATCTTGGTGCCGGTGCCGGCGACCTTGACCGAGTTGTACTTGCCCGACTCGTACCAGTACGCGTTCGGGTTGGTGTCGTCGAACGTCGTCACCGCGGGACGCGACGGGACGTTGGCGGCGAGACCGTTCTTGTGCAGCGTGAACGCGTCCGTCTTCTCGGTACCGAAGGTGGCGTCGTACGGCTGGATCTTGTTGCCGACCAGCGTGTTGTCCGGCCACATCATCGGCTTGGCGTGGGCGTCGACCGGCAGGACCTGCCCGTGACCCGGGTGCGCCGAGACGTTGTTGTCCGCGTACTCACCGTCGACGTAGCTGACCAGCAGACCGTCCTGGTAGGGGTAGTGCTCCACGAAGTCCGGACGCTGCGGGCCGAAGCCGAAGTTGTACGGACCCTGCTTCAGCGTGGTGTCGTAGCCGCTGTACCGGCGGTACTCCGCCAGGTAGTAGTGCGACACCATCTTGGAGTCGGTGCCGTTCATGCGGACGAAGCCCTTGGCGGTCCACGCCCCGGTGCCGGCCTCGACGTCGTCGGTCACCGTCTGGCCGTCGGTCGTGAGGGCGATGTCGTCCAGGAACGCACCGGCCTCGTTGTAGCCACCGTCGGTCATGTACAGGAAGCGGAACTTGATCTTCTTGCCCACGTACGGCGTCAGGTCGTAGGACGTGGTGCCCCAGGTCGGCTGCTCGCCGGAGAGCTCCTTGCCCACGTTGGTCCAGGTGGAGCCACCGTCGGTGGAGACCTGACCGTAGAGGTAGTCGTAGCCCTCCTCGATCTGGTACCAGACCGCGGCGCTGACGCTGGCCGACGTCTTGCCGGTCAGGTCGATGTCGCGGGTGAGCGAGTTGTTCAGGTCGTCACCGCGGCCCGACCACCACTCGTACGAGCCCGACTTCGGCTTGTTGTACGGGGTGTCGACCTTCTTGTCCGGCAGCGTGACCGCGACCGTCTGCGGCTTGGTCTCGTTGTCCATGTCGGCCGGGCCGAGGCTGACCTTGCCGGCGTTGCCGTACGGCACGACCTTGATGTCCGACCAGCCCAGCTGGGCCTTCTCCCACGCACCCATGTAGCCGGGCGTGGTGCCGATCGCGTCGCCGCCGTGGTTGAGCCACGAGCCGGCGCTCATCAGCGTCCAGAAGCCGGTGCCGTTGGTGGCGGTGTTGGTGGTGTCGTACAGGTCCGGCAGGCCCAGGTCGTGGCCGTACTCGTGCGCGAACACGCCGAGGCCGCCGTTCTCCGGCTCCGTGGTGTAGTCGCGGACCCAGAACCCGGTGCTGCCGATCTGGACGCCACCGGCCTTGTTGGTGCCGGGGCCCTGCGAGCCCGCACCGGTCTGCACGGCCCAGCGGTGCGACCAGATCGCGTCGGCACCCTCGGCGCCGCCACCGGCCTCCTCGCCCTCACCGGCGTGGATGGCCTGGAAGTGGTCGATGTAGCCGTCGGGCTCGTTGAAGTTGCCGTCGCCGTCGTAGTCGTTGCGGTCCCAGACGTCGAACTGCTTGAGGTAGTCCTTGATCTGGGCGTCGGTCTTGCCGGCGGCCTTCTGGCTGTTGTACCAGGCGGTCAGCGAGTCGCCGATGAACGCCCAGTAGCCCTCGGACTGGCTGGTGCCGTCGCCCTTGACCGGGTTGTGGCCGTAGCGAGCCTCGTTGTAGGGCACGGTGACCCAGTCGGTGACGTCGCCCTGGACCTTGTGGCGCCCCAGCGACTGTGCCAGGTAGAAGTTGTGGAACGACTCACCGGTCGTGCCGAACATCATCTTCTGGTAGTGGTCGCGGTTGAAGTCCGACACCCAGTAGGTGGAGTTGTTGTCCGTGGCCGTGCCGTCGTACGTACGGTCCGGCTTGGGGATCTGGTTCTTCAGCGGGCCGGCGGTCCCCCCGGTGGCCGGCTTGGTCTGCGTACCGAACTGCGCGAGCACCGTGAAGATGTTCGACGTCTCGGTGGCGTCGTACTGGACGTACTTGGCCTTGGTGGTCGTCCTCTTGGCGTTCTTGCCCATGGCGGCCTTCTGGCCGGCCGTCGGGGTGCCGTCGTCGAGAACGATGACGCGGGTGCCGTTGATCACCTTCGTCTTGGCCTTGCCCTTCAGCAGCTTCTCCACCGCGTGCTGACGGGTGGCGGCTGCCTTCTTGGCAAGCGGGTCGGGCAGGTTGTCCGCCCGCACGACGGTCGACGGGCTCTTCTTCCCACCGGCGTCGGCCATGGGGGCCGAGTGTGCCGAGCTGCCAATGGGGTTGAGCGCGAGAACCATCGCTGCTGCGGTGCCACCCGTGGCGGTGGCGAGCAGGCGTCGCTTCACTTTTCCTCCTGGAGTGATGAGCCGGCCACAGCCCGATGTTGTCGAGGGCGGCGCAGCCAGAGGTAAGTGTGCGCGAACGGAACACGTCATGTGAAAGGTTCGAGAAGAAACCTTTACGAAATCTTTGAGTACCGTCCGGTAGGTACCGCGCGGTAGAGGACCACCGCGGCGACCAGGCCGACGGCACCGGCGGCGGCGACCCCCGCCCCGAGCGACACGGTCGCCGTGAGCGCGGACAGCAGGACCGGTCCGGCCGTGCCGCCGATGTCGGACAGCTCGCGCCAGATCCCGAGGAACTGGGCCCGGCCGACGTCCGGAGAGAAGTCGGCACCGAGCGTCATGACCATGCCCGAGCCGATCCCGTTGCCGAAGCCGAGCACGCAGGAGACCAGGGTCAGCGGGACCACTCCGCTGGTGAGGGGTATCGCCAGCAGCGCCAGCCCCATCACGACCATGGACGGCACCGTGACCCAGCGGCGGCCCTTGACGTCCATGACCTTGCCGGCCGGGTAGAAGACGAGCATGTCGACGCCCCCGGCGATGCCGTACACCACGGACGCGGTCTGGGGCGACAGCCCGAGGTGGTCGGCCCACAGCGGGATCACCGTCTGCCGGGAGGCCCGGACCGCGGCGACGAGGAGGATGCCCACGCCGACGGTGAGGAAGACCCGGCGGTGGTCACGCAGCACGCCGCGCACCGTGACCTGCGCCCGCGCCGTCGCCAGGTGCGGGTGGGGTGGCAGGTCGGGCATCCGGGACGAGAGCACCCCGGCGAGCAGCAGCGCGGACCCGCACACCAGGTAGGCCGCCGGCAGACCACCGGTGTGGATCGCGGCCGCGCCGATGAACGGGCCGACGAACACGCCGACGCGCATCACGCCGCCGAGGGTGGACAGCGCCCGCGCGCGGTAGCGGACGGGGACGGCCTCGGTCAGGTAGCTCTGCCGGGCGAGCATGAACACCGAGGCGCTGAACCCCAGGAGCAGCACGCCGACGCAGAAGACCGGCAGGGACCCGCCGACGAAGCAGATCACCGAGGCGAGCACTCCCGTCGCGGCGGCGCCGGTGATCACCCGCCGCTCGCCGTACCGGGCGGTGAGGACGGAGGCCGGGACGTTGAACACCAGCGACCCGAGGTCGATCAGCATCACGACGAGGGCCGCGACGGCGACGCTCGCGCCGAGGTCACGCGCGGTCAGCGCGATGACCGGCAGGATCGCGCCGTCGCCGATGCCGAAGAGCAACGACGGCGCGTACGCGGGTACGGCCAGAGCCCGCAGGTCGAAGGCGGGCTCGTCGGTCACTGCTGCGAGGCTACGCCCCGGCCGGACGTCGACGGCCCCCGCCACCGGGCGGGTGCCGTCGTGGACCGGTGGAGGGTCAGCGACCGTCCTGCTCCCAGGCGCGGTCCTCCTTGTCCCACTGTTCGGTCTTCTGCTGAGCGGTGGCGAGCGCGGCCTGGGCCTGCTCCTGGGTGTCGTACGGACCCATCAGCTCACCCTTGGGATCGGTCGAGCCGTCTTCCTCGACCCGGCCGGTCGAGACGTTGTACCAGTAGGCCATCTGGCCACCTCCTGCGTCGAGGACATGGTGCGGGAGACGCCGGACCGACGGCCCGCACGCACCCGCTTAGACTCCACACTATGCCGACGACGACCGCCCGGATCCGCCCCGGGACGATCAGCGCGCGTCGCAGCGTCCCGCGTTCGATCGTCCGTCCCGAGTACGTCGGGCGACCCCAGCCGGCGCCGTACGACGGGCCCGAGGTCAAGGACGCCGAGACCATCGAGCGGATGCGCGTCGCCGGCCGGATCGCGGCGCAGGCGCTGCAGGCGGCGGGTGCCGCCGTCGCTCCCGGGGTGACCACCGACGAGCTGGACCGGATCGGGCACGAGTTTGCCCTCGACCACGGCGCCTACCCCTCCACCCTCGGCTACCGAGGCTTCCCGAAGTCCTTGTGCACCAGCGTCAACGAGGTCGTCTGCCACGGGATCCCGGACGACCGACCGCTGCAGGACGGCGACATCGTCAAGGTCGACATCACCGTCTACAAGGACGGCGTGCACGGCGACAACTGCGCGACCTTCCTGGTCGGCGACGTCGACGAGGAGTCGCGGCTGCTGGTCGAGCGGACCGAGGAGGCCATGCGGCGCGGCATCAAGGCCGCGATGCCCGGCCGCCAGGTCAACGTGATCGGCCGCGTCATCGAGAAGTACGCCAAGCGGTTCGGCTACGGCGTGGTACGCGACTACACCGGCCACGGCATCGGGACGACGTTCCACTCCGGGCTGGTCATCCCGCACTACGACGCGGCGCCGGCGTACGACCAGGTGATCGAGCCGGGGATGACCTTCACCGTGGAGCCGATGCTCAACCTCGGCGGCCCCTCGTGGAACCTGTGGGACGACGGCTGGACCGTCGTCACCGCGGACGGCAGCCGCTCGGCCCAGTTCGAGAACACCGTCCTCATCACGCCCACCGGCCCGCAGATCCTCACCGCGGCCTGACCGACCGAACCCCGCTCGACAAGGAGTCCTCGATGGCCAAGTCCAAGCAGCACCCGCTCGGGATCGACGTGGGCGGCTCGGGCATCAAAGGCGCACCGGTCGACCTGAAGAAGGGCGAGTTCGCCCAGAAGCGCAAGCGCATCGAGACGCCGCTGCCCTCCACCCCGGAGGCCGTGGCCGACGTCATCGCCCAGATCGTCGACCACTTCGCCGACGAGATCGGGGACGAGCCCATCGGGGTGACCGTGCCCGCCGTCGTCCAGCACGGTGTCGTCCGGACGGCCGCCAACATCGACAAGTCCTGGATCGACAGCGAGGCGGAGCAGCTGCTGGAGAAGCGGCTCGGCCGCGACATCACCCTGCTCAACGACGCAGACGCCGCCGGCCTCGGGGAGCTGTACTACGGCGCCGCGAAGAAGGCCGACGGCCTGGTCGTGCTCACCACGCTCGGGACGGGCATCGGGACGGCGATCATCAACAACGGCGAGCTCGTGCCGAACTCCGAGCTCGGGCACCTGGAGATCGACGGGCACGACGCCGAGTCACGAGCCGCCTCCAGCATCAAGGACCGGGAGGGTCTGTCGTACGCCGAGTGGGCCCAGCGGCTGCAGCGCTACTACTCCCACCTGGAGGCGCTGCTCTGGCCGGACCTGATCGTCGTCGGGGGCGGAGTCTCCAAGGACGCCGCCGAGTTCCTGCCGCTGCTGGACATCCGCACGCCGATCGTCCCCGCGCAGCTGAAGAACGCCGCCGGCATCATCGGCGCCGCGCGGCTCGCGCACGACAACGTCAAGGGCTGATCGAGGCAGCCGGCCCGGGTGCGTCGATCAGCCGGGCCGGCGCGGTCGTCAGCCGACGGTGGTCCGCCGCTCGCGGACCTTCTGCCGCAGCTCGTCGGCCGCAGCGCGCGGGTCCCGTACCGCCTTCTTCACCGCGGGCACGCCGCGCTTGAGGCCGGACCGGACCAGAGGCAGGGCGGTGGCGAACGCCGGGTAGAGCGGCGACAGCGGCTTGTCCCACGTCCCGATCAGCAGGTCCTCGTGCTTGGCGAACTGCCGCTTGAAGTCGGAGATGCCGTCGTTGAGCAGCCCGTTGAAGTCGTACCGCTGCACGCCCTGGGCCTTGACGTGCTTCATGGCGTGGAACTTCAGCCCGTAGTTGAGCCGCAGCTTCATGCCACGCGGGCTGACGCCGCCGTACAGCTCGAACGCCGTGCTGCCCGAGACGACCAGCCAGACGAACGCGACGGGCTCGTCGCCCTCCCAGGCGGCCAGCAGCTGGGACCGCTCCCCCATCAGGTCGCGGATGCCCCGGTGGTAGTCGTCGTCGTGCACGGCGAACTCGGCGCGGCGCGCGGTCTCGCGGTTGATCTCCAGGATGGTGCGCAGGTCGGCCTCGTCGGTGACCTCGCCGAACCGGACGTTCTCGGCGCGGAAGGACTTGCGGACGTTCTGGCGCGTCGTCGAGCTGAGCTCCTTGAGGATCGTGTCCTCGTCGCGTGTGACGTCGACGATCAGCGTGCGCGGGATCAGCCCGGTGTTCTCGCTGCGGCGGAAGCCGGCGGCCTCGATGTCGCGCACCCACGGTGCGGGCGGCGTGGCCCGGCCCGCGGCGAGCGCCTCCTCGGTCTCACCCTTCGGCAGCGGGGAGAACGGCTCCTCCCAGTCCGGCTCGATCGTCAGCGCGATCGGCTTGTGCTCGGCCCGGAGGTACGCGGCGACGGCATCGAGGACGGCGCCGCGGTGCTCCGGCGCCGCCTGCGGGCCGCGCGGCACGTACGCGAGGGACCGGAAGGGCGCCGGGAGGCGGCGCAGCAGCACCTGGGCCGACCCCACGACGGTGTCGCCGTCGCGCACGACGAGGCGGTCGGCGCTCCACTCGTACCGGGCCTTCAGCTCACCCCACCCCCACAGCTGCAGGGGGTGGCCACCGGCGTCGTCGACCAGCGCGTCCCACTCGGCGGGGTCGTGACAGGAGGTGACGGTGAGACTCATGGCGGCAAGGCTATCCAGCCGCCGTCGCGGTCCGGCAGGGGTGGCTCAGCGGGCGCGCGCGGCGGCCCGGACCTTGCCCGGGACCTTGCCGGCGAGGCGGTACTCGCGGCGGCTGAGCCGGTCGGCGTACCCGGCCTTGGCGAGGCGGTCGAGCACAACAGGACACTTCTTGCAGCGCGGCTTGTCCTTGCAGCACTTCTTCTTCGCGGTCACCGTCGGCACGAGGTGAACCATAGGTGAGGCTTACCTATGGTCCAAATCGCCGCGCTGGCCCGGCTCCGGCTCAGAGGTCGCGTGGACCCGCTCCCGCCAGGTCGACGACCTCCACGCCGCCGTCCAGGCCGAAGTCGCCGACGTGCTTGAGGTACATCCCCCGGGCCGGCGGGACCAGCAGTGCGTCGTGGATGGGCACCACCCGCCCCGGCTGGATCCGTCGGACGAACGCGATGGTCTCCTTCACCGCGCACCAGGGCGCACTGACGGGTACGGCCAGCACGTCGACCGGCGCGGCGGGCTCGGCGTCCAGCGCGTCGCCCGGGTGGAAGAGCGACGGCTCCCCGTCGGCGGCGAGGAGGACACCCAGGTTGTCGATGCGGTCGATGTAGGGGTGGATCTCGGCGTGCAGCCGACCCGCGGGTGTCACGGTGAGGGACCCGACCTCGTACGCCGCGCCCGCCTCGTGCGCGCTGACCTCCAGCCCCTCCCCCTGCAGGACCGCGCTGGTCTGCGGGTCGGCGCCCACCCTGGCCTTGGGGTTGCGGGCGATGAGGCCCTCGATCTTCTCCGGGTCGCAGTGGTCGGGGTGCTGGTGGGTGATCAGGATCGCGTCGAGCCCGTCCACGGCGTCGAAGTCGGAGAACGTGCCCGGATCGATGAGCACGCGCGCGCCGGCGCTCTCGACGAGGAGGCAGGAGTGACCCAGGTGAGTGACCTTCATACTCGCCACCGTACGTCCGCCCCGGAGGATCGACCCGAGATCCGGTCGACGCTCGTGCAGCGGAGGTGGGGACGATCGTCTCCTACGATCGGGGGGTGAAGTTCCTCGGAGAGCAGTGGCCCGCGCACGACCTCACCTACAGCGACGTGTTCATGGTGCCGTCGCGCTCGTCGATCACCAGCCGGCTGGACGTCGACCTCGCCACCCCGGACGGCGCCGGTACGACGATCCCGCTGGTGGTCGCGAACATGACCGCCATCTCGGGCCGTCGGATGGCCGAGACGATCGCCCGACGCGGTGGCCTCGCGGTGCTGCCGCAGGACATCCCGGTCCACGCCGTGCAGGAGACGATCGCCTACGTCAAGAGCCGGCACACGGTCTTCGAGACGCCGGTCACCGTCGCGCCGGAGGTGCCCGTCTCCCAGGTCCTCGCGCTCCTGGGCAAGCGCGCGCACCGGCGCGCGGTCGTCGTGGACGCGCAGGAACGACCGCTCGGCGTCGTCAGCGAGAAGGACTGCCTCGAGGTCGACCGGTTCACCACGGTCGCCGACGTGATGAGCACCGACCTCATCACGGTCGAGGCGGACGCCGACCTCGGCGACACGTTCGACCGGATGACTCACCAGCACCTCGACCTCGCACCCGTGGTCGACGACGGCCGCCTCGCCGGCGTGCTCACCCGCAAGGGCATCCTGCGCTCGGCCATCTACCAGCCGGCCCTGGACGACGCCGGCCGGCTGCGTCTCGGCGTCGCCATCGGCATCAACGGCGACGTCCGCGCGAAGGCGGAGACGATGCTGTCCGCGGGCGCCGACGTCCTCGTCGTGGACACCGCGCACGGCCACCAGGACAAGATGTTCGACGCCCTGAAGCTCGTCGGCCAGGCGCGCGACGCCCACGCCGAGCGTGGCGGGGTCCGCATCCCGGTCGTGGCCGGCAACGTCGTGTCGGCCGACGGCACCCGTGAGCTCGTCGACGCGGGCGCGGACATCGTCAAGGTCGGCGTCGGCCCCGGTGCGATGTGCACCACCCGGATGATGACCGGCGTGGGCCGTCCGCAGTTCTCCGCGGTCCTCGAATGTGCTTCTGCGGCAACCGAGCTGGGCGCAGAGGTGTGGGCGGACGGTGGGGTGAAGTACCCGCGGGACGTCGCGCTCGCGCTGGCTGCCGGCGCCGGCAGCGTGATGATCGGGTCGTGGTTCGCCGGTACCTGGGAGAGCCCCGGCGACCTCAACCGCGACCACAACGGCCGGCTCTACAAGGAGTCGTTCGGCATGGCCTCGGCCCGCGCGGTCAAGAACCGCACCGCCGGCAGGAGCGCGTACGAGCGAGCCCGGTCGGCACTGTTCGAGGAGGGCATCTCCTCCTCGAAGATGTACCTGGACCCCGAGCGTCCCGGCGTGGAGGACCTGGTCGACATGATCGTCGCGGGCGTGCGGTCCAGCTTCACCTACGCCGGAGCCCGCAGCATCGCCGAGTTCCGCGAGCGGGCGACCGTGGGTGTGCAGAGCGCGAGCGGCTACGACGAGGGGCGGCCGCGCGAGACCTCCTGGTGACCCTCCCGCTGCTCCAGCAGTGCGGTCAGCGCGGTGAGGTGGTCGGTGGTGATCACGTCGACGCCGGCGTCCAGCAGCGCCTCCCACAGCCGGCGACGGCTGCCTCGGGTCCACTCCGGCACGCCCCAGAAGCGCAGGAGCAGCCCCCGGTCGTGTGCCTCGTCGACGAAGCGGGTCAGCCGGGCGTGGTCCCGGGGCAGCAACGGTCCGAAGCCGCTCCACCAGAAGTGGTCGCGCCAGTGGGCACTGACCAGCGGCATCCAGGCGGGGTCGGCCTCGGGCGGGACCAGGCCGAGCCGCCCGTCGTAGGCCAGGTGCACCGAACCCGCGCGTACCGGACTGCGGTTGGCGAGCGTCCCCGACAGCAGAGCCGTCACGGGGCGGCGGACCACGACGTCGTCGACGACGTGGGTGAGCACGTCGTCGTACGCGCTCAGCGCTCGCTCGATCGCCGGTAGGGACGCCTCCGGCTCCGACTTCACGTCCAGCACCAGGTACAGCCGGGTCAGGTCGGCGGCGCGAGCCCGCAACGGGTCGAGGTAGAGCTCGGCCAACGTGTGCCGCGCGTCCCGCCGGTCGTGGCCGACGAGCACCTGGTCGCCGACCACCCAGACGTCCGGCTCGATCCAGGCGCAGCCGTGCTCCAGGGCGTCCAGCAGCGGGCGCCGCCGGTCCTCGTCGTTGTGCGACCAGGCGGCCATCCACGATCGACGACCCTGCATGTGGTCAGCCTGGCAGATGAGCGCTCAGTCGTTCGCGAGCAGGAACGCCTGCAGGCCGGCGAGGTCGTCGGTGTTGAGGACGTCGACGTCCGCGGCGAGCAGCTCGCGCCAGACCGCCTCGCGCGAGGGCAGCGCCAGGTCGGGCGTGTTCCAGTAGCGCACCTGGTAGCCGCCGGCGTGCAGCTCGGCGACCTGTCGGTGCAGCTTCGCGCGCTGGTCCGCCGGCATCGGGCCGACGCCGAGCCAGGTGAAGTGGTTGATCCAGTTGTCGCTGACCAGCGGGATCTGCGCTGCGGTCGCGCCGGCCGGCAGCCGGCCGATGCGTCCGTCGAAGCCGAACCACCGCGTGTCGGAGTCCGGGGCGACGATGTTGGCGAGCGTCCCTGACAGCACCGCGGTCACCGGACGCCGACGCCGGCGGCCGTGGACCCAGGAGGTCATCAGCTCCGGGTAGGCCGCGAGCTGCCGCTGCAGCACCGGGTACGCCGCCGGACCGTCGGACTTGACGTCGATCAGCAGCCGCAACGAGCCCTTCCAGCCCGGAAAGACCGAGTGACCCTGCTGCCGGACGATGCGGCGCAGCGGGTCGAGGTAGTGGCTGCGCAGGGTCATCGACGGGTTCGGCCCGTCGTGGCCGAGGTAGAGGTCGCCGTCGACGAGCCAGACGTCGGCCTCGACCGAGGTGAACCCGTGGTCCAGGGCGTCGAGGAGCGGGCGCTCGTGCTCGTAGTCGTTGTGGGCGTGGGCGCGCCGCAGCGGGCGGGGCCGCGGCACTCGGGTCGCGGTCGTGCTCGCGTCGGCGCGGGAGGAGAGGGCGACGGGCGCGGCGAGGCCGACGGCGCCGGCGACGAGCAGCTTGCGGCGGGAGATCGCTGACATGCGCCCACCCTCGCCACCCACCCGTGTCGGTGGGCGTCGGTCGGGCGACGAGTGGGCGAAGCCTGGTCGTACGGGGTGTGGCGGGTGCTGCTCAGGCGGCGAGCAGCATCGCGTCGGGCGTGCGAACCGGCGCGGCCGACCGCTGAGTGCGCAGCTCGTGGACGACCGGTGGGGCTAAGACGGCCGACAGCTCCCGGTGCGCGCCGGCGACGAGGTCGGCGACCGTCGCACCGAGGGCACCGCACAGCGCGCCGAGCACCTCCGAGGAGGGTTCCTTCAGGCCGCGCTCGATCTCCGACAGGTACGGCATCGAGACGCCCGCCTCGCCGGAGACGTCCGCGAGGGTGCGGCCCTGCCGCAGCCGCGCCTCGCGCAGCAGGCGGCCGAACACGTCGCGCAGCAGCGGCGCCGGAGCGGCCTCGCGCACCGGAGGTAACGCGGTGACCGTCGCGATCGACTGCTGCCTGCGGCTCATATGCCGAGCCTAGAGCGCCTGTGCGATGTGGGCGCGGCGATCCTGTCCGCGGTCAGCGAACAGGTCGGCCCTGACGGTGTGACTCACCGCGCGGTGCCGCGCGCGGTGCGGCACACCGCGTGGTGGGTGGGGTGGATGAGTCGGCCGGTACGCCGGGTTCTGTTCCGCCGCACCGTTACCAGTGCGGCGGCGACGACCATCCATCTACGACGACTGTTGCCAGCCGCCTCCAGCGGTCTACCCGCATGCTCGGGCGGGCCGCCCTCGGACGCATGCTGTCCGACCTTGCTCCAGGTGGGGTTTACCGAGCCGCCCCAGTCACCTGGGGCGCTGGTGGTCTCTTACACCACCGTTTCACCCTTACCCCCGGCCGAGGCCGGAGGCGGTCTGTTCTCTGTGGCACTGTCCCGCGGGTCACCCCGGATGGCCGTTAGCCATCACCTTGCCCTGTGGAGCCCGGACGTTCCTCGGCGCCGGGCGGACCCGGCGACGCGGCCGTCTGGCCGACTCATCCACTGGGACAGACTAGTGCCGTGGAGCCCGTACGTGACATCGCCTCGAGCAGCTGCCCCGACCGCGCCTGGATCGACGAGGCGGTGCGCCGGCTGCTCGCGGACGCCAACCGCAGCGCCGACACGCACCTGGTCAAGGTGCCCCTGCCCGAGGGCTGGGAGGTCGACCTCTACCTCAAGGACGAGTCGACGCATCCGACCGGCAGCCTGAAGCACCGCCTGGCCCGCTCACTGTTCCTGTACGCGATCTGCAACGGCTGGATCGGCCCGCGCACCACCGTGATCGAGGCGTCGTCCGGTTCGACGGCGATCTCCGAGGCGTACTTCGCGCGGATGATCGGCCTGCCGTTCGTCGCCGTGATGGCCCGCTCGACCAGCCCGGAGAAGATCGCCCTGATCGAGCGCGAGGGTGGTACCTGCCACCTCGTCGACGACCCCGGCTCGGTGTACGACGTCGCCCGCGAGCTGGCGGCCGGCTGCGACGGGCACTACATGGACCAGTTCACCTACGCCGAGCGGGCGACCGACTGGCGCGGCAACAACAACATCGCCGAATCGGTCTTCGAGCAGATGGCGCTGGAGCGGCACCCGGTCCCCGCCTGGATCGTCGTCGGCGCCGGCACCGGTGGCACGTCGGCGACCATCGGCCGCTACACCCGCTACCGCGGACTGTCGTCGTGCCTCGCGGTCGTCGACCCTGAGGGCTCGGCGTTCCTGAAGAGCTATGCAGGAGAAGGGGTTTCAGGCTCCGGGTCGCGCATCGAGGGCATCGGTCGACCACGCGTGGAGCCGAGCTTCAACCCGCTTGTCGTCGACCGCATGCTCGGCGTCCCCGACGCGGCGTCCGTCGCAGCCATGCGGTTCCTGCGCGAGCGCACCGGCCTGCGCGCGGGCGCCTCGACGGGCACCAACCTGTACGGCGCCCTGCTGCTGGCGTGCGAGATGCGGGCGGAGGGCCGCGCCGGGAGCATCGTGACCCTGCTGTGCGACCACGCGGAGCGCTACCGGCAGACGTACGACGACGAGGGGTGGCTGGGCCGCCACGGACTCGACCTCACGCCGTACGAGGCGGTGCTGGAGAAGGCCTGGGACGACGGCACCTGGACCGGCTAGGCCAGCCGGAGCACGACCTTGCGGGCGGCGATGTCCGCGCTCACGACCACGGCCTGCACGTCGGCGCCGAGCTCGGCGTCGCCCGGGCACTCCTGGACGACGGCGAAGTCCTTCAGCTGCAGCAGGACGCCCTTCTCCCGCTTCTCGACCACGGACGCGGCAACCGACTCACCGACGTGGCTGGACAGCACCGCCGCCTCGGTCGCGTCCGCGCAAGCCCGCTCCACCTTTCCGGCGAGCTGGTCGGTGCGCTGCATGATCTCCGGCAGCGTCGGTAGGGCCTGCTTGACCCACTCGGGAACCTCGGCGTCCCGGCTCAGCGCCTCGCAGATCGCCAGCCCGAACCGGTCGACCAGCCGCCGCAGCGGCGCGGTGACGTGGGCGTACGGCGCGGCGACCGCGGCCTGCTCGGGCTGGTCGGGCACGTCTCCGTCGAACGGGGTGTAGCCGGCGCCGCGGAAGAGGGTGGTGGCCGCATGGATCAGGGCCAGGTGCCGGGGGTCGGACCGGTCGAGGGTCCGCAGGAACTCGCCGTACGGCTGCTCGGCCGGCCACGGCACACCCAGCGCCGCGGCCTGCCGGTGGAAGCGCTGCAGCGCCTCCTGGTCGGCGGCGGGCATCGTGCGCAGGATGCCGATCTGCGCGTGCAGCATCATCTCGGCGGCCACCATGCCGGTGAGCAGCGAGATCTGGGAGTTCCAGTCCTCGCTCGGCAGTACCGGGCGGAACGACAAGGTGTAGCTGTCGCCGTCGCGGGTGATCTCCTGCTCCGGCATCGGCAGGCTCGCGCCGCCACGCTCGCGCTCCAGGACGATCCGCTTGTCGCCGATCTCCTTCAGCAGGGCCACGCGCTCCGGCGCGCTGCCGCCGTCGATCGCCTGCTGCACCTGGTCGTAGTCGAAGCGGTCCTGGCTGCGGACCTGCGCGCGGTAGACCTCCGCCGACGTCACCTCGCCGCGCGCGTCCAGCGCGATGTCCCAGACGAACGCGGGCCGGACCTCACCGGGCAGCAGGCTCGCCGCGCCCTCGGAGACGACCTCGGGGTGCAACGGGATCCGCAGGTCGGGCAGGTACAGCGTCTGGCCGCGCCGCCGGGTCTCGGCGTCGAGCGCCCCGCCCGGCTGCACGAACGCGGGGACGTCGGCGATGGCGTACCGCACCCGGTAGCCCTCGCCTGCGCGCTCCAGGAGCATCGCCTGGTCCAGGTCCTTGGACTCCGGCGGGTCGATGGTGAAGAACGGCAGTGCCGTCTCGTCACGCTCCGGCAGCCGGACCGCCTCCACCGCCCGCTGCGCCTCCGCGACAGCCGGCTCGGGGTAGTCGGTCGGCAGCTGCAGCTCCTGCCGCACGGCGTGGAACGCCTGCTCGAGCGGACCGGCGTCGGCGCCGGCGTCGGGCTGGGTCCGCGGGGCAACGATCTGTCGCTTCGGCATACGCCTCACCCTAGGACCCGGCTCCGACGTCACGTCGGACGTCGGGCCGACGGACCGATCCCGGAGGAACGCGTCCTCACGCGCCGGGGACGACGACGCCGTGCTCGTACGCGAACACGACCGCCTGCGCCCGGTCCCGCAGCCCCAGCTTGGTCAGCACCCGGGAGACGTGCGTCTTCACCGTTTGCTCGGCCACGAAGAGACGGCCGGCGATCTCGGCGTTGGACAGCCCGGCGGCGATGAGCTCCAGCACCTCGCGCTCCCGCGAGGTCAGCCCGTCCAGCAGGCGCGAGTGCTTGGGCACGCTGCTGCGTCGCCGGGTCGCCTCGGCGATGAGGCGCTTGGTGATGCTCGGCGCGAGCAGCGCCTCGCCCTGGGCGACGACACGCACCGCCCGGGCCAGCTCGTCCGCGGGGGCGTCCTTGAGCATGAACCCGCACGCCCCGATCCGCAGCGCCTCGTACACGTAGTCGTCGATGTCGAACGTCGTCAGCATCAGGACGTGCGGACGGCTCGCGGCGGGCGCGGCCAGGATCGTCGCCGTCGCCTCCAGACCGTTGACCTCGGGCATCCGCACGTCCATGAGCACGACGTCCGGGCCGAGCCGAGCGACCTCGCGGACCGCCTGTGCACCGTCAGCCGCCTCACCGATGACACTGATGTCGGGCTGCGCCCCGAGCAACGCACCGATCCCCTGCCGCACCATCGCCTGGTCGTCGACGATGACCACCCTGATCGTCATGCCGTCAACCTAGGCCCGCGAGCTCGGGCCGGCCCTGCAGGGGCAATCGTGCGCGGACGCAGAAACCGCCGTCCGGCGAGGCGCCGGCCTCGAGGGTTCCTCCGACGGCCTCCGCTCGCGCCCGCATCCCCGAGATCCCGTTCCCGCCGAAGTGCTCCGCTCTCGCCGCGTCCTCGGCCCGCACCGCCGGACCGTTGCGGACGGCCAGCTCGGCGTGCCCGTCTGCCTGGTTCAGCATGACCTCGACCCGGGCGCCCGGCGCGTGCCGGGAGGCGTTCGCGAGCGACTCCTGCAGGATGCGGTGCAGCACCAGGGCGGTCCCCGCAGGGCACTCCTCCGGGCGGACGTCGATCCGCCACGCGACATCGATCCCGGCCGACCTGCTCGACTCCAGCAGCCCGGGCATCTGCTCGATGCCGGGCTGCGGCGCGGTCGGCGCGGGCCCCTTCTCCTCCCGCAGCACGCCCAGCACCCCGCGTACCTCGTTCAGCGCCTGACGCGCCGACGACTCGATGCTGGCGAACTCCTCCCGGGCCTGCGGCGAGACGTCACCGAGCCGGTACGGGGCGCTCTGCGCCTGCACGACCACCATCGACATGTGGTGGGCGACCACGTCGTGCAGCTCGCGGGCGATGCGGGTGCGTTCCTCGACCACGGCGACGCGGGCGCGTTCGACCTCGGTGGCCTCCGACTGCTCGGCGAGCTGGCGCCGCGAGAGGACCAGCCAGCGGACGAGCAGGCCGAACGCGACGAGCAGGACCGCGCCGAGCCCCCAGCCCTTCAGACCGTCCGGCATCGCGGCGACGAACAGCGTGACGCTGCCGGCCGTCACCACCGCGACCTCGACGGGCGCGGCCAGCATCGCCGCGACCAGGATCGTGAGCAGCAGGACCAGGAAGTGCATCACCGGCCACGGCAGCAGGCTGCCCGCAAGCTGCTCGACCCCGAGCCACCACACGGCCGCACCGACGGCACTGGCCACCCAGGCGTAGAACGGCCACCGGCGCACCATCAGCAGCGGCACGATCTCCATCACCGCCAGGAGCGGCCACAACGACGTCGGAGCCCGGTGCGTCACACCGATCGTCGGCCACGCGATCGCGAGCGCGAGGGCCGCGATGAGGACGGGCAGCGCGTCGGGGTACCGGCGCAGCGGTGACCCCGCCGTGCGCACGAGCCACCGGGCGCCGCGCCACGGCCGGCGGGCGACGGTACGAGCCGCCGCCACCGGGCGGGGACGCGGGAGTCTGGGCATGGCAGCAGGCTACGGACGCCTAACCTCCGCGTCGTCGTACGACGGAGCCGTCCGTCCTCACCCCGAAGTACTACGCCGGGGCCCGCGACCGGAGCCCGAACATGCGGCCGGACATCGCGCACGACTCGGACTGGCTGGAGACGGCCTCAGGATCGGTATCGGTACCCCCGCGCCCGAGTCCGTCGCCGTGCACCATCCGACGAGTGGCCCGAGCGGTCACTCATCGCGCCCCCACCGACCGGACCGCCGAGCCGCAGACGTGCTGATCCGTGGGCGGTGATGCGGCGGGCGGGCGTTCCGGCCGTACCCTCTCTGAGTGCTGATCCTCCTGCCGCCGTCCGAGACCAAGCAGGCCCGCAGCCGCGGTCGTTCGCTGGACCTGGAGCGGCTGTCCTTCCCCGAGCTGACCCGGACCCGCGAGCAGGTCGCGCAGGCGCTGGCGACGGTCAGCGCGGGCGAGGACGCCGCCGGCGCACTCGGCGTCAGCCCCGGCCTCGTCGACGACATCGCTCGCAACACCCGGCTGACCAGCGCACCGGCGCTGCCCGCCCAGGACCTCTACACCGGGGTGCTCTACGACGCGCTCGACATGTCCTCGCTCGACACCGCGGCGCTGCGGCGCGCACGACGCTGGATCGTGGTCGTCTCCGCGCTCTACGGTGCGCTCCGCCCCGCCGACAAGGTCGCGCCCTACCGGCTGTCCATGGGCGTCAACCTCCAGGGCGTCGGCCCGCTCGCCGGCGCCTGGCGTGAGCCGCTGGACGTGGTGCTGAGCGCCGCCGCCGGTCGGGGCGCGGTCGTGGACTGCCGCTCCAGCACGTACGTGGCCGCCTGGGCGCCGCAGGGCGCGCTCGCCGAGCGGTGGGTCCAGATCCGGGTGCCGGGCGCCACGCACATGGCCAAGCACACCCGCGGCCTGCTCGCACGCCACCTGTGCCAGGCGGGCCAGGACGCACGGACGCCGCGAGCGCTGGAGGCCGTCGCCGCGCAGGCCTTCACGACCCAGCTCACCGAGCCCGCCCGACCCGGTCGGCCGTGGGTGCTCGACGTGACGGCCCGCTGAGCGAACGACGACCACCCCATGAGCACCTCGGACCTCGCCGAGCTGACCGGCCACGTCCTGCCGGTCATGGTCTTCCTGATCATGATCACGATCGTCGCCGAGATCGCCGACATGGCAGGCGTCTTCGACGTCGCGGGCCACTGGGCCGCCCGAGCCGGACGGCACCGCACCTGGCTGCTCTGGCTCCTGGTCGTCGCCCTCTCGACGGTGTGCACGATCGTGCTCAGCCTGGACACCACCGCCGTTCTGCTCACTCCCGTGGTGATCGCGGTGGCGCGCCAGGTCGGCGTCCGCCCGATGCCGTTCGCCGTCACGACGGTGTGGCTCGCCAACACTGCCTCCCTGCTGCTGCCCGTCTCCAACCTCACCAACCTCCTGGCGCTGCACCGGTTCTCCGGCCTCGGGCTCACGCTGCACGACTACATCGCCCTGACCTGGCGACCGGCGCTCGCCGCGGTGGTCGCGACCGCCGCGGTGATCGCCGTCCTGCACCGGCACGACCTGCGCGGCACGTACGCGATCGAGCCGCCGGCCGACCCGCACGACCGTACGCTGCTGATCGTCGCGGCCACCGTCTGCGTCGCGCTCGGGCCGGCCTTCGTCAGCGGCGTGATGCCGGCGATCCCTGCGGCCGTCGGGGCGGCCGTCCTGCTCGCCACCCTCGCCGTACGCCGCCGCGAGATGCTGCGGGAGGTGACCGTGCCCTGGCTGATGGTGGGAGCGGTCACGGTGCTGCTGGTCGTCGTGGAGATCGCCGGGCAGCACGGGATGCACCGGCACCTGGCCGGCCTCACCGGCACCGGCACGGACGCGGCCGACCTGTGGCAGGTGAGCGCCGCGGGTGCGGTGACCTCGAACGTCGTGAACAACCTGCCGGCCTACCTGGCGCTCGAACGCCTCACCATCGACGACCCGCACCGCCTCGTGGCGCTGCTGATCGGGACCAACCTCGGGCCGATCGTCACGGGCTGGGGCTCGCTCGCGACCCTGCTGTGGCGCGAGCGGTGCCGGCGCGCCGGGCTGGAGATCCCGCTCGCGGCGTTCGCCCTGCGCAGCGCGCTGTGTGCGATCGTCGTCGTCGCGGCGGCCACCACCGCGCTGACCCTCTAGTCCGTGCCGCTCGAGAAGGAGCGAGTCGTGCCCGACCGACCCGAGATCGTCTGCATCTGCGGCTCCACCCGGTTCGCGGACGAGATGCGCGCGGCCAACCGTGATCTGACCTTCGCCGGCGTCATCGTCGTCGCGCCGGGCGAGGCGGACGAGCCGGTCACCAGCGACCAGAAGGCGACGCTGGACGCCCTCCACCTGCGCAAGATCGACCTCGCCGACCGGGTTCTGGTCGTCAACCCCGGCGGGTACGTCGGCGAGTCCACGCGCCGGGAGGTCGCGTACGCCCGCGCCGCCGGGAAGCCGGTCTCGTTCACCGATCCGGTGGGGCCGGCGGCGCCACCGGACGCGACCGACGAGTCTCGGTCGGCCTCGGGGGGCTGAGGCGCCGTCGGCAGCGGCCTCGCCTCAGGCCCGACCCAGCGCGGTCGACACGTCGCGGACCAGGTCGTCGACGTCCTCCAGCCCGACGGAGATCCGCAGGACGCCGTCGGTGATCCCGACCGCCAGGCGTGCCTCCTCGCCCATCCGGCGGTGGGTCGTGGTGGCCGGGTGGGTGATCAGCGACTTGGAGTCACCGAGGTTGTTGGAGATGTCGATGACCTCGAGGGCGTTCATGACCCGGAAGGCGGCGTCCTTCAGCCCGGCCGTCTCACCGGCCAGCTCGAAGGTCACCACGGTGCCGCCACCGCTCATCTGCCGGACCGCGAGGTCGTGCTGGGGGTGCGACTCCAGGAACGGGTACCACACCGACCGGACCGCCGGGTGCTCGTCGAGCGCCCGCGCGAGCGCGAGCGCCGACCTGGCCTGCTCCTGCACCCGCAGCCGCATCGTCTCCAGTCCCTTGACCAGGACCCAGGCGTTGAACGGCGACATCGAGGGGCCGGTGTGCCTGATGAGGTTCTTCACCGGGCCGTCGATGTAGTCCTGCGGACCCAGGATCGCGCCGCCGAGCACCCGGCCCTGCCCGTCGATGTGCTTGGTGGCGCTGTAGACGACGATGTCGGCGCCGTGCTCCAGCGGCCGCGAGAAGACCGGCGTACCGAAGACGTTGTCCACGACGACCTGAGCGCCCGCGGCGTGGGCCAGGTCGCTCACCTGCCGCATGTCGACGAGCTCCTGCATCGGGTTGCTGGGTGTCTCGAAGAACACCGCGGTCGTCGGCTCGGACAGCGCCGTACGCCACTGCTCCAGGTCGGCGCCGTCGACGAAGACGGTCTCCACGCCCCAGCGGGGCAGGATCTCGTCCAGGATCACGAAGCAGGACCCGAACAGGCCGCGCGAGGCGACCACCCGGTCGCCGTTGGCGAGCAGCGCCGCGAGAGCGGTGAACACCGCCGACATCCCGGACGCCGTCGCGGAGCAGGCCTCGGCGCCCTCCAGCAGCCGCAGGCGCTCCTCCAGGACGGCCACGGTGGGGTTGCCGTACCGGCTGTAGACGAAGCGGTCGACCTCCTCGGCGAACGCCGCCTCGGCGTCCTCGGCGGTCTCGTAGACGAAGCCGGAGGTGAGGTAGAGCGCCTCGGACGTCTCCTCGAACCCGCTGCGGGCCAGGCCACCGCGGACCGCGAGCGTGTCCGGCGCCCAGCCGTCGGGGCCGCTCATCCCTGCCTCCAGGGCAGGCCGGCGACCTTCCAGCCGGCCACGCTGCGGTGACCGGACTCGTCCAGCCCACCCTCGAACCCGTCGAGCACGTTGTACGCCGGCCCGAGGCCGGCCGCCGTCATCGCCTCGGCGGCCGCGGCGGAGCGCACGCCCGAGCGGCACAGCAGGTACGTCGGACCCACGCCCGCACCGGCGGCGCGGACCTGGTCGACGAAGTCGTGGTTGCGCGTGCCGTCGGGGAAGCGCTGCCACTCCACCCGGATGAGCCGCTGGTCGATGCCGGCCAGGTCGGGCACGCCGACATAGGCCCACTCGGCCTCGGTACGGACGTCCACGAGGCGCGCCGACGGGTCGGCCCGCAGCGCCTCGAACGCGTCCTCGGGAGTGATGTCACCCGCGTACGTCATGCGCGTCAGCGTCGCACAGCGTCCCGAGGGTCGGGACCGCGATCCCGACCCTCGGACGGGGTCAGCCGTCCAGGTGATGGGTGTCGTTGACGAACGCGATCTGCACGGTGCCGTCACGCCACAGCTCGACGCCGGTGACCGAGGCCGGCGCGGCTGCGAGCGCCCACGCGCGTTCGCGGGTGAGTCCGAGGACCGACGCCAGGACCGCCATGATCGGCATCCGGTGGGTCACCACGACAGCGGTGCCACCCGGGCCGACCTCGCCCACCACGCGCTGCATCGCCTGCTCGACCCGCTGCGCCATCCCGCGGTGCGACTCCCCGCCGGCGACCGCGAACGACTCGTCCACCCGGAGCCGTCGCAGGTCCTCGCCGTGCGCGCGGGCCAGGTCGGCGAACCGCTCGCCGTCCCAGTCGCCGAACGCCTGCTCGTCCCAGTCGGCGTCCTCGACGGGACGCACCCCGAGTGCCGCGGCCACCGCCGCGCCCGTCTCCTGCGCCCGGGCCAGCGAGGACGTCACCACCGTCACGGGCGCGCTGACCGCGTGCAGGCGGTCGGCGAGCGCCTGGCCGGCCCGGTCGGCCTGGTCGCGACCGGCGGCGTTGAGCGAGGGGTCGGCTCCGCCCCGCCCGTCCAGGCGCCCTTGCACGGTGAAGTCGGTGACGCCGTGGCGGACCAGGAGCACCAGCGTGGGCGCGCTGACGTCGGGAGGCGTGCCGGGCGTCGGCTCGGTGGACAGCACCTGCTCCTCGACCGCGGCGACGTCCTCGCCCGCGGCGGTCTCGGAGCGCCAGAGGTCGCGCTCGACCGTCCGCCCGTCCATGCCGTCGTTCGAGAGCCGGTCGGCGGCCTTGTTGGACTCGCGCGGGATCCAGGTCCAGGTGACCGAGCCACCGGCTGCCCGTCGCCGCCGGACGGCCTCGTTCGCCTCGGCCGCGAGCCGCTGCATGTCGGCGTGCTTGATCTTCCAGCGCCCGGCCATCTGCTCGATGACGAGCTTGGAGTCCATCCGCACCTCGACAACAGCCACCGGGTCGATGGCCTCGGCCGCCGCGAGTCCGGCGATCAGACCGGAGTACTCGGCGACGTTGTTGCTCGCCCGCCCGAGCGGTGCCGCGCGCTCGGCGAGCACGCGGCCCGTACGGCTGTCTCGCACCAGCGCGCCGTACCCCGCCACCCCCGGGTTGCCGCGCGAGCCGCCGTCGGCCTCGACGACGAGCTCGCGCGCTTCGCCGGGGGCGTCGGTCACAGGCCGGACTCGGCCGTCCGGACCAGGATGCGGCGGCACTCCTCGCAGCGCAGCACCTCGTCCTCCGGCGCCGTACGGATACGGGACAGGTCGCTGGAGGTGAGCTCCAGCTGGCAGCCCCCGCAGCGGCGCTGGATCAGCGGCGCTGCGCCCAGACCGCCGTGCTGCTCGCGCACCTTCTCGTACAGGGCGAGCAGGTCCTCGCCGAGGCCGGGCGCGATCTGCGCCCGCTCGGCCACTACCGCGCTGCGCTCGGTGTCGATCTCGCCGGCGGCACGGGCGTGCTCGTCCTCCAGCCCGGACAGCTTCTCGTCCAGATCGGTCCGACGGCGCTCCAGCTCGGTGAGCTCGGCGCGCAGCGTCTCGGCGCGCTCCATCACCTCCAGCTCGACGTCCTCCAGCTCGGACTGACGCCGGGCCAGGGTGTCCAGCTCGTGCTGCATCGCCTGCAGCTCCTTGGCGCTGCCCTGACCGGCCTCCAGCCGGGCGGTGTTGCGCGCGGCGCGGTCCCGGACCAGCTGCACGTCCTGGTCGGCCTTGGTGATCTCACGCTCGACATCGGCGACCGCCGTCCGGGCGAGCACGAGGTCCTCGTCGGCACGGGTCGACTGCGCCTGGGCGGCGCTCAGCTCCTGGAGCACCGGCAGCGTGCGGGACCGGTGGTCCAGCTGCGCCAGGCGGGTGTCGAGCTTCTGCAGGTCCAGCAACCGCCACTGGCGGCTCAGGTCGGCTTTCAGCGGGGGCCTCCACTTCCTCGGTGTGTCGTCGCGCCGGTGGGGACCAGGAAGTCCCAGGGATCGGTACGCAGCGCGGACACGTGGAGGTCAACGCTATCCGCCCGGTCGGCGAGCCCGTCACGGATCCGGTCGGCCGCCGTCCGCAGCCACAGCGACTCGGTCGCCCAGTGGCCTGCGTCGATGAGGTACGGCGTCCCTCCGCGGGCCTCCTCACGCGCCTCGAGCGCCGGGTGGTGGCGCAGGTCGGCCGTGACGTACACGTCGGCGCCGCTGGCGCGCACCTGCGCGAACGCATCGTCCCCGGCGCCGCCCAGCACCGCGACCCGGCGGACCTCGCCCTCGGGGTCCCCACTGACCCGGATGCCGACGGGCGAGGCGGGCAGCGCCTCGGCCAGCATCGCCGCGAACGCGGTGAGAGTCATCGGCGTCGGCAGCTCCCCCACGAGGCCCAGGCCGACCCCGTCCCGGACCACCAGCGGCTCGGCGGTCTCCAGGCCGGCCGCCTCCGCCAGCGCGTCGTTCACGCCCGGACGGGCCACGTCGGCGTTGGTGTGCGCGACGTACAGGGCGAGGTCGGCCACCACCAGCGCGGTCACGGCCGCCCCCTTGGCCGTCGTCGTCGCGACGGAGTGGATGCCACGCAGGAGCAGCGGATGGTGGGTGATCAGCAGGTTCGCGCCCGCCTCGCGCGCCTCCTCGATGACCGCCAGCGTCGGGTCGACGGCCAGGTGGATGCGGTGGACGACCTGGTCGGGATCCCCCGACACCAGCCCGACGCGGTCCCAGGACTGGGCGGTGTCCGGCGGGTACAGACCGTCCAGGACGGCCAGCACCTCGGCCAGCGACGGCGGCTGCGACTCTGCCATGCGGTCCTCCCCCGGGCCGGTGCGCGGGGGCGCCCGGCAGATCGGTGGTACGAGTGGGCCCGGCCGGGTTCGAACCGACGACACCCGCGGTGTAAACGCGGTGCTCTACCAGCTGAGCTACAGGCCCGTGCGGTGCATCGCCCGCCACAGCGTGCGTCGGCGAGCGCGTACAGCGTAGACGGACTAGGTCGTGAGCGCGTCCACGGCCTCCAGGAGCACGGCGATGTCGCGCTCCTCCCCCGGCGGGTTGACCAGGCTCCAGCGCACCGTGCCGTGCGCGTCGATCAGGAAGGTGCCCCGCACCGCCATCCCGGTGGCCTCGTCCAGCACGCCGTACGCCCGCCCCACCTCACCGTGCGGCCAGAAGTCGGACAGCAGCGGGAAGTCGTAGCCCTGCTCCTGGGCCCAGGCCTTGAGGGAGTAGACGGCGTCGCACGACACGCCCACGGTCCGGACCCGGTCGCCCTGGAAACGGTCGAGCTCGCGCTGGACGGCGGTGAGCTCGCTGGTGCAGATGCGCGAGAACGCGAACGGGTAGAAGACCAGCAGCGCGGCACGCCCGTCGCGCAGGTCCGCCAGCGCGGTCGGCTGCCCGTACTGGTCCGGGAGGGTGAACTCCGGAGCCTCGGCACCCACCGCGGGGACGGCGCCGCCGGTCATCGCTGCTTGGCGGTGCCGCCCTGGACGAGCTTGGTGGCGATCCAGTCGTCGCCGGCCTTGGTCGAGGAGCTGGCCTTGAGCCCGGCGGTCTGAGCCGCCTCCTGGATGTCGCTCGCGTCGACGTGCTCGTCGCTGCCGGCCCTGGGCACGAGCAGGACCACGAAGCCCTTGTCGCCCAGGTTGGTCAGGGCGTCGACGCACTCGTCGATGAGATCGCCGTCGCCGTCGCGGAACCACAGGAGGACCGCGTCGACCACGCCGTCGTACTCGTCGTCCTCCAGCTGCGAGCCGACGATCTCCTCGATCTGCTCGCGGAGCGCCTCGTCGGCGTCATCGTCCCACCCGATCTCCTGGACGACCTGGCCGTCCTGGAAGCCCAGCTTGGCCGCCGACGTCGTCCCTGCGGTCTGGTTCACCAGCCGTACCTACCTTTCATCGCACTGTGATTGGTGCGTAGTCCACTAGGAAGCGTCGCGCATTGCAACCATCGCGGCGCCCGACACCCCGCAGGGTGGGGGCCGGCCGTCCCGCCCAGCGGCCGTACTCGCGGGTAACCCTCCCGACTTCGCAGGCGGCGCCGCCGGGGAGCAGACTGAACGCAGAGCCAGAGATGTAGAGAGGACAGTGACCGTGTCACGCAAGGACGCAGGACCGATCCTGAACGGAATTCCGAGCCAGCTCCCGGACATCGACCCCGAGGAGACCCAGGAGTGGGTCGACTCCCTGGACGGCGCCATCGACGAGGGCGGCCGCGCTCGGGCCCGGTACATCATGCTGAAGCTGCTGGAGCGAGCCCGGCAGCAGCAGATCGGCGTCCCCTCCCTGACCGCTACCGACTACATCAACACGATCGCGCCGGAGGCCGAGCCGTGGTTCCCCGGTGACGAGGAGATCGAGCACCGTTACCGCGGCTGGATCCGGTGGAACGCCGCGATGATGGTGCACCGCGCGCAGCGTCCCGAGATCGGCGTCGGCGGTCACATCTCGACCTACGCCTCGGCGGCGACGCTGTACGAGGTCGGCTTCAACCACTTCTTCCGCGGCAAGGACCACCCCGGTGGCGGCGACCAGATCTTCATCCAGGGCCACGCCTCCCCCGGCATCTACTCCCGCGCCTACCTCGAGGGTCGCCTCAGCGCCGACCAGCTGGACGGGTTCCGCCAGGAGCGCTCCCACATCGTCGACGGCAAGGTCGCCGGCCTGCCCTCCTACCCTCACCCGCGCAACATGCCCGACTTCTGGGAGTTCCCGACCGTGTCCATGGGCATCGGCCCGATGAACGCGATCTACCAGGCCCAGCTCAACCGCTACCTGCACCACCGCGGGATGAAGGACACCAGCCAGCAGCACGTGTGGGCCTTCCTCGGCGACGGCGAGATGGACGAGCCGGAGTCGCGCGGCCTACTGCAGCTGGCCGCCAACGAGGAGCTGGACAACCTCACCTTCGTCGTCAACTGCAACCTGCAGCGGCTCGACGGCCCGGTCCGCGGCAACGGCAAGATCATCCAGGAGCTGGAGAGCTTCTTCCGCGGCGCCGGCTGGAACGTCATCAAGGTCGTGTGGGGCCGCGGCTGGGACCCGCTGCTCGCCCAGGACCGCGACGGCGCCCTGGTGCACCTGATGAACGACACGCCGGACGGCGACTACCAGACGTTCCGCGCCAACGACGGTGCGTACGTGCGGGACCACTTCTTCGGCCGGGACCCGCGCGCGGCGGCGATGGTCAAGGACTGGTCGGACGAGGACATCTGGTGGAAGCTCAAGCGCGGCGGTCACGACTACCACAAGGTGTACGCCGCGTACGCCGCCGCGATGCAGAGCCACGGCCAGCCGACGGTGATCCTGGCCAAGACGATCAAGGGCTACAGCCTCGGCACCCACTTCGCCGGCCGGAACGCCACCCATCAGATGAAGAAGATGGCGCTGGATGACCTGAAGAACTTCCGCGACTCGATGAACATCCCGATCACGGACGCCCAGCTCGAGGACAACCCCTACCTGCCGCCGTACTACCACCCGGGCAACGACGACCCGGCGATCCAGTACCTCCGGGAGCGACGTCGCAGCCTCGGTGGCGGGCTCCCCAGCCGCCGGACGGCGTCGCCGTCGCTGAAGCTGCCCGGTGACGCGGCGTACGCCGTGGCGAAGAAGGGCTCCGGCAAGCAGGAGGTCGCCTCGACGATGGCCTTCGTCCGGGTGCTCAAGGAGCTCATGCGCGACAAGGAGTTCGGCAAGCACGTCGTGCCGATCATCCCGGACGAGGCGCGCACGTTCGGGATGGACTCCTTCTTCCCGACCTCGAAGATCTACAACCCGCACGGGCAGCACTACACCTCGGTCGACGCCGAGCTGATGCTGGCGTACAAGGAGTCCGAGCAGGGTCAGATCCTGCACCTGGGCATCAACGAGGCCGGCTCGATGGCAGCGTTCACCGCCGCCGGCACCTCCTACGCCACGCACGGCGTGCCGATGGTCCCGGTCTACGTCTTCTACTCGATGTTCGGGTTCCAGCGCACGGGCGACTTCATCTGGGCGGCCGCCGACCAGATGACCCGCGGGTTCCTGATCGGTGCGACTGCCGGTCGCACCACGCTGACCGGTGAGGGCCTGCAGCACGCCGACGGCCACGGGCACCTGCTCGCGTCGACGAATCCCGCTGTCGTCTCGTACGACCCGGCCTATGCGTACGAGATCGCGCACATCATGCAGGACGGGCTGCAGCGGATGTTCGGGGACGACCCCGAGGACGTCATCTACTACGTGACCGTCTACAACGAGCCGATGGTGCAGCCCGCCGAGCCGGAGGACCTCGACGTCGAGGGCATCCTGCGCGGCATGCACCGCGTCAGCGAGGGCAGCTTCGACGGCGTCGGTCAGGACGCCCGTCGGGTGCAGCTGCTCGCGTCCGGCGTGGGCGTGCCGTGGGCCCTGGAGGCGCAGGCCCTGCTGAAGGACGACTTCGGGGTCGTCGCCGACGTGTGGTCGGTGACGTCCTGGAACGAGCTGCGCCGCGAGGCGATGGCCTGCGACGAGCACAACTTCCTCTTCCCGCAGGAGGAGCGCCGCACCCCGTACGTCACAGCCCGCTTGCAGGACGCGCCGGGCCCGGTCGTCGCCACGTCCGACTCGATGCGTGCGGTCCAGGACCAGATCGCGCAGTGGGTGCCGCAGGAGTTCGCCTCGCTCGGCGCCGACGGGTTCGGCTTCTCCGACACCCGGGCGGCCGCGCGGCGCGCGTTCCACATCGACGGCCCGTCGATGGCGGTGCGTGCGCTGCAGCTCCTGGCGGACCGGGGCGAGATGCCGGCCGACGCGGCCCGCCAGGCGGCCGAGAAGTACAAGCTGCTCGACGTGACTGCCGGCACGTCCGGCAACGCGGGCGGCGAGTCATGAGCCTGTCGCCCGAGGACCTGATCAAGGTCGAGCTCCGGATGGGCCGGCGCGGGGACGGGTACGACGAGGTCTCGGTCGACGACCGGCTCGACGCCGTCGTGACGGCCATGCGCGCGTCACAGCCCTACCAGCAGCTGCTCGATCCGGCCGGGCTCGCGCCCGCGGGCCGGTGGAGGCGTGGGTACGACCGTGCCCAGGTCGACGCACTGCTCGGCCGGCTGCGGGACGAGGCCGTCCACCCGTCGTGAGCGGGTTCGAGCCCTACGAGGGTGAGCGCACCTACACCGGCGCCGGGACGATCTTCACGGCGTCCTGACCGGACCGACGCCAGGAGGGGGCCGCGCGCGCGGCCCCCTCCTGGCGTTCGGTCGAACGCGTCAGCGCAGCTCGCGCGCCAGCACGGCGAGGTCGGGCATGTCGCTGAACAGCCCGTCGATGCCGGTCGCGTACAGCCTCTTGAGGTAGTCCAGCACGCGACCGAAGTCGTCCGGCCGGGTGCCGATCCGGTAGTCGGTCGGCAGGAAGTTGTTCTCCGCCCGCACGGTGTACGGGCACACCGACAGGCCGTTGGCGTGGGCGTCCGCCACGAGGGTCGTGGTCGCGCCGGTACTGCCGTCCGGGTTGCGGGTGATGATCTGCGCCTGGTCCGGCCCGAGCCCGGTGATGTCCTTGGCGTACGTCGCCATGCCCGCGCGGGTGAGCAGCTCGGCGTAGGTGCGGCCGTCGTTGAACGGGCCGCCGGTCGCCGAGGTGAGGAAGACCAGGGGCGCCTTGACGCCGAACCGGTGCCGCAGGTCCTGCAGGTTCTTCAGCTCGAAGGACTGGATGAAGATCGGCGCGTTCGCACGGTCCAGGCCGTACTTGCGCACGAGCGGGACGAGGCGCTCCTCCAGCGGCAGACCCATCGCGCGGAAGTAGGTGGGGTGCTTGGTCTCGGGGTAGACGCCGATCTCGCGGTGGAGCTCGCGGCTCAGCCGCTTGCGCAGCTCGAGGACCTCCACGAAGGTCGGCACCTCCCACAGCCCGTTGTAGGTGGTGTTGTGCTGGCGCAGCGCGGGCAGACGCTCGACCGCGCGCAGCGTCTTCAGCTCGGCGAGGGTGAAGTCCTCGGTGAACCAGCCCGTGGTCGCGACACCGTCCAGCGACTTGGTCGTGCGGCGGGAGGCGAACTCCGGGTGCTGGGCGACGTCGGTCGTCCCGCTGATCTCCGGCTCGTGCCGGCACACCAGGACCCCGTCCTTGGTGATGCACAGGTCGGGCTCGATGAAGTCCGCGCCCAGGTGGGCGGCCAGGGTGTACGACGCGAGGGTGTGCTCGGGGCGGTAGCCCGAGGCGCCGCGGTGGCCGACGACCAGGGGGGTGCCCTGGCGGGGACGGCGCGCGGGGACGGCTCCGTGCGGTGCAGTGACGGCCTGGGCGGCGTCGGGTGCGACGACCACCCCCGCGACGGTAGCAGCGGCAAGTCCGGTGAAGGTTCGACGATCCATGCTCGTACTCTGCTGCGCTCCGGGTGTCCGCGGATAGAGGCCAGGCGGCCGGAACTCGTCGGCGAGATGACGAGATGGTGGCGCCGAGGCAGCCTGCTCCTGTGCCTGTCCTACAAACGCGGCTCTACGCTGGGTGCCCATGAGCAGTGTCCCGGTGCAGGCGTCCGCCGCGACGCTCCGACGGCTGGAGCGCCAGGCCGGCGCGCTCTCGACCGCAGCGGCCCAGCGGATGGAGGCCGGCCACGACTGGTACCGCGCGCTCTCCGCGGAGGACCGCAGCTGGATCGGGCTGGTCGCCCAGGCGGGTATCGGGCAGTTCATCTCCTGGTTCCGCGACCCCACCACGACCCCCGCCGCGACCATCGACGTGTTCGGGTCAGCACCACGTGAGCTCACCCGGTCGATCAGCCTGCGACAGACGCTGGACCTCGTCCGGACCGTGATCGACGTCGTCGAGTCCCACGTCGACGAGATCGCCGCACCGGGCGAGGAGGCCGAGCTGCGCGCGGCGGTCATGCACTACTCACGCGAGATCGCCTTCGCGGCGGCCCAGGTGTACGCCGGCGCCGCGGAGGCACGCGGCGCGTGGGACGCGCGGCTGGAGTCCCTCGTGGTCGACGCGATCCTGCGCGGCGAGGCGGACGACGCGATGCAGTCCCGGGTCGCCGCGCTGGGCTGGGGGTCGGTGGGGAGGATCGTCGCGGTGGCCGGCGAGGCGCCCTCCGGAGCCGAGTCCGGAGTCGTGGATGCCCTACGCGCAGAGGCCACTCGGCGCGGTGTGGAGGGCCTGGCCGCGGTCCAGGGTCACCGGCTGGTCGCCGTCCTCGGGCACGTGGAGGACCCGCTCGGCACGGTGTCCCAGATGCAGGCGCGGTGGGGTCCGGGGCCGATCGTCGTCGGGCCGGTCGTACCGCACGTGTACGCCGCCGGCCGGTCCGCCCGCGCGGCCCTGTCCGGGCTCGCCGCAGCCCGCGCCTGGCCCGAGGCGCCGCGACCCTGCCTGGCCGACGAGCTCCTCGCCGAACGGGCCGTGAACGGCGACACCCGCGCACAGAACGCGCTGGTCGAGCGCGTGCACCGCCCGCTCACGACCTCGGGCGCCTCGCTGCTGGAGACCGCGACGACGTACCTGGACGCCGGTGGCCTGGAGGCGACCGCGCGACTCCTGTTCGTCCATCCGAACACCGTCCGGTACCGGCTGCGGCGGATTCTCGCACTAACGGGGTACGACCTCACGACTCCCCACGAAGCCTTCACGGTCCGGATCGCGCTCACGCTGGCCCTGCTGCAGGAGCCTCGCCGGTGGCGACGGCTCTCGGAGCCCACCGACCGCGAAGCCTAGGGGTGGAGCCGACCCGGATCGTTTGTAGGAAACCTCCACATCCAGCGCCGCAGCGTCGTCGGACTCGTTCACGGCATCGGAACCCCGGGCGATGAAGAGTGGGTCTCGTGCTCGTGATCGTCTGCCCTGGACAGGGCTCCCAGTCCCCCGGCTTCCTCAACCCATGGCTCGAGCTGCCCGGCTTCCGCGACCGGCTCAGCTGGCTGTCGGCCGTCGCCGGGCTCGACCTGGTCACGCACGGCACCACCTCGGACGCGGACACCATCAAGGACACCGCCGTCGCCCAGCCGCTGATCGTGGCCTCCGGCCTGCTGTCGCTGCTGGCCCTGTTCGAGCACCCGGCGGACGGGTTCCGCCGGGTCGGCGCGGGCGCCGGCCACTCCGTCGGTGAGATCACCGCTGCCGCCGCCGCAGGCGTGATGAGCGCCGAGCAGGCGATGGTCCTGGTCAAGGAGCGGGGGCGGGCCATGGCACAGGCCAGTGCCGTCCGGCCGACGGGCATGAGCGCGGTGCTCGGGGGCGATCCCGACGAGGTCGGCGCGGTGCTGGAGCGGCACGGGCTGACGCCGGCCAACATCAACGGCGCCGGCCAGACCGTGGCCGCCGGCACGATGGAGCAGCTGGCCGCGCTGAGCTCCGATCCCCCGGCCAAGGCCCGCGTGATCCCGCTGCAGGTCGCCGGCGCGTTCCACACCGAGCACATGGCACCGGCCGTCCAGACCCTCGCCGGCTACGCCCGCGCCATCAGCACGCACGACCCGCGGGTCCCGCTGGTGAGCAACGCGGACGGCCAGGTGGTCCACGACAGCCGTGAGGTGCTGCGCCGGCTCGTCGCGCAGGTGAGCAACCCGGTCCGCTGGGACCTGTGCATGGAGACCCTCGCCTCGATGGGCGTGACGGGCCTGATCGAGATCCCGCCGGCCGGCACCCTGACCGGCCTGGCCAAGCGCGGCCTGCCCGGTGTCGAGACGCTCGCGCTCAAGACCCCTGACGATCTCGAGGCGGCCCACCGGATGGTCCGCGAGCACGGCGCACCCCGTACGGCGATGGACCCGACCTGGCGGCTGGTCATCTCGCCGGCCAAGGGCATCGTGTCGTTCGACCACTCCGGCGAGGGCGCGGTCGTCGAGCCGGGCAGCGTCGTCGCCCAGGTGTCCACGCTGCGGGACCGCTTCGAGGTCACCGCCAACCACGGCGGCCGCGTGATCGAGTGGCTCGTCGAGGACGGCGACCCGGTCTCGCCCGGCCAGCCCCTCCTCCGCCTCCACCCCCAGGGAGTCTGACGAATGACGGTGCAGCCCAAGGCAACCGGGACGCTCAGCTCGGGCGACGGCGCTCGCCACTCCCGCATCTACGGCGTCGGTGGCTACCGACCCGAGCGGCTCATCACCAACGAGGAGGTGTGCACGTGGATCGACTCCTCGGACGAGTGGATCCGTGAGCGCTCCGGCATCGTCACCCGGCGCTGGGCGCGGGAGGACGAGACGGTCATCGACATGGCCGAGGCCGCCTCCCGTCCCGCGCTGGAGATGGCGGGCATCGCGCCGCAGCAGCTCGGCGCCGTGGTCGTCGCCACCGTGACCCACCCGTACCAGACGCCGGCGGCCGGTCCGTTGCTCGCGACGCGTCTGGGTGCCGGCGGCGTACCGGCGTTCGACATCTCGGCCGCCTGCGCCGGCTACTGCCACGCGATCTCCCTGGCGAGCGACATGGTCCGTGGCGGGAGCGCCGAGTACGTCCTCGTCGTGGGCGTCGAGAAGCTCTCGGAGATCACCGACAAGCACGACCGGGGGACCTCGTTCATCCTGGCCGACGGCGCGGGTGCCGCGGTCGTCGGGCCCTCCGACACCCCGGGTATCGGCCCGACGGTGTGGGGCTCGGACGGCGAGAAGTGGGACACCATCCGCCAGCGCCGGTCCTGGACGCAGATCCGCGAGGGCGAGAGCACCGACGACGTGGGCATGGACGCCGCCACCCTGCAGATGGCGGGGCAGTCGGTCTTCCGCTGGGCGGTGTGGAGCATGGCGCCGGTGTGCCAGCAGGCCATCGACAAGGCCGGCATCACCGCGGCCGACCTGGACGCCTTCATCCCCCACCAGGCGAATATGCGCATCATCGACGCGATGCTCAAGCAGCTGAAGCTGCCCGAGGACATCCCGGTCGCCCGCGACATCGCCGAGACCGGCAACACCTCCGCTGCCTCCATCCCGCTGGCCACCGAGCGGATGATCCGCGAGGGAGAGGTGCCACGCGGTGGCCTGGCCCTGCAGGTCGGCTTCGGCGCCGGACTCGCGTACGCCGCGCAGGTCGTCGTCCTGCCCTGAGATCTCCCGCCGGCCCGGCGGGTAAACCGGGTCAGCCCACGCCCCAGGCCACCACGGCGTCGTGCCGCGGCAGGCCCCGACCCAACGAAAGAGGAGTCACCGATGGCACAGACCGAGCAGGAGATCCTGGCCGGCCTCGCCGAGATCATCAACGAGGAGACCGGGCTGGAGCCTTCCGAGGTGCAGCCGGAGAAGTCCTTCACCGAGGACCTCGACATCGACTCGCTGTCGATGATGACGATCGTCGTCAACGCCGAGGAGAAGTTCGACGTGCGCATCCCCGACGACGACGTGAAGAACCTCACGACCGTCGGCGACGCCGTCTCGTACATCAAGGGCGCGCAGGGCTGACCGTCCTCCTGACGTCACGGTGGGGTCGTCCAACGACGTGCGACCCCACCGTGCTCAGGCCCACCCGGATCACTCTCACCCGAGAAGTAGGAGTCCACCACCATGAGCGCTGACCAGCGCATCGTCGTCACCGGCATCGGCGCCACCACGCCCGTCGGCGGTACCGCGCCCGAGACCTGGGACGCGCTGCTCTCCGGCACCTCCGGTGCGCGCCCGATCGAGGCGGACTGGGTGTCCCGCTACGAGCTGCCCGTGACGTTCGCCGCGACCATCAAGCAGGACCCCGCCGAGGTGCTCGCGCGCGTCGAGACGCGACGGATGGACCCCTCGGCGCAGTTCGCGATGATCGCCTCGCGGGAGGCGTGGGCGGACGCCGGCAAGCCGGAGGTCGAGCCCGAGCGGCTGGGTGTCGCGATCGGCACCGGGATCGGCGGCGTGCACACGCTGCTGTCCCAGTACGACGTCCTCAAGGAGAAGGGGCCGCGCCGGGTCTACCCGCTGACGGTGCCCATGCTCATGCCGAACACCGCCTCCGGCAACGTCTCGCTGGAGCTGAAGGCGCGCGCGGGCGCCCACACGACGGTGTCCGCCTGCTCCTCCGGCGCCGAGGCCATGGGCTACGCCGCCGAGATGATCCGCCAGGGCCGGGCCGACGTCATGGTCGCGGGTGGCACCGAGGCGGCCATCCACCCGCTGACCGTGGCCGGCTTCGCCGCCATGCAGGCCCTGTCCACCCGCAACGACGACCCGGCCGCCGCCTCGCGTCCGTACGCCGCCGACCGCGACGGGTTCGTCATGGGCGAGGGCGCCGGGATCATCGTCCTGGAGTCCTACGAGCACGCGACGGCTCGCGGCGCGAAGATCTACGCCGAGCTCGCGAGCATCGGCATGTCCTCGGACGCCTACCACATCACCGCCGGCGAGCCGGAGGGCGAGGGCGCGGCGCGGGCGATGGGCGAGGCCATCACGCGGGCCGGACTGAGCCCGAAGGACATCGTCCACATCAACGCCCACGCGACGTCGACACCGGTCGGCGACATCGCCGAGGCGAACGCCATCCGGCGCGCGTTCGGCGACGCCGTGGACGGCGTCCCGGTCACCGCGACGAAGTCCATGACCGGCCACCTGCTCGGCGCGGCCGGCGCCCTGGAGACGGTCGTCACCATCCAGACGGTCCACGAGCGGCTCGTCCCGGCGACCATCAACCTGCAGCAGGTCGACCCCGAGATCCCGCTGGACGTCGTGACCGCCGACCACCGCAAGCTCCCGGACGGCGACATCGCTGCGCTGAACAACTCCTTCGGCTTCGGCGGCCACAACGTCGCCCTCGTCGTGAAGAGCGTGTGATGGCCTCCAACCAGCCCAGCGAGGCGTCGGCCCAGGCCTCGGCCGCGACCCGGCCGAAGGTCGACCGGGAGAACGACCCGCGCAACCCGCGCACGCGCCTGGAGACCTTCCTCGACGACGGCTCCGTGGAGCTGATCACCAAGTACGACGCCAGCGGCATGCTCGCGGCCAAGGGGACGGTCCGCGGGACGCCCGTCGTCGTCTTCGCCTCCGACGCCACCATCCAGGGCGGCGCGATGGGCCTGGACGGCTGCAAGGTCGTCGTGGCGGCGTACGAGCAGGCGCTCGCCGACGGGGTGCCGATCATCGGCCTGTGGCACTCCGGAGGCGCCCGGCTCGCCGAGGGCGTCGTCTCGCTGCACGCCGTGGGCGAGGTCTTCGCGATCATGACCCGCGCGTCCGGCAAGATCCCGCAGATCTCCGTGGTCATCGGCGCGGCCGCCGGTGGCGCGGCGTACGGTCCGGCGCTCACCGACATCGTGGTGCTCGGCCCGGACGGCCGCATCTTCGTCACCGGCCCGGACGTCGTCCGCTCGGTGACCGGCGAGAACGTCGACGCCCTGCGCCTGGGCGGCCCGGAGCCGCACGGCCGCCGCTCCGGCGTGGTCCACGTCGTCACCGAGACGACCGAGGAGGCGTACGGGCGCGGCCGTCAGCTGGCGACCCTGCTCGCCAGCCAGGGCGAGCTGAAGGTCGATGCCGTGCAGGACCGCGACCTCGCCGCGACGTTCCCCGAGTCGGCCAAGCGCGCGTACGACGTGCACCCGCTGGTCGAGAACGTCCTGGACGACCTGGACGACGCGATCGAGCTGCACCCTCGGTGGGCCCCGAACATCGTCACCACGCTCGGGCGCTTCGGTGGCCGGACGGTCGGGATCATCGCCAACAACCCGATGCGCCTCGGCGGCTGCCTGGACTCCCCGTCGGCGGAGAAGGCCGCGCGCTTCGTGCGGATGTGCGACGCATTCGGCGTCCCGCTGATCGTGCTCGTGGACGTGCCCGGCTACCTCCCCGGTGTCGGCCAGGAGTGGGACGGCGTCGTCCGGCGCGGCGCCAAGCTGCTGCACGCGTTCGCCGAGGCGACCGTTCCGCGGGTCACGCTGGTGACGCGGAAGACCTACGGCGGCGCGTACATCGCGATGAACTCCCGGTCGCTGGGCGCGACCAAGGTGTTCGCCTGGCCGAGTGCCGAGGTGGCGGTCATGGGCCATGTCGCCGCGGTCCGCATCCTGCACCGACGCCGGCTGGCCGAGGTGGACGAGGCGGAGCGGACGCACGTCGAGAACGAGCTCGCCGAGGAGCACGCACGGCTCGCCGGGGGCATCCCGCGGGCCGTCGAGATCGGCGTGATCGACCAGGTCGTCGAGCCGGACTCGACCCGTACCGCGCTCGCGCAGGCGATCGCCGACGCGCCGCAGCGCCGCGGCGACCACGGGAACATCCCGCTCTGAGGCGCGCTGCGTCCGACGCCGGACAACGAGGAACGACCGCGACAGCACGTCGCGGTCGTTCCTCGTTCCTCAGGTCGTGCCGGTGGCCTGACGTCGGTCAGGACACCCGGTGCAGCCAGCGGACCGTCGCTCCCTCACCGGCCACTCGGAAGGGCTCCAGCTCCTGGTCCCACGCGGTGCCGAGCAGCTCGGCCACCTCGGCCCGGAACAGCTCGGGGTCGCCCTGGGCGACGGCGAGCGCTGAGCGCAGCCGATCCTCGTTGACGATCGCGTCGCCACTCGCCGAGGTCCAGGTGTGGTGGATGCCCAGGTCGGGGGTGTGGGACCAGCGCGAGCCGTCGCAGCCCGAGCTCGGCTCCTCGGTCACCTCGTAGCGCAGGTGCTCCCACCCGCGCATCGCGCTCGCGATCCGCGCTCCGGTGCCCGGCTCGCCGGCCCACGACAGCTCACCGCGCACCATGCCGGGCGCGATCGGCTGCTTGGTCCACTCGATACGGACGGGCACCTCGAGCAGGGACTCCAGCGCCCAGCTGATGTGAGGGCACAACGCAGTGGACGTGGAGTGAACGAACACCACGCCTCGCGTGACGGCACGCGGCATCGCGACAGACATCCGGTCCTCCTTCGGCTGCGAGGGACGTCTTCCCCAACGACCTCGCGGCGCGGACCTGTGCTGTCACATGCGACTACCGCGTCACATCTTGCCTCACCGATCCCTCGAGCACCATCCCCCACGCGGGGATCGAAGAGATCAGCGCCGGCGCACCATGCCGGCGATGACGAACCCGAGCAGGACGGTCCCCGCGATGCCGGTGACCGCGAACCCTGGACCGAGTCTCAGCTCGCTGTGGTCGCCGTCGGTGCCGGTGACGACGCCGAGCGCCGCGATCCACAGCAGCCCGGCGAGCAGGCACAGGACGCCGGCGATGATCGGCATCGAGACGTGCGGGCGACCGAACGCGTAGGGCACGCCCAGCGCCACGACGAACAGGGCGACGACGAGGATGACCCCGCCCAGCCCGTCGCCCGTGCTGTCCGCCGCGGTCGCGTAGGTGCGCTCGGCGTCGCCGAGGGCGAAGGCGTTCCACGACTCACCGGTCCGGGGGTGCTTCGCGTACGGCAGCAGGAGCCCCAGGCAGGCCAGCAGCCCGGCGACGACCCAGCCCCACCCGATGCCGCGGACGGTCGAGCCGGCGCCGGCCCGCCGTGGCTGCGGACCGGAAGGCCAGGACCCCGGTCGGCCGTCCGGCCGTGCGCTCCAGGTGGCCGGCGCCGGCGACGTGGTCCAAGCAGCACTCCGCCCCGCCTGCCACGAGGTCCCGCCGACAGCGCTCGGAGCCGCCGGCCAGGACGCCGGGTGCGGCTGCGGGCCGCTCGTCGAGAGCCCCTCACGCATCTGTCGGGCGAGCTCCGCCGCTCCGCGCGGGCGGTGCTCGGGGTTCTTCGCCAGACCGCGCATGACCGCCTCGCGCAACCCCCAGGGGATCGTCGGTGGCAGGGGTGGCGGCGGCTCGTTCACGTGCTTCATCGCGAGGCTGACGGCGGAGTCGGCGTCGAAGGGCCGGCGGCCGGCGAGCATCTCGTACGCGACGACGGCGAGCGCGTACACGTCGGTCTGCGCGGTGACCGGCCGCCCGAGCGCGGCCTCCGGGGCGAGGTACTGGGCGGTCCCCATGACCTCGCCGGTCCGGGTGACCTTCGCCTCCCCGAGCGCGCGGGCGATGCCGAAGTCGGTCAGCTTCACCGCGCCGTGCTGGGTGATCAGGATGTTGGCCGGCTTGACGTCACGGTGGATGACCCCGGACTCGTGCGCCGCCGCCAGCGCCTCGGCCGCCTGGCCGAGCAGCCGGACGGCCTCGCCGGGCGCGAGGGGCGACGGGCGGTCGATGAGGTCGGCGAAGGACCGGCCGGCGACGTACTCCATCACCAGGTACGCGGTCCCGGCGCCCTCGCCGAAGTCGTACACCTGGGCGATGTGACTGTGGGTCAGCCCGGCGGCGATGCGGGCCTCGGTCCGGAAACGAGCGGCGAAGGCCGGGTCGTCCCCCAGCCCCGGTCGTACGACCTTGACGGCCACCGTGCGCGACAGGATGGCGTCCGTCGCCGTCCACACTTCGCCCATGCCGCCGCCCGCGATACGGGTCCGAAGGGTGTATCGCCCCCCGAGTACGTCTCCCTGCTGCGCTGCCACGCCCGTCCTCCCCGGCACGACCCGCCTCCGCGGATCGCCTTGTGCGCGCTGACGATATCGCCTCTCGGCCGTGACCGAGCCCGCCGTGCTGCCACCCGCCGACGGGAGGTCGGCACGGGCCCGCTCGGCACTCGTCAGCGGGTACCGTGACCGGGCCACCGCGAGGAAGGGACGACGTGTCGCGAGTACTCCTGCGCCATCCGCACATCCTGACCGGCGACTCGGACAGCCCGGTCGTCACCGGGCTGCTGCTCGAGGGTGAGTCGATCCTCGCCGTCGGCGACGCCGAAGCGCTGGGGGCCGAGGCCGGTCGGGTCGTGGACCTTCCGGGGACCACGGTGATGCCGGGCCTGTACGACGCGCACATCCACACCGCCAACCTCGCGCGCGACCTCGTCTCGGTCGACCTGCGCGGCGCACGGTCGCTGGAGGAGGCGCTCGACACCCTCGCCGTCCACGTCGCCGACCTGCCGCAGGACTCCTGGGTGTTCGGCGGCCGCTGGGACAGCAACAAGTGGGCCACTCGACGCCAGCCGGACCGGCACGACCTGGACCGCGTGGCGCCGGGGCGCAAGGTCGCGCTGCCCAGCATCGACGGGCACACGACGTGGGCCAGCACGGCGGCGCTCGAGGCCGCCGGGATCACCCGCGACTCCGCCGACCCGGTCGGAGGCCAGGTCGTGCGGGACGCCGACGGCGTACCCACGGGCATCCTGCGCGAGCAGGCCGCGATGCCGCTGCGGGCGATCATGGCCGACCCGACGTCGACGACGCTCGACGACGTGCTGGACGCCGCTCAGGACGCTCTGCTGTCGGTGGGCCTGACCAGCGTGCACGACATCGACGGCGAGGACTGCCGGGCGGCGTACCTGCGGCTGCGCGAGAGGGGCCGGCTCCGGCTGCGCGTGCACAAGGCCATCCCGGTCGACGCGCTGGAGGGGGCGGTCGCCGAGGGCCGACGCACGGGCGACGGCGACGACTGGTTCGGCACGGGTCCGGTCAAGCTCTTCAGCGACGGCGCGCTCGGCTCCCGGACGGCGTACCTCACGGTGCCGTACGCCGACGACCCGTCCAACCGCGGCATGCCGGTGATGGGTCCGGAGGCGCTGGACGCGACGGTGCGGCTGGCGACCGCGAACGGCATCGCCGTCGCGACGCACGCCATCGGCGACGCCGCGGCACGGACGGTCCTGGACACCTACGAGAAGGTGCTCGCCGACGGCGACCTCCCGCGCATGCCGAACGGTCTGCCCCTGCGGCTGCGGGTCGAGCACGCCCAGCACCTGCGGCCCGCGGACGTCGACCGGATGGCCCGCCTGGGCGTCGTCGCCTCGCTGCAGCCCACCCACTGCACCAGCGACATCGCGCTCGCCGACGAGCTGCTGGCCGGCCACGACATCGTGTCGTACGCGTGGTCGCAGCTGCTGCGAGCGGGCGCCTCCGTCGCGTTCGGCTCGGACGCACCCGTGGAGGAGCCGAACCCGTTCCACGGCCTGTACGCCGCCATCACCCGGCAACGCCCGGACGCCACCCCGGCCGGCGGCTGGCAGCCCGAGCAGCGGGTGTCGCTCGGCCAGGCCGTCGCGGGGTTCACGACCGGGGCGGCGTACGCCGCCGGTCAGGAGGGGCGCAAGGGCCGCCTCTCCCCCGGGCAGCTGGCGGACCTGATCTGCATCGACCGCGATCCGTACGCCGTCACGCCCGTCGAGCTGCGTGAGACGCAGGTGCTCGCGACCTACGTCGGCGGCGAGTGCCGCTGGGCGGCGCCGAACGCCTGATCGCTCAGTAGCCCCCCGTCACCGGCAGGACGGCTGCAGCCGGTTCCGGCGACCGGACCGTGCAACACGTAGGGCGGGTGGGGCTTGAACCCACGACCGACGGATTATGAGTCCGCTGCTCTGACCGGCTGAGCTACCGCCCCGGGAGCGCCCGAGGACGCACCGGGCGAGGCTACCCGTAGGAACCGGCGGCGTGCCGCCCAGGAGCCCTTCCCGCGCGCGATAGCAGGCTTCAGTCCGGTCACAGCACGCGATTCGACGGGCGCGCGGCGACGCCCGGACTATAGGGTCTGCGCATGAGCGACCCATCTGGTGCGACCCCGCAGGACACTCCGGGAGCCCCGGTCCCCGAGGACACTGCGGGAGTCCCGGAAGCGGCGAGCGTCCCGGCGCAGGCAGCGCCCGGCGAGCCCCTCGTCGTCATGAAGGGCGTCAACAAGCACTTCGGTGACCTGCACGTGCTGAAGGACATCGACCTGACCGTCCACCGCGGCGAGGTCGTGATCGTCATCGGCCCGTCGGGCTCCGGCAAGTCGACGCTGTGCCGCACGATCAACCGGCTGGAGACGTTCGAGTCCGGCTCGATCGAGATCGACGGCAAGCCGCTGCCCGAGGAGGGCGCCGACCTCGCCCGGCTGCGCGCCGACGTCGGCATGGTCTTCCAGTCCTTCAACCTGTTCGCCCACAAGACGATCCTGCAGAACGTCACGCTCGGGCCGATCAAGGTCCGCAAGCAGTCCAAGGAGGCCGCCGAGAAGCGCGCCATGGAGCTGCTGGCCCGGGTCGGTGTCGACCACCAGGCGTCCAAGTACCCCGCCCAGCTCTCCGGCGGGCAGCAGCAGCGCGTCGCCATCGCCCGGTCGCTGGCGATGGACCCCAAGGTGATGCTGTTCGACGAGCCGACCTCGGCGCTGGACCCGGAGATGATCACCGAGGTCCTCGACGTCATGACCTCCCTGGCCAAGGAGGGCATGACGATGGTCGTCGTCACCCACGAGATGGGCTTCGCCAACCGAGCGGCCGACCGTGTCGTGTTCATGTCCGACGGCGCCGTCCTCGAGCAGGGCACGCCCAAGGACTTCTTCACCAACCCTCAGACCGATCGCGCCAAGGACTTCCTCGGCAAGATCCTCACTCACTAGTAGGACCGATCAGGAGGAATGTCATGCAGATTCGCCGAATGAGTGCTGTGGCCGTCGTCGCGGCCGCCGCGCTCACGCTGGCCGCGTGCGGGGACGACAGCGGTGGCGGTTCCGGTGGTGGTGGCAAGGTCACCATCGGCATCAAGTTCGACCAGCCCGGTATCGGCCTGAAGCAGGGCGAGAAGTACTCCGGCCTGGACGTCGATGTCGCCAAGTACGTCGCCAAGGAGCTCGGCTACAAGGAGGGCGACATCACCTGGAAGGCCGCTCCGTCCAAGCAGCGCGAGCAGCTGATCAAGTCCGGCCAGGTCAAGATGGTCGTCGCGTCGTACTCGATCACCGACGAGCGCAAGAAGGAGGTCTCCTTCGCGGGGCCGTACTTCATCGCGCAGCAGGCGCTGCTGGTCAAGAAGGACAGCGGCATCACCGACCTGCAGGGACTGCAGGGCAAGAAGCTGTGCTCGGTGTCCGGCTCGACGTCGGCGACCAAGCTCAAGGCGAAGGTGCCCGGGGTCAACCTCCAGGAGTTCGACACCTACTCCAAGTGCGCCGAGGTGCTCGCCTCCGGCCGTATCGACGCCATGACCACCGACGACACGATCCTGTCGGGGTACGCCAACCAGGCCGCGTACAAGGGCAAGCTGCAGGTCGTGCCCGGTGTCGGTGGCGATGAGATCTACGGCATCGGCATCAAGAAGGGCGACACCGCCACCTGCAAGAAGATCAACGACGCGCTCAAGAAGATGGTTCAGGACGGCACCTGGAAGAAGGCCGTCGAGACCAACCTCGGCAGCGAGTACAAGATCGACTCCAGCAAGAACCCGCCGCAGCCGGCCGCCTGCTCCTGACGGAGCGTCGACCCGGGCCGACACCGCACGTCGGCCCGGGTCCCGCTCGTCACCTGACCTCCCGAGGAGGCCCATGTCCACCCTGTTCGACCAGTTCGACGTCTGGGGCGCGTTCTGGATGACGATCAAGCTCACGGTGCTCGCCGCGGTGTTCTCGCTGGTGATCGGCACGGTCGTCGCGATCATGCGCCTCTCCCCCGTGCCGGTCCTGCGCTTCCTCGGGACGTCGTACGTCAACGTCTTCCGCAACACCCCGCTGACGCTGATCGTGTTCTTCTCCCTGATCGGCCTGTGGCAGACCCTCGGGATCGAGCTGTCCGCGCAGCTGTCGGTCAACGCATTCCGCTTCGCGGTCATCGGCCTGTCGGTCTACCACGCCGCCTTCGTCTGCGAGGCGCTGCGCTCGGGTGTGAACACCATCCCCCTGGGCCAGGCCGAGGCGGCCCGCTCCATCGGGCTCACCTTCGGCCAGAGCCTGCGCGAGATCATCCTTCCCCAGGCCTTCCGGGGCGCGATCACGCCGCTCGGCAACACCCTGATCGCGCTCGCGAAGAACACCACGGTCGTCGTCACCATCGGTGTCGCCGAGACCGCCTACCTGATGAGCAAGGTGAACGAGGACGCCGCCGACCAGCTGACCAACGTGTTCATCCTCTCGGCCGTCTTCTTCGTCGTGCTGACCATCCCGATCGGCCTGCTGACCGGCCGACTCTCCAAGAAGCTGGCGGTGAAGCGATGAGTGCGGGCGTCCTGTTCGACGCACCCGGTCCGAAGGCGAAGGTCCGCCACCGGCTGCTCGGTGGTCTCGGGCTGCTGCTGATCGCCGCGATCGTCGCCCTCATCGGCTGGAAGTTCCAGCAGCAGGGCCAGTTCGCCTCGGCCAAGTGGAAGCCCTTCACCCAGAGCGAGATCTGGAACTCCTACCTGCTCCCTGGCCTGCAGGGCACCCTGAAGGCGGCGGCGATCAGCATCGTGTTCGCGGGCGTCCTCGGCGGCCTGCTCGCGCTGGCCCGGATGTCGAGCGTCCGACCGCTGCGCTGGGTCGCGAGCGTCATCGTGGAGTTCTTCCGCGCCGTCCCGGTGCTGCTGATGATGATCTTCTCGTTCGGCATGTACGTGCAGTACAACGTCTTCCCGGACGCCCAGCGACCGCTCGCGGCCGTCGTGACCGGCCTGACGCTCTACAACGCCTCCGTGATCTGCGAGGTCATCCGGTCCGGCGTCGACCAGCTGCCCAGCGGGCAGCGCGAGGCGGGTCTGTCCGTCGGCCTGAGCGAGAGCCAGGCGCTGCGGACGATCCTGCTGCCGCAGGCGATCACCGCGATGCTGCCGAGCCTGGTGAGCCAGCTGGTGGTCGTGCTGAAGGACACCGCGCTCGGCTACAACGTGCTCTTCAACGAGCTGCTGTACGCCGGCAACAACGCCTCCAGCAACTACAGCAACCTGGTCCCGGTCATCCTCGTCATCGCGGTGATCTACATCGTCATCAACTACGCGCTGACCAAGCTGGCCGTCTGGATCGAGCGGCGGCTGGCCCGACGCGGCCGTACGGTCGCGGGGCCGGATGCGATGGCCGGCGGTGGCCTCGGTGGCAGTGCGACCGGACCGGACCTGTCGAAGAACACTCAGGCGGCCTGACCGAGAGATGAAGCTCCTCGCCGCCGTGCTGGGTATAGGCTAGATCATTAGCCTTTATTCTGACGAGAAGAGCTTCATCGATGGCTCACTGGGAACGCGTCAGGATCGACCCGGACTTCACGGGCGTGAGCAGCCGGGAGCGCCGCGGTGGAAGCTACCTGCGCTACCACCCTGACCCGCTGGTCTCCGGCCTGCAGCTGCTGAGCACCGACGCACTCGAGTACGCCTACGACTCCTCGAGCGCAGTGGCCGTGCTGGGTGAGCGTCTCCGGGCGCGACCGCTGCCGCTGCTGTATGCCGCCCTGATCCGCTCGGAGAGCATCGCTTCGTCCTGGGTGGAGGGTGAGCGTGAGACGCCGCGCAACATCATGCTGGCCCGCCTGGATCACGACAGAGCGACCCCGCAGGGGCGCAGCGTCGCTCGCAACATCGATGCGATGAGCGCTGCCATCGCTAGGTTGGACGGCATCTGGCAGCACGAGGACATCCACCAGATCCACGCCACTCTGCTGCCGAGCCTCTCCGCCGGCGGCTACCGCCACGAACAGGTGTTCATCGGCGGCCGCTCGGCACTCAGCGCGCAGTACGTCCCGCCACCGTTCCAGACCGTGCCGAGCTGCATGGACGACTTCTTGGCATATGTGAATCGCGGGGGCGACAACCCCCTGCTGACAGCGGTGCTGGCGCACGCTCAGTTCGAGACCATCCATCCCTACACCGACGGGAACGGCCGCGTCGGGCGAGCGCTGTTCCACGGCGTCCTGCACCGAGCAGGCGTCGTCACCGGCGGGGTCCTCCCGTTGTCGCTGGCGCTCGCGAAGGACACGTCCGCCTACGTCGATGCGCTCACGACGTACCGGCACGACGGTGACCGCATCGAGGACCGCCGCGCTGCGGTCTCGCGCTACACCGAGACGATGCTCGACTTCGTGAACGTCTCGGTCGCCATCACGCACGACGTCGCGGAACGGGTCGACCGGGTGTGGGACGACTGGACCGGGGCGGTGTCCCGCTTTCGCGCAGACTCCTCGGTTCACCGAGCGGTCGACATCCTGATCCAGCAGCCGGTCGTCACCACCTCGTACCTGCAGCGCGAGCTGGGTGTGACCAAGATGGCGGCCCACACCTGCGTGAACGCGCTCGTCGAGGCGGGGGTGCTCACACCCTCCGGCGGCAAGCTGAAACGGGCCCATCTGTACCAGGCCGACGCGGTGCTGGACATCCTCCAGCTGAGCGGTTCTGGTGCGAATCCGTCGACACCATGAAAGAAGCCCCCTGACCAGGCAGTCTGCCTGGTCAGGGGGCTTCTTCTCTGGCTCCCCCGGTTGGACTCGAACCAACAACCCTCCGGTTAACAGCCGAATGCTCTGCCAGTTGAGCTACAGGGGAAGGTGCGTCTCGCTGAGGCGCGACGGCAACAATAGCAAAGGGTGGGGCCACCCATGAAACCGAGTCGGAAGCCCCCGGCGACGGCCCGGATCAGAGGCCGACCTGCTCCTCCAGCCGCGCCGTCGCGCGCTCCACGGCCGCCCGTACGACGGGGTCGTCGGCGCGCGTACCGCGCCCGAGAACGGGCTGGACGAGCAGCTGCTGGGTGCTCAGGTCCTTGCGCAGGACGACGCGGCCGGCACGACCCGCGCCGGTCAGTCCGAGCGGCTCGGTGACGACGACGGTCGCCTCGACGCGCTCACGGAAGGCCTGCAGGAGCCGGGTGTCCTGGTCGCGGAAGGTCCACTGACCCGGACGTGCCTTGTCCACCCAGGTCACCGAGAGCGTCCAGGTGTCGGCGTTCCACTGTCCGGCGTCCACCAGGTGCCACGGGCGCCGGGTCGTCACCTGCCCGGCGGGCCCGACGACGACCAGGTGCGTCGTGGTGGCGACGACCGTCGCGTCGGTGTTGTCGTCCGTGGCGGAGGCGACGACCCGCTCGCCACGATCGAGCTCGAGCGCCTCGCGCACGTCCTCGGGCAGAGCGTTCGAGCGTCGGAGCTGGGGAAGCCTCACCGGCCACTCCGTGAGGTCGGGCGGGACGGGGTCGGACGATCAGCCGGCATGCGGCAACGGTACCCGCGGGTCAGGTCATGCTCGCCCGGAGGCGGGCCAGCCGGACCTGCATCTCGTTCAGGGTGTGCGACACCTGGCGCGCCCGCTCGGGCTCGTTGCCGTCGAGGCGGCGCAGCATGCTCATCGCGTCCGAGATCTGCCGGTTCAGCCCGACCTCCTCGACCCGGACGACCAACGACGCCAGGTAGCGGCCGTCAGGTCGGCCGGTGCTGGGGTCGAGGCGGGTCGGCAGCGGGGCGACGGCGAGCTCGCGCACCAGCGGCGTCACGACGGACGCCGCGGCCTCGGTGACGGCCTGGGCCCAGCCCGCAGTGGTGCGGTCCCCCGGGGGCGCGGCCTGGGCGATCCCGTCGTAGACCGCGCCGTGCGCGGGCGCGGAGAACCCCTGCGGGGACAGCGCGGCCAGCTGGTCGGCGGTGAACGCGGACGGGAACTGCAGGATCGCCTGCAGCAGCTGGCGCTCCAGCGCGACGACGGGATCGCGCAGGTCAGGCCGTTCCAGGATCGGCTGGATCGGGCCCGCGTCGACGGCCTCGCCGTCCGTCGCGGGACGGCGCGAAGCGGTGGGCTCGGTACGCGGCGCGCGGGCCGCCCGGGCGACCTCGGTCGAGAGCTGCTCGACGTCGACGCCCAGCCAGCCGGCGACGTCCCGGGTGTACATCGGGCGCAGCGCCTTGTCCCGGATCTCGGCGATGATCGGCGCCACCGCGCGCATCGCGCGCACCCGGGACTCGGCGTGGTCGAGGTCGAACCGCGCGATCGTCGTCCGGACCGCGAACTCGAACATCGGCACCGCGTCGTCGACCAGGTGCTGCACCGCAGCGTCCCCGGAGGACTTGCGCAGGTCGCACGGGTCCTGACCACCCGGGGCGACCGCGACGAACGACTGCGAGGCCCAGCGCTGATCCTCCTTGAACGCCTTCATCGCGGCGGCCTGACCGGCGGCGTCGCCGTCGAAGGTGAACACCACGCGCGCGGAGTCCTGGTCCGCCTCGTCGCGCAGGATGCGCCGCAGCGTCTTGATGTGGTCGACGCCGAACGCGGTGCCACAGGTCGCGACTGCCTGCTCCACCCCGGCGAGGTGACAGGCCATCACGTCGGTGTAGCCCTCGACGACGACGGCCCGACGCTCCTTGGCGATGGACCGCTTGGCCAGGTCGAGGCCGTACAGCACGTGGGTCTTCTTGTAGATCGGCGTCTCGGAGGTGTTGAGGTACTTCGCCTCGATGCGGTCGTCGTCGTACAGCCGGCGCGCGCCGAAGCCGATGGTGTCGCCGGTGATGTCGCGGATCGGCCAGACGAGCCGGCCGCGGAAACGGTCGAGCAGCCCGCGTTGGCCGCGTCCGGCCAGACCGCCGAGGACAATCTCGTCGGCCGAGAACCCTTTGCCACGAAGGTGATTCGCCAGATGGTCGAACCCCTTGGGTGCGTAGCCCACCCCGAACGTCTCGGCCGCCGCACGGTCGAAGCCGCGGTCGTGCAGGAAGCGGCGAGCGACGGCGGCCTCACCGGAGTCGACCAGGGCGGTGGCGAAGAACTCCGCGGCCACCCGGTGAGCCTCGACCAGGCGCGAGCGCCGCCCGATCGACTCCTCCTTCGGGCGTGGGCCGTCCTCGTAGTGCAGCTCGACACCGGCCTTGGCCGCGAGCCGCTCGACGGCCTCACCGAAGGAGAGGTGCTCGACCTTCATCACGAACTCGATGAGGTCGCCGCTCTCGCCGCAGCCGAAGCAGTGGTACGCCCCGACGGCCGGCCTGATGTTGAACGACGGCGTCTTCTCGTCGTGGAACGGGCACAGCCCCTTGAGCGACCCCGGACCCGCCGCGCGCAGCGTGACGTGCTCGCGGACGACGTCCTCGAGGGAGGCACGCTCCTTGACCAGCGCGATGTCGTCGGGCTTGATGCGACCGGCCACGGCTCTCCCTTCGGTGTCGCCCGAGTCTAGGTCGTGCGCGCCGAGGGCCTCCGGCCGGCTGTGGACGACCGCCGGCGCGGATGCTCAGAACCGGAACGTCGTCTGGCTGTGCGGCCTCTTGCCGAAGGCGATGACCTTCGCCGGGGGGACGACGTACACCCATGGGCGGCTGCCCGGCTGCTCGCCATCGTCGTGGAATCCCTCGTCGTCGGCCTGCCAGGCCCATTGGTCGCCGTACTTGTCCCGCCAGGCCGCGGCCAGCAGGGCGAGCCGCTCGCGACCTCTCACGCGCTCGGCTCGGCCCTCGACGACGACGTCGGTGCCCTCCGTCCAGGTGTTGGCGCCCGTGGTCACCGAGACATCGGCGCGGTGCTCCAGGTTCGCGTGCTTCTGCTCGCCCGTACCCGTGCAGAACGAGAAGGCGCCCTGCGCCCAGACACCGACCAGCGGACAGGTGTGCGGCCTCCCGTCCGAGCGCACGGTGGTGAGCCAGTACAGCTCGGCCGAGGTGAGCAGCGACACGACCTCGGGCCAGCCGAGTGCGTGCGCCACCGGGTCGGAGAAGCGGGTGTCGAGCGACCCGCGCGGGCTCGTCATCCCGCGACAGTAGCGCCGTACCCGGACACGGTCAGGGCGTCAGCCGTTCGAGGACCTCCGCCGCGGGGGCCGCTGTCGCCTGCCGCCACCTGGTCCCCGCCCACAGGTTGACGAGATGGAAGTCCTCGACGGCGGCCGCGGCCGCCCGCATCGGCTTGGTGAGCTGGTCCACGACCGGGAACACCGAGGGCGCGTACGCGTCGAGCTCGTCCACGAACGCGTTGCGCACCCCGCGCCCGGGCCGCCCCGAGAAGGCCCGCGTCACGACCGACCGGCTCAGCGACGGCTCGGTCAGACCGGCGCGATGAGTGGCGCTCGTCCCGGCCTCCGGCGTCAGCAGCAACGCCGTGCCGACCTGGACCGCCGCCGCGCCCAGCCCGAGCGCACGCCGGACGTCCTGGGCGTCCGCGATCCCGCCCGCGGCGACGAGCGGGACCGAGGTGACGCTGCGGACCTCGCGCAGCAGGTCGAGATGGGACAGGTCGTTCGGGATGGCGTCGACCCGGTGGGTGCTGCGATGGCCACCCGCCTGGGCGCCCTGGATGCACAAGGCGTCGGCGCCCTCCCGGACGGCGGCGAGCGCCTCGTCGGCGTCGGTCACCGTGACCACCACCTGGCTGCCCACCGCCCGCAGCCGACGCACGACCTGCGCGCCCGGGCAGCCGAAGGTGAAGCTCACCGTGTCGACGGCGGCCTCCTCCAGCAGCGCGATCTTGGCCTCGAACCCGTCGGTGTCGTCCCAGCGCGGCTCCGGCACGTCGGCGCCCAGCCGCAGGGCGATCGGGGTCAGTCGCCGGCGGTAGGCCTCCACGGCAGCGCGGTCGATCCGCGGGTCGGGGTGCGCCGGCACGAAGACGTTGACGCCGATCGGCCGGTCGGTGAGCGATCTCGTCCGCTCGATCTGCTGCCGGACGGCCTCGACGGTCACGTAGCCCGCCGCCAGCTGGCCCATACCGCCCGCGGCGTTCACCGCGGCCACCAGCTCCGGCGTCGACGGCCCGCCCGCCATGGGGGCTGCGATCACGGGTCGTTGCAACCGGGTGACGTCCACGCGCTCGAGCCTAGGACCAGGTGCGCGCCAACGTGATCGCCCGTCCGTCGGTCAGCGAGGCGATCTGGTCGGTGATCACCCGCAGGCGCGCCGCGTCGCCCTCGGCGGCGGCGAAGTCGGCCGCGTACAAGGGGTCGAGCCGCTCGGGACGGTCGCCGTAGGCGCGGAACAACGACCCGACCATCTCGCGCTGCTCGGCGTGCAGCTGCTGCCGGTCCTCGGTCATCAGCACGAAGCGGGCCGCGACTCCCTTCAGCACCGCGCACTCGCCGCGGACCTCGTCGGGCACCACGACCTCCGCCCCGTGCCGGGTCAGCGGGCCGTCACCGTGCCGGTCCCGGGTCGCGGTCTCGACCGTGTGGACGAAGTGCCCGATCAGCCGGCTGGTGGTGTCCTTCAGCGCGGCCAGGCTTGTCCGGGTGCCGTCGTGGTCGGCCGGCATCCCGCCGGCCGTCAGGACGCGGGTGAGGGCGTCGGCGAGCATCGCGACGTCGAGGTCGGGGGCGTACAGGCGCTGGGTGACGGAGGCGACCTCCTCGGTGACCTCGCGGGACCGCAGCGCACGCAGGTCGACCAGTCCGGCCGCGACCGCGTCCTCGACGTCGTGCACGGAGTACGCGACGTCGTCCGACCAGTCCATCACCTGCGCCTCGACGCAGAGCCGCGTCGGGGCGTCGGCGGGCACGCCCTCCCGGACCCACTCGAACACGGGAGCGTCGTCGTCGTACACGCCGAACTTCACTGTGGGCCAGGGGGACTCGCCCCGCCGCCACGGGTACTTGATCGACGCGTCCAGGCTGGCCCGGGTGAGGTTCAGGCCGGCGGACCGGCCGTCCGGGTGGGCGCGCTTGGCCTCCAGCCGGGTGAGCAGCCGAAGGGTCTGGGCGTTCCCCTCGAACCCGCCGATGCCCGCCGCCAGCTCGTTCAGCGCGGTCTCGCCGTTGTGCCCGAACGGCGGGTGACCGAGGTCGTGCGCGAGGCAGGCGGTGTCGACGACGTCGGCACTGCACCCGAGCGCCGCCCCGAACTCCCGCCCGATCTGGGCGACCTCCAGGGAGTGGGTGAGCCGGTTGCGGACGAAGTCGTCGCCGGTCGGCTGGTGCATCTGCGTCTTCTGGGACAGCCGGCGCAGCGCGGCCGAGTGCAGCAGCCGGGCCCGGTCCCGAGCGAAGTCGTCCCGGTCGGCTCGTTTGGTCGCCGGGTCCTCCCCGACCCACCGCTCGCGCGAGCGGCTGTCGTACGGATCGGTCATCGAACGCTCGGACGCAACGCACGGACGGACGCCGACCACGTGCGGACCGGAGCGTCGACGTACCCACCGGACGCCAGGCCGGCGTGCCGCTCGAAGAGGTTGCGCGCCGCGCGGTCCCCGGTCCGCAGCGCCGACCATCCCATCGCCGCGAGATAGAGCGGGATGAACGGCAGGCCGCCGCACCAGACGTACTGCCAGGAGTGGCGTTCCTCGTGCGCGAGGAGGTCGGGGTACTGCTCGACCCGGACGGTCCAGTCGTGGCGCGTGATGAGCACGTTGCCGACGGTGAAGGCGCCGGCGATCGGGAAGCCGTACGCGTACCGGTCGGCCAGCCACAGACCGCGCGGCCCCTGCCGGACCCGGCTGTGCCCGAGGGCGGCCACCGCGAGGCCGAAGAGCGTGGACCCGTTCGCCCAGTTCAGCGCGGAACGCACCCGTTGCCCACTGGTCAGCCGCTCACTCGGGAGCAGCGTGGCCGTCATCCGTGCGCCTCCCTCACCCCGCGGATCAGGTCGCTCGCCCAGGCCGAGATCCAGCTGGTCCGCTGGTCGGCCCACGCCTCGATCACCGGGTCCGCCGGGTAGAGCACTGCGTCCTCGGAGGGCGTCGCCAAGGCCAGGTCGGTGCCCTCGGCGTCGGTCACCACGCGCCACTCCAGGACGCTGTTGCGCACGATGTGCTCCCCCATCGCCAGACCGATCATCGTGCACACCGCCGTCGGGTCCTCGCGGTCGTCCGGGTCGGTCGCGAGCACCCGCGCGACGTACCCGTCGTACGCGCGGTCGATGGAGCCGAGGTCGTCGGGGTCGATGTCCCACGACCGCGCGTCGTTGAGCCACTCGTGCAGAGTCCGCCGCTCCGCGTCGCCGAGCGGGCTGATGCGGATGTCCTCGTCGGGCACGTCAGCCGGCGTTCTGGTAGCGCTCGGCGGAGCGCGCGCGCCGCTTGGCCGCCTCGACCTCACGGTCCTTCGGCGGCGCCGCGCTGACCAGGGAGTCGACCAGCTCGCGCGTCGCCGCGGTGACCGCCGCGACGGCCCGGTCGAACGCCTCCTGATTGGCCTGCGAGGGCTTGGTGGCGCCGCTGATCTTGCGGACGTACTGCAGCGCGGCGTCGTGCACCTCGTCGTCGGTCGCAGGGGGAGCGAAGTTGTTCAGCGGACGAATGTTCCGGCACATGTCTGCAGCCTGGCACAACCGGCCGGAAACGGGCAGGTGGCGGCCCGCTGCTCGGCCCTCCCGCTGCGGCTGCCCCGCGCCTACGATCGACGCATGACGCGACCCTGCAGCCCGCTCGTGTCGGCCGAGCAGCTGGCGACCCGGATGGACGACGGCGAGCCGCTGGTCGTGCTCGATGTCAGCTGGCAGCTCGGCGCACCATCCCAGCGGCCGCTGTACGACGCGGCCCACCTGCCGGGCGCCGCGTGGGTGGACTTCGAGGAGGCCCTGTCCGCGCAGCCGGGCGACGGCGGCCGGCACCCGATGCCGGACATCGCGGTGTTCCAGGCGGCCATGCGCGCCGCGGGGGTCGACAACGAGAGCCCCGTCGTGGTCTACGACCGCTCGAGCTCCCTGGCCGCCAGCCGGTGCTGGTGGCTGCTGGAGTACTGCGCGCACGAGCGGGTCCAGGTGCTCGACGGCGGCTTCGGGCGCTGGAGTGCCCTCGGGCTGCCGGTGAGCGACGAGGCGGTGCGACCGCGTCCGGGCAACTTCGTCGCCACCCCGCCGGGCCGGGACGTGCTGGACGCCGACGGCGCGGCCGAGTACGCCGACCGCGCCGTGCTGCTGGACGCCCGGCCGGCCGACCGCTTCCGCGGTGAGAACGAGACGATCGACCCGGTCGCCGGCCACATCCCGGGTGCGGTCAGTGCACCCGCCCTGGCCAACCTGCAGGAGGACGGCCGGTTCCTGCCCGCGGACGACCTGGCGATGCGCTTCACCTCACGCGGTGTCACGCCTCACTGCGAGGTCGGCGTCTACTGCGGGTCCGGGGTCCAGGCCATGCACACGGCGCTGGCGCTGGACGCCTCCGGGCTCGGCACCCGCAGCGCGGTGTACGTGGGTTCCTGGTCGCACTGGATCACCGACCCCGACCGCGCGGTCGCCGCGGGGACGCCGGAGCCGGCTCCCGGAGCCTGAGGGCTGCGGCTCCCCGCGCTGAGGCGTCAGCCGCCGGAGACGGACAGCTCGGCCTGCGCGACCGCCTCGGCGGCCGCACCGTCGAGCCGCTGGGAGTCCAGCCAGCCGTCCGGCAGGACCACGTGCCGCTCCGACCCCGCCCGACCGCGCTGGCCCTCGGCGGCGTCGCCCGGCCAGGGCTGGCTCAGGTCGAGGCTCGCGATGAGGTCGTCCAGGGACGCCAGTGACTCGACCGTCGCCAGCGACGAGCGGACCTGCGAGCCGGCGGGGAAGCCCTTGAGGTACCAGGCGATGTGCTTGCGGATGTCCCGGCAGGCCTTCTGCTCCGACTGGTGGAACTCGGCGAGGTAGACCGTGTGCCGACGCAGGGTCTCGCACACCTCGCCCAGGCTCGGCAGGACCCGCTCGTCCGAGCCGGCGAACGCCGCCGCGAGGTCGGTGAACAGCCACGGCCGGCCCAGGCAGCCGCGTCCGACGACGACGCCGTCGCAGCCGGTCTCGCGCACCATCGCCAGGGCGTCCTCGGCCGACCAGATGTCACCGTTGCCGAGCACGGGGATGCTGGTCACCGTCTGCTTCAGCTGGGCGATCGCGCTCCAGTCGGCGTGACCGGAGTACGCCTGCGCGGCCGTACGCCCGTGCAGCGCGACGGCCGCCGCGCCCTCCCCCTCGGCGATCCGGCCGGCCTCCAGGAAGGTGAGGTGATCGGGGTCGATGCCCTTGCGCATCTTGACGGTGACCGGCACGTCGTACGGGGTCGCCTCACGGACGGCCGCCGACACGATGCCGCGGAACAGCTCGGTCTTCCACGGCAGGGCCGCTCCCCCGCCCTTGCGGGTGACCTTCGGGACGGGGCAGCCGAAGTTCAGGTCGATGTGGTCGGCGCGGTCCTCGGTGACCAGCATGCGTACGGCCTTGCCCACCGTCGCGGGGTCCACGCCGTACAGCTGGATCGACCGCGGGCTCTCGTCCGGGTCGTGCTCGATCAGCTGCATCGAGATCGGCGTGCGCTCGACCAGCGCCCGCGAGGTGATCATCTCGCTGACGTACAGGGAGGTCGCGCCGGACGCGCCTCCGGCGGCCAGGCCGCGGTCGCCGTACTGGCGGCACAACCGGCGGAACGCGCGGTTGGTGATGCCTGCCATCGGGGCGAGGACCACGGGTGAGTCGATGGTGTGGCGCCCGATGCGCAGGGGCGGCAGCACGGGGGTGGGGGCGGGGAGTACTTCGGTCATGACCGGCCTATTGTCGCAGCCCGCGCCATCCGCCCGATCCACCCGGACGATCGACCAGGCATCACGTCGCCTACCGGCCCGGTGTGCTGGGTCGAGCGTCAGAGCCAGCCGTTGTCCACCGCGATCCGCGCGGCCTCCGCACGGATCCGCGCGCCGGTCTTCCCGATCACCGAGGACAGGTGGTTGCGCACGGTGCCCTCGGACAGGAACAGCGCTCGCGCGACGTCGGCGACGGTGCCGCCGTCGAGGCTCGCGCGCAGCACCTCCGCCTCGCGCTCGGTCAGCGGGGACTCCCCGGCGATGAGGCTGTCCGCCGCGAGCGCCGGGTCCACGACGCGCAGGCCCTGGTGGACCCGCCGGACCGCGTCGGCGAGCTCGCGCGCCGGTGTGTCCTTGACGACGAAGCCGTCGGCGCCCGCCTGGAGGCCGCGCCGGAGGTAACCCGGCCGGCCGAACGTCGTCACGACGAGCACCCGCACCGCGGGCAGCCGCTGCTTCAGGGCGGCGGTCGCCGCGATGCCGTCGAGACCGGGCATCTCGACGTCCATCAGGACCACGTCCGGCCCGGCCCGCACCGCCTGCGGCACCACCTCGTCACCGCGCCCCACCTCGCCGACCACCTGCAGGTCGTTCTCCAGGTCGAGCAGCGCTGCCAGTGCTCCGCGCACCATCGCCTGGTCGTCCGCCAGCATCACCTTGATGCTCATGCCTGCGTGGTCTCCCTCGTCGTCCTGCTGGTGGTCGGGGTGCCGCTCGCCGCGACGGTCAGCTCGAAGCCGGACGGCTCACGCTGACGCGTCACCAGGACCGCACCGGCCGCGGTCGCCCGCTCGCGCAGCCCGCGCAGACCGTTGCCGCCGCCGGAGGAGCCCTGGGCCCCCCGACCGTCGTCCGTGACGGTCACGCTGGTCGGCGTGAGCGTGATGGTGCACTCCTGCGCGCGGCTGTGCCGCAGGATGTTGGTGATGGCCTCGCGCACCGTCCAGGCGAACATCTCGCGCAGGTCGGTCGACACCTCGTCCGTCGCGCGCGGCACCTCGGCCCGGATTCCCGCGGCGGCCAGCACCTCCCGGGCCCGCGCCAGCTCACCGGCGAGGGAGATCTCGCGGTAGCCCTCGACGGCGCGGCGCACGTCCGACAGCGCGTCGCGCGAGAGCCGCTCGAGGTCGGCGACCTCGGCGCGAGCACGCACCGGGTCGGCGTCCAGCAGCCGGCCGGCCAGCTCGGCCTTGACGGTGATGACGGTCAGGGAGTGCCCGAGGATGTCGTGCAGGTCGCGGGCCATCCGGTTGCGCTCGTCCTGGACGGCGAGCCGGGCGTTCTCGCGCCGGACCTCGACCAGCGCCCGCTGCCGACGGGCGGCGAGCATGGCCCCGGAGACGGCGATCATCGCCAGCAGGATCGAGCCGCCCAGGGAGGCGTCGCGCTCCCAGCCGGTGTAGAGCCAGGCGAGCAGCTCGTACGCCACGATCAGGCCCACTCCGACGGCGAGCGCGATCCACAGCCGGAAGGTCCAGCAGCCCGCCACGGCCAGGAAGACCCAGGTCGCCGTACCGTCCTGGCCGACCACCAGGGTGCAGGCGAGCGCCGTCAGGGCCAGCAGCGCGTACCAGGCGAGGTGGCGCAGCCGGTTGACCTCGCCGGAGGGCCGAGCACCGAAGGACGCCGTCCGGGCGGCGTTGAAGTGCAGCAGGTAGACGGCGCCGAAGGCGATGGTGAGCGCCACCCCCGCCGCGCCACGGACGTGGTTCGGCATCCGCCAGGCGGTCGCGATCGGCGTGGCGAGGAAGACCAGCCAGACACCGGCGAAAAGGGCGGAGACGACCAGCCCCGACATCCCGCGCTCCTCGCCCTCCGGCGCGGCCGCGTCGGCGTCGTCCGGCACGGTCGCGAACCATGCCGGACGACGATCAGTGGCGCTCATGGCGCCCACTCTGGCACCTGGGCGCTCAGACCCGACGGGTGTCCCGGCGGAACCGCCACACCGCGCCGCCGACGAAGATCGTGAGCCAGACCACGATGTTCAGCGCCCACTGCCACGCCTGCACGCCCTCGGCGGTCAGCGGCAGGTGGGCCATCATGCTGACACCCCACATCGGCGTGAGCTGGGCGACGTGCTGCATCGTGCTCCCCATCGCGGGATAGGGGTAGAAGATGCCACCGCCGAAGGCCAGGAAGGCCATCAGCGGACCGATCACCTGCATGGCGTTCTCGGTGGGCAGCAGGTACCCCATGAACAGCCCGAACGCCGCGAACATCAGCGCGCCCGCCCACACCAGCACCGCCGAGGTGATCCAGGCGCTGCCCGGCATCTCGGCCTTGCCCGTCTGCCCCACCGCGTACACCAGCGCGACGGGCAGCAGGCCGAGCACCATGGCCGCGACGACCTTGACCGTGATGTAGGCGAAGCCGCTCAGCGGGGTCAGCCGCAGTTGCCGGGACCAGCCCTGCGAGCGCTCGACCGACACCGAGGCGGCGGCCGACGTGGTCGCGACCATGGCGCCGTACAGCGCGAAGGAGATGACGGAGTACGCGGCGTAGTTGCCGGCGCCCAGCCGGTCGTCGCCGTACTCGGCGTTGCCGAAGGCGAAGTAGAACGCGACCGGCATCAGGAGGGTGAAGATCATCGTGCGCCGGTTGCGCAGGACCCGGCGCAGCTCGATGCGCAGGAGGGTGACGTTGAGACCGCCCCGCGGCGGCACGGTCCGGGACGCCGCGTCGATGCGGTTCTCGGGGGTGAGGGTCGTCATCGGTCAGGCTCCTTCGGCGTCGCGGCCGGTCAGGGCGATGAACGCCTCTTCCAGGCCGTGGGCGGTGATCTCGAGGTCGTGGGCGCCGGTGCGGGTGAGCAGGTGGCGGGCCACCGCGTCGGAGTCGGTGGTGTGCACCAGGACCGACTCCCCGCGCAGCTCCAGGCCCTGGACGCCGGGCACGGCCCGCAGCTCCGACTCGTCGAGCGAGGGCACGGTCGCCCGTACGGTGCGGCCGGCGCTGCGGGCCTTGATCTGCGCGGCGGTGCCGTCCGCGACGATCTCGCCGTCGCGGACGAGCACGATGCGGTCGGCGTACTGGTCCGCCTCCTCCAGGTAGTGGGTGGCGAAGAGCACGGTGCGTCCGCGGGCTGCGTCGGCCCGGATCGCCGACCAGAAGTCGCGCCGCCCGGTGACGTCCATCCCCGTCGTCGGCTCGTCCAGGATGATCAGCGCCGGGTCGGACATCAGCGCCATCGCGAACCGGAGCCGCTGCTGCTGGCCGCCGGAGCAGGTGCCGACCCGCTGCTTGGCGATGTCGGCGATCCCGGCTCGGTCCAGCACCTCGCCCACGGTGCGGGAGTGGCTGAACAGCGACCCGGTCAGCTCGACGGTCTCGGCGACCGTGAGGTCCTTGAGCAAGCCACCGGTCTGCATCACCGCCGACACCAGCCCGCGCTCGATCGCGCGGCGCGGCGCCATCCCGAAGACCTCCACCTCCCCCGCGTCGGGTCGGGTGAGCCCGAGCACCATGTCGATCGTCGTGGTCTTGCCAGCCCCGTTGGGTCCGAGGAAGGCCACGATCTCCCCCGGCTCGACCCGCAGGTCGATCCCCCGGACGGCATGCACGCTCCCGAAGGACCGGTGCACACCGTCCAGCCGGATCGCTGCGGCCGAGCCGCTCTCCCCTGATTCGTGGCCCGTCGCCACGGACACCTCTGTCGTCATGCCGCCACTCTGGCGCGGGCGAGGACCCTCGACCCCACACGCGCGTCACGGCGTACGCGTGACATCCGTCATCGTCGGCGGCCCGCCTGCGGGCGGCACCGCTGCCGACGACAGGGAGCGCGCGTACGCCGTGACGTCGAGCGAGCGGTCCGGCGTCAGCTCGTGGCGAGCGTCAGGCCGTACGCGGAGAGGATCTCTCCCACCGGCTGGAAGTAGGTCTGGTTCTCCTGCCCGTAGACCTGCAGGCAGCGGCCGTTGATCATCGCCCCGCCGCTGGTCACGCCCTGGGCGTAGTTGCCGACCATCCACGGACCGCCGGAGTCACCGCCCTCGGTGCAGGCGCTGGCGCGGGTCAGCCCGGACACGACGTCACCGCCGCCGTAGTTGACCTGCTGGTTCTTGGCGCGCACGTACCCGCAGGTCCACCCGGTGGTGCGACCGGACTTGCAGATGGCCGAGCCCACCGCGGCGTTCGAGGACCCCTTCACCGCGCGGACCGACCCGTTGTACAGGTCCACCGCGCCGACGCCGGTCCAGCTGGACGTCAGCGAGGAGTACGCGTAGTCGTTGCCCGGGAAGGAGTACGCCTGCGTCCGGCCGAGGGTGATGCCGTTGCGGGTGAAGGTGGGGTAACCCTCGCCGCAGTGGCCAGCGGTGATGAAGACCGGCGTCGAGCCGCGCCGGGCGTTGAAGCCGAGCGAGCACACGTAACCGTTGAACGCGATCTGCTGCCCTCCGTAGACGTTGGCCTGCGGGCTGATCCGGGCGGTGGTGCCGACCACCTTCACACCGCCGAGGCCGCGCAGGGCGGTGCGGGTCCGGGCGACGTCGGCCGCGGGGACGGTGACCGTGACGGTGTTGGCGACCACATCGGTCCCGAGCGCCGAGAAGCCGGTTCCGAGGCGGCTGCGGACGGTGCGCTGGGTCGCGTCGAGCTGCTGGGTCGACCGCGTGACAACGCGGGCGACGGCACCCTGGGACCGGACCGATCCGGCGTCCGCGGTCCTCACCACGGTGACGACGAGGCGACCCTGCCCGTCCAGGTAGGAGCCGCCGGTGCGCGAGGATCCGAGGCCGGACTCCATCCGTGCGCCCTGGGCGGTCTGGCGGGGCTCGGCGGCGACCCGGGCGCGCGCGGCGGCGAGGCTGATGCCGCGGTCCTTTGCCAAGAACCGGGCGGTCATCTCGGTGGCGTCCCCGCTGCCCTGTACGCTTCGTGGCGCCGGATGATGCGCGGCGCCGGCGCCGGGTGCGGCGGCCAACGAGGTCACGAGCAGTCCTGCAGCGGCAACAGCAGTGGCAAGCTTCGAGGTCTGAGCATTCATGCCTGATCTCCTGCGTGCGAGGGGCCACGGGGTACGGGCCCCGGTGGCAGGACCGTAGGCGTGATTCGGGCTGCACCGGCCCAAGGTGAGTCCCGGGATCGGCCACGCAGCGGTCAAGAGTTGGTCAGGCCCCTCCGGCTGACTACCCTCTGCGCGTGCCTCCGCAGTCAGCGCCGCAGCCGTCCGCCCCCAAGCCGTCCGTCCGTACGAGCGCCGTACGCAGCCGGGTCGAGCACGCGAGCCACCCCGTCCTGCAACGGCTGGCCCGGCTGCCCCGGTTCACTCCCCTGGTCCTGTTCGTGGTGCTCGCCGTGCTCGGCGCGGTGCTGCGCGGCTGGGTCGGCGCGGTGTGCTTCGGCGTCCTGACCGTGCTCGTCGCCTGGCTGCTCTACCTCAGCTGGCCGCGGCTGGGGAGCCTGGAGCGGCTGATGCGGCTCGCCCTGCTGCTGCTGACCGCGGTGCTGACCCTGGTGACGGCCGTCCCTCGCTGAGCCTCTTTTTGACAATCGTTCTCAGTTGAGTTGAGAATGGTTGTCATGAACTCACGTGTCGCCGCCACCGCCGCAGCCGCCCTGCTCGCCCCCCTCGCGCTGTCGGCCTGCGGCGACGACGAGGCGTCGGCCTCCTCCGGGATGGACGTCGTGACCTCCTTCTACCCGCTGCAGCTGGCCGTCCAGCAGATCGGCGGCAGTCACGTGACGGTCACCGACCTCACCAAGCCAGGCACCGAGCCCCACGACCTGGAGCTGTCACCCAAGGACGTCGCGAAGGTCAGCAAGGCCGACCTGCTCGTCTACCAGAAGGGCATCTCGGGCGCCGTCGACCAGACCGCGCGGAACCAGGCGGGGGACCGGGCGTACGACGTGTCGGGCGCAGCTCACCTGGACCTGCACCTCGAGGAGGGCGTCGGCGAGGAGGACCACGGCGGCGAGGGCGAGGAGGCGCACGACCACGACCACGGGGGCACCGACCCGCACTTCTGGCTGGACCCGGTGCGCTACCAGGGCGTCGCGAGCGCCGTCGCGGACCGGCTGAGCAAGGCCGACCCGGAGCACCGGGCCGACTACGCCGCGGGGCTGAAGTCCTTCAACGCCCGGCTCGGCACGCTGTCGACCGAGCTGACCGCCGGCCTGCGCTCCTGCGCCCAGAAGAACCTGGTCACCAGCCACGCGGCGTTCGGCTATCTCGCCGCCCGCACCGGACTGCACCAGGTGCCCATCGCCGGCCTCTCCCCCGAGTCCGAGCCGGACGCCGCCCACCTCGCCGCCGTCGCGCGCTACACCAAGCAGCACGGCATCCGTACGATCTACGCCGAGACCCTCGGCTCGCCCGAGTTCGCCAGGACCGTGGCCCGCAGCACCGGTGCCACCACGGCGGTGCTCGACCCGGTCGAAGGGATCACCGACTCCTCCGCCGGCAAGGACTACTTCGAGGTCATGCGGTCCAACCTGGCGACCTTGAAGAAGGGCCAGGCGTGCACATGAGCGGCTCATCGTCCGGCTCGGGGATCCTGCAGCTGCAGGGCGCCTCGTTCGGGTACGCCGACCGCGCCGTCGTCCGGGGCGTCGACCTGGACGTCGAGCCCGGCGAGGTCGTCGCGCTGCTCGGCCCGAACGGCTCGGGCAAGTCGACCCTGGTGCGCGGCCTGCTCGGCCTCAACGAGCACCTCGGCGGCTCGGTCCGCCTGTTCGGCACCGAGGTGGAGCGGCTGCGCGACCGCTACCGCCTCGGGTACGTCCCCCAGCGGCACACGCTGTCGGCGTCCGTGCGCGCCACCGTCGAGGAGATCGTCGCCATCGGCCGGCTGCCGCACCAGGGCTGGTTCGCCCGCCGCAGCCGCGCGGACCAGCAGATCGTGCGGGAGAGCCTGGAGCTGGTCGGGCTGTCCGACCGCGCCCAGGAGGACGTCTCCACCCTCTCCGGCGGCCAGCAGCGACGGGTGCTCATCGCCCGCGCCCTCGCGGCCCAGCCGGACGTGCTGATCATGGACGAGCCCACCGCCGGGATCGATGAGGCGAGCCAGTACGTCCTCGCCGACGTGCTGCACCGGCTCGTCGCGCGAGGCACGACCATGCTCATCGTCACCCACGAGCTCGCAGCGCTGCGCGACGTCGTCAGTCGCATCGTCGTGCTCACCAGCGGCCGCGTGATCTTCGACGACACCCCGGCGGCGTACGCCGAGCGCCGCGCCGCGGACGAGCTGGCCCACACCCACGGCGGCCACCACCACGACGACGAGCTGCCCGCCCGTCGACCGACCCCGACCGGCGCCCACGGACCCGTCGACCACCTGGGAGCGCCCGATGCTTGACCTGCTCTCGTACGACTTCATGCAGCGCGCGCTGATCGCGGCGCTCCTCGTCGGCCTCGCCGCGCCGATGGTCGGCATCTTCCTGGTGCAGCGGCGGCTGTCGCTGATCGGGGACGGTATGGGTCACGTGTCCCTCGCCGGTGTGGCCGTCGGCCTCTTCACGGGTAACCAGCCCGTCGCCACGGCACTAATCTTCGCCGTCGCGGCCGCCGTGCTGATCGAGGTCGTGCGGGCGCGCGGGAACACCAGCGGCGACGTCGCGCTGGCCATCATGTTCTACGGCGGCATCGCCGTCGGCGTCGTGCTCATCAGCAAGGCCGACACCGGTACGCCCACCAACCTGGACTCCTACCTCTTCGGTGCCATCACCACCACGAGCAGGGGCGACGTCTGGACGTTCGCGGTGCTGGCCGCGGTCATCGTGGTCACCACCTGGGTGCTGCGCCCCCGGCTGTTCGCGGTCGCCAACGACGAGGAGTACGCCCGCGCCACCGGGATGCGGGTCACGGCGCTCAACATCGCGCTCGCCGTCCTCACCGCGATCACGGTGGTGGTGTCGATGCGCGTCGTGGGCCTGCTGCTGATCAGCGCGCTGATGATCGTGCCGAACGCCGCGTCGCAGCTGCTGACCGGCAGCTTCCGGGCGGCGCTGCGCCTGGCGGTCGTGCTGGGCGTCGTCGCCAGCGTCGGAGGAGTCGCGACGTCGTACTACGCCGACACCCCGTCCGGCGGGACCATCGTGATCCTCACGATCGTGTTCTTCGTGCTCGCGTCCGTCCTCAGCGGGATGCTGGCGCGGCGACGCGGTCGCCGGCAGGAGCACCTGGACGAGCACGACCACGAGCACGGTGCCGGGTGCGGCCACCCGGCGATCCGGCACGGCGACCACGTCGACTACCTGCACGACGGCGAGCGCCACGCCGCGCACGCCGACCACTGGGACGAGCACCACATCGTCGCCGCCGGCCAGAAGGAGGAGCGATGACCACCCGCACCGACGACACCAGCCGCTCACGCCGCCCGACCCGCCAGCGGTCGGCCGTGACCGGCCTGCTGTCCGAGCTGGACGACTTCACCTCGGCCCAGGACCTGCACGCCCAGCTGCGCTCGCAGGGCGACTCGGTCGGCCTGGCCACCGTCTACCGGACGCTGCAGTCGATGGCCGCCGACGGTGAGGTCGACGTGCTGCGCACCGACGACGGGGAGGCGGTCTACCGGCAGTGCAGCACCGGGCACCACCACCACCTGGTGTGCCGCTCCTGCGGGTCGACGGTCGAGGTCGAGGGCCCTGCCGTCGAGCGCTGGGCCGAGGCGATCAGCGCCGAGCACGGGTTCGTCGACGTCACCCACACCGTCGAGATCTTCGGTACCTGCCGCGACTGCCAGTCCTGATCGGCTGCGCCCGGGCCGGCCCTGGCCTGGCACCTCGGGAGCCGTCACGGAAGGTGCGTGGCCGGCCTTTGCTGTGACTCGGTGGGCCGCTAGCCTCGGGTCGTGCGTGCGAGCCGCTCCGAAACAGCCACCGCGACAACACTTCTGGCCATCGGCGCGTTCCAGGTGGCCCTCGCCGGCGGTGCACCGTGGGGCCGAGCGTCGTACGGCGGGGCGCACCAGGGCGTTCTCCCGACTCGCCTCCGCGTGGTGAGCGGCGTCGCCGCGCTGGGGTACGGCACGGGCGCAGCCCTCATCGTCAGCGGCGCCGGCTCGCCGCGATCCCGAGTCATCGCCTTCACCGGCCTGAGCGTCCTGATGGGCATCGGGTCAGCGACCAACGCCGCGTCGCGGTCTCCGATCGAGCGCGCCGTCTGGACGCCGGTGTCGGCGGCGGCGGCCGGACTCGCCTGGCGGTCACGCACCACCCGGGCCTGAGCGTCGGTCGCACCCACCGCCAGACGGCGCAGTGCTCAGCCGGTGGTCGGGGTGGACTGGTCGATCGCCCCGCCGTACCTGCGGTCGCGCTCGGCGAAGATCTGCACGGCCTCCCACAGGTGGCGGCGGTCGAAGTCCGGCCACAGCGTGTCCAGGAACACCATCTCCGCGTACGCGGACTGCCACAGCAGGAAGTTGCTGGTGCGCTGCTCCCCCGAGGACCGGACGAACAGGTCGACGTCCGGCATGTCGGGCCAGTCCAGGTTGCGGGCGATGGTGCGCTCGTCGATGCGGTCCGGGCGCAGCTTTCCCGCGGCGACCTGCTCGGCGATCCGGCGGGTGGCGTTCGCGATCTCCGCGCGGCCGCCGTAGTTGACGCACATCTGCAGGGTCATGACCGAGTTGTCGGCCGTGATCTCCTCGGCCCGCTCCAGCTCCTTGATGACCGAGCGCCACAGCCGGGGTCGTTGCCCCGACCAGCGGCAGCGCACACCCCAGGAGTCCAGCAGGTCGACCCGGCGCCGGATGACGTCCCGGTTGAACCCCATCAGGAAGCGCACCTCGTCCGGCGAGCGCTTCCAGTTCTCGGTGGAGAACATGTACGCCGACAGGTTCTTGACGCCGAGCTCGATCGCTCCGGCGATGACGTCGATGAGCTGCGCCTCGCCGGCCTCGTGCCCCTTGGTCCGGGGCAGGCCGCGCTGGTTGGCCCAGCGGCCGTTGCCGTCCATGACCATGGCGATGTGCTGCGGCACCAGGTCCGCGGGGATCACGGGCGGTCGGGCGCCGCCGGCGTGCGGCGGTGGGGCGACGACCGGGCGGGAGGGCTCGGGGGCGCGGCGACCCCTCACCGGGTGCCCTCGCGTACGGCGGCTGTGTCAGCGGTGCGGTCCACGAGGCGCAAGGATCGCACACCGCGTTCCAGGTGCCACTGGACGTACGCCGACACCAGCCCGCTCGCCTCCTGCCGGGTGCGGTCGTCGCTGGTCGAGGCGGTCGACCAGTCACCGACCAGCAGCGCGCCGAGCAGCGTGAACGTCTCGGGCCGGGGAGCGGCCGAGCCCGGCGGCCGGCACGAGGAGCAGACGGCGCCGCCGCTGGCGAGGTTGAACGCGCGGTGCGGGCCCGGGGCGCCGCAGCCCGCGCAGGCGTCGAACGTCGGCGCCCACCCGGCGACGGACACGGCACGGACCAGGTAGGAGTCCAGCAGGAGCGAGGAGTCGTGCTGGCCGGCGGCGAGGGCACTGAGCCCACCGGCCAGGAGCGTGAACTGAGCGGTGATCGGCTCGCGCTCCTCGGTGAGCCGGTCGGCCGTCTCCAGCATCGCGGACGCCGCGGTCCAGGCGGCGTAGTCACGGGCGATCTGGTCGCCGTACGGCGCGAGGGACTCGGCCTGCGTCACGGTGTCCAGCGAGCGCCCCTCGTAGCACTGGACGTCCACGACCATGCCCGGCTCCAGCCGGGCACCGAACCGGGACCGGGTACGCCGCACGCCCTTGGCGACCGCGCGGACCTTGCCCTTGCTGCGACCGAGCAGCGTGACGATGCGGTCCGCCTCGCCCAGCTTGTGGGTGCGCAGCACGATCGCAGCATCTCGGTACAGGGACATCCCCACCATTGTGATCCCCGTACCCGACAGAACGCTCACGGACACGACCGGAGGACTACGCTCCCGGCCGTGTCCTCCTCACCCGACCGCACCTCCTACGACGTCGTCATCGTCGGCGGTGGCCACAACGGACTGACCGCCGCGGCCTACCTCGCCCGCGCCGGCCGCTCGGTCCTGCTGCTGGAGCGGCAGGACCATCTCGGTGGCGCGGCGGTCTCGGCCGAGGCGTTCGAGGGCATGGGCGCCCGGCTGTCCCGGTACTCCTACCTGGTCAGCCTGCTCCCCCGGCAGATCATCGACGACCTCGGTCTGCGCATCACGCTGCGGCGCCGCCGGTACGCCTCCTACACCCCGCGTCCGGGCGCCGACACCGGGCTGCTGGTCGACAACCAGGACGTCGCCGCCACCCGTGAGTCGTTCCGCGCCGTCGGCGCCGGGCAGGACGCGGACGCCTTCGCCGAGCTGTACGAGCGCACCGGACGCCTCGCCGAGGCGCTGTGGCCGACCGTGACCGAGCCCCTCGCGCGCCGGGCCGAGCTGCGTTCCCGCGTCGACGACTCGATCTGGCACGACCTGATCGAGCGGCCGCTCGGAGAGATGATCGAGACCCGGCTGCAGGACGACCTGGTCCGCGGCGTCGTCCTCACCGACGGGCTGATCAGCACGTTCGCCCGGGCCCACCAGCCGGATCTGCAGCAGAACATCTGCTTCCTTTACCACGTGATCGGCGGGGGTACCGGCGCCTGGGACGTGCCGGTCGGCGGGATGGGCGAGGTCTCGGGGGCGCTCGAACGCGCCGCTCGCGAGGCAGGGGCGCGGCTACGTAGCGGGAGCACGGTCAGCGCGATCGACCCCGACGGCACGGTCTCGTACGCCGACGCGGACGGCGAGCACACCGTCCGCGGCGAGTACGTCCTGTGCGGAGCGGCCCCGCAGGTCCTCGCCGGCCTGCTCGGATCCCAGACGTCCGGGCCGGCCGCGGAGGGCGCGCAGGTCAAGGTCAACCTGCTGCTGTCCCGGCTGCCCCGCCTGCGCGAGGCGGGCGTCGACCCGGCCGCGGCGTTCGGGGGGACCTTCCACATCAACGAGCTCTACACCCAGCTGGAGGACGCGTACGCCACGGCGGCCGGCGGGCAGGTGCCGGCCCCGATGCCGGCGGAGATCTACTGCCACTCCCTCACCGACCCCAGCATCCTGAGCCCACAGCTCCACGCCTCCGGCGCGCAGACCCTCACCGTCTTCTCGCTGCAGACGCCGCACCGCCTGCTCGACGCGGCGACGCACGACGCTCAGCGCGAGGCGCTCGAGAAGGCCGTCCTGGACTCGCTGACCTCGGTGCTCGCCGAGCCGATCGACGACGTCGTGATGCGCCGGCCGGACGGTACGCCCTGCGTGGAGACGAAGACCACGCTGGACCTGCAGCGCACGCTCGGGATGTCCGGCGGCAGCATCTTCCACGGTCCGCTGGACTGGCCGTTCGCCGAGGACGACGAGCCGCTGGACACCCCGGCCCGGCGCTGGGGCGTCGCGACCGCGCACGACCGCGTCCTGGTGTGCGGTGCGGGTTCGCGCCGAGGCGGCGGCGTGAGCGGGCTGGGTGGCTACCACGCCGCCCGCGCCGTCCTGGAGGCCGACCGCTCCTGAGCCGACGCACCGTGGCCGCCTCCCCTGATCGTCCGCGACGACCGACCCGACGTCTCGCCCACCCTGGTGCACGAGAGGGAGGAACGATCGACAGGTCCGAACAGGTGTTCTAGAGTGTGGGGATGGACGTCGCCGCGCTGCAGGGCTCGCTGCTGGACCAGGTCGACCACGTCGGGCTGCGCTCCTTGCACGGTGCCGTCCGGCGGACGCCTCTGTCGCGCGGCGCGTGGGTCGACCTGCGCCCCGGGTGGCTGACGGGGGCCGACGAGCTCTTCACCCGGCTGACCCTCGGGGGCTCCGCCGGGGTGGAATGGCGCGGCGAGCGACGGATGATGTACGACCGCGAGGTCGACACCCCGCGGCTGCTGTGCTTCTACGGCGAGCACGAGCCCTGGCCGGACCCGGTCGTGGAGCGGGCGCGCGCGGAGCTGTCGGCGTACTACCGCGCCGAGCTCGGCGAGCCGTTCCGTACAGCAGGGATGTGCCTGTACCGCGACGGCCGGGACTCGGTCGCCTGGCACGGCGACCGTGAGGGCCGGGCGAGCACGCACGACACGATGGTGGCGATCGTCTCGATCGGCTCGCCACGTGCCCTGGCGCTGCGCCCCCAGGGTGGCGGTGAGTCGATGCGGTTCGTCCTCGGCCACGGCGACCTGCTGGTGATGGGCGGCTCGTGCCAGCGGACGTGGGAGCACGCGATCCCGAAGACGACCCGTCCGATCGGTCCGCGGATCAGCATCCAGCTGCGACCACGCGGCGTGCGGTGAGCCGTCTCACGGCGACGGTCGGGTGCTCCGGGTCGTGCGGAGACGGCTCCCGGGATACGGTGCCTGACGATGACTGACGAGCTGAATTATCTCGAGCACCTGGCCCGCGAGTCGGTGCGGTTCAGCGACGCGATCCGTCTGGCCGCCCCTGACGCGCCGGTTCCCACGTGCCCCGGGTGGCAGACCGACGACCTGCTGTGGCACCTCGGTGAGGTGCAGTGGTTCTGGGGGTCGATCATCAGCGAGGACCTGCGCACCGTGCAGCAGATCGAGGACCTCCCCGATCCCGAGCGGCCCACCGACCACACCGGCCTGCTGCGGTTCTTCGACCGGTGGAGCCCGCACCTGGCCGAGTCCGCCGCGGCCGCGGACCCGAGCGAGCCGCGCTGGATGTGGGTGCCGGACGAGTCGTTGCACACGGTCGGCTACATCCGTCGCCGCCAAGCCCATGAGGCGCTCATCCACCGCATCGACGCCGAGCTGACCGCCGGCACCGACCGCGCGCCGATCGACACCGAGCTCGCGGCGGACGGCGTCGACGAGGTGCTACGGGTCATGTACGGCGGCCACCCCGCGTGGGGCACGTTCACGGTCGGCGAGCACACCGCGCGGTTCCGCGCGACCGACACCGAGCAGGAGTGGGTCGTCTCGGTCGGTCGGTTCACCGGCATGCCTCCGTGGGGCGGCGAGCCCGTCAACGACCATCGCTTCCAGTGCGCCGCCGACTCCACCGGCCCGGTGGGCGTCACCATCAGCGGTAAGGCGACCGACCTCGACCTGTGGCTGTGGCGCCGACCGACCTCCGAGGAGGTCGAGACCGAGGGCGACTCCGCGGCGCTCGCCGCCGTGCACGCCGTTGTCGACCGCGGAGTCAGCTGAGCCGTTCGGCGTCGTACGCCGCGAGCATCCGGTCGGCCGCGCTCACAGCGGGCAGCCGGCCGGCGAGGACCTCTGCGCGCAGGTCCGCGGAGACCTCGCGAACCCCGCGCGACCGCCGCAACCGCTGCTCGAGCTCGTCCTGGACCAGCAGCCGGGCCAGCGCCCACTGCTGGTCGGACCGCTTGGCCGCCAGGCCCCCGTCGTCGTAGGACTCCCGGTGGCGTACCACCGCGTCCCAGAGCCGGTCGATGCCCTCCCCGGTGAGGCCCGAGGTGGTGAGCACCGGGGGCACCCACCGGCTCCCCCGCGGGTGGACGAGCCTGATCGCGCCGGCGAGCTCCTTGGCCGCGGTCGCCGCCTGCTCGGCGTACGCGCCGTCGGCCTTGTTGACCGCCAGCACGTCAGCGATCTCCAGGATGCCCTTCTTGATGCCCTGCAGCTGATCGCCCGAGCGAGCGAGGCCGAGCAGCAGGAAGGTGTCGACCATCTGCGCGACGGCGGTCTCGGACTGGCCGACCCCGACGGTCTCGACGAGCACGACGTCGTACCCGGCCGCCTCCAGCACGGGGATCGTCTGGGCGGTGGCGCGCGTCACGCCACCGAGCGTTCCCGCGGTCGGTGACGGACGGACGTACGCCGCCTCGTTCGCGGCCAGCCGCGGCATCCGGGTCTTGTCACCGAGAACCGAGCCGCCCGTGCGTGTACTCGACGGGTCGACAGCCAGCACCCCGACACGGTATCCGCGCTCGATCAGCATCGAGCCGAGCGCCTCGATGAACGTGGACTTTCCCACGCCGGGCACGCCGGAGACGCCGAGTCGTACGGACGCCGCGCCGGGGTCGTCGGCGGCGAGGTCGGTCAGCAGCTCGCGCGCCGCGGAGCGGTGGTCGGCGCGGGTCGACTCCAGGAGGGTGATCGCCCGCGACAGCAACGACCGGTCCCCCGCCCGTACGCCCGCCGCGAGCCGGGCGACGTCGACCCGTCCCGCGGTCACACCGCGTGCCCGTGGGCGCGGGCGAGATCGCCCAGCAGGGTCAGCGCCGACTCCGCGATCACCGTGCCGGGCAGGAACACCGCCGCCGCACCCATCTCGCGCAGCGTCGCGACGTCCGCCGGCGGGATGACACCGCCGACGACGATCATGATGTCCGGCCGTCCGGCCTCCGCGAGCGCGTCCCGCAGCGCCGGCACCAGCGTGAGGTGACCGGCGGCCAGCGAGTTCACCCCGACGACGTGCACGTCGTTGTCGACCGCCTGCTGCGCGACCTCCTCGGGCGTCGCGAACAGCGGGCCCACGTCGACGTCGAAGCCCATGTCGGCGAACGCGGTCACGATCACCTTCTGCCCGCGGTCGTGGCCGTCCTGGCCCATCTTCGCGACGAGGATCCGCGGGCGTCGGCCCTCGGACTCGGCGAACGACTCGGTCGCGTCCAAGACCTGCTGCACGGTGGCGTCGCCGCCGCTGCTGCGGGCCTCGTCGCGGTACACACCCGAGATCGTACGGATCTGGGCGGTGTGCCGGCCGTAGACCTTCTCCAGCGCGTCGGAGATCTCGCCCACCGTCGCGTGCGCCCGAGCGGCGTCCACCGCGCGCGCCAGCAGGTTGTGCTCCGAGTCGGCGCCGCCGGCCGGCTGCTCGGCCGCGTGGGTCAGCGCGTCCAGGGCGGCCCGGACCGCCTCGTCGTCCCGCTCGCGCCGCAGCCGCTCCAGCTTCGCGAGCTGCTGGGCGCGGACCGAGGCGTTGTCGATCCGCAGCACCTCGATGTCGTCGGCGTCCTCGGACCGGTACCGGTTCACACCGACGACGGCCTGCGCGCCGGAGTCGATCCGTGCCTGCGTCCTGGCCGCCGCCTCCTCGATGCGCATCTTCGGGATGCCCGCCTCGATCGCCTTGGCCATGCCGCCGGCGTCCTCGACCTCCCGGATGTGCTCCCAGGCGCGGTCGGCCAGCTCGTGGGTCAGGCGCTCGACGTAGTACGAGCCGCCCCACGGGTCGACCATCCGCGTGGTCCCGCTCTCGTGCTGCAGGACCAGCTGGGTGTTGCGGGCGATGCGGGCCGAGAAGTCGGTCGGCAGCGCGATCGCCTCGTCCAGGGCGTTGGTGTGCAGCGACTGGGTGTGGCCTTGCGTTGCCGCCATCGCCTCGATGCACGTCCGGGCCACGTTGTTGAAGGGGTCCTGTGCCGTCAGCGACCAGCCGGACGTCTGGCAGTGGGTCCGCAGCGAGCGCGACTTCGGGTTCTGCGCGCCGAGCTCGCGGGTCACCCGCGACCACAGCGCCCGGCCCGCCCGCAGCTTGGCGACCTCCATGAAGAAGTTCATCCCGACCGCCCAGAAGAAGGACAGCCGCGGCGCGAACGCGTCGATGTCCAGGCCTGCCGCCTGACCGGCCCGGATGTACTCCATCCCGTCGGCGAGGGTGTACGCGAGCTCCAGGTCGGCCGTCGCTCCGGCCTCCTGGATGTGGTAGCCCGAGATGGAGATGGAGTTGAACCGCGGCATGTGCGCCGCGGTGAACGCGAAGATGTCGGAGATGATCCGCATCGACGGCTCCGGCGGGTAGATGTAGGTGTTGCGGACCATGAACTCCTTGAGGATGTCGTTCTGGATGGTCCCCGTGAGCTGCTCCGGCTTCACCCTCTGCTCCTGCGCCGCGACGATGTAGAGCGCGAGCACCGGCAGGACGGCGCCGTTCATCGTCATCGACACGCTCATCCGATCCAACGGGATGCCGTCGAAGAGCTGCCGCATGTCCAGGATCGAGTCGATCGCGACCCCCGCCATGCCGACGTCGCCGGCGACCCGCGGGTGGTCGGAGTCGTAGCCGCGGTGCGTGGCGAGGTCGAACGCCACCGACAGGCCCTTCTGCCCGGCGGCGAGGTTGCGCCGGTAGAAGGCGTTGGACTCCTCGGCCGTCGAGAACCCGGCGTACTGGCGGATCGTCCACGGCTGCGTCGCGTACATCGCCGGGTACGGGCCGCGCAGGAACGGCGGCTGCCCGGGGTAGGTGTCCAGGGCGTCGAGCCCGTCGAGGTCGTCCGCGTCGTACGAGGGCCGCACGAGGATGCCCTCCGGCGACTCCCACCCGCTGGTCGAGTGGCTCGGAGCGCCGGCGGAGGACGAAGCCCTCCTGGTCGAGCGCGCCTCGTCCCAGCTCAGCTCGGCAAAAGACTGGGGAATGCTCATGACTCGGCTCCTTCGCCGTCGAGTCGGCTGCGTAGCCGCTGCACGGTCTCGACCACGTCGTGCCCCACCGCCAGGTGGTCGTCCACCCGTGGCTCCAGCTCGGCGGACGGTCTCCCTGCCAGGACGACCCAGGTCACGCCCGCGTCGCGCAACGCCTCGACGTATGCAGCACCCTCCTTCGCGTACTGTGCGTCGCTACCCGCGAGAACAGCCACCGCAGAACGTGATTCGCGGATCACCTCGTTGACGTCTGCCGCCGACGCGGTCGGACCGGTGGACACCACAGGTACGCCCCCAGCGGTCAGCAGGTGCGAGGCGAAACCCACCCTGGCGGTGTGCTCGGCGACCGCGCCGATCGCCGCGAGCACCACCGGCCGGGCTGCGGCATCGTCACGCAACGCCTCGAGCTCGTGCGTCCAGGAGCGAACCCGTACCGGATGGGGCTCAGGCCGCCGCACCGGCAACGTCTCTCCCGCAACGGGGAACTCGCTGACGCCCGTCACCGGTTGCCGTCGCGTCCGCACGAGCCGGTCACGCTCGCCTGCCTCCTCGTCGATCCGGCGACGAATCGTGCCGGACTCCAGCGCGATCCGCAGACCGCCGTCCTGCTCGATCTGCCGGAACGCGTCCCACGCCTCGGCGGCGAGGTCGTCGGTGAGCCGCTCGATGCCGTGTGCGCCACCCGCCGGGTCCGCGACGGCGTCCAGGTGGGACTCCTCGATGAGCAGACGCGAGATGTTGCGGGCCATCCGGCGGCCCAGCCGCTCGGGCTCGCCCAGCGCGGTGTCGAACGGAAGCACCGTCACCGCCTCCGCGCCCGCGACCCCGGCCGAGAACGCGGCGATCGTGGTCCGCAGCAGGTTGGTCCACGAGTCGTAGCGGGTGAGCATCGGCCGTGCGGTCACCGCATGCTGGTGCATCAGGGTGCTCGGCGCGTCGGCCCCCGCGGCGCGTGCCAGCCCCGACCAGAGCAGGCGGGCGGCCCGCAGCTTGGCGATGGAGATCAGCTGGTCGTCCGACACCGACAGCCGGAACTCCATGAGTCGCAACGCTGTCGGCAGGTCGACGCCGCCGTCCTCGAGGGCTCGCAGCACCTCGGCGCCGGCGGCCAGGGCGAAGGCGAGCTCGGTGACGTCCGTCGAGCCCAGGTCGTACGCGGCGGTGGCGTCGACGACCACACCGCGTACTCCTGCGCCGGCGGCCAGGCGGGCGACCTCGACCGTGGCGGCGAGGTCTGCGGATCCGCCGTCCCGGAGCGCGGCGCCGAACGCCTCTGCGCCGAGGTTCGTCCTCGCGTGCAGCGCCCGCCCGGCGTGCTCGGCCCGGTCCACCAGCGCGCGAGCGAGCTCGGGTACCGGCACATCGACCGCGTCCAGGACGACCGGAGCGAGATCGAGGTAGACGTCCGCGAGCGCCGATGTCATGGCCTCGGCGCCGTCCGCTCGTACCCACAGCGACGTGCTGCCGCCCTCGAGCTCCTCGACGGCGTCGCGGGCAGCCTGCTCGGAGCCGGCCGTCAGCAGTGCGCGCGCGTCCCAGCCGCCCCCGGGCATCGGCGCCCCACGGGTGAACGGCGCCTCGCCCACGCTCCCCCGATCGGTACGGACCGGCTCGGCCAGGGCGTGGACGACGACCCCGTCGAGCGTGTCGCTGTCGAGCGCTGCGGCCAGATCGCCGTCGCCGATGTCGCGTCCGGCCCGGGTGAGCACCGCGCGAACCGCGTGCTCCCAGTGCTGCCGGCGATCCGGCGCAGCGTCGTCGTCCAGCGCAATCATGGCGGTCAGCCTATTCGGGGGGTCGCAGCGGCGCCGCGACAGCCCGCGCGCGGCTAGCCTCCGCGGGTGAGGACACCGGCGGCACTCGTGTGCCTGGTCGCGGCGACGTGGCTGCACCTGGGCTTCCAGGGCACCGTCACGCTCCTGGTGTATCCCGCGCTGGGCCGCGTGGGCCGGGACGACTGGCGGATCGCGCACGAGCGCCACTCCCGCACCATCACGCCGGTCGTCGCGGTCGTGTACCTCGGCCTGGTCGCGACCCTGACCTGGTGCCTGGTGGCGCAGCCCTCGACCGCCGTCGTCGTCAGCACGATGGGCGCCCTGCTGTCGGCGGGCGTGACCGCCGCGCTCGCGGCGCCGCTGCACGCACGCCTGGGGGACGCGTACGAGCCGACCCTGCTCGATCGGCTCGTCCGCGTCGACCGCATCCGGCTGGTCGGTGCGCTCATCGGCGCGGCCGCCGCCCTGGTCGCCCTGCGGTGACCGGGTCGGCCGTCAGGCGGCAGGCTCCTGCTTTCCGTCGCGCAGCGCCCGGTTGACCGCTGACAGGATTGCGGTGAGCGACGCCTTCACGATAGAGCTGTGCCGGCCCACGCCCCACAGGACGCGCTCGCCGATCGCGCACTCGACGTAGGCCGCCGCCTTCGCGTCGTCACCGGCTGACAGCGCGTGCTCGGCGTAGTCCAGCACCCGCACGTCGACGTCCAGGGTCGCGAGCGCGTCGATGAACGCCGCGATCGGACCGTTGCCGGTGCCGGCGATGGTGACCTCGCCGCCCTGGTCGCGGTCCAGCATGGTCGCCGTGATGCGGTCCTGGCCGTCCGCCGAGCTGTCGATCGTGTGCGTGACCGGAGCGAACCGACCCCAGGCACTGTCACCCTCGCCCGTCCCCGGCAGGTACTCGTCCACGAACGCCTGCCACAGCTGGTCGGGCGTGACCTCGCCGCCCTGCAGGTCGGTCCGGCGCTGGACGACGCCGCTGAACTCCACCTGCAGCCGTCGCGGCAGGTCCAGCTGGTGCTCGGTCTTGAGGATGTAGGCGACGCCGCCCTTGCCCGACTGGCTGTTGACCCGGACGACGGCCTCGTACGACCGACCGATGTCGTGCGGGTCCACCGGCAGGTACGGCACGCCCCAGACCAGCTCATCGACCGGCTTGCCGGCCTCCTGGGACCGGCGAGTCATGTCCTCCAGGCCCTTCTTGATCGCGTCCTGGTGCGAGCCGGAGAACGCGGTGAAGACCAGGTCGCCGCCGTACGGGTGGCGCTCGTGCACCGGCAGCTGGTTGCAGTGCTCGACCGTGCGGCGGATCTCGTCGATGTCGCTGAAGTCGATCTGCGGGTCGATGCCCTGACCGAACAGGTTCAGGCCCAGGGTCACCAGGCACACGTTGCCGGTGCGCTCGCCGTTGCCGAACAGGCAGCCCTCGATGCGATCGGCACCCGCCTGGTAGCCCAGCTCCGCGGCGGCCACACCCGTGCCGCGGTCGTTGTGCGGGTGCAGCGACAGCAGCACCGACTCGCGGCGGGCCAGGTGACGCGACATCCACTCGATCGAGTCGGCGTAGACGTTCGGCGTCGCCATCTCCACGGTCGCGGGCAGGTTGACGATCATCTTGTGGTCCGGCGTCGGGTCGATGACGTCGATCACCTCGTTGCAGATCCGGACGGCGAACTCCAGCTCGGTGCCCGTGTAGGACTCCGGGGAGTACTCGTAGTACACGGTCGTCTCGGGGACCGTCTCCTCGAGCTTCCGGCACAGCCGCGCGGCCTGCAGTGCGATGTCGACGATGCCGTCCTGGTCCATCCCGAAGACGACGCGGCGCTGCAGCACCGAGGTGGAGTTGTAGAAGTGGACGATCGCCTGCTTCGCGCCGCGGATGGCGTCGTACGTGCGCTCGATCAGCTGGTCCCGGCACTGGGTGAGCACCTGGATGGTCACGTCGTCGGGGATGTGACCGCCCTCGATGAGCTCGCGGCAGAAGTCGAAGTCGGTCTGGCTGGCGCTCGGGAAGCCGACCTCGATCTCCTTATAGCCCATCCGGCACAGCAGCTGGAACATCCGCAGCTTGCGCTCGGAGTTCATCGGGTCGATCAGGGCCTGGTTGCCGTCACGCAGGTCCACCGCGCACCAGCGCGGCGCCGTCGAGATGACCTGGTCGGGCCAGGTGCGGTCGGGCAGGTCGACCGGGATCTGCTCGTGGAACGGGACGTACTTGCCGATCGGCATCGTCGTCGGCTGCTGGGGGTGGATCATCTGCTCGCCTCTGGTTCGGGTGCGGATCGAGCACGGCGCGAGGGTGGCGCCCGGTGCTCGGGTTCGGCCGGCAGGACTGAACTCCGCGGCGAGGGAGGCCGAGCGTCAGGCCTCGCCGCGGCAGCGAAGAAGAAGTCCGTACGCCGTCCGCACGCCACCAGGGTAGGTGTGACCTCGGCGGACGTCCACAGTTCGGGCATGAGGTCCACATCACAAGACGAGACGGCTCAGGAGGCGAGGTACCGGAAGGCCGGCCAGGACCTGGCCCATCCCTGGGCGGGCCCGCGGCAGAGGTAGATCGCGGCCTCGGTGCTCTCCTCGTTGGCGACGCCGTCGTGGTCGGGCACGTCCGCGTACCGGCGGCAGTCCCGCAGCGGGGCGGGCGGCCGACCCTGGAAGACACCGACCACGGTGGTGGCCGACTCCGGAGGTGGCCCCCACAGGCCGTACCCGTTCATGCCGCTGTACGCCCGCGGCAGGCCGCGTTCGGGACCGAACCGGTCGACGGCGCCGGCCTCGCCGTAGTTGTCGGTGAGGATCGCCGTCCGGGCGCGAGCGTCCGCGGGCAGCGACCGGTACGCCCCGGCGACCTGGTCCACCAGCTGCGGCCACCCGACCGTCTCGAGCTGGTTCTCCCCCAGTCCGGACCACACCGGGCTGTCCGCGACCGTCGCCGGCGAGGTGAGCGGGATGAACGCCGGAGCCATCACCGCGGCCCCCAGGACGGTCACGACGTACGCGATCCACGGCCGGCGCAACCGCCGCTCGAGGGCGACCGCGCCCGCGGCGATCAGCGGTGGGTAGGTGCCGGCCGTGTAGTACCCCTGACCGGCCGTCACCACGAAGACGACGAGCCCGATGAGCCAGACCCAGACCAGGACTCGGTACGGGCTGCGGTCGCGCAGCAGGCGTCGAACGCCGACGATCCAGAGGAAGGCGCCCACCAGCCCGTACATGCCCAGCTGCTCGACCACGAACCCGATGCGCTCGCCGAGCGCCGAGTACTCGTTCGAGATCTGCCGCGAGAACGTCAGCTGCGGCCAGCCGTGGTCCGCCTGCCACAGCAGGTACGGGACCCACATCACGGCCGCGACCAGCAGCCCGAGCCACAGCCACCGGCTGCGCAGGGGCCGCCGGGTGCCTGGCACGAGCGCGAGCGACAAGACCACGGCCAGCAGCAGGACCTCGGGCAGCGCCTTGTTCAGCAGGCCCAGCCCCGCGATCGCGCCGACCAGCAGCCAGAGCCTCTCCTGGCCGGTGCGCACGATGCGGACCACGAGCCACAGCACCGTGACCCACACCAGCACGTCGATCGTGGCTGTCACCAGGATGTGCCCGACGGCCAGCGGGAATCCGCCGAGGCCCACGACGAGGGCCGTCAGGACCTGGGCGACCGTCCGGCCGCCGAGCTCCCGGGCGATCAGCGCGCTGACCAGGGCGAGGACGAGCACGCAGAGCAGGCCCGGCAGGCGAAAGACCACGAGCGAGCCGCCGCCGAGCTGGTCTGCGGCGCGGGCGACGAGCGGGGTGAGCGGCCCCTGGTCGGGGTAGCCCCACGCCGGGTGGTAGCCCGCCGCGCGGAAGTACAGCTCGTCGCGGTGGTAGCCCCAGCGCGCGCTCGTCACCAGCAGCAGCACGGCGACACCGAGCAGGACGACAGCGATCGGAGCACGAGCGAGGCGCGCCGTCGGTGCTGCGGACCCCACCCTGTGAGCGGTCACGGGCCAGATCGTACTGACTCGTGCCGGCCTGTTGCGCCTGCCGTGTCGGCCCTCGCGGGCAGAGTGTCGTCATGAGCCACCGTTGCCTGATCGTGCCGCCGCACCTGCTCGCCCACCTCGCCGCCGTCGACGACCCCCGTGCGGCCCAGGCCGCCCGCCACACACTGGAGTTCGGCATGCGCGTCGTCGCGCGCCGTGACGTACGGTCGGCGCGCTCCGGCCGCGAGGCCGGCGGTCTCGGCGGCACCGGACTGCTGCCCGGTGAGCTGAGGGAGCGGGCGCGTGGGCCCCGGACCCGAGCCGAGGAGGGCGCCACGGCGTTCTCGCCGAAGCGGTCGGTGCACGACGCCCAGCACGGCACGACGCTGCCCGGCACGCTGGTCCGCTCCGAGGGCCAGCCGGCGGTCTCGGACGAGTCGGCCAACGAGGCGTACGACGGGCTCGGCGCCACCTTCTCGCTGTTCGCGGAGGTGTACGGCCGCAACTCCCTCGACGGGGCAGGCCTCGGCCTGGTCGCCTCGGTCCACTACGACCGCGACTTCGACAACGCCTTCTGGGACGGCGAGCAGATGGTGTTCGGCGACGGCGACGGGACGTACTTCAACTCCTTCACCGACAGCGTCGACGTGATCGGGCACGAGCTCACCCACGGCGTCACCCAGTTCACCGCCGGACTCACCTACGTCGGTCAGTCCGGCGCGCTGAACGAGTCGGTCTCGGACGTCTTCGGCTCCCTGGTCAAGCAGCACACGCTCGGTCAGACCGCCGAGCAGGCCGACTGGCTGATCGGTGACAAGCTGTTCACCGACCGGGTCAAGGGCGTCGCGCTGCGCTCGATGAAGGCGCCGGGGACGGCGTACGACGACCCGCACCTCGGCAAGGACCCCCAGCCCGCCGACATGGACGGCTACCAGGACCTCCCGCACGACGAGGAGCACGACAACGGCGGCGTGCACATCAACTCCGGCATCCCCAACCGGGCGTTCTACCTGGCCGCCACCGCCATCGGGGGCAACGCGTGGGACGGCGCCGGACGGATCTGGTACGACACGCTCGTCGACGGCAACCTGGCCAAGGACCTGGACTTCGCCGGCTTCGCCGCCGCGACGACCCAGGCGGCCGCGGCCCGGTTCGGTGACGGGGGCACGCAGCACCGCGCGGTCCAGCAGGCGTGGGCGACCGTGAAGGTCACGCCGGGCGGGTAGCGTCGCCGGAGTGTGATCCCCAGGCGAGGAGGCACCATGTCCGACCAGCCCGACGCGACCCCACCATCAGCGGACACTGGCCCGGAACCGCCCGCCGGCGCCCACGTCGAGCACCGCAGTCCCCTGGCCCGTGCCCCGCGCCCGGGGTACGAGCGCAGCTCCGACGAGCCGCGTCGGGACCGGCTCCGTGAGGTGCTGGGCCCGGCGTGGGTCGGCATCCTGATCGGCGTCCTGCTCGTCCAGCTGGCGTTCATCGCCTCCTACGTCGGCGCCTTCCACGCCCCGCAGCCCCACGCGCTCACGGTCGCCGTCGTCGCGCCCGGTGACGCCGGTGACCAGGTCGCCACTCGGCTGAACGGCATCGCCGGGAACCCGCTGCAGGCCGACGCGACCACCGACCGGGCGAGCGCGGTGGACGACCTGCGGCACGGGCTGCGCCAGGCGGTGCTGGTGGTCGACCCGCAGGGCACCCAGGACCGGCTGCTGGTCAGCTCGGCGCAGGGGGCGTCCACCTCCCAGGCGATGCAGGCGGTGTTCCAGCAGGTCGAGGCGTCCCAGCGGCGGACGGTCACGGTGCAGGACGTCGTCCCGGCGCAGCCCGGTGACGCCCGTGGCCTCACCAGCTTCTACGTCGTCATCGGCTGGCTCGTCGGCGGCTACCTGATGGCCTCGTTCATCGGCGTCCGCGGCGGGGGGCGGGCTCGCAACTTCAGCCGGACGCTCTGGCGGCTGGTGGCCTGCGCCGTCTACGCGGCCGTCTCGGGCGTCGGCGGAGCGCTGGTCGTCGACACCTGGCTGAGCGCGATCACCGGTCACTTCTGGCAGCTGGTCGGCATCGGCTTCCTGCTGTCGTTGTCGGCCTCCGTCGTCACCCTCGGCCTGCAGGCGCTGCTCGGCATCATCGGGATCGGCGTCGCCATCGTCGTCTTCGTCGTCCTGGGCAATCCCAGCGCCGGTGGCGCGTACGGCTACCAGCTGCTGGATGAGCCGTGGCGCTCCATCGGCCGCTGGCTGCCCAACGGCGCCGGCGTCGACGCGGTGCGCAGCGTCGTCTACCTGCGCAGCGAGGACCTGTGGTCCCACCTCGGCGTCATCGCCCTCTGGATCGCGGCCGGTCTCCTGCTGGTCCTGCTCGTCAGCGCCAACGTCTACTGGGGTCTGCGGGACGACGTCACCGCACCGGAGCAGGAGGAGTCGGACGCCGTCAGCGCTTGATGTCGGGCAGCCGGCGGATCGCGATGAACCGCTCGTCGATCTCCTCGATGCCGAACTGGCCCACCGGGATCTCGTCCACGACGTGGTCCTCGGTGAGCCCGACGATGACGTTCTGGGTGTGCTCCTCGCGGACCACCTCGTCGTCGCGCAGGACGACGTAGGTGTTGCTGGTGCGCACCCGCCCCTCCGACACCGGCTCCGCCTCGAACCACCGCTGGTACTCGTGCCGTCCGACGCGTGCCGAGCTGGACAGCTTCCGCTCGACGCGCCCGCCACCGGCGCCGTACGAGCGACTCATCAGCACCGAGGCACCCGACACGAGCACCTGGGCCATGCGGTGCCAGAACATCTCCCGCTCACGCTCGCCGAGGAAGTAGATGACGTTGAACAGCAGCGCACCACCGCACGGCTCGGGCAGCCAGGCGTCCAGGATCGAGTCGGGCACGACCGTCGTCCGCTCGCGCACCGGCGTGCACTCCGACAGCCGCGTCATCAGCAGGGACCGCATGATCTCGTCCGGCTCGACGGCGATGACCTCGGCTCCGGGGTACCGCTGCGCCAGCGCCACGGTCGTCACACCGCTGCCGGGACCGATGTCGATCAGGGGTAGTGAGGGGTCGAACGCCGCTGCGTCCCAAGGGATCTCGTGCACGAAGTCGGTCTCCTGCAGCGGCAGCCGCAGGACGTCGCCGAACTCCGCCCAGGCCTGGTAGTCCTTCACTAGAAGCCCAGCCGGCTCAGCTGGTTCGGGTCCCGCTGCCAGTCCTTGGCGACCTTCACGTGCAGGTCGAGGAACACCTTCTGCCCGAGCAGCGCCTCGATGCCGCGTCGCGCAGTCGTCCCCACCTCTCGCAGGCGCGAACCGCCGCGCCCGATGACGATGGCCTTCTGGCTGGACCGCTCGACGAACACGTTGACGCGCACGTCCAGCAGCGGGCTGTCGGCCGGGCGGTCCTCGCGCGGCACCATCTCCTCGACCACGACGGCCAGGCTGTGCGGCAGCTCGTCGCGGACACCCTCCAGCGCGGCCTCGCGGACCAGCTCGGCGATCATCACCGCCTCGGGCTCGTCGGTGAGGACGCCGTCGGGGTAGAGCGCGGGCGACAGCGGCAGGTACGACGTCAGCACCTCGGCGACGACGTCGACCTGGTCGCCGCCCGTCGCCGAGCACGGGACGATCTCGTCCCACTCCCCCAGCTGGTCGATGCTCACCAGGTGCTCGGCCAGGCGCTGCTTGTCGACCGTGTCCGACTTCGTCGCGATGGCGACGACCGGACGCCGGCGGCCCTGGCGCAGCTCCTTCAGCTCGGCCGCGATGAACTGGTCGCCCGGCCCGATCCGCTGGTCCGCCGGCAGGCAGAACCCGATCACGTCCACCTCGAGCAGCGTCTCCCGCACCAGGTCGTTCAGCCGCTGGCCCAGCAGGGTGCGCGGCTTGTGCAGCCCCGGTGTGTCCACCAGGATCAGCTGGCCCCGCTCACTGGTCGCGATGCCGCGGATCGTGTGCCGGGTGGTCTGCGGCTTGCTCGAGGTGATGGCGACCTTCTGCCCGACCAGGGCGTTCGTCAGCGTGGACTTGCCGGCGTTCGGCCGTCCCACCAGGCAGGCGAACCCCGCGCGGAAGTCCTCGCCGCGAGCGCCCGTACCCGCTCCTCCTGCGTTCACAGCACCTTCTCCTCGCCGATGTCTCGGTGGTTCGCGGTCAGCGTCGGCTCATTGTCCCCTGCGTCGGCCGCGACGCGGTCGACCACCACGGTCGCGAGCTGATGGCGTCGTCCGGCCATCCGCTCCGCGGTGAGCTGCAGGCCGGCGACAACGGCCGTCGCGCCGGGGATCGGGACGCGACCGACCAGCTTGGTGAGCAGGCCGCCGACGGTGTCGACGTCGTCCTCCTCGATGGTGACCTCGAACAGCTCGGCGAGGTCGTCCACGTGCATCCGGGCCGGCACCCGGGTACGCCCGTCGTCGGTGTGCTCCACCCCCGGGGTGGCGCGGTCGTACTCGTCGTCGATCTCGCCGACGATCTCCTCGACGATGTCCTCCATGGTCACCAGACCGGCCGTCCCGCCGTACTCGTCGATGACGATGGCGAAGTGGCGCCGCTCCAGCTGCATCTCGCGCAGCAGGTCGTCCGCCGGCTTGCTGTCCGGGACGTACGCGACCGGGCGCATCGCCTCGTGGACCACCGTGGACTCGGCGTCGGGGTCGGTGAAGATCCGGCGCGAGACGTCCTTGAAGAACAGCAGCCCGGCGACCTCGTCCGGGCTGCCGTCGACGACAGGCAGACGGGAGAACCCGGACCGGCTGAACAGCACCATCGCCTGGCGCAGGGTCTTCCCGCGATCGATCGTGATCATGTCCGTCCGCGGCACCATGACCTCGCGGGCGACGGTGTCGCCGAGCTCGAAGACCGAGTGGATCATCTTGCGCTCGTCGGCCTCGATCAGCTCCGACTCCTGGGCCAGGTCGACGAACTCGCGCAGCTCGGCCTCGGTCTCGAACGGTCCGTCGCGGTAGCCGCGGCCGGGCGTGACGGCGTTGCCGACGAGCACGACCAGCCGCACGATCGGGGCGAGCACGGCCCGCAACCAGCGGACCAGCGGCGCACTGGCCAGCGCCACCGCCTCGGCGTGCTGGCGCCCGAGCGTGCGCGGTGAGACCCCGACGAGGACGAACGACACCACGGCCATCACGGCGACCGCGACGAGCAACGTCGTCCAGAAGCCTCCGACGAGCCGGTCCACGGCGAGGGTGACCAGGACGGCAGCGGTCGCCTCGGCCAGCACCCGCAGGAAGGTGATCACCATCAGCACCGCACCGCGGTCCTGGAGCAGGGCCTGGAGGGTGCTCGCACCGCGGCGACCCTCCTCGGCGAGGTCGTCAGCGCGGTGCGGCCCCAGGCGGCCGATCGCCGACTCGATCAGAGCGAGGACGAAGCCGAGCACCACACTGAGCAGCGCGGCGATCCACAAGCCGGTCATGACGGCTCACTCAGCTCCCGAGGGAGGGGTGATCCGGGCCGCGGGTCGGTTCCGGCTCGCGAGGAAGGTGAGCAGGAGGGTGCGCTGCAGGTCGAACATCTCGCGGCGCTCGTCCGGCTCCGCGTGGTCGAAGCCGAGCAGGTGCAGGATGCCGTGCACGGTCAGCAGCAGCAGCTCCTCCTGCGCCGAGTGGCCGGCCTGCGCCGCCTGGCGGGCGGCGACGGTCGGGCACAGCACGATGTCGCCGAGGACGCCCTCCTCCGGCTCCGCGCCGTCCCGACCGGGACGCAGCTCGTCCATCGGGAAGCTCATCACGTCGGTCGGGCCGGGCAGGTCCATCCACTGCACGTGCAGGACCTCCATGGCGGCCTCGTCGATCACGCGGACGCACAGGTCGGCCTGCGGGTGGACCCGCATCTGCTCCAGGGTGTAGCCCGCACAGGCGTGCAGCTCGTCGAGGTCGACCTCGACGTCGGTCTCGTTGAGGACGTCGATGCTCATGCCTGGTCCCGCTCCTGCGCCGGACGCACGCGGGAGGGACCGCGACCGGCCTTGCCTCGAGCGTCCCACCGGCCGTACGCCTCGACGATGTGGCTGACCAGCCGGTGGCGGACGACGTCCTGGGCGTTCAGCTGGGAGAAGTGGACGTCCTCGACGCCGCCCAGGATGTCCTGGACCACCCGCAGACCCGACTGGGTACCGCCGGGGAGGTCGACCTGGGTGACGTCTCCGGTCACGACCATCTTGGAGCCGAACCCGAGGCGGGTGAGGAACATCTTCATCTGCTCGGCCGAGGTGTTCTGCGCCTCGTCCAGGATGATGAAGGCGTCGTTGAGCGTGTTGTGGGTGAGGATGAAGTCGTCGGTCACGTAGAGCGAGTCCGCCGCGGCCACCTGGATGCACACCGTCTCCACCTCGCCGAGCGGCTCGATGGCGTGCACATAGCGCATCGGCCTCCCGGGCGCCGTACGGGCGTAGGCCTCACGCTTGCGCGTCATCCTGAAGGGCTCGCAGCCCTCCGGAAGCCGGATGTCGACCACGTGTGCGTCGGTGCGGTAACCCACCGGTCGCCCGTTCGCCAGCCCCGGCACTCTCCCTTCGGCAGCTCTCGTCCTCGTGTACGCGACGCCACCGAGCGAGCGCACCAGGAACATGACGTCGTCCCGCAAGCGGGTCGAGGTCGTCGAGTACTGGACCCGACAGGTGCGCCCGCGTTGCGGGACGGGACCACCGTCGGTGTCGAGAAGACCCTGCAGCACCGCGAGGCGAACCTCGCGGGTGTTGTGAAGGTAGGAGGTCGGCACGAACTTCGTCGCGGACGTCGTGCCGGCGAGCCCCAGCTCGCGAACCACCGCGGTCACGGGATTCGCGACGATGACTCCACCGCGTCCGCCGCCGGTGCGCCTCAGGACGTAGTCGTACCCGGACTTGCGCACCGGCGTGATGCCGGGCAGCGCCTGCTCGAGCGCCTCGACCAGCTCCGGGTCGGCGGTGGTGAACGACGGGGTCGTCTTCGTCGTGATGCAGCCGTCGCCCAGCAGCAGCCCGAGTGCGTACGGATCCATCGGCACCGGCTGCTCAGGAAGGGCCACGGCATCGACCACGGGTAGCTCGAAGCGGTGAAAGTGGTTCTGGCGCAGCCGGCCGATCATGTCGGTCGTCTGCACCACGCGCTGCTTGCCACGGCGCTTGTCATCGCGCGTCATGACGGCCCACAGGTGCTCGCCGCAGCAGCGCGTCGACGCGCCGTCCTGGGTCGACAGGCGGTAGACCTGCTTGCGTCCCTGTGGGAACACGCCGAGCACGGGCGTGGGCTCTCCGTTCGACCCGATCACCAGGTCACCGACCGCGAGCGAGCCGATCGGGACAAACCCCTCCGGCGTCAGCACCTTCGCGTCCAACGGTTGCGCTCGGCCACGCATGTACGCCAGGGGCGCGACCTCGACGGTGCCCGAGGCCATCAGGCGCGGGATGGAGTCCGGATCGACCATGTCGTGCAGCGCGTCGTACAGCGGCCGCAGGTAGGGGTCGATCTTGTCGTTGAGGGTGCCGGGCAGGAAGCCCAGCCGCTCGCCCGCCTCCACCGCCGGACGCGTCAGGATGATGCGGTTGACCTGCTTGGCCTGCAGCGCGGCCACCGCCTTGGCCATCGCGAGGTAGGTCTTGCCGGTGCCCGCCGGGCCGATCCCGAACACGATGGTGTTCTTGTCGATCGCGTCGACGTACTCCTTCTGACCAAGCGTCTTCGGCCGGATCGTCCGACCGCGGCTGCTGACGATGTTCATCGTCAGCACGTCGGCGGGACGCTCACGGGTCTGGGACTGCAGCATCCCGATCGAGCGCTCGACCGCGTCCCGGTTCAGCGGCTGGCCGGCGTCGATGATGGTGAGGAGCTCGGTGAGCAGGTCCTCGACGATCGCGATGTCCGCCTCCGGACCCGTCAGGTGGAACTCGTTGCCGCGGACGTGGATCTCCAGGCGCGGGAACGCTCGCTCCATGGTGCGCAGCAGCTCGTCGCGCGGGCCGAGCAGGGTGACCATCTGCACGTCCGGCGGGATCACGATGGTGCGCGGGGTCTCGGTCGTCGGCGGCAGACCCTCGATGTCGGAGGAGTCGGGTCCGGTGGACATGGTGCTGTGATCGTCAGTCATGTTCCCCTCAGTCTACGGTTCGGGACTGTCGTCACCTCATGAGTTCTCGCCGCGGTCCTCGGTGAAGCGTCTCGGTCGTCTCGACGGTGGTCGAGACGTCCTGGGCGCACCATGGACCGATGAGCGCACCGATCACCCGTACCGGCGGCGAGCCGGACATCGCCGCGGTCGCAGCGCTGCTCGCGGACCGCTCGCGCGCACGCCTGCTGTCGGCACTGCTGGACGGCCGTGCGCTCCCGGCCGGGCGGCTCGCCGCCGAGGCCGGTGTCACGCCCCAGACGACCAGCTCGCACCTGGGACGGTTGCTGGAGGCGGGACTGGTGACGGTCGAGCGCAGCGGACGGCACCGCTTCTACAGTCTGGCGAGCGCGGAGGTCGCGACCGCCCTCGAGGCGCTCGGTCGCCTCGCGCCCGAGCCACCGATCACCTCGTTGCGGCAGGGCACCCGGGCGCAACGGCTCCGCGACGCCCGTACCTGCTACGACCATCTCGCCGGTCGGCTGGGGGTACGGATCACCGCGCACCTGGTCGACATCGCGGTGCTGCGCCGGACCGACGGCGGCGACGGTGTCCACCGGTCGCACTCGGACGCGCTGTCCTCCCCCGCGCACGGGTCGCCGTACGAGCTGGGCGCCCGCGCCGCGGAGGGCCTGGCGCGCTGGGGTGTGAACCTGGCGGCGCTGCGGGAGCACGGGCGCAGCCGCCCAGTCCTGCGGTTCTGCACCGACTGGACCGAGCAGCGCTACCACCTGGCGGGCGGTCTCGGTGCCGCGCTGCTGCGGAGCGTGCGGGACCAGGGCTGGGTGGAGGACGGGCCGCGGCCGCGCGAGCTGGTGATCACCCGGCGCGGCGAGGAGGCCCTGGCCGATCTGCTGGGCGCGTCACCAGCGTAGGCGGGACGCGAGCACCGCCAGGGCGGCCGGACCGGCGCTCGAGGAGCGCAGCACGGTCGGACCCAGCCGGACCGGCACTCCCCCGGCGGCCGTGAGCGCGTCGACCTCGTCGGGGGCGATGCCACCCTCGGGTCCGACCACGACCAGCACGTCACCCTCAGCCGGCAGCTCGACGTCGCTCAGCGGCGTCCGCGCGTCCTCGTGCAGGACGAGGACGAGAGCGGCGGCGGCGGCTCGTGTGGCGAGGGCGTCCCGGGCGACGAGATCGGCCACCACCGGCACGACGGGCCGGCGCGACTGCTTGGCCGCCGCACGGACGACGCTCTCCCACTTGCGGTGCGCCTTGGCGCCACGCTCGCCCTTCCACTGCACGATGCTGCGTGCGGCCTGCCAGGGGACGACCTCGTCGACGCCGAGCTCGGTGGCCGCCTCGATGGCCTGGTCGTCCCGGTCGCCCTTGGCCAGCGCCTGGACCAGCACGAGCCGCGGCTGGTCCGGAGCCACCTGCTCCACGGACGCGACCGTCAGGGTCAGCTCGTCCTTGGCGGTGGTCGAGACGACCCCCCGCACCAGGAGGCCGGACCCGTCCGCCAGCAGGACGTCCTCGCCGACGCCGATCCGGCGCACGGTCGCCGCGTGCCGCCCCTCCGCACCGTCGAGCACCACCGACGAGCCCGGTGCGCACCCGTCGAGGCGGCCGGGCTCCAGGTGGAAGAGCGGCGCGGTCATGACGGCCGGCGCCTACTTGCCGGCGAACGCGTCGCGCAGGCGGCCGAGCAGACCGTGGTTGACGGGCTGGAACTTCGCCTCGGGCCGCTCCTCGCCGCGCTCCTTGGCGAGCTGGTGGAGCAGCTCCTGCTGCGGGGCGTCGAGCTTGGTGGGCGTACGGACGTTGGCGTGCACGTGCAGGTCGCCGCGCACGCTCGAGCGCAGGTGCGTGACGCCGAGGCCCTTGAGCGTGATGACGTCGCCCGGCTGTGTACCCGGCTTGATGTCGACGTCGCGGGTGCCGTCCAGGGTCTCCAGCGGGAGGGTGGTCCCGAGAGCGGCGGCGGTCATCGGCAGCTCCAGCGAGCAGTGCAGGTCGTCGCCCTGCCGCTGGAACATCGCGTGCTTGCGGACGCGGACCTCGACGTACAGGTCTCCGGCCGGGCCGCCGGCGCGTCCGACCTCGCCCTCACCGGACAGCTGGATGCGGGTGCCGCTGTCGACCCCGGCCGGAACCTTGATCGTCATGCTGCGGCGGTCACGCACCCGGCCCTCGCCCGAGCACTCGAAGCACGGGTCGGTGATGACCTCGCCGTACCCGCGGCAGGCGGAGCAGGGGCGGGTGGTCATGACCTGGCCGAGGAAGGACTTCTGGATCTGCTGGACCTGACCGGCGCCCTGGCAGACGTCGCAGGTCCGCGTCCCGGTGCCCGGCCGCGAGCCGCCGCCGTGACAGGTCGGGCAGACGACCGCGGTGTCGAAGACGAGGTCGGCGTTGCCGCCGAACACCGCGGTGCTGAGGTCGATCTCCAGCGGGAGCAGGGCGTCCTGCCCGCGCTCCTGGCGGGACCGAGGACCGCGACCGGCGCCTGCGGCGGTGCCGCCGAAGAAGGCGTCCATGATGTCGCTGAACGAGAAGCCCTGGCCGTAGCCGGCGGCGCCCGCCTGGGCGTACGGGTCGGCACCCATGTCGAAGGCACGTCGCTTCTGCGGGTCCGACAGCACCTCGTACGCCTGCGAGATCCGCTTGAACTCATCCGACGCCTCGGCGTCGGGGTTCACGTCCGGGTGGAGCTTGCGCGCCAGCTTGCGGTAGGCGCGCTTGATCTCCTCCTGGCTCGCATCGCGGTCGACACCGAGGGTGGCGTAGTAGTCGTTCACTGATCGAGGATCTCCGAGACGTAGCGGGCGACGGCACGAACGGCCGCCATGGTCGAGGGGTAGTCCATCCGGGTCGGGCCGAGGACCCCCAGGCCTGCGACCGCTCCGGTGCCGTAGCTCGTGGTCACCATCGAGGTCGTGTGCAGGCCCTCGTACGGGTTCTCCGCACCGATCCGCACCGCGACGGCGTCCGTCGCGTCGGCGTTCATCGTCGAGAGCAAACGCAGCAGGACGACGTGTTGTTCCAGGGCGTCCAGCACCGGCGCGATGCTGACCACGTCACCACCGGTGCGGGCGAGGTTCGCGGTACCGGCCAGGACGACGCGTTCCTCGCGCTGCTCGGCGAGGACGTCGGTCAGGGCCTGGACCACGCGCCGCACCGAGGCGCGCTCGGTGTCGTCGAACGTCTCCGGGAGGTCGGTGAGGCCCTGCGCGGCGTCACCGAGCAGGCGTCCCTGCGCCTCGGCGTTGAGGCGGCTGCGCAGCCGGGCGACGAACGCCTCGCCGCCGGCTGAGGCGAGGTTCTCCTCCCCCACGTCCATGACACGCTGCTCGACCCGGCCGCTGGAGGTGATCAGCACCACCATGAGGCGGCTGGACGTCAGCGGCACCAGCTCGATGTGCCGGACCGACGAGCGGGACAGGGAGGGGTACTGCATCACCGCGACCTGCTGGGTGATGGAGGCGAGCAGCCGGGCCGTGCGGTCCACGACGTCGTCCAGGTCGATGGACTGCTCGAGGAACTCCCGGATGGCCGAGCGCTCGGCGCGGCTGAGCGGCTTCACCTGGCTGAGCCGGTCGACGAACAGCCGGTAGCCGGCGTCGGTCGGCACCCGGCCGGCGGAGGTGTGCGGGGCCGCGATCAGGCCCTCCTCCTCCAGGACGGCCATGTCGTTGCGGACCGTCGCCGCGCTCACGCCCAGGTGGTGGCGCTCGAGCAGGGCCTTGGAGCCGACCGGCTCGGAGGTCGACACGTAGTCCTGCACGATCGCTCGCAGGATCTGCAGCCGTCGCTCCTCGGACATGGTCCACCTCCTCGCTGACGCTGGCACTCAGGACATCCGAGTGCCAAGTCTACGGGGTGGTTGCAGCCGAGCGTGTCGGACGCCGGTGGACGCGGCGCGTCCGCCTAGTCTCGCCGCGTGACCTACGACCGATACGGCAGTGACGTGCTCAGCTCGGACTGGAAGGCTCCCCGCCGCGGCCGGTCGACGCCGGTGGAGGCGCAGCCGGGGCTCGTGGTCGAGGACGCGCAGACCGGCTGGTGCGGCGCCGTCGTCCGGGTCGAGAAGGCCGGCGGCATGCAGGTCGTGCACCTGGAGGACCGCCGCGGCAGGCTCAAGGCGTTCCCGCTCGGGCCGGGCTTCCTGGTCGACGGCAAGCCCGTCGAGCTGACGCCGCCCACCGCGACCCAGCGGTCCGCGCTGGACGCCGCCCGCGCGGCGACCCAGCGCACCGCGTCCGGTTCGGTGGCCGTGCAGGGCGCTCGCGCGCGGGTCGCGTCCGGCTCGCGGATCTTCGTCGAGGGGCGCCACGACGCCGAGCTCGTCGAGAAGGTCTGGGGCGACGACCTGCGCATCGAGGGCGTGGTCGTGGAGATGCTCGACGGCGTGGACGACCTGGCCGCGGTGATCCGCGACTTCGCTCCGGACCGGTCACGCCGGCTCGGGGTGCTCGTGGACCACCTGGTGCCGGGCACCAAGGAGGCGCGCATCGTCGAGGAGGCCCACCGCAGCGCGGGTTCGGAGCACGTCCTGATCGTGGGCCACCCCTACGTCGACGTATGGCAGTCGGTCCGACCGGAGCGGCTCGGCTGGTCGCAGTGGCCGGTGATCCCCCGCGGGACGTCGTGGAAGCACGGCATCCTCGCCGAGCTCGGGTGGCCGCACGCCGACCAGGCCGACGTCGCTCAGGGCTGGAAGCGCATCCTGTCGACCGTGCGGACCTACGCCGACCTGGAGCCCTCGCTGCTGGGCCGGGTCGAGGAGCTCATCGACTTCGTCACCGCACCGCAGGAGTAGCCGGTCAGGGTGGTCCCTGAAACCACCCTGGTCCCCACCGATCCCACCCCGATCGGGCGAGATTCTGCGCCTCTCGTGGAGTTCACTGGTGGAGAACCGATCCAGGAGTGATGCCATGAGCTATCCCACCCAGCCGTACGCGGGCCAACCCGCCCTGTCCTCGCAGGACCGCACCGCCTCGGTGCTCGCCCACCTGTCCGCCCCGATCGCCGCCGTCCTGAGCCTGGGCTGGCTCAGCATGGTCGGACCGCTGATCGTGTGGTTCGTCTACAAGGACCGGAGCCCTGCCGCCCGGCACGCCGCCGCGGGAGCGTTCAACTTCAACCTGTCGTTCTGGATCCTCTACCTCATCAGCTGGATCCTGATCTTCAGCGTGATCGGCCTGATCGTCGGCGTGCCGCTGCTGATCGTGATCTTCGTCGTCGCGGCCTGGTGCCACGTCAAGGGCGCGATCCGCGCGGCCAACGGCCAGCCGTACGAGTACCCGTGGCAGCTGCGTGTGCTGCGCTGATCAGTAGCCCAGCAGGCGGCGGACCACCGTGTCGGCCAGCAGCCGTCCGCGTCGGGTGAGCACCGCTCGCGCGTCCCGGACGGCGCTGGGTCCGTCCAGCAGACCGTCGGCCACCAGCCCGGCCACGGCGCGGCGGCCGTCCGGGCGGACGAGGTCCAGCGGCAGACCTTCGACCAGGCGCACGCCGAGCAGGACGCGCTCGTCGTACCGCTGCTCCTCGGTGAGGAGCTCGCGTCCCGCGGCCGGCGAGTCGCCGGCGTTGACGCGCCCGGCGAAGGCGTTGGGGTGCTTGACGTTCCACCAACGCACGCCGCCCACGTGGCTGTGCGCGCCCGGGCCGATGCCCCACCAGTCGCCGTCCGCCCAGTAGCCCTCGTTGTGGCGGCACCGCGTCGTCGGGGACGTCGCCCAGTTGCTCACCTCGTACCAGCCGAACCCGGCGGTCGACAGCATCTCGTCGGCCAGCTCGTACTTGTCCGCCTCGTCGTCGTCGTCGGGCATCGTCACCAGTCCGCGGCGCACCTGGGCGGCCAGCTTGGTGCCGTCCTCGACGACCAGTGCGTACGCGCTGATGTGGTCGGGCTCCATCGCGACCGCGGCCTCCAGGCTGGTCCGCCAGTCACCGAGCGACTCCCCCGGTGTGCCGTAGATCAGGTCGACGCTGACCTGCATCCCGGCGGCCCGCACCGCCTCGACCACGCGCCCGACGTTGGCCGGGTCGTGCGTGCGCTCCAGGGTTCGCAGCACGTGAGGGACGGCCGACTGCATGCCCAGGCTCACCCGGGTGAACCCACCGTCGGCGAGCTCGCGCAGCGAGTCCGGGGTGACGGAGTCCGGGTTGGCCTCGGTCGTGATCTCCACGCCCTCGGCCAGGCCGAACGCGTCACGCAGACCGTCAACGATTCGCACCAGGTCACGGGAGCGCAGCATCGTCGGGGTGCCGCCGCCGACGAAGACGGTGTCGATCGGCGGCCTGGCCGGGCCCAGCACGTCGGCCGCGAGCGCGACCTCCGCGAGAGCAGCGTCGGCGTACGAGGACACCCCTGCGCCGGGCATGCCGAGCTCGGTCAGCGTGTAGGTGTTGAAGTCGCAGTACCCGCAGCGCACCGAGCAGAACGGCACGTGGACGTACGCGCCGAACGGCCGCTCGCCCAGGTGCGTGAGCGCGGACGAGGGCAGCGCCCCGTCGCGCGGGGCGGGCTCTCCGTCGGGCAGGACACTCGGCACGTCCTCCATTGTCGGTGCTCGCCCGCGTCGTCCGGCACAGTGGTCCCGTGACTCCTGACGAGCCGGTCGTTCTCGCACCGATGACGCCGACGGAGGCCCGGTGAGGGCCCGACCGGTCGTGCTGTCGCTCGCGGTCGCCGCAGCCCTGGCCGGGTGCGGCACCGAGGTCGCGCCCGGCCAGGAGGGCGGGCGGACACCGAGCGGGACGGACGGCAAACCGTCGACAACCGCGTCGAGGTCCGCCCCGGCCACTCCGCCTGTCCGGGTCACCGACGCCGCAGCGCCCCGTTCAGGTGGTCCGTGCCAGCCCTCCCAGCTGCGCCTGGTCGCAGGCGGCACGGACGCCTCCCTCGGCTACCGCGAGATGGCGGTCGTCGCGACGAACACCAGCCGGACGCCGTGCACCGTGGCCGGTTACGCGACCGCCACCATGTGGGGAACCAGCGGGCAGAGGTTTCGGGTCACCAGGGACCGCACCATGGCGGTCTACGACAACGACGGGCCCATCCGCCCCCGCACGGTGCGGATCGCGCCCGGGCGGAAGGCGGTCGTCCGACTCGGCTGGCGCGGCGACGGCGCTGCCGCTGGCGTCGAGCAGGTGGGGTCGTTCGCGCTGACCGTCACCCGCGGCAGCGCCCCGGCGCCGGTGACCCTCACCGAGCACACGATGCCGATCGACATCGTGGACGGCGGGTCGGTGCGCGTGAGTGGTTGGCGGACGGCGCCCGAGACGGTCGGGCCGCAGGACTGACGAGGGGCGTCAGCGAGCGGCCAGACCGTCGATGATCAGCAGCACCCCGAAGATCGCGAACAGCGCGGCGGCGCCGTACTTGATCGCCTTCTCGGGCAGGTGCTTGCCCAGCAGCGCACCGACCCCGATGGCGAGGGCGTCGGCCAGGACCATGCCGAGGGTGCTGCCGAGCCAGGTCCCGAACCAGCCCTCGCGGGTGGCCAGCGTGATGGTCGCGAGCATCGTCTTGTCGCCGAGCTCGGCGAGGAAGAACGCGGTGCCAACCGCGAGGACGGCCGCGCCGGTGCTGCGCTTGGCCTTCTCGGCCTCCTCGTCGGTGAGCTCGTCACCGCGCAGCGTCCACAGCGCGAAGACGAGGAACGCGATGCCCGCGACGAGGGTGATGATCCACTGGTTGTCGGTGAACCGGTCGCCGACGAAACGGCCGATGCCGACCGAGGCCAGGTGGACCACGGCGGTCGCGACGGTGATGCCGATGAGGACCTGGCGGACGTTGTAGCGCGCCGCGAAGGTCATGGCCATGAGCTGGCTCTTGTCACCGAGCTCGGCGACGAAGATCACTGCTGTACTCAGCAGGAAGGCGTACATGCTGCTCCTTCTGCGTGCTGGGCGAAGGAGCCGGCCGGGGGGACGCGCCTTCGACCAGGCACGCCCTGTTGACGGGTCGTACGACTGGTCGAAAGTCTCGTCCGCCGCGATGCGGCCCGCCGCGCCGGACCCGGAGGTCAGTGTGTCGACACGGCTGTTGGGGACTACTCCCTTTCGGCCGCCCACTGTAGGGGCCGACGCGGTCGCCCCGCAAAACCGGCTACTTCTTGGCCGTCACCCAGATCGGGATCGTGCCGCGGACGACCTCGGTGCCGTCGGCGAGGACCCCGGTGCAGCGGACGTCGACCTGGAACGGCGGCTCGTGCGCCCAGTCGCCCGCGTCGGTCTCGGCGACGCACCGGACGTCGGAGGTGGCCTTGGCGACGTACTCCAGCTGGATTCCCTTGGGGATCCAGCGCATTCCCGACGGAGTCGTCGCCTCGGCGAGCAGGCCCATGGCCGCCTCCATGCCGTTGGCGACCGCGATGGCGTGCACGGTGCCGATGTGGTTCTGCACGGCCCGGCGCTTGCGGATCTGCACGACCGCGCGGTGCTCTCGCATCTCGATGACCTGGGGCCGGACGCTGGCGAAGTACGGCGCCTTCAGCATGTACGCCAGCGAGAAGGCCTTCTGGCCGAGCGGGCGCGTGCCGGCTCTGCGGTACAGCTCGTAGGTGGAAGTCACGAGCCGGATATTACCGGCCGGTAGCGTCCGTACGATCTCGGTCGTGAACGAGTACGAGATCCGCCCGGCCGTCCTCGACGACGCGGAGGCGCTGACCGTCCTGGGCGTCGAGAGCTTCGGCTACCCCCGACCGGACGGGCCGCCCCGTCCCCCGGACGCCGACGGGCGCCGCACGTACGTCGCGACGTGGCGCGGCACACCGGTCGCGGCTGTGGTCGACCGCCGGTACGACTCGTGGTTCTGGGGCTCGCGGTTCCGGACCGCGGGCATCGCCGGCGTCAAGGTCGCCCTGGAGCACCGTGGTCAGGGTCTGCTCACGCCGCTGTTCGAGCGCATGCTCTCGGACGCCGTGGCCGACGGCTGCGCGATCAGCACGCTCTACGCGACCGCCCCCGGCATCTACCGCCGCTTCGGGTACGAGACCGTCGGCAGCTACGACGAGCTGGTCCTCCCGACCGCCGAGCTCGCGGCGGTCCGGACGACCGGTGGCTCGGTCCGCCGGGGCGGCGCCTGCGACGTACCCGTGCTGCGTGAGCTGTACGCCCGGTGGGCCGTGACCCACAACGGGCCGCTCACCCGCGACGGCGCGAGCTTCGCCCGGACGGACGAGGAGGTGGCGGGCGAGTACCCCGGCATGACGATCGCGACGGACGACGACGGCAGGCCGTCCGGGTACGCCCTCTGGTCGCGCAGCGGCGGCTACGGCCAGGACGGGACCCTGGAGGTGCACGACCTCGTCGCGGTCACCGACCAGGGCATGCGCAGCCTGCTCCGGGCACTCGGAACCTCCGCGACGGTCGCACCCACCACCGTGATCTCGACCTCCGCGCCCGACCTGCTGCAGCTGGCGCTGCCGAGCCACGTGTGGAAGGTCCGCCAGGCGAACCCGTACGGGCTGGCCGTTCTCGACGTCGCCGCAGCGCTGACCGGACGCGCGTACCCCACCTGGCTCGACCTGGACCTGGCCTTCGGCGTCTCGGGGCTGCCCGTCGGCTCCGACGGCGCCTACCGGGTACGGGTCGCCGACGGCCGGGCGGCGGTCGAGCCGGCCAAGAACGCCGAGATCGTGTACACCGCAACGGGTCTCGCGCTGAGGTACGCCGGGGTCAGCAGCTGCGCCGAGCTGCGGCAGGCGGGTCTGCTGTCCGGCGCCGACCACGACGACGAACGATGGGACGCAGCCTTCTCCGGACGTCGCGTCCACATCCGCGACTACTTCTGAGGCCCCTTCGGGCGTGAGGTTCGCTGGCGGATTTGTTTCGGTCCGCCGCGCGACCCGCGAACAACGCCAGGCGCGTGCCGCTGCCCCCGTACGCTCCTCGCAACATGCCGGGAGGGAGCTGGTGGGCGTGGGGGATGTCGAAGCACGATCGGGGCCGCGGGCACCGGACCTGGCCCTGCCCCGTGCGCTGCCCAGCCTCACCTCGCTGCGTGCCTTCGCGGCCGCGGCCGTGCTGGTCTTCCACCTGATGCTGTTCGGGGTGCTGGACCTGCCGGCGTCCTCGATCGGCTACACCGGCGTGGGGTTCTTCTTCGTCCTGTCCGGCTTCGTGCTCACGTGGGGTACGGCGCCCGGAACGAGCGCGCGCCGCTTCTACCGGCGCCGCTTCGCCCGCGTCTACCCCTCCCACCTGGTCACCCTGCTGGTCGCGCTGGCCTTCTTGCTCACCATCGACCCGAGGCCGTTGCGTGCCGCGGTGCTGATCCCGAACGTGCTGCTGCTGCAGGCCTGGGCGTTCGACCCCAAGGTCGTCTACGGGATGAACGGTCCCGCGTGGTCGCTCAGCTGCGAGATGGCGTTCTACCTCGCCTTCCCGCTGCTCGTCACCGGTCTGCGTCGGCTTCGTCCCCGGGTTCGCCTCCTCGTGGCGACGGCGTACCTGGGGGCGGTCCTCGCGCTCGGCGTGGCGTTCAGCTGGACCGACATCTGGTTCCACGCGCCATGGGCGAGGATGGCCGAGTTCACGCTCGGGATGGTCGTGGCCCTCGCCGTCCGGGACGGCTGGCGTCCGCGCGGCGGACTGGTCCCGTACCTGCTCCTCACCCTCGCCGCCCTCGGGGTGCTGGCGAAGACCGGTGCGATCCACCCGGTGACCCAGGTGCTCCTCGCCCCGCCGTTCGCCCTGCTCATCGCCGCGGCCGCGGTCAACGACATCCGCGGACGCAGCGGGCTGCTCGGACACCGCGGCCTCACGTACGCCGGCGAGGTGTCGTTCGCGTTCTACCTCGTGCACGAGCTCGTCATCAGGCACCTGCCCGACCGCCCGTCGACGGGCGTACCGGCGGCGATGGTCGTCCTCGCCGTGTCCGTGATCAGCGCGGTGCTGCTCCACCACCTCGTCGAGCGACCCGCGCAACGCTGGATCTCGACCGGCCGCCGCGCACGCCGGCCGGCGGCGGTCACCAGTGCCCCGGAGGTCGACGCCGCGACACCCTGACCGGGAGCCGGTCGGCGGCGAGCGTCAGCGCTTGACGACGGTGAGGTCGCGCACGATGCGCTCGACCTTCAGGCCCTTGCCCTCGAACCGGGTCTCGACCCGGCCCTCGAACCGCGGGGCGAAACCGCCCCGAGCGCCCGCGGGGTCGTTGTGCTCGTCGCCTGGAGCGGCGAGTCGGCCGACGTACGGGTTCTCGAACGCCGGCTCGCCCTCGACGACGTCGCGCATCTGCCAGGCGTAGTCGGCCCAGTCGGTCGCGAGCCGCCACACACCACCGGGCACCAGGACGGTCGCGACCGCGGCGGCGAACTGAGGCGTGACGAGACGGCGCTTGTGGTGCTTGCTCTTGGGCCACGGGTCGGGGAAGAACGTCCAGACCTCGCTCACCGTGCCCGGCCCGAACAGCACGGCCAGCGCCTGCGCCGCGTCCGCCTCCAGCAGCCGGATGTTCTCGACGCCGGCGTGCACGGCCTTGGCGATGGTCTGCGCGACACCCGGGCGCCAGACCTCGAGCGCGACGAAGTCCCGCTCGGGGCTCTGCTGCGCGGCGTGCACCACCGCGTCACCGGAACCCGAGCCGATCTCGACCACGACCGGCGCGACCCGGCCGAACACCGACGGGAGGTCCAGCCGGGAGTCGGCCGCCACCGTCGTACCCAGGCCCTCCAGCTCGACGTCCAGCAGGTAGGTCGAGCCGTGCTCGGCGATCGCGCGGTGGTGCCGCTGCGGCATCCGGCCGCCACGACGGGTGAAGGACCGGGTCCGCGCCCGGTGCTCGGGCGGGACGTCGGGCGGCGGCTGCACTACTTCTTCTTCTCCGAGCCGGAGTCCTGGGAGAGCGCGGCGATGAAGGCCTCCTGCGGCACCTCGACGGAGCCGACCATCTTCATCCGCTTCTTGCCCTCCTTCTGCTTCTCCAGCAGCTTGCGCTTGCGGCTGATGTCACCGCCGTAGCACTTGGCCAGGACGTCCTTGCGGATGGCGCGAATGTTCTCGCGGGCGATGACCCGGGCGCCGATGGCCGCCTGGATGGGCACCTCGAACTGCTGGCGCGGGATGAGCTCCTTGAGCTTGGTCGCCATCAGGGTGCCGTACGCGTACGCCTTGTCGCGGTGGACGATCGAGCTGAACGCGTCGACCTTGTCGCCCTGCAGCAGGATGTCGACCTTGACCAGGTCGGCGGTCTGCTCGCCGTCCGGCTCGTAGTCCAGCGAGGCGTAGCCGCGGGTGCGGGACTTCAGGGCGTCGAAGAAGTCGAACACGATCTCCGCGAGCGGGAGGGTGTAGCGCATCTCGACGCGGTCCTCGGACAGGTAGTCCATCCCGCGCAGCGACCCGCGCCGGGACTGGCACAGCTCCATGATCGCGCCGACGAACTCGCTCGGCGCGAGCAGCGTGGCCCGCACGACCGGCTCGGTGATCTCGGCGATCTTGCCCTCGGGGAACTCGCTCGGGTTGGTCACCGTGTGCGTACGGCCGTCGTCGAGCGCCACCTCGTAGACGACGTTCGGCAGGGTGGAGATGAGGTCGAGGTTGAACTCGCGCTCCAGCCGCTCGCGGACGATCTCCAGGTGCAGCATGCCGAGGAAGCCGACGCGGAAGCCGAAGCCCAGCGCCGCCGATGTCTCCGGCTCGTACACCAGCGCGGCGTCGTTGAGCTTCAGCCGGTCGAGGGCGTCGCGCAGGATCGGGTAGTCCGAGCCGTCGATCGGGTACAGCCCGGAGAACACCATCGGCTTGGGGTCGCGGTACCCGCCGAGCGCGTCGCCGGCCGGCTTCGCGGCGTTGGTCACGGTGTCGCCGACGCGCGACTGGCGCACGTCCTTCACGCCGGTGATGAGGTAGCCGACCTCACCGACGCCGAGCCCCTTGGACGGCACCGGCTCCGGGGAGATGACGCCGATCTCCAGCAGCTCGTGCGTCGCCTTCGTCGACATCATCGCGATCTTCTCGCGCGGGCTCAGCTGGCCGTCGATGACGCGGACGTAGGTGACCACGCCGCGGTAGGTGTCATACACCGAGTCGAAGATCATCGCGCGGGCGGGCTTGTCGGCGTCGCCCTCGGGAGCGGGCAGCTGGCCGACGATCTGGTCGAGCAGCTCCTCGACGCCCTCCCCCGTCTTGCCCGATACCCGGAGGACGTCCTCCGGGTCGCAGCCGATCAGGCCGGCCAGCTCGGCGGCGTACTTCTCCGGCTGCGCCGCCGGCAGGTCGATCTTGTTGAGGACCGGGATGATCGTGAGGTCGTTCTCCATCGCCAGGTAGAGGTTGGCGAGCGTCTGCGCCTCGATGCCCTGCGCGGCGTCGACCAGCAGGACGGCACCCTCGCACGCCGCGAGCGAGCGGGACACCTCGTAGGTGAAGTCGACGTGCCCCGGGGTGTCGATCATGTTGAGGCAGTACGTCGTGCCCTCGGCGGCCCAGGGCATCCGGACGGCCTGGCTCTTGATGGTGATGCCGCGCTCGCGCTCGATGTCCATCCGGTCGAGGTACTGCGCGCGCATGGCCCGCTCCTCGACGACGCCGGTGATCTGCAGCATCCGGTCGGCCAGGGTCGACTTCCCGTGGTCGATGTGGGCGATGATGCAGAAGTTTCGGATCAGCTCCGGTGGCGTCGCGGCAGGGGGCAGCGCGGTGGTGGCCATCGGTGACACGGGCATGTACCTCGGGGTGATCGGCGTACGGGAGCAGTCGGCTCAGTCTCCCACGTCCGGCGTGGCCGTCAGGACGCTCGCCATCCGACACGAGGTTACGGTGGCGTAGCCAAGGTGAGCCGGATCACGTACGGTGACGTGCATTGGTTACCAATCAGTAGGAAAGGAATCCGGCATGCCCTCGCGCACCTTGATCTCTCTCGCCGCGGTCGCCACCTCCGGTGCGACTCTCATGGCCACGGCTCCCGGCGCCCAGGCGGAGGTCTGGGAGCTCCACCACACGGCGACGGCTAGCACCTACATCAAGTCGATGAACCAGACCGTGACGACCACGGGTACCCAGACCGCGAACTTCGACCTCGAGAAGCGCACCCTGAGCGCGAACCTCTCGCTCAAGGACGCGACCTCACCGGTCAAGGTCATCGGCCTCCCGCTCGCCAAGGCCACGATCCGGATCGAACCCCTCGGGCCGGCGACCGGCACGGTGGACTTCTCCAACAACATCTCGGTCACCCAGCGGCTCAACATCCGCATCGTGAAGATCCAGCCGCTCGGGCTGCCGGTGAACCTGGTGGGCAACAGCTGCAAGACCTCGTCCCCGGTCACGATGAAGCTGTCCGGCAAGCAGGGCGGCCTCTTCGACCCGTTCACGCTCAAGGGCTCGTTCGACATCCCGAAGTTCGCCGACTGCGGACTCGCCACGCCGATCGTCTCCAAGATGGTCTCCGGCAGCGGCAACACCGTGAAGATCGACTACGTGGCGGCTCCCTGACCGGCTCCGCCTCGACGAACGCCCTCACCGACCGCGGTCGGTGAGGGCGTTCGTCGCAGGGTCTCCCTCCTCGGGTGAGCGGCGCCCCAGCCACGCGGAGAAGCCGGCGACGAGCACACCCAGGACAGCGAGCCCGGCACCGAGCCGGCTCGGCCACTCATAGCCGTACCCGGCGGCCAGCACCACTCCCCCGAGCCAGGCGCCGAGCGCGTTGGCGATGTTCAGGGTGGAGTGGTTGAGCGCCGCGGCGAGCGACTGACCCTCGTGGGCGACGTCCATCAGGCGGGTCTGCAGCATCGGCACCAGGATCGTGGGGACGAGCCCCAGGAGGAACACCGCCGGCACCGCGGTCACCTTCGTCTGCGCCAGGAACCCGAACGCGGCCAGCAGCACGGCGATGGCGAGAAGGCTGAGCACGATGCCGCGCATGATCCCCCGCTGCGCGACCCGGCCCGCGAGGAAGGCGCCAGTGGTCATGCCGACGCCGTACACCACCAGGATGGCCGGCACGGTCCGCTCGCCGAAGCCGGCCAGCTCGGTCATGGTCGGGGTGATGTAGGAGAACGTCGCGAACATCCCGCCGAAGCCGACGGTCCCGATCGCGAGCGCGAGCCACACCTGCGGCCGACGCAGGCTGCGCAGCTCCGCGGCGACGCCGGCACCCGCATCCGCCGGCTGGGAGGGCACCCAGGCGAGGACGGCCAGCACGGTCAGCACCGCGATCAGCGCGACGAGGGCGTACGGCCACTGCCAGCCGAGGTGCTGACCCAGGAGGGTCGCGACCGGCACGCCGAGGATGTTGGCGACGGTGAGGCCGGCCAGCATCATCGCCACCGCCCAGGTGCGCCGGTGCGCCGGCACCAGGGAGGCCGCCACCACCGACCCCAGGCCGAAGAAGGCGCCGTGCGGCAGACCCGCGACGAACCGGCCGACGAGCAGCGTGCCGTACGAGGGGGCCAGCGCGGACGCGAAGTTGCCGACCGCGAACAGCACCATCAGCCAGACCAGGACGGGCTTGCGCGGCAGGCGCGCGGTGAGGGCCGCGAGGGCGGGGGCACCGACGACGACGCCGAGGGCGTACGCGGAGACGACGTGACCGGCGGTCGGGATGTCGATCGACACCCCGTCGGCGATCTGGGGCAGCAGGCCCATCGTGACGAACTCGGTGGTCCCGATGCCGAACCCGCCGAGGGCGAGCGCGAGGAGCGCCAGCCGGACGTGCGAGGTGGTCTCCGAGCCGGGCCGGACGGCCGTGTCGTCGCAGATGTCGTGCAGGGCGGCGGACTCGGTCACCGCCCAACGGTCCTCCAGAAAGCGGTCGACCACCAAACCGCCGGATGGAGAGACTGCTCACATGCATCCCCACGGCGTGGACTACACGCGTACCTCCAAGCGGCTCGGCTGGGAGCAGGTCGCTGCCGAGGCGGTCGTCGAGCTGGGCGACCGGTTGGGGTCGGCCGTCGCGTCGGCGGCGGAGCCGGTGGGGTCGGGTTTCGGCGGGCAGTACGCGGGCACGGTGCGGCTGGAGGACGGCCGGTCGGCCTTCGTGAAGGCGGCACCGTGGGAGCTGGAGTTCCCTGCGGCGGCGCTGCTGCGCGAGGCGGCGGTGCTCGCCCTGCTGCCGCCAGAGGTCCCGCACGCGCGTCCCCTCGCGGTCGTACGCCGCGAGGGGTGGGTCGTCCTCGCCGTCGAGCACCTCGACGGGCGCCTGCCCGGACAGCCGTGGACGGACGCCGACCTCGCGCTGGCGTACGACGCCTGCGTGGCAGCGGCCTCCGCTGTGCCTCCACCCGCTCTCGGCCCCAGCGAGTTCCGCGACGCGACCCGGCGGGACGACCGGCTGATCGAGACCGAGCACGCCCTGGCGCGGGGTGGGTACGCGTTGCCGACGCCCCAAGGCGAGGACCCGTGGCTCGTGGACGTCCTCCGCCGGCACGGCGCCGAGCTGGCCGCGTTGTCGCGCCGCACCGCCGACCTCACGGGTGAAGTGCTCTGCCACAACGACCTGCGCCCGGACAACCTGCTCGTCACCGGCGGTCGGGTGGTCGTCGTCGACTGGAACCACGTCACGCTCGGGCCCGCCTGGCTCGACTTCGCCGGCCTGCTGCCGATGGCGCGGCGTCAAGGGCTGGACGTGCGCGCCTGGCTGAGCCGCCCGCTGCTGCACTCGGCGACCGACCAGCAGGTCGACGTCCTCCTGGCCAACATCGCGGTCTACATGCTGAGCACCCAGGAGCAGCCCTTGCCGGCCGGCTGCACCCCCGCGATGCGCCACCACCAGCTGGTGTTCGCCCACGACTTCACCAGCATGCTCGCCGGCCGCCGCGGCTGGCGTTGACCCGATGCCGGGTCCGTCGATGGAGCCGTAAGAGAAGGAGCGCGGCGCCGCACCTTCTCTTACGGCTCCCGGACGGTGCGCTCCGGGTCATGCCGCGCGCCGGCTTCGCATCCAATACGCAGTGACCACCTGACCCATGAAGGCTGACTCCTGAAGGCGCAGTCCCAGCAACGGGATTCGAAGCACGGACCCTCCACTCAGCACGACGGAGTTCTGGCGCAGCGCATCGACGACGACCGAGTCACCGAACACGTGATGGATACCGTCGATCTCGACGAACAGACCGATGTCCGGCCAGCCCAGATCCAGATAGATCCGGCCGCTCGGCCCGCGGCGGACCACCTGTCGATGCGGCGCCGGCAGCCCGTGGCGTCGGCACAGCGCCCCGACGTCGAGCTCGCCCAGTGCCTGCGCACCATCGATCACGTCGTTGAGAACCGTCCGGATCAGGGCGCGGCGGCGATGGGGCCGCCAGGTATCCAAGGTGTCCTGCATGCGCGCCAGCGGCAGGAGTCTCTGCTGAGCGCTCATGACCAGGAGCAGCGCCGCCTGCCGGTCCGAGGATGCCCACTGGGCACCTCTGATGACAGCCACCGCGGTGGTCGTCCTGGGCAGACCGCCCCCGAGCAGCTCGCCCGGCCGGCGCAGGGCGACGACATGGCGCCTGACTCCGTCGACCTGCCGTGGCGCGCGGCCATGCGGCACCGAGACATGGACCTCCGGCACGTCGAAGCCAGTCAGACCTGCGACGACGAGGGCGGACACACCGTCGAGTGCGGACACTCGGCCGCTCTCCCAGACCGCACGCCACAGCCGGCCGAGACCGCTGAGATCGCCTCGCCGCAGGCCGACGGTGTGTACTCCCCATCGCACCCAGGCGCCTTTCGCCAGTCGGTCCCGCACCATCCAGCGCGTGACACCGAGAGCCGTCAGCTGGGTGCGGGACGCCACCCATCCTTGCGACTCCGCGAGCCGGTAGGCGGCGTCGAGGGACTCTTTCACGGCTCCACCTCATCGCCCGGCCACGCCGGCGGACAGTACGGCGCACGCGCGGGTGGATCGCGCGGTGCGGAGGGCGGGGATGTGGACAGGCTTGCCGCCGCGTGCGAGTTCCCCGGACCCGTAAAATGATGTGCGAGATCGCGCACGTTCTCTTACGGCTCGAGGACCGTCGCGCTTCCGCCTACGGCTCGAGGCAGCGCGACCGCAATCGCCTCGGGATCCGGACGGGCCTGGTCGTCGAGAACGGCCCCCGCTAGGGTTTCCACGAAGCGAGCCAGAGTTTCCGTATCGTGGAAAGAGATGTGTATGTCTGCCCTGACGCTGCCCGACGGAGTCGAGGTCACCGGCCCGCTCGAGGACCGCTACGAGGAGATCCTCTCCGAGAAGGCGCTCGAGCTCGTCGCGAAGTTGCACCGCGAGCTGAACGGCCGACGCCTGGAGCGACTGGACGCGCGCGGCAAGCGGGTCGCGGAGATCTCCGCCGGCGCCGACCTGGGCTTCCTGGAGGAGACCCGGCACGTCCGCGAGGACGACTCCTGGCAGGTCGCGCCCCTCGGCCCGGGCCTGGAGGACCGCCGCGTCGAGATGACCGGCCCGACCGACCGCAAGATGACGATCAACGCGCTGAACTCCGGCGCCAAGGCCTGGCTCGCCGACCAGGAGGACGCGAACACCCCGATGTGGGGCAACGTCGTGTCCGGTCCGCTCAACCTCAAGGACGCGCTCGACGGCACGCTGGCCTTCACCAGCCCGGAGGGCAAGGAATACGCCGTCACCAAGCCGTTCGAGGAGCTGCCGACGATCATCGTGCGGCCGCGTGGCTGGCACCTGCCGGAGAAGCACATCCTGGTCGACGGCGAGGAGACCTCCGGGTCCCTGGTCGACTTCGCGCTCTACCTCGTCGCCTGCGGTCAGAAGCAGATCGACAAGGGTCGCGGCCCGTACTTCTACCTGCCGAAGATGGAGTCCCACCTCGAGGCGCGTATCTGGAACGACGCGTTCGTCATCGGCCAGGATTTCGTCGGCATCCCGCAGGGCACCATCCGCGCGACGGTCCTCATCGAGACCCTGCCCGCCGCGTTCGAGATGGAGGAGATCCTCTACGAGCTGCGTGACCACTCCGCCGGCCTGAACGCCGGCCGCTGGGACTACCTGTTCTCGGTGATCAAGACGTACCGCACCCGCGGCGCCGACTACATCGTCCCGGACCGCAACACCGTGACGATGACGGTGCCGTTCATGCGTGCGTACACCGAGCTGCTGGTGCGCACGTGCCACCAGCGCGGCGCGTCCGCGATCGGCGGCATGGCGGCCTTCATCCCGAGCAAGGACGAGGCGGTCAACACCGCGGCGTACGAGAAGCTCACCGCCGACAAGACCCGCGAGGCCGGCGACGGCTTCGACGGCTCGTGGGTGGCGCACCCGGCGATGGTGCAGACCTGCGCCGACGTGTTCACCAAGGTGCTGGGCGACAACCCCAACCAGATCGACAAGAAGCGCGAGGACGTCCAGGTCGAGGGCGCTGCGCTGCTGGACGTGAAGGCCACCCCGGGAGAGGTCACCTTCACCGGGCTGCGCAGCAACATCGACGTGGCGATCCAGTACCTGCGGATGTGGCTGATGGGCCGCGGCGCGGTCGGCATCCACAACCTGATGGAGGACGCGGCCACCGCCGAGATCTCCCGCTCGCAGATCTGGCAGCAGATCAACAACCAGGTGAAGACCGCGGACACCGACCAGCTCATCACCAAGGACCTGGTGCTGCAGCTGGTCGACGAGGTCATCGCCGAGCTGCCGGGCGACGCGAGCGACTACGACGACGCGAAGGCCACCTTCCTGCAGGTCGCCGTCGCCGACGAGTACGCCGACTTCCTCACCCTCCCCGCGTACGCCCGGATGCCGTGACGCGATGACCGAGTCCGGGTCGGTGACCACGGTGCTGCGGCGGCTGCGCGAGCAGCTGCCGGAGTCCGCCCTGGTCACCGACCGGACCCGGCTGCGCACGTACGAGTGCGACGGGCTCCTGCACTACCGGGTCGTCCCGGCCCTGGTCGTGCTGGCCCGCTCGGCCGACGACATCTGTACGACGGTGGCGGCCTGCGCGGCCGAGGGCGTCCCCTTCGTCGCGCGCGGCTCGGGCACGGGCCTGTCGGGCGGCGCGCTCCCCCACGCCGACGGCGTCCTGATCGTCACCTCGCAGCTCCGGCAGATCCGCGAGATTGCGCCGCAGGACCAGCGCGCCGTCGTCGACCCGGGCGTCATCAACCTGCACGTCTCCGAGGCGGCCAGGCCGCACGGCTACTACTTCGCGCCGGACCCCTCGAGCCAGCAGATCTGCTCGGTCGGGGGCAACGTCGCCGAGAACTCCGGCGGAGCCCACTGCCTGAAGTACGGCTTCACCAGCACCCACGTCCTCTCGATCGACCTGGTCACCCCGGACGGCGAGCAGGTGACGCTCGGTACCCGCGCGCCCGACGCACCGGGCTACGACCTGCTCGGCGCCGTCGTCGGCTCCGAGGGCACCCTGGGCGTCGCGACCTCGGTGACCGTACGGCTGCTCCGGACGCCCGAGGCGGTCCAGACCGTCCTCGCCGGGTTCGGCTCCACCGACGAGGCGGGCGCAGCCGTGTCGGCGATCATCGGGGCCGGCATCGTGCCGGCCGCCATCGAGATGATGGACGCCCTCGCGATCGAGGCCGCCGAGGCCGCGGTCGGGTGCAACTACCCCGAGGGAGCCGGCGCCGTCCTGGTGATCGAGCTCGACGGGCCGGCGCCCGAGGTCGAGCACGAGCTCACGGCGGTCGAGCGCATGTGCGAGGACGCCGGGTCGTTCGAGCTGCGCGTCGCCGCGGACGACACCGAGCGAGCGGCGATCTGGCGCGGCCGCAAGTCCGCCTTCGCCGCCGTCGGGCGGATCAGCCCCGACTACATCGTCCAGGACGGTGTCATCCCGCGTACGGCGCTTCCGGAGGTGCTGCGCGCGATGACGCAGCTCGCTGAGGAACGCGGGCTGCGCGTCGCCAACGTGTTCCACGCCGGGGACGGCAACCTGCACCCGCTCGTGCTGTTCGACGAGGCCAGGGACGGCGAAGGCGAGCGCGCCGAGGAGCTGTCCGGCGCGATCCTCGACCTGTGCCTGGAGCACGGCGGCTCGCTTACCGGCGAGCACGGCGTCGGCGCGGACAAGGCCAAGCACATGCCCAAGATGTTCAGCGCCGACGACCTCGACACGATGCAGCTGGTGCGCTGCGCGTTCGACCCCGGCGGCATCGCCAACCCCGGCAAGATCTACCCCACGCCGCGACTGTGCGGTGAGCGGCCCGGCAAGCGCACCGAGCCGCACCCGGCGCAGGCCGCCGGGCTGGCGGAGGTGTTCTGATGCCGTCGAGCCCGGTCCGCACGCAAGCCGCGGAGGCCGCCGAACACGTCGACGGTGTACCGGTCGGGGAAGTCGTCCGACCGCAGTCGACGGCAGAGGTCGCCGACATCATGAAAGACGCAGCGGTACAACGGCTTTCGGTGGTCGTGCGTGGCGCAGGAACCAAGCTGCCGTGGGGTGCTCCCCCGCGGTCGGCCGACCTGCTGCTCGACCTCGGCGGCATGAGCGGCGTGCTGGAGCACGAGGCCGGCGACCTCATCGTGTCGGCGCAGGCCGGCACCCCGCTGGCCGAGCTCCAGCGCATCGTCGGGCGGACCGACCAGCGGCTGGGCGTCGACGAGGTCGTCCCCGGGACCACCCTGGGCGGGCTGGTGGCCACCAACGTCAGCGGGCCTCGCCGCGTGGCGCTCGGCACCGTCCGCGACCTGCTCATCGGCGTGACGGTGGTCCGCGCCGACGGCGTCGTCGCTCGTGCCGGTGGGAAGGTCGTCAAGAACGTCGCCGGCTACGACCTGGGCAAGCTCATGGTCGGCTCGTACGGCACGCTCGCCGTGATCACGGAGGCGACGTTCCGCCTGCACCCGGTGCCCGAGGCGTCGGCGTCGACCCAGGTTGAGTGCGGCTCCCCGGCAGAAGCGACCGATCTCGTTGCAGCAGTGATGAGCTCGCAGATCGTGCCCGCCGCGGTCGAGATCGACGCCGAGCGCGGACGCTGCACGGTCTCGGTCCTCGTGGAGGGTACGCGGGCGGGCGTCGAGCAGCGGTCGGCGGCGGCGGCCGGGCTGATCGGAGCACCCGCCGCCCGTGCGAGCGCCCCCGGCATCGGCCTCGCCCGTGACGGATCATTGCTCAAGATCACGACGCAGATCTCGTCCGCGACCGAGATCGCCCAGGCCGCGGTCCAGCTCGGCCTCCATGTACGCGGATCCGTCGGTGCGGGTGTCCTGTACGCGAGCACCGACGACCCGGAGACGGCGGTGACTGCGGTGAGTCGGTTGCGCCCGCTGGCGGCAGCCCGCGGTGGCGCGCTCGTCCTCGTCGACGCCCCGGCCGAGGTGAAGTCAGCCGTCGACGTGTGGGGACCCGTCGCCGCCCTCGACCTGATGCGTCGGGTCAAGCACGAGTTCGATCCTGAGAGCCGTTTGGCACCAGGCAGATTCGTCGGAGGGATCTGAGTGTCCGAGCACACCGACCCCATCCGTCTGGGCATGCCCGCCGTACGCGGCTTCGACGCCGAGCGGCCGCCGAGCGGCGAGCTCATCGACGACTGCGTGCACTGCGGGTTCTGCCTGCCCAGCTGCCCGACGTACGTGCTGTGGGGCGAAGAGATGGACAGCCCCCGCGGTCGTATCCACCTGATGAAGACCGCGCTCGAGGGCGAGCCGCTCACACCGGAGATGGCCGGCCACTTCGACGCGTGCCTCGGCTGCATGGCCTGCGTGACGGCCTGCCCCTCGGGTGTGCAGTACGACCGCCTGCTCGAACGCACCCGCCCGCAGGTGGAGCGCAACCACGAGCGCACACGGAGCGAGAAGGCCCTGCGTGGGGCGATCTTCTCCCTGTTCCCGTACCCGCGGCGGCTGCGGATCGCCCGGGCGGTGCTGCGGGCGACCCAGCGCTGCGGGCTCGACCGCGCGGTACGGCGGTCCGGCGTCCTGGAGCGGCTCGCGCCCCATCTGGCGGCCATGCAGCGCGTGGCTCCGACCATCGGTGCGCGCGAGCCCCTCCCCGAGCTGATCCCCGCCGTGGGTGAGCGCCGGGCCCGGGTCGCGCTGCTGACCGGATGCGTCCAGAGCGAGTTCTTCCCCGAGGTGAACGCCGCGACCGCCCGGGTGCTGGCGGCGGAGGGCTGCGACGTCGTCGTCCCCCGTGGGCAGGGCTGCTGCGGAGCCCTGAGCAGCCACAGCGGGCGGGAGCCGGAGGCCCGCGGGTTCGCCGGCGCCACGATGGACACGTTCGACCCGCTGGACGTCGACTTCGTCGTGGTGAACTCCGCCGGCTGCGGCAGCGCCATGAAGGAGTACGAGCAGCTCCTCGACACCGGCGACGACGCCGGGACGGCGCGAGCGGCGGCGTTCAGCGAGCGAGTCCGCGATCTCACGGAGGTCCTCGTCGAGCTCGGGCCGCGCGCGGAACGCCACCCGCTGCCCGCGACTATCGCCTACCACGACGCCTGCCACCTCGCCCACGCCCAGGGAGTGCGCGCTCAGCCTCGCGAGCTGCTCGCCGGCATCCCCGACCTGACCGTGCGGGAGATCGCCGACGCGGCGATCTGCTGCGGATCGGCCGGGGTCTACAACATCCTGCAGCCGGAGCCCGCGCGGGCGCTCGGTGAGCAGAAGGCGCGCACCGTCGTCGCCACCGGCGCGCAGCTGCTCGTGACGGCGAACCCCGGATGCATGATGCAGATCGCCGCCGCCGCGCGCGACCAGGGCACCGACCTGGCCGTCGCGCACACCGCGCAGGTGCTGGACGCCTCACTGCGCGGCCTGCCGGTCGCGTCGCTGACGGGGGTGCCTGGTGACCCGTGAACCGGCGGTGGCCGCCGGCTCGCGTCGCGGCGGCGTCCAGGCGGTCGACCGTGCCCTGGACATCCTGGAGGTCCTCGGCGACGGGTCCACCAAGGGTGTCTCGGAGCTCGTCCGCGCCACTGAGCTCCCGCTCGGCACGGTCCACCGGCTGCTCGCGACGCTGGCCGAGCGCGGCTACGTACGGCAGGACAGCGAGCGCCGCTACGCCATCGGACCGGCGGCGCTCGGCCTCGCCGACGCGGGTGAGCGCTCGCTCGCCGCGGTCGGACGGGCGTACGCGGCGCGGCTGACCGCCCTGTGCGGTGAGACGGTCAACCTCGCCGTCCTGCAGGGCCACGAGATGGTCTACGTCGCCCAGAGCCCGTCACCGCACTCGCTGCGGATCTTCGCCGAGGTCGGGCGGCGCATCCCGCTGCACAGCACCGCCGTCGGGAAAGCTGTGCTGGCGTCGATGGGCACCCCGCAGGCGGCGGACCTGCTGCGCGCCCGGCCGCTGACCGCCTCGACACCGAGGACGCTGACCACGACGGAGGAGCTCGACCGTGAGCTCGCGCGGGTGCGGGATGAGGGGTACGCGGTCGACGAGGAGGAGCAGGAGCTCGGTGTCCGTTGCGTCGCCGCCGTCGTCTCCTCACCCGGGCTGCACGCCGCACTGTCGGTGTCCGGTCCGACCGAGCGCTTCACCGTGGACGCCGCCCGTGCTGCGGCTCCGCAGGTCCGGGCCGTCGCCGCCGACCTGGCCACCGCCCTCCGCGCCTGACCCCCCTCCCCTCCCGGCAAAAGCTGGTCGCCGGCACACGCATACCTGTGCCCTTCACCACCTTCTGCCGCTCCCCGGCAAAAGCTGAGCGCCGGCACACGCATACCTGTGCCCGCCACCACCTTTTGCCGGTAAGGGGTTGGGTTCCAGCGGCGATTTATCTGGTACTTGCTGTACCCGATACCCAAAGTACCGACTTGTGGGTAGCATCGGTCCTGAACGCAATCCCCCGTCCCGGGACGACCCTCGTCCCGGGCCGACGAGAGGTCGAGATGAGCGATCTGCAGAGCAAGCCCAGCCTGGCCGACCGCGGCCAGGCGCTCGGGCTGCGCCTGATCACCCGCGCGGGTGGCCTGGAGTCCATGAAGAACCCCGGTGTCCGCCGCGCCGTGGAGCGGGTGCTCTACAACGGCGCCCGGCAGGGGTTCAAGGCGCAGACCGCCGCCGGACGCGCGTTCGCCAAGCAGACCGGCACGGGCGCACCCGCCCGCAACGCACCGACCAAGCCCCGCCGCGAGCTCGACCTGACCCCCACCGAGGACCAGGCGATGATCCAGCAGGTCGCCCGCGAGCTGGCGGACGAGCTGCTGCGCCCGGCGGCCGCGACCGCCGATGCCGAGCGCACCACCCCGGCGGAGCTGCGCGCGCAGGCCGGTGAGCTCGGGCTCACCCTCGTCGGGGTACCCGCCGAGCTCGGCGGGGTCGCCGAGGAGCGGTCGGCGGTCACCGCGGCGCTCGTGCTCGAGGAGCTCGCCCGGGGCGACATGGGACTGGCCGTCTCGTTGATGGCGACCGGTGCCGTCGCCACGGCTCTCGCCGCGTACGGCGACGCAAGCCAGCAGGCGACGTACCTGCCGGCGTTCGCGGACGAGAAGAACCCGCCGGTCGCCGCGCTGGCGCTGATGGAGCCGCAGCCGCTGTTCGACCCGTTCGCCCTGCGGACCACCGCCCGCGCCGAGGGCGACGAGCTGGTCATCGACGGCGTGAAGGCGATGGTCCCGAACGCCGACTCCGCCGAGCTGTTCGTCGTCTCCGCGACCCTCGACGGTGAGAGCCGCCTGGTGATCGTCGAGCCCGGCACCGACGGCATCGGCCTCGAGCAGGACCCGGGCATGGGCGTCCGCGCGGCCCGTACGGGTCGGCTCACGTTCGCGGGCGTCCGCGTCCCCCGCACGAACCTGCTCGGCACCGCGGACGACCACCGCGACGCCGTACGCCGGGCGCGCCTCGCGTGGGCCGCAGCAGCGGTCGGCACCGCCCAGGCCGTCCTGGACCAGGTGAGCGAGTACGTCAAGGAGCGCAAGGCGTTCGGCGAGCCGATCGGGCACCGCCAGGCCGTCGCGTTCACCGTCGCCGACATCGCCATCGAGCTCGACGGCCTGCGCCTGGTGGTGTGGCGGGCCGCCGCGCTGCTGGACGCCGGCCAGGACGCGAGCGCCCAGATCGCGCACGCCCGCCACCTCGCCGCAACGTACGGCGCGCAGATCGGCTCGCACGCGGTCCAGCTGCTCGGCGGCCACGGGTTCGTCAAGGAGTTCGACAACGAGCGCTGGTACCGCGACCTGCGGGCCACCGGTGTCCTCGAGGGAGCGCTGCTCCTGTGACGCCCGGCCGCCCCCGCCCGCTGACCCGCACCGACCGCAAGGACCACTGATGATCGATCTCGAAGTCCCGAAGAAGCTCCTCCCGCTGGTCAGGCAGGCCGGCGCACTCGCGGACGAGGTGTTCCGGCCGATCAGCCGCAAGTACGACCTCGCCGAGCACGAGTACCCCCGCGAGCTGGACCTCACCTCCGCGCTGATCGACGGGCTGAGCGACTCCGGCGCCAGCCAGGGCGCCGGCGCGCGCGGTTCGACCCGCGCGAGCGACGACGTCCCCGCCGGCGTCGGGTCAGGCCGGAGCACCAAGGACAAGGGCGCCAACCGCAACGGCACGAACCTGTCCTCGGTCCTGTCGATCATGCAGACCTGCCGCGGCGACGTCGGCCTGACGCTGAGCCTGCCGCGCCAGGGTCTCGGCAACGCGGCGATCGCGGCCGTCGCGAACGACGAACAGAAGCAGCGGTACGGCAACCGCTGGGCGGCGATGGCCATCACCGAGCCGGAGACGGGCTCGGACTCCGGCGCCATCCGCACGACGGCGGTCAAGGACGGTGACGAGTACGTCCTCAACGGCGAGAAGATCTACGTCACCTCCGGCGAGCGGGCCGAGCTGGTGGTCGTCTGGGCCACCCTCGACCGCTCCCTGGGCAAGAAGGCGATCAAGTCGTTCGTCGTCGAGCGCTCCAACCCCGGGCTGAGGCTCGTGCGCCTGGAGCACAAGCTCGGTATCCGGTCCTCCGACACCGCCGCGTTCCACCTGCAGGACTGCCGGGTGCCGGCGCAGGACCTGCTCGGCGATCCGGAGATCCGGACCGAGGGCGGCTTCGGCGGCGCGATGCAGACGTTCGACAACACCCGTCCGCTCGTCGCGGCGATGGCCGTCGGGCTGACGCGCGCCTGCCTCGACACGACCACCGCTTTGCTGAAGGAGGCCGGCGTCGAGCCCGACCTCGACGCGCCGCTGCACAGCCAGCCGCACGCCGCGGCCCGGCTGGTGCAGATGGAGGCCGACTACGAGTCCGCGTACCTGCTCACCCTGCGCGCGGCGTGGATGGCCGACAACGGCAGGCCGAACTCCATGCAGGCCTCGATGGCCAAGGCGAAGGCCGGGCGTACGTGCGTCGACGTCGCGCTCGCCTGTGTCGAGCTCGCCGGCGCGACCGGTTACGCCGAGACCGAGCTGCTGGAGAAGTGGGCGCGCGACTCCAAGATCCTGGACATCTTCGAGGGCACCCAGCAGATCCAGCTGCTGGTCGTCGCCCGCCGGCTGCTGGGGCTGTCCAGCACCCAGCTGCGCTGAGCAGCACCTGGCACGAGGGGCTCGGTACGCGGTCGCGTACCGAGCCCTTCGCCGTCCCGGCCGCCCGCGTTGGTCACGATCTGCTCCGGGTTTCGGCGAGTTCGTTGACGGCCCCCACCGTGGAAACTATTTTCACTCCAGACCCCAGACGTGCACGGAAACTTTCGGGGTCGCCAGACTGCCCGGAACCCCGAAGGAGAGTCGGATGCGTTGGTCACGAACGACAGGAGTGGCCGCGGTCGCGGTCCTCGGGCTGGCTCTCGCCGGCTGCGGCGACGACGGCTCGGGCGGGAGCGGTGGCGGTGGCGGTGACACCGGGGGCGCGACGGCCGTCGGCGGCTCCAGCGGAGCGGGCGGCTCGGGAGGCGGCGGCAACGGCAAGACGGTGACCTGGTGGGTCATGAAGGGCACCAACCCCGACTCCACCGCCTTCTACCAGTCCGCGAAGGACACCTTCAAGAAGGAGACCGGCGCGACGCTGAACATCCAGGAGGTGGAGTGGGCCGACGCGCACGACAAGCTCGTCCGCACCTTCGCCGGCGGCGGGGGCCCCGACGTCTCCGAGATCGGCAGCACCTGGAACCCCGAGTTCGCGGCGGCCGGCGGCCTGGTCGACCTCAGCGGCAAGATCAGCAGCGCCGGTCTCAACAAGGACCTGCTGCCGGCGCTGAAGGACTCGGCCACCTACGACGGCAAGCAGTGGGGCGTTGGCTGGTACGCCGGGACCCGCGGCATCGTCTACCGCAAGGACGTCTTCGACAAGCTCGGGCTGAAGCCACCGACCACCTGGAACGAGCTCCAGACGACCGTCAAGACGCTCAAGGCCAAGCAGCCGGACATGGCACCGTTCCCGGTCGCCGGTGGCAGCGCGTACGCCGCGGCACCGTTCGTGTGGGGCACCGGCGGCGACTTCGCCGCCAAGGACGGCGACCAGTGGAAGGGCACCCTCGACTCCGACAAGGCGCGGCAGGGTCTGCAGTTCTACACCGACCTGGCCAACAAGGACGGCTCCTCGACCAAGGGCGCGGCCACCTGGAAGGAGACCGACCTGCTGGACGCCTTCACCAAGGGCAAGGCCGCCATGGTGATCCAGGGCAACTGGACCCCGAAGGCCGCCGTCGAGAAGGACCCGAGCCTCAAGGGCAAGATCGCGGCGTTCGCCGTCCCGGGCAAGGACGGGGGCATGGCGCCCACCTTCCTCGGCGGCTCCAACCTGGCGATGCTCAAGACGAGCAAGAACCAGGACCTCGCCTGGAAGCTCATCCAGATGCTGACCACGGGCGAGCTGTCCAAGCAGTGGGCCCAGCAGACCGGCTTCTTCCCGAGCACCACCACGGGTATGCAGACGTTCGCCTCGAGCAGCGACCCCCTGGTCGCGCCGTTCGCCACGGCGATGATGAAGGCCGGCAAGAACGTGCCGAGCGCACCACAGTGGGGCGCGGTCGAGGGTGACAAGACGCTCACCCAGATGCTGCAGTCCATCCTGACCGGCACGTCCGTGAACGACGCCACGAAGAAGGCGTCGGAGTCGATCACCAAGACCCTCAACTCGGGAAGCTGACGCATTGGCGACGTCGCTCGACGAACCGGCAGCACCAGCCCGGGTCGACCCTGCCGCTCGGCCCCGACGCGTTCGGCGGAGCCGGGCGGCACGGCCCTGGCTGCTGCTCGCCGGGCCGCTGCTGGTCATCGCCGGCCTGCTGCTCTACCCGATCGTCCGGGTCACCGTCCTGTCCTTCCAGCGGTACGGGCTCAAGGAGGTCATCTCCGGCAAGCCCGAGTTCATCGGGCTGGACAACTACCGGGAGGCTCTCTCGGGGGACTACCTGTGGAAGACGGTGCTTCCGAACACCGTGGTGTTCGCAGCCGTGGCCGTGGCCGGAACGGTGGTGCTCGGCACCCTCGTGGCGCTGCTGCTGCAGCACCTGGGCCCCAGGCTGCGGGCGCTGGTCATCGGATCGGCGCTCGTGGCCTGGGCCCTGCCCGCGGTCACCGGGACGTACGTGTGGGTGTGGATCTTCGACCCCGACTCGGGCATCGTCCGGCGCACCCTGATCGCGCTGGGCATGCTCGACCCGGAGGGCTTCAACTGGTTCACCGACCGGCTGTCGTTCTACGCGATCGCGGTGCTGAACGTCATCCACCACGGCTACCCGTTCATCGCGATCACCATCTTCGCCGGACTGTCGACCGTGCCGGAGGAGCTGCACGAGGCCGCCAAGCTGGACGGCGCCAACGCCTGGCGCCGGTTCTGGTCGATCACCGTGCCCCTGATGCGACCGGTGTTCGCGGTCGTGACGATCCTGTCGACGATCTGGGACTTCAAGGTGTTCGCGCAGATCTACCTGATGCCCGGCGGTGACGGGAGCAACCCCGACGTGTTCAACCTCGGAGTGTGGTCGTACGTGTCCTCGATCAACCAGAACAAGTACGGCCTGGGCTCGGCCATCGCGGTGCTGCTGACCCTGGTCCTGCTGGTGATCACGATGATCTACGTCCGCGCGCTGTTCCGGGAGGACGAGCTGCAATGACCCGACGCTCCTCACCGGCCGCCCGGATCGGCAAGGCCGTGGCGGTCACGGCGCTGCTCGCGTTCACGCTCTTCCCGATCTACTTCATGCTGAGCACGGCGTTCAACGCCCGCGCGGCCTCCGGCACCGACGCGCTGCTGCCGACGCACTGGACCTTCGAGCACTTCACGACGGCGCTCACCGACGGCCACTTCACGACGTACATGACCAACTCGGCGATCGTCACCGTCGTGACGGTCCTGGTCTCGTGCGGCCTCGCGCTGCTGGGCGCCGTGGCGATGGCGCGCTTCCAGTTCTCGCTGCGGACCACCGTGCTGGTCATGATCCTGGTCGTCCAGATGCTGCCGGCGGAGGCGCTGGTCATCCCGCTGTTCCTGCAGATGAAGGACCTGCGGATGCTCAACTCACTCGGTGGTCTCGTCCTGGTGTACGTCGCGTTCTCGCTGCCGTTCGCCATCTGGAACCTGCGCGGGTTCGTCGCCGCGGTCCCTCGCGAGCTGGAGGAGGCGGCGTACCTCGACGGCTGCGGCTGGTGGCAGATGTTCCGCCGGGTCCTGCTGCCGCTGGTCTGGCCGGGCCTGGTGGCGACCAGCGCGTTCACCTTCGTCATGGCGTGGGAGGAGTTCACCTTCGCCAGGACGTTCCTCAACAACGAGGAGCGGATGACGGTCGGCATCGGCCTGCAGCACTTCTTCGGCCAGAACGTCAACGACTGGGGTGGCCTGATGGCGGCCTCGACGATGGTGACGATCCCCGTCGTGATCGTGTTCGTGCTCGCCCAGCGCCGCCTCGGCAGCGGCCTGGTCTCCGGCGCGGTCAAGTGACCGACGCCGCGCAGGTACGCCGGCTGGCCCACCGGGTGCTGATGCCCGGGTTCGCCGGCACACAGGTGCCGCGCTGGCTCGCGCGGGCCCTGCACGAGGGGCTGGGCGGCATCTGCCTGTTCGGGCACAACATCGAGTCCCCCGCGCAGCTGTGCGCGCTCACCGACGACGCCCACGGCCTGGGCCCGGTGGTCGTCGGGGTCGACGAGGAGGGCGGCATCGTCAGCCGCCTCGGGACTCGGAAGGGCTCGCGACATGTCGGGGCCGCGGCCCTCGGGGTGGTCGACGACGTCGCGCTCACCGAGGCGGTGGCCGGCCAGATCGCGATCGACCTGCGCGACGTCGGCGTGGACCTCGACCTCGCCCCGGTCGCGGACGTCACGAGTGACCTGCAGAACCCCGTCATCGGGGTCCGCTCGTTCGGTACGGAGCCCGAGCACGTCGCCCGTCACACGCGGGCGTTCGTGCGGGGGCTGCAGGGGCTCGGCGTCGCGGCGTGCGCGAAGCACTTCCCGGGCCACGGCGACACCAGCGTGGACTCGCACGCCGGGCTGCCCCGGATCGCCGTCGACCTGGAGACCCTGCGCAGGCGGGAGCTGCCGCCCTTCGCCGCCGCCGTCGAGGCCGGCGTCCAGGTGATCATGACGGCGCACATCGTGTTCGAGGCCCTCGACGACCGCCCGGCCACGGTGAGTGCGCCCGTGATGCGGCTCCTGCGCGACGAGCTGGGGTTCGACGGCGTCATCACCTCCGACGCGATGGACATGGGCGCCGTCGTCGACTCCATCGGCCTCGCCGAGGGCTGCGTCCAGGCCGTCATCGCCGGGGTCGACCTGGTCGGTCTGGGCAACCCGGTCCTGAACGCGCCGCAGCGGGAGGACGAGCGGACGTTCGTCGCAGCGCTCGACGCGCTGGTCGAGGCCGCGACGTCCGGACGACTGCCCCTGGAGCGGCTGCGGGAGGCCGCCGGCCGCGTCGACCGGCTGGAGCGCTGGTGCCGTGATCGCCGGGGGAGCGAGGTCCCGGCGGGCGAGCCGGAGACGGACGCCCGCGCGGCCCGGGCGTCCCTGCGAACGGTCGGCGACGTGGCGGGCGTCCTGACCGGGCCCGTCCGGGTCATCGACGTCCGGCGTCGGCGCAACATCGCCGCAGGCGGCAACACCGGGCTGATCGCGCACGCCATCGTCGAACGGCTGCCCGGCAGCGAGGCGATGTGCCAGGCGCCGCAGGCGACGGTCGCCGAGGGACGTGCCAGCGCGGCCGAGCGCACGGCTTCACCGGACGCGCCCGAGGAGCCCGGGGCTCCGGGTCGCCGAGCGGCCGCGCACGCCGATGTCGTCGTGACCGGGACGCCGGGCCTGGATCCCGCGGAGGCCGAGGCGCTGGCCCGGATCGTGGAGGCGAACCCGCGGGCGGTCGTCGTCTGCACGGGGATGGTGCCACCGGGCACCCTCGTGGCCGACCGGGTGGTGCACACGTTCGGCGACTCGCTGCCCACGGCGCGCGCCGTCGTCGATCTCCTCGCTAAGTAACGCAGCGTTACTCATCTTCCCATCTCGCGTTATGGGACAGCTCCTCGCCGTCCTTGCCGACGGCCGGACGGCGCCTCTACCGTCGAGCCCAGGTCATGAGCCCCAGCGCCAAGCCCCGGCTCGCTGGGCAGCAACCCTCCTCCGCGGTGGGGTGCTCCGGGTGATGACCCGGCGTGGACCGACCGGCCCACGCAAGCGCGGACCCTCGGGTCCTTCCGACCTCGGAGAGAGCGATGAGCGCAGACCCACGCCGACGGGCGGCACGCCTGCACCGCCGCCGTCACGTCGACCTGCAGCGGGTCTGCTCGGCGCAGTGTCCGGTCTGACACACCGCCCGGCGCCCTGCGACGGCTGAGCACGCACGACGGCTCACGACCGCTCGTCATCACTCCCGAACTCGTTGCGACGCAAGGACTTTCGTCATGCCCATCAGCTCGACCCTGCCCACGACACCGACCCTCGCCACGCTTGAGCAGCACCTGACCGAGCAGCCACCCGCCACCCGGGCGCAGCTGCTGCTGACCCTCCGGCTCTTCTCCCAGGACCCCGGCATCGCCTCGCTGGTCGACCTGGCGGCGACCGACCGGCAGTGGCACGAGGTCGCGCGGACCCCGCAGCTGCAGGTGTGGGTCATCTCCTGGCCTCCCGGCACCAGCACCGGATGGCACGACCACGGCGGCGCCGTCGGCGCGTTCCGGGTCGTCCGCGGCTCCCTGGAGGAGCACACCGTCCGCGACGGACGACGCCTGCGGACGCTGGCCCCGGGTGACCTGCGCGTCTTCTCCGGCTCGCACGTCCACGACGTCCGGAACACCGGCGCCGTCCCGGCGCTGTCCGTCCACGCGTACTCGCCCCGGCTGGACGCGATGACCAGGTACGTCGAGACCGACGGCCGGCTGGAGGCCCACGAGGTGGACGGGGGTGAGCGCTGGTGACCGCGCACGGCATCACCGCGGTCCTGGACGACGTCCGGGTCGGGCTGGACCGCGTCACGGTCCGGGAGGCGTACGACGAGGTGCTGCACGCCGGCGCCCTCCTGGTCGACATCCGTCCGGCGGCCCAGCGGGCCGCCGAGGGCGAGGTCGACGTACCCGCGATCGTCCTGGAGCGCAACGTGCTGGAGTGGCGGCTCGATCCGTGGAGCGAGGCGCGCATCCCCCAGGCGGCGGCCGACCTGCGCGTCCTGGTGCTGTGCCAGGAGGGGTACGCCTCCTCGCTGGCGGCGGAGTCCCTCCAGCGGGTCGGCGTCACCCGCGCCACCGACGTCGTCGGCGGGTTCCAGGCCTGGCACGAGGCCGGGCTGCCCTCCCGACTGCCCGCGGAGCGGCTCCCCTGACCTGCCGCCTCGCGCGGCATGATGGCCTGGTGAGCACCTCCGGCCCCGCACCGACGGACTCCCCCGGGCTCGGTCACCACGACGCAGGAGACGGCCGGTGACGGCGGCCGACGGCCGCGGCGAGTCGGCCACCGAGCGCCTCGACCGCCACTGGGCCGAGCTGTTGCAGGAGCTGCGCGTCGTCCAGACGGGCGTGCAGATCCTGACCGGCTTCCTGCTCACCGTGCCGTTCCAGCAGCGGTTCCCGCAGATGGGCAACGGCGAACGAGTCCTCTACCTGTGCGCGTTCGTCCTCGCCGTGGTGTCGACGGCACTCATCGTCGCGCCGGTCAGCATGCACCGCGTGATGTTCCGGCGCCGAGTGCGTGACGACCTCGTCGAGGCATCGGCCGCACTGGCCAAAGCCGGCCTGCTGACCCTGGCGATGACGATGATCGCGGCCACCGCGCTCATCTTCGACGTGGTCGTCGGCTCCCCCGCCGGGTTCATCGCCGGCGCGGCCGCCCTGCTGGTCTTCGTGGCCTGCTGGTGGGCGCTGCCGGTGATGATCCGCTCGCGCGCGCTGCAGCGTCAGGACGTCGGCGTCGACGAGCTCCCCTGACCGCGCGCGAGCGGGCCGTCAGTGGCTGCTCGCCCGGTGCCGCCGCAGCAGGTCCTCGCCCCAGTCGAGGGTGAGGTCGCGCCACACCGAGTGCGCGTGGTTGGCGTCGTCCTGGGTGTTGTCGTACTCGATCAGCAGCGTCGGCCCGTGGATGCAGTAGTAGCGACCCACGCCGGGCACCGACGAGCCGGCCCACGCGAACGCCAGCCGGTCCAGTCCCTCGTCCTCGGCCGCCGCCCACGCCGCTCGCGCCCGCGACCGCGGGGCGCGCGCGAGGTACCGGCGCACGAGGGCGTCCAGCAGCGCCCGCTGGTCGCCGGTCATGTCGCGCCGGATGAGGCCCGGCGGCAGGACGGACGGGTCGGCCACCGGGTCCGCGCCGGTGAGGATGTCCCTCGGCGCGCGGTCGGAGGCGACCGCACGGGCGCGACGGTCGGGCTCGAAGGACGCCAGCAGGTCGTGCGCGAGGTCCTCCTCCGGCCCGAGCAGCCGCCGCCCCGGCCACGCGGTCCCGGACGGGAGGGTCGCGGGTTCGGACCCGATGAAGTGCGGGGTCACCGAGCACTCGCCGTCCACCACCAGGACGTGGACCGCGAGGTGATGGCCGTTGACCCGCCATCCCCACGGCTGCGGACCAGGGGACCCGATCAGGCGCAGCCAGTACCGGTCGTCGCCCGGACGGGGCTGCGCACCGGCCAGGGTCCGCCGAACGCGTTCGACCTCGACCGCTCCGACCGCCAGGCGTCCCTCCCCGCTCTCCAGCGCCTCGAGCAGCTCCATCACGAGCGCGTGCTGGTCGGCGTCCAGCTCGGCGAGCGGCAGGCCCGGGCGCTGCCCGGGCAGGTAGGTCCAGCGGCGCCGCTCGGGGTCGTTCGCCTCCTCGGTCGCGGAGGCGCGCCGCGCCGGCGACAACGAGCGCTGCAGACGCTCGACCAGCTCGGCCGTACGCCGGACGTCGGGGTCGGGATCCATGGACGGGGCTCCTTCGTCGCTGACCCGTCGACCCTACTGAGCGATACGCGCACCGGCGGCGCACACGCACAAGAGCCCGGGCCGACCGGCCCGGGCTCTTGTGCTGGAGGCCTTGCGGCCCTCCTGGGTGGAGCTGAGGGGACTCGAACCCCTGACCCCTTCCATGCCATGGAAGTGCGCTACCAGCTGCGCCACAGCCCCAGGTGTGTCTCCGCTCATCGCGGCGACCGGCACACTTTAGCGAGAACGACGCCCGCCGACCAAATCGAGCGCCGCGAGCGGCGTGCTGGCCGGGCGACCGCCGGCGACGCGGGCTTCCTGCGGGCGTACACCTGACGCCGGATGCGGGCCACCACCGTGCCGTCCCGCAGCGTCAGATCGGTCTCGAACCACTCCAGGACCTTCTCGCCCCGGTCACAGCGCTCCCGGATCTCGGCGACCTTCTCCGCTGGCATCCGGAACGTGCCGTACACCGTGCCGACACCGGGGCTGACGTACTCGATCTGCGCGGCCTGGTCCCAGACCTTGTAGTCCTTGCCGAGCTGGTGCATGAGCAGGATCGCGTAGAACGCGTCCGACATGGCACCGATCGAGCCGCCGAACGCGGTGCCGTGCTGGTTGCGGTTGACGCGGTTCAGCAGCAGCTTGACGCGCGCGTACGTCCAGTCGTCGGCGATCTCCTGCACCCGGATGCCGGTGCCGAGCAGCGGCGGCCACAGGTTCATCAGCCGCACCAGCCGACGGGGCGTGTAGTGCGGCCGGGAGCGCGGCAGGCGGGTCATGCCCCGATGTTCCACCGCTCGATCCGCCAGCCGAAGCGGTGCTCGACGATCTCGACCCAGTGGCAGTTGTGCAGACCCGCCAGCGACATCCAGGCGACGTCCTGGGCGATACCGACCAGGTGGGCGGCGACCGCCCGACCGGTGACCCCGTGGGTGGCGAGCACGACGGTCTCGCCCTCCTCCATGGTGTCGATGACCTCGCGGACCGCCTCGCCCGCGCGCACCACGACCTGGGCCAGGGTCTCGCCGGTCACGCCGCGCGCGATGTCCTGGCCGCGCGCGAGGGCGTCCTGCAGCTCGGGGTACCGCTCGGCCACGTCGCCCGCGGTCAGGCCCTGCCACTCACCGACGTGGATCTCGCGCAGCCGGTCGTCGTACGTCGGGGTCAGACCGGTGACGTCGACCAGCGCCTGGGCCGTCGCGGCCGCGCGGCGCAGGTCGGAGGAGACGATCCGTACCGGCTCGAGCGTGGCGATGACCGCCGCGGCGTCCGTGGCCTGCTGCCGGCCGAGGTCGGACAGCTCGGTGTCCAGCTGCCCCTGCCAGATGCCTGCGGCGTTGTGGGTCGTCTGGCCGTGCCGCCACACCACGATGCGACGTCGGCCGGAGCCGCTTCGCATCAGCCGCTCGGACGGTCCGTGCGGCGTCTGCTGCGGCGAGGTCATGCCTGCTCGTCGGCGTCCGGCGTGGGCTCGGGCCCGAGGTCCACGGTCGGGCAGTCACGCCACAGCCGCTCCAGCGCGTAGAACTCGCGCTCCTCCTCGTGCTGCACGTGGACGACGATGTCGCCGAAGTCCAGCAGCACCCAGCGCCCCTCCCGCTGTCCCTCACGACGGATCGGCTTCGCCTGCAGCGTGAGCAGGCGCTCCTCGATCGCGTCGACGATGGCCGAGACCTGTCGCTCGTTGCTCGCCGAGGCGATCACGAACACGTCGGTCAGGGCCAGCTGGTCGCTCACGTCGATCGCCAGCACGTCGGCGGCGATCTTGTCCTGCGCGGCGGCTGCTGCGGCCCTGGCCAGGTCGATGGCGTGTGCTGTCGCAGCCACTCAGTCCTCCTGGAGCTCTCCGGCACCGGGCCGGTAGAGGTTGTACTTACCGATGTACTGCACGACGCCGTCCGGCACGAGGTACCAGACGGGTTCGCCGTCGGCGACCCGCTCGCGGCAGTCCGTCGAGCTGATCGCCATGGCCGGGACCTCCTTGAGCGTGACGCGGTCCTTGGGCAGGCCGTCGTCGGACAGCTCGTGCCCCGGCCGGGTCACCCCGATGAACCGGGCGAGGTCCCACATCTGCTCGACGCCCTTCCAGGACAGGATCTGCGCGAGCGCGTCCGCGCCGGTGATGAAGTAGAGCTCGGCGTCCGGGCGCTGCTCCTTCAGGTCACGCAGGGTGTCCAGGGTGTACGTCGGGCCGGGCCGGTCGATGTCGACCCGGCTGACGGTGAAGCGGGGGTTCGACGCCGTCGCGATGACCGTCATCAGGTAGCGGTCCTCGGCGGGACTGACGTCCTTCTCCGCCTTCTGCCAGGGCTGGCCGGTCGGCACGAACACCACCTCGTCCAGCCCCAGCAGGGACTGCACCTCGCTGGCCGCGACGAGGTGTCCGTGGTGGATGGGGTCGAACGTGCCGCCCATGACCCCCAGCTTGATGGTCAGTGCGTCTGGTCCAGCTTGTGCTCGGTCTCGCCGAGCTTGGCGGCGGTGTTGCGGAAGGACCACAGGATCGCCAGGAGGACGAGGAAGAAGCCGATGGCGATCAGGCCGTAGCCGATCGGCGGCATCGGCAGCTCGCGGCCGTGCTCGGCCTCGGCGGACGCGAAGGAGATCAGGGACGAGGACATGGCCGCAGCCTACTGGGTGACGCCAGGGAGCCTTCCAGGCGGTCGACTACGCTGTCCGCACTATGACTCCGCACATCTCGGTCGTCGTGCCGATGTACAACGAGCAGGACGTGCTTCCGCTCTTCGTGCAACGACTGCGGCCGGTGCTCGACGGGTTGGGGGTCGCCTACGAGGTGGTCGCCGTCGACGACGGATCCGCCGACCAGACTCCGGTGCTGCTGCAGAGGTTCCTGCGCGAGTGGCCACAGCTGCGGGTCGTACGCCTGCGCGCCAACTCCGGTCATCAGGCCGCGATCTCCGCGGGTCTGTCCAACGCGCGCGGCGACTGGATCGCCACCATCGACGCCGACCTGCAGGATCCCCCGGAGGTCCTCGGCGAGATGCTGACCGTCGGCGAGGCCCAGCAGGCCGACGTCGTCTACGGCGTCCGTACCGACCGGTCGACCGACAGCGCGTTCAAGCGCTCCACGGCGCGAGGGTTCTACACGCTGATGCGCGCCATCGGCGGCAGCGGGCTGCGGATGGACGCCGGCGACTTCAGGCTGATGTCCCGGGCGACGGTCGACGCGGTCAACGCACTGCCGGAGCACCATCGCGTGCTGCGGCTGGTCATCCCGACCCTGGGGTTCCCGGAGGCCGAGGTCGGCTACCGGCGCGACCACCGCGCCGCCGGCACCTCGAAGTACCCGCTGCACAAGATGCTCAAGCTGACCCTGGACTCGGTCACCGGGTTCAGCCTGGCGCCGCTGCGGCTGGCCACGTGGTTCGGCATGGGGGGCTTCGTGCTCGCCGCCGCCCTGCTGGCCTACGCCGTCATCAGCAAGATCGCCGGCAACCCGATCTCGGGCTGGACCTCGACCGTGGTCATCGTCGCCGGCTTCGCCGCGCTGCAGCTGCTGTGCCTGGGCATCCTGGGTGAGTACGTCGGCCGCATCTACGCCACGCAGCAGGCGCGGCCCACCTACTACGTCGCGTACGACTCCCTGCTGGCGGCGCCGCCCGAGCGCCGACCCGTGGCCGACGAGCCGGCGGCGCCGGCGCGGGCTACGGCCGACGTGCCCGGACCACGAGGCTGACGCCCGGCAGCCTCTTCACCGGGAGGTAACGCTCCAGCGTGACCACCCCGCGCAGCGCCGCGTTGACGATGCGCGGCGGGTCGTCGAGGTCGCTGCCGCTGCTGCTGCGTCGCTTGATGGCGACGGCGGGCCGCAGCAGCACCATCCACGAGGCGACGCTCTCGATCTCGAACCCGTTGCGGCGCAGCAGGTCCAGCAGACTCTCGCGGGTGTAGCGCCGGACGTGACCGACGGCCTCGTCGTGGGCCGACCACAGCCTGGGGTCGGCCGGCACCGCGATCAGGAAGCTGCCGCCCCGGCGCAGGACCCGCAGGACCTCCCGAGCGCTGGCGTCGTCGTCCTCGAGGTGCTCCAGGACGTCGAAGGCGACGACGAGGTCCAGGGACTCGTCCTGCAGGGGCAGCCGCATCGCGTCGGCACGCATCACCGGCAGCCCGCGCTCGTGGGCGACCTCGGCACCGTCCTCGCCGTACTCCAGCGGGCTGGCCGACCAGCCGTGCTCCACCAGGACGCGGGTGTTACCGCCGCCGGCGGCCCCGATGTCCAGGGCCCGCCCCGGAGTGAGCCCCTGGATCGCCTTGGCCAGCAGGTGCCGGCGCTCGGCGTACCACCAGTGCTTGTCCTCGAGCTGGGCCAGCTTGCGTACCTCAGTGCCTTCCATGACGCATACCGTAGACGTCAGCGCAGCGCCGGACGGTCAGACCCGGACCTGGCCGTCACCCTCCACGACCCACTTGGTGCTGGTGAGCTCCTGCAGGGCCATCGGACCCCGTGCGTGCAGCTTCTGGGTGGAGATGCCGATCTCGGCGCCGAAGCCGAACTCGCCGCCGTCGGTGAAGCGGGTCGAGGCATTGACGGTCACCACAGCGGCGTCCACCTCCGCGCTGAACCGCCGGGCCGCCCGGCGGTCCCCCGTGACGATCGCCTCGGTGTGCCGGGTCCCGAACCGGTCGATGTGGTCCAGCGCCGCGTCCAGGCTGGGGACCACGCCGACGCTCATCTCCATCGCCAGGTGCTCGGTGGCCCAGTCCTCGTCGGTGACGGGCTCGTACGACACGCCTGCGACCCGGGCGGCGGTGCTCGCGGCCTCGTCGGTGTGCAGCAGCACGCCGGCACCGGCCAGCTCGGCGAGCACCTTGGGCAGGAAGTCGCGGGCCACGGACTGGTGGACCAGCAGCGACTCGGCCGCGTTGCACACGCTCGGACGGTGCGTCTTGGAGTTCACCGCGATCGCCAGCGCCATGTCCAGGTCGGCCGCCGCGTCGACGTAGACGTGACAGTTGCCGACGCCGGTCTCGATCACCGGCACCGTCGCCTGGGTGACGACCGTACGGATCAGGTCGGCGCCACCGCGCGGGATCACCAGGTCGACCAGGCCCCGGGCGGTGATGAGGGCGCCGACGTCCTCGCGCCCGCCGTCGAGCAGCTGGACGGCATCGGCCGGTAGCCCCTGGGCGGACAGGGCGGTGCGCATCACGTCCACCAGTGCGGCGTTGGAGTCAGCGGCCGCGGACCCGCCGCGCAGGATCATGGCGTTGCCCGACTTCAGCCCGAGCCCGGCCGCGTCGACGGTGACGTTGGGACGGGACTCGTAGATCATGCCGACGACGCCCATCGGGACCCGCACCTGGCGGATCTGCAGCCCGTTGGCCAGGGTCGAGCCGCGCACGACGTCGCCGACCGGGTCCGGCAGCGCCGCCAGGTCGCGCAGCGCGTCCGCCACCGCGACGACCCGCTGCGGGGTCAGGCGGAGCCGGTCCTGCAGGCTCTCCGGCATCCCGGCCCGCGCGCCCCGCTCGACGTCCTGGTCATTCGCGGCGACGACGCGGTCGCTCGCCGCCTCCAGGGCGTTGGCCATGGCGTGCAGCGCCGCGTCCTTCTCGGCGCGCGGCAGCAACGCCAGCCGCCTGCTCGCCGCGCGGGCGGCCTTGGCGGCGCTGTCGATCCGTGCCTGGGAGCTCTGCATCTCTCCAGCGTACGTGGCCGTCGGCGACCGCCGCGAACCCCGCCGCCGGTGCGGGACGCTAGGCCGCCTGGCGGCGGCTGCGCATGACGCTGGTGACCATGATCCCGATGATCAGCGCGATCGAGATGTACCAGCTGTACTTGCCGATGAGGTCCACGACGTGCTTGGCCGGCTCACCGATGCGGTAGCCGAGGTAGAGGTAGACCGCCCGGTTGCCGAGCGCGCCGAGGAAGTCGATGAGCAGGAAGGTCCGCAGCCGCATCCGGGCGTTGCCGACGAAGGCGTACACGATGGCGCTCGGGATGAACGGGATGAACCAGACGAGGAGCAGCGCGGGCGCGCCGAAGCGCTCCGCCAGCCGCTCGGCGTGGTGGGCCGTGCGCGACGCCCACCGGGAGCGTCCGGCGATCACCTCGATGATGCCGTGCCCCCACAGCCGGCCCGCCCACCAGAAGATCCAGTCGAACTTCATCACCGACAACGACGCCAGCAGCAGCCCGAACCACCAGTACGGCTCGTCGCCGAGGCGCAGCTCGGCGCCGATGTCGACCATGGCGATCGACGACCCGTTGACCGCCGCCAGCGCGTAGGGGTTGAGGGCCAGGATCAGCGGGCGCAGGGGCAGGGTGACCAGGCCGTAGATGCCGATCAGCGAGATGGCGCCCCAGCACCACAGGTCGGCCCGGCCGGGCTTGCCCTTCCACGGCAGCCGCGGGTCGTCCCACCACTCCTTGCCCTCGGCGACCGACTCCTCGCCGGCGACCTCCGACGCGGAGGTGGCTCCCGCTCCGGCGGGACGGTCGAGGCGTCCGGCCTCGCTGTCGTCGGCAGTCATCTGCTCTCGCTCTTCTGTGTCGTCGGGGCGGCCGGTCGACGCCGCGGCCCGCGCAGGACCACCAGGTCGTCCCGGTGGACGACCTCGCGCTCGTACGCCGGCCCCAGGTCGCGGGCGAGCTCACGGGTGCTGCGACCGAGCAGCCGGGGCAGCTCTTTCGCGTCGTAGTTGACCAGACCACGGGCGACGACCTGGTCGCGGGTGTCGACCAGGTCGACCGGATCGCCCTCGCTGAACCGTCCGGACACCGCGGCGATGCCCGCCGGCAGCAAGGACTTCTTGCGCGCGGTCACCGCCTCCACCGCACCGTCGTCGAGCACCAGTCGTCCGCGAGGGGTCGTCGCGTGGGCCAGCCAGAGCCGGCGGGCACGGCCGCGGCCCTGCGTCGGGTGGAACAGCGTGCCGACGTCCGCACCGGCGAGGGCGTCCCTGGCCAGGTCGGTCGAGGTGAGGACGGTGGGGACGCCGGCGGAGGTCGCGATCGAGGCGGCCTCCACCTTCGTTTGCATGCCGCCGGTGCCGACGGTGGAGCCGGAACCCGCGATCTCGACCTGGGCGAGGTCGTCCACGCTGTGCACCTGCGGGATGCGGCGCGTACCGGCGCGGCTGGGCGGGCCGTCGTACAGCGCGTCGACGTCCGACAGCAGCACCAGGGCGTCCGCGTCCACCAGGTGCGCGACCAGGGCCGCGAGGCGGTCGTTGTCACCGAAGCGGATCTCGTGCGTCGCCACGGTGTCGTTCTCGTTCACGACAGGGACAACGCCCAGGTCCAGCAGACGTTCCAGGGTCCGCCGGGCGTTGGTGTAGTGGGTCCGCCGGGTGACGTCGTCGGCGGTGAGCAGGACCTGCCCCACGACCTGGCCGTACGTGGCGAACGACGCGGTGTACGCGGCGACCAGCGCGCCCTGCCCCACGCTGGCGGCCGCCTGCTGGGTCGCGAGGTCCTGGGGCCGCTTGGCCAGCGTCAGCGGCCGCATCCCGGCCGCGATCGCACCCGAGGACACGAGGATGACCTGGGACCCGGCCGCCCGCCGCTCGGCCAGGACCCCGACGAGGGTCTCCAGGCGCTCACGGCTCAGCCCGCCGGCGCCGTCGGTGAGGGAGCTCGACCCGACCTTCACCACGACACGGCGCGCCGCGGCGACGGCCGTGCGCGTGGTCGACTGGTCCTCACTCATCGCTCTCGAGCCTAGTTGTGAGCCGCGGCCGGCGTCGTCGGCGCCGTCAGTCCTCGTCGTCGATCTCGACCGCCGGGCGCTCGGTCCAGATCCCCGCCTCGCGCTCGGACTGCAACGACTCGCGGGCCTCGCGCTGCGCGTCCTTGCGGGAGTGGAACTCTTCCCGCTTCTCGGCGCGCGTCGGACGGTGGTGCTCGTCCAGGCGCAGGTCCGTGCCGCGCGCGCCGAGCAGCTCGGCACCGGCGGCCATGGTCGGCTCCCAGTCGAAGACGACGGCGTTGTCGACCGGGCCGATGAGCACCGTCGAACCGGCCACCGCACCCGCCTTGAACAGCGCCTCCTCGACGCCCAGCCGGTTGAGCCGGTCGGCGAGGTAGCCGACGGCCTCGTCGTTGCTGAAATCGGTCTGGCGGACCCAGCGGGTGGGCCGCTCCCCCACGATCCGGAAGACCTCGCCGTCCGCGGTGTTCTCGCGGCGTACCTCGAAGCCGCTGTCGTCGACCGCCTTCGGACGCAGCACCACCCGGCTCGGCGTCTCCACCTCCACCTCGGCACGGGCCTGGGCGACATGGCGGGCAAGGGCGAAGGACAGCTCCCTCAGACCCTGGTGGGCGACCGCGGACACCACGTGGACCTCCAGCCCGCGCGCCTCCAGGTCCGGGCGGACCATCTCGGCGAGCTCGCGCGCGTCCGGGACGTCCGCCTTGTTGAGGACCACGATGCGGGTGCGCTCGGAGAGGGGACGACCGCCCAGCGAGGCGTCCGGGACGTACTCGGCGAGCTCGTGCTCGATGACGTCCAGGTCGGTCATCGGGTCGCGTCCGGGCTCCAGGGTCGCGCAGTCGATGACGTGCACGAGGACGGAGCACCGCTCCACGTGCCGCAGGAACTCCAGCCCGAGCCCGCGGCCCTGACTCGCGCCCGGGATCAGGCCGGGCACGTCGGCGATGGTGTACCGCTGCGAGCCCGCCGTGACCACGCCGAGGTTCGGGACGAGCGTCGTGAAGGGGTAGTCGGCGATCTTCGGCTTGGCCGCCGAGAGCACCGAGACCAGGCTGGACTTGCCCGCCGAGGGGAAGCCGATCAGCGCGACGTCGGCCAGCGTCTTCAGCTCCAGGACGACGTCGTGCTCCTCGCCCGGCTCACCGAGCAGCGCGAAGCCCGGTGCCTTGCGGCGCGGCGAGGCCAGTGCCTTGTTGCCGAGGCCGCCACGGCCGCCGCGGGCGACGACGAACCGAGTCCCGGCGCCGATGAGGTCGGCGACCACCTCACCGCTGCGGTCCTTGACGACCGTGCCCTCCGGCACCGGCAGCACCAGGTCGTCGCCGTCGGCGCCGTTGCGCTCGTCCCCGGCGCCCGGTCGGCCGTTGGCGGCCTTGCGGTGCGGGCTGCGGTGGTAGTCCAGCAGCGTGGTCGACTGCGGGTCGACCTCGACCACGACGTCCCCGCCGCGGCCACCGTTGCCCCCGTCAGGGCCGCCGAGCGGCTTGAACTTCTCCCGGTGCACCGAGGCCACGCCGTGGCCGCCGTTGCCGGCCACCACATGCAGACTCACACGGTCGACGAACTGGGTGGCCATGGTTCTCCTCTCGGATGTGCCGGGCTCGCAGCACGAGCCTGGCACGGCGGCCTACGCCGCGGGAACAGACGCACGCGAGGGGCCGGCCGTACGGCCAGGCCCCTCGCGTGCGGAAAGAGCTGCGCTCAGGCAGTCGCGTCGGCGGTCTCCTGCGCGACGATGTTGACGACCTTGCGGCCACCCTTGGTGCCGAACTCCACGGCGCCCGGGGCGAGCGCGAACAGCGTGTCGTCGCCACCGCGGCCGACGTTCTGGCCCGGGTGGAAGTGGGTGCCACGCTGGCGGACGATGATCTCGCCGGCGTTGACCAGCTGACCGCCGAAGCGCTTCACGCCGAGTCGCTGTGCGTTGGAGTCACGACCGTTACGGGTCGAGGACGCACCCTTCTTGTGTGCCATCTCAGATTCTCCCTCAGGTCTCTCAGGACTCGATCGCGGTGACCTTGACGCGGGTCAGCGGCTGGCGGTGACCCTGGCGCTTGCGGTAGCCGGTCTTGTTCTTGTACTTCATGATCGTGATCTTCGGGCCCTTCTCGGCCTTCACGACCTCGGCCTTGACCGTCACCTTGGCGAGCTTGCTCGCGTCGCTGGTGATGGTGTCGCCGTCGACGAGCAGGAGCGGCGTGAGGTCGATGCTGTCGCCGGCCTCACCCTTGACCTTGTCAATGATGAGGACGTCGCCGACGGAGACCTTCTCCTGGCGGCCGCCCGCGCGAACGATCGCGTACACGTCTGTCTCACTCTCTAGTCGTTCAGGGTCTGTTCACGAAGAACGTGGGTGGTGTCCCGGCGCTGTGCGCGGGCGCTCGACCTGCCGGTGGAACAAGCATGGGCAGGTGGCGGCCGATGGGACGCACCGAGGGTCAAGACTACCCGGTACGCCCCACCGGAGCCAAACTCAGGCGTCGGCGTCCTCGCTCGGACCGCTCGTGCCGGCGCTGTCGCCGGGCTCGTCGGCGGTGCTGGCTGCGGTCACCGTGCTCGCGGGGGCGGCACCGGGAGGACCGGCGGGTGCGACGACCCGCGTCCGCTTGCGCCGCGGGCGGCGAGCAGGGGCCTCGGCCGCGACCGAGGCGACCACGGGAGTCGTCGCCGCGGGCGACTCGGCCGGCGCGGCGACCGGAGCGTCCGGGGTCGGGACGACGGGCGCCTCGACCACGGAGTCGACACCGGGCTTCTCGCCGGCGCTCATCGCCGCGGCGTGCGCAGCGGCCGCGATCTGGGCCGCAGTGCGACCGTTGGAGTCGACCTTCTCGGCCGGCTCCTCGGCGGGCTCCTGCGGGGCCACCTTGCCGCCCTTGCGGGAACGTCCCTTGCCGCCCCCACCGCCGCCGCCGTTGCCGCCGGAACCGTTGCCGCCACCGGAGCTGTTGCCACCCTTGTCGACCGGGTGGTCGTGGACGATGATGCCGCGCCCGCCGCAGTGCTCGCACGGCTCGGAGAACACCTCGATCAGGCCGGTGCCCACGCGCTTGCGCGTCATCTGGACCAGGCCCAGCGAGGTGACCTCGGCCACCTGGTGCTTGGTGCGATCGCGGCCCAGGCACTCCAGCAGACGCCGGACGACCAGGTCGCGGTTGGACTCCAGCACCATGTCGATGAAGTCGACGACGATGATGCCGCCGATGTCGCGCAGCCGCATCTGGCGGACGATCTCCTCGGCCGCCTCGATGTTGTTCTTGGTGACCGTCTCCTCCAGGTTGCCCCCGGAGCCGACGAACTTGCCGGTGTTGACGTCGATGACCGTCATCGCCTCGGTGCGGTCGATGATCAGCGAGCCGCCCGAGGGCAGCCACACCTTGCGGTCCATGGCCTTGGCCAGCTGCTCGTCGACGCGGTAGACGGCGAAGACGTCCTTCTCCCCGGTCCACTTCTCGAGGCGGTCGGCGAGATCGGGAGCGACCGAGCCGACGTAGTCGCTCACCTGCTCCCAGGCGTGGTTGCCCGCGACGATGAGCTTGGCGAAGTCCTCGTTGAAGACGTCCCGGATCACCCGGACGGTGAGGTCCGGCTCGCCGTGCAGCAGCGACGGCGCCGAGGCGGTCTTGGCCTTCTTCTGGATCTTGTCCCAGATCTTGGTGAGGCGCTCGACGTCGGCCTTCAGCTCGGCCTCGCTCGCGCCCTCGGCGGCCGTCCGCACGATGACGCCGGCGTCCTCGGGCACGACCTCCTTGAGGATCTTCTTCAGCCGCGCCCGCTCGGTGTCGGGCAGCTTGCGGGAGATGCCGGTCATCGAGCTGCCCGGCACGTACACCAGGTAGCGGCCCGGCAGCGACACCTGCGAGGTGAGGCGCGCGCCCTTGTGGCCGATCGGGTCCTTGGTGACCTGCACCAGCACGGACTCACCGGACTTCAGCGCGTTCTCGATGCGCTTGGGCCTGCCCTCCAGGCCGGCGGCGTCCCAGTTGACCTCGCCGGCGTACAGGACGGCGTTGCGCCCACGGCCGATGTCGACGAAGGCGGCCTCCATGCTCGGCAGGACGTTCTGGACGCGGCCGAGGTAGACGTTGCCGGCCATCGACGCCTGCTGGGTCTCGCGGGAGACGTAGTGCTCGACGAGCACGCCGTCCTCCATGACACCGATCTGGGTCCGGCCCTCGGCCTCGCGCACGACCATGGTGCGCTCGACGCTCTCGCGACGGGCGAGGAACTCGGCCTCGGTGATGACCGTACGGCGACGCCCGGCCTCGCGGCCCTCACGGCGCCGCTGCTTCTTGGCCTCCAGGCGCGTCGAGCCCTTGATCGAGGTGACCTCGTCGCGGGCCTTGCGCGGCTCCCGGACCTTGGTCACGGTGCCGGGCGGGTCCTCCCCCTCGGCCGGGCCGGAGCCGCTGCGACGACGGCGCCGGGTGCGTCGACGGGACGTCGACCCCGACTCCTCGTCGCTGTCACCGCCACCGTCGGAGTCTCCCCCGTCGGTGTCGCCCTCGGTCGCGGAGTCGTCGCCGTCCTTCGTGGTGTCCTTGGCCTTGCCGCCCTTGCCGGACTTCTTGGCGCCACCCTGCGAGCCGCCACCCTGTGAGCCGCTCCCCTGGGAGCCGCCGCCCTGCGGGCCGTCGCTCGAGGAGCTGTCGTCCTCCGCGTCGGTCTCGGTCTCCTCGTCCCGGCCGCCGGACCGCCGGCCCCGGCCACCCCGGCGACGCCGCCGGTTGCCCTGGTCGCCGCCCTCGGCGTCGTCGCGCTCCTGCGGGCCGGACGAGGAGTCCTCGTCGGTGTCCTCGTCGTCGAGGACGACCTCGGTCTGCCGGCGCGGAACGCGCTGCTCGAGGTCGGGAGCCTGGAAGAGCAGGCCGAACGCGGTCCCGCCGGCCGGCCCCGCTGCGGGCGCGTCCGAGGCGTCCGCCTGGGTCGCCGCTTCCGGCTGCTGTTCGTCCGAGGTGTCGGACTGGTCAGAGAAATCGAGGGTCAAAACCCCTCCTTCCGTCATCACGCGGGCGGTCCCCACAGCACAGGCCCGAGGGCCCGGCTCCCGCGTGTGCGGTGATGCACCCGCCCGGTCGCGGGTCGCGACGGGACGGAAGTCGTCTGCTACGTCGAGGTGGCTCGCGTCGAGCGCGTCACCGGAACAACGACGCCGAACGGCCCAGGTCGGCGGCTTCGCACGCGGGCGTCAGCCACCCGCACGGTGCGGGCTGCCGGATGAGGCGCGCGCTCGCGGTCGGGGCACGATCGGGGCGTACGAGGGCTGTGGTGCCTCGTACGACCGTTGGCCAGTATCGCACACCGGCGGTTGTCAAGCGGTTTCGAGCGGGTCCGACACGCTGCCGTCGTCCTGCAGCACGCCCTGCCGCAGCCGGGTGACCAGCGGCGAGCGGGGGACCTCCAGCCCACTCACCGCGCGCAACCCGTTCAGCAGGTCGTCGGGCCGGACGGCCGGCGTGGTGTGGCGCAGCGTCACCTCCAGCCGGCTGCCGTCGGCGAGCTCGCTCACCGCGGTGGCCAGGGCCGCGGCCCGGACGTCGAAGGTGCGCGGACCGCTCTTCATCATGCGGGTGACCTCGACCAGGCTCTCGGCGAGGAACGCCTGCACGGCGGCCCGCAGGTCGGTGGGGGCGACGGCCGCGAAGTCCAGCCGCCACTCGCTCGCCTGCAGGCGGTCGGCGAGGGCGCCGGGCTGCGCCTCGACGACCGACAGGATGTCGAGGCCGTCGGGCAGCGCCACGTCGAGCGCGTCCAGCACCTGCGCCGGCTCACGGCGCTCGCGCAGCTGGATCTCGAAGTACTCCGCCTCGCTCGCCGTCCCGGTCGGGGCCGCGTTGGCGTAGCTGATCCGCGGATGGGGGTGGAAGCCCGCGGAGAAGGCCATGGGCACCTGCGCCCGGCGCAGCGCACGCTCCAGCGCGCGTTGGAAGTCACGGGTGGAGGAGAACCGCAGCCGACCGCGCTTGGCGTACTGGACGCGCAGCTTCTGGACGGCCGGGTCGGGTGCAGGACCCTCGGGAACGCGCTTGGCCATGGGAGGAGAGCGTACGGCGGACGCGGGCTCAGGCCGGGGTCAGGTAGCCCCGCCGGTAGGCGGACGGCGAGATGCCGACGCCGGTGCGGAACTGCGTACGGAACGCCGCTGCCGTCCCGAACCCGCTCGCGGCAGCAACGCGGTCGACCGGCCAGTCGGTCTTCTCCAGCAGGTGCCGCGCGTGCTCGACCCGCCGGCCGGTGATCCACTCCCCCGCGGTCTGACCGGTCTCCTCGCGGAACCGGCGGGTGAAGGTGCGCACGCTCATCCCGGCGTGCTGGGCGAGCCGGGCCAGCGACAGGTCCTCCTCGAGATGCCGCAGCGCCCACTCGCGGGTGGACGCGGTCCCGCCCTCACCCACCGCCGGCACCGGGCGGTCGATGAACTGCGCCTGCCCGCCGTCCCGCCAGGGTGCGACGACGGCGCCGCGGGCCACCCGGTTGGCGACCTCGACGCCGTGGTCGCGCCGGACCAGGTGCAGCAGCAGGTCGATGCCGGCCGCGTTGCCCGCGGAGGTCAGCACGTCGCCGTGGTCGATGAAGAGCACGTCCGCGTCGAGCTCGATGTCGGGGAAGCAGCGGCGGAACGCGTCGGCGTGCGCCCAGTGCGTGGTCGCCCGACGCCCGTCCAGCAGGCCGAGCGCAGCCAGGACGAACGCGCCGGTGCAGATCGACACCCAGCGCGCTCCCGTCGGGACGAGGGCGAGCGCGTCGCGGATCGGCTGCGCGAGGGCGCCGGTCTCCATGACGGAGTGCCACGGCGTGCCCACGATCACGACGGTGTCGGCCGTCCGCAGCGCCTCGTGGGGGTGCGTCGGCAGCACCTGGTACCCCGCGGACGTCGTGATCGGCCCGTCGTCGACGGTGCACATCAGCACCTCGTACGGCCGCGGACCGCCGTCAGTGGGCCGCAGCGCGTCAGCAGTGAGGAACCGGTGCGGCAGCCCCAGCTCGAACGCGACGGAGTTCTCCAGCGCGAGGACCACCACCTGCTCGGTACGGAGCGTGCGTGTCATGGCCTGATTCTTTCACACCGTGGCCCTCCGGCCACTTCCTGCGGACGGGCTCGTCCGGCACGCTGGTCGGGTGACGACGACCACCTCCCGGCGCGTCCACCCTGCGTGGTGGATCGCCCTCGCGACCTTCCTCACGATCATCGGCGCGGCCGGCTTCCGGTCGACGCCCGGCGTCCTGATGGAGCCGCTGCACGAGGAGTTCGGCTGGTCGCACGGCGTGATCGGCTCGGCGGTGTCGGTCAACCTGGTGCTGTTCGGGCTCACCGCGCCGTTCTCGGCGGCGCTGATGGAACGGTTCGGCGTACGGCGCGTCGTCACGGGCGCGCTGCTGCTGGTGAGCATCGGTTCGCTGCTGCCGGTCTGGATGACGGCGTCGTGGCAGCTGGTCCTGTGCTGGGGCGTCCTGGTGGGGCTCGGCACCGGGTCGATGTCCATGGCCCTGGTGGCGACCATCACCAGCCGCTGGTTCGTGGCCCGGCGCGGGCTCGTCTCCGGCATCCTCACGGCTGCCGGTGCGACCGGCCAGCTGATCTTCCTGCCGGTCCTCGCCCGCCTCGCCGAGGCACACGGCTGGCGCTGGGCCGCCCTGCTCACCGCCGGCGTCGCGCTGCTGGTCGTCCCGCTGGTGCTCTGGCGGATGCACGACCACCCCGGCTCGCTGGGCGTCACGGCCTACGGCGAGCCCGCCGACGCACCGGTGAGCCCGCCCCCGCCGCCCGCGACGGGGATAGCGGCCCTGGCGCTGCGGACCCTGCGCGACGCGGCCCGGCAGCCCATCTTCTGGCTGCTCGCCGGGACGTTCGCGATCTGCGGCGCGAGCACCAACGGCCTCGTCGGAACGCACTTCATCCCCGCGGCTCACGACCACGGCATGTCGGAGCCGACCGCCGCGAGCTTGCTGGCTCTGATCGGCATCTTCGACGTCGCAGGCACGGTGTTCTCCGGTTGGCTGACCGACCGGGTCAGCGCCGGGGCGCTGCTCGCGGCGTACTACGGCCTGCGCGGTCTGTCGCTGTTCCTGCTGCCCGCGCTGTTCGCGGTGCACGTCCAGCCGAGCATGTTCGTCTTCGTGCTGTTCTACGGACTGGACTGGGTCGCGACGGTCCCGCCCACGATGGCGCTGTGCCGCCAGTACTTCGGCGAGCGGGCTCCCATCGTGTTCGGCTGGGTGTTCGCCTCGCACCAGATCGGCGCCGCGGCCGCCGCCGTGCTAGCCGGCTCCGTCCGCGACCGCCTCGGCAACTACGACCTGGCCTGGTACGTCTCCGGCGGCCTGTGCCTGCTGGCGGCCGGGATGTGCCTGCTCATGGTCGGCGGCCGGGCTCGGGGGGACGGCGTCGTCGGACGAGCTGCGTCGTGGTGCCGTGGCCGCAGAGGTCTGAGCGGGTCTGCGACGCAGGTCGTACGACGGTCGGGCCCGTGGGCGCAGGACCCGGCCCCTGCTGCCGCAGCACGCTGGACGCATGACTCAGCCAGCTGCCCACAGCCCCGCACCGGCGCCGCCGGTGGCCGCGGGACTCGCCGCCCACGACCTCGTCAAGACGTACGCCGGCTCCGGTGGACCGCCGGCCCTCGCGGGAGTACGGCTGCTCGTACGGCCGGGCGAGGCGGTCGCCGTCATGGGCCCGTCGGGATCAGGCAAGACCACGCTGCTGCACGTCCTCGCCGGGATTCTCACCCCGGACACCGGCCTGGTCACCCTGGACGGCCACCCGGTGTCCGACGCCTCGGACGGCACGCGCACCCGGCTGCGGCGCGACACGTTCGGCTTCGTGTTCCAGTCCGGTCAGCTGCTGCCGGAGCTGCCGGCCCTGGAGAACGTCGCCCTCCCCCTGATGCTCGCCGGCGTCGACCGGCGCACCGCCCAGGCGCGCGCGGCCGAGCTCTTCGCCCCGCTCGGGCTCGCCGGTCTCGAACGCCGCCGGCCTGGTGAGCTGTCCGGCGGACAGGCCCAGCGCGTGGCGATCGCCAGGGCCCTGGTGGGGCGTCCGCGCGTGGTCTTCGCCGACGAACCGACCGGTGCCCTGGACCAGCGCACCGGGGCCGAGGTCATGCACCACCTCACAGCGCTCACCGGGACCCTCGGCGCTTCGCTCCTGCTCGTGACGCACGACCAGCACGTCGCCGCCTGGTGCCACCGCACGCTGCACATGCAGGACGGCCACATCGTCCGGGAGACGCGATGAGCGTCGCTGCCGCGGTCCGGGTCGGACGTCGGGCGGAGCAGCTCACCCGCGGCACCGGTCGCCTGCCGAGCACGCTGGCCGTCCTGGCCTTCGCGGTCGCGACGGCCGCCCTTCTCGTGACGATCTCGGGGGTGCACGCCTTCTCCGTACGCGACGAGGCCGCGCCTCCCGACGATGTCGGGGACCTCTACGTCGGGCTGGCGTTCTGCGCGGCCGGCCTGCTCCTCGCCCCGGTCCTGACCCTCGGCGGCGTCGCGGCCCGCCTGACGGTCGGGCGCCGTGACCGCCGCCTCGCCGCCCTTCGTCTCGCCGGTGCCACGCGCGCCCAGACCACGGCCATCACGCTGGTGGAGTCCGGCCGGCTGGCGCTGATCGGAGCCGTCGCCGGCGTCGGCCTGTACCTCCTCGTCCTGCCCGGGCTCGGCCGAATCTCTTTCCAGGGCAGGCCGTTCGGGTTCTCGAACCTGCTGGTGCCGCTGTGGTGGGTACCCGTCGCCGCACTGACGGTCGTCGCGCTCGCACTCCTCTCGGGTGTGCTCGGCCTGCGCCGCGTCAGCATCAGCCCCCTCGGTGTCGCGCAGCGCACCCGTCCGCCCGGCATGAGGGTGGTGCGGGTCGTCCTGACCGTGGTCGCGGGGGTGCTCTGGCTCGCGGTCGCGTCGAGCCTGCGGCAGGCGGGCACGGGCGTCGTGATGATCGTCGTCGCCGCGATGGTCGGCGTCCTCAACGTGGTCGGACCGTTCGTCATGATGCTGCTCGGTCGCCTCGTCGCCTGGCGAGCGCGGACGCCGCAGACGCTGCTGGCCGCCCGCCGCATCGTCGACGACCCGAAGGCGACGTGGCGATCCGTCGGGGCGCTCGGGCTCGCGATCGTGGTCGCGGGCGTCGGCGGGGCCTTCGCCTCGGCCGACGCGCACGACGAGGCGCAGCGCATCGTGCTCCACGACATGGGCACCGGTGCGCTGGTCACGCTCGGGATCATCGCGGTCATCGCCGCGACGTCCACCGGCGTCGTCCAGGCGGCCCGGGTGATCGACCGCCGGCACGAGCTGTACGCGCTGAGCCTGACCGGCGCCGAGCCCGGCCTGCTGGTGCGGGCCTCCCGGCGTGAGACCACGCTGCCGCTGGCGATCACGGTGTGCCTCGCCGCGGTGATGTGCGCTCTGCTGATCGTGCCGTTCGGAGCGGCGACCAATGCCGGGGCGCTGGTGTGGCTGGGCGGGGCCATCGTCGGCAGCGTCGCCCTGATGCTGGCGTCCGTCACGAGCACCGCCCCCCTGGTCCGGAAGGCCGCGGCCGGCACCGACTAGACCACGGTGAGCGGCAGCAGCTTCTTACCTGTGGGGCCGACCTGGATCTCGGTACCCATCTGCGGGCACACGCCGCAGTCGAAGCACGGCGTCCAGCGGCAGTCCTCGACCTCGGTCTCGTCCAGGGCCTCCTGCCAGTCCTCCCAGAGCCAGTCCTTGTCCAGACCGGAGTCCAGGTGGTCCCAGGGCAGGACCTCGGCCTCGCCGCGCTCGCGCGTGGTGTACCAGGCGACGTCGACCGGCTCGTCCGCCAGCGCAGCGTCCGCCGCGCGCATCCAGCGCTCGTAGGAGAAGTGCTCGCTCCAGCCGTCGAACCGGGCCCCGTCGCGCCATACGGCCTCGATGACCTTGCCGACCCGTCGGTCACCGCGCGAGAGCAGGCCCTCGACGATGCCGGGCTCGCCGTCGTGGTAGCGCAGCCCGATCGCCGCCCCGTACCGCTTGTCCGAGCGCAGCGCCTCCTTGAGCTTGCCCAGCCGGGCGTCGGTCTCCTCGGAGCCGAGCTGCGCGCACCACTGGAACGGCGTGTGCGGCTTGGGCACGAACCCGCCGATCGAGACCGTGCACCGGATGTCCCGGCGGCCGCTGACCTTGCGGCCGGTGTCGATGACCCGCTTGGCGAGGTCGGCGATCTGCAGGACATCCTCGTCGGTCTCGGTCGGCAGACCGCACATGAAGTACAGCTTGACCTGGCGCCAGCCAGCGCCGTACGCCGCGGCGACGGTGCTGATCAGGTCCTCCTCGGTCACCATCTTGTTGATGACCTTGCGGATGCGCTCCGAGCCGCCTTCTGGGGCGAAGGTGAGGCCGGAGCGGCGGCCGTTGCGGGTCAGCTCGTTGGCCAGGTCGATGTTGAACGCGTCGACCCGGGTCGACGGCAGCGACAGCCCGGTCTGGGTGCCTTCGTACCGGTCGGCGAGGCCCTTGGTCACGTCGGCGATCTCGGAGTGGTCGGCCGAGCTCAGCGAGAGCAGACCCACCTCCTCGAATCCCGTTGCGGCCAGGCCCTTCTCGACCATCTCACCGATACCCGTGATCGACCGCTCCCGCACGGGACGGGTGATCATGCCGGCCTGGCAGAACCGGCAGCCGCGGGTGCAGCCGCGGAAGATCTCGACGGACATCCGCTCGTGCACCGACTCGGCCAGCGGCACCAGCGGCTGCTTCGGGTACGGCCACTCGTCCAGGTCCATGACGGTGTGCTTGGAGACTCGCCACGGGACGCCGTGCGCGTCCGCCGCGGGTGCGACGCGCTTGATCCGGCCGTCGGGCAGGTAGTCGACCTCGTACAGCGAGGGGACGTACACGCCGCCGGTACGCGCGAGCCGCAGCAGCAGCTCGGCCCGGCCCCCCGGACGGCCCTGCGACTTCCACTCCCGGATCAGGTCGGTGATCGTCAGCACGGCCTGCTCGCCGTCGCCGATGACGGCGGCGTCGATGAAGGTCGCGACCGGCTCGGGGTTGAACGCGGCGTGCCCACCGGCGAGGACGATCGGGTCGTCGTCGCCGCGGTCGGCCGCGTGCAGCGGGATGCCCGCGAGGTCGAGCGCGGTGAGCATGTTGGTGTAGCCCAGCTCGGTCGAGAAGGAGACGCCGAGGACATCGAACTCGCGGACCGCGCGGTGGCCGTCCACGGTCAGCTGCGGGACGTCGGCGTCGCGCATCGCCTGCTCCATGTCCGGCCAGACGGTGTACGTCCGCTCGGCGAGGGCGTCCGGGCGCTCGTTCAGCACCTCGTACAGGATCATGACGCCCTGGTTCGGCACGCCGACCTCGTAGGCGTCGGGGTACATCAGGGCCCACCGGGTCGTGAGCTCCTCGCCGTCCGGCCCGTGGCCCCCGCAGTGCCAGTCCTTGACCTGGCTGTTGAGCTCACCGCCGACGTACTGGATCGGCTTGCTCACCGACTCCAGCAACGGCTCCAGGGCAGCGAAGAGGGACTCACCAGACATGGGTTCCAGGGTACGACCGACCCGGCGGGCCTGCCGAATCCCCGCTCATCGCTCGGTCGCGAGCGCGCCGGCGAACCCGAGCATGACCAGGCCGGTCCCGGCGTCGACCAGCCGACGGACGCGGGTACGGCGCAGCCACCGGCTCGCGGCGTCCGCGCCGAGGACCAGGCCGACCAGGACGACGGTGCCGATCAGCATCAGGGTGAACGCGTACGCCAGCAGCTCGCCGAGCCGCGCATCGGCGCCGACGAACTGCGGCAGCACCGCGAGGTTGAACATCAGCACCTTGGGGTTGGTGATGTTGCACAGGAACCCCTGGCGGAACGCGGCCAGCCGGCTCGTACGGCTCCGCCCCGACGCGCTCCAGCCCTCAGGGTCGTGCCGCCAGGCCGCGCGCAGCGCGATGACTCCGAGGAAGCACAGGTAGGCCACACCGGCCCACCGCACGACGAGGAACACCTGCTCGGCGCGGACGAGCAGGGCACTCAGACCGCTGGCCACGAGAACGCCCTGCACGGCGTTCGCGGCGCTGATCCCCGCCAGCGTCGAGAACCCGCGGGCACGACCGCCGGCGACGGTGTTGCGCAGGGTCAGCAACGAGTCCGGGCCGGGCGCGAAGGCGAGGGCGGCCGCGAAGGCGACGAAGGCGGCGTACTGGCTCACCCGACGAGGGTACGGACGCCGCCCGGGCCCTCCCACCGACCGTCCACCAGGTGGAGGGCGGGTGGAAGGCCGGGAGGATCAGTCGACGTACAGGCCGTCCAGCTCGGTGCGGTACTTGCCCGTGACGACCTTGCGCTTGAGCTTCAGGCTCGGCGTGATCTCGCCGTCCTCGATGGTCAAGTCGCGCGGCAGGATGATGAACCGCTTGATCTGCTCCCATCGGTTCAGCTTGGTGTTGAGCTCGTCGATGTGGCCCTGCACCATCGCGCGGCAGGCGTCGGAGGTGACGATCGTCTGGTAGTCGGCGTCCTGCATGCCGTGGTGGGCGCCCCACTCCACGATCCCGTCCTCGTCCAGGGTGACCAGCGCGGAGACGAACTTGCGCCCGTCGCCCTCGATGACCAGCTGGGAGGCGTAGGGGCAGATGCCCTTGAACAGCGACTCGATGACGCTCGGCGCGACGTACTTGCCGTTGGAGGTCTTGAACAGGTCCTTCTTGCGGTCGGTGATCCGCAGGTGCCCGGTCGGCAGCAGCTCGCCGATGTCGCCGGTGTGCAGCCAGCCGTCGACCAGCGCCTCGGCGGTCGCGTCGTCCAGCCCGCGGTAGCCCTGCATCACGCCCGGGCCCTTGACGAGGATCTCGCCGTCCTCGGCGATCTTCACCTCGGTGCCCGGCAGCGGCCAGCCGACCGTGCCGATCTGGTTCGCGCCGGGGTAGGGGCGGTTCACGAACGCGGCGGCGCTGGTCTCGGTCAGACCGTAGCCCTCCAGGATCGGCAGGCCCATCGCGTCGAACCAGCGCGCGACGTCGGGGTTGAGCGCGGCCGAGCCGGAGATGAAGAAGCGGACGCGTCCGCCGAAGCGGTCGCGGATCTTGTGCAGCACGAGCTTGTCGGCGACCGAGTGCTTCAGCGCCAGCGCACCGCCGGGCTTGCCGCCGTCGGCCCGCACGTTCGAGGCGTCCGTGGCCACACCGGAGGCCCAGTCGAACATCTTCGCCTTCGCGCCGCCCTCGTCGGCCATCATCGTGGTGATGCGGCCGTAGACCTTCTCGAAGATGCGCGGCGCGGCGCCCATCCAGGTCGGCTTGACGACCGGGAGGTTCTCGATGATCTTGTCGACCCGGCCGTCGATCGCGGTCGGGAAACCGATCTGCAGCGGCAGCGTCAGCAGCATCTTGCCGAAGACGTGCGCGAGCGGCAGCCACAGGAACTGCAGGTCGTCCTGGTCCAGCAGCCCGGTCGCGTCGACCGCCGCGGCCTCGTACGCCCACGCGTCGTGCGGCAGCTGGACACCCTTGGGACGGCCCGTCGTGCCGGAGGTGTAGATCAGCGTGCTGAGGTCCTGGGAGCCGATGCCGGCGATCCGCGCGTCCAGCACGTCGGGCTGCTCGGAGAGCAGCTGGGCGCCCGCGGCCTCGAGGTCGGCCAGACCGATGACCCAGTCGCCGTCGCCCTCGCCGTCGAAGAGGACGACCTTGCGGACGTCCGCGACGGACTCGCGCAGCGTGCGCAGCTTGGTGGCCTGCTCGTCGTTCTCGGCGAAGACGACCTTGCTGCCCGAGTCGGCGAGGATGTACTGGACGTCCTCGGCCGTCGTCGTCGGGTAGATCGTCGTGGTGGCGCCGGCCGCCAGCATCACGGCGAGGTCGGCGAGCACCCACTCCAGCCGCGTGCTCGAGGCGATCGCCACGCGGTCCTGCGGCTCGACGCCGAGCGTCACCAGACCGGCGCCGATGCGGCGAACCCGCTCGTCGACCTGCGCCCAGGTCAGCCAGCTCCAGCCCTCACCGTCGGGGTGACCGAACGCCTTCTCGCCCGAGGACGCCGCCACGCGGTCGACGAACAGGTGCGCGACGGACTGTGCCCGTTGGTCGACGACTGACTGGTCGTACTGCTCGTCGTTGAGCGACATCGCCATGGTGGGAACTCTCCTGCTGGTCGGTCGGGTGGCGCAAGCATGCCAGTTGTTACTGGCAGGTCACCACGGAGCCGGGTGATCCGTCCGAACGGATCACGTCGTGGACGTGAGGACGGCGCGGGCGGTGTCGACGTCCCGACCGATCTGGGTGACCAGGGCCTCGATCGACTCGAACCGGTCGTTGCCGCGCAGCCGGCGGACGAACTGCACGCTGACCCGCTCGCCGTACAGGTCCAGGTCGTCGCGGTCCAGGACGTACGCCTCGACGGTGCGCGCGACGTTCTCGAAGGTGGGGTTGGTACCGACGGAGATCGCCGCCGGCATGCGGTGCTCCGGGTCCGACTCCGGCAGCGCGTGCCGGATCAGCCGGCCGGCGTAGACGCCGTCGGCCGGGACCAGGCCCGAGGCGTCCTGCGAGAGGTTGGCGGTCGGGTAGCCGAGCTCGCGGCCGCGCTGGAGCCCGCGGACGACCGTGCCGGACACATGGTGCGGACGGCCCAGGATCGCGGCTGCGCCGGCCACGTCGCCGTCGCCGATCAGCTGACGCAGCTCGGTGGAGGACCACCGGTGGTCGGTGCCGACGTCCTCGAGCGCGAGCACCTCGAATCCGTACTGGGTACCCAGCTCGCGCAGCGTGCCGATGTCGCCGGAGTTGCGGACGCCGAAGCGCGTGTCCTTGCCCACGATGACCGCCGTCGCCTGGAGGGCGTCGACGAAGACGGCCTTCACGAACTCCTCCGGCGTCTGCGCGGCGAGCTCTCGGGTGAACGGCATCAGCAGCACCGCGTCGAGCCCGGCGGCCTCCAGCAGGTCGAGCCGGTCGGCGGTGCTGGTGAGCATCGGCGGAGCGCTCTCGGGGTGCAGGACCGCCAGCGGGTGCGGCTCGAACGTCACCGCCACGGCGCGGGCGCCGCGAGCGCGGGCCTGCTCGACGACGGTCGCGAGGACCGAGGCGTGGCCGCGGTGGACGCCGTCGAAGTTGCCCAGCGTCAGCACCGTGGGCCCGAGATCGGCGGGGACCTCGGACAGGTCGGTCAGGCGGAGCACGGCGGCCACTCTACTGGCTCGTACGCGGGCGAACGGGGTCGGCTCCGCGCCGCTCACAGCGGGAAGACCACGTGCGAGCGGGCCAGCCGGTCCGACTCGTCCAGGATCGCGACCAGGTCCTCACCGGCCAGAGCCGCCACCGGGTCACGGTGCCCGGCCGCGGAGGTGAGCCGCTTGCCGTGCCGGATCGCCGCCGCCTCGGGCGGGGTGACCTCGCGGACCGGCAGCTGCCGGCGTGCGGCGGTCGCGAGCGGGATCACCGGCAGCGCCGCGCCCTGCTCGGCCAGGGACTCCAGGTCGGCCAGCGGGGCCGCCTCGTCGAGCCCGAAGGAGCCCACCCGGGTGCGTCGCAGGGCGGTGAGGTGACCGCCGACGCCCAGGGCCGAGCCCAGGTCGCGAGCCAGCGCGCGGACGTACGTCCCCGAGCTCACGTCGACCTCGACGTCGAGGTCGAGGACCGCGCCGGTCTCGGTCGTGACGGCGCGGCGATCCAGCACGTCGAAGCGGTGCACGGTCACCGGTCGGGCGGGCAGCGCGACGTCCTCGCCGGCACGGGCGCGGGTGTAGGAGCGCACGCCCTTGATCTTGATCGCACTCACCGCGCTCGGCACCTGCTCGATCGCGCCGGTCAGGCGCGCGACCGCCTCCTCGATCGCCGCGTCGGCCACGCCGGCGGCGTCCCGAGAGGCCGTGATCTCACCCTCCGCGTCGTCGGTGAGGGTGCTCTGGCCGAGCCGGATCGTCGCGGTGTACGTCTTGTCGCACCCGACCAGGAAGGTCAGCAGCTTGGTCGCCTTGTTGACCCCGAGAACGAGCACACCGGTCGCCATGGGGTCCAGCGTGCCGGCGTGCCCGACCCGCCTGGTGCGCGCCAGCCGCCGGGTCCGGGCGACCACGTCGTGGCTGGTCCATCCCGAGGGTTTGTCGACGACCAGGAGCCCGTGGACGAGGGTCGCGTCCGCCAAGCCCGCCGGCGACGCCGAGCCGTCGTCACCGGCGGTGCGCGAGGGCGTCGTCACGGGGTGCCGGCCGGGGGTTCCTCGCCGGGCTTGCGGTACGGGTCGGCCTCGCCGGCGTACGTGGCGTCGGAGGCAGAGCGGGCCAGCTCCGCGTCCCGCTCGCGTGCGTCGCGCAGGGCCTGCTCGATGGTGGCGGCACCCTCGGGGATCGCGTCCGGGATGAACTCCAGCGTCGGGGTGAGCCGGATGCCCAGGCCCTTGCCGACGGCGGAGCGGATGCGCCCCTTGTTGTCCTCCAGCGCGGCGGCGGTGCCGGCGCGCTCGTCGTCGTCGCCGAAGACGGTGTAGAACACCGACGCCTGCTGCAGGTCGCCGGTCACCCGGACGTCGGTGACGGTCACGAAGCCGACCCGCTCGTCCTTGAGACGGAACTCGAGGTACTCCGCGACCAGCGACTTGATGCGGTCTGCGACCTTACGGGCGCGTGCAGGGTCAGCCATGGTTCCTCCTGGCGTCGATGGGTTCAGCGCCTGTCAACCCTAGGCGATCCGGACCGGCCGGCCGAACCCGCTCCGGTCGTCCCGGTCGAGCCCTGCCTCACCCCTTGCGAGCGACCACCACGTCGCGGTCGATCGAGGCGTCCACCCGGTGGCGGAACCGGTCGTCGGCGGGGTCGCCCACCACCGTGAGCCCGTGCCGCTCGAGCAGGTCGGCGAGCTGCTCCGGAGCCGCCACGTGCCGGTTGTAGGACATGCCGACCGCTCCCCCGGTCCGCAGCACCCGGACCCATCCGGGTAGCGCGGACTCCAGCAGCTCCAGTGGGTTACGGGCGATCCGGTCGCCGTGCGAGCCGTGCTGGACGCCGTACGGGGTGTCGGTCACGACCACGTCGACGCTCGCGCCGCGGACCAGGCCGTCCAGCCGGGTGGTGTCGGTGCCGAGGTAGGTCAGGTGCTGCGACCTCCCGGCCTTGAAGTCCTCTTTAGTGGGCGCGACCTCGACGTCCATCCGGCGGCCGCGGTGCTCGCCGCCCGTGCGGATCGACCCGGTGCTCACCGTGTGCTTGAGCCGGTGCTGACGCATCCAGGTCTTCAGGAACGTCTCGTACGCCTCGAGGTCGTGCTTGTCGACGTCGACGCCGGTCACGTCCAGGCCGTACGTCAGCGCCAGGTTGAGCGTCGTGCCGCGACCGCACATCGGGTCCAGGACCGCAAGAGTGCCGTCCAGCAGCCGCTCGGGGCGGGTCGTCGCCGCGGCCGTGACGTTGAGGAGCAGCCGGGTGAGCTGCTCGTTGGTCTTGCCCGGGTACTTCTGGATGGTCAGCAGGTCGCTGGGGTACCGGTCGAGCCGCTCGGCGCGCACCGGCCTCAGCAGGTCGCCCAAGCGCTCGTACACGGCGTGCACACCCGAGGCGTTGGACAGCGCCCGCAGCGCGGACCCGCCGAGATCGCCCGCGCGCACCCGGACGTACTCCACGTCGGCCACCCGGACCGGCTCCACCTCGATCTCACCGTCGACGAAAGCATCTGCGAGACAACGGATCTCGGCCGCCATCAGGCTCGGGGCAGCGTCAGCGTAGACGCGGTTGGCCGACGGCGCGATCAGCAGCAGGAACTCGGCGGCACCGCGCTCCTCGGTGGGGCCGCTCATGCCTCGTACGCCCGCAGGAACGTCTCGACGCCGGCCTTCACCACGCGCCGCACGACCGGCGCGGACGTGGGCTTCGTCCCGAACTCGCTGATGTCGTCGAGCTCGGCCCGCGACAGCGCGATGAGCTGCTTCGCGGCAAGCACGGGGTCCGGCACGCGCAGCAGTCCGGCGTTGCCCAGCATCGCGAGCCGGCCGGCGAGGGCCTCGATCACCGGGTCGTGGGCCGCCTCCCGGACGACCGCGTAGATCTGCGGGTCACGGCCGACCTCCGCGTTGATCGTGCGGGCGAGCGAGGCGGCGCAGTCGGTGTGCCACGCCTCTACGAGGTCGGTGGCCGCGGTCACCAGAGCGGCCCGCCACTTCTTCGGGGAGACGTCGAGGCCGTGGACGGCCCGGACCGCGTCATCGCTCACCTGGCGAGCGACCGCCCCGACCCACACCTGGAACAGCTGCTCCTTACTCCCGAAGTGGCTGTAGATCGTCGGCTTCGACACCTGGGCGGCCCGGGCGATCGCATCGACGCTGGCGCGCTCGTAACCGTGCTCGCCGAAGACCGGTCCCGCGGCGTCGAGGATCCGCTGCCGCCGATCGGTCGTGGGCCGCGGTCGTGCCGGTGCGGTGCTCATGCCTTGCATCGTAGGCCACTTGTCTAAACCACACCGTTCAGTTTAGTTTCGGGCAATGCCAGTAAAGACACGTCCAACCGACGCGGTGCCCTCCGAGCCTCGACTCGACCGCGCCACCCTCGTCCTCGTCGCCACCATGGCCGTGGCCGCCTTCATCGCCGTGCTCGACGGCACGGCGGTCGCCGTCGCGCTGCGCGACCTGCAGCACAGCCTCGACGCCGGCGTCTCCAGCATCGTGTGGGTGACCACCGGCTACCTGATGGCCGCCGGCCTGGCTCTCCCCCTCGTCGGCTGGGCCACCGACCGGTTCGGCGGCCGACGCGTGTTCCTCACCGGCCTCGGTGTGTTCGTGACCGGTTCGGTCCTCAGCGGCCTCGCGTGGTCGGTCGAGAGCCTGGTCGCCTTCCGCGTGCTGCAGGGGTTCGGCGGCGGGCTCCTGGAGCCGGTGTCGCTCGCCGTCGTCGCCGGCGCCGCGCCTCGCGCCGTGGTCGGACGGGTGATGGGACTCATGTCGCTGATCATCAACATCGCCCCGGTGCTCGGTCCGCTCGTCGGCGGGGTCCTCGCGGGCAACGGGCTGTGGCGATGGATCTTCCTGGCCAACCTGCCGCTGGGAGTGGTCGTGGCGAGCCTGGCCGTGCGGTCCCTTCCTCGTACACCGCCCGCGCGGGCGGGCCTGCGCGCCGACGCCCGCGGGATGCTCCTCCTCTCCCCCGGGTTCGTTCTCGTGCTCGTCGCGGTCAACCGCTGGGGCGACGGCGCCGGGGCCGCCCTGCCGCTGGTGATCGCTGTCGTCGGGGCCGTGCTGCTCGCGACGTACGCGCGGCACGCCCTACGTACCGACGCCCCGGTGCTGGACCTGCGGCTCCTCGCGGCGCCGGCCTTTGCCCGCGCGCTGCTGATCATGGGCCTGGTCGGGTTCATGATGTACGCGATGCTGACCGGGCTGCCGGTCCTGGCCGAGCGCCGATACGGGCTGGAGGGACTGTCGCAAGGAGTCCTGGTGACCGGTCTCGGCAGCGGTCTGATGGTGTCGATGTCGGTCGCGGCGCGCATCAGTGACCGCGTCGGTCCACGGCCGCTGGTTCGTGGCGGTGGAGCGACCATGGCCCTCCTGGTCGCTGCCGTGGCCGGGGTCCACGACGCCTGGGCGCTGCCCGCGCTCGTGGTGCTGCTGATTCTCACCGGGCTCGCCTTCGGCGCGATCGCCTCGCCGACGTTCTCCAGCGTCTACCGCACGCTGACACCCAAGGACGCGGCGCAGGGGACGACGGCACTCTTCATTACCGTCCAGCTGGCTGCATCCTTGGGTGTCACCGTGCTCGGGCTGCTGCTGAACCGGCTCGCCGATCCGTTCGGGGTCCTGTTCGCGGTGCTGGCCGGGGCTGCCCTCGTCGCGGGCGTCCTCGCACGAGGGCTCCCCGGCCGCCCGGGCGCGCCGTCCTGAGGCCGGGGCGGCCTCAGGACGTCGGGACGCTGAGGGACAGGGCGAAGTCGTCGTTCGGGTCGGTCCACCAGTGCACGAGCTCCAGACCGGCAGCGGCGAGCTCGGCCGCGACGCCCGCACGCCGGAACTTCGCCGAGATCTCGGTCCGCATCTGCTCACCGCGGGTGAAGGACACGTCTAGGTCCAGGTCGGCGACCCGGACGTCCTGGTCGCGCGCCGACTCCAGGCGCATCTCGATCCACTCCTCCTCGGCGTCCCACACCGCGCGGTGGGTGAAGGCGTCCGGGTCGAAGTCGGCCCCGAGGCTGCGGTTGATGACGTGCAGGACGTTGAGGTTGAACTGCGCCGTCACCCCCTGCGCGTCGTCGTACGCCGCGACGAGCCGGGCGGGGTCCTTCACCAGGTCGGTGCCGAGCAGGAACGCGTCGCCCTCGCCCAGGGTCGCGCGGACGTCAGCGAAGAAGGCGGTGCGCTGCTCACGGTCGAGGTTGCCGACGGTGGAGCCCAGGAAGGCGAGCAACCGGCGCCCCTGCCGGGGCAGCTCGCCGAGATGCTTCTCGAAGTCGCCGACGACCGGCTCGACCACCAGGCCGTCGAACTCCGCGCCGACAGCCTCGCTCGCCTCTGCCAGCACGGCCGGGTCGACGTCGAACGGGACGAACCGGCGCAGCGTGCCCGCCGCCTGCAGCGCCTGCAGCAGCAGCCGGGTCTTCTCCGACGTGCCGCTGCCGAGCTCGATCAGGGTCGACGCCTCGGTCACCGCCGCGATCTGCGCGACGTGCTCGACGAGGATCGCCCGCTCGGTGCGCGTCGGGTAGTACTCCGGCAGGCGGGTGATCTCGTCGAACAGCTCGCTGCCGCGCGCGTCGTAGAAGTACTTGGGTGGCAGCACCTTCGGGACGCGGGTGAGCCCGTCGCGGACGTCCTGGGCCATCTGCGCGGCCAGCGAGGTCGGGTCGAGGTGGACGGAGACGTCGAGCGTGGGCATTCAGTCCTCCAGAGCGGTGACGGCGACCCCGTCCGGGGTCACCTCGATCAGGTGGTGGTCCGGCACGTCGACCCAGCGCGGGTCGTCGTCGTACGGCTCGCTGGCGACGACGATCCCGGCGTCGTCGACGAGGTAGCTGAGCGGGTCGCCCCAGGTGACGCCGAGCACCCGCGAGCCGTCGGTGAGCAGCAGGTTGAGCGTGGCGTCGGGCGCTTGCCGCGCGACCGCGCGGACGGTGTCGGCCACCCGCTCCGGGCCTTGCGCGAACACGTGCGCGGCGAGGACCGCCGAGTCGCAGACCGACTCGGCGTCGTGCCGCGCGGGCAGGACGTCACGACCGACACGGCCGTTGTGGGAGAGCAGCCAGCGGCCGTCGGTGAACGGCGCGGCGGCCGTCTCGTCCGGCGGCATCCCGACGGTCGCCGATCGGACGGCGGCGAGCACGCACCCGGCCGACAGGACCGGCGCGACCGAGGCGAACGACGCGTCGGTCCACAGCGGCCGCGCCGAGCGCCAGCGGACCGGTTCCGGGCGGCCGGGCATGTGCAGCCCGACGCCCCAGCCGTCGGCGTTCAGCAGCCCGCGCTGCTGCCGGCGCGGCTGGTAGGACTGGCGGAGCAGGCCGTACTCGGGCTCGAGCACGAGCGAGGCGACCGACCGGTCCCGACCCAGCCAGGCCTGATGACGGCACACCTCAGGCGTCCCAGGCCAGGCGTACGCCGGTGAAGATCTGGCGGCGTACCGGCAGGTCCCAATTGCGGAACGAGGGCCGGACGGCCGCGCCGCCGACCGCCCAGGAGCCACCGCGCAGCACCCGGAAGTCGCCGCCGAAGAACGGCGCGCTGTAGTCGGCGTACAGCATCGGCCGGAAGCCGGGCCAGGGCGTGAGCTCGGAGGAGGTCCACTCCCACACGTCGCCGATCATCTGCTCCACGCCGTACGCCGACGCACCGCCGGGGTAGGCCCCCACCGGCGCCGGCCGCAGACCCTCGCCGCCGAGGTTGGCGCGCTCGGGCGTCCAGCCCTCGTCGCCCCACGGCCAGCGGCGACGCCGGCCCAGCACCGGGTCCCAGGCGCAGGCCTTCTCCCACTCCTGCTCCGTGGGCAGCCGGGCGCCCGCCCACGAGGCGTACGCCTGCGCCTCCCAGTAGGACACGTGCTGCACGGGCTCGTCCGGCGGGACCGGCTCGACCCGCCCGAACCGCCGCCGCGAGCCGTCGGCGGCCCAGAACAGCGGACGCTCCAGCCCGGCCTCGACGCGGTGCGCCCACCCGCGCTCGGACCACCAGCGCGGCTCGTCGTAGCCGCCGGCGTCCAGGAACAGCTGCCACTCCGCGTTCGTGACGGGGACGCGGGCGATCCGGAACGCCGGAAGGTCGACCTGGTGGGCCGGACGCTCGTTGTCCAGGGACCAGGGCTCGTCCTCGCCGTCGACGCCCAGCACGAACGGGCCGCCGGGCACCAGCACGGAGTCCGCCGGCAGCACCCGGCCCGCGGGCAGCGGTGCGCCGGGGCCGAGCAGGGACTCACCGTCACGCAGCTGATGCGTGGCGAGCATCGTCTCGACGTGCTGCTGCTCGTGCTGCTCGACCATGACGAAGGGGAACAGGCCGTCCGGGGCCTCCGGCTCGGCGCGGTCCAGCCGGTCCAGGACGCGGCCGCGGACGTCGGCGATGAACGACCGGGACTCCACGGGCGTGAGCAGCGGCAGCGAGGGCCGCTCGGCGCGCGGATGCTCGAAGGCGTCGTACAGCCCCTCGATCTTGGCGGACAGCAGGCCCTGGCACGCCGCGTTGCCGCCGCGCAGCAGCCACAGGTCCTCCTGCTGGCCGATGTGGGCGAGGTCCCAGACGAGCGGGCTCATCAGCCGGCTGTGCTGCGTCGTCAGGACCCCGTCCTCGAACGAGGTCAGGCGATGCGTCCGGCTGCGGGCGGCCTCCAGGCCGCGGGCAATGGTCTCGATCATCGGGACTCCTCCTCCAGGGCACGAACGGGGCCGACCGCCTCGATGCGGCCGCGCAGCACCGAGCTCGGGCTGCGTCCCGAGGCGAACAGCTCGGCGAGCTCCTCGACCTCGCCACGCAGAGCCGCCGGAGCCCGGGACGCGGCGATGTCGAGACACTGCCGGACCGCCCGCAGCAGAAGGGGGTCGCGCGTGCCCTCACGGGCCGCGAGCTCCCAGGCGTCGCGGACCGGCTCGCAGGCGTCGACGACCTGGTCGGCGGCCACCGGGTCGTCCATCAGGGTCGCCACGACAGCCGCCACCGCGGGCCACCACCGGTCCGGGAGGGCGTCGATGTACCGGATCTCCAGGTAGCCGCGCGGTCGCACCGGCGGGAACAGCGTGGTCAGGTGGAAGTCGAGGTCGTTCAGGGTCGGCGGCCGCCCCACCGGACCGCTCCCCTGCAGCCAGTCCTCGAACGCCACCGTCCCGGCGACCTCCGTGGCCACCTCCCCGTCCCGGACCGCCATCACCGGGGCGGCCAGCGCGTACGACGCCCACGCCTGCGCCGGCGCGGCCGCGGGGAACCGGTCGGTCCGGGCGGGGTCCAGGCCCTGCCAGGCGGCCTGCCGCATGGAGTGCCAGCCGGTCGTCGTGCCGCCCAGGTAGGGAGACGTGGACGAGAGGGCGATCAGCACCGGGCCCAGCAGATGGACGCGGTCGAGCCGCTGCTCCCACTCCGCCTCCGGACCGGCGTCCAGGTTGACCTGCAGGGCGGCGGTGGAGGACATCATGGCCCTCGCCGCGTCCACGCACCCGACTCCGGCGAAGTGCCGCTCCATGGCCTGGTAGCGCGTCGCGGGATTCACCCGGCGGGGCGGACGGGCCGGGTCGGACCCGATCGGCGCGCAGCCGAAACCCCCGTCGTGCAGCGACGCCGCGAGCACCGCCCGGTCCAGCGACAGCGCTGCCACGGCCTCGACCACGTCGTCCAGCGGCGGGGTCGACAGCTCCAGCTGGCCACCGGGCTCGACCGTCACCGAGCTGCCCGAGGGCATCGGCGGAAGATCGGCGACCAGGCGCTGCACCTGCGACCAGCTCGGACGGCTCGCGGGCCGGCCGTGGTCGACCAGGTGCAGCTCGAGCTCCAGCCCGACCCGGCCGACGGAGCCGGCCGTCAGAGCGGTGTCGACGAGGTACGCGCGGGCGGCGTCCACGGGGTCGCCGGTGTGCAGCGGGTCCTGCGCCAGATGATCATCGGTCGACATGAGATGCGGCATGGTCATCCGCCCCCTCCAGGTCCGGACCGGCCGTCAGAAGACGACCGCGGGTCGGTGCGGGGGCGGCCAGGACGACCGTCCTCGTCGTGCAGTTCCTCGTACCCGACCCCATCGGGGCCGAAACTCGGTGTGCCGAGATGTCGTGCGTCGGCCGGTGGGACCGGCGCTGTCCTCAGCCTAACCCGCGGGTCAGACAGGCCAGCGCGGCCTCGTCGGTGCCGGGCTCCGGCGCCAGGCGCAGGAGCGGGCCGTCCATCTCCGCGGCCCGCCACGGCAGGCAGGCCGTCGTGAGGATGCGGTCCTCGTCGCGCAGGCGGCTGACGACCGCCTCCACGTCCTGCCCGGCGGTCGGCCGCAGACCGACCACGGCACCCACCGCGTCGGCCGGGTCGGCGAGCGACCAGCCGGGAAGGCCGCGGACCGCCTCCCGGGTGCGCTGCCCCAGTGCCGCGAGCGACGCCCGGACAGCATCCGGACCGGCCTCGAGATACTCGCGCACGGCGTGGGCGAACCCGACCTGCGCCGCCACCGGCACCTCACCGTGCCGCATCGCGGCGATCGGCGACTCGTCCTGCAGCGGCCGCTGGCACAACGGGCTCAACCGGTCGCGCGCCCGCTGGTTCACCGCCAGGACGCCGACGCCGCGCGGGCCCGCGAGCCATTTGCGGGCGGGTGCGTAGACCGCGTCCGCGCCGGTCGCGGTGTCGAGGTGACCGAGCGCCTGCGCCGCGTCCGCCCACAGCGGGACCTCGGCCGTACGGCACAGCCCGACCGCCTCCGCGACCGGCTGCGCCACGCAGCGGTGCGAGGCCAGCTGGGTCAGGTGCACCAGGGCGGGCGGGTCGGCGTGCAACGCCTGCTCGAACGCCTCGAGGTCCAGGACGCCGCGGTCGTCGACCGGGAGCAGGACCGGACGCAGCCCGAACCGGGCGAAGGCGTCGAGGTTCGGACCCCACTCCGCGGGGACGACACCGACCGTGGCCCCCTCGGGGAACGCCCAGGAGCCCAGGAGGGTCAGCAGACCGTCCGTGGCGCCCGCCACGATCACCACCCCGTCCGCGTCCGCGCCCAGCAGCGAGCCGAGGCCCTCGTACGCCTGCTGCAGCACCGGCCCGGACGCCGCCTGAGCGGCGTACCCGCCGACCTCCACCTCCAGCCGAAGGTGGTCGACCATCGCGGCCACCGTCCCGGCAGAGGGACGGCCGCATGCGGCGGTCTGCAGGTAGATCATCTCGGTCGTCATGCGGCAGCACCCGGAGTCACGAGGACCACCCTAGGCAGAGCCGCCGACAACGCACTGCACCCCCGTACCAGCGGTACGGGGGTGCAGATGTGCTGCGTCGGACGTCAGTCGTCAGTCGTCAGTCGCTGAACTCATGTCGCGACATCCTCGCACTGCGCTCCGGCCGGGACCCTCGCAAGCTCGGGGCCCAACCTTCGCTCCGTGCTTCGTCAGTCGCGGGGCTTCTCGCGCATCTCGTACGTCGCGATCAGGTCGCCCTCCTGCAGGTCGTTGAACGACCCGAGGTTGATACCGCACTCGAAGCCCTCGCGGACCTCGGTGACGTCATCCTTGAAGCGACGCAGACCGGCGATCTCGATGTTCTCGGCGACGACCACACCGTTACGGGTGATCCGCGCCTTCGAACCGCGCTTGATCTCGCCCGAGCGCACGATCGAACCGGCGATGTTGCCGAACTTGGACGAGCGGAAGATCTCGCGGATCTCCGCCGTACCGAGCTCGTGCTCCTCGAACTCCGGCTTGAGCATTCCCTTCAGGGCCGACTCGATCTCCTCGATGGCCTGGTAGATCACGCCGTAGTAGCGGATCTCCACGCCCTCCTTGTCGGCGTACTCGGCGTTCTGGCCCTCGGCACGGACGTTGAAGCCGATGATCACCGCGTCGGAGGCGACAGCGAGGTTGATGTTGTTCATCGTGATCGCGCCGACACCACGGTCGATGATCCGCAGGTCGACCTCGTCGCCCACGTCGATCTGCATCAACGCGTCCTCGAGCGCCTCGACGGAACCGGAGACGTCGCCCTTGAGGATCAGGTTGAGCGTCTCGACCTTGCCCGCCGCCAGAGCGTCGTTGAGGTCCTCCAGGCTGATCCGCTTGCGCGCCTTGGCCAGCGACGCCTGCCGGTCGGCCGCTTCGCGCTTCTCGGCGATCTGGCGAGCCGTGCGGTCGTCCGGGGCCACGATGAACGTGTCACCCGCCCGCGGCACCGACGCCAGACCCATCACCTGGACCGGACGCGACGGACCGGCCTCGTAGACGTTGTTGCCGTGCTCGTCGAGCATGGCGCGGACGCGACCGTGCGCGACACCGGCGACGATGCCGTCACCGACGCGCAGCGTGCCGGACTGCACCAGGACGGTGGCGACCGCACCGCGGCCACGGTCGAGGTTGGCCTCGATCGCGACGCCACGGGCGGCCTTGTCCGGGTTCGCCCGCAGGTCGAGCGCGGCGTCCGCGGTCAGCAGGACCGCCTCCAGCAGCGACTCGATGTTCTGACCCTGCTTGGCCGAGACGTCGACGAACATCGTGTCGCCGCCGTACTCCTCGGCGATGAGGTTGTACTCGGTCAGCTGCTGACGGATCTTCTGCGGGTTCGCACCGTCGACGTCGATCTTGTTGACCGCGACCACGATCGGCACGTCGGCCGCCTGCATGTGGTTGAGGGCCTCGATCGTCTGCGGCATGACACCGTCGTCGGCCGCCACGACCAGGATCGCGATGTCGGTCACCTTCGCACCACGGGCACGCATGGCGGTGAACGCCTCGTGACCCGGGGTGTCGATGAAGGTGATCGGACGGTCGACGCCCTCGTGGTCGGTGTGGACCTGGTAGGCACCGATGTGCTGGGTGATGCCACCGGTCTCGCCCTCGGCGACGTCGGCGTTGCGGATCGCGTCCAGCAGTCGCGTCTTACCGTGGTCGACGTGACCGACGACGGTCACGACCGGCGGACGCGGCTGCAGGTCCTCGTCGCCCTCGCCTTCCAGCTCGGCCTCGAGGTCGATGTTGAAGGAGCTGAACAGCTCCTTCTCCTCGTCCTCCGGGGACACGACGCGGACGTCGTAGCCCAGCTCGGCACCGAGCAGCTGGAAGGTGTCCTCGTCCAGCGACTGGGTCGCGGTGGCCATCTCACCGAGGTGGAACAGCACCGTCACCAGGCTGGCGGGGTTCGCGTCGATCTTGTCCGCGAAGTCGGTCAGGGACGCGCCACGACGCACGCGCACGATCGTCTTGCCGTCACCGCGGGGAACGGTGACGCCGCCGATCGTCGGCGCCTGCATCTGCTCGAACTCCTGGCGCTTCGCCCGCTTGGACTTGCGCCCGCGGACCTTGCCGCCGCCGCGACCGAACGCACCCTGGGTGCCGCCACGGCCACCGGGGCCACGGCCGCCGCCACCGGGACGGCCACCGAAGCCGCCGCGGCCGGCGAAACCGCCACCGCCGCCACCACCGGGACCACCGCGACCGCCACCGGGACGCGCGGGGCGCTCACCGGGACGGGGAACCGCGGCGCGGTCCGGCATCATGCCGGGGTTCGGACGGGCACCGCCCGGACGGGGACCGGCGGGGCGGGGACCACCCTGGCCGGCCTGACCCGGACGCGGCGCAGCCGGACGCGGACCGCCCTGGCCCGCCGCAGCACCACCGCGGCGGTCGGCCGGACGCGGCATGCCCTGGCTGGGAGCGAACGGGTTGTTGCCCGGACGCGGGGAACCGCCGCCGCCCTCTCGTCGCATGCCCTGGCTGGGAGCGAACGGGTTGTTGCCCGGACGCGGACCGGGGGCTCCCGGACGCGGACCCGAGGTCTTCGGCCGGGGTGCACCCGGACGCGGACCGTTGTCGCGCGCCGCCGGGGCCGGGCGGGCCGGCTCGGCGGGAGCAGGAGCCTGCGGACGCGGACCGGGGGTCGGCGCCGAGGCGGACTTCTTGGCGGCACCGGGCTTCGGCGCTGCCGGACCACCGGGCTTCGCCGGGGCGGGCGCGGACGCCGCGGCTGCGGGCGCAGCCGGGGCGGAGGCAGCCGGGGCGGGTGCCGCGGGTGCGGAGCGGGTGGGCTCCGGACGAGCGGGCTCGGCCGGTGCTGCCGGAGCCGGACGGGCCGGCTCGGCGGGGGCTGCCGGGGCCGGAGCGGTCCGGGCAGCGGGCTTCGGGCCGGGCTTGTGCGCACCCGGCTTGGGGGCCGGCGCCTTGGGCGCCGACGTGTCGTCCCCACCGGTCTTGGCCGACGACGGCGGGGGGTTCTCCTTGATCTTGCGTACGACCGGAGCCTCGATGGTCGAGCTCGCCGTCTTGACGAACTCGCCCTGCTCCTTCAGGTACGCGAGCAGTTCCTTGCTCTCGACTCCGAGCTCCTTGGCGAGCTCATGGACCCGGACCTTTGCCACGTTTCTCCTCGTTGGGGGGTTTCGTGACGGTCCGGGCCGGCGCCGGCGGGTTCGCCGGGCAGCACAGACCGTCAGTGCTGGGTGCTCATTGCTGAGTACTCATCGGGTGCTCATCAGCGTCAAACCCGCTTTCCTACGGTCTGCCCGGTGACGGTCACCGGGCCCTTGCTGTGCAGCCTCACTGCGTCGAGCCGACTTCTCCTCGCACCGCGCTCAGATCGAGCGGCGCGCTCACGCGCAACGCTCGCCCGAAGGCGCGGCGACGGACAGCCTGCTCGAAGCAGTCTGCCGTGGGATGGATCCAGGCCCCTCGGCCCGGACGGCGCTCTTCGACGTCGGGAACCACGGCCACCGTCGCGGTGTCGGGCTCCTGCGCCGCACGAGCAACCACTCGCAGCAGTGCGGATCGGTCATCTCTCCTGCGGCAGCCCACACACGTACGCCGTCCGGCGTGAGAAGGTGACTGCCGGTCGGTACGCAGGTGACCGGTCATACCTAGTCTAGCCCGAATGCTCGTCGGCGTCGTCCACGGGGGCCGCGACCGCCTCGGAGCGCGCCGCACCATCGGCCGGCTGGGTGTCCGGGCGGATGTCGATCCGCCACCCGGTCAGCTTGGCCGCGAGGCGGGCGTTCTGGCCCTCCTTGCCGATCGCCAGGCTCAGCTGGAAGTCGGGGACGATCACCCGGGCGGCGCGAGCCTTGGGGTCGGTCACCTCGACCGACTGCACCCGCGAGGGCGACAGCGCGGCGGCGACGAACTCGGCGGGGTCGTCGGAGTAGTCGACGATGTCGATCTTCTCGCCGTGCAGCTCGGTCATGACGGCCCGCACCCGGCTGCCCATCGGTCCGATGCAGGCGCCCTTGGCGTTCAGCCCGGGGACCTTGGTGGTGACGGCGATCTTGCTGCGGTGGCCGGCCTCGCGCGCCAGGGCGGCGATCTGGACCGAGCCGTCCGCGATCTCCGGCACCTCCAGCGCGAACAGCTTGCGCACGAGGTTGGGGTGGGTCCGGGAGAGCCCGATCTGCGGGCCCTTCGGACCGCGCTTCACGCTGACGACGTAGCAGCGCAGTCGCTGCCCGTGGACGTACTGCTCACCGGGCACCTGCTCGGCGGTCGGCAGGATGCCCTCGACCGTGCCGAAGTCGACCTTCACCAGGCGGGGGTCGTTGGACTGCTGGATCACTCCGGCGACGACGTCGCCCTCGCGACCGCGGAAGTCGCCGAGGATCGCCTCGTCCTCCAGGTCACGCATCCGCTGGACGATGACCTGGCGCGCCGTGGAGGCCGCGACGCGGCCGAATCCGGTGGGGGTGTCGTCGAACTCGGGGCCGGGCTCGGCGCGGACGCCCTCGTCGTCGAGCTCGCCGTCCTCGCGCGCCCACACGACGACGTGGCCGGACCGACGGTCCAGCTCGACCCGCGCGTGCCGGTAGCTGCCGTCCTCGCGGTGGTACGCGGTGAGCAGCGCCTGCTCGATCGCCGGCACGATGACATCCATCGGGATCTCGCGCTCACGCTCCAGCGCCCGCAGCGCCGCCATGTCGATGTCCATCAGCTGTCCTCCTCGTCACCATCGCCGCCGCGCGGCCCGTCGTCCGGCCCGGAGGCCCGGTTGAACTCCACCTGGACTCGGGCGCGGCCGCACTCCTCGTAGGGCATCACGCGCTCCGCGCCGTCGACCTCAAGGGTCACCGCGGTCTCGCTCGCGGCGAGGATGCGGCCGGTCACCGGTTCACCCTCGACCGGCGCGACCTCGACCAGGCGACCGACGTTGCGGCGGAAGTGGCGCGGCTGGGTCAGCGGACGGTCCGTACCGGGCGAGCTGACCTCCAGGACGTACGGCTGGTCGCCCATCGCGTCGGAGGCGTCCAAGGCGTCGCTGACCGCGCGGGTCGCGTCGGCCACGGCGTCCAGGCTCAGCGGGGGTACGACGCCGGCGAGGTCGTCACCGGAGGTGAGCGAGGTCACGTCGGTGTCGATCAGGACGCGCACCAGGCGCCGCTTGCCGGCAGGGGTGACCGTGACGTCCTCGACGACCAGGCCTCGTGGCGTCATCACCTCGGTGATGACCTGCCCGACCTGTTCGGCCCGTGCCGTCGTCCCCATGGTCAGCCCTGTTCTCGAGTCGTGCGCGAGCGAAGGTTCTCGCTCGCACCCGAACTCTAACCGAGAACGACGCCGCTCCCGACCGCTCGCAGGCCCGGCAGACCTCAGGAGTGCTGCCCGAGCCGGCCGCCTGCCATGCCCGCACCCAGCGTCACGCCGGTGTCAGGATCGATCACCAGGAAGGCACCGGTGTGCCGGTGCTCGACGTACGGGTCCACCGCGACGGGCTCGGCGAGCTGTACGGACAGCCGGCCGATGTCGTTGAGCTCCAGCGGGGCGTCACCGTCCTGCCAGCGCTGCTCGTCCACGTCCCAGTGCTGCTCCAGGTCGCCGAGCATGCCTCGCGTCACGCGCGTCCCTGCCTTGATCAACACCCGCTGGCGCGGCCGCGTCGGCGCGTCGCCGAGCCAGCACACGACGCCGTCGAGCGACCGTACGGCGGGGGCGGGCGAGTCCGGACGGGAGAGCACCTCGCCGCGGGCCACGTCGAGCTCGTCGGCGAGCCGCAGGGTCACCGACTGCCCGGCGGTCGCGGACTGCTGCGGGCCGCGAGGTCCGTCGACGGCGACCACGGTGGAGCGCAGCCCGCTGGGCTGGGCCACGACCTCGTCCCCGACCGACACGGTGCCCGAGCCGACACGACCGGCGAGGCCGCGGTAGTCGGGGTGGGCCTCGGTGCGCGGCCGGATGACCAGCTGGACGGCGAACCGGAGGTCCTCGGCGACCAGGGAGCGACGTGCGGGCAGCTGCTCCAGGAGCGACAGCAGCGTCGGCCGGTCCGCTCGACCCGGCGCGGGTGCGGCGACGCCCTCGCCGGTGAGGGCCGAGACGGGCAGCACCTCCGTGTGCTCCAGCCCGACGCGCTCGGCGACCCGGCGGACATCCGCCTCGACCTCGGCGAAGCGCGCCTCGTCCCAGTCGACGGCGTCCATCTTGTTCACGGCGAACACCACGTGCGGCACACGCAGCAGGGCCATCACGGCGGCGTGCCGGCGCGTCTGGACCGAGACCCCGTTCCGGACGTCGACCAGGACGACCGCGGCGTCGGCGGTGGAGGCGCCGGTCACCGTGTTGCGGGTGTACTGCACGTGCCCCGGGGTGTCGGCCAGCACGAACGAGCGTCGTGGCGTGGCGAAGTAGCGGTAGGCGACGTCGATGGTGATGCCCTGCTCGCGCTCCGCGCGCAGGCCGTCGGTCAGCAGGGCGAGGTCGAAGCCGTCGGCGCCGCGGCTGCGGCTCACGTGCTCCAGCGCGTCGTACTGGTCGGCGAGGATCGACTTGGTGTCGTGCAGCAGGCGCCCGACCAGGGTGGACTTGCCGTCGTCGACCGAGCCGGCGACGACCAGCCGGAGCTGGCCGACCGCCGCTGGGGTGTCGTCGTCCGGAGCGGGTGCGGGACGTTCGGTGAGCACCGTCATCTCTAGAAGTAGCCCTCTCGCTTGCGGTCCTCCATGGCGGCCTCGGAGAGCCGGTCGTCGGCCCGGGTCGCGCCACGTTCGGTCAGTCGGCTGACGGTGATCTCGGCGATCACCGCCGCCACGTCGGCGGCGTCGCTCTCCACCGCCCCGGTGCACGAGCCGTCCCCGACGGTGCGGTAGCGGACCGTGCGGCGCTCCAGCGCCTCCCCGTCCCGCGGTCCGCCCCACGGGCCGGGCGTCAGGAGCATGCCGTCGCGCAGGAAGACGTCGCGCTCGTGCGCGTAGTAGATGTCCGGCAGCGGGACGTCCTCGGCCTCGATGTAGGCCCAGACGTCCAGCTCGGTCCAGTTCGAGATCGGGAAGACCCGGGTGTGCTCCCCCGGCGCGTGGCGTCCGTTGTAGACGTTCCACAGCTCGGGCCGCTGACGCCGGGGGTCCCAGCCGCCGAACGCGTCTCGGACCGAGAAGATCCGCTCCTTGGCCCTGGCGCGGTCCTCGTCCCGGCGCGCACCGCCGAGCAGGGCGTCGAACCTCTGCGCCGCGATGGTGTCCAGCAGCGGGACCGTCTGCAGCGGGTTCCGGGTGCCGTCGGGGCGCTCGGTGAGCCGTCCGTCGGCGATCCACTCCTCGACCCGGGCCACCTCGATCCGCAGGTTGCCGTCGGCCACGACCTGGTCCCGGAAGGACAGCACCTCCGGAAGGTTGTGGCCGGTGTCGACGTGCAGCAGGGTGATCGGGAGAGGCGCCGGCCACACCGCCTTCCGGGCGAGGTGCAGCAGCACGGCGGAGTCCTTGCCTCCGCTGAACAGCAGTGCGGGACGGTCGAACTCGGCGACGACCTCACGGATGATCTCGATCGCCTCGGCCTCCAGGTCGGCCAGCGCCGGGGTCAGCCCGGTCGTGGTCGTCGGCTCGGCTGTCGTGGTCACGACTCCTCCTCGGTGGTCGATGCGATCAGCGTGCGGACCCGCGCGACCGCCTCGTGCAGCGGCAGCCCGGTCGTGTCGAGCCGCAGGTCGGGCGCCTGCGGCTCCTCGTACGGGTCGTCGACGCCGGTGAGTCCGGTCAGCTCGCCGGCCCGAGCCCTGGCGTACAGGCCCTTGACGTCGCGGCGGGCGCACTCGATGAGCGGCGTCGCGACGTGCACCTCGAGGTAGGGCGTGCCGTGCTTGTCGTGGTGGCGGCGGACGTCATCACGCGCATCGGCGTACGGCGCGATGACGGGCACGAGCGAGACGACGCCGTGCCTGGACAGCAGCTCGGCGACGAAGCCCACCCGACGGACGTGGGTGCTGCGGTCTTCACGCGAGAAGCCGAGTCCCGCAGACAGATTCGTCCGCAGCTCATCGCCGTCGAGCACCTCGACCGGCCGGCCCTGCGAGCGCAGCTGCTCGGCCAGCGACTCCGCCACCGTCGTCTTGCCCGCACCGGACAACCCGGTCAGCCAGACCGTGACGCCGCTCGCGCCCGCGCTCATGAGTGGATCCCGCACTCGGTCTTGCCGGTCCCCGACCAGCGGCCGGCGCGGGCGTCCTCACCGGCGAGGACCCGGCGGGTGCACGGCTCGCACCCGATCGACGGGTACCCCTGCGACAGAAGCGGATTCATGATCACGTCGTGCTCATCGACGTAGGCCGCGACCTGCTCGTCGCTCCACGCCGCGAGAGGCGCCAGCTTGATCCGTTCACGGCGCTCGTCGAACGTGACGACCGGGGTGAGCGCGCGGGTGGCCGACTCGGCGCGACGCAGACCGGTCGCCCAGCCGTCGTAGGTGTCGACCGCCTCGTCCAGCGGGTGGGTCTTGCGCAGCGTGCAGCACAGGTCCGGGTCGCGGTCGTGCAGACGGGCGCCGTACGACGCGTCCTGCTCGGCCACGGTCTGCCGGGCGGTGAGGTCGCGCACCGTCACGTCGTACCGGCGGGCGACCTCGTCACGAGTCTGCAGCGTCTGCGGGAAGTGGTAACCGGTGTCGAGGAAGAGCACGTCGATGCCGGGCACGACCTGTGAGGCGAGATGGACCAGGACGGTGTCCTGCATGGAGGCGGCCACGGCGAACCGGGCCAGGTGCCGGTCGGCCCAGCGCAGGACGTCCTGCGCGGACGCGCCCTCCAGCTCGGCGGCCCCGCGCTCGGCGAGGGTGCGCAGGTCGGTGGCGACGGTCACCGCAGCGCCTCCTCGTCGGCGCGCATCGCCCACTCGGCGAACCGCTCGCCCTCCTCGTGCTGGGACTGGTAGTTGCGGGCGACCCGGACGACGTAGTCCCCGAGCTCCGCGGACGTGACCTTGTGCGAGCGCAGCTTGCGCCCGAAGCCGGCGTCCAGGCCGAGGCCTCCGCCGAGGTGCACCTGGAAACCCTCGACCTGGTTGCCGTCGGCGTCGGTGACGATCTGGCCCTTGAGCCCGATGTCGGCCACCTGGATGCGGGCGCAGGAGTTCGGGCAGCCGTTGATGTGCACCGAGATCGGGCGGTCCAGCTCGAGGTCGGAGAGACGCTGCTCGAGGTCGCCCACCAGGTCGTGGGCCAGCTGCTTGGTCTCGACGATCGCCAGCTTGCAGTACTCGATGCCGGTGCACGCCATGACCGACCGGCGCCAGGTCGACGCCCGCGCGACCAGACCCAGCGGCGCGAGGGTGCCGACCAGCTCCTCGACGCCGTCCGGCTCCACGTCGAGGACGACGAGCTTCTGGTACGGCGTGAGCCGGACGCGCTGGGAGCCCGCGGCCTCGGCGGCGTCCGCGACGGCCGTGAGTGTCGAGCCGCTCACCCGTCCGGCGACCGGCGCGAGACCGACGTACCGGCGACCGTCCTGCTGCTCGAACACACCCACGTGGTCCACCGGACGCGACGGCACCGGCGCCGGCGGGCCGTCCAGCAGGCGCCGCTGGAGGTACTCGGTCTCCAGGACCTCGCGGAACTTCTCCGCACCCCAGTCCTTGACCAGGAACTTCAGGCGCGCGCGGTGCCGCAGGCGGCGGTAGCCGTAGTCGCGGAAGATCGAGACCACGCCGTACCAGACCTCCGGCACCTCCTCGAGCGGGACGAAGGTGCCGAGGCGCACCGCGAGGTGGGGGTTGGTGGACAGGCCGCCGCCGACCAGCAGGTCGAACCCGGGCCCGTGCTCGGGGTGCTCGACGCCGACGAAGGTGACGTCGTTGATCTCCGGCGCCGTGTCGGGCAGCCAGGAGATGGCGGTCTTGAACTTGCGGGGCAGGTTGGAGATCGACTGGTCGCCGATGTAGCGCCGCTTGATCTCCTCGATCGCCGCCGTACCGTCGATGCGCTCCTCGGTGCTGACCCCGGCCACCGGGGAGCCGAGCACGACCCGCGGGCAGTCGCCGCAGGCCTCCGTGGTGGACAGGCCGACCGACTCCAGCCGCCGCCAGATCTCCGGGACGTCCTCGATGCGGATCCAGTGGTACTGGATGTTCTGCCGGTCGGAGATGTCGGCCGTGTCGCGTGCGAACTCGGTCGAGATGCCGGCCACCACGCGCAGCTGCTCGGTCGTGAGCGCACCGCCGTCGCTGCGGACCCGCATCATGAAGTACTCGTCCTCGAGCTCCTCCGGCTCCAGGCTGGCCGTCCGGCCGCCGTCGATGCCGGGGCGGCGCTGGGTGTAGAGGCCCCACCAGCGCATCCGCCCGCGCAGGTCGTCGCCGGGGATCGAGGCGAACCCCTCCTTGGCGTAGACCTCCTCGACCCGACGGCGCACGTTCAGGGCGTCGTCCTCGGCCTTGAAGACCTCGTTGTGGTTGAGGGGTTCGCGCTGGCCCAGCGCCCACTGACCCTCGCTCCGGTCACGGGCGCGTCCCGACGAGCCGGTGCGCGGTGCGACAGTGGTCACGAAGTGCTCCTCGGGTCGATGGACGTCAGCGATAACCTGACATTTCTCCGGACATAACGTCAAATGATGCCGGTGCCTGTCTCATGCGGCGGACCGCAGGGCGCGTGACATGATCCCGTGCGTGCCGCAGCAGAGCAGAGGTGTCAGTCGTCGGAGCCTCGTCTCGGCCGTCGCCGGAGGCGCGTTGACGATCACGCTCGCAGGTTGCGGCGTGCGGCTGGAGCGGGATGCGCCCGGCATCCCGGGGCTGCGGACCGCCGCACCACCACCGGACTCCGCCGCCCTCCTCGCCACCCTGGGCGATGTCCGCCGGCTCGAGCGGGTCGCTGCGGCGAGCGCCGGCTGGGGGCCGCGGCTCGCTGCCGTCCACCGGGCGCAGGAGGACCGGATCTCCGACGTGGTCGCCGGCCTCGGCGTCCGACCGAGCAGCAGCCCGTCCAGCACGAGGGCGGACGGCGGAGCCGTCGGTGACCTCGCGGGGGCCGAGATGACGTTCGCCACCGGCGCGGCTCCCGCCGACCTCGCCCGCACCACCGCTGCCCACCTGCCGATGCTCGCGGCGGTGGCGGCCACGCGCGGCGCGGCCGCCACTCTCGCCGGTCACAGCCCGACGTGGCCGAACGTCACGATGCCACCGGCTGCCGTCTGCGTGGCGCTGCTGGCCGCGGTCCGCCCGGCGGTCTACGGCGTCGAGGTGGTCGCCGCGGGAGTCCGCGCGAACGCCGAGCGCAAGGCCATGCGCTCTCTGCTGAAGGGCCTGTACGCCGACCGGTCCCGCCTGGAGGCCGCTGCGGGTACGGCGGCGCCGCCTCCCCCGTTGTCGTACCCGCTGCCGCCCACCGCGAGCACGCCGCAGGCGCGCCGGCAGGTCGTGGCCGGTCTGCTCGCCCCGGTCGTCACCGCGACCGCCGCTCAGGTGATCCAGGTCCGCGGCGAGGCCGCCCCGCTGACCGGCCTGCTCGACCTGTGGTCGGGCGCCGTCGCCCGGGCGTGGAGCTGGGGTGTGCCACCGACACCGTTCCCCGGGCTGAGCGGATGACGGTCGAGACCCCGGACCTGCACGACTTCGCGCGGTTCGTGCCCCCGGCGTTCGCCAGGACCGTGTCCGGCCACGAGCCCGAGGGTGGCGTCGAGGGTGCGGACTGGCTGCGCGACCTGCCGCGGCTGGTCGCCGAGTGCGCCGAGCACTGGGACCTGTGGGCCACCGGATCGGTCCTGCACGGTGTCGCCGGCGTCGTCGTCCCGTGCTCGTACGGCGACGAGCCAGTGATGCTCAAAGTCACCTGGCCGCACCCCGAGGCCGAGCACGAGCACCTCGCGCTGCGCGCCTGGGACGGCGACGGCGCCGTGCGGCTCATCGCCGCTGACCCATCCCGGTGGGCCATGCTGCTCGAGCCGCTGGACGCCGCCCACGACCTCGGCGGGGTGGACGTCGACGAGTCCTGCGCCACCATCGGTGCCCTGCTGCGGCACCTGGACCGCCCCGCGCTTCCCCAGCTCGTCCGGCTGTCCGAGGAGTCCGTGCGGTGGGCCGAGAAGGTCCGCTCACGCCCGGACGCGCTGCCGCGCCGGATCGCGGACCGCGCCGCGTCGATCTTCACCGAGCTCGGTTCCTCGGTGGGCGTCGACGACCGGCTGGTGCACGCCGACCTGCACGACGCGAACGTGCTGGCCGCACAGCGTCGTCCGTGGCTCGCGATCGATCCGAAGCCGGTCGCCGGCGTACCCGAGTTCGCGGTCGCACCGCTGGTGTGGAACCGCGCCGAGGAGGCCATGGACGCCGGCTCCACTCGATGGCACCTTCGGCGACGGGTCGAGATCGCGTGTGAGGCAGGCGATCTCGACGGGCGCGTTGCCCTCGACTGGACCTTCGCCCGATGCGCTCTGAACGCGGTCTGGGCGGCAGATCAGGACGACGCCGCCGACTTCGTCTCCCACATGGTCACGATCTGCAAGGCGATGCAGGACTGACGGTGGTCGAGACGTGAGTCATGGCTCACGTCCTGGCCACCACGACGCGTCACGACGCCCGGAAGCCCTCGGCGTGCTCGTCCGTCCCGTCCGTTACTCGTACGTCGGTGACGTCGGCCCGCGGTGACCCGTCGCGGCACCACTCGACCAGCGCGTCGACCGCCTCCGCCTCGCCCTCGAAGTGGCCCGCGACGGATCCGTCAGCCTCGTTGCGGACCCAGCCGGTCACTCCCCGCTCGCGCGCCTCGTCCGCGCAGCGTGCGCGGAAGAACACCCCTTGAACCCGACCCGAGACCTGGACGTCGACCACCTTGCGGCTCATGCACCCCATGCTGCCCTCATCGACCCGACCGCGACAGGATCAGCCGCAGGCGGTCGCGACGGCGAGTGCCGCGCACATCTCGCGCATCCGGTCGTCACTGAGACGACCGAGTCGCTGGACCAGCAGCGCGACCGGGACGCTCTCGACCGAACCGGGCGGCGCCCGATGTCCGCCGGCTCGCACCACCACACCTCCCCGCGTCACGCTGCTCCCTGGGCGATCAGGTCGTCGGGCGTGAACACCTGTACGTCGTCGGCGGTCGCCAGGTGGATCGGCCACGGTGCCTGCTGGTCGGCGAACGCGCCGGTGAGTCCGACCGCCCACCGGCGGTCGGAGTCGGTCATCCTCGACGGACCCGGCCGTGAGATCAGCATCGGCACGGACCGCACGCCGAGCTCGTCCTGGACCCGGCGCACGAGGTCGGCGATCCGGCGGATGTCCTCCGGATCCGGCTCAGGCGGTATGTCGTCGATCGGCACGACCAGCGGCGCCGGGCGACCTTCGTCGTCGAGGAAGATCAACCACAGACTGCGCTTCCCGAAGCCGCCGTCACCCATCAGCTTCCGCCACACCCGGAGAAGGTCGTCGTTGCTGCTGATCACGCTGTTGCTCAACGGAGTTCCCATGCGCAGAGCATGCTCGGTGGCAGACATCCGTCCCCGGAGATATCCACAGGGGACGCGCGACCTGGCGGCACACCTACGCTGGCGTCGTGGCCGCGATCCGGATCGAGACCGACCGACTGGTGCTGCGTGACTGGACCGACGACGACCTGCGCCCCTTCGCCGCGCTGAACGCCGACCCGGAGGTCATGCAGCACTTCCCCGCTCCCATGAGCCGGACCGAGAGCGACGCTCTCGCCGGCCGCATCCACGACCGCATCGCCGCCGAGGGGTGGGGGCTCTGGGCGGTCGAGGTCGCGAGCAGCGGCCGGTTCGTGGGCTTCACCGGACTGTCCGTCCCCTCGTTCACCACGCACTTCACCCCGGCGGTCGAGATCGGGTGGCGGCTGGCCCGCGAGGCGTGGGGGTACGGCTACGCGACGGAGGCCGCCCGCGCCGCGCTGGGGTACGGGTTCGGCGTCCTCGACCTGGAGGAGATCGTGTCCTTCACCGCAGTGACGAACGACCGGTCGCAGGCGGTCATGCGCCGGATCGGCATGTGCCACAGTGCTTCCGACGACTTCGACCACCCGCGCATCGAGCCGGGACACCGGCTGTCGCGGCACGTGCTCTACCGCCTGCCCGTCGACCGGTGGCGCGCTTCGTAGGGTGGCCCGCATGACCGACGTACCCGCCGACATCGTCCACGACCTCGCCCCGACGGGGTCGCTGCGCGCCAGCATCAACCTCGGCAACGCCGTCCTGGCCCAGGGCACGTCGCAGGACCCGAGCGGCATCACGGTCGACCTCGCCCGTGAGATCGCCCGCCGGCTGGAGGTCCCCCTCGAGCTGGTCTGCTTCGACGCCGCGCGCAAGTCCTTCGAGGCGCTCACGACCGGTGCCGCGGACCTCGGGTTCCTCGCCGTCGAGCCGGCCCGCGCGGAGCAGGTCGCCTTCACCGCTGCGTACGTCCTGATCGAGGGCGTCTTCGTGGTGCCGGACGAGTCGTCGCTCCGGTCGGTGGCGGACGTCGACCGCGCCGGAGTGCGGATCGGGGTGAAGGAGGGCTCGGCGTACGACCTCTACCTCACCCGCACGCTCCAGCACGCCGAGCTCGTCCGCGGAGGCGAAGGGGTGGAGGTGTTCGACGAGCAGCGTCTGGAGGCCGGCGCCGGGATCCGTCAGCCGGTGACGGCCTGGGCGGACGCGCACCCCGGCGTCCGGGTCGTCGACGAGGCGTTCATGCAGATCCGGCAGGCTGTGGCGACGACGAAGAACCGCACCCCGGAGACCGTCGCGTACCTCCAGCAGGTGGTCGAGGAGCTCAAGGCGAGTGGCTTCGTCCGCGAGTCGCTGGACCGCGCCGGGCAGGCCGACACCACGGTCGCGCCGCCCGCGTGAGTCAGCCGCCCGTACGGCGGGCGGCGGCCTCGTACTCGTCGGCTCGCTGACGAACCTCGGCCCGGGCGCGGGCGGGTGAGCCGCTGTCGAAGGGCGGCTGCGGGTCGTACTCGGTCCAGAGCTGGACGGCCTCGGCCGTGAGACGGTCGGTCAGCAGCTCGACGAGACGCAGGCCCATGTCGATCCCGCTGGAGACGCCGGCCGAGGTGATCACGCGCGCCTCCGGGTGCTCCACGACCCGTTCCGGCACGTACGTCGCGCCGAACATCGGCAGCAGGTCCGCGACGCGGTAGTGGGTGGTGGCCTCCAGCCCGTCGAGGAGACCCGCTGCACCCAGGATCAGCGAGCCCGAGCACACGGACGTCGTCCAGGTGGTTCGAGCGTGGATCTGCTTGAGCCACAGCGGTATCGGGCCGCGGAGGGCCTGCTCGGTGCCGGGACCACCGGGCATCACGACGACATCGGTCTGCACGATGTCCTCCAGTGCGGCGGTCGCGACGAGCGCGAGCGAGCCGACGTCGTCGGTCACCGCACCGGCGCCCTCGGCCGCCAGCGTCACGCGTACTCCCGGCGTCAGCGCGAGCATCTGGTACGGGCCCACGACGTCCAGGGCGGTGAAGCCCTCGTACAGCGGGATGACGACATCAGGCACGGCGACTCCTCGGACGAGCGGGCGGAACGGCACTCAGCGTGACGGCCGGCGCGCAGGCGAGGCAAGGACACGAACCCCAACGAATCGGACCTGCGCCGGGCGGGGTGTCAGCGCGGCCCACCATGATCAGGCGCATGGGAATGATCTGGGAAGGACGAGCGGTGTCCGCCGCCGAGCTCGCGCGGCTGCGGACGAGTCCTGAGTACCTCTGGCAGCTGCGCGAGTCGGGCGGCGAGCCACCGGCGGTCGTCGACCTGGACAAGGCCTGGCACGCCCTGCACTGGCTGCTCGCCGGCGACGACGCGCCCACCGATGACGTGCTCGCCGACGCGATCATGGGCGGCGTCGGGGTCGGTGAGGACACCGGGTACGGGCCGGCGCGCGTCCTGGAGGCGGATCGCGTCGCGGAGGTCGCCGCGGCCCTCGCACCCATCGACGTGCCGTGGCTCCGGGCCCGCTACGACCCGCAGCGCCTTTCCGAGGCCGAGATCTACCCCGACATCTGGGACGAGGACGACGTCTTCGAGGAGTACCTCGCGTTCCACTTCACGCTGCTCAAGGCGCTCTACGCCCACGCGGCGGAGCGGCGGTGTGCGGTCGTCCAGGCGATCACCTGACCCGCTCCCGCCGCGCGTCGTGGCCTCGCTAGCGTGCCGGTCATGACGGACCGGTCGACCACCTCTCGCGCCGCAGCCGCTGTCCCGACCGTGATCGTCCCGAGCGGCCGCGTGCAGCTGCACGACCGGCGTACGCAAGAGCGCTGGGACGTCGACGTCGCCCCGTTCCGGCTGGGCACCACGGCGGTCACCCAGGAGCAGTACGCCGCCGTCACCGGGCACCCGCCCAGCGTCGCGACCGGTGACGGCCTGCCGGTCGAGAGCGTGTCGTGGGAGGACGCAGTGGCGTTCTGCAACGCGCTGTCCGAGCAGGAGGGCGTCACGCCCGCGTACGACCTCGCGGCCGGGCCCGGCGGCGTGGTGCCGGTGCCCGGATCGCTCGGCTACCGGCTTCCGACCGAGGCCGAGTGGGAGCACGCGTGCCGGGCCGGGACGGTCGGCCCCCGGTACGGCGACATCGACGAGATCGCCTGGTACGAGGGCAATTCCGGGGATCGGATCCATCCTGTCGGGACACGCGTCCCGAACCCGTGGGGGTTGCACGACATGCTCGGCAATGTCTGGGAGTGGTGCTGGGACCTGTACGACCCGGACGTCTACGGCAGCTACCGGGTGCTGCGCGGCGGCGGCTGGTCGGACCCGCACTGGAGCGTCCGGGCCGGCGTACGACGGCGCAGCCACCCGACGTACCGCATCGACGACGTCGGGTTCCGCGTCGCGACCTCGAAGGACTGACCGTGCGACTGGAGATCGTCCCGCTGACCGACGCGCTCGTGAAGGACTGGCGAGCCATCCACAACCGGATCATCCCGACGGCACCGCTGAGCCGGGCCGAGGTCGTCGAGCGCGCCGGCCGCAACCACCTGACGCTCGCGTACGCCGACGGCGTCCTCGTCGGCAACGCCACCGTGCGGCCGCCGACGGCCGACGGGGTGGCCACGGTGATCGTCCGGGTGCTGCCCGGGTACCGCCGCCGCGGGCTCGGCGGTGCGTACCTGCGTGCGGAGCTGGCCGTGGCCCACGCGCTCGGCGCCCGACGGATCGAGACGGTCGTGCTCGCCTCGAACGGCGACGGCCTCGCCTTCGCGCTCGCTCACGGCTTCGTCGAGCACGACCGGTACGTGCTCCCCGGTGACACCGTCCCGTTCGTCGACCTGCACCTGCCTTCCTGACCGGCGCTCTTCTCCGGGCAGGGCCCGCGCCGTACGGTCGTGAGGACGACGACGTCCACCGCCGAGAGGACCCCCCGTGGCCAACCGACTCGCCGACAGCCTGTCGCCCTACCTTCGCCAGCACGCCGACAACCCGGTGCATCGCTAATCAGGTGTGGAGCGTTGGCCACCGGCGCAGCGGCCAGGAGTAGCCGCCGAGGACAATCGAGCGCCCTGATCGGCAGAGACTCGTCGAGGAGCAAGACATGGCCGCTTGGCCTACTGTCCGGTGACCTCCCCCCCCCGGCGAGGGACCAAAGGTCCGCCGGCGCCGGTTCAGATCATGGCAGCAGCGCCACTCCAGTCCGCACCACAGTCACGGAGGCAGCGCGGGTGACGCGGCGTTCGGCAAGATCCCGACAGTGCGGCTAAGTCCGCCACCCATGGCGCTGCCCGCTCTCGCACCTGACTTCCGCTTCCTATCCCGGCGCGACTCGGGTCCGCTACGTATGCAAACCACAACACGCCGGGACGCCACGCGCCGCACCCACTCTGTAACAGATAGATTCGTTACATGACTGACCTGACCAAAGTCTCCGAAGCGGATCTAGCGGCCCGCGTGCATGGGCTGCGGCACGAGCAACTTCGGCGGGCGGGCAAGTCCCACTTCTGCGGCAGGTGCGGCGATGTGTTCTATGCACGCATGGGCGCGCGGTACTGCTCGGGGGCCTGCCGGATCGCGGCCTACCGTGCTCGGGAGCGGGCCCAACGACCCACCGAGGGGGGCGCCCGATGACCGCCATCACCGACGCGCGCTCAGGAAGGCTTAGCATCCGAGCGGCGGGACGCACGGCGGCCGTCAGCCCACTGCGGTACCCGGGTGGCAAAGCCGCCTTGGCGACGTTCTTCGGCGACCTGATCGAGCGCCTCGGGATCGACAACGCCCGCTACGTCGAGCCCTACGCGGGCGGGGTGGGAGCAGGCGTCGCGCTCCTCCTCCAGGACCGCGTACAGCAACTCGTCATCAACGACGTCGATCCCGCTGTCTACTGCTTCTGGAAGTCCGTCGTGCAGCAGCCGGACGCGTTCGCAGCGCGCATCACCGACACGGCCCTGAACGTCGAAGAGTGGCGCTCTCAGAAGGCGATATATCGTGCGGCCGACGAGTCCGACTCTCTCGCCTTGGGATTCGCGTTCTTCTACCTAAATCGGACCAACCGGTCCGGAATCCTTAACGCCGGACCGATCGGTGGCGTCAACCAGACCGGCAACTACAAGATCGATGCCCGGTACAACCGTGCGCGGCTCGTCGAACGGGTCGCAGCGATCGGCGATCTTGCGGCGCGCATCACCGTCCTAAGCCGGGACGGCATGGCCGTCGCCCGCCAGTACCTGGATGACCAGGACGCGTTCCTGTACATCGACCCGCCGTACGTGGAGATGGGCGGCAGCCTCTACCTGAACGCGTTCACCCACCGCGACCACGCCGATCTGGCCCACGCTCTCGACGCGAAGCGTGACGGAAACTGGGTGCTGACCTACGACCCGTCAGACTTCATCCGGAAGATCTACAGCAGCCATGATGTCCGCGACTACGAGTTGAGTTACAGCGCGAATCGCACCGGGAAGGCTACTGAACTAATGATCGCGTCGAAGCCCGTCTCTGCTGTCCTCAGCGACCGCTGACGAAGCCAACACCCGGTGGAAAACTACGCCACCCACGAGCGCGCCGAGGTCCGCGAGTGGCAGGCTTATGACACTCACGTCCATTGCCCCTGGCCCCAATTTCAACTTCAACGTCAACTTCAACTTCAACTTCAACTTCAACTTCAACTTCAACTTCAAAGAAAAGCTAGCTGCTGCGCTCGGAAAATCCAGCGCCACACCTCTTCCGCGTCGGAGATAATTGCTAAGTCGTCCCTACCAAGGCGGTAGTTTCCGGCGATCCACTTCGAGAATACATAGGCTAGAGAAAGGTCAGCGGCCAAGGGCTTCAGGTGCGTTTCATCAAATCCCCGGTCCCTCAATTCTCCTAAAAGCGAACCACGTTCCACCCAATTCAGCCAATGAACTAGGAGCATGTCTGTCCGGTAGAAAGGAGAAGGATGAGTCTGCGAGTAGGATGCTCCGTCAATCGCCCACCCAAAAATACCGAGCGCCGTTGTCGCGATAAGGGCGGCTGGCAGGACGCGACCTGGCTCCGCAGCAGGGTCGGAAGATCCAGCGACGACATCCATTGCACCCATGTCGGCGATCAGTTCGTCCGTTTGGCTACTATTCCAGAGAGGCGCTTCCGAAAGGTCGATTTTTTGGGATTGCAGCACCTCTTGTAACCGCGAATAACGCGATACCATGCGCCCGCTCTTTGGGCGGTCGACGAGATGTGCGATCTCGTGAGCGATAGCCCACAGGAGCATGGACTCGACTCCCCCCGACTGTAGCCCGCCTTCGCCCCATAGATCGGCATCATGGGGCGCGTCGGCCTCCGCCGCAGCAGCGTCGAACAGATCGATGTCAATGTCCCTTAGAACGTACCTGGCGGCCGATGCACGAGATGAGCCAAGGTAGCGCCTGGCCTCCTCCTTGCAACCCTCGCCCACGAGATGGGACACGTCCGAATAGATCGTAGGAAACTTATCCCAAACGTGCGCAATTGAGTGGATGAGACGCACGAAACCATCACCAACAGCGATCACAGCAGATCGACTAGTTGGTTTGTGGCACTCGATAAGGGGATCAGACGATGCGAGCAGACCGCAGTATATGTCGCGAGAGTGCAGCGTCCCCGTCTCGTTTGAATAGTCGATCGATGACATCACTCGACCAATCAGCCGAGAATTGGAGTTGGCGCCAGGGTCGCGCCCACCGACGATTTGCCAGTCTCTGTCCGCAACGGCATCAACAGCGCGACTGTATTGATGATCGAACTGGCCACGAGAGTTCTTAAGGCGCCACATCTACTTCTTCTCCCCTGGAAATCGACTACACAGAAACACACCAGGCCTGGTCGAACTAAACTGCGGACATCGGCGAACCCTGTGACAAAACGCCACTAGGCCCCACTCTTCTTCCCAATGATCTCGATGACGATGGGTTTGATCTTCTCCCACGACGCATGAACTTCTCTTGCGTCAACGAAGTGGTCCGGCTCGTGATTTGCTGCGTTCAGCGCGTCCGCGGTTCCGGCGTACTGCTCGGAACCCATTCGCCCCTTCCTGTTAATGCCATTGATTAGCGCGGTCATCCTGAAGTTGGACTGGAAGTGGCGCGACAGCTTCTCAATGCAATTCCCAATTGTTGCCTTCGGTGGGAACGGATCTCCCTCGGCCTTAAAGAAATCCTTGATTGCACATTCGAGGATGGTTCGTAGTAGGTCGTGAGTCGCGTTTGGAAAATCGCGCACGTCGATCCGGCCGACTTCTTCAAAGCGTCGCCGCACCCCCGCGGACGTACCCGCGTACTCGAATCCAGTCATATTCAGCCGCGACTTCGTGTCCCCACGATTCGGCCCGCGCGTTGCCCCCGGCGCTGATTCATCCGTCTTCGGGTGGGCCTCACTGCCCCCCGACGACGCTCCTTTGCCACCCGTACCGCCCTCGTCAGCGGAGCCCGATCCGCGCGCGCCTTCTCCCGGCGCGGCAGCGCCACGCTGACGCTCGGGCTCAGGCCCAGGCTCGGCCGCATCGGAGCCAGGATCCTCACCGTGCATGATCCGACGAAGCCTGCCGACAAAGGCCTCGTGAGGGCCCTCATGCTTCGCGATCAGGTCAGGGGATCGGGTGTTGAGGGTGCCACTCTCCAGCCGTCCCAGCACATATAGGAGGGCACGCTGCTGCGCTCCGGTGGCATTCTTTGTCGGCAACAAGCCGTCGCGGTTGAAGTCGAGACCGAGCGCCGAGGAGAGTTTCTTCGGTCGGTACACGTACTCAAAGACCGTCATCTTCAGTTTGCTGGTGAGAACGAAGTCGCGCAGCGCGTCATCTGGGAAGTCGAGACTGCGAATCATGTCGCGCATCTCGCCCATCATGATCAGGCGCCGAATCTCTCCGGGTTTTTCAGCCGGATACATAATCCGTAAATCGTCCACCGATAGATCATCGGACAGTTGAGAATGAAAGAAGATCGCTTGCTGTTCGCGAATCCATGGCTCTTTCGCCTGGCCAATGTGGAGGCGAGCGAGGAGTGGCTGCGCTGCCGCACGGGATGGTGCGAGCATGACCCGGATTTGTGTTGGCGCAGGGTTTCCCGGGTAGCGACTCTTCAATCGCTCGACCTTCGCCGCCTCTGGACCAAGAAGTTCTGGACGCTGAATGACCTTCAACGCGGTGATGCGCCTGTTTCCTTCAAGGACAATGAGCCCCTTGCCGTCGCCTGCGGACGTCGCGACAGGAATCTCATTGTCGAGGTAGCCATCCCGGAGGATGCTGTGAATCAGATCAAGCAGTTTCGCCTCAGCAAGCATGTACCCGGCGATCTTTTCCTCTGCAAGGACGCCATCCATGGATGTCAGACCGTCGCCCTGACCCTCGCGGACTCGAACATTCAGTGGATCCAAGACAAGTTGCCCCAGGTCCGCCATCTCGATTGGCCACTGCAAGACTGCACCTCCGCTGCTTGGTCGGAACGTCAACGTATCGCCCCCGCAGTACTTCGAAGCCGACGACCCGCGTCGCACTCCGCGCCAACACAGGCACTAAGGCGACCAGCGGGGCTTAGCCTCGCTTTATGCGATGGTCTCTTTCCTGGCTCCGCCGCGTCCGGCCCACGAAGCTACCCGAGGTGTCACCCCTCCGACACCTGGCGGCCGTCTCGCTTGCCACCCCACAGCCTGGACGACGTCCGCGGCCCGCTGAAGACGCTGGTCGAGTTGTCCGCTTCTGCGGCCACGACCTCGCATGCGAGCCGGGCCGCCTCTTCAAAGCACGCCTCCTCCTGCCGCTCGACTCCGAGCGACTCCCCGTACGGTCGAGAGAGATGCGCGCATATATGACTGCACGAGGACGAGAGGATCCGATGTGACCAATCGACTCGCCGACAGCCTGTCGCCCTACCTTCGCCAGCACGCCGACAACCCGGTCGACTGGCGGGAGTGGGACGACGCGACGTTCGCCGAGGCGCGTGAGCGCGACGTGCCTGTGTTCCTGTCGGTCGGGTACGCCGCCTGCCACTGGTGCCACGTGATGGCGCACGACTCGTTCGAGGACGAGCAGGTCGCGCAGGTGCTGCGGGACGGCTTCGTCTCCGTCAAGGTCGACCGGGAGGAGCGGCCGGACGTCGACGCCGTCTACATGCGCGCGACGCTCGCCATGACCGGTCAGGGCGGCTGGCCGATGACCTGCCTGCTCACCCCGTCGGGCGACCCGTTCTTCGCGGGCACCTACCTGCCGAAGGCGCAGCTGCTGCAGCTGCTCGCGGCGGCGCAGGACGCCTGGACGAACCGACGGGACCAGGTGGTCGCGAGCGGCGCGAACGTCGCGGCCCAGCTGAGCGCGGTCGCCGTGCCGACCGGCAGTTCGGCCCTCGACGTGGACGTGCTCGACCGCGCCGCCGAGCAGCTGGGGCGCCAGTTCGACTGGCAGCGAGGCGGATTCGGTGGCGCGCCGAAGTTCCCGCCGTCGATGGTGCTGGAGTTCCTGCTGCGCCAGCACGCCCGTACCGGCGACGAACGCTCGCTGCGCATGGTCGACGAGACCTGCGAGGCGATGGCCCGCGGTGGCCTGTACGACCAGCTGGGCGGCGGGTTCGCGCGGTACAGCGTCGACGCCGACTGGATCGTGCCGCACTTCGAGAAGATGCTGTACGACAACGCCCAGCTGATGAGCGTGTACGCCCACCTGTGGCGGCTCACCGGCTCCGGCCTGGCTCGTCGGGTGGCGCTGGAGACCGCGGACTTCGTCGTCGGCCGCCTCGGCACCGACGAGGGTGCGTTCGCCTCGGCCCTGGACGCCGACACCGACGGCGTCGAGGGGGCGACGTACGCGTGGACGCCGGCTCAGCTGGTCGACCTCCTCGGTGAGGAGGACGGTGCCCGCGCCGCAGACCTGCTGCGGGTCACCCTCGGCGGCACGTTCGAGCACGGCACCTCCACGCTCCAGCTGCGGGAGGAGCCGTCCGACCCGGCGTGGTGGGAGCGCGTACGGCGGACGCTCGCCGAGGCCCGTGACACACGGCCCCAGCCGGCACGCGACGACAAGGTCGTGACGTCCTGGAACGGCCTCGCGATCACCGGGCTGGTCCAGGTGGGCATGCTGCTGGAGCGACCCGACCTCGTCGAGGCGGCCCGACGCTGCGCCCGGTACCTGCTCGACACCCACCTGGTGGACGGTCGCCTCCGACGCACCTCCCTCGGCGGGCGGGTCAGCGCGAGCCCCGCCGTCGCAGACGACCACGGCAACCTCGCCCAGGCCCTGCTGACCCTGCACCAGGTCGACGCCGACCCGCGCTGGGCGAGTGCGGCGTACGACCTGCTCGACACCGCGCTCGCGCGCTTCCGGGCCGACGATGGCGGGTTCCACGACACTGCCGACGACGCCGAGGCCCTGTTCGCCCGACCCCGCGATCCCGGCGACAACGCCGAGCCGTCCGGGCAGAGCTCCCTGGCTCACGCCCTGCTCACGGCGGCGGCGCTCAGCGGTTCGGAGGGCTACCGCGCCGCCGCCGAGGAGGCCGTCGGGGCGAGCGCGGCACTCGCCGGCCGGGAACCCCGCTTCACCGGCTGGACGCTGGCCGCCGCCGAGGCGCTGGAGGCCGGCCCGGTGCAGGTGGCGGTGTCGACGGACGGCGAGCCGAGTCCGCTGAGCCGCCTGGCGTGGCTCAGCCCGTCACCCGGTCTGGTGACGCTGGCCGGGCGCGAGGACACCGACGGCATTCCCCTGCTGGCGTCCAGACCGCTCGTGGAGGGCCGCCCCACCGCGTACGTCTGCCGAGGGTTCGTGTGCGACACACCGCGCACGGATGTCGATGAGGTGAAGTCAGCGCTCGGCGTCAGGGCGACCGTCTAGGGTGCCGCCTATGCGTGTGGGGGGTCCTGTCCTGGCGGCCGTGGTGACGGCCGCCCTCGTCGCGTGCTCCACCGGCGACGACGGAGGCGCGAAGCCGGACCCGAGGCCGAAGGCGCCGTCGGGCTCCTCGCAGGCGTCCGGCTCCACGGACGCCAAGAGCCCGACGACCGTCACCGTCACGGGGTCCGGCGACATCCTCATCCATGTCCCCGTCGCGAAGAACGCGCGGGCCAACGCGAAGGCATCCGGCCGCGGCGAGTACGACTTCGGGCCGATGTTCGCCGACGTCCGGCCGGTCCTGAGCGCCGCCGACGTGTCGATCTGCCACCAGGAGACGCCGATCTCCTCCACGAACGAGAACCTCAGCCGGCCCGGCTCGCTGGTCTACAACGTGCCGAAGGAGATCGCGCGCGACCTCAAGGGCGCCGGCTTCGACGGGTGCGAGACCGCGTCCAACCACACCTGGGACCAGGGCGCCCGCGGCATCACCTCGACCCGCGACCAGCTGACCGCCGCCGGCCTGAAGGTCGCCGGGCCGACCACCTCGGCGAGCGACCCCGGGATGCCGGCGGTGTACGAGGCGAAGGGCGTGAGGATCGCCAACCTCAGCTACACGTACACGATCCTCAACCAGTCCTCCCCCAACACCGACCTGCCGCCCGGCGCCCCGAACCTGAAGCGCTACCTGTGGCCCGCCCGGGGCGCGGCCGGCATCATCGCCGACGCCAAGAAGGCCAAGGACGACGGCGCGGACCTGGTCGTCGTGAGCATCCACTGGGGCACCGAGTACGTCCCGCAGCCGACCAAGGACCAGCGGTCGCTGGCCACCAGCCTGCTGGAGTCGCCGTACGTCGACGGCATCTTCGGCGCGCACGCTCACCTCGTCCAGCCGTGCACGACCGTCAACGGCAAGACGGCGTTCTTCGGCCTCGGCAACTTCCTGTCCAACCAGGGCAAGGGCCAGGCCGGCACGCTCAGCGACACCAACGCCGACGGGGTCATCGCCGAGCTGACGTTCACCCGGTCCGAGGACGGCCGATGGACGCAGCGGGCCTCCTACCAGCCGACGATGGTCGACATCCCCGGCAAGCACGTCATCCGGCTGTCCAGCGAGTCGACCAACCCGACGTCGTACAAGCGGACCACCACGACGATGAACAGGCTCGGGACCTGCAAGGCCACCCCGGTCGACGGCGGCTGACGTGCGAGGTGCCCGGGTCGCGCTGGTCGCCGCTCTGCTCGGCGCGTTGACCGCCTGCTCCTCCCCCGACGGGCCCGCTCCCCCGGCAGACACGGCCGGCGCCGCTTCCAGCAGCCGGACGTCCGCGACGCAGCCTGCCCGCGCGTCGGTCAGCCGACCGCCCACCGCCTCGGCCACGAGCCCCGCGCCGTCCCCGACCGCGGCGGCGCCCGCGTCGATCACGATCTCGGCCATCGGCGACGTGCTGCCTCACGCGGCGGTCAACCAGGACGCCGCGACCGGCGACGGGTACGGCTACGACGCGATGTTCGCCGCCGTGAAGCCGACCATCGCGCGGTCCACGATCGGCATCTGCCAGCTGGAGACCGCGCTCTCGGCCGACAACACCCGCCTCACCCGCAAGAACACCTTCAACTCCCCGCACGAGCTGGCCCGCACCCTGCGCGATGTCGGCTTCGACGGCTGCAGCACGGCCAACAACCACACCTGGGACGCCGGCCTGCGTGGCGTCCGCGAGACGCGGCAGGTGCTCGCGGCCCACGGCCTGCAGGCGGCCGGCCCGACGGCCACCGCGGCCGGTTCCGGCGCGCCGGCCCGTTACGACGCACCGCTGCGGGTGGCGCACCTGTCCCTCAGCTACAGCCTGATGAACTCCATCGAGGAGGACACCAGCACCACTCCCCCGGGCGCGCCCTGGATGCGGGACAACCTGTACGCCGCCCAGCGCGCCGAGGGGATCATCGCCTCCGCGCGGCGCGCGAAGGCCGACGGCGCCGACCTGGTGGTGGTCTCGTTGCACTGGGGGTCGCAGTTCGACCCGGCGGTCACGACCGACCAGCGGACCATCGGCGACGCTCTCCTGCGGTCCGGGGCAGTGGACCTGATCATCGGCGCCCACCCGCACCTGATCCAGCCGTGCGCGAAGATCAACGGCCGCTACGTGCTCTACTCCGTCGGTAACTTCCTCTCCACGCAGGGGACGGCGGTCGGTTCACCGGTCGGCGCGCAGGACGGCGTCGTCGCGACCGTGCGGTTCGAGCGCGACCGGGCCGGCCGCATCAGCCAGTCCCTGACGTACCGGCCGACGTGGGTCGACCGGGGTCACGGGCACCGGGTCGTGCTCGCGACGCCGACCTCCCACCCGGAGTCCTACCACCGCACCGTGGCGGCGATGTCGCGGTCGGGGTGCGATGCGAAGGTGGAGCCGTGACCGCCACCTTCCACGTCGACGACCCGACCGCACCCGCCCCGAACGTGCCGCGAGCGCTGGGCGCGCCGATCGTCCTGCTGGACCACACGGGCGACCGGGTGCTGCTGGAGCACCGCGCGGACAGCGACGTCTGGGGCCTGTTCGGCGGCGGGGTCGACGACGACGAGTCCGTCACCACCGCCCTGCACCGGGAGGTGCGGGAGGAGACCGGGCTGACCCTGGCCGAGCACCACCTGCTGGGCATCTTCTCCAACCCGACGCGCATCGCCGCGTACCCGGACGGCAACGTGCGACAGGTCGTCGCGGTGACGTTCATCGGTCGGCTCGCGCCGGGCGAGCTGCGGCTCAGTGAGGAGTCCCGCGCGGCCCACTGGTTCGGGTGGGAGGACATCCCGTGGGCGAAGATCGCCGCCACCCAGCACCTCGCGCTGCGCCGTGCCCGGATCTGGGTCGAGGGCGACCGCACGCCCTACGTCGAGTAGGCGGCGGTCAGAGGATCTGCTGGAGGACGTCCCACCCGATCTTGACGACGAACCCGCTGACCACGCACACGAACACCACCCGGATGAAGCCCGAGCCCTTGGCCACCGCCGCCCGGGCTCCGGTGTAGGCGCCCGCGATGTTGGCCAGGCCCATCAGGATGCCGATCGTCCAGACCACCGCGCCCTGCGGTACGAAGACGACCAGGGCGGCGAGGTTGGTCGCGAAGTTGGCGATCTTGGCCTTGGCGCTCGCCTCCAGGAAGGCGTACCCCATCAGGCCGACGAGCGCGAAGACCAGGAACGAGCCGGTGCCCGGGCCGAGCGCGCCGTCGTACATCCCGATCACGAAACCGGCGATGCCGGCGACGACGTAGTGATGATGGCCCGTGAAGCGCAGCGCGGTGTGCTCGCCCATCGTCGGCTTGAGCAGGGTGTACGCGCCGACGGCGATCAGCACGACCAGGATGATCGGGTTGAACGCCGACCGCGGGATGTGGGTCGCGATCACCGCTCCCACCAGTGACCCGGCGAAAGCCAGCAGCGCCAACGGGATCGCGGTCCGCAGGTCGGGTTTGACGCGGCGCAGGTAGGTGACCGAGCTGGTGGACGTCCCGCAGATCGAGCCGAGCTTGTTGGTGGCCAGCAGCTGCACCGGTGCCGCCTGCGGGAACGCGACCATGAGCGCCGGCAGCTGCACGAGGCCGCCGCCGCCGACGACGGCGTCGATCCACCCCGCGGTGAACGCCGCGACGACCAGCAGGACGAGCGTCAGGAGCGAGGGGTCGCTCATCGCGCGCCTCCTGCACGACCGACCTGACCTGCGGTGCACCGGTGTGCACCAGATGCCACGACGATCGTCAGGTCCACGAGTCGAGGATGGCGGGGATGTCGAGCAGCTGGTGCGCGGTGCCGTCCGGCGTCGCGGTCACCCCGGCGACCTGCTGGTCCAGCGGGATGTCCGAGTGCGGGATCAGGATCGCGCGCATCCCGGCCTGCTGGCTGCCGTACACGTCCTCGAACATGCGGTCGCCGACGTACACACACTCGTGCGGCTCCACCTCGACGGCGCGGGCCGCCGTCCGGTAGGCCTCGACGTGCGGCTTGGTCCACGCGATCTCGCTGGAGTAGACCTGCCCGTCGATCAGGTGGTCCACGCCGTCGCGCTCGAAGATGCCGCGGTGGTAGTCCCCCGACCAGATCGTGTTCGACAGCACGCCGACGCGCATGCCCCTGTCCCGCAGGGCCTCCCAGAGAGGCGCCACCTGCGGGTCGGTGTGCGTGTGGGTCTCCCAGTACGCGCGGTACGCGGCGAGCGCGGCGTCGTGCTGCGCGTGGTCGAGGTCGGCCCCCGCCGCGACCAGGATCTCCTCCAGGCGCGCTGAGACCTGCTCCTTGCGCACGTGCTGCCACGACTCGCCCTCGGCCGCGAGGATCGCCTCGCCCAGCGACTCCGCGAGCGCCGGGTCGGAGTGGATCTCTCGCGCGTAGACCTGCCACTGCTCACGCAGGTCGATCGCGTGCCACGGGGTGAGGGTGCCACCCCAGTCGAAGATGACCGCCTTGACGTCCGCCGCCATCAGGAGGCCGCCACCTCCGCGACGAGCTGCGCGACGGCCTCGTCCACGGGCACCTCGCGACGCTCGCCGGAGCGGCGGTCCTTGATCTCGACCTTGCCGTCGGCGAGGCCCTTGCCGATGACCAGGATCGTCGGCACCCCGATCAGCTCGGCGTCCTTGAACTTCACGCCCGGCGAGACCTTCGGCCGGTCGTCGTAGAGCACCTCGACGTCCTGCGCCTCCAGGCCGCGGACGATCTCCTCGGCCCGCACGAACACCGACTCGTCCTTGCTGGCCACCACGACGTGCACGTCGGCCGGCGCGATCTCGCGCGGCCAGATCAGGCCGTACTGGTCGTTGTTGTCCTCGGCGATGACGCCGACGGCGCGGGTGACACCGACGCCGTACGAGCCCATCGTGACGGTGACGAGCTTGCCGTTCTCGTCCAGGACCTTCAGGCCGAGCGCCTCGGCGTACTTGGTGCCGAGCTGGAAGATATGGCCCATCTCGATGCCGCGGGCGAGCTTCAGCGTGCCCGTGCCGTCGGGCGACACGTCGCCGGCGCGGATCTCGCCCGCCTGGATGGTGCCGTCGGCGGTGAAGTCGCGGCCGTGCACGAGGTCGATGACGTGCTTGCCGTGCTCGTCGGCGCCGGTGACCCAGGCCGAGCCCTCCGCGATCGAGGGGTCGAGCAGGTAGCGGATCGTGGAGGACTGCTCGCTGCCGAGGACGCCGGGGCCGATGTAGCCCTTCGCGAGCATCGGGTACGCGGCGAAGTCCTTCTCCTCGAACGGCTCGACCTCCGCGGGGGCGACCTTGACCTCCAGCCGCTTGGCGTCGACCTCGCGGTCACCGGGCAGGCCGATGGCCAGCGGCTCGCGGGTGCCGTCGGGGTGGACGAGCACGACCAGGACGTTCTTGAGGGTGTCCGCGCCGGTCCACTCGCGGCCGTCGGTCCGCGCGTGGTCGCGGTTGAGGGCGGCGACCAGCGTCTCGATGGTCGGGGTGTCCGGGGTGTCCTCGACGTGGGCGGCACCCGCAGTCACCTCGACCGGTGCGGCCTGGGGGACGACGACGGCCTCGACGTTCGCGGCGTACCCGTGCTCGTCGCGGACGAAGGTGTCCTCGCCGTTCTCGTTGACCGCGAGGAACTCCTCCGAGGCCGAGCCGCCCATCGCGCCGGAGTCGGCGTGGACGATGACGTACTCGAAGCCGAGCCGGTTGAAGATGCGGATGTACGCCTCGCGGTGGGCGTCGTAGGCCTTCTGCAGCCCCGCCTGGTCGATGTCGAAGGAGTAGGAGTCCTTCATGATGAACTCGCGGCCACGCAGGATGCCCGCGCGCGGACGCGCCTCGTCGCGGTACTTGTTCTGGACCTGGTAGAGCGACAGCGGCAGGTCCTTGTAGGAGGAGTACATGTCCTTGACCGCGAGGCAGAACATCTCCTCGTGCGTGGGGCCGAGCATCATGTCGGCGTCCTTGCGGTCCTTGAGCCGGAACAGGCTGTCGCCGTACTCCGTCCAGCGGCCGGTCGCCTCGTACGGCTCCCGCGGGAGCAGCGCGGGGAAGCGCACCTCCTGGCTGCCGATGCGGTCCATCTCCTCGCGGATGATGCTCTCGACCTTGTTCAGCACCTTCATGCCGAGCGGCAGCCAGGTGTAGATGCCGGGGGCGACGCGGCGGACGTAGCCGGCGCGGACCAGCAGCTGGTGGCCCGGCAGCTCCGCGTCGGCCGGGTTCTCGCGCAGGGTTCGCAGGAACAGGGTCGACATACGCAGTGCCACGGTGGTCTCCTCGATCGAATCGGCCCAGCGAGGATATCCGCCGCCCGCCGGTAGCCTCACCCCAGTTGTCCCTCCCGGTTGACTGCGAGCGCGCTCCAACGCCTAGCGTCGAGCGACATGACGACACCACAGCAGCCCATCGGATCGGGGTTCGGCCGGGACACGACCGCGCAGGAGGTCCTGCACGGCCAGGACCTGTCCGGTCGACTCGCCGTCGTGACGGGGGGCTACTCCGGGCTCGGGCTGGAGACGACCCGGGCCCTGCACGCGGCGGGCGCGCACGTCGTCGTCCCCGCCCGTCGCGTCGACTCGGCGACGGAGACGCTGTCGGGTCTGGACCGGGTCGAGGTGGCCGAGCTGGACCTCGGCGACCAGGACAGCATCCGGCGCTTCGCCGAGGAGCTGGTCGCCTCCGGACGCCACGTCGACATGCTGATCGACAGCGCCGGGATCATGGCCTGCCCCGAGACCCGCATCGGCCCCGGGTGGGAGGCCCAGCTCGGCACCAACCACCTCGGCCACTACGCGCTCGTCAACCGCCTCTGGCCGGCCCTGCGCGGTGGCGCGCGGGTGATCTCGGTGTCCTCGGCGGGTCATCGCCGCTCCGGGATCCGCTGGGAGGACCCGCAGCTCGAGACCGGTTACGACAAGTGGGTCGCGTACGGGCAGTCCAAGACCGCCAACGCCCTGTTCGCCCTCCACCTGGACCGGCTGGCCGAGGGCGACGGCGTACGCGCGTTCTCCCTCCACCCCGGCGGCATCATGACGCCGCTGCAGCGCCACGTCCCGCACGAGGAGCAGGTGCGGCTGGGCTGGGTCGACGAGGACGGCCGACCCGTCAACGCGGCCTTCAAGACGCCGCAGCAGGGCGCCGCCACCCAGGTGTGGGCGGCGACCTCTCCCCAGCTGGACGGGCGGGGCGGCGTCTATCTCGAAGACGTCGACATCGCCCGGGTCGTCCCGTCCGACGCCGACGGGCCGGGCGTCCGCGAGCACGCCGCCGACCCCGAGCAGGCGGCCCGGCTCTGGGAGCTGTCCGCGCGCCTCACCGGCGTCGACGCGTTCGCCTGAGAGGGCCGTCGCCGACACCTGCCGCTAGTGGCGCCCGGGCCCGCCGTCGGCGCCACTAGGTTGTGACCATGCCGACGACACTCCCGATGGCGCAGCACCTTGAGGGGATCGCGCTCGCGACGGCCCGGCTGGACGCGTACGCCCAGTCCACCGGCCTCGAGGCGACCGTCCCCACCTGTCGTGGGTGGACCGTCAGCCGGCTCATCGCCCACCTCGGGATGGTGCACCGGTGGGCCACCGCCATCGTCCGCGAGCTGCCGCGCCAGGACACCGAGCGGCTCGAGGAGGAGGGGCTGGAGACCGCGGACCCGCTCACCTGGCTCGGGCACGGCTCGGACGTGCTGCGCGCCTCGCTGCGCCGCGCACCGGCGGACCTCGACGTGTTCTTCTTCCTCAACGACGCACCCGCTCCGCGCGAGGCCTGGGCACGGCGTCAGTGCCACGAGACGACCGTCCACGCGGTCGACGCGCTCTCCGCCCAGCTCGGCCGCGTCCCCACCTCGGTCGAGGCGGACATCCCGCCCGAGGTCGCCGCCGACGGGGTCGACGAGCTGCTGAGCGGCTTCGCCACCCGCCCCGGCGAGGGCCTCACCTCCACCCAGCGCGTCGAGGTCGACGTCCGCGCTGTCGACACCGGCGACGTGTGGCGCGCCGTGGTCAGCGACGGGCCTCTGCAGGTCGTGCGCACCGGCCGGCCGCAGGAGGCCGACTCCGTCGTCACCGGCACCGCCGCCCAGCTCTACCTCGGCCTGTGGAACCGCGGCGAGGAGATGAGCTGCGAGGGCCGGGACGTCGTGAGCTTCTGGCGCGACCGGATGCAGGTGACCTGGGGCTAGCAAGCGCGATCAAGCGCCCACCGGACCCGATGGCGAGGATCGTCGGCATGAGCACCGCACAGGACACCTTCCGGGAGTTCCTCGAGGTGCTCACCGACGCCCTGGACGAGCACGACGCGAGCGCCGAGGATCTCGCCGGCCGGCTCTACCTGTCCCGCTTCCACCTGGACCGGCTGGTGTCCTCGGTGGCCGGCGAGCCCCCCGCCCGGCTGCGCCGTCGGCTCCTGCTGGAGCGGGCGGCGTACCGGCTGGCCACGACCGACCTGGCCATCATCGACGTCGCGGTGGAGGCGGGGTACGCCTCCCACGAGGCGTTCACCCGGGCCTTCGAGCGGGGTTTCGGACGGCCGCCGAGTCGGTGGCGCATCCGGCCGGACCGCTTCACCGTCGACGCGCCGAGCGGCGCGCACTTCCACCCACCCGGCAGCATCCGGCTGCCCGCACCGACGAAGGTGAGCTCCATGGACCTGCTCATCCGCATGGTCGAGCACCACGTCTGGCTGACCGAGCAGATGATCGACCGCGCCGCCCGACTGCCCGACGTGGCGCTGGACGAGCCCATCGACTACGGCCTGGACGACGACCCGGAGGTCATGACGATCCGCCGGCTGCTGTCCCGGCTCGTCGGCCAGATGGACATGTGGAACTCCGCTCTCGCGCACCAGGAGTACGACTTCGGGATCGAGACGCACGAGAGCATCGCCTCCCTGCGGTCCCGGTGCGCCGAGCAGAGCGGTGTGTACCTGGACCACGTCCGGCGCACCGTGTCCGAGGGACGTCTCGAGGACACCTTCGTCGACTCGACCTGCACGCCCGCGGCCGTGTTCACCTACGGCGGGATGATCGCGCACGTCCTCACCTTCGCGGCCCACCGACGGACGATGGTCGTCCGGGCGCTCGACGCGCACGGCATCACCGACCTCGGCTGGGGCGACCCGATGCGGTGGGTCGCCGAGCCCGCCTGAGGGGCGGCACTGCGTAGGCGGGGTGGCACGATGAGTGGGTGACCTCTGCGCCCGCCGTACATCCTCTCGAGCTGCCGCGGACGCCGCCGCTGGTCCTGCGCGGGCAGCGCTTCGACTCCGGCCGCCCGGCCGTCATGGCGATCGTGAACCGCACACCCGACTCGTTCTGGTCGGGCAACCGGCACGCCGACCTGGACTCGGCGCGCCGAGCCCTCGACGAGGCCGTGGAGCGGGGCGCGGACATCGTCGACGTCGGCGGCGTGCGGGCCGGGCAGGAGGGCGAGCAGGTGGACGCGCAGGAGGAGATCCGGCGGGTCGTCCCCTTCCTCGAGCACGCCCGGACGGCCTATCCCGACCTGGTGCTCAGCCTGGACACCTGGCGCTCGGACGTCGCTCGGGCGGCCGCCGACGCCGGGCTCGACCTGGTCAACGACACCTGGGCCGGGCACGACCCCGACCTGGTCCACGTCGCGGCTGAGCTGGGCGCGGGCGTGGTCTGCTCGCACACCGGCGGTCTGCCTCCGCGTACCGACCCCGTCGGCGTCCGGTACGAGGACGCCGAGGGCGCGGACGAGCTCGCCGTGGTGCGCGACGTCGTCCGGACGCTGGCCGCGGGCGCCGCCGCGGCCCGCGCCGCCGGTGTCCTCCCGGAGCGGATCCTCATCGACCCCACCCTCGACTTCGGCAAGACCACCCGGCACTCGCTGCTGGTGCTGCGCCACACGGCCGACGTCGCCGCCCTCGGCTACCCGGTCCTGCAGGCGCTCTCGCGCAAGGACTTCGTCGGCGAGACGCTCGACCTGCCGGCCGACGACCGCCTCGAGGGCACACTCGCCGCTACCGCCGTCGCCGCATGGTCCGGTGCGACCGTCTTCCGCGCGCACGACGTGCGCGCCACGCGGAGGGTCGTCGACATGGTCGCCTCCATCCGGGGCGACCGCCCGCCCACGCTCGCCGTCCGCGGCGAGCCCGGGCTCGACCGGAAGGACCCCGCATGACCTCGTACGACCAGCTGCCGCAGATCACCGACGAGACCGCCCTCGTCGACCTGCTCGGCTCACCCGCGCCGGCCGTGCGCGACAAGGCGCGCACCGAGCTGCACGACCTGGACGTGCAGTGGCTCGCCGCGTCGCCCCTGTGCTTCGTCGGCACCTCGGCCTCCGACGGCACCTGCGACGTCTCGCCCAAGGGCGACCCGGCCGGCTTCGTGAAGGTGCTCGACCGGCGGACGGTCGCCGTGCCGGAGCGTGTCGGCAACAAGCGCGCCGACGGCTACAGGAACATCCTGACCAACCCGCACGTCGGGTTGAACCTCCTCATCCCGGGCCGGGGCGACACGCTGCGCATCAACGGCACGGCGCGTCTGGTCACCGACGGGCCGTTCTTCGACGACATGGAGGTGCAGGGGCACCGGCCCGTGCTGGTGCTGCTCGTCCACGTCGAGCAGGTCTACTACCACTGCGCCAAGGCGTTCCTGCGGTCCCGGACGTGGGACCCGCAGACCTGGCGACCGGACGCGATGCCGCGGCACGCGGTCATCGCCAAGGAGCTCGTCCGGCGCGACGACTCGCTGGAGGAGCTGGACCGCTACTACGGCCCCTCGTACGCGAACGGTCTCTACCCGGACAACACCTCGCGCTGACGGGCGGTCAGACCTTCCCGGCGCGCAGCACCGCCCGGATGAGCGGGACCTGGAGGGGGACCCGCGCGAACATCACCGCTCGTACGGCTTCCCGCTTCGGCGTCGAGCCCTTGCGCTGCACGCGCTGGTGGGCATCCGCCGCCATCTGCACATTGCCCGGGAGCACCGCCACCAGCAGCGCCGCGGACGCCAGCGCGGCCGGACGCCGCAGGCGAGGGACGAGAAGCCCTGCGGCACACGCCAGCTCGGCCACACCGGAGGCGTACACCAGCTCGCGGCGACGGGACTCCAGCGCCGGCGGGATGAGCGGCTCGAAGACCTGCGGACGGACCAGGTGGATCGTGCCGGACGCGAGGAAGGCACCGGTCACACCACGAGCGCCCCAAGGAAGGGTCGAAGCAGAGAAGATCACAGAATCACTGTCGCAAACCGGCCGACCTGCGTGAAACCGGACCCCGCGTACGCGCGCAGCGCCGGCTCGTTGTAGGCGTTGACGTAGAGCGTCACGACCGGCGCGACGTGCTCCATGATGTGCTGCACGACCGAGCACATGGCCGGCGCCGCGATGCCCTGACCGCGGACGTCGGGAGCGACCCAGACGCCCTGGATCTGCGCGACTCCCCCGGCCAGCGAGCCGATGTCGGCCTTGAAGATCACCCGGCCGTCCTCGACGACGACGTAGGTGTGGCCCGCGCGGATGAGTGCCGCGACCAGGCTGCGGTAGTCGCGGTCGGATCCGACGTACGGCGGGTAGCCGATCTCCTCGGTGAACATCGCCGCGGAGGCCGGCAGGACCAGGTCGATCTCGTCGGGACGGGCCCGGCGCACCCGTGGGTCCAGCGGTCGCCCCTCGTCGGCGGGGCGAGTGCGCGCGGCCATCATCGGCTGGTCCGATCGCAGCGACCGGGGCTCGCCCCAGTGCCGCTCCAGCCGCTCCCACAGCCCGAGCACCTGGGTCGCGTCGCCGAACACCGAGGACACCCGGCGTCGCTGCCGCCGCAGCCGGCCCGCGAAGGCGTCCAGGGCCGCCTCGTCGCACGCGACGGGGACGACGTTCGCGGACACCCAGCACACCGACTTCAGCCGGCCGCCGTCCTCGATGCCGAGCAGCGAGCTGCCGAACCCCACGCCGCCCTCCTGCACCCGCGCGGCGACGAAGACGTTGGCCATCGGGTCCTGCGCGCACAGCCGCAGAACCCGGTCGAGGTCGCTCGTCCCGAGCGTCCGGGTCGCGCCGAAGGTCCGTAGCACCCTTCCAGCCTGCCTCCTCCGAGGCCTTCGGCGTAACCAAACGCGCCGATCGATTCGGCGACGGAGGCGCCGACTACGGTGGTCGCGTGCCGACACAGCCCCCACCGACGACCGATCCGCTCGCGCCGGACGACGTCCCCGACCTGCCCGGCGCACGCGTCCACGTCGACTTCCGCAAGTGGGGCGACGGAGAGCACTGGCAGTTCGAGGCCACCTACCTGGGCGCCGACGAGTTCGGCCACTGGCTCGGCCTCCCCGCCGGTACGGCGTTCGCCCGGCCCGGCGCGGCCTTCGAGGCCCGCCGTGCGCAGGTCGTGCTCTTCCCGCTGGCCTCGGGGTACGCCGCGACGTTCTGGGACTGCCTGGAGGACGAGCCCCACCGCGTGCTGATCTACGTCGACATCGCGACGACGCCCGTCTGGCGGCGGGACGACGCGGGCTGGAGCGTGACGGCGGTCGACCTGGACCTGGACGTCATCCGGCTGGTGGACGGCACGGTCTACGTCGACGACGAGGACGAGTTCGCCGAGCACCAGGTCTCCCTGGCGTACCCGGCGGAGGTCGTCGCGGGCGCGGAGCGCGACTGCGCGTGGGTGCTGGAGTCGGTGCGGTCGGAGACCGGCCCCTTCGGCGGGACCGGGTTCGAGTGGCTGCGCCGCTACCTGGCCAGCAGCGACTCCGTCGAGGCCTAAGAGACGCTGACGACGGGTGCGGCGCCCTCGCCGTCGACCGGCTCGCCCATCTCGTCGGCGATCCGCATGGCCTCCTCGATCAGCGTCTCGACGATCTGGCTCTCCGGCACGGTCTTGATGACCTCGCCCTTGACGAAGATCTGGCCCTTGCCGTTGCCGGACGCCACGCCGAGGTCGGCCTCGCGCGCCTCACCCGGGCCGTTGACGACACAGCCCATGACGGCGACGCGCAACGGGACGGTCATGCCCTCCAGGCCGGCGGTGACCTGCTCGGCGAGGGTGTAGACGTCGACCTGGGCGCGGCCGCAGGACGGGCAGGAGACGATCTCCAGCTTGCGCGGCTTGAGGTTGAGGCTCTGCAGGATCTGGTTGCCGACCTTGACCTCCTCGACCGGCGGGGCCGAGAGGGAGACGCGGATGGTGTCGCCGATGCCCTTGGACAGCAGCGCCCCGAACGCGGTCGCCGACTTGATGGTGCCCTGGAACGCCGGGCCCGCCTCGGTCACGCCGAGGTGGAGCGGCCAGTCGCCCCGCTCGGCGAGCAGCTCGTACGCGCGCACCATCACGACGGGGTCGTTGTGCTTGACCGAGATCTTGAAGTCGTGGAAGTCGTGCTCCTCGAACAGCGACGCCTCCCAGACGGCCGACTCGACGAGGGCCTCGGGCGTCGGCTTGCCGTACTTCTCCAGCAGCCGCTTGTCCAACGAGCCGGCGTTGACGCCGATGCGGAGGGAGACGCCCGCGGCCTTCGCGCGCCGAGCGATCTCGCCGACCTGGTCGTCGAACTGCCGGATGTTGCCCGGGTTGACGCGGACGGCGGCGCAGCCGGCATCGATCGCGGCGTAGACGTAGTTGGGCTGGAAGTGGATGTCGGCGATGACCGGGATCTGCGACTTCTGCGCGATGGCGGGCAGCGCCTCGGCGTCGTCGCGGCTGGGGCAGGCGACCCGCACGATGTCGCACCCGGCGGCGGTGAGCTCGGCGATCTGCTGGAGCGTGGCGTTGATGTCCGTGGTGGGCGTCGTGGTCATCGACTGCACGGAGATGGGGGCGTCGCCGCCGACCTCGACCTTGCCGACCTTGATCTTGCGCGTCTTGCGCCGGGGGGCGAGGACCGGGGCAGGGGCGGACGGCATTCCGAGGGACACGCTCATGGGCTCAAGTATCACCCATCGGGATGGGCGTTCTCCGAGTGCCCGGGGTCGTACGGTTCGGGGGTGCGTTCGCTTCCCGCCGGCCTCGACCCGTCGGTCGTCGAGCAGATCGATCGTCGCCTGGAGGGGTTGACAGTGGAGCACGGCGTCACCATCCCGTGGGCGATCGAGAGCGGCAGCCGGGCGTGGGGGTTCCCCTCCCCGGACAGCGACTACGACTGCCGATTCTTCTTCGTCAGACCCCGGCAGGCGTACCTGAGTCCGTGGCGGCCCCGCGATGTCATCGAGACCCCGCTGGACGCGGTCCTGGACGTCAACGGCTGGGACCTGATCAAGGCGGTCGACCTGGCCGTCCGCGGCAACGCGACCGTGTCGGAGTGGCTGCGGTCACCGATGGTCTACGGCGGCGACGAGGAGTTCCGCGACGCGCTGCTCGCCCTGTGCGAGGCCGTCGGCGACCGTGACCGGATCACGCGGCACTACCTTCACGTCGGAGGTGACCACTGGACGCGCAGCGGAGCCGCATCGGGCGACCAGGTCGCGCTGAAGCGGGTGTTCTACGCGATCCGACCCGCAGCCGCGCTGCACTGGCTGGCGACCCACGCCGACCGGTGCAGCCCGCCCATGAACCTGCAGGAGCTCTTCGAGCAGGCCCCGCCACCACCGTCCGTCCAGGAGGCGGTGCACAGGCTGGTCGAGGCCAAGGCCGTCACCCGCGAGCTCGGCCACGGCGTCGTCGAACCCAGTGTCGTCGCCTGGGTGGAGGAACAGCTGGGCCGGGCGGCGGACCGGATCGGCGCCGAACGGCAACCCACGACGCGCGCCCGCACGGACGCCGAACTGGCCTTTGTGGGGATGCTGGACCGGTGGGGCCCGCGCTGACTCAGAGCAGGTCGAGGCGGCGGGTGTAGGTGTCCAGACGGGCCGGGCGGCCGATCGGCAGTGTCTGCAGCGCGACGCCGTGACCGATGTCGGCGCCCGTCAGGACGGGGACGCCGAGGTCGCCGAACCGGTCGCGCAGCACCTCGCGGACGGCCTCGGGCTCGCCGCAGCCGTCGAAGGTGCCCGTCAGCACGCCGCGGACGCCGTCGAGGTAGCCCGAGCGGCGCAGCTGGGTGAAGACGCGGTCCAGCCGGAACGGGTCCTCGTCGACGTCCTCCAGGAACAGGATGGCGTCGCGGGCCGGCACCGACGTCGCCGTCCCGATCGAGCTGGACAGCAGCGTCGCGCAGCCGCCGAGGACGACGCCCTGGGCGGTGCCGTCGACGAGCGGGACGGCATCGGGCAGGTCGATCCCGGTGACATCGTCCGGGGCGAGCAGCAGCTGCCGCAGGCTCTGCTGGGCGCGCTCCTGCTCGAAGTACCAGGTGGCGACCATCGGGCCGTAGAGCGAGGTCCAGCCCAGGTGGTGCAGGAGCGCCTCCTGCAGGGCGGTCGCGTCGGAGAAGCCGACGACGTGCCGCGGACGAGGACCGGCTGCCGCGACCGCGGACCAGTCCACCAGGTCCAGGGCCCGCTGGGCGCCGTAGCCGCCCCGCCCGAGCAGCACCGCGTCGTACGCGGGGTCCGTCAGGGCCGCTTCCAGGTCGCGCGCTCGCAGCTCGTCGGTGCCGCCGAGGTAGCCCAGGGTGGGGTGGACCGATCGCGCGGACTCCAGCACGACGGGCTCGAGGTCCCAGCCGCGGAGGACGGCCAGGCCCTTCTCGAGCTGGTCCTGGACGATCCGGCCGCTGAACGCCATGACCGCGACGCGGGAGCCGGGGCGCAGGGCGGGAGGGACGACGTACGCCGACGTCGCGGGGATCGTCGCCATCAGTTGCCCAGCTTGATGGGGTTGACGATGTCGGCGTAGATCAGCAGCACCGACATGACGATGAGCACCATCGAGACGGTGTACGCGACGGGCAGTGCCTTGGTGACGTCGGCGTACACCGGACCCTCGACGCCGCGGACGCGCGCGAACCCGCGCTTGACGCCCTCCCAGAGCGCGCCGGCCACGTGACCGCCGTCCAGCGGCAGGAGCGGGATCAGGTTGAAGACGAACAGCGCGAGGTTCAGGGAGGCGACCAGCCCGAGGAGGAAGACGATCTTGTCGCCGAAACCGATGTCGCGGGTGTTCGCGGCCTCCCCGGCGACCCGGCCCACGCCCACCACGGAGATGGGGCCGTTCGTGTCGCGCTTGCCGTCGCCGAAGGCCGCGTTGAACACGCCGACCATCTTCTGGGGGATGCGCAGGAACACCGATGACGTCTTGACCAGGCCGTCGCCGATGATGCCCGGCGCCTCGGTCAGCGGAGCACGCTCGGTCCGGTACGTGGCGCCGATGGAGGTGCCGATCACGCCGACGTCCTCGGTGACCGTCTGACCGCCCATCGTGAGGACTTCCTGGCCGTCCTTGTCGACCTTCGGCATCGTGCGCCGCGCCGGGGTCACCGTGATCGTCTGCTGCTGGCCACCGCGCTTCACCACGACGGGGATCGCGCGGTCGGCGTTCCTGCGGATCTGCTGGGTCGTCTGCAGCGTGGTCGTCACCGGGACGCCGGCGACGGAGACCACGACGTCGCCCGGCTTCAGGCCCGCCTTCCAGGCCGGTGACCGGTCGGCGTCGCTGCAGGTGGCCTTCTGGCTGTCCGCGACGGACACCGGCAGACACTCGTTGACCTGGGCGATGCTCGCGCTCGTCTGCTTCGGCAGCCCGACGCCGCAGGCGATCACGACCAGCAGCACGGCCGCGATCACCAGGTTCATGAACGGGCCACCGAGCATGATGATCACCTTGCGGTGGACCGGCAGCTTGTAGAAGACGCGGTTCTCGTCGCCCGGCTCGATCTGGTCGAAGGAGTCCGCGCGCGCGGCGTCGGCCATCTGGCTCATGCGTCCGGTGGACGTCGCCCGCAGCGTGCCCGGAGCGTCCTCCCGGCGCGGCGGCAGCATGCCGATCATCCGGATGTAGCCGCCCAGCGGGATGGCCTTGACGCCGTACTCGGTCTCGCCGCGACGGCGGGACCACACGGTCGGACCGAACCCGACCATGTACTGCGTGACCTTGACGCCGGACTTCTTGGCCGGCACCAGGTGGCCGATCTCGTGCAGCGCGATGGACAGCGCCACACCGATCAGGACGAGCACGACCCCGAGGAGGAACATCACGTCCTCCAGGGTCTCACGGGCCGACCGCCCGGGCGCACACGACGGGACGTCATCGCCGAGCGAGGACCTCGTGGGTGTGCTTTCGGGCCCACGTCTCGGCCGCCAGGACCTGCTCGACGCTCAACGCCCCGGTGTCGGGCTCGTGGTCGGCGACGACCCGGGAGACGGTCGGGATGATGTCGACGAACGCGATCGCGCCGCCGTGGAACGCCTCGACGCATTCCTCGTTCGCGGCGTTGTAGACGGCCGGGTACGTCGAGCCCGCGATGCCGACCTGACGGGCGAGCGCGACGGCGGGGAACGCGTCGTCGTCCAGCGGCTCGAACCGCCAGTCGGACGCCTTCGACCAGTCGATCGGGGTCTCGGCGTCCGGCACCCGGTCCGGCCAGCCCATCCCGAGGGCGATCGGGACGAGCATCGTCGGCAGGCCGAGCTGGGCGACCACGGCGCCGTCGACGAACTCGACCATCGAGTGGATGTACTGCTGGGGGTGGACGACGACGTCGATCGCCTCGAACGGCACGTCGAACAGCAGGTGCGCCTCGATGACCTCCAACCCCTTGTTGACCAGGGTGGCGGAGTTGGTGGTGATGACCTTGCCCATCGCGAAGTTGGGGTGGGCCAACGCCTCGGCCGGCGTGACCTTCTTCAGGTCGTCCTCGGCGAGGCCGCGGAACGGTCCACCGCTCGCGGTCAGCACGAGCTTGCGCACCTCCTCCTGGCTCCCGGCGCGCAGGCACTGGGCGATGGCGCTGTGCTCGCTGTCGACCGGAACGATCTGGTCCGGCGCCGCCAGGCCCTTCACCACGGGGCCGCCGACGATGAGCGACTCCTTGTTGGCGAGCGCCAGGGTCGAACCCGCCTGCAGCGCCGCGATCGTGGGACGCAGACCGATCGAGCCGGTGATGCCGTTGAGGACCACGTCCGCTCCGCTTCCCCCGACGGTGGTTGCCGCGTCGTCGCCCACCAGGATCTCCGGGCGGTACGACGGGCGCCCGGCCGCGCGCGCACCGTCCTCCAGCCGGGTCCGCAGCTCGGCCTCGTCGCCGTACGCCACCCCTACGAGCTCGACACCCAGGCTCACGGCCTGCTCGGCGACGAGGCCCGGGTCACGACCTCCCGCCGCGATGGCGGTGATCCTGAACCGGTCGGGGTTGGCTCGGGCGATCTGGATGCTCTGGGTCCCGATGGACCCGGTCGAGCCGAGAAGAGCGATCGTGCGTGGCGTCGTCACCGACCCATTGTGTCCGGCGCGGCCGCGCTCACGGCCGATGGCTCCTCACCACCGTGGTGAGCAGGCCCGCGACCAGGCCGCCGACGTCGCCGACGCCGATCGGCTCGAGTACGACGGGTCCTCGCTCACCGAACGCGGCGCGCGTGGCCCACGAGCCCTCGGCTCCGAGCATCACCCCGAGCAGCACCGGCGCCGCCTGGGGACCCCGGCGCCAGACCGTCGCGTCGATCTGCACGACGATCGGACCGAGCCGGTCCAGGCCCACGTCGCCGTGCCCGTGGGCGACGGCCTCCAGGTCGAGCCGGACGGGGTCGCCCCGACCCTCGCACACGCCCGAGGCCGTCAGGCGGTGCTGCAGCGCACCGGCGAGACCTCGTCGCTCAAGGCCGTGGAACTCGTGCACCCCGTCGTCGCCCACCTGCTCCAGCAGCGCGAAGTCGTCCACGGCGTGCGCGTAGGTGGTGGTCACCTCGGACACCGTGGCACCGTCCCGCTCGACGTTGTGGCACCGCCGCACGACCAGCACCCACTCGGCGCCGTGACGGACGTCCAGCAGGTCGGACACCTCCTGCGGCACGAGCACGCTGCGCCCGTCGGCACCGGGCTCGGCGCCGTGGGCGAGCAACGACCGGTGAGCAGTCCGGACGGCGACGGCCTGCGCGGCCTCGGACAGCTCCTCGTAGTGCGGCAGCACCACTGCGGGGTGCTCGCTGCCGAGCAGCACCAGCTCCTCGTCGGTGAGCCTGGCCAGCGGCATCGGCTCCGCGGGTACGCGCCGCTCGTGACCGGGCCGTACCGCGAGCGTTTCGACGGCGGTCATCGCGCACCGGCCCGCTGGACGTGGACCAGCGGGTGGGTCGCCACGGGCACCGGCCGCCCGGGACCCTGCTGGCCGCGGACGAACCGCGTCAGGTTGTCCCGGGCCGGTCGAGGGTCACACCGCGGTGCGGAGGTCGACGCCCTTCGCTCGGGCGGTCGGGTCGGCGGTGTCCGGTCGCGCCCGAACCAGCCGCTCACGGTGCGGCCGATCGCGTGCCGGTGGTCGTACGCGAGGTTGCCGAGAGTCCAGGCGGAGTACCCGACCAGGATCGCGCCACCCACCGGCGCTGTGGCAGGGACCAGCACGAGGGCGCCGCCGACCATCGCCACGCCTCCGGCGGCGCGGGTGGCCGTGCCCCGTGCGCCGTCGTACCCGCCGCCGTCCCGGACGTCGTGGGCCGCGTCGGTGATGGTGAGCGCCACCCCGATCGGACCCGCCCGACGGGCGACCTGCCTGCCGAACGCCGTCGCGAGAACCCGGCGTGTGCCCGGCGTCCTGGTGGCCGTGACGAGCACGCCGCCCTGCAGCGCGTGGAGGCGCGCCGCCGACGTCGTGGCGGTCCGGATCAGCTCACCGACGGTGGCGGACCGCGCGACCGGCGGCAGCGAGCGCAGGTACGCGATGCCGTTGTAGCCGGTCCCGACGGCCTTCGCGTCGTGCATGACCTCCCTGTAGTCGATGGACCGCACGAAGCCGGGCCGGACGTCGGAGGGGAGCAGCCGGACGATCTCGCCGTACAGCCGTGCCTTGATGCGCTTGTACTCACCGACGAGCCGCTCGACGGCAGCGTCCTCGCGCTGGATCAGCCGGCGGTGGTGGGTGATGTCGGCGGTCAGGGACGACAGCTCGGACGGCGTCAGCAGCTGCGGGTGGCGGCGCTCGGCGAGCATCGGCAGCAGCTCGGCCGCCAGCCGGTCACGGCTGCTCAGGTGGGTGGATGCCTCCCGCTGCAGCCGCACCAGGTCACGGGCGAACCGCTCCGCGCCGGCGGACACGCCGTCCAGGGCTGCGGCACCGGCCGTCGCCGTCCGGCGGTGCTGCCCGGCCCGGGTCGCGTACCCGATCGAGGCGGTGCCCTGCCAGGTGCTGACGTGCCCGGCGACCGTGGTCGACACCGCGCGCGAGTGCGTCCGCAGGTACGTCGCCTGCCGCCGGATGGCGCGGGTCTGGGTGAGCAGGTCGTCGGGCGAGCCGGGAACGGGCCGGCTCACGACCCGCCGCTCTCGGCCTGCAGCCCGCGCTCGGCGTCGTCGTACGCCGTGGCCGAGCCGGCCAGGCCCCGGGTGAGCGCGTGCACCTCACCGAGCATCCCGGCCGTGGCGCGGCCCCAGCCGCGGGCGAGGTCGTCGGCCAGCGAGGCGATGTCGGGCGAGCCGCTCGCCGCTCCGAGCGCGCGCAGGGCGGCGGCCAGATCGGTCGGAGTCGTCGACAGGCTCGCTCCCGACGTGCCCAGCGACCTGCTCTCCCCGCGCAGCTGCGCGGTGCGTACGTCGTACCTCACGGCCGTCCCCTTTCGACCCGTCGAACGTTAGGACGGATCGCGTGGAGCCGGATTCCGTTGTCCACAGGGGTGGTTCGCCCGGTCCGGCGCGAGCGGCCGGACCGGGCGGGGGCCTTACAGGGCCAGGCCGACGTACTTGGTCTCGAGGTACTCCTCGATGCCCTCGAAGCCGCCCTCACGGCCGAAGCCGGACGCCTTGACGCCGCCGAACGGGGCGGCCGGGTTGGACACGATGCCCTGGTTGACGCCGACCATGCCGTACTCCAGCGCCTCGCTCACCCGGATGGCCCGCCCGAAGTCACGGGTGAAGAAGTAGGCGACCAGACCGAACTCGGTGGCGTTCGCGCGGGCGATCGCGTCCGCCTCGTCGGTGAACGTCTGGATGCCGGCCACCGGGCCGAAGATCTCCTCGCGCGCCATGTCGGCGTCGCCGGGGACGCCGGTGATGACGGTCGGGGCGTAGAAGTAGCCGCGCTCCCCCACGGTCGAGCCGCCGGTGACGACCTTGGCGCCGCGGCCCGTGGCGTCGTCGACCAGCGCGGTCACCTTGTCGACGGCCTTGGCGTTGATGAGCGGACCGACCTTGGTGTCGTCGTCCATGCCGTCGCCGACGGTGAGCGCGCCCATCTTCTCGGCCATCCGCGAGGCGAACTCGTCGGCCACGTCGGCGTGGACCAGGAAGCGGTTGGCCGCGGTGCAGGCCTCGCCGATGTTGCGCATCTTGGCCAGCATCGCGCCCTCGACGGCGGCGTCCAGGTCGGCGTCGTCGAACACGATGAACGGGGCGTTGCCGCCGAGCTCCATCGACACGCGCAGCAGCTGCTCCGCCGACTGCTCGACGAGCTTCTGCCCCACCCCGGTGGACCCGGTGAAGGTCAGCTTGCGGGTCCGCGGGTCGCGGATCAGCGGCTCCATCACGCCGCCGGAGTCGGACGTCGTGATGACGTTGAGGACGCCCTTCGGCAGGCCGACCTCCTCGAGGATCTGCGCGAGCAGCAGCATGGTGAGCGGGGTCTCCGCCGCCGGCTTGACCACCATGGTGCAGCCGGCCGCGATCGCCGGACCGATCTTGCGGGTCCCCATGGCCAGCGGGAAGTTCCACGGCGTGATCATCAGCGTCGGGCCGACCGGCTGCTTCATCGTCACCAGGCGGGTCGCGCCGTTCGGGGCGGTCGACCAGCGCCCGGAGATGCGTACGGCCTCCTCGGAGAACCAGCGGAAGAACTCACTGCCGTACGTGACCTCACCGCGCGACTCCGCCAGCGGCTTGCCCATCTCCAGGGTCATGAGGGTGGCGAGGTCCTCGGTCCGCTCGACGAGCTTCTCGTACGCGGACCGCAGCAGCTCTCCCCGGTCGCGCGGCGGCGTCCTCGCCCAGTCGGCCTGCGCGGCCGCAGCGGCCGCGAGCGCCGCCTCACCGTCGGCGGCCGTGGCGTCCGCGACGTGCGCGAGGGCCTCACCGGTCGCGGGGTTGTCGACCTCCAGGGTCTTGCCGCCCTCGGCATCGCGCCACTCACCCGCGATGAACAGCTGCTTCTTCACCCGGTCCAGGACCGACGTCGTTGTCTCACCCATGGGCACAGGGTCTCACCTGCCGCGCGGCGCCCCGACAGCAGCCGAGCGACCGGCGACCGGTGCACCGGCGCTGGGTCGGCGCTGGGTCGGCGCAGCAACCCTCACCACCACCTGGGCGTCCTCCCCATGGGCCGGACGGGGAATCCGGTCCGCTCAGGCCACCGGGCAGACAGCCCGGTGGAACGGACGGGGAGGTCCATCTCATGAGCATTCGCATGTACGCCGGTAAGGCCGCCGTCGCGGTCGTCACTGCTACCACTCTCGTGGCCGGAGGCGGAGCCCTCAGCAGCGCCCACGCCGACCCCGCACCACCCGTACCCGTCGGCGCACGCCTCACGGCGACCGCCGTCCCGACGGCGTTCCGGATGGCGACCATGTCGCTGGGCCGGGTCGACGACCCGAACCTGGGCCAGTACCGGCCGGTGGCGATGACCCAGCTGCTGCTGCGTCGCTGGACGCCCACGCTGACCGTCGACGGCAGCTTCGGCTACCGGACCAAGGGTGCGGTCGAGACGTTCCAGCGGGCCGAGGGCCTCGCGGTCACCGGCAGCCTGACGCGCGCCGACTTCTACCGCCTGTTCGTCCGCCAGACCGTGCAGTACGGGTCGAAGGGTGACGCCGTCCGAGCGGCGCAGATCTGGCTCTCGCGCAACCCGGCGTCCGGCGTCGCGGTGGACGGCTCGTTCGGGCCGGCCACCCGCCGCGCCGTTTTTGCCGAGCAGAGGAGCCACGGCGCGTGCCACGGCACCGGCGTCGACGGCATCGTCGGGCCGATGACCCGCGCGATGTCCTACGAGTACGAGCACGACTCCGGCCCCTGCTGATCCCTAGGGTGATGCGCAGGAGGCCCGCACGCGCTCTCGCGTACGGGCCTCCTGACGCCGAACAGCCTTGTCAGCTCTCGATGTTGGCCATCACGTGCTTGATGCGCGTGTAGTCCTCGAAGCCGTACATGGACAGGTCCTTGCCGTAGCCGCTGTGCTTGAAGCCGCCGTGCGGCATCTCGGCGACCAGCGGGATGTGCGCGTTGATCCAGACGCAGCCGAAGTCCAGCGCCTTCGAGACGCGCATCGCCCGGCCGAAGTCCTTGGTCCAGACCGAGGAGGCGAGACCGTACTCGACGCCGTTGGCCCAGGCGATCGCCTTGGCCTCGTCGTCGAAGCGCTGGACGGTGATGACCGGGCCGAAGATCTCGTCCTGGACCGCCTCGTCGTCCTGGTTCAAACCGGAGACGACCGTCGGCTCCAGGAAGAAGCCGTCGCCGAGCCCGCTGACCCGGTTGCCGCCCGCGGACACCGTGGCGTGCGAGGGCAGCCGGTCCAGGAAGCCGCTGACGTGGGCGAGCTGGTTCTCGTTGTTGACCGGGCCGAGCAGCGCGTCGTCGTCGTCCGGCATGCCGACCTTGGCGTCCTTCTTGGCGTACTCGGCCAGGGCCGCGACGAAGTCGTCGTGGATGCCGGGGGCCGCGAGGACGCGGGTGGCCGCGGTGCAGTCCTGGCCGGCGTTGAAGTAGCCGGCGACGGCGATGCCCTCGACCGCGGCCTCGATGTCGGCGTCGTCGAAGACGATGACCGGTGCCTTGCCACCGAGCTCGAGGTGCACGCGCTTGACGTCCTTGGCGGCCGCCTCGGCCACCTGCATGCCGGCGCGCACCGAGCCGGTGATCGCGACCATGGCCGGCGTCTTGTGCTCGACGAGCATGCGGCCGGTGTCGCGGTCGCCGACGACCACGTTGAACGTGCCGGCGGGCAGGAACTGCGAGGCGATCTCGGCCATCAGCAGCGTGGTCTCGGGGGTGGTGTCCGAGGGCTTGAGGACGACCGCGTTGCCGGCGGCCAGGGCCGGGGCGATCTTCCACATCGCCATCATCATCGGGTAGTTCCACGGCGTGACCTGGCCGATGACGCCGATGGGCTCACGGCGGATCCACGAGGTGTGGCCCTTCATGTACTCCGCGGAGGCCCGGCCCTCCAGCACCCGCGCGGCGCCGGCGAAGAAGCGCAGCTGGTCGATCATGACCGGCACCTCCTCGGACGCGGTGAGGGCGTGCGGCTTGCCGGTGTTCTCGGCCTCCAGCCTGATGAGGTCGTCCGAGCGCTGCTCCAGCGCGTCGGCGAACTTCAGCAGCGCCTCCTGCCGCTCGCCCGGCGTCGTCTGCCCCCACTCGGCGAACGCCTTGTCGGCCGCGCCGTACGCGGAGTCGATGTCGGCCTGGGTGCTCACCGGCGCCTTCGCGACGACCTGCGCGGTCGAGGGGTCGACGATGTCGGTGGTCTGGTCGGTCTCGGCCGCGACGTACGCACCGCCGATGAAGTTCTTCAGCTCACGGGGACTGCTCACTGCAGGGCTCTCCTTGGCACTCGATCGTTCTCGGAGTCGGTCAGCACTCGATGACGTTGACGGCGAGACCGCCTCGCGCGGTCTCCTTGTACTTGATGGACATGTCGCGACCGGTGTCGCGCATGGTCTTGATGGCCTTGTCCAGGCTGACGGTGTGCACGCCGGTCCCGTTGAGCGAGAGGCGGGCGGCGTTGATGGCCTTGACGCTGGCGATCGCGTTGCGCTCGATGCACGGGATCTGGACGAGCCCGCCGACCGGGTCGCAGGTCAGGCCGAGGTTGTGCTCGATACCGATCTCGGCGGCGTTCTCGACCTGGGTCGGGGTCCCGCCCAGCACCTCGCACAGCGCGCCGGACGCCATCGCGCAGGCCGACCCGACCTCGCCCTGGCAGCCGACCTCGGCACCGGAGATCGAGGCGTTCTCCTTGAACAGGATGCCGATCGCCGCGGCGGTCAGCAGGAAGCGGACGATGCCGTCGTCGTTCGCGCCCTCGACGAAGTGGACGTAGTAGTGCAGGACCGCGGGGATGATGCCCGCTGCGCCGTTGGTCGGTGCGGTCACCACACGGCCGCCGGAGGCGTTCTCCTCGTTGACCGCGAGCGCGTACAGGTTGACCCAGTCCATGACCCGCAGCGGGTCGTCCTTGAGCGGGCCCTGGGTGAGGTCGCGGTACAGGCCGGGCGCGCGGCGCGGCACCTTCAGGCCACCGGGCAGCGTGCCCTCCCGGCCGAAGCCGTTCTGCACGCACTCGGCCATCACCGACCACAGGTGCAGCAGTCCCTCGCGGATCTCGTTCTCGCTGCGCCAGACCCGCTCGTTGGCGAGCATCACCTCGCTGACCGACATCTGCTCGCGGGCGCAGATCTCCAGCAGCTGCTCGCCGGTCGAGAACGGCAGGGGCAGCCGGGTGTCGTCCTGCACGACCCGGTCGGCGCCGGTGGCGGACTCGTCGACGACGAAGCCCCCGCCGACGGAGTAGTAGCTGTGCTCACGCACCAGCGCGCCGGAGACGTCGTACGCGTGGAAGGTCATCCCGTTGGGGTGCGCCGGCAGCGACTTGCGCCGGTGCATGACCAGGTCCTCGTCCGGGTGGAAGGCGACCTCGTGCGTACCCCCGAGCAGCAGCCGGTGGCGAGCGCGGGTGTCGGCGACCCGCGCGTCGGCGGTGTCGGTGTCGACGCTCTCGGGCGCCTCACCCTCCAGCCCGAGGACGACGGCCTTGTCCGACCCGTGGCCGTGGCCGGTCGCACCGAGCGAGCCGAACAGCTCGCTGTGCACCCGGGCGACGCGGGCGAGCTCGCCGTCGGCCTTCAGCCCGTCGACGAACATCTTGGCGGCGCGCATCGGGCCGACCGTGTGCGAGGACGACGGACCGATCCCGATCGAGTAGAGATCAAAGGCACTCAGTGCCACCGGTGACACCTTTCGTTGGCTCCTACCAGCGCGCGCACATCGTCGTGCGCACACCGTGCCCAGCATAGGGCCCACCGTTCCGCCACGATGGATTCCGTCGGGAGACACTTGATTCACCACGGATCGGACGGCAGACTGACGTGGTGACCGAGTCAACCCGCACCACGCCGCGTGCAGCCCTGGACGACACGTCCAAGGCCATCATCCGGCTGCTGCAGCAGGACGGGCGAGCGCCGTACGCGACGATCGCACGCGAGGTCGGGCTGTCCGAGGCGGCCGTCCGCCAGCGCGTGCAGCGACTTCTGGAGTCGGAGGTCCTGCAGATCGTCGCGGTCACCGACCCGGCCCAGGTCGGCTTCGAGCGGCAGGCACTGATCGGCGTCTCGACCACGGGCGACAGCCAGCCGGTCGCCGACCGGCTCAGCGAGATCGAGGAGATCTCCTACGTCGTCACGACCGCGGGTCGCTACGACCTGCTGGTGGAGGTCGTCTGCGAGGACGACGACCACCTGCTCGAACTCCTGCAACGGCGCGTGCGCGCGGTTCCCGGAGTGCACACGACCGAGACCTTCACCTATCTCAGGCTCAACAAGCAACGCTACGACTGGGGAACGAGATGACCACGACACCCGAGACCACGACCGCCCACGAGACCGGGGCGGGCCGGACGCCGCGCGGCACCGACCGGTACGACGCCGCCCGCGACCACCTGTGGGGCCACTTCAGCCGCCACTCGGTCTACGAGCCGACGTCCACGGGCGGTGGCGGCGGCCGGATGCCGATCATCGTCAAGGGCGAGGGCGCCCACATCTGGGACGCCGAGGGCAACAAGTACCTCGACGGGCTGTCCGGCCTGTTCGTGGTGCAGGCGGGCCACGGCCGCGAGGAGCTCGCCGAGGCGGCCGCCAAGCAGGCGCGCGACCTGGCGTTCTTCCCGATCTGGTCCTACGCCCACCCGCACGCGATCGACCTGTCCGAGCGGCTCGCGGCGTACGCACCCGGCGACCTCAACCGGGTCTTCTTCACCACCGGTGGCGGCGAGGCCGTCGAGTCCGCCTGGAAACTGGCCAAGCAGTACTTCAAGCTCACCGGCAAGCCGGGCAAGCACAAGGTCATCAGCCGGTCCATCGCCTACCACGGCACCCCGCAGGGCGCGCTGTCCATCACCGGCCTGCCGCCGCTGAAGGAGATGTTCGAGCCGCTGGTGCCGGGTGCGTTCAAGGTGCCGAACACCAACATCTACCGCGCCCAGCCCGAGCTGCGCGACGACCCGAAGGCGTTCGGCCGGTGGGCCGCCGACCGCATCGCCGAGGCCATCGAGTTCGAGGGCCCGGACACCGTCGCGGCCGTCTTCCTGGAGCCGGTGCAGAACGCCGGTGGCTGCTTCCCGCCGCCGCCCGGGTACTTCGAGCGGGTCCGCGAGATCTGCGACGAGTACGACGTGCTGCTGGTCTCGGACGAGGTCATCTGCGCGTTCGGCCGGATCGGCTCGATGTTCGCGTGCGACGACTTCGGCTACGTCCCCGACATCATCACCTGCGCCAAGGGCCTGACCTCGGGCTACTCCCCCATCGGCGCGATGATCGCCAGCGACCGGCTGTTCGAGCCGTACAAGAAGGGGACGACCTCGTTCCCGCACGGCTACACCTTCGGCGGGCACCCCGTGTCGGCCGCCGTCGCGATGGCCAACCTGGACATCTTCGAGCGTGAGGGTCTCAACGACCGCGTCAAGGAGAACGCCCCCGCGTTCCGCGCCACGCTGGAGAAGCTGAAGGACCTGCCGATCGTCGGCGACGTCCGCGGCGAGGGGTACTTCTATGGCATCGAGCTGGTGAAGGACAAGGAGACCCGCGAGACGTTCAACGACGACGAGGCCGAGCGCATGCTGCGCGGCTTCCTGTCCAAGGCGCTGTTCGACGCCGGCATCTACTGCCGCGCCGACGACCGTGGCGACCCCGTCGTCCAGCTCGCGCCGCCGCTGATCATCGGCCAGCCCGAGTTCGACGAGATCGAGCAGAAGCTGCGCGGCGTCCTGACCGAGGCCGTCAACCACCTCTGACGCTCTCCCCCCGGCAGAAGTTGGCGAGGTGCACATCCATGGGTGTGCACCTCGCCAACTTTCGCCAGGGAGGGTTCGGGCTCGGGCCACCCGAGGCTGGGCGAGCCGGCCACCGCTGGTCGAGCCGGGCGAGCCGGCCACCGCTGGTTGAGCCGGGCGAGCCGGCCACCGCTGGTCGAGCCGCCCATCGCTGGTTGAGCCGGGCGGAGCGCTAGCGGAGCCCGTGTCGAAACCTGGTGAGCCGCCGGGAGACTCACCGCCTGCGGGCCTCGATCAGGAACCGCGTCGAGTGCGCAACGAACGCACCGTCCACCTCGATGAGGTCGTGCAGCGCGCGCAGCCGGTCCCCGTACCGCTCCACCGAGAACTCGGGGACCCACCACGGACACTTGCGCAGGATGTAGACGACGGCGCCGATGTCCAGCAGCTCCATCCGCAACCGCTCCAGCCGCAGGTCGAGCACGTCGAGACCGGCCCCGGTGGCACGTGCCCGTGCCACCTCCGGGTCACGAGCCTGCGGACCGGGAGGCCACGGGCCGAGGAACCATTCACTGAGCTCGCGGGCGCTGTCCGGCCCGACCTGCTGGGAGAAGAACGTGCCGCCCGGCGCGAGCACCCGCGCCGCCTCCGCCCATGGGGTCACGACCGGGTGCCGTGTCGTCACCAGGTCGAACGAGGCGTCCGCCAGCGGCAGCGGGCCCTCGTCCGGCGCCAGGACGACCTGACCACCCAGCGGTCCGAGGGCACGCCGCGCCACGGCGAGGTTCGGCGCCCACGACTCGGTGGCGACGAACCGCGCAGGCAGTGGCCCTGCACCGGCCACGACCTCGGCGCCGCCGGTCTGCAGGTCGAGCGCCGACCGCGCCGAGGCGAACCGACGGCGCAGCAGTCGCTGGTAGCCCCAGGAGGGCCGCTCCTCGCTCGCCCGCCCGTCCAGCCAGGAGAAGTCCCATCCGCTGACGTCCACGGTGGCCGCCTCGGCGACCAGCTCCTCGTACGACGTCATGTCCCCACCCTGCTGCGTCACCGGTCGAGGAGGCGAGCCCTTATCGAGACTCCGCGACCGCGCTCGGCTGGTCTCGATAAGGGGCATCACTTCGTTCGCCCCTACTCGACCGGCGGATGGGTGGCCGCCCCTAACTTGACCGGCGGGATGGGTGGCCGCCCCCAGTCGACCGGCGGGGTGGGTGGGTGGCTAGACGGAGGTCAGCGGCACGTCGGGGTCGGCGAGGCGCTGCAGGTCGACCGGCTTCTCGGACCGGATCAGCGCCTTGACGTCATCGACCACGTCCCACACGTTCACGTTCATCCCGGCGCGCACCCGACCGTCTCGGACCCAGAACGCGATCAGCTCGCGCTTGTCGAGGTCGCCGCGGACCACGACGTCGTCGGAGGCCTCGCCGAGACCGACGTACTCCATCCCGAGGTCGTACTGGTCGGTGAAGAAGTACGGGAGGTCGTCGTACGTCGCGTCCTTGCCGAGCATCCCGCTCGCCACCGCGGCCGGGTGGTTGAGTGCGTTGGCCCAGTGCTCGACGCGAATGTGCTTGCCGGACAACGCATCCGGGTACTGCGCGACGTCTCCGACGGCGTAGACGTGCTCGTCACTGGTCTGCCCGTGCGCGTCGGTCACGACGCCGTTGTCGATCCGCAGCCCGGCGGCCTCGGCGAGCTCGACGTCCGGGGCCGCGCCGACGCCCACGACGACGACGTCGGCAGGCAGCACCTCGCCGGAGCGCAGCCGGACGCCGGTCACGCTCCCGTCGCCCTCGAAGCCCTCGACCTCGGTCTCGGTGCGCAGGTCCACCCCGTGCTCCCGGTGCAGCTGCGCGAACATCGTCGCCATCCTCGGCCCGAGGACCCGCAGCAGCGGGAGCTCCAACGACTCCAGCACCGTGACCGACGCCCCGGCCGTCCGGGCGGCTGCCGCGGTCTCCAGACCGATCCAGCCGCCCCCGACGACGACCACCCGCGCGTCCTCGGTGAAGGCGGCCCGGAGCCGGTCGCTGTCGGCGACGGTGCGCAGCGTCAGCACGCCGTCGAGATCCGCCCCCGGCAGGTCCAGGGTTCGCGGCTGGGCACCGGTCGCGAGCAGCAGGACGTCGTAGGCGAGATGCTCGCCGGCGGAGGTCGTCACCGTCCGCGCGGCCGGGTCGAACCCGGTCGCGCGCTGACCGAGCCGCAGGTCGATCCGCTGCTCGTCGTACCACTCCCGCGGGTGGACCGTCGTGTCGTCCAGGCCCTCGCCGGTCTGCAGGTACTCCTTGGACAGCGGTGGTCGCTCGTACGGCAGCCGGTCCTCTGCGGCGAGCAGCACCAGCGACCCGTCGAAACCCTGCTCGCGCAACGCCTCCACCGCCTTGGCGCCCGCCAGGCCGCCACCCACCACCACGATCGTCCGCTCATCAGTCGAGGTCATGTGCCCACCCCATACCCCTCCGCCTCGGACCTGCAAGAGGTGGTCGTCCTACGGTGGGTGCCATGAGTCCCGCCAGCGCTTCCCGCCCCACCCGTGACCTGCATGTCGTGCTGTACGGCGCGACCGGCTTCGTCGGACGGCTGACCGCCCGCCATCTCGCCGCAGCCGCTCCGGAGGGGACCCGGATCGGCCTGGCCGGACGGAGCCGCGAGCGGCTGGAGAAGGTCCGCACCGAGCTCGGCGCGAACGCAGCCGACTGGGAGCTGATCGTCGCGGACGCCACCGACACGGCCTCCCTCGCGGCGCTGGCCGAGCGCACCCAGGTCGTCATCACGACCGTCGGCCCGTACGCGTCGTACGGTCTGCCGCTGGTCGAGGCGTGCGCCCGGACCGGCACCGACTACGTCGACCTGACCGGTGAGGTGCTCTTCGTCCGCAAGTCGATCGACCGCGTGCAGGAGATCGCCGAGGCGTCCGGCGCCCGGATCGTGCACAGCTGCGGCTTCGACTCGGTGCCCTCCGACCTCGCGGTCATGCTCGCGGCCAAGCAGGCGCAGGCCGACGGTGCCGGCGAGCTCACCGACACCACGCTGTACGCCACGCTCAAGGGCGGGTTCAGCGGCGGCACGATCGCGTCGGCGCGGCAGCAGCTGGACGAGATCCGCGGCGACAAGGCGGCCCGGTCGGTCGCGCTCGACAAGTTCGCCCTGAGCCCTGACCGCGCCGCCGAGCCGAAGGGCGAGTGGAAGGACTCGGCCGCCGTCCGCCACAGCGACGAGATCCGTTCCTGGACGGCGCCTTTCGTCATGGCGATGTTCAACACCCGGATCGTCCGACGGAGCAACGCCCTGCTCGGCCACGCGTACGGCAAGGGCTTCCGCTACCGCGAGGTCATGCGTACGGGCGACGGGACGAAGGGTCGTGCGACCGCGTACGCCGTCGCGGGTGCCCTCGGCGCCGGCTTCGCCGCCCTCAACGTGCCGCTCCTTCGTCCCGTGACCGACCGGCTGCTGCCCTCCCCCGGCGAGGGCCCGAGCGAGAAGGCGCAGGTCGAGGGCTTCTTCCGGATGGAGGTCCGGACGACGACGACGGACGGCTCGCAGTACCGCAGCATCGTTGGGGCACAGGGTGATCCGGGGTACGCGGCCACCGCCGTCATGCTCGGCGAGAGCGCTCTGTGCCTCGCGCTCGAGCGGGACCGCTGCCCGCTGCCCGCCGGGATGAACGGCGGCGTGCTGACGCCCGCGACCGCGCTGGGTGACGTTCTCGTCGACCGGCTGCGGGCGAAGGGCTTCACCTGCACCGCAGAGCGGGTCTGAGGAGCCCGTCGTGGCGATCGAGGTGCGACCGGCCACGAGGTTCACCGACGTCGCCGCCGTGCTCGGACCGAAGCGGCCCGACGCCAACGTGTGCTGGTGCCTCAGCTACCGCATCCCGGCCAAGGAGAACCGCGCCCTGGTGGGCACCGCACGCGGCGAGTACATGAAGGGGCTGTGCCGGCGCAAGCCCGCGCCCGGCGTGCTCGCCTACGACGGCGACGAGGTCGCCGGGTGGGCGGCCGTCGCACCTCGCAGCGAGACGACCTTCGCCACCAGCCGGAAGATCCCGCACGTGGACGACCAGGCGGTCTGGTCGGTGTGGTGCGTGCGTGTCCGCCCGGGCCACCGCAAGCAGGGCATCTCCCACCACCTCGTCGCCGGAGCCGTCGCGTTCGCCCGGGACCACGACGCGCCCGTGCTGGAGGCGTACCCGGTCGACAACGGCGGAGAGCGGGTCGACCCGACCATGGCGTACGTCGGCACCCGGGCGCTCTTCGAGGCCGCCGGCTTCGAGGTCGCCGCACCGACCGACTCGGTGCTGAACGGGTTCCCACGGGTACTGATGCGGCTCGACCTGCGCTGAGGCGGACCGTTCCTGTCCGCGTTCGCCGCTAGCGTCGCTCGCATGACGACCCTCGCCGACGTCGCCCGCATGCGTCTCGTCGCCCAACGTCTCGTCCCGCCCGCGACCCATGTCGCCGATGTCGTCTCCTGGATGGGCTGCACCCAGGCGCAGGACCTCGGCGCTGCTCGTACGGCGGTGGCGCTGCGGGTCGGGGCGTCGTCGTACGCACCGGTGCACGAGGCACTCGACGCCGGGACGGTGGTCCGCTCGTGGCCGATGCGCGGCACGCTGCACCTGGTCGCCGCACCCGACCTCGGCTGGATGCTGGGGCTCACCAGCGAGCGGCAGGTGCGGCAGGCGAGGCGGCGGCACGAAGAGCTCGGCCTCACCCCGGCGGTGCAGAGCCGCGCGGAGTCGATCGCCACGGCCGCACTGGACGGCTGCGGGCTGACCCGTGCGGAGCTGATGGCCGCCTGGGAGGAGGGCGGCGTCGACACGACGGGCCAGCGTGGCGTCCACCTGCTCGGCCTGCTCGCCCACCGGCACGTCGTGTGCCTGGGTCCGGTACGCGGCGGTCAGCAGGAGGTCGTCCGCACCGACCGCTGGATCCGGCAGCCGCGGCGGCTGGAACGCGAGGAGGCAGTCGTCGAGTGGGCGGTCCGCTACTTCCGCAGCCATGGCCCCGCGACGCTGCGCGACTTCCTCTGGTGGACCAAGCTGCTCGTCTCCGAGGTCCGGCCGCTGCTGCCGCAGGTCCGAGAGGTGTTGGCGTCATTGACGATCGACGGCACGGAGTACCTCCTCGACCCGGCCCTTCCGGACGCCTACGCCGAGCACCGGCGCGCGACGGCGGCGCCGATGCTGCTGCCTGCGTTCGACGAGATCCTCATCGGTTACACCGACCGGTCCGCCCTGCTCGGTGGGCACGACCTGGAGCGAGTCGTGCCGGGCGGCAACGGCGTCTTCCTACCGCTGGTCGTGCAGCGCGGCCAGGTGGTCGGCACCTGGCGTCGGCCGCGGAAGGCCGGTGAGTCCGTGCAGGTGACGGCGTTCGGCTCGCTGCCGCTGGCCCTGGAGCGCAGGTTGCCCGCGCTGACCCGCGCCCTGCCGACCAGGAACGGGCGCGTCTGAGGTCTGGTCGCTGCCCCTGGCCGCCGCTAGCGTCAGCGCATGAGCCTCCGCACGCGCGCCACCGTCGTCGCGCTCCTCGCCGCAGTCGCCACTCCGGCCGGAACGGCCGCCGCCTCCCCCACTCCGGCGCGACCGGCGACGAGCGCCTCCGTCGCCGTTCTGCCCGTCACGATCAGCACCGTCAGCGTCCGCGTCGGTGACCGCTCCTTCAACGCGCGCCTCGCGCAGCCGACCGGCAGCGCGCCGGGCGCGTACCCGGTGATCGCCTTCGGCCACGGGTTCCTGCAGGGCGCCGGCCGGTACGACTCCACGGTGAGGGCCCTCGCCGCCCGCGGCTATGTCGTCGTGGCGCCCGACAGCGAGACCGGATTCTTCCCGAAGCACGGGCGGTTCGCCGACGACCTGTGGGGCGCGGTCACCTGGGCGCGCTCCACCCAGCCCAACGCCAGCCCCACGCTGGACGCCGTGTCCGGCCACTCGATGGGTGGCGGCGCCGCACTGCTCGCCGCCGACCGGCACCCCGAGCTCGAGACGGTCGCGACGCTGGCCGCCGCCGAGACGAACCCCTCGGCCACGACCGCCTCCGCCGGCATCACCGCACCGGCCCTCTTCGTCGTCGGATCCGTCGACGGCGTCGTCGCGCCGAGCACCACCCGGCGCATGTACGACGCCAAGCCCGCACCCGCGCGGTGGGCCTCGATCACCGGCGGGTACCACTGCGGGTTCGCCGACTCCACGTCCTACTTCGGGCTCGGCTGCGACTCCGGCACGATCTCGCGCGCCACGCAGCTCTCCGTCAGCCAGAACCTGCTCGGTGGGTGGTTCGACCAGCAGCTGAAGGGTGCTCCGGCCGCACCGGTGCCGTCCGGCGTGGTGACGGAGCAGAAGTAGGCGGCGCCGCGCGGCCGGTCCACCCCGGCGCCGGTCGGCCGCGCGGCTACGGTGTGCGCCATGCCCGACGCCGAGCAGATCACCGACCGCCTGCAGGAGCTCGCCGCGAGCGCCGTCGCCGGGCGTCGCGTGGTCATCGTCTGCGGCGTCCTGGCCGGAGCCACCGGGCGCATCGAAGCGCTGCGCCGCAACGGCGCCTCGGACGTCCTCGTCCTGGCCCTCGGGACCGGAACCGGCGACCTGCCCGCCGGCGACGACGTCCGCTGCGTGGTCTGCCCGGGCGCGCCGATCCGCTCGATCGCGGACGAGATCCGGGTGTGGCAGCAGTTCGTCGCCGCTCCGCCGCAGGAGGCGCTCGACGCCCTCGCTGCCTTCGACCCCGACTGCACGGCGCTCGCGCTGTGCCTGCTGCCGGTGACCCTGGAGACCTACCAGGGGCGAGACACCCTGGGCGGTCGGCCACCGGCGTACACCGCGCTGGAGGACAAGACCCTCAGCCTCGACCTGTGGTCCGCCGCGGGCGTGCCGCACGTCGAGGAGATCGTCCTCCCGGTCGAGCGCGACACGCTGCGCGCCGCGGCGGCCCGGCTCGACCAGGGGCACGGCACGGTGTGGTCCGCCGACGCCTCCGACGGCATGAACGGCGGCGCCGACCGCGTGTTCTGGGTGCGCGACGACGCCACGGCGACGACCGCGTACGAGCAGCTCGCCTCGTACGCGCGGTGCGCCCGTCTCATGCCGTTCCTGGAGGGCGTGCCGTGCAGCATCCACGGCATCGTCCTGCCGGACGGGGTGGCGGCGCTGCGACCGGTCGAGCTGATCGTGCTGCGTCGTCCGGACTCGGCCAAGTTCGTGTACGCCGGGATCTCCACCGGATGGGACCCCGCACCCACGGACCGGGAGGCGATGCGCGACGTCGCCCGCCGCGCCGGCGCCGTCCTCGCCGAGCGGCACGGATACCGCGGCGCGTTCGGGATCGACGGCGTGCTCACCGCCGACGGCTTCCGACCGCACGAGCTGAACCCGCGCTTCTCCGGCGGGATCAGCACGATCGGCAAGGGCCTGCCCGACCTGCCGCTGGACCGCTTGCACGACCTCGTCCTGCGCGGCGTCGACCCGGGCATCCCGGCGTCCGACCTGGAGCAGACCGTCGTCCAGGCGGCGGACGCTGCACGCTACGGCTCGGTCTACACCCTGAGCACCCACGTCCGGCCCGGACGGACCACGTCCGTCCTGGTCCGCAGGACGCCGGACGGCTTGCGCCTCACCCGGGACGTGGACGCTGCGGACGGCGAGCTGCAGCTCGGACCGCACCTGACGGGAGCGCTCGTGCGTTACACGCCACGCGCCGTGGCGCCCGGACCGAGACTCGCACCGCTCGCGCCCGAGGTGTTCGCCCTCTCCGACCGCCTGTGGGGTACGGCGCTCGGCCCCCTGGCGGCTGCGCCCGCTGTTCGCTGAACCGTCTACGCTTCGGGGTCGTGACGATGACCCGCGAGCGTTTCCGGACGTGGTTCCTGGACGCCGAGAAGGCCGACCCGGGTGGGTACTACGAGGACGAGCGCGAGGCGACCAGCCAGCACCACGTCCAGCCGTGGTGGAAGGTCATGTGCCTCACCGGCGTGGACTACTTCTCCACGCTCGGCTACCAGCCCGGGATCGCCGCCCTCGCGGCCGGGGCGGTTGCACCGGTCGCCACCCTCGTCCTGGTCCTCATCACCCTGTTCGGCGCCCTGCCGATGTACCGCCGGGTCGCCACGGAGAGCCCGCGCGGTGACGGCAGCCTCTCGATGCTGGAGCGGCTGCTCAGCTACTGGGGCAGCAAGCTGCTCGTGCTGGCACTGCTGGGCTTCGTCGCGACCGGCTTCATCATCACCATCACGCTGTCGGCCGCGGACGCCAGCGCCCACCTGATCGAGAACCCGTTCGTCCACGACCAGCTCTCCGGCGCCCAGGTCGTCGTCACGCTGACGCTGATCGCGCTGCTGGCCGCGGTGTTCCTGAAGGGGTTCACCGAGGCGATCGGGGTCGCGGTGGTGCTCGTCGTCGCCTACCTGGGGCTCAGTGCTGTCGTCATCGGCGACGGACTCCTGGAGGTCGTCACCCACCCGGACCGGCTGGGCGACTGGACCGACGCCATGAGCGTGGAGCACAGCCTGCCGTTCGGGGTCATCGGCGCTGCGCTGCTGGTGTTCCCGGCGCTGGCGCTCGGCCTGTCCGGGTTCGAGACCGGTGTCGTGGTCATGCCGCTGGTCAAGGGCGACCCCGACGACACCCAGCAGCGACCGCTCGGGCGCATCCGCAACGCCAAGAAGCTGCTGACGACGGCCGCGCTCATCATGAGCGTGCTGCTGATCAGCTCCTCCCTGGTCACCACGGTGCTGATCCCGCACGAGGCGTTCGAGGCCGGCGGCGAGGCGAACGGGCGCGCCCTCGCCTACCTGGCCCACGAGCGTCTCGGTGAGGGCTTCGGGACGGCGTACGACGTCGCCACCATCGGCATCCTGTGGTTCGCCGGTGCGTCCGCCATGGCCGGCTTGCTGAACATCGTCCCCCGCTACCTCCCGCGGTACGGCATGGCTCCGGACTGGGCGCGATCGACCCGCCCGCTGGTCGTGGTCCTCACCGTGATCGCGGCACTGGTGACGCTCTTCTTCCGCGCCGAGGTCGACGCGCAGGCGGGTGCGTACGCGACCGGCGTTCTGGCGCTGATGACCTCGGCGGCGGTCGCGGTGTTCCTCACCGAGCTGAAGCGTGGCCACCGGCGCAACACCGTGCTGTTCGCCGTCGTGAGCGCGGTCTTCGTCTACACCAGCGCCGTCACCGTCGTGAAGGACCCGGAGGGTCTGCTCATCGCGCTGCTGTTCGTGGCCATGATCGTCGTCATCAGCGTCACCTCGCGGATCCAGCGCAGCACCGAGCTGCGGGTGCAGCAGGTCGTGCTCGACGACGTGGCGCACGAGCTGATCCGTGACGCGGCGCGTCCCGGCGAGCCGCTGCGGTTCATCGCCAACAAGCTCGACGCGGGCGACGACGAGGAGTACGTCGAGAAGTCCCTGGAGGTGCGCCTGGACAACCACCTGTCCGAGGGCGAGGAGGCGCTCTTCCTCGAGGTCGAGATCTCCGACGCGAGCGACTTCACCTCACCGGTGCGCGTCACCGGGACCACGATCGGCAAGCACCGCGTCCTGCGCGCGGTCGGGACCAGCGTGCCCAACGTCCTCGCCGCCGTCCTGCTGTACGTCCGCGACCACGCCGAGCGGCCGCCGCACGCCTACTTCGAGTGGAGCGAGCAGGCGCCGGGGCAGAACGTCCTGCGCTTCCTGCTCGCCGGCGAGGGCGACATCCCGCCGCTCACCCACGAGATCCTGCGGCGCGCCGAGCCCGACGAGTCACGCCGCCCGTACATCCACGTCGGCGGCTGAGGAGCGGTCAGCGGCGGCTCCCCCACTCCCACGCCGGCACGGTCAGCAGGCCCTGACCCTCGACCGACGTCTCGCCCAGGTCCTTCACGAGGCGGACCAGCCGCGCGGGTGTCCCGAGCCCGACCGGTGCGTCGTCGTCCTTAGAGATCTCCAGCGCGTCGATCAGCGGAGCGGAGTGGGTCACGACGACCACCTGCGTGTACGCCGCCGCCTGCCTGATCATCCGCGCCAGCGGGGCGAGCAGGTCCGGGTGCAGGGACGTCTCCGGCTCGTTCAGCACCATCAGCGCCGGTGGCGAGACCGTCAGGAGGGCCGCCGCCCACAGCAGGTAGCGCAGCGTGCCGTCCGACAGCTCGGCCACCGACAGCGGGCGCAGCATGCCCGGCTGGTGCAGCTGCACCTCGAACCGCCCGTCCACCACGGCGACCTCCAGCCGGGCGCTGTCGAACGCGTCCGCCACCGCGGTGTCGAGCTCCCGTCCGCCGCCCTCGCGGATCGTCTGCAGGGCCGCGGCGAGGTCGGCCCCGTCGTCGGCGAGCACCGGCGTACGGGTCCCGACCTGCAGCTGCCGGGCCGGCGCGGCCGCGTCGCTGCGGAAGCCGTCGTAGAACCGCCAGGACCGCAGCATCCGGCGGACGGCGATCAGCTCCGGCGCGTACTGCGGGTCCGCGAGCTCGGTGATCATGCTCTCCCACGGAGCCAGGCCGCGGCTCAGCTCGCGCCAGCCGCGCCCCTCGCGGACCTCGACGACCGACCAGCGGCGCCGGACGAGGACGGCGCCCGGCCGCATCACCGGACCGCTCCAGACGACCTCGCGCTTGACCTCGGGGTCGCGCAGGAAGGCGGACTCGTACCCCGGAGCCTGCTGCGGCAGGCCGAGGTCGACGAGGTAGCCGAAGTCCTCCGAGGCGAACCCCAGCCGCAGGCTGATCGGGCCCTTGCGAACGGTCCCCTGCACCTGGTGACCGCCCCGCCGCGGCCCGTCGAGCGTGGCGGGCCCGGCCCACAGCGCCGAGGACAGGCCGCCCTCGCGGGCCAGCGCACCGACCGCCTCCCCGCGGCCGCACCCGGCCAGCAGGCGCAGCGCGCGGTAAAGGCTGGACTTCCCGCTGCCGTTGGCGCCGGTCACGACGTCGAGACCGTGCAACGGCACGACGACCTCGCGCAGCGACCGGTACCCCGAGACGGCGACGGTCGTCAGCATGCGCCCAACCTAGAGCCGGGCCCGGACAGTCAGGAGGCGCAGACTCCCCACAGCCGCAGGTCGGACCGGACCCGGGCGGTGGTCATGCCGCAGCCGACCTGGTCGGTGCCGAGGTCCTTGACCGTCCAGCCCTTCGCGGTGTGGTGCAGCACGACCTGCGCGGGGTCGACGTCGGAGCTGCGGGGCGCGACGAGCGCCGAGGCCCAGGAGCCGCCCACCGAGGAGACCCGGATCCGGTTCACCACCACGCCGGTCGGCGGTACCTCGCCGAGCAGCGGACTCTTCTCGACGGCCTTGACGATCGCCGCCCGCGTGGCCGCCGACGGGGTGGATGCCGTGGGCTTCACGACGACCTTCGCACCCGAATCCGTCGGTGTGGACGCCGAACCCGTGTCGGCTCCGGACACCATGGCGACGCCGACGAGGCCGGCCGCGGCGATGGACAGGATGGTGCGCTTCATGGATCGATGCTCCTCCTGCGGGCGTGAGCCCGCGTCCCCGAGTGGTACCGGCGTGGCCGCCGGCACCCGCACAGACGCCCGGCCGGTTCGCCGGGTTGGGGTCGGTCTCAGCGTGTGATCGAACCGTGACGGGGCCCCGGAGACGGCAGGATGCACCCATGCCCACGACGGAGATCGAGACGCTGGACCAGCTCGAGGAGGTGCTCCGCGCGGGGCGTCCGCTGCACGGCCTACGGCTGCAGGACCTCGACCTGACCGGGCCGGTCGGCGCCCGCCTGCTCGCCCGGGACGCGCACGGGCTCGTCGTGCTCGGCGGCGTTCTCACCCCGGAGCTGGAGCACGCGCTGCGGGAGCAGGGAGCCACCATCTTCCCGAGCGCTCCGTCGGCGCCGGTCGATCCGTACCGCTCGCGCCTGTACGCCCCGACCGAGCTGTACGCGGGTCTGCACGACGGCGGGTACGCCGCCACCCCGGACGCCCAGGCGTACGCCTGGGCGCAGGATCCCGGCCTGCGGCACGACGCGTTCGTGACGCTGCTGCGCGCGATCCACGACCACTCGATGAGCGACGCGCTGGACGAGCTGCTGGTGGCGCGACGCACGGTCGGCGTGATGGGCGGGCACGCGGTGGAGCGCGGTACTCCCGCCTTCGCGGACGCCGCCCACCTCGGGCACACCCTAGCCGGCGCCGGGCTCCTGGTCGCGACGGGCGGCGGACCCGGCGCGATGGAGGCCGCCAACCTCGGTGCCTCTTGCTCGGACCCGGCCGCACTCGACCGGGCGCTGGACCTGCTCGCCGCCGTACCGTCGTTCCGTCCGTCGGTGCAGGCGTGGGCCGAGACCGCCGTTCAGGTGCGCGACAGCTGCCTCACCGAGCCGGCGGCGACGCCGCGCAGCCTGGGCGTACCCACCTGGTTCTACGGCCACGAGCCGCCCAACCTGTTCGCCGACGCCGTCGCCAAGTTCTTCTCCAACGCCCTGCGGGAGGACATCCTGCTGGCGCGCTGCGACGCGGGCATCGTCGTGCTGCCGGGCGCGGCCGGGACGGTGCAGGAGATCTTCCAGATCGTGACCCGGCTGTACTACGCCCCCGAGGACGCCGGCCTACCGCCGCTGGTCCTCGTCGGCCGCGACCACTGGACGGGGTCGACGCCGGTGTGGCAGCCGCTGCAGGCCATGGCGCGCGGTCGGGCGATGGAACCGGTCGTGCACCTGGTCGACACCGTCACCGACGCGGCCGAGCTGCTGACGGCACAGGTCAGCCGCGCTCGCTGACCACCGGCGTCGTCGCGGCGGGCGGCTCAAGCCGTGGACGCGGCGAGCTGGCCGCAGGCGCCGTCGATCTCGGAGCCGCGGGTGTCGCGGACCGTCGTCGGGATACCGTGCGCGCGAAGCCGTTCGACGAAGTTCTGCTCGACCCCGCGTCGCGAGGCGGTCCACTTCGAGCCCGGGGTCGGGTTCAGCGGGATCGGGTTGACGTGCACCCACCCCTTGCCCCGCTGGTTCAGCTTCTGGCCGAGCAGGTCCGCGCGCCAGCCGTGGTCGTTGATGTCCTTGATCAGGGCGTACTCGATCGACACCCGCCGGCCCGTGGCGCGGTAGTAGCGGTACGCGGCGTCGATCGCCTCGTCGACCGTCCACCGCGTGTTGATCGGCACCAGCTCGTTGCGCAGCTCGTCGTCCGGTGCGTGCAACGACAGGGCCAGGGTCACCGGGATGCCCTCCGCCGCCAGCTTGTCGATCGCCGGGACCAGGCCGACCGTCGACATGGTGATGCCACGGGCGGACATGCCGAGGCCGTCCGGCGCGGGATCCGTCAGCCGGCGGATGGCGTTGATCGCCTGCCGGTAGTTGGCCAGCGCCTCCCCCATGCCCATGAAGACGACGTTCGAGACGCGCAGCGGGGACTCGACCTCCTCCGCGTCACGCTCGCCGGCGAGGTCGCCGTGGCGCAACGACCGCGCACCCGCGACGACCTGCTCGACGATCTCGGCGGTCGACAGGTTGCGAGTCAGACCCTCCTGCCCGGTCGCGCAGAACGGGCAGTTCATCCCGCAGCCGGCCTGGCTGGAGATGCACATCGTGACCCGACCGGGGTAGCGCATCAGCACCGACTCGACCAGGGCGCCGTCGAACAGCCGCCACACCTGCTTGATGGTGGCGCCGGCGTCGGCTCGCAGCTCCCGGACCGGCGTGAGCAGCGTCGGCAGCAGACCCGAGACGAGGTCCTGACGGGCGTTCTTCGGCAGGTCCGTCATCGCGTCCGGGTCGTCGACCAGGCGCTCGAAGTAGTGCGTCGAGAGCTGCTTGGCGCGGAACCCCTGATGCCCCATCTCCTCGACGGCGGCCTTGCGCTCGGCCGAGTCGAGGTCGGCCAGGTGCTTCGGCGGCTTCCCGCGGCGGGGCGCGGCGAAGGTCAGCTGCCCGGGCTGCGGACGGCGTACGGGGTCGGGCAGATCGGTCATGACGCCACCCACGGGGTCAGTACGGCCCAGACGACGGGGACGGCCAGCAGCAGGGAGTCCAGCCGGTCCATCAGCCCCCCGTGCCCGGGGATCAGGTTGCTCATGTCCTTGATGCCGAGGTCGCGCTTGATCATCGACTCGCACAGGTCACCGACGGTGGCCGCCACCACGACCAGGGCGCCGAGCAGTGCACCGACCCACCAGTCGCCGTCCAGGATCAAGGTCACGCAGAGCGCGCCGGCGACGATGCAGGACACCGCCGAGCCCGCGAAGCCCTCCCAGGACTTCTTCGGGCTGACCGACGGGGCCATCGGGTGCTTGCCGGTGGCGGCACCCACGGCGTACCCACCGATGTCGCTGGCGATCGTGACCACGACGAAGGTGATGATGCGGCCCACGCCGTCGTCCGGCCGCAGCAGCATCATCGCGAAGCCCACCAGCGCGGGGACGTAGAGCACCACCATCACGCCGCCGGCCACGTCCCGCAGCGCCGAGGGGCCGTCGGCGTACAGCGCGCCCCAGATCACGATGGCCAGGATCGCGACGACGATCGCGGGCGCGAGCACCCGCGGACCCCAGACGTACGCGAGAACCGGCAGCACCGCCGCCGCGGCGAGGGTCGGGATCGTCGGCGGATGGATCTTCGCCTTGCTCAAGCCGTTCAGCAGCTCGATCGCCGCCACCACCGAGGCAGCCGTCACGAGCGCGACGAACGCCTCCTTGCGCACCACCAACGACGCGAGCACCAGGGCGCCGAGCAGCACGCCGACCCCGATCGCCATCGGCAGGTTGCGACCTGCGCGCGGCGGCGGGTTGGGCGCGACCGGGGTCGAGCCGAGGCTCGCGCCGCGAGCCTCGCGACGCGACGCCGGTCCGGGTGCTTCGGTGGACATCATCTTCTGGCCGTGCCGATGGTCCTCAGACCTCGAGCAGCTCGGCTTCCTTACCCTTCAGGAGGCCGTCGATCTGGTCGACGTACTTCTTGGTGGTGGACTCCAGCTCCTTCTCACCGCGCGCGCCCTCGTCCTCGCCGACGTCGCCGTCCTTGACGAAGCGGTCGATCTCCTCCTTCGCCTTACGGCGGATGTTGCGGATGGAGACCTTGGCGTCCTCGCCCTTGTGGCGGGCCAGCTTGATGTAGTCGCGGCGCCGCTCCTCGGTGAGCTGCGGCAGGACGATGCGGATGACGTTGCCGTCGTTGCTGGGGTTCACCCCGAGGTCCGACTCGCGCAGCGTCTTCTCGATGGCCGACATCGAGCCCTTGTCGAACGGCTGCACCAGGATCGTGCGCGCCTCGGGCGTCTGGAACGAGGCCAGCTGCTGCAGCGGGGTCGGCGCACCGTAGTAGTCGACCGTGAGCTTGTTGAACATGCCGGCGTTGGCGCGGCCGGTGCGGATGCCCGCGAAGTCCTCCTTGGCGACCTCGACGGCCTTCTCCATCTTCTCCTCGGCCTCGAGCAGGCTGTCGTCGATACTGCCGTCCATGGTGGTGGAACTCCTCGTCGCTGGCTGAGGGCCGGTCGGCCCCTACGGTGGTCTCGCCGGCCGCTCAGGCCGGTGTGACCAGTGTGCCGATCCTCTCACCTCGCAGGGCGCTGGTGATCGCACCCTGCTGCTCCATCGAGAACACCACCATCGGCAGCTTGTTCTCGGCGGCCAGGGAGAAGGCCGTCTGGTCGACGACGCGCAGCTCCCGCTCCAGGGCCTCCTGGTAGGTCAGCTCATCGATACGGGTGGCCGTCGGGTCCTTCTTCGGGTCGGCGGTGTAGACACCGTCGACACCGCTCTTCGCCATCAGCACCGCGTCACAGCGGCTCTCCAGCGCCCGCTGCACCGCGACCGTGTCGGTGGAGAAGAACGGCATGCCCATACCGGCGCCGAAGATCACGACCCGGCCCTTCTCCATGTGGCGGATCGCGCGGCGCGGGATGTACGGCTCGGCGACCTGACCCATGGTGATGGCGGTCTGCACGCGGGTGTCCACGCCCTCCTTCTCCAGGAAGTCCTGCAGGGCCAGGCAGTTCATGACGATGCCGAGCATGCCCATGTAGTCGGCGCGCACGCGGTCCATGCCCTTGGTCTGCAGCTCGGCACCGCGGAAGAAGTTGCCCCCGCCGATGACGACCGCCACCTGCACGCCCGACCGTGCCGCCGCGCCGACCTGCTGGGCGATGCTCTTCACCACGTCGGGGTCGAGCCCGACGCGACCACCGCCGAACACCTCACCGGAGAGCTTCAGCAGAACTCTCGTGTACGTCGTGCGGTCGGATACTGCTGTCACGGCGCCTCCCAGCGGTGCTGCGTGTGGGTCGAGGCAGTCTTCCACATCCGGGCCGGTACACCTGCAACCGCCGGAACGGGTGAACCTGCGCCGGCGGGTACGCGAACGCCGGCCGCCCCGCGAGGGGACGACCGGCGTACGTGCTGTGTCAGACGCCGACCTTGAAGCGGGCGAAGCCGGTCACCGTCGCGCCGGCCTCCTCCGCGATCTTGGCCACGGTCTTCTTGGTGTCCTTGGCGAACGGCTGCTCCAGCAGGACGTTGTCCTTGAAGTAGGAGTTCACCCGGCCCTCGACGATCTTCGGCAGGGCGGCCTCGGGCTTGCCCTCCTCCTTCGCGGTGGCCTCGGCGACGCGACGCTCGTTCTCGACCGTCTCGGCGTCGACCTCGTCACGGGACAGGACGGTCGGGCTGAACGCCGCGACGTGCATCGCGATGTCGCGGGCCACGCCCTCGTCGCCGCCCTTGGTCGCCACCAGCACACCGATCTGCGCGGGCAGGTCGGGGCTGGTCTTGTGCATGTAGGAGACGACGTGGTCGCCCTCCAGGCGGGCTACGCGCTTGACCTCGATCTTCTCGCCGATCGTCGCGTTGGCCTCGTCCAGCAGGGTCTGGACGGTCTTGCCGTCCAGCTCGCTGGCGAGCAGAGCCTGCGCGTCCGTGGCCTTGACGGCGACGGCCTGGTCCAGGACGCGACCGGCCAGCTCGACGAACTTCTCGCCCTTGGCGACGAAGTCGGTCTCGCAGTTGATCTCGACGAGGGTGCCGACGCCGTCCTCGACCTTGCCGGCCACCAGGCCGTTGGAGGCCGCGCGGCCCTCGCGCTTGGTGACGCCCTTCAGACCCTTGACGCGCAGGATCTCGGTGGCCTTGGCCTGGTCGCCGTCGGCCTCGTCGAGTGCCTTCTTGACGTCGAGCATGCCGGCACCGGTCTGCTCGCGCAGCGCCTTGATGTCAGCGGCGGTGTAGTTCGCCATGAGTGTGCGTTGCTCCTTCTCGAAAGAGAGTTCAGCGAAAGGGTGGTCAGGCCTGCTCGGCCGGGGTGTCGGTCGACGCGTCGTCCGCGGCCGGAGCCTCGGTGGTCGCGGCGTCCGCGGCCGGAGCCTCGGTGGTCGCGGCGTCCGTGGCCGGAGCCTCGGTGGTCGCGGCGTCCGCGGCCGGAGCCTCGGT
>NZ_JAROAV010000001.1 GCF_029439465.1 Luteipulveratus flavus | reverse complement strand
CGAGGGACGTGCCATGACTTCATCCTCCAGTAATGAAGTCTCCGGACATCCCGGGGCGGTTCACCTCGATGATTGGCGATCGAGGGTGCAGAACATGGTCGCCCGAGCAGGTCCCGCTCGCTCGACGGGGCGTGCGTGCTGCTAGATCAGCTTTCGATTTGGCAGCACGGGGGGTGGCGCTGATGCCGGGGCGAAGACTCGATGATCAGGCCAATAGCTGCTGCGTGGCGGGCAGGAGTTTCAAGGGATGGCCCATGTCTTGGGCTGTGACCCAGTGGTGCGCGGATGCGATGGCAGGGCGTGTGATCCTATGGTGGCGGCGCGCCTTGTCGAGTTCGCGGTTGGCGCGGATCGGCCCGTTCATGAGAACGGAACCGAGCACGGTCGCGTTCGGGGTGGGGTCGATCGGCAGCAGCGAGAACGCCGCGGTTGCCTCTCTCCTCACTTCGTCGACGCGGTTGAGGGCGCTTTGTCGGGTTGCGCTGGCGCTGCGGTCGTTCGGGCGGTGCTGCAGGTAGAGGCTCGTCCATTGGTCGAGCCCGGTGAGCACCAGCAGCTCGAGCCGGACGATCGTGTCGATCCTCTCCGCGACGCGTTCGGTGATCGTGCTCCACCTGCGGGTGGGATGGTCGTGCGCTCGTAGCCGACCGCAGTGGCGCTGGAGTTCCTCGACGAGCTCGCTGTGCAGCTCCATGAGAGCGGTGCGGTGCCCCTGGACGATGCCCCACTCGATGGCGGAGATGCTAGTTGCCAGGGCGGTGAAGTCGGAGAGGTCGTTCAGGACTGCTCGCAGCTGGCCCCGCTGGCGCGCATCCCATCGATCGAGAATCTCCTCGACGTCGGCTTTGATGTCGTGGATCAGCTCCTCGATCACTGCCAGCCGTTGAGCGATGGCACCCAGTGCGGCTGCCGTGGCCAGTGCGTTGGGGCCGGCAGCCCCGTTGAGCAGGACAGGGTCAACCTCCTTCAACGGCACCTGTCGTAGGTACTTTCGGTTCTCATCGAGCACGACGGGAAGGAAGTGGCCCGGCGCCGACGCCGCGCCGTACGTACGTCCCTTGCTCAGCAGCTGTTCTATCTCCGGCGTCGTCGTGAACAACCGGGCTTCACAGCTGGACGGCAGCCCACCCCGGCCGGCGACCTTGGCCAGCACAGCCTTCAGAGCCACCCCGGCGATAGCCTCGAACCCGGCCGCGTCCCGAGCGTGATGAATGAGAACGACACGGTTGTCACCGACGGGGTACAGGACCCCTTCGAGCTCACGCCGACTGGTCACGACCCGCGCTCCTGACCGCTTGCTCGACACGCCTACCCAGCGCGGCGCCTCCCGCTGCGCCGACAGCTGCGCCCGGCACACCCCCACCGGCAAACCCTGCGGCGCCTCCGCATCCGGCGCCCACCGAACTGCCGATCCGGTTCTCGGAGAGGGACTCCCGCACCTGCTCGACTCGACCCTTCACGTCCATGACTGACCTCCCGCGTAGTACATTGTTGATTGACAACACAGATCATTGATCTTGTCAGATGCCATGTCAATACCTGAGTTAGAGTTGCTTGACATGACTGAGGTTGAACTCGCCACGCTGGCCTGGTGGCCGGGATCGGCCGGAGCCGAGGGGCGCCTCCTTGTTCTCGCCCCGAACGGGTCGCTGCCGCGCCTGCAGCTCCTGCCTCGAACGTCACCGGACGCGGCAGCGCGCAGTCTGCTGCCGTCTGTCGACCGAATACTCGACTCCGATCCAGCGGACGGGCGGGACGTCGAGCCGGTGACGTTCGTCGGGGACGGCGGGACGGTGCGCCTGATCTACACGGCATACGCGCCGCCTACAGCGACCCTGATCGATGAGCACGCCACACCGACCCTCGACCCGCAGCGCCAGGGCTGGATCGACCTGTCCCGCCTGGCTGAAGGACCGACTGCCGCGGCTATTGCGCATGTGCGCAACTACTGGCGCCAGGAACTCGAGGAGACCAGCGCCGTCTTCGACTTCCTGCCGCAGTACTTCACGACCGCGCAAGCACGCAGCATCTACGAGTCCGTCTGGGGTACGCCCCAAGACCCAGGAAACTTTCACCGCTGGCTACACCGCCAGAACCATGGCATCTGCACACCGTCCGTCGACGCCGAGGAGGTCATCACGAAGCGCGACCGCGAGGCAGCGCCGTTCCTCAAGCAGGGATCGAACGACCCAATTCCGGGACTGGGCATAGCGCTCCCCGCCGGCCTTGTCGGCTCGAGCGCCACGGCTTTGACGACAGTTGCGGCTCTGCTGCCCGGCGTTGCCTTAGGAGCGGCCGTGGTCGGAGGCCGAGTCGCTTACCAGGCCTCCAAGCAACGCGGACCACAACCACAGTGGTACACGCGCACAGCCGCCAAGCGCGTCAACCTCGGAACCCTCTACGGCCCCAGACCCGCATGGCTGAAGCCGGGAGAACACCGACCTCCGACGTGCAAGACCACAACCTAGAAGCGGCGCGCCGCCCTGATCAGTTCAAGATCATGACTATCGATACCACGCGCCTGGCCTCCGCTCCGGGGACTCCGAGCAGGGTCCGGACAGCCCAAACGACGGCCGAGCGCGCGGGGTGCACCGGGCCAAGATGGGGCGCCGACGGCGGCGGAAGATTCACGTCGGACGAGATCATGCGGCCCGCACGGACCGTGCCCGCCAGGTTCGGTGTCCGGGGTACGGGACGCTCATGCCATCTGCTCCGTTGCACTGGACCGTTGGCCCCCGGGGAGGCCGGTCTCCCCGGGAAGCACACAGTCGACCGGCCGGCGAACACCGCGGATCAGTCAAGTCGACGCGCCGCAGGCGGCGAAGATTGCACGAACTCTCGCTTCGGCCGCGTTTCGTGCAGTCTTCGCTGCGTGTCGTGTGCAGTCTTCGCTGCATCTCGACACCCGAGACTACTCGCCGTCAAGCTCCTCCTGTAATGATCGGGCCACTGGTCGGCGCAACTAGTTAGACTTGGACTGCCCGAAAAGCGAGCCGAGCATAGAGGTAGGTAGACATCCGGCCATGAACCTGCTCGATCGTATCGACGAACGCCTAAACGACACCCGCTATCGCTTACAGCAATCCGACTTCGAAGATTGCGCGGCCGCTCTCATCGGGCACGACTACCCAGGTCTCGTCGCCGTAACGGGCGGAACCGACCATGGACTCGACGCAGAGCTCGTCAAACCGAACGGTCAGGTCCTGGGGCTCATCATTACCTCATCACGCCGATGGGACAGCGTGAAGAAGAGCCTCCGAGGGAGCCTCAAGTCAGCACGAGACCACAAGAGGCGCGTCGACCAAATCGTCGTCGCGAACCTTGCCGAGATAAACAGGCAGAAGCGCATCAAGTTGGCTGCCATCGCCAAGGAGTTCGAGTGCGAACTCCTCCAAGTCTACGACCGCCCGTGGTTCGCCAACGCACTCCGAGACGACCCCGACTGGCGCCGCAAGGTTCTGCACATCGAAGGCGGCGCGTTCAGCCTTTCCCGCTTACCCCGTGGCGCGCGCCCGGACGAGCACCAGCTCCCCACCGTCGGCCGCGACGACCTACTCGACCGGGCCGAGCATTCCAGCCAGGACCTCATCCTCTGGGGCGTCCCCGGGGCCGGCAAGAGCCACGTTGCAGGAAGGCTTCCGGGAGCACTGTTCCTCGAACGGAACACCGCACCCGTGCGGCTGCTCGATGACCTCCTCACCGCGAATCCGAAGCTAGTTGTCGTTGACGACGCAGGTGACCGAACCGACGACATCGAACACCTCCTACATGCTCGGCACGCAGAAAGCCTCGAATTTCGCGTCGCCGTCACCTGCTGGCCGCACGAGAAGGAGAGTGTCGCCGACCATCTCCCCGATGCACTCGCTCTCGAGGTAGACCTGCTCACGGCGGAGGAAATCGGGACCCTCCTTCGCGAGCGTGGCATCACCCGGACCTCGGTCATCGTTCACCTGCTCCAGCAAGCCCAAGGCCGGCCCGCATGGGCGCTTAACCTCGCAGACCTCCTCGTCCAGCAAGGCGCCTGGCAAGCAGTGTGGACCGGGCAAGCCCTTAGGGACCAGATCCGAGCGTTCCTTCGCCGGTCCAAAGCGCCGGCCGAGGCCGTCCCACTACTCGCAACCATCGCCCTTGTCAGCGACGCCAACGAGAACCAGACTCGCGCCATCGCGAAGCTATTCGAACTAACCCCGACGCAGTTCGAGGAGCTCATCCGTTCGGTCGCAATCGCCGGTCTCGTCGACGTCCGCCGAAATCGACTGTGGAACTCGGCAGATGGGCGAACCTGCGAGAACTCCTATCGCGTTGTTCCGCGAACGATCGCAGCGAGCATTGTGGCCGATGTCTACTTCGCAGGCCATCCATCCGCCGTACCCATCAGGGACATCAAGGCTGCCATGCCTACACTTCTTCCAGGCATCTTGCAAACTCAGATCTACGCCGCGCTGCTTGATGCTGAAGAGCCGTTGGTGCCGCCTGCCGCCGAGTTTCTCGGCGTCCTGCCCGACCTAGGGTTTGGCTCTGAGGGAGCCGAACTCTTGCGCACCTATGCACTCATCAGCCCTGAGTGCGCCCGTGTTGTTTTCGAATATCTGAAACAGGCAGTGCAAGACGCTGCCGAAGGAGACGATGAACCGACCGCTGGCACCGCTAGCAAGGTCCTCGCCGCATGCGTCGCCGACTCACTTCAGGCAGAGAAGACCGAGCACATCGCCGTCTTCTTCGCCTCACTGACCCAACTGGCTGCACGCGGGTGGGACTACATGACGCCCATCAGAACTGTGATTGAGGATGCCCGAGACGCAAGGACCGGAGACTTCCCCACCTCCACAGCGATCGTGCACCTTTGCGAGGCAATGGCGGGCGACCGAGCCCGAGATCTGCCTGGCTACGTTTGGATCAAGCTTGCATGCCATGTCCTCCAGCCGACCTTCGACGGCAACTACATGAGCCCCGAGAAGGTGAACTCGTTGGTCATGCAGTCGTTCACCTGGCTTGAAGAAGACATTCACGCCATGTATGACGCGCTCGGACCAGAGCTGGTCGGCCGAATCGCCTCGGCCTCGAACGCAGACCTCGCAGACCTCATCGAACTCATGCGCAAATGGGCCCACGTCTCCAGTGGCTACCCCTTGCCGTTCGGCGACGCCCCAAATCCAGGGCAGCGGACCGCGGCCCGACGGGTCGCGATCTCGATCGGCAAAGCCGTCGCCCCGCTTGTCGCCACCGCAGGAATGCGCGCGGTCTTCAACCGAGAAGCCTCCAGCCTCGACATCAAGCTCGACGAACCGGATCAGCTGTTCGTCGCGCTGACCGCCGAGCGCGACCCCTCCGAAGACTGGGAAAAGGAGCGCCACATCCGAGATGCGGAACTCGACCGAGCGCTCGCCGCCTACATCGATCGACCGCCCAGCGCCATCATGACGTGGCTCGTCGACCACGACGCCGACCTCGCCATGGTCAAGGACGGCGCAGCAGCGTGGAGCATCATGAACCGCCTCTCCATGCGTCCCAACCCCGAGGTGTGGCTGCGTGCAGCGCTGGACTATGGCCTGGGTCGCTCAGCCAGCCCCCTCATCAGCAAGTGCGTCGACAACGGTGTCGTGACTGTTCCGCTTGCTACGGAACTCCTCGCCGACCCCGGCGGGCGAAGCTCCCTCATCGCCTCCGTCATCAGCGAGTGCCAGGACGCTGAGGTCGCGACTCTCGTTGTCGACTCCCTCAAGGTCGAAGACATCCAGGACCTCGACTCGTCCTACGCCATCCGCCGCGCATCCGGTCGTACCCGTCAAAAAATGTTCACCCACCCCGACGCCAAGGTCCGAAGCAATGCCGCCGCGCTGTGGGCGGCCGAGATGACGTACTCGTCAGAAGGCATGCCAGCTGACCCCGAATGGGCTTCGGCAATGAGCGACCTCGTCGTCTCATCAGGCACCGTTCACGGCCACATGCAGTCCAAGGCGCTCGACATGCTCGCGAAGACGAAGCCAAAGACCTACATGAATTTGCTTGTCAAGCACGTCGAAGCGCTCGCCGGTTTCGATGATTTCGACGAGTGGGCGGAAAGCGCGCGTTATCTCCGCAGCGCGCATCGCTTCGAACTCTGGAACCGAGTGCGGGAGAGCCCGATGGCCAATAATCTGTTTTGGGTCATCTCAGCCGCCGACGTCGAGTGGATAACCACCGCCGTGTCCGACCCGACCTTCCCTGTGTCGCTCAGAAGTCTGTTGCACGCGACGCGGTTCCAGCACGGCAAGCGATACCCGCTCGAGGTTCTCGCTGTCATGCTGCGGCCGCTCCAGTGGCAGCCCGACGACCTTCTCTGGACCCTCGAGGTCGGAACGCACTGGGGCGAAGATCACGAACGTCTCGAAGGGCACCTGAGGGTGTGCCGTGAACTGGCTGAGTCGCCCGAGCACGACCTCGCGAGGCTCGGCGAGAGGGGAGTCGAGGCCTTCAGACCACGGTTGGCTGAGGCGAGAGCTGCTGCAAGGCGGGCTGCTGTGCGTGGGACACTCAACTACTGACACCGCGAGCGCCGATTCGAGCCGGATGGGTGTATGGGACTGTCCCTAGTTCCAAGACGATTACTTCCTGTACCGGCATGCAGGCGCTGCATCAGGCACGCCGCCAACGCGGTGTTTTAGGCCGCAGGGCTCCCAGGGCTCTATATCCGGCGCCCGTACCGGAGGCACGCCACCCGCGTCACGCCCTGCCTCTGTTTGGCGAGAGCCCACGGCCGACAAGCGCTGAGCCTGCGCTGCGACCTGTTCCCACTAATCGGTTCTCATCCGCCTGGTGTCGTACGCCCACAGCGCGATCTCGACGCGGTTGCGGGCGCCGAGCTTGGTCATCAACGATGCGACGTGGGTCTTGACCGTGCTCAGGCCGACGAAGAGCTCGGTGGCGATCTCGGCGTTGGTCCGGCCGCGTGCCACCAGGGCAAGCACCTGCTCCTCGCGCTCGGTCAGCGGGTCGATGGGCTGAGCCGGGACCACCGGCGCCTGGTCGGCGAAGGTCGCCAGCAGCCGGCGGGTGACGTTGGGGGCGATCAGCGCGTCCCCGTTGGCCGCCGCGTGGATGGCCTGCACAAGGAGCTCCGGCCCGGCGTCCTTCAGCAAGAAGCCGCGGGCGCCGGCACGAAGGGCACCGAGGACGTACTCGTCGAGGTCGAAGGTGGTGATCACGACGACCGCCATCGGGTCCGTCACGTCCGGCCCGGCCAGGCGCCGCGTCACCTCGACGCCGTCGATCCCGGGCATCCGGATGTCGACGAGGAGGACGTCGGGACGCAGCCGGGTCGCCAGATCGAGCGCTGCGAGGCCGTCCGCAGCCTCCCCCACGACCTCGATGTCGGGTTGCGCGCCGAGGATCATCACCAGCCCGGTCCGGACCAGATCCTGGTCATCGGCCACGACGACACGGATGCTCATACCGGCGGCTCCGTCGGCAGCACGGCCTCGACCACCCAGCCACCCTCCGGCCCAGGCCCCGCAGAGAACGATCCGCCGAGCAGCTGGGCGCGTTCGGCCATGCCCAGCAGGCCGAACCCAGGCTCCGGGGCCGGCCCCGGCTCGGTCCGTCCGTCGTCGCTGACCCGCAGCCGGACGGCGTCGCCCTCCCGGCGTACGTCGATCGCGACGCGGGTCGCACTCCGGGCGTGCTGTAGGGCGTTGGTCAGCGACTCCTGCGCGAGCCGGTAGAGCGCGGCGTCCACGGGTCGTGGCAGCCGGGTCAACGAACCGTCCAGCGAGACCACGACCGTGGGCGTCTCTTCCGAGCGCGCCAGGGCGGGCAGGTCCGCGACACCCCGCTGCGGTGCGTACGCGACGGCTTCCTCCTCGCGCAGCACCCGCACCATGGATCTCATCTCCGCCAGGGTCCGCGACGCCTCGGACTCGATCGCGGCCAGCACCTCGGCAGCCTTCTCCGGCTGGACGCCGGCGACCACGCCACCGGCCTGCGCCTGCACCGCGATGGCCGAGACGTGATGGGCCACGGTGTCGTGCAGCTCGCGCGCCAGCGCCACCCGCTCCTGGTTGCGGATCTCGCGCTGCTGGCGGTGCCAGAGGTCCGCGCGGTAGCGGAACACCGCCGCGAGCGCGACGATCAGCAGCAGGAGGACGCTCCCGCCGAAGACATCGGCCCAACCCGTCGACGAGGCGTACATCCCCAGCGCGACGACGGCCGCCACGTACGCCGTGCCCAGGACCATCTCCTGTCCCGAGCCCCACCGGACCAGCGAGTAGAGCAGGATCAGGACGGCCATCATGGAGTAGAGGCCGAGGTCCCCGGGGTCCGCAGTCAGCTGGAGGACCGAGAGCAGCCCGGCGACGCCCCACCCGATCAGGGCAGCCATCAGGGGGCAGGCCCGCCGCCAGAGCAGGGCAGGCATCAACGCGAGGGCGAGCACCGTGACGAGCGGTCGCCAGGCCAAGCCCGGCCGGACGATGCCCTCGATCACGGTGGCGGCCGCGTACACGCCCACCAGCAGCCCATCGAGACGACCGACGGGTGGGGCGTCAGCAGGCCGCGGCTCATTCCAGACGGAGCGCCCGACGTCGACCACGGCGCCAGCCTAGGGATCGGCGCGCCTCGCCGTACCCGCCGAAAGTACGAGAGCGAGGTCGTGCCATCGGCCAGGCAGCTCCGGCCTCCGAGCCGATGTGCCCGCGGCCGCGCTCGGCGAGCGTGGACCCACCGATCCTCACCAACGACAAGGGAGCCCGTGATGAGCACACGTCGACCCACCACCGCACTGCAGGACCATCCGATGCCGGTGAGAGCCAAGCTCGCCGCAGGGTGGACGAGCTTCATGCTCCTCTACGCCTACGTGGACATTCTCGGCTTCTACACCCCGGGCGTCGTCAAGGACATCCTCGACAACAAGGTCTACGAGTTCGACCTCTCCCAGACCTTCTCGGCCACGGCGCTGACCCTGATGGCCGTCCCGATCTTCATGGTCGTGCTGTCGACGACGCTGCCCGCCCGAGTGAGCCGCACCACCAACCTCGCCGTGGCCGCGCTCTACGTCCCCGTCACCGTCTTCAACGTGGCGGGCGGGTTCTACCTCTACTTCTACGGACTCGGCGTCGTCCTCGAGCTGGTCGTCCTCGCCCTCATCGTGAGGTACGCCTGGGCCTGGCCGCGCACGACGGCATCCAGCCCGGACCGTGACACCGTCCGAGCCCAGCAGCACGCGTGAACCCGACACGAGCTGGGCGTGCTCACGGATGCCGGCGGTCGACAGGTGGGTGCCGTCGGCGACGAACCAGCCGAGGTGGTCCTCTCGACCAACGCGCCACACGGCGCTCAGGGTCATCCGAGGCACTCCGCTCACGAGTTCTGCCGAGACTGATGCCGGACCAGTTCTGCGAGCCCTAGATTGTCGCCAGCGCGGGTCGGGAGGACCTGCCGAGGCAGGGGGAACCCGACATGCGCGTACGCAGAGTGGTCTCGAGTGCGGTGGTGGCGATGCTCGCCACGGCAGCGGCTCTGGTCGGTCTGGCGCCGGCGAGTCATGCCGACGCCGCCACTGATCTCGCGGCGAAGTTCCAGCAGTACGGCAACACCTCCAGCGCCTGGAGCGGCGGAGATGCCACGAACTCCGTGCAGCTGCCCGATGGCCGAGTGCTGTGGTTCTTCGCCGACACGTTTTACGGCGATGTCCGCAGCGGCGGCGTGCGTGGGCCGTTCGACGCCACCATGATCCGCAACTCGATGGTGCTCCAGAACGGTTCGACGATGTCCACCGTCATGGGCGGCACCGACGCTGCTCCCAGGTCCCTGACCATGCCCTCCGGCGTGAGCAGCGACGGCGACGACTGGCTGTGGCCGGCCGACCAGATGGTCTCGGGCGGCTACGTGTACAAGTTCTTCCAGCACACCGTCAAGACGAACGAGGCCCCGCCGTTCAACTTCCTGTCGAAGGGAGTCGAGCTGGTCAAGATGCCGATCGCCTCGATCACCAACCCGTCGACGTACACCAAGGTGACCGTGCCGCCAGCAGCGCAGGACTGCAACAACTCGACGGCTGACCGCACCTGCCTGCTGTGGGGCACCGATCTGCTCACCGTCGGCGCCTACACCTACATCTACGGGACCGAGGTCGTGAGTGGTCTCGAGAAATACCTCCACGTGGCTCGGGTCCCGGCGGGCAACTTGTCCGCGACCTGGGAGTACATGACCGCGACCGGGTGGCGCGCCGATGGTGCGACCAGCTCCAAGCGGCTGATGAACGGCGTGCAGGAGGGCTTCTCGGTCAGCTACATCGGCGGCAGGTACGTCCTGCTGACCCAGGCCATCGACGGCCTCCTCGCGGGCGACGCGGTCGTCTACTACTCGGCGTCTCCGGAGGGCTTCGACGGATCGAGTCGATCACGGCTGTACAGCACGCCGGAGACGACGACCCAGACCAGCCGGTGGACGTACGAGTACCGGATCGTCGAGCACCTCAGCAGTGGCAACCAGATCGTCATGTCCTACAACACCAACAGCCGGAACATCGACGGTGCCTGCGCGAACGAGGGCTACTGGACCGCCTCGATCTACCGTCCTCGCTTCAAGACGCTGACTCTGCCCGGCACCCCGACCGGCGGCTCCGACGTGGCGCCGACGACGCCGGAGCCGGGCTCGCCCTGGTCGCTCACGGCGCCGGCGCACTGCACGAGCAGCACCACGGCCGTACCGGTCCCCCGTAGTCCGGCCCTGGCGGCGAGCTCGGGTGCTCGGCTGACCATGACCTGGACCCAGCCGACGGACCCGGGTGCGTGGAACTACGACATGCAGTACCGCGACGTCACCGCGGGTCAGGGCTGGGAGACGCCGGGGGCTCAGGGCAACACCCGGACCGGGTACTTCTTCGCGCCTTCGCCCAACCGCTGGGACCTGTCCGGTCTGACGCCGGGGCACGTGTACGAGACGCGGGTGCGAGCCGGCTCCTGGGCCGGGCGCCAGAGCGCGTGGGTCACCTCGCCGCGCGCGACGGCGTACCTGGCGACACCGACCGCGGTGACCGCGACGCGGGCGTCCTCGTCGTCCTGCCGGGTGACCTGGACCGACACGCAGCCCGCGGTGATGTGGGAGGTCCAGGAGCGCAACACCCGGACCGGAGCCACGCGGGTGATGGGTCCGATCGCCGTCAAGGACACCACCATCACCTTCTTGACCTCCGACACCTACGACTACAAGGTGCGGTCGGTCAACAGCACGGGCGCCAGTGCTTGGTCGGCCGGCGACACCTGCTGACACCAGGGGCGGTGGACAGGGTGACGTGAGAGCCGAAAGCACCGGGGCCATCACCGACTGAAGTACGGTCCCGCTCACCCCGACGCAGGAAGCGCTGACGGTTCGGCAGCAGCACGCTGGAACGCATGACCAGATCGCACGTCGCTCCCGCGTCGCCCTTGATGGTGCGACTCGCTCACGTCAGCGCGCTCAGCCCGGTTCTCAGCTCGCTGTGGCGGCTGCCACTGATCTTCGGGGTCTCCATGGGGCTGGGCCCGGTGATAACGGACGACCTGGCAAGCACGCCCTTCGCGGGACGGGCCGCCTACCTCATCGGACTCGGTGTGCTCACCGACGGACTGGCCTTCCTCGCGATCGGGCTCGTACGACCGTGGGGCGAGGTCTTCCCGACCTGGATGCCGGTCGTCGGCGGCCGCGCCGTACCACTCGGCTTCGCCGGCACGGCCGCGCTGCTGGGTGGGCTCGGAGCCTGCGCGTTCGGACTGACGATGGCCGTCGGCATGCCCGCCAACGTCGACGCCTGGGATGGCTGGTCGATCCTGATGTACGCCTGCTACGCCCCTCTTGCGCTGTGGGGACCGACCCTGCTGATCGTCGCAGCCGACTACATCCGGCGCCGTCGCGCCGCCGGCCGGCACACGAGCATCCACCCGCCGGCGGCCCCGATCACGGCTCGGCGTGAGCGTGCTCGCCCACGCCGAGCCCGCCTCGGGTGAGCAACCCCTAGCCTTCGAGTGCCACCGTCTGCCTGGCATCCCTGCGGCGCGGACCTCCGTCTCGGCCGCGGCACCAACCCAGGAGGCTCGATGTCTGGCACCCCGGACTCACCGAGCGAGGACTTCCCGTACAGCCAGTTCCACCGCTGCATTGACATATCGGCCGGCGGCTCATTCCGGGATGGTGACGACGTCGACGATCGTGATGCCCATCGCGCTGAGGTAGTTGAGCACCCCTTGGAGCTCGCTCTGATCGGTGAAGTCGCCGGTGAGCGTGGTGTGCGCGCGCTGCACCTTCGCCTCGAGTCGCGGGAACGCGGAGAGCAGCTCCTCCGACACCTCGTCGTCGAGCCGGATCATCACTCGGGTCGTGCCCATCCCAGCTCCTCCTGGACGGTCGCTCCGGTGCACCCGGCTCACGGTAGGCGCCGAGGGCCGCCGACGACTCACCCCAATCGGGGGATCGCCACCTACGGGCGCCGCAGACCCCAGGTCACCCGCAAAGGGGGAGGTCGACAGCGCGAGCGCGGGAGCAGCGTGGCGGCATCCACCCCGCCTGATCCGAGGAGAGCACCGATGGCCACGCTGACGGTCTGGAAGTTCGACACACCCGGCGGCGCGGACGGCGCCGTCACGATTCTCGAGGAGCTGACCCGCGAGGAGACGATCGTCGTGCACGACGCCGCGACGGTGTCCTGGCCAGACGGGAAGAAAAAGCCCAAGACCCGTCAGCTTCACGGTCTCGCTGGTACGGGCGCGCTGGGCGGAGCCTTCTGGGGACTGCTCTTCGGACTCATCTTCTTCGTCCCGCTGCTCGGAGCGGCGGTCGGCGCCGCGACCGGCGCGCTGTCGGGCTCCCTGGCCGATGTCGGTATCGACGACCAGTTCATCAACCGGGCTCGCGATGAGGTCACTCCCGGCACGTCCGCCCTGTTCGCCCTCACCTCGGACGCGGTGATGGACAAGGTGAAGGCTGCGTTCCAGGAGCACGAGCCGTCGGAGCTGCTGTTCACCAACCTCAGCGGTGACCAGGAGAAGGCGCTGCGCGAGGTGTTCGCCGAATGAGCCACGCGACCCGCAACGTCTGGGCGGCCGGCCTGAGCGTCTTCGCCGGGACGATGCTCGCCGTCGTGGGGTTGTTCCAGCTCCTCGAGGGCCTGTCCGCTGTCCTCGACGACGACGTCTACGTCACCACGCGGGACTACGTCTACCAGCTCGACATCACGACCTGGGGCTGGATCCACGTCGTCGTGGGACTGATCGGGCTGCTCATCGGGGTCTTCATCGTCCTCGGACGAACGGTCGCGCTGATGGCGGGCATCGCCCTGGCCGCCGTGTCCGCAGTCACCAACTTCCTCTTCCTGCCGTGGTACCCCTGGTGGTCGCTCATCGTCATCGCCATCGACGTCATGGTGATCTGGGCGCTGAGCGTCCAGCTGTCCCGCACACCCTGATCGCGGATCACCCGTTCCGGGGGAACGCCACCGTGCTGGGTCGCCACTACCCTGGGCTCAGCCCCGTGCGGGGCTGAGCCGGGGACGCTCGACGATCCCCCGGCGCACGGCTCTTACGGAGGAGCAGCCGTGACCACTGCCCATCTCTCGGGTCGAACCAGTGCCCAGAGCGCGGGTGGCGCGCCACTGGGAGCGCCGCGCCATCCGCCCGTCGACGGAGCTCCCTGGCTGCCGCGCGGCTACCTACCCCGCCGCGAGCTCTGGCGCCGACTCGACGAGGCCACCGCGAACGCCCTCACGATGGTCGTGGCACCGGCGGGGTCGGGCAAGACGCTGGGCGTCGGCGGCTGGTTGCAGCAGTCGCGGCTCGGCGCCGACGCCACCTGGACGACTGCGCACGACGGCCTCACCGTCGCCGACCTGAGGGCGGTGATCGACGGTGCCGCGTCCAGCGGTGGCACGGGCGCGCGCCTGGTCGTCATCGACGACGCGAACACGATGTCGCCGAGTTGCGTCCGCCACATCGACCAGCGGCTGGCCGACGAACCGCAGAACATCCGGCTGCTGCTGCTCACGCGCTGGGACCTGGCGATCAGCCGGCTGATGCCCGACCTGCTGGGCGCGCTGACCGTGCTGCGCGGTGACGTCGTACGGCTGGACGCCGACGAGACCTCGTACGTCGTCGCCCACCATGCGCACACCGAGGATCCCGAGGTCCTTCAGGCCATTCACGAGTGGGCAGACGGATGGTTCGCCGCGGCCGTGCTCGCGTCGCGGGCCTGGGCGTCCACCTCCCGCTCCTCCGACCTGACCCGCCGGATCCAGCAGTCCCGTCGCGGAGTCGCGGACCTCGTCGCCGGTGAGGTCTTCGCGGCGCTGCATCCGCCGGAGCGTCATCTGCTCCTGTGCGCGGTGGACGAAGGCACCCTCACCCCTGGACTCGCTCGACACCTGACCCAGGACCGCGGTGCCGGGGAGGTGCTCGGGGCGCTGGAGTCGACGGGCCTGCTCGTCCACCGCCTCGCCGAGCACGAGCACGCCGATGTGCGCTACCGCATCCACCCCGTGCTGCTGGAGGTCGCGCGCCGGTGCCGCGCCGGCGACGGGGTGGACGCCAGGCAGTCACACGCGACCGTGCTGCGGGCCGCCCGACTCGACCTCGCCCGAGGCGACACTCATGACGGCTTCCGTCGGTTGGTCGCGCTGGGTGAGCAGGAAGCCGCCACCGATGCGCTGGTCGAGCACGGCCCGACCGTGACGGTGTCGCCCAACCCGGTCGTGCACCGTCTGGTGCGGGACGCGATCTCCTGCCTCGAGGACCGTCCGGACGCCTGGCCGGCCATCGCCTGGGCGCACTGGGTGGACGGTGACAGCGGCAGCGCCGAGCACTGGGCGCGGCGCGTGATCCGCCACGCCGAGTCCGCGCCGAAGGAGATCCCTGCGATGCGGGTCCTGGCGGTGCGACTACGGCGCAGCCGCTCCGGGTCCGAGCGCGTCGAGCCGGCCGTGCGGGACGCCTCGGCGCTGCTCGTCCGACATCAGGCCGCGGCGGGCCCGGTTCTCGACGAGTTCCTACCGCTCCTGCTCGTCGAGCAGGGCGCGGCGCTGAACTGGCTGGGCCGGCTGGGCGAGGCCGAGCGGCGTCTCCGCGAGGCGGTGCTGCTGGGGCAGTCGCACGGGTTGCGCCCGGTCGTCGCCGAGGCACTCAGCCATCTCGCCCTCACCCACTTCATGGCCGGGCGCGAACGTCACTGCCGCGACCTCGCGCTCCAGGCGCTGCAGGCCGTGGGCGCCACCGATGGAGTGACGGGTGCGGCGGCCGCCACGGTGGCGCGGGCAGAGGTCGCGCTGCAGCTGGCGCAGGCCCAGTCCCTCCCGTGGGGCGACTTCGGCGACACGGTCGAGCCGATCACGTCCGTACCGGACGATCGTCTCGGACGTTTCTGGCACCGGGTCTGCCGTGCCCGCCAGACCCTGCGTGCGGGCGATGCCGACAACGCCCGGGCTGTGCTGGAGCTGGCGGCCGAGTCGCAGGACCATCCCCCGGTCGTCTCCATCGCGCTGGCGCTCGAGCGGGCGGCGTACGGGCTGCTGGTCGGCAACCGGGTCGTCCTGCGTGAGGAGATCGACCACCTTCAGCGGCTGGGCGGCGACGCGGAGTCGGCCTGGGTCCGGGGTCTCGAGGCGGACCTCGACGGCGACCTGCAGGAAGCCACGGCGCTCCTGGAGCGCGCTGCCGAGATCCCGAGCGGGACGCAACCGGACGTCACTCCGGCGGCACTGGTGTGTCTCGCCCAGCTCTACCACCGTCAGGGCGAGGTCGAGCGAGCGCAGGAGCTGCTCGCGCGAGCGATCGACGTCACCGAGGCCGGGCGGTGCGCCAGCCCGTTCCTGGGATGGAGCCTGCACGGGACGAGGGTCGGCGTGCTGCTGTCCGCGTACCCGGAGCTGCTCGACCGGCCCTGGACGGCGCAGCTGCGCGAGGCGTGCGCGGACCGGCCGCCGGTGGTCACCGCCTTCCGGTCTACGACTCCGACGGCCCGCGAGATCGCCCACGCGGGCAGCCCCGCAACCGTGCCGACGCTGAGCCGGCGCGAGCACGACGTGCTGGTCGAGCTGGCCCGCGGATCCTCCTACGCCGACATCGCGGCCGACCTGTTCGTCAGCGAGAACACCGTCAAGACGCACGTCTCCAACCTCTACTGCAAGCTCTCGGTCGGTCGCCGTAGCGACGCCCTGGCCGTGGCACGCAAGCTGCACCTGCTCTGAACCGGGAGTCCAGATGAGCGCACAGCAATCGAGGTTCGCCGACTCGCCACTGCCGCCCGGTGTGAGCCGGGTCGCCGACCACTGGGCGATAGTGCTGGCGTACGGCGTGGGGACCCTGCTGGTCGGACTGATCCTGCTGGTGTGGCCGGACGAGACGCTGGTCGTGCTCGCGGTGCTGCTGGCCGTGCACCTGATCGTCACCGGAGCCTTCCGGATCGTGAACGCGATCGCCGTCGACCAGGCCGACGGCACGGTGCGAGCGCTGCTCGGGGTGACCGGCGGCCTGTCCCTCATCGTGGGTCTCCTGTGCCTGCGGTCACCGCTGCAGACCGTCGCGATCCTCGGGATGCTCGTCGGCGCCTGGTGGGTCGTCATGGGCGCGATCCACGTCATCGAGGCCGTCCTCGGGCGCCGGGATGCGCGAGCCCTGACCGTGTTCATGGGTCTGGTCAGCATCGCCGGGGGCGCGTACCTCCTGGTGAACCCGAAGCTGTCGCTGGACGCGCTGGTACTCGTGATCTCGATCTGGCTGCTCGTCTATGGAGCGCTGGTGATCGGAGCCGGCTGGCGGCTGCGAGCTGCTGCGCTCGAGAGGGACGACTCGAGCCGCTCGTTGCCCGCGACGTGACTTCCCGTCCCGTCCGGCGGCGGACACCGGGCCGACTCTCCCGGCCCCTTCCCCCGGACCGGGTGACCTCACGCGGCGCCGAGCGCGGTGGGATGCGCGTGTGTCCTGGTTGACGCCGACTCTGCGCGGCTACCACCGCGACTGGATCCGGTACGACCTGCTGGCCGGGGTCGCCGCCGGCACCGTCGTCCTGCCACAGGCGATGGCGTACGCCACGATCGCCGGCCTCCCGGTCCAGATCGGCCTCTACACCTGCATGGTGCCCGTGGTCGTCTACGCGCTGCTCGGCGGTTCACGCAGCGCCAGCGTCACCACGACCTCCACGATCGCGGTGCTGGTCGCGACCACCCTCGCGGGGGTGGACAGTGCGCCGGAGGACCTGACCCGAGACGCGTTCACCCTCACCTGCCTCGTGGGGCTGTGGCTGCTGGTGATGCGACTCTTCCGTCTCGGCTCGCTGGTGGAGAACATCAGTCCGGCGACGATGACCGGCATCAAGACCGGCGTCGGACTCACCGTCGCGGCCGGTCAGCTGCCGGCGCTGCTGGGCATGCGCGAGGAGGACACGTCGGGCTTCTTCAGCGCGGTGTGGTCGGTCCTGCGACGGCTCTCCGAGGGCGACGTGCGCACGATCGTCATCTCGGTGGCCTCCATCGCGATCCTGCTGGCACTACGGAGGCTGCTCCCCGCGGTACCCGGACCGCTGGTGGCGGTCGTGGGCGGCATCTCGGTCATCGCACTCACCGACGCCGAGCAGCACGGCGTCGAGCTGGTTCCGCGGGTGCCGAGCGGTCTTCCGACCCTGTCCGTGCCCGACCTCGGCCTGGTCGGAACGCTCATGCCCGGCGCTCTCGCCATCGCGGTGATGGCCTTCTTGGAGACGGTGCTGGTGGCCCGCAGCAACCGCCAGCGCGACGAACCCGCCATCGACAGCGACCAGGAGCTGCTCGCCGTCGGCTGCGCGTCGCTCGCCGGGGGTCTCGCTCAGTCGCTGCCACCTGCCGGAGGTTTCTCGCAGAGCGCCGTGAACCAGCGGGCCGGTGCGCGGTCGCAGGTGGCCGGTCTGACGACGGCCGCGCTAGCGGTGCTCGTCGCCCTGTTCCTCGGACCCGTGCTCAGTGACCTGCCCAGGGCCGTGCTCGCGGCCATGGTGATCGTCGCTGTCACCGGGCTGCTCTCGCCTGCCGAGTTCCGGACCTACTGGGCCGTCGACCGGGCCGAGTTCTGGGTGGCGGTCGTCACCGCGGTGCTGGGCCTGACCGCGGGTCTGCTGCTCGCCGTCGCGGTCGGCATCGGCCTCACCTTCCTGCTCGTCCTGCGGCACCTGAACCGTTCGCGGGTGCGGCCGCTGCACCGGCGCAGGGGTGGCGGCTGGACCATCAACCCGCCCGAACAGCCGGAACCGTCGGACCCCCACACGCTCCTCCTGCACCTGGACGGCGGTCTGTACACGGGCAACGCCCGAGCGACGTCCGACGACGTCCTGGACTTCGTGCTCCACACCCCCGAGGTTCGGACGGTCGTGGTCGAGGCGGCGGCGGTGCACGGCGTGACGATGCCCTTCCTCGACACCGTCCGCTCGCTGCAGGAGGACCTGAGCCGCCAAGGGGTCGATCTCATGATCACCTCGTTGCCCGAGCCCTCCCTGAAGGCAGCACGCGCGTGGCCGTGGTTCGCCGAGCAGGCCGACGCCGGCCTGGTGCAGCCCACCGTCGAGGACGCGCTCGCGGCCGCTCGCCGCCGCGCCGACGGCGACGACCGGCCGCGTACCGGCTCACCGTTCACCCGCGACGGGTGACCCCCGCGTACGCGGACGTCGGGACCCTGGGGACGACGGACCGCTGACGACGGAGGTAGCCATGCCAGGGGAGTTCCAAGGCAGGATCGAGCTCGACGTCCGTGACTCCCAAGGGGACTGGGACGCCTACCGGGCCCCGGCCGCACCCGAGGGCGCTCCGAACGTCCTGGTCGTGCTCTACGACGACACCGGCCAGGCGGCCTGGTCTCCGTACGGCGGCCGGATCAACATGCCGACGATGGACCGGCTCGCCGCCGGCGGTCTCACCTACAGCCAGTGGCACACAACGGCGCTGTGCTCGCCCACTCGGTCGACCTTCCTGACCGGCCGCAACCACCACGCCAACGGGTTCGCCACGATCTCGGAGTCCTCCACCGGCTTCCCCGGCTACAACTCCCACATCCCGCCGGAGAACGTGCCGATGGCGCACCTGCTGCGCGACGCCGGCTGGGCGACCTTCTGGGTCGGCAAGAACCACAACATCCCCATCGACGAGTGGACCGCCGGAGCCGCCAAGAAGGGGTGGCCGCTGGCACAGGGGTACGACCGGTTCTACGGCTTCGTCGGGGGCGAGACCAACAACTGGTACCCGAGCCTGGCCGAGGACAACCACTACATCGATCAGCCGTACCCGCCCGAAGAGGGGTACCACCTGTCCAAGGACCTCGCCGACCAGGCGCTGCGGATGATCCGCGACGTCAAGCAGACCGAGCCGGACAAGCCCTGGTACCTGTGGTTCTGCCCGGGCGCCAACCACGCCCCGCACCACGCGCCGCAGGAGTACATCGACAAGTACAAGGGCGCCTTCGACGACGGCTACGAGGCCTACCGCGAGTGGGTACTGGAGCGGATGATCGAGAAGGGCGTCCTTCCCGAGGGCACCGACCTCACCCCGATCAACCCGATGCCGGAGGGCACGTTCTCCGAGGGCGACCGCGTCCGCCCGTGGGCCGAGCTGAACGAGGCGGAGAGGGGGATGTTCTGCCGGATGGCGGAGGTGTACGCCGGCTTCTCCGAGTACACCGACGCCCAGGTGGGACGGATCGTGGACTACCTCGACGAGTCGGGCCAGCTGGACAACACGATCATCTTCTACTGCGCGGACAACGGCGCGTCCGGCGAGGGAAGTCCGAACGGCTCGGTCAACGAGGGCAAGGTGTTCGGCGGCTACCCGGACGACCTGGAGCAGAACTTGACCATGGTCGACCGTCTCGGCAGCCCGGACACCTACAACCACTACCCGACCGGATGGGCTGCTGCGTTCTCGACGCCGTACCGGATGTTCAAGCGGTACGTCTACCAGGGCGGGGTGTGCGACCCGCTGGTCATCCACTGGCCGGCCGGCATCGAGGCGAAGGGTGAGGTGCGCCACCAGTACCACCACTCGACCGACGTCGTCGCCACCATCCTCGATGTCTGTGGAGTCGACTTCCCCGACACGTACAACGGTGTGGAGCAGCGCCCGCTGGACGGGGTCACGATGCGTACGAGCTTCGACGCCGCGGACGCTCCGACCACCAAGGAGACGCAGTACTACGAGATGTTCGGCAACCGAGGGATCTGGCACCGCGGCTGGAAGGCGGTGACCGAGCACGGGCCGGTGAGCGGCTCCGGGCGGTACGACGAAGACACCTGGCAGCTGTTCCACACCGACCAGGACCGCTCCGAGGCGCACGACCTGGCCGCCGAGAACCCCGACAAGGTCGAGGAGCTCAAGAGCCTGTGGATGACCGAGGCGAGACGCAACCTGGTGCTCCCGCTCAACGACCTGGCCATCCTGACCAAACCCGAGGACTTCGACCTGTTCGTCAATCACATGGAGTTCCACCAGCCGGTGCCGCCGTCCGGGCAGTACACCTACTACCCGGACACATCGGAGGTCCCTGAGAGGTCGGCAGCCAACGTGCACGGGGTGTCTTACAAGGTCGCCGCCGAGGTTGATCTCACCCCGCAGAGTGAGGGCATCATCTTCGCGCACGGCTCGCGGTTTGCGGGACACGCACTGTTCATCAAGGAAGGGACGCTCTACTACGTCTACAACTTCCTGGGGATCCCACCGGAGACCAGGCTCTCGGCGCCGATCAGTCTGAGCGGCAAACACATCCTGGGGATGGACTTCACGAAGGACAAGGCCGGTCAGTACCGAGAGGCGATCGGACCGGCCACGCTGTACATCGACGACAAGCCGGTGGCCACAGAGCAGATCCGCACCGTGCTCGGTCACTTCTCGCTCTGCGGGGAAGGGCTGTGCATCGGTTACGACAGCGCCGACGCGGTCTCGAGTCTGTACGCCGGGTCGCGGTTCGAGTTCGCGCAGGGCAGGATCATCAAGGTCGTGTTCGACGTGGCCGACGATGCCTATGTCGACCTGCAGAGCCATCTGGCAGCCGCCATGGCCCGGGACTGAGCCGGTGCTGCACCAAGCGACCCCGAGTGGTCGCCGTCCGGGAGCGAGCACCGCGGCCGACACGCCGGACGGGATGGTGCTCGTACCCGGCGGCACGGGCCGAGTGGGCAGCGAGCGGTTCTACCCCGAGGAGCGGCCGGTCCGCGAGGTCGAGGTCGCCGACCTCTGGCTCGACCTGCACCCGGTCACCAACGCACAGTTCGCGCGGTTCGTCGAGGACACCGGCCACGTCACGGTGGCCGAGGTGACGCCCGACGCCGCCGACTTCCCCGGTGCCGACCCGGCCCTGCTCGTACCCGGGTCGCAGGTCTTCACCCCCACTCCCGGGCCGGTGCCGCTGACGGACTGGACCCGGTGGTGGCGCTGGCAACCGGACGCATCGTGGCGGGCGCCGCAGGGGCCGGGCTCCTCCTGGCAGGAGACGCCCGACCACCCGGTGGTGCACGTCGGCTGGGAGGACGCATCCGCGTACGCGGCGTGGGCCGGCAAGGAGCTCGTCGGTGAGGCGCTGTGGGAGTACGCCGCCCGCGGTGGCCTCCCGGACGCCGAGTTCGCCTGGGGCGATGGGCAACCCGAGCAGCTCCCGGCGAACACGTGGCAGGGCCGCTTCCCCTGGCAGGACGACGATCCCCGCGGCCACCGGCGTACGTCTCCCGTGGGCAGCTATCCGGCCAACGGGTTCGGGCTGCTCGACATGATCGGCAACGTCTGGGAGTGGACCCGCACCGACTGGACGCCCTCCCACGCCGAGGCACCCGCCGACGACGCACCGGAGGCGGCCCACGCCTGCTGCGGAGGATCGGTGCGGGAGGTCCGCGAGACCGACCGCAAGGTGACCAAAGGCGGTTCGCACCTGTGCTCTCCGGAGTACTGCCTGCGCTACCGACCCGCGGCCCGGCAGGGTCATGGCGTCCGGGACACGACGTCCCACCTCGGGTTCCGCTGCGCGCGACCCGCCTGAGCGGCATCGGTCTCGCGACCGTCAGCCGTCCGCGTCGTCGGGGTCAGCGGGTCGGTCGGGCAGGTGCGCGACGGCGGCGGCGATATCCGGGTACAGGGCGGGCTCCTTGTCGGGCTCGGCGCGCCGCAGGACGTCCCTCACCTGCCCGACGTCCTCCGCCAGGCGCAGCTCGACGCCGCTCCTGGCCAGGTCCGTCCGCAGCTGCACCAGCATGCCGGCGGCCGTCACGTCCACCGACGGTGTCGCTCGTCCGTCGAGGACGACGAGTCGCAGGTCCTCGGCGTCGGCGGCGAGCCGGCGGACCCGGCTGCGGACGAACTCGGCGTTGGCGAACATCAGCGGACCCTCCACGCGGACCACGAGCACACCGGGAAGCGGCGGATGGCCGGGGTTGCGCTCGACGTCGACCCACACCCGCTGCGGGCCGCTCCCCACCGGCGTGAGGGTGGCGACGTACGGCCGGGACGTGCGGGCGATGAGCAGCACCAACGAGATCGCGACGCCGATCGCCAGGCCCGGGAGGGTGTCGAAGACGAGCACGCCCGCCAGCGCCGCCGCAGCGGCGACGAAGTCGGACCTGCTCGTCAGCCGGTTGATCGAGGCGACAGCGCTGGTACGCGCCCGGTAGAGCCGCCGCAGCGAGGCCACGTCGACCAGCTCGACCACGGCCGCGATGACGATCGCGGCGAGCGTGGTCTCGGGCAGCTTCTCGAACAGGCCGGTGAGGAACAGCAGGGTCACCACCGTGAGCACGGCCACCGAGAGATTGGACAGCTGGGTGCGTGCGCCGGCGCCACCGTTGACCGCCGTCTTCGACAGGCTGCCGTTGACCACCATGCCGCTGGTCAGTCCGGCGCCGACGTTCGCGGCTCCCAGACCCAGCAGCTCCTCGTTGGCGTCGATGTCGTACCCCGCCCGCTCCGCGTACGTCTTCGCCGCCCCGAGGCCCTCGGCGAAGCCGACCAGCATCACGCCGGTGGCGCCGCCCAGCAGCGAGACGGCCTGGTCGTAGGACACGTCCGGCAGACCGACCGACGGCAGGCCGGAGCGGATGGTGCCCACCACGTCGAGGCCGTGGTCGTCGAGCCCGAGCACGGCCACGGCGGCGATGCCGGCCAGCGCGACCACAAGCGACCCCGGAACCAGCGGGAGGAAGCGGCGCAGGAGGAGCAGTGCGGCGAGGCTGCCCGCGCCGATCGCGACGGTGAGCAGATGGGCTTCGCCGAGGTGGGTGAGCACGTGCCAGGCCTTCTCGAAGAAGTTGCCCGATCCCTTGCTCGTCCCGAGCAGGGCGGGCACCTGGCCGATCATGATCGTCAGCGCCAGCCCGATGATGAACCCCTTCAGCACCGGTTCGGAGATGAACGCGGACAGGAACCCCAGGCGCAGCAGACCCGCCACCAGCGCCACCAGGCCGACGGCGAGGGCCAGCCCGGCGGTCAGGGCGGCCGTCGTCGCCGCGTTGGCACCAGGCCCGGCGACGGTGCCGACCACCCCGATGGACAGCGCGGCCGTCGCCGACATCGGCGCCACCACGAGGTGCCGGCTCGAGCCGAGCACGGCGTAGAGCACCAGGGCGGGCACAGCGGCGTACAGGCCGACCACCGGCGAGACCCCCGCGATGGTCGCGTAGGCCAGCGACTCCGGTACGAGGACCGCCCAGACCGTGAGGCCCGCCAGCAGGTCGGCTCGCAGCGACCCCGCCGGGCCGCCGGGTAGTCCGGCGAACGACGGCGCGACGGCTCTGGGCACGTTGCGACGCTACGAACGCCGTGCCGCCGCCCAATCCCCCGGAACAGGTGATCCCGGCGGCCGCAGGAATCGCGAGGGTGACCGTCGTGGGAGAGCTCTTCGGGCAGCTGCTGCCAGAGATGGTGGGCCTCATGATCACGCCCGCCGCCGTGGTGGGCTGCCTGGTGCTGCTCGGCTCCTCGCACCCGTGGCGCAACGCGGCGACCTTCGGCGGGATGTTCCTGCTGACCTACACCGTGCTGGCCGCGATCGCGTGGGGGATCGGCAGCGCCGCGGACCCGTCGACGAAGGACAACGGCACCGTCCGGGGCTGGGTCAGCATCGTCCTCGGGGCACTGTTCCTCGTCGGGGGGATCCTGTCCTGGGTACGGATGCGGCGTGCCTCCCGTACGGCGTCAGCAGCGAGCGGTGCCGGCAGCTCCGGCGGTGAGCCGGCGAAACCGGCATGGTTGGCGCGACTTTCCGACCCCTCGCTCCGGCTGGTGGCCACGGCAGGCCTGCTCCTGAGCCTGCTCAACCCGAACATCGCGATCCTCGCCTCCGGCATGGGCATCGTGCTCACCGCCGACGTCGGGACGGGCGCGCAGCTCTTCGGGGTGCTCCTCCTGCTGATCTCCAGCATCCTCGACTTCGTGGTGCCCATGATCGGGTTCGCGATCAGCGGCGCCGAGGGACGCAAAGCGCTGCGAGCGGCGACCACCTGGCTGGTCGCGCACAACGACCAGATCGGAGTCGGCGTCCTTCTGGCGTTCGGCGTGCTCTTCGTGGGCCGCGGCCTCGGGAACATCTGACCGGGTTCGCCTGCCATGGAGGAGGACTCAGGAGCCACCCGCCTCGACCGTGGGGGCGTGAGCCCGGATCCGGCGCGCCCGGCACTGCCTCGCGGCGCCCTAGTCCTGCTGACGGCGGCTGCCGCGGTCGTCGTGGCCGCCGGAGTGCACGCGGCCCGGAGCATCCTCGGGCCGGCGTTCCTGGCTCTGGTGCTGACCATCGTGACCCACCCGTTGCGCACCCGGCTGATCCGTCGCTGGCCCGGCTGGACGGCGTCCGTCGTGTCGTTGGTGGTCGTCCTGGTCGTCGTGCTCGGGTTCGCGTTGTCGATCGTCGTCGCGGTCTCTCGGCTGGGCTCGTTGCTGCAGGAGTACGAGTCCGACTTCAACTCCGCCGTCACCCACGCCGCTGACCGTCTGCGCGACGCCGGCGCCGGCGACGCCCAGGTCCAGAAGGTGTCCTCGTCGTTCGACCTCAGCCACCTCGGCGGCTTCATCGGGTCGCTCCTGACGGGCGTGGCCGGTACGGCATCACGACTGGCGTTCGCCCTCGCGCTGTGCCTGTTCATGACGCTGGACAGCGGGCCCTTCTCGGAGCAGCTGAGGACGGTCGCACGCATCCGCCCCCAGCTCGCCCGCGCTCTCACCGGGTTCGCGCACGGCACTCGGCACTACCTGATGGTGTCCACGGTCTTCGGGCTCGTGGTCGCGGTGCTCGACACCGTGGCCCTCCAGCTCCTGGACGTCCCGGCGCCGCTGCTCTGGGGCCTGCTGGCGTTCCTGACGAACTACATCCCGAACGTCGGTTTCGTCATCGGCCTCGTACCCCCGGCAGTCCTGGCTCTGCTGGACGGCGGTCTCGGGCGGATGCTCGCCGTGGTCGTCATCTACTGCGTCCTCAACCTGATCATCCAGTCAGGCATCCAGAACAAGGTGGTCGGCGACGCCGTCGGCCTCTCCCCCACCCTCACCTTCGTCTCTCTGGCGTTCTGGTCATGGCTCATCGGACCGGTCGGCGCGGTCCTGGCCGTACCCCTGTCGCTCCTCGTTCGGGCGCTGCTGGTCGATGCCGACCCAGAGTCGCGCTGGCTCGCCTCCCTCATCGCCAACCGCGCTGGGGCGGAGCCGCTCTCGTCATCTCCACACACTCGGACAGGAGACCCACCATGACCACCCTGACCGCCGCACTGCCGTTCCTGCTGGCCGGCCTCGTGCTGTGCTTCCTCGGGGCGCGGTCGATGAAGCTGGCCGTACCGCTCGCCGGCTTCGGCTGCGGCTGGCTGCTCAGTGAGACGTCCGACGCGTCGCTGACCACCGGGTTCATCGTGTCGCTCGCCGCAGCCCTGGCGGCCTACCTCATGGCGATGCTGCTGTCGCGCTTCCTGCTCCTGATCGCCGGAGGAATCGTCGGTGCGGTGATCGGAGCCAAGCTGTTCGTGGTCCTCGACGGCGACAGCTGGGCGCTGGCCGTGATCGCCGTCCCGTGCATCGCAGTGGTGGGCGCGTTGCTCGCCGAGTGGCAGCACCGGCGGTTCCTCGTCTGGAGCACGGCGCTCGCGGGTGCAGCGTTGGTGCTGTCGGGAATTGCCCGGCTGTGGCCCGACTCCGCGCACCATCTGAGACATCCCGACAGGACCGTCGGCGCTGTTGTCCTCGTGGTCGCCTGGGCGGCGCTCGCCTGGTGGGGACACGCCGTTCAGCTGCACGGAAGTCGTCGCGATGCGGTGTCGAGATCTGGTTGACCCGAGTCGGGGTCGACCGCTCGGCCGCTCGAGGGGACGGCCTCACGTCCGCGAACGAGTCCTCGCCCGGACGCCAGCAGAACCACCGCTGGTCGGCGGAGCCCTGGAGCGTGACGATCTCCACGCAGACCTCCTCGTACGTCGGGTGGATCGCGAGCTCTCCCGCCTCCAGCACCACGCCTGAAGCGACGCCCGTGCGAGTAGCCGGCCTTTCAGCGCGTGGTCGTTGTGCTGTCTCGTTCGAGGACGAAGAAGAAGGGCGCGGGGTGTGCCCGGTAGTCCATGAGTCCGAGCATCGTGTCGGCGTCGACGGCTCGGAAGACGTCGATGATGGGCAGGTCGTCGTAGACCATCGCGGCCGTCACCACGCCACGGTGCTCGATGTTGCGCAGGCGCGCCGAGTACCGACGCGTACGCAGGAGCGACGACAACCGGCGCACGGCCGGGCCCGCCCTGTCCACCGCGAACGCCGGGAGACGGCCGGCAAGGCCGAGCGGCATCCGTCGTGGATCCGCGGCGTAGAGCGAACCGTCGGCGCTGCGGAACAGCAGGGGGTGGACCTCGTCGACACCGTCGAACTGCTTGCCGTACCACCCGGAGGGACCCAGCAGGCCGTCGAGCGGATGACCGGTCGCGATCTCGCGGCCGTGCCAGCGACCCGTGAGCTCCTCCGCGCGCAGCGGGGGAAGGTCGTCGAACAGCTCCACCGCCTCATCGACCGTGGCCCGCTCTCCGAGCGACGCGAGCCGGTCGGTGAGCGTGATCGGCACCGGATCCCGGCTCACCGCCGGCTGCCCGTCGTGTCTCTGACCCATGACCCCACCTCCTCGTAGTCGGCCGCGTCGAAGCGGGCCTGTCGGTTGTACTGCACGCCCAGGAAGGGCCAGTTGGCCGTGATCCGGCCATCGGCCCGGCGGTACCAGGAGCTGCACCGGCTCCACACGCTGCCGCCGAGCTCGGCCTGGATGCGGTCGTCGTACGCAGCCTCGACCTCGGGTCGGACCGCCAGCGGGCGACCGACCGAGACCAGGTGCGCGACGTAGTCGCCGAGGTACCTCGCCTGTGTCTCGAGGAAGTAGATGATCGAGCCGCCGCCGGTGTTGGTGTTGGGCCCGTACATCAGGAACAAGTTGGGGAACCGCGGCACCGTCATGCCGTAGTAGGCGTGCGGTCCGTCCCGCCACGCCTCGTGCAGGCCTCGCCCGGCGGGGCCGGTGATCGACATCGGCGCCAGGAACTCCTGGACCTTGAAGCCGGTCCCCCAGATGATCACGTCGGCCGGGTGCTCGACGCCGTCCGTGGTGAGGACGCCGCCGGGGGTGATGCGCTCGATCCCCTCGGTGACCAGGTCGACGTCGGGCTCGGCCAGCGCGGGCAGATAGCTGTCGGAGAAGAGGACCCGCTTGCAGCCGATCGGGTAGTCCGGCCAGACCTTCTCGAAGAGCCCGGGCTCGGCCTTGGTCTGCCGGCGCATGTGCCACCTGGAGGCCGCCCGAATCGCTGCGGCGAGCGGTTTGGCGTGGACCCACGCGACGCTGAGGCCCTCGACCAGGCCGTACCAGGTGGCGCGCTCGGCGAGCTCGGTCACCGGCAGCTTCTCGAAGAGCCGATGGTGCAGGGGACCGAACTGACGGTCGGGCCGCGGGAGGATGTACGGCGCGGAACGCTGGAAGACGGTGAGGTGCTCGGCGTGCTCCCGGACCTCGGGGACGAACTGGACCGCACTGGCGCCGGTCCCGACGACCGCGACCCGCTTGCCCGTCAGGTCGACGTCGTGGTCCCAGGTGGCGGAGTGGAACTCCTCCCCGGCGAAGGAGTCGCGACCCGCGATGTCCGGGTACGCCGGCCGCGACAGCTGCCCGACCGCGGAGACGAGCACGTCGACGACCATCGGTTCGCCGCTGCTGATCTCGACCGTCCACGTGCCGGTGGCGTCGTCGAAGGTGGCGCCGACGACCTCGGTGCCGAACCGGATATGCCTGCGCACGTCGTACTTGTCGGCGACACCGCGGATGTAGTCGAGGATCGCAGGCTGGCGCGAGAAGCGGTGCGGCCAGCGCGGATTCGGCTCGAAGGAGTAGGAGTAGAACGGAGACGGGACGTCGCAGGCCGCACCCGGGTAGGTGTTCTCGCGCCACACCCCGCCGACGTCCTCGGCCTTCTCGAGCACCACGATGTCCTCGAACCCCCGGCGCTTGAGCTCGATGACGGCGGCCAGACCGCCGAACCCGGCGCCGACGACGGCGATCCTCGGCGACACGATCGGAGGCCCTGCGCCGCGACCCTTGAAGGCGATGCCCACGGCGACCCTCCTTCGGAGACGGTGAGTCGTACGGTCGCACCCGCCCGGACGGCGGAACGACCATGTCGATCCAACCACCGCGAGGTGACGCTCCGCTCGTGAGCGAAGGAGGATCGGACGCGGGTCGCGCAGATGGCCCGGGTGCGCGGTGTCGCCGGCCGTCGGCCCTCGCCGGCGGTATCTGGGTATCGCTGCGGGACTCCTTGAGTGGGTACGCACTCCCCGAGAGGAACCCCCATGTCCCAAGCACCCGAGATCACCGACATCACCGAGCTTTTCGACCGACCGTCGCTGGAAGTCCCCGACGTGCTGCGTCGCCACGGCCTGCTGGAGAGCACGCAGGTGGAGGACCTACGCCCCGCCGACCTGCGCCCGTTCGAGGTCAACGCCGCACCGCTCGTGCGACTCGATCCACGCCACCCGCACATCGGCAACCACGGGATGTACGCCAGCTTCCCGTCCGGGCTGCACACGTTCTTCACGCCGCCGGAGCTGCTGATCTGGGGTACGGGCGACAACTACGCCTACCTGATCCTGTACTTCCAGAACCTGGTCGCCGGCAGCTACTCCGCCTCCATCGAGATGCAGGTGTGGGTCAACAGCAAGGTGTCGATCACGGCCACCGGCAGCGCGGGCGTCACCGTGTCGTCGGGCTCGACCAGCACGCCCGTCACCTTCTCCGTACCGGTGAAGCCCAACGCGAACGGTATGGCCGTCGTCTCGATGACCCCGGGTACGACCGACCAGGGCTTCAGCTGGTTCGGCACCAACCTCACCAAGATCTGAACCCCGGGACACGGCCGGCCGGATCCGTTCGGCGGCAACGGAAATCGAGGTGCGGCCGAGGGCGCCGTGCCGTTGGATCGGCGCATGGCCATTCATCTGGAGCACGCGACGACCGAGACGTTGGACGAGATCGTCGAGGCGATGGCGACCTGGCAGCAGGACGGTGTGCCGGTCCAGCTCCACCCGGGTGACCTCGGCTGGGCGTGGCGGTTCGGCAGCGCGGCGCTGGCCAAGGACGTCCGGGCCTGGCGCCGCGACGGGCAGGTCCTGGCCGCCGGCACGGTCGACGACGAGGACGGCCTGATCCGGATGGCCATCTCGCCGAGCGTGGACACCGACGCGGACTTCGCCGCCCGGCTGCTGAAGGACCTGTCGGACCCGGCCCAGGGCGTCCTGCCTGCGGACCGCGGGTCCGTCGAGGCCCGGTTCGGGACGGCGTTCCGGGAGCTGCTGCACACCAGCGGCTGGACGGCCGACGAGGCCTGGACGCCGCTGCGCCGCGACCTGGGCTCGCCGGTCGAGGACTGCGGTCTGCGGATCGAGACGCTCGACGCCGACCACGCCGACGAGCGAGTCGTCCAGGACCGCGTCGAGGTGCACCGGGCGTCGTGGCCGAGCTCGACCTTCACCGTGGAGCAGTGGCGCGTGATGGCGGCGTCCTCGGCGTACCGGCGGGCCCGCTGCCTGGTCGCGTACGACGGCGACGGCAACGGCGTCGCCACGACCACGGTCTGGTCGGCCGGGCCCGGGCGTCCCGGTCTGATCGAGCCGCTCGGCGCTCATCGCGACTTCCGCGGCCACGGCCACGGTCGGGCCATCACTCTCGCCGCGGCCGCCGCGCTGCAGGACATGGGGTCCTCCTCGGTCATCGTGTGCACGCCGAGCACCAACGTCGGCGGCGTGGCGGCGTACGTCTCGGCCGGCTTCGAACGGCTCCCGGACGTCACCGACTTCCGCCGCCCCGCGCACTCGCCCGGGTGACCCGATCGCTCGGCCGTGCCGACCCTGACCGGGTCCGAGGAGTGGTGATGAGGAAGCCGACGCTCCATCTGATGGTGGGTCTTCCCGCTGCCGGGAAGACGACGGCCGCCCAGCGGCTGGAGGTCGAGCACGCCGCTCTTCGGCTGACGAAGGACGAGTGGGTGAGGGCGCTCTTCGGCGACCTGAACCCCGCGTCCGCGTCCGACGTCATCGAAGGGCGGCTGATCGACATCGGGCTTCGGACTCTGGAGCTGGGCACCGATGTGGTGGTCGACTTCGGCCTCTGGAGCCGCGACGAGCGCTCGGCGCTACGGCAGGCAGCAGCCGACCGTGGCGCGCATACGCAGCTGCGCTACGTCGAGGTGTCGCGGACCGAGCAGCGGAGCCGACTCGATCGACGGCAGGCCGACGAGCCGCACTCGACCTGGCCGATCTCCGACGAGGAGCTGGCCGAGTGGTCCGTCCTCATGCAGGTCCCGACGCCGGGCGAGCTCGACGGGAGCGAACCGATCGACGATCCGCCGGCCGGGTCCAGGTCGTGGGACGAGTGGCGCGCCCACCGCTGGCCTCCGTCGGTCGCCGTGCTCTGACCGGTGGCCGCAGCCGAGCGTGCGCGACGTACGGAGGCGACGAGGACGAGGGCCACGGCCCCGCCGTAGCCGACCAGCCTCGTCACGTCCCAGCTCCACGGCAGCCCCGGCGCCAGGTAGGTCAGCGTCGGCGCGAGGCACAACCACAGCCACCGCAGCCGGCCGGTCGCCGCGACCAGGACCACCAGGAGCAGGGGGTACCAGGGGTAGTTCGGCGTGGTGAGCGCGAGGTACAGCCCGACGGCCGACACCGCGGTGAGGTCGGGACGGTCGGGGTCCGCGCGCCACCACAGCACCAGCAGCCCCACCGCGAGGAGCACCGGGGTGAGGACGGCTGCCGCCTGGTCGCCGAGAAGCAACCCGGTGACCAGGTAGCGCCCGCCACCGGCGTACTCCTCCTCGCGCAGGTAGCCGGGCAGGTACCCCAGGACCGCCGGCCCGACGGTCAGCACGTGGGGCAGGTAGCCGAGCACCAGCACGGTGAGGACGCCGGCGAGTATCCGCCACGGCCGACGGCCGGCCGTGGCGAGGAGCACGACCGGGAACAGCTTGGTCGCGACGGCGGCCCCGAACGCCAGCCCCGCCGCGTACGAGCGCCGCGCCTCCAGCGCGAGCAGCCCGCCGACGACAGCGAGCACCGCGAGCCAGTCGATGTGGGCGTTGTTGGTCGCCTCGACCGCGACCAGCGGTGAGAGCGCCCAGACGGCCACCCACCACTCGGGCAGTCCGCGGCGCCGCGCCCGCCACAGCAGCAGCACCGCGACGGCGAGGACGCCGGCAGCCGCGGTCACCTGCAACGGACGGTGGTCGTCCCGGTCGCCACCGAGCAGGCGCATCCCGACGAACGCGCCCTCGGCGACGGGCGGGTAGATGGTGTGGACGGTCACGCGGTTGAGGTGCGTACACAGCTCGTCGGTCCGGTGCGCCGGGCACGGCCGCTCACTCGGGAAGGTGAAGTCGGTGCGCAGGTCCGCCAGCGCCGGGTCGGCGGGCGCGTACCGGTACGGATCCGTGCCGCTGAGCTGCACGCGTGCGTCCCACACGTACCGGTAGTCGTCGTCGCTGCTGGACGGGCCCGCGGTGAGCGCCACAACTTGCAGGAGGGCGCATCCGCCGAGCAGCAGGACGGTGACGCCGCGGTGCGAGAAGGATGCGCCACGCAGGACCCGCAGCAGCGCCAGCAGGGCAGCGAACGCCGCGACTTGTGACCACACCTGCACCGCGTGGCGATCAGGAGAGTGCACGAAGACGCCGACCCCGGTCGCGACCACCACGACCAGCCCGGCCGAGAGCGCGAGTCGTGCTGGTCCCGCCGGCGTGTCGCCGACACGACTCGCGCTCTCGGCGGGAGAGGCGGGAGCTGCGGGGAGGGGCACCCGATCAGCATCCCGCTGCGCACGCGCCGGTTCGACCGGGTGACTGGGTGTTCCGCACTTCGTAAGGGTCCGATCGGGCCCGGCGGGGTGACGATGGCGACGTGCCCCTCATGCTGCCCCGCCCGCCCGAGGAGCCACCGTCCTGGTGGCCCTCGGCGGATCCCGGCCCGACCCGGGGTGGCGCGCTCACCGCCCGCCTCGGCGTCCTCGCCGGCAGCAGCCTGCTGGTCTGCTTCGTGACCGGGCTCATCAGCCACTACCTGGGCCACCCGTGGTCCTGGCTGCCGCCTCCCGCCCGTCCCGCCTGGCTGTACCGGCTCACCCAGGGCATCCACGTCATCACCGGCATCGCGACGATCCCGCTGGTCCTGGCGAAGCTGTGGTCGGTGCAGCACCGGCTGCGTCAGTGGCCGCCCGCGCGCTCCGTCGCCCACGCGGCCGAGCGGGCGTCGGTCGGCCTGCTGGTGGCGGCCGTGCTGCTGGAGCTGGTGACCGGCCTCCTCAACGTCCTGCAGTACTACCCCTGGCCGTGGGACTTCGTGGCGGTCCACTTCGCGACCGCCTGGCTGGTGATCGGGTCGGTCGCGCTGCACGTCGCCGTCCAGCTGCCGGCGATCCGGGACGGTCTCGCCACGCCCCTGTCGCGACGCGGGACGACCCGGGGGCTCAGCCGACGCGGCGTGCTCGGCTCGATCGGCCTCGGGGTCGGGACCGTCGTCGCCACCACCGTCGGTCAGGTCGTCGGTCCGCTCGCCCCGCTGGCGCTGCTGGCACCCCGCCGCCCCGACCGCGCACCCGACCAGGACCTGCCCGTGAACCGCACCGCCGCGGCCGCCGGTGTCGGTACGGCCGCCCGCGCGTCGACGTACCGGCTGGAGGTGCGCGGTCGGACGGAACGCTCCTTCACCGTGAGCGAGCTGGAGTCCCTTCCCTCCCAGCGCCGTTCGCTGCCGATCGCTTGTGTGGAGGGCTGGAGCAGGAACGCACACTGGCAGGGTCCGAGCCTGCTGGACCTGGTCGCCTCGGTCGGCGGTGGCGCGAGCAGTCAGGTGACCGTGACCTCCCTGGAGGACGGCCCGTACGCGGTGTCGTCCATCCGTGACGGGCAGCTGCGTGGTGCGCTGCTGGCCACCCACCTGAACGGGCAGCGCCTCAGCCTCGATCACGGCTACCCGGTCCGGCTGATCGCGCCGGGCCGGACCGGCGAGCAGCAGACGAAGTGGGTCACGCGGATCGAGGTGTCATGAGGACGACTCGAATCACCCTGGCAGCAATGGGGATCAGCGCTCTCGCGTACGGCGTGTGGCGGCTCCTCGACCACACCTCCGCCGCGCAGCTCGTGGCGTACGCCGGGTGGCTGGCCGCCGCGGTGCTGCTGCACGATCTCGTCCTCGCCCCTGGCATCGAGCTGGTCGGCCGGGTGGGTCGTGGGCGTCCGGCACTCCAGGGCGCGTTGGTGGTGGCCGGGCTGGTGCTCAGCGTCGGGGCGCTCGTGCTGTGGCGCTCGACCGCACGCCACGACCCGGCGCTCGCCCTGCTGCAGCAGGACTACGGACTCCACCTGCTCCTGCTGCTCGGTCTTGTGGCGGGTGTCGCCGCTCTCACCCGGCTCGCGCCCCGGCTGCGACGGGGGCAAACACCGCGGCTCAGCCGGCGCGCCTGAGGGCGACGAAGTCGCGCTCGTTGCAGGCCCATCTCTCCTGGGCCACGAGGCCGGACTGCTCGGCGACGCCGGCGATCACGTCGGCCGACGCGACGCCCCACCGGAACGCCGGACCACCTCCGGCGAACCGGGCAGTCAGGACCTCGTGCGTACCCGGGGTGCGCGAGCCCGACTCGACGACGAGCAGACCGCGCGGCCCGACGACCTGTCGCAGCCGGCCGAGCAGACCGCCGAGGTCACCGCCGATCCCGCTGTTGCCGTCCAGCACGAGGACGGTCCGCCAGCGTCCCTCCCCCGGCAGCCGCGCGAACACGTCACGGGGCAGTGCGAGCGCGCCGCGTCGTACGGCCAGCTCGACGGCGACCTGCGCGATGTCGACACCGAGCGCGGGAATGCCGCGCTCCGCCAGTGCGCGCACCATCCGCCCGGGGCCGCACCCCACGTCGAGCACCGGCCCGGTGCATCGGTCCAGCACGCTCCCGTCGGCCACGTCCGGCTCGGCGAGGTAGCGGTCGATGTCCAGCGGGACTACCCGTCCGTCGTCGGTGGTGAGGTCGAGCGTGGTGCGGTCGCGCAGCGCCCCCTCGTACGGTTCCAGCGCCCCGGCGATCATCGGGCCGTCACCTCGCGCCACCGCCGCGCGAACCGGGTGTGCGGCGCGAGCCGGGCGACCGCGTCCGCGTCCGCCGGGGTGTCCACGTCGCGCAGCTCGGGCAGGTCCGCGACGCGGAGCCCGGCGTCCCGCAGCCGCTGCCGCTGAACCTGTCCCGTGAGGGACGTCGACATGGGTACGCCCTCGACGACCTGCGGCGCGAGCGCTGGGTCGGCGAGCCCGAGGGCCCAGTACCCGCCGTCCGTCGCGCGGCCGAGGCAGGCGTCGTACGCACCCCAGTCGACCTCGAGCAGCGCGGGTCCGACCTGGGGGGTGTCCATCCCGACCAGCAGGGCGGGGCCGTCGCCCAGCTTGCCGAGCCCGGCAGCGATGCGGTGGTCGAGGCCGCCGTCGACCTGGGCGACCAGGTCCCAGCCGTCGGGGACCCACGGGCCCGCCGGCCCGGCCAGCAGCAGGACGCGGCGCCGGGCAGAGGCCCGGGTCAGCGCGTCGAGCGTGTCCAGCAGGGCCGCCTGCGCGACCGCCGCGGCGTCGACCGCGGACACCCGGGAGCTGAGCCGGGTCTTCACCCGCCCGGGCACCGGCGTCTTGGCGATGACGACGAGGGTCGGCAGGTCAGTCACGGGCCAGCACCACCGACATGTCCCGGACGGCGCGCACGGTCCCGAGGACGCTGCCGGTCACCTTGGACCGGCCCACCCGGGGGTGGTAGTCGACGTTGCGCTCGGCGACCCGCCAGCCGGCGCGCGCGGCTCGGACGAGCAGCTCCAGCGGGTACCCGCTGCGGCGATCGCTCACTCCCAGCGCGAGCAGCGCGTCCCGGCGGACGACCCGGGCCGGGCTGACGTCGTGGACCGGCAGCCCGAGCTGCCGCAGCCGGCGCGCGAGCACCGCGTTGGCCAGCCGGGCGTGCGGCGGCCACGCGTCACGGCTGACCGCGACCCGTCGTCCCAGAGCCATGTCCGCGCTGCCGTCGAGGACCGGTCGTGCCAGATCCGCGACGTCCGCCAGCCGCAGCGACCCGTCGCAGTCGCAGAAGGCGATCACCTCTGTCGTCGAAGCCAGCAGCCCGGCGTGACAGGCGGCGCCGTACCCGGGTTCGGCGCAGCGGACGACCTGGGCGCCGAGCCCGGCGGCGATCTCGGCGCTGCCGTCGGTGCTGCCGTTGTCGACCACGAGAGGGCGTAGGCCGGCGGGGACGTCCGCGAGCACCCGCGGCAGGGCGGGGGCCTCGTCCAGGCACGGCAGGATGACGTCGATCACCCCACCAGCCTCCGGCTCCGCGGCGCGGGCCGAAAGGGCTGACACCCTTACGAACTGCGGAACGGCCGATCGGTGGGCCGGGGCGGCGCCGACGCGCGCCTACGCTGAAGGACGTGTCCAGTGTGCTCGTCGTCGAGGACGACCCGACCGTCGCCGAGGTGGTGCAGGCCTACCTGACCCGGGCGGGGCACCGTACGACCTGGTTGGAGGACGGCGGACGCGCGCAGACGTACCTGCGCGGCCCGGCGAGCGACGACCTGGACCTGGTCCTGCTCGACCTGCTGCTCCCGGGCGTGAGCGGGCTGGACCTGTGCACGCTGGTACGCCGCGAGCGCCCCGAGCTGGCCGTCATCATGCTGACGGCCCTCAGCGAGGAGGACGACCGCATCGCCGGCCTGGAGCGGGGCGCCGACGACTACGTCACCAAGCCGTTCTCACCGCGCGAGCTGACACTGCGGGTCGACTCGGTGCTGCGGCGCGCGGTGGGCGGAGCACCCGCGCCCGCGGGTCCGGAGGTGCTGACCTGCGGTCCGCTCACCGTGGACGTCTCGGCGCGTCGGGCGGTGCTGCGCGACGAGCGGAGCGTCGAGCGCGAGCTGGGGCTGACCGTGCGCGAGACGGACGTGCTCATCCACCTGATGCGCCATCCGGGCCGGGCCTTCACCCGGGAGCAGCTGATGGAGCAGGTGTGGGGCTGGACGGTCGGCGACCAGTCGACGGTCACCGTCCACGTTCGCCGGATCCGGCAGAAGATCGAGGACGACCCCTCCGACCCCCGGCTGATCACCACGGTCTGGGGCGTGGGCTACCGGATGGACGGTGGCGCGTGAACCACACCGCGAGCATCCTGCTGACCGCGCTCGGCTGGGGAGCGGCCGGCGCGGTCGCCGCCTGGCTGGTGACCTGGCCACTGCGCAGGTGGTCGCACGCGGGCGGCCTCGCCTCGATCGCCGCGGTCGCGACGGTCGCCGCCGTGGCCGCCGTGGTGGGCAACACCCGGGCGATGTTCATCACGATGGACGACGAGTACGTCACGATCATCGCGGCGCTGGTCGCCGGGCTGCTGGCCGCGGTCGCCGCGATCGCCGCCGCGCGCACCTTCCGGCTCGACAGTGCCGCGCTCCGTCGGGCGGTGTCGGCGATCGGCGAGGGCCGGGTGCCCGAGCGCGACGCGCGGTCGGTGAGCGGTGAGCTGCGCGACCTGCGGGACGACCTGCACCGTACGGCGCGCACGCTGGCCGAGACCCGCGAGCGCGAGCAGGCCCTGGAACGCTCCCGACGGGACCTGGTCACCTGGATCTCCCACGACCTGCGGACGCCGCTCGCGGGTCTGCGGGCCATGGCCGAGTCCCTGGAGGACGGGGTGGCCGCCGACCCGGACCGCTACCACCGCCAGATGCGGGTCGAGGTCGACCGGCTGACCGAGATGGTCGACGACCTGTTCCACCTGAGCCGGCTGCACGCGGGCAGCGGGGTGGGCCGTCGCGAACGGGTGAACCTCGCCGACCTCGTCTCGGACGCACTGGCCGGGCTGGAGCCCGTGGCCGGTCTGCAGGGGGTACGGCTGGTCGGGTCCTCGCACGCGATGGCCGAGGTCGAGGGCGACAGCGCCCAGCTCAACCGCGCCCTGACCAACCTGGTCTACAACGCGATCCGGCACACCCGGACGGACGGCACCGTCTCCCTGATGGTGAGCGCCGGACCGCAGGCCGACCGGGTCCTCGTCACCGTCTCCGACGAGTGCGGCGGGATCCCCGAGGGCGAGGTCCCCCGCCTGTTCGAGGTGGGCTACCGCGGCCAGCAGGCCCGCTCGCCGCACCCGGGACTCGGGTCGGGCGCCGGGCTCGGACTGGCGATCACCCAGGAGATCGTCACCGCGCACGACGGGTCGGTGGACGTGGCGAACACCGGTCCGGGCTGCACGTTCAGCGTGCAGCTCCCGCTGGCGCGCTGAGGTCCGCGGCCAGCTCGGCCGTCCCTACGGCGAAGTCCTCGACCGGCGCCCAGCCGAGCTCGCGGCGCAGGCGGCCGGAGTCGGCGGTGATGTGCCGGACGTCGCCCAGGCGGTAGCGGCCCGTGACCACCGGCGACGGGCCTCCCATCGCGCGAGCGAGGCCCTCCGCCAGGTCTCCGACCGACCGCACCTCCCCCGAGCCGACGTTGAACGCCCGCACCCCTCGCTCCCGTCGCGCGGCCGCGACGACGACGGCCGAGGCGACGTCGCGTACGTGGACGAAGTCGCGCCGCTGACGACCGTCCTCGTACACCTGGGGCGGCTCGCCGTTCCTCAGCGAGGAGGCGAAGATCGCCGCGACGCCGGCGTACGGGGTGTCACGCGGCAGGCCCGGGCCGTACACGTTGTGGAAGCGCAGCGCCGCGACGCTGCCGTCGGTCTCTCGGGCCCAGCTCGCCGCGTAGAGCTCCTGGGCGACCTTGGAGGTGGCGTAGGCGTTGCGCGGGTCGAACGGGGTGTCCTCGTTGACCAGGGCCGGTGTCAGTGTTGTGCCGCAGTGCACGCAGCGGGGCTCGAAATCGCCTGCGGCCAAGTCGTTCTCGGCTCTCGGACGGCCGGCGACGATCCCGTGCTCGGTGCACCGACCGCGGCCCTCGCCGTACACGACCATCGAGCCGGCCAGCACCAGCCGGCGTACACCGCGGCGAGCCATGGCGGCCAGCACGGTGGCGGTGCCGACGTCGTTGTGAGAGGCGTACGCGGGCAGGTCGGCGACATCGACGCCGAGTCCCACCTTGGCGGCTAGGTGGATCACGACATCGACCCCGTCCAGCGCCTGCTCGACCGCCTCACCGTTGCGCACGTCCTGGCCGCGGCGCAGGTCGAGGACGCCGACCTCGTGGCCGGCCGCCTCGGCGGCGGCCACGACATGACGGCCGATGAACCCGTCGCCGCCGGTGATCAGCAGGGTCGGCTGGTGCTCACTCATGGCAGCACGCTAGGCGCCTCGCACCCGTTCTCCCAGAGCCGGAGCCCGTCGTTCCGCGACTCGTCACATCCGGGTCCCGAGCCGGCGCTTCGTCGGCCCACCCTGCGCTGTGGCGGTCGGCGAGCGTCCCGCCTACGCCGCTGCGGGGGCGCTGACCGGCCCGCGGGCGCGGGCCTGGCGCTGGTCGTCGGCCCAGCCGGGGCCGCGCAGCAGGTAGGACCACCGCTCTCGCCAGCTCTGGCCGTCGGCCACGTCCCGCAGCAGGTGGAGCCACGCGTGCCCGGCGATCTTCACCGGGTTGAACGTGTCGATGTTCGTGGTCAGTCCGTAGACGGGTCGGGCGTCCTCGGGCTCGAAGGTGCCGAAGAGCCGGTCCCAGACGATCAGGATGCTGCCGTGGTTGCGGTCGAGGTACTCGCTGTTGGTGCCGTGGTGGACGCGGTGATGGGACGGCGTGTTGAGCACACGTTCCAGCGGGCCGATCGACCGGACGGCCTCGGTGTGGATCCAGAACTGGTAGATCAGGTTGATCGCGCGGGCGTTCATGATGTGCGCCGGACGCACGCCGAGCAGGGCGAGCAGGCTGTACGGGACGTACAGGGTCATCGTGTCGCCCCATGGCTGCCGCAGCGCCGTCGAGAGGTTGTAGCGCTCGCTGGAGTGGTGCACCTCGTGCATCGCCCACATCCAGCGCACCTCGTGGTCGAGGCGATGGTTCCAGTAGTAGATGAAGTCCCAGCCGAGGACGGCCAAAGTGGCCGTGACGGCACTGTCCCCGAGGTCCAGCGCGGTGAGGTCGAAGAACTTCTCACCCGTCGTCCGCGCGCCCCACTCAGTCGCGACCACCAGCGCCGTGGACGCGACGGCGACGGCAGCCACGCCGCGGGTGATGCGCAGCAGGACCGGCTTGCCCTCGTACGCAACGGAACTCGCCACACCCTGCTGCGGCTCGCGGGTCTGCCGCAGCTCGCGCGGGTCCCAGTCGGTCACCACGCCGGCACGACCGAAGTCGTCGCTGCGCAGCTTGCGGACCACGTCGAGCGCCGTCGTTGCGGCCGTCGCGCCGATGGCGACCGTCATCGCGATCTTGGCCGCTTTGCCGCGCTTCGCGATCGGCCCGAGCAGAGCCTTCGACACGTACGGCGCCACCAGGCTCCCCACACCCATGGAGAGGCTGGCCATCGTGTCCTTGAGCTCGTAGTCGCCGGCGCGGGTCCCGGGAGCGACCGGATGCCTGCGCTGCCAGGCGTACTCGGCGGCCATCGCGGCGATGAACCCTGGGATGGCCAGCACGGTCAGGTCCGGCTTCATGCAGTCCTCGATCGACGACGTGGCGGAGACGACCACCACCGAGATGTGGGCGCTCCGGAGACTAGCGTGCACGGTGTCGCAGAGGGGGCGGGTCGTTCGTGGTCAGGATGAGGAGCGGCCGCCCGGTCGCCCCGACGGGACCACGGACGAGGAGCACGCCATGACCGCCATGTACACCTTCGACATCTTCTCCAGCCTCGACGGCTACGGGTCCTACCGCGAGCCGGGTGACTGGGGCGGCTACTGGGGCAAGCAGGGTCCCGAGCTGCTCGCCCACCGTCTCGCCTCGTTCGAGCCACAGCAGCGGATGGTGTTCGGCGCGAACACGTACCGCGAGTTCGTCCAGCTGCTCGCCACCAGCGAGGAGCAGCCCGAGGTACTCGACCCGTGGGTGACCCGGATGCGCCACATGCCCGCGACCGTCGTCTCCTCCAGCCTGCAGGAACCCCTCGACTGGCCCGACGCGACCGTCGCGAGCGGCGACGCCGTCGACATCGTCGGTCGGCTCAAGGAGGAGTCCGACGTGCCGCTGCGCTCGCACGGCAGCCTGTCGCTCAACCGGGCGCTGATGGCCGCCGGGCTGGTCGACCGCGTCCGGGTGACGATCTTCCCCGTCCTCACCGGGCAGACCGGTACCGAGCCGGTCTTCGGGGACATGCCCGACCTCGACCTGGAGCTGCTCGAGCAGCACACACTCGACGGCAGCACCCAGGAGCTCGTCTACCGGCCGACCCTGCACTGAGCCCCAGCGCAACCGGCCGACTCGACCGGGGCGCTGACCCTCGTGGTCGGCGCGCCGGGGATGCTGCCGGAGTGGGACACGGCGGACCCGGCGCCCGTGGACCGGTCGTCGGCTGATGCCGGTCGCTTCGTACCCTGCTCGGCATGCGCGCGGTGGGGATCGAGCGGTACGGGTCGGCGGACGAGCTGCGGATGTTGACAGTTCCCGAGCCGATTCCGCGTGGCGAGCAGGAGCTCATCGACGTCACGATGGCGGGCATCAACTTCGCCGACGTGTCGCGTCGCCGCGGCACCTACGACGTGACGACGGATCTTCCTGTCGTGCTCGGCGCCGAGGTCGTCGGGACATCCCGCACTGACGGAAGACGCGTCGCAGCGCTGACCGGTGGGTTCGGCGGATACGCCCAGGTGGCAGCAGCCGACACCGCGCTGACGTTCGATGTGCCGGACGGCGTGAGCGACGAGGCCGCCGCTGCCACGCTCCTCCAGGGCCTCACGGCGCTGTTCGTCACCCGCGTGGTCGGCGAGCTGCGTGCGGGGCAGACGGTGGCGATCCATGCAGCGGCGGGCGGTGTCGGCTCGCTCGCGGTCCAGCTCGCCGTGGGTTCGGACGCTCGGCGCGTCGTGGGGGTGGCCTCGACCTCGGCGAAACGCGAGCTGGCACGTCAGCTGGGTGCGCACGCCACCGTTGACGCGGATCCGCACGAGCTCTCCGATCGGCTGATCGACGCGAACGACGGCGCGGGGTACGACCTGATCGTGGAGATGGTCGGTGGCCGCACGTTCGAGGAGTCGGTGCGAGCGTTGGCGCCCGCGGGGCGGCTCGTCTCGTTCGGGCGGGCGAGCGGCGAGGCTCCGGCGCTCGAGGAAGCCGACGGGCGGGTGGTCGACTTCTCCCTGCTCGACATGCTGCGCTCCGACCCCCGCCGGTTGCAGGCTCCGGCGGCCGAGCTCTTCGCGGCGGTGGCCGAGGGGGAGCTGACACCGACGATCGGCGGCATCTACGACGCGTCCGCCGCCGCCGACGCCCATCGCGCGATCGAGGAGCGACGGACGACCGGGAAGCTGCTGCTGCGCATTCCGCGCTGAGTCCCGTTGCGCCACAACGACCGTGCACCAGGAGGCGACTGCTTTCTCGGTGATGACGTGTCGGTCCGAACAGCTCCGGGCGAGGCAGACCGGACGCGAGTCGCGCCCGTTCGTTTCTTCCTCATGCTGCGGCGTTCAGCACGGCCGCGAGAGGTTCGAGGTCGGCAATCAGCTGCTCGACCTCGTCCGCCGACAGGACGTCGTACGCGGGCGCGGCGAGCTCGTCGGTCAGCGCCTCGACCCGCGCCTTGGTCTCACGGCCGGCGTCGCTCAGCCAACCGGTCTCGTCGATCAGGCCGCGAGCGCGCATCCCGTCGATCACCGCGCCGAGCTGAGCCTGCGGCAGGTGGCTCACCCGGCCGAACTTCTCCGCGGGCATCCCTTCCGACAGGGCGAGCAGCACATGGCACTCCGTCCCGCCGATGCCGCACGCCATCAGCGCGGCCACGTGCCCGTCCCCGCGGTGCTCGCGCAGCAGGGTGGCAGCGTGCCAGAGCCGGTTGAGCGGCTCGGTGGGGACGGGGAGAGGCAGGAGGGCGGCGTACATCGGGCGTCCCTCGGAGCGGGCGCCGCGCCCGGCCCGGAGCGCGAGCTCGGCGGCCCGGGCGATCTCCGGGGTGGACGCGCGGTCGCCGAGGACCCGTCGTAGGGCGGCGACGCTGCCGCGCTCGCGGGCGGTGATCGCCTGCTCGGGCGTGACTCTCTCCCAGACGCTCGGGATGTGGCGGGCGACCTCGCCGGGCGCGAAGTTGTAGAACATCGCGTGCACCGCCTCAGCCGGAATGGTGGTGCCCAGCGGCGCGGCGCGGCCGGCGAAGTAGGCGTCCCAGACGCCCCGCAGCCCGAGAGCCCGGACGGCGTCGTTCGGCTCCTGCGCCATGTAGGTGATCACCCCGACCGGCTCCACCACCTCGAACAGGCGGCGGGCGGTCGTCGCGGAGGTCGTGTGCGACATCACCGATCAGCTCCCGTGGTCCGGGGCGCCCGGGACGGGCGTCCTCTCACTTGTACGACGAACGGCAGGCCCGCGAGACGACATGTCGTACGCCGTCGTGTGGGCGAGATGAAACCGCCGTGAAACCGAGCCTCCCTATGTTCGCCGAAGACATCACCGCCGCACCCGACAGGAGGCCCGTCATGACGGACACCACGACCGCCACCCAGACCCCGACGACGACATCGTCGCCGTCGTCCCACACCTACACGTCGCTGCGTGCGGCGTGGATCCCGCTGGCTGCCCTGTGCCTGGCGTTCTTCGTCGAGATGGTCGACAACACGCTGCTGTCCATCGCGCTCCCGACCATCGGCCGCGACCTCGGCAGCGGCACGACCTCGCTGCAGTGGGTGACCGGTGCGTACTCGCTCACCTTCGGCGGGCTGCTGCTGACCGCGGGTTCGGTGGCCGACCGGTGGGGACGGCGACGCGTCCTGCTCATCGGGCTCGCCGCGTTCGGGCTGCTCAGCCTCGGCGTCCTCGCGGTGCACACAACCGGCGCGCTCATCGCCCTGCGCGCCGCCCTCGGCGTCGCGGCCGCCGCGATGGCGCCGATCACGAACTCGCTGGTCTTCCGGCTGTTCGACGACAAGGCCCTGCGGATGCGCGCGGTGACGGTGATGATCGTCGTCGGCATGTCCGGGTTCGTCCTCGGCCCGCTGCTCGGCGGCACCGCCCTCGCCCACGTGGGGTGGGAGTGGCTGCTGCTGGTCAACGCGCCGGTCGCGCTGATCGCCTGCATCGGCGTCCGCCTCGGCGTGCCCGCCGACCGTCCCGAGGACCTCACCCGCGACGCCCTCGACCTGCCGGGCGCGCTGCTGAGCGTCACGATGATCGGGCTCGCCTGCTGGTCGCTGACCAGCGGCGTGCAGCACGGCTGGCTGTCGGCGGTCACGCTCACCTCGATCGGCGGCGCGCTCGCCGCCGCGACGGCCTGGGTGTGGCACGAGCGGCGCACGGCCTCACCGATGCTCGACCTCGGCGTCCTGGCCAACGGCACGGTGCGCGGCGCGATCCTCGCCCAGATCGGGACCGCCATCGCGATGGCCGCGGTGATGTTCGGGCTGATCCTGCACTTCCAGTACGCGTACGGGTGGACGCCCGTCCGCGCCGGCCTGGCGAACCTGCCGATCATCGTCACGATGATCCTGGCGACGCCGCTGTCGGAGTGGCTCGGCAAGCGGTACGGCCACCGCGTCGCCTCCCTGATCGGCGCGATCTTCCTCGCCGCCTCACTCGCGGTGCTGGCCTGGGGCGTCTCGCACGGCTACCTCGCGATCGCGGTCGCCATGGTGCTGATGACGATCGGGCTGCGCACCGTCATGACCATCTGCGCGGTGGCCCTCGTCGACGCGATGCCAGCCAACCGGACGTCGATGGGCGCCGCGCTCAACGACACCGCGCAGGAGGTCGGGACCAGCGTCGGCACCGCACTGGTCGGGACGCTGATCGCCGCCCTCGTGACCGCGACGCTTCCTGCCGGGACGTGGAGCCACGCGCTGGTGACCTCGTTCTTCCACGGCGAGCGCATCACGTACGCCGTGCTGTCGGTGGTCGTCGGCGTGATCGCGGTGGCCGGTGCCCTCACGCTGACCGACTCCCACGCGGTGGAGGAGCACTGACCCCCACCGCGTGGGAGGGCTGCGGGCACCGGTCTCGCGGCAGCTAGTCGATCCGAACCTGTCCGGGCCGCAGGATGTCCCAGGCCTGGTTGCCGATGTTCCAGTCGGTGGTCGAGCCGACGCAGTCCCACTCCTGCAGCATCGCCTGCACGGGTGGGCGGCCACCCGCACTGTTCGCGGCGTCCAGGCACCGGCCGGTCCGGCGGTTGACGATCAGCATCTGGTTCACCCCGGTGGTGCAGATGCCGTTCGAGCACCGGGTGCCCGACAGCCACCGGGTGGTCCACTCGGCGGGCGCGTACCCCGCACTGCAGTAGGGATACTGGATGATCGGCGTCCCGTTGCCGTACGAGCCGGAGCGCCAGTCCAGCATCAGGCACTGCCCGGAGTGGCGCGCGCGGATGCGGAAGTACCCGCCGCCGCTGTCGAGCAGGTCGAACTCCTGTGAGGCGCTGGTGTTGTTCGGCCAGAGGAAGACCCGCTGGTACGCCGCCGTGGACGCCCAGATCACGTCGGCCTTCAGGCCACTGAAGGAGTTGGTGATCTCGTACTGGTAGCGGTCGTCCGCCTGCGCGGGCGCGGGCGACAGAGCCGGTGCGGCGACGGCGAGTGCGGCGGCGGACGCCAGCATCGCGGCTGTACGACGGGACGGTGTACGACGTGTCCGGAACATGATTCCCCCTGTGGTCGGTCGTGCTTCCAGGAGGTCGCTGCCGGCCCGCGCGATACGACCCTCGCGGCACGGCGCAGGAGGCTCAGCGGTCAGAGTCCTCCGGGGTCGTGGCGGCGAAGCTGAAGCACTGCGAGGTCACGTTGTGCGCGTGGACCTCGCGGACGCGTGGGTCGGCCAGGACCGTCTCGATGGCCGTGGCGAGTCCGGCACCGGCGCGCACGAGGCGGTTCCGGTCGTACACCTGGGTGTTCACCCGACCGCCGTCGTCGCCGAAGGCGCGGATCACCTGGTCGCGCTCCTCGAACTGGACGGGGAAGCCGCCGTCGTGGCCCGGGCAGCCCTCGACGTGGACGACAACAGGTCCGGTCTCGCGGTACGGGCCGGACCATGCGAACGGCGAGTAACCGATGACGGCGAGTCGGTCACCCGGCCGTGAGTCCTGCAGGCAGCAGCGCAGTCGCCACCCGCCCTCCTCGTCCTCGAACGGCTCGATCGCGGCGCCGGTGTCGTCCCGGCCCGTCGCGAGCATCGTCAGGAGGTCGGCGCCGGGCATCCCGGTGATGAGAAGTGTCATGCTCCGAAGACGCCCGCGGCCGCCGAAACGTGAGGTCGGCTCGCCGAGCCGACCGGCCACCGCCGCCCAGACCTACCGGCGGGCGGCCTCGAGCAGCTGAGCGGTCGCGTCCCAGAGCCGCGCCTCCCGGTCCCGGTCGTGGGCGAAGGGCTTCACCTCGGTGACCTTCCCGCGAACGACGAAGGCGCCGTCCCGCACGTCTGCCCACCGGTCGTCGAGGGCCATGGACGCCAGCACGGGGCCGGACCGCTCCGGCGTTGCCACGCCGGGCAGGCGAGCCAGCCCGCGTCCGATCCGCTGGACCGGCTCGGGGGCGTCGCGGCCCAGGGCGGTGCCGGGCATCCAGCCGGGCTCGAACACCGCAACGCCGGCCTTCTCGCCGATGCGGCGCTGGAGCTCGTGGGCGTAGTAGAGGATGGCCAGCTTGGCGTCGGAGTACGCGACGCCGGCGGCCTCGGTGCCCGGGTTGTCCTCTCCCCCAGCGGGTCTCGCCAGCTCGACCGGGTCGCGCCAGTCGGCAGCCGGGACGTGCAGGAGCCGCCGCCAGACGTTGGCGTGGTAGGTGTTCGAACCGATCAGCAGGATGCGGGCGTGGTCGGCGAGGGCGTCGACCAGGTCGCCGATCAGCTGGGCGTGCGCGAGGTAGTTGACGGCGAACGTCATCTCGTAGCCGTCCGCCGACGCGAGACGGGTGTCCGTCGTCATGGCCCCGGCGTTCGCCACCAGCGCGTCCACCGGGCCCACCCGGCCCTCGTCCACCAGGGATCGCACGACGCCTGCTGCTGCGCGCACGTCGGCGAGGCGCGACAGGTCGCAGCCGATCTCGTGGACGTCGACGCCGTAGCGCCGTGCCTCCTCGCCGACCCCGCGCAAGGCCGGACCCTCCCGTCCGACGAGGAGGAGGTGGTGCAGCTTCGGGTTGTGCGCGAGCGCCAGAGTGGTGGCTCGTCCGAGGCCGCGCGTCGGACCGGTGATCAGGACTGTCGTCATGCCTCGAGCGTGCGCGCGGCCCCGGCCCCACACCAGGTCCCTCCTTGTCGTAGGAACGACAGGGCCACCTTCGTCCGGGCCTCCGGGGGCAGACTGGCGGGATGGAGTCACTGGACCTCGGCAGCGCCCTGCGCCGGTGGCGCGACCAGGTCACGCCGCAGTCGGTGGGCCTGCCGGTCGGGCAGCGTCGGCGCGCTGCGGGCCTGCGCCGCGAGGAGCTCGCCCTGCTCGCGGGCATCTCCCCCGACTACCTCACCCGGCTGGAGCAGGGCCGCGCGACGGCGCCCTCGACGCAGGTCGTCGCGTCGCTGGCCCGGGCGCTGCGCCTCTCGGACGGCGACCGCACTCTGCTGTACGAGCTCGCCGGCGTGGCCGTGCCCGGCGCCGAGGTCGTCCCCTCACACGTACCCCCGAGCGTCCAGCGCATGCTCGACCGCCTGGCCCACACGCCTGTCGTCGTGTACGACGCCACCTGGACGCTGGTGACCGCCAACGCGCACTACGACGCCCTGATGGGCGACACGACGGGCTGGCGCGGCCTGGAGCGCAACGCCGTGTGGCGCCACCTCAACGGCCTTCCGAGCCGGGTGGTCCACACCCCCGAGGAGCACGCCCGGCACGTGGCGCTCCTCGTCGCCGACCTCCGGCTGACCACGGCCCGCTACCCCACCGACCGGAGGCTGCGGCGCCTCGTCCACGAGCTCGGTGAATCCGCACCGGGGTTCGTCGCGCTGTGGGAGGCGCCCACGCCCGCACCGCCCGCCGACCGGTCGCGGCGCAAGGTCGTCGACCATCCGGACGTCGGGCGGATCACCCTCGACTGCGACACCCTGCTCGTCTCTCTCGACGACCTACGAATCTCGGTCTACACCGCCGAGCCCGGCACCGAGGATGCCGACCGGCTGGCGCTCGCCCTCGTCCTGGGCACGCAGTCCCTCGTCACGTAGACCGCAACGACCCGGCGTGCGGTCGCCCGCTGCCGGCTGCACCGCAAACGGGTGGCGACCGTGGATCATGCCGACGCAGGATGGAGGTATGACCGAGGTCGATGTCGTCGTTGCCCACAGCGAGCGCGCGACGCTGCGGGTCGGTGACACGTTCCTCAAGATCGACAGCGACCAGGAACGCCTGGACGTCGAGGCCGAGGCGATGGCCACGGCGCCGGTCCCGACGCCGCAGATCCTCTGGCGCAAGCCGCACGTGCTCGCCCTCGCCGCCCTACCGGGCACGGCGCTCGGCAGGCTCGGTACGCCGTCGCCCGCCTCCCCGGCGGCATGGGCGGCCGCGGGTGCCGTCGTACGGACGCTGCACGACGCGCCTCTGCCAGCGCGGCCCGGTCAGGACGTCGACGCGATCAGGTCCCACCTCGACGCCGAGTGCGAGTGGCTCGTCGGCACCGGCGTCCTGCCCGCCGACCTGGTCGCTCGGAACCGCCGCGTCGCCGAGACCGCCCTGCGCCCGTCGACGCCGGTGTTCGTCCACGGCGACCTGCAGATCACGCACGTCTTCGTCGCGGAGGACGAGGTCACCGGCGTCCTGGACTGGTCCGAGGCCGCGCAGGGCGACGCGCACTACGACCTCGCGACCCTGACGCTCGGCCACGCAGAGCAGCTCGAGCACCTCCTCGCCGGGTACGGCGACGGCATCGACGTCGACGTGGTGCGGGCGTGGTGGTCGGTACGCAGCCTGCGCGCGGCCCGCTGGCTGATCGAGCACGGCTTCGACCCGAACACGCCCGGCGCCGAGTTCGACGTGCTGCGCGCCGCGAGGTGAGGCGGGCGCGATGCCCTCGTAGGCGACCCGTCGGATTCGGGACGAACGGTCGATCGCGCGGCGGTCGTCGTCCACGATGAGGGGGATGAGCTCCACCGACGAATTGTGCGTACCACCGGACCGGCCGATCCACCCGCTGCTCGCGGCGCGGTTCAGCCCGCTGGTGTTCGACCCGGACCACGTGCTGGCCGACGCCGACGAGGACGGTCTGCTCGAGGCAGCGCGATGGGCACCGTCGGCGGGCAACTCCCAGCCCTGGATGTTCCACCTGCGGCGCCGAGGCGACCCCGGCCATGACCTGCTCACCTCCCGGCTGGCTTCGTCGTCGGCGCGCTGGGCTCCGACCGCGAGCGCCCTGGTGGTCAACCTGGCGCACCGGTTCGTGGAGGGTACGGACTGGCCGTACTCCGAGTTCGCCGACTACGACCTCGGCCAGGCGGTGGCCCACATGACGATCCAGGCCACCGCGATGGGCTTGTCGTGCCGGCAGTTCCGGGCCTTCGACCTCGCCGGACTCAGCGGCGATCTGCACGTCCCGGACGGCTGGGTGGTGGTCAGCATGACCGCGATCGGGCGGTCCCTGGAGGAGGACGCCTCCCGACAACGCCGCACACCGGCCGAGCTGCGACTCGACGGGTCCGACCGGCGCGACCCCCTTGGCCGCTGATGGCCGCCGCGTGGAGGAGCTGCCCTGCACGACGTCACCCCCGCGGCGTGCGAGACGACATGATGGGCGGATGCGGCTGCTCCGGAGGTGGTACCGGCGTCACCCCCGCTGGGGTGGCTTCGTCCTCTATCCCGTCGTCGGCGTTGTGGTCTGGCCGTTGATGGACGCGACCGGCATCTTCGGCCGGGACGGCCTCGCGGAGAGTGCCGAGACAGGCGGGATATGGGGACTCGCGATGGCCGTCGGCATGGCGACAGTGCGCGTCGTCATTCTTCCCTCGGTCGACGGCACCGACCGCACGGACGACCGTGAGTGAGCCGTACCGAGCGACCAGCCGACCGTAGCGTCGCTGAGCTCAGAGGACCGTCCGGTCCGGGTTGCGGTTGCCCTCGTCGTCGAACGGCTCCTGCCACCCGTGCTTGCGGTACGTCTTGTTGGCCCGGCCGCGCATCGACCGAGGGATCCAGTTCATCTGCGGGCCGGGCCCGCCGCGCCGAAGACGCCACAGCGTCAACGGGATTCCGATCAGCACGATGAGCCCGGTGGCCCACCAGGAGAAGTGACCGCCGGAGCTGCTCCCCACTGCTGCGAACGTCCTCATCGTCGACCACTCCCCGTCCCCGTTGGTCGCCCTGACCTGCCGGGCGCTGTGGGAGCCGAGCCTAGTGCGATCCGGTGGACAGGCCGGGCGACGCACACCACCCTTGGGGCGTGACTTCGATCGACATCTCCCACTGCCGTGAGCTCGACCACCGTGATGACCTTGCCCACCTGCGCGACGAGTTCGTGCTCCCCGAGGGTGTGACGTACCTGGTGGGCAACTCGCTCGGCCCGATGCCGCGCGCGGTCCCGGAGCGGATGCAGGAGGTCGTCACCCGGGAGTGGGCGCAGGGTCTGGTCGGCAGCTGGAACGATGCCGGCTGGTTCGACCAGCCGCTCACCCTCGGGGACCGGCTCGCCCCGCTCGTCGGCGCCGGCCCCGGCCAGGTCGTCGTCTGCGACACGACCTCGCTGAACCTGTTCAAGGTGGTCGGTGCGGCGCTGCAGCTGCGGCCGGAGCGTCGCACGATCGTGGCCGAGGCGTACGGCTTCCCGACCGACGTCTACATGCTGGAGAGCATGGCGACCTGGACCGGCCAGCACCGCCTCGCCCTGATCGAGCAGGGCGGCGCGCAGCTGGACGACCTGCTCGATCAGGGCGACGTCGCGGCCGTCGTGCTGAACCACGTGGACTACCGCACCGGCGACCTGCTGGACATGGCCGCCGTCACCGAGAAGGTCCACGCCGCAGGCGCACTCGCGATCTGGGACCTGTGCCACAGCGCCGGCGCGCTCGAGATCGACCTGCCCGGGTGCGACGTCGACTTCGCCATCGGCTGCACGTACAAGTACCTCAACGCCGGCCCCGGCTCGCCCGCCTACCTCTACGTCGCGCCGCGCCTGCAGGCCGACGCCGTCCAGCCGCTGTCCGGGTGGCACGGCCACGCCGCGCCGTTCGCGTTCACGACGTCGTACGAGCCGGCCGCGGGCATCTCGCGGTTCCGCACGAGCAGTCCGTCGATCCTGTCTTTCCCCCCGCTGGCCGCGAGCCTGGACCTGTTCGCGTCGGTCGACATGGCCGCCGTACGCCGCAAGAGCCAGGCGATGACCGACCTGTTCATCGCCCTGGTCGACCAGGAGCTCGGCGACGCGGTCGAGGTCGCCTCCCCGCGCGACGCCGACCGGCGCGGCAGCCAGGTCGCGCTGCGGCACCCGCACGGTTACCAGGTGATGCGCGCCCTGATCGAGCGCGGCGTCCAGGGCGACTTCCGCGCACCGGACCTGATGCGGTTCGGCTTCACCCCGCTGTACCTGCGGTACGAGGACGTGTGGACCTGCGTGGCGACCGTGCGCGAGGTGCTGGAGACCGAGACGTGGCGTAGCCAGCCCGAGCCCTCGGTCACCGCCGCCACCTGAGCCGCCGACCCTCTGGTTCTGGTCAGATCTGGCCAGATGTTCGTACGCTCGTGTCATGCCGACGGTGAACATCTACGACGCCAAGGCGACGTTCAGCCGGCTCATTGCCGCAGCCGAGGCGGGCGAGACCGTCGTCATCGCGCGCAACGGGAGGCCAGTGGCACAGCTCGGTCCCATCGCGCCGGTCGACCGGCCCGTCACGTTCGGCGACCTGAAGGGCCAGGTCGCGATCGGCGACGACTTCGGCGAGTGGACCGACCAGGACGAGCGCGACTGGTTCGGCGCGTGAGGGTCCTGCTCGACACCCAAGTCCTGCTCTTGGACACCCTGCCGCTGCTCCATCGCGATCCGTTCGACCGGATGCTCGTCGCTCAGGCGATGTGCGAGGACATCCCCTTCCTCACCGTCGACCCCCGCTGCCTGGAGTACGACGTTCCGACGCTCTGAGCCCGCGGCGCGGCCCGCGCGGCTCCGGTCAACCGCCTGGGCGACGTGCCAACCGCACGGCATCTCGGACGAGCTGGGCGTTGCCCTGCGCGGGCTCGCCGTCGGGTCCGACCAGGCAGTCCTCGAGTCCGATGCGGGTGTCCAGTCCCCACGCGACGGCACGTTCGACGGCGGGCCAGGTCGAGCGTCCTTCGCCGTGCAGCAATACGGGTAGCGCCGGCTCGCTCAACCTGACCGCCGCCACGAGCTCCCTCGCCATCGCGTCCACCTCGTTCGCGTCGGCGACGTCCGGCAGCTCGATGAGTGCGCGCAGACACCGACCCCGGTACGGCGACCGTCGCCACGCGGCGAGGCCGTCCCGGTGCCAGATGCCGGCTTCGACACCGACACCGCGTCCGAGGAGAGCAGCGGCGACGTCGTCCGCTCCCTCCTCGTGCCAGTTCAGCGAGGCGAAGTCGGGGAGCGTCGTCCACGCATCGATGGCCGCGACGCGCTCTGCGGCGTCCGGCATGGCCCAGGCTCCCGTGGTCGCACCGACCGGCACACCCGGGCAGGCCGCCCGGATCGCTGCGACGAAGCGCTCGACGTCATCGGCACGGAGGCTGTCGGCGCCGGACTCGTCCTTGGGATGGACGTGGACCGCTCCGGCGCCGGCGCGCACCGCCGCTGCTGCCTCCTGCGCGATCAGCGCCGGATCGGCGGAGAGGCGCGGATGGTCCTCGAGCGGACGGGGACCGTTCGGGCAGACCTTGATGAGCACGCCATCACGGTACTGACGGGGAGGCGGACGCAGATCGGTCGAGCCACTCCTCCAGCAGGGCGTGCTCAGCGGCGGACAGGCCGGGGAGGTCCGGCGCGATCGCCCTGAACGCCAGTGCGATCGAGACGGCGTCCCTGGCCGAGGCCGCGGGCGCGTCCGTCAGGATCTCCCGGCAGAGCGCGTCGAGCATGGCGTCGGCGAGCCCGAGGTCGCGTCGGTCCGTCGGGGCGGCGAGCACGGTGAGGACGGCGCCGACACCGGCGGCGTGGACCATCTCGACGGCGCGCTGCTCGGGTACGCGGAGCCGGCCGGCCGCCGTCACACGATGGATACGCTCCGCCAGCACGCGCATCCCCTCGGCGGCGGCCGCGGACGTCCGTCCGGGGGTGACGAGCAGGACGAAGAGGTCGGGGTTGGCCAGGCCGAACTCCACGTACGTCCGCCACCCCTCGCGCAGCACGTCGACCGGGTCCGCGGCCTCGTCCGAGCGGGCGGTCTCGCGCTTGGCCGTGACGTAGGTGGCCATCACGTGCTCGGCCACCGCGTCGAGCAGCCCGTCCTTATCGCCGAACAGCCGGTAGATCGTCGGCGCCTGGATCCCGGCCGCCGCGGCGACCGCCCGGGTGGTGACGCCGTCGGCGCCCTGCTCCCGCAGCAGTCGTGCGGTCACGTCCAGGACGGTGGTCCGTAGGTCCGCCCGGGGCGGGGTGTCGGTGGAGCGCAGGTTCACCCGACCATGATATCAGTGTTAACGTCGGTATCGTTCCATTGATAACACCTGAGGAGTAGCGATGATCGTCATCACCGGCGCCACTGGACGACTCGGCGGCCAGGTCGTGGAGCGAGTGCTGCAGCGCGTGCCCGCCGAGCGGGTGGGCGTGAGCGTCCGCGACGCCGCCAAGGCGTCCGGCCTCGCCGACCGCGGGGTCCGCGTCCGCACGGCCGACTTCACCCGCCCGGCCGGCCTGGAGCAGGCGTTCGAGGGCGCCGAGCGCGTGCTCGTCGTCTCAGCATCGATGGTGGGGTCGCAGGCCGTCGAGGCGAACAGCGCGGCGATCGACGCCGCGAAGGCCGCCGGCGCCCAGCGCATCCTCTACACCAGCCACCAGGCTGCTTCGGACCACTCGCTGTTCGGGCCGCAGCCGGTGCACGCCGCGACCGAGCGCCACCTGGCCGCCGAGGGTGTGCCGTACACCGCGCTGCGCGACGGGTTCTACGCGAGCACCCTCGAGTACTACGTGCCGGACGCGCTGGAGACCGGGTCGTTCCGGCTGCCGGCGGACGGGCCGACCGCGTGGACCGACCACGCCGACCTCGCCGACGTCGCCGCGGCCGCCCTCACCGCCGAGCCGGACGTGGACGACGCGCTCGACGGCGTCAGCCCGCCGCTGGTCGCACCGACGACCTGGGACTTCGCCGGCGTCGCCGAGGTGCTGAGCGAGCTGACCGGGCGCACCATCACCCGTGAGGTGGTCGACGACGACGAGTGGGTCAGGTCGATGGCCGCGAGCGGGATGCCGCAGGAGCGGGCCGAGTTCACGCTCGGCATGTTCCGGGCGGCCCGGGCCGGCGAGTTCGACGTCACCGACCCGACTCTCGAGCGCCTCATCGGCCGACCCGCCACCCCCGTCCGCGCGACTCTCGACCGGCTGGTCCGGCAGCACGCCTGACGGAGAGTCAGCGCAGACTGCGCAGGTGGTCCCAGTCGGCGTCGATCAGGTCGGCGACGGTGTCCACCACGAGCTCGGCGCCCGCGGCGGTCAGCTCGGCCGCGTCGAAGCCGCCCGTGCGGACGGTGAGGGTCGGGGCGTCGATGGCCTTCGCCGCCTCGACGTCCCAGGTGCTGTCGCCGACCACGATCGCCGAGGTGCCGCCGGCGGCGTCGAGTGCGACCTTCAGAATGCCGGGGTCGGGCTTGGACGCGTCGGCGTCGGCCGACGTCGTGACCGCGTCCACGTCGTCGCGGGTGACGCCGATGGCCTCGATCGCCGTGGCGGTGAACCGCTCCTTCCCCGACGACGCGAGCGCGACCTTCAAACCGCGCTCGCGCAGGGCGCGCACGAGCTCGCCGGCGCCGTCGAAGGGGTGCACGTCGTCGACCAGCTGCGCGTACGCACGCTCCCAGCCCTCGCGGACGCGGTCGCCACAGCGCCACTCGGTCTCCTCGTCGGTGACGTGCGGTACCAGCCGGTCGCCGCCCATGCCGATCGCCCGGTGGACCGTCCACAGCGGCGGGTAGAGCCCCTCGTCGGCGAAGGCCTTCGCCCACGCAATGGTGTGGTGGTACGAGGAGTCGATGAGCGTGCCGTCGACGTCCAGCAGCACGGTGTCAGCGGTCACGGCGGGAACCTCCATGTTCGTCGGGGCAGTGCTCCCCACCCTTCCCGATGCCGTGTCACGCAAACCCGGACGGCGGTGCCGGACCTCAGGGCAACGGCGTGATGAAGCGGGCCGGTACGCCGTCGGCCAGCCAGACGCGCGCGTTGCCGAGGTAGAACGGCACGCCCGCGGCGGCAGCGTCACCGGCTGCCACGCGCAGCAGCACCGGCGCGGCGTCTTTTCGCGCTCCCACTGCCTGGGCCATCTCGATGTCGACCGACAGGTGCACGTACTGCCGAGCCATCGGTCGCAGTCCGTCGCGGCGGATCGCTTCCACCGTAACCGGAGCCGTCCCGTGGAACAGCACCTGCGGCGGCTCCTGCCGGACGAGCTCGATGCGACCGGGCAGCGAGTGGCCGTACAGCGCGCGGATGCGACCGTCGCGGATCTCGTGCCGTTGCTTGGGAGCGGTGGCCACCATCGCCTCGACGTCCGCCGCCGTCACCGACCTCCAGTCCGGCTCGTGGCGCAACGCGTCGACCAGCGATCCCACCGGCGTCCAGCCCTGCTTGTCCAGCTCCAGCTCGTACAGCCACGGTTCGTGCCGCAGCGCGTGCGACACCGCCCGGCTGAGCGCCGTCGCGCTGATCGTCGTCATGCCGCCAGTCTTCAGGTGCTCGACGGCCACGCTCAACCGGATAGTCGGGCCGGATCGCTGGCTGCGACTACGGGCAGGAGGTGGGCCTTTGACCGCACTGACGATTCGGCAGGTCGATGACGCTACGCGGCGGCGGAGGCGACCGGACGTCGGCGGCGCGGCCGATCCCGCCCGGCTGTCGGAGGTGCGGCCTAGGTTCTTGCTCGTCAGCCAGGAGCCAGGGAGGCAGCATGGCGCAGGACTTCACCATCGACGTACCGCAGCAGGTCATCGACGACCTGCGCACCCGCCTGCGGGCGACCCGGTGGCCGGACGCGATCGGCGACGACTGGGAGCGCGGCACCCCACCGGACGCGCTGCGGCGGCTGGTCGACCACTGGGCCGGCTCGTTCGACTGGGCGGCGAGGCAGGAGGAGCTGAACCAGCTGGACCACCAGCGAGTCGAGGTCGACGGCATCGGGCTGCACGTCGTCCGCGCGGGCCGGACGGGCGCGACACCACTGCTGCTGGTGCACGGCTGGCCGGACTCGTTCCTGCGGTTCGAGCGGCTGATCCCGCTGCTGGCCGACGACTTCGAGCTCGTCGTGCCCAGCCTCCCGGGGTACGGGTTCTCCGACCGGCCGACCGAGCCCGGCACGGACGGCCCGCGGATCGCCGAGCTGTTCGCCGGCCTGATGACCGAGCTCGGCCACGAGCGGTTCGGCTATCACGGTGGCGACCTCGGCAGCGGTGTCGGCGAGGCCCTCGCAGCCGCGCACGGCGACCGGATGATCGGGCTGCACCTGACCGACGTCCCGTACTGGCACCTGTTCGCGGCCGACCCGTCGACGCTGAGCGAGGAGGAGCAGGACTACCTCCAGCGCGGGATGCAGTGGTCGCAGAGCGAGGGCTCGTACGCCCTGCAGCAGAGCACGAAGCCGCAGACGATCGCGTACGCGCTCAACGACTCCCCCGCCGGCCTGGCGGCCTGGTTCTTGGAGAAGTACCAGACGTGGAGCGACTGCGACGGAGACGTCTTCAGTCGCTTCGACCCCGACTGGCTGGCGACCAACCTGACCGTCTACTGGGCCACCCAGACCGCCGGCTCGGCGGCCCGTCTCTACTTCGAGAACATGCGCGGGATGGGCAACCGGAGCCAGGACAAGGTCACGGTGCCCACCGCGTTCGCGATCTTCCCGAAGGACATCGTCCCGGCGCCACGCACGTTCGGCGAGCGGTGGTTCGACGTCCGTCGCTGGACCGAGATGCCGCGCGGCGGCCACTTCGCCGCGTACGAGGAGCCGCAGCTGCTCGCCGACGACATCCGGGCGTTCTTCGGCGAGGTCGCCGAGCGCTGAGCGGCGGTCGGGCCGGCGCGGCAGCGCCTGACTCGGTGCCGCTCAGCGCTGGACGAAGTCCTTCTGCCGGATCAGGAAGAGCGTCAGCACGCCGGTGACGAACGCGATGACGACCGAGATGGCGATGATGTGGTTCAGCGCGTCGACGACCGAGCTGGTACCGACCTGGTGGACGAGGTCGTAGCCGCGCTGACCGGCGCGGGCGCGGGCGGCCTGCGCGGCGGCGCTCACCTGCCCGCCGGACAGCGCCGAGGTCAGCCCGTCCAGCGCGCCCGGCGGCACCTTGCCCTGCAGGCCGGACCGGGCGGAGTCCGCGACCTGCTGGCTGAAGATCGAGCCGAGCGCCGCGATCCCGGTCGCGATGCCGACCTGCCGCAGCGTGGAGTTCACCCCGCTGGCCATGCCCGACCGGTCGACGCTGACCACCCCGACGGCGGTGGAGGCCAGCGGCGGGTTGATCATGCCGATGCCGATGCCGCTGACCAGCAGGCCGGGGATCAGGTGCGTCCACGACGAGGTCGTCTCGATGCCCCGCAGCAGCAGGAGGCCGACACCCAGGACGAGGAAGCCCGGCCCGATCAGCCACTTGACCGGGACGCGCTCGGACAGCCGGCCGGCCACCGCGGCGGCGACGAACGACGCCCCGGACAGGAACAGGAACCGGATGCCGGTGCCGATCGGTGAGTAGCCGAGGACGTTCTGCACGTAGATGACCAGGAACGTCAGCAGCGAGAAGATCGACGCCGAGACGCCGAACGCCGCGATCAACCCGCCGGTGAAGGTGGGTTTGCGCAGCAGCCCGAGGTCGAACATCGGGTGCTGCTGGACCATCTGGCTGACCACGAACAGCGCGAGCAGCACCGCGGCGGCGACGAGGCACACGACCACGGTGGGCTGGGTCCAGCCGTCCTGCCCGGCCTCGATCAGCCCGTACACCAGGCACGCGAGCGCGGCGGTGAAGACGACGAAGCCGACCCAGTCCGGCCGCCCGGCCCGCGGGTCGTGCGACTCGCGGACCTTCGTCAGCGACACGGCGATCGCGACCAGGCACAGCGGCACGTTGACGAAGAAGATCCAGCGCCAGGACAGCCCGCTGGTGAGGACGCCGCCCAGCACCGGGCCGACCGCGACCGCGACCCCGGTCGTGGCGCCGAAGACGCCGAACGCCGTACCCCGGTCCTTGCCGTGGAAGGCGCTGGCCAGCAGGGCGAGCGCGGTCGCGAACATGGCGGCCCCGCCGATGCCCTGGAACGCCCGCGAGACCGTCAGCACCGTGATGCTCTGCGCCAGACCGCACGCGACCGAGCCGATGGTGAAGAGCACGGTGCCGATGACGAAGATGCGGCGGCGGCCGTACAGGTCGGACAGCGAGCCCGCGGTCAGCAGCAGGGCGGCCAGGCTCAGCGCGTACGCGTCGATGACCCACTGCAGGTCCGACAGGGACGCCGACAGCTCGGACTGGATGTCGGGGAGGGCGACGTTCACGATGGTGATGTCCAGCAGCAGCATGAACACGCCCAGGCACACCGCGGCCAGGGTCCACCACTTGGGGTCGGTCGTCCGCTCGGCGGACGGCGCCTCGGTGCTCGTGGCACCGACGGGCTGATCGGGCATCTCGCAGGCCTCTCAGGGGACGTGACCGTGGTCGGGGGGTCGGACGCGGTGCGCGTCGAGGGCCGGGCGCCGGCGGCGGCGACCGGGACGAATCCATAGGAACGCTACTCGCTCGGGGTGACAGTCAGCTGTCCAGCCGTTCCTCCTCCAGGTCCAGCTCGCGCTCGACGGCGTGCAGGGCGTCGTTGCCGATCTCGCCCTCGTCGCGCAGCCGGACGAGCTCGCGGCGCTGGGCATCGAGGATGGAGCGCACCGTCCGCTGGTACGCCAGGGAGCGAGCCTCGGCGTCCTCCTCGCCGTCGTCGGAGACACCGGCCCGCTGACGCAGCCGGCGACGGCGGAACTCGTACAGCCCGCGCATGCGTTCCAGCGTGTCCTCCCGGGTCCAGTCCTCCTCCTCCAGCCGGTCGATCTCCTCGACGGCGGCGGCCGCGGCGGCCTTGCGCGCGTGCAGCTCCTCGCGGGCGGTCACGCCGTCGTCCTGGACCCCGAGCAGCCGGATGACCCACGGCAGGGTGAGGCCCTGCCCCACGAGCGTCGCCCAGATGACGCAGAGCGCCAGGAAGATCAGCAGGTCGCGCTCGGGGAAGTCGGCCGGCAGCGCCAGCGCGGCCGCCAGCGACACCGCGCCGCGCAACCCGCACCACGACGTCACGGTCCTGGCCTGCCAGGTCGCCCGGCGCGCGCGCTGCACCTCGCGGCGGTCGAGCGTCCGGATGACCGCGGTGATGAACGGCGTCCACAGCAGGCGGACGGCGATCGTTGTCAGCGCCACGATCACTCCGAGCCGAGCCAGCTCGCCGACGTCCCGGTCCTGGCTCTCCAGCACCCTCGGCAGCTGCAGGCCCACCGACACGAACAGCACAGCGTTGAGCAGGAAGACCAGCGTCTCCCAGAAGGCACCGTTGCGCAGCCGGCTCGTCGCGGTGCTGACCGTCGGCGACCGGTGGCCCATGAGCAGGCCGCAGGTGACGGCCGCCAGCACGCCCGACAGGTGCAGCCGCTCGGCCGGCAGGTAGGCGAGGTAGCCGGCGGTCAGCGTCAGCACGACCCGCAGCAGCTGGTCCTCGCCGGCGTGCGCGAGCATCCAGTTCATGACGACGGCCACCGCCAGGCCGATCGCCACGCCGCCCAGGACCTCGCCGACGAACAGCCCGCCCGTACGCCACCACACGAACGAGGCGCCGCCGACGATGGCGACCGCCGACTGGTAGACGACCAGCGAAGACCCGTCGTTGACCAGCGACTCCCCCTCGATGACGGTCAGCGTGCGGCGGGGCAGCCCGAGCCGGCGGGCGATCTGCGTCGCCGCCAGCGGGTCGGTCGGCGAGACGATCGCGCCCAGGGCGAACGCCGCCGCCCACGGCAGGCCGTCGACCAGGGCGTGCGCGACCGCCGCCACGACCGCGGTCGTCGCCAGCACCAGGCCGACCGCGCTCAGCGTGATGACCCGCGCGCTGGCCCGCAGGTCCCGCACGGTCGTGGAGAACGCCGCGTCGTACAGCAGCGGCGGCAGGAACACCGACAGCACGAGCTCGGGCTCCAGCCGCAGCTCGGGCACACCGGGCACGAACCCCACCAGGCTCCCGCCGATGACCAGCAGGATCGGGTACGGCACCCCGAGCACCCTGGCCAGCGCACTCGCCGCCGCGACGAGCACGAGCAGCAGCACCACGATCGTCTCCACGTCGCCCATCCCTGTGCTCTACCCGCGGGTCAGGCAGGCGGTCAAGGCGATCCCCGGCGTCGCGCGTCCGCGCGCCGGCGTCTGATGCAGAAGGTTCGTGCGTCCGGGCGCACGATCCTTCTGCGCGTGGACCCCGCCCGCCGCCGCGACCGGCGCGAGCGAGCGTGGTGTCATTCGCGCGCAGCCGGGTAGAAGAACATCACCCAGCCCCGCTCCGCCCGCGGCCCCAGACGTACGACGGAGCACGCCACCTCGGTGGTCTCCGCACGTACGGGTGAGGACAGACGATGTCCGTCGACCCCTTCCGACCGCACTCCCGGCCCGGTGCCGCGAGTGCATCTCCCCCGACGCTCAGCCCGACGCGCCGTACGGTGCTCGCCGGTGCACTCGGCGCGCTCGCCACGCCGACCCTGACCGGCTGCGCCGGCCTCACCGAACGGGTGTCGGCGAACGCCGGCAGACGACGGGACCGCCTCAGCGTGCAGGTGTACGGCACCGACGTCGAGGTGGCGTTCTACGACCGGCTGGCGCGCCGGTTCGAGCAGAGCCGCCGCGGCGTCACCGTCGACCTGGTGTCCGTGCCGTTCAGCGAGGCGTCCGTCGGCATCGACGCCGCCCTCGCGTCCGGCACCGCCCCGGACGTGTTCCGCGTCGACTACCCGACCATGGGCGTGTACGCGAGCGCCGACCAGCTGCTCGACGTCGGGGACGCCCTGAGCGACCTGCGTACGGACATCTCGCCGGCGTTCCTGGAGGCGGTCAGCCACGGCGGCCGCATCTACGGCATGCCGCAGCACATCGACACCAGCGGCGTGGTCTACCGCCCGGATGTGCTGCGCGACGCCGGCATCACCAGCGTGCCGGACCGCCCGCAGGACGCGTGGTCGTGGGAGGAGTTCGCCCAGGTCGCGCAGCGGCTCACGGATAAGGCACCGGACGGACGGTCGGCGTTCGCGGTCAACTGGCAGGCGCTCGGCGCGTTCCGCTGGCTGAACTGGCTGTTCCAGGCGGGCGGCCACCTCTACGACGCCGACCAGAGCGCGGCCACCCTGGACACCCCTGCGGCGCGACGGGCGCTGGACTTCACCTCCTCCTTCTTCCGGAGGGGCTGGGTCCCCGACTCCACGTCCACCAAGGGCGCCACCTTGCCGGACGCGCAGTTCACCTCGGGCACGCTCGCGATGGTGCTCGCCGGCAACTTCCTGCTGCCGGCGTTCAGCGAGACGATCGGCAAGCGGTTCGGGTACGCCGTCACCTACCTCCCGCAGGACCACCGTGCCGCGGGCGAGCTGGGCGGCAACGCGCTGGTCGCGACGCGCGGCGCTGCCAACCCCGAGCTGGCGGCCGACTTCCTGGCCTTCCTCGGGGCACCGGCGCAGATGCGGGACTTCTGCCAGGCGTCGGTCCTGCTGCCGACCCGGTCATCGCTGCTGGCGCAGCGGCTGGACTTCGCCGTGGCCGACGACCTGATGCCGGTCTACGCCCAGCAGGTCCGCACCATCGGCGAGCGCGACGTCGCCGACGTGACGACCGCGACGTTCGCCGAGGTCAACCTGGCGCTGGCCAACGAGCTCGAGCAGTGCTTCCTCGGCGGCCGCTCGACCGGGGCGACGCTGTCCGCGCTCGCCGACGCGGTCGACCAGCCCGCCGGACTCAACGACGAAGGAGGTCGCGCATGACCACCGACGACGTACGACTCGTAGCGCCCGCACCCACCGAGACCACTGAGCCGCCACCGCCGCAGCGCCGCCGCATCCGCGTCCCGGTCGGGTGGCTGATGGTGGCTCCGAACCTGGTGCTGATCGGGCTGTTCCTGCTCGTGCCGCTGGTGTGGGCGCTGATCATGTCCTTCCAGGCCAAACGCTCGTTCGGTCCCGGCCACTGGTCCGGCCTGGAGAACCTCGGCCGGCTGCTCGGCGACGGCGTCTTCTGGCGGGCGATGCTCAACACGGGCATCTTCACCCTCGCCACCGTGCCGCTGAGCGTCGGGATCGGGCTGGGCCTGGCCCTGCTCATGAACGACGCACTGCCCGGCCGGGGCTTCTTCCGCACGATCGTGTACCTGCCGATCGCCGTCAGCACCTTGGTGACCTCGCTGGTCGGGCTGCTGCTCTTCGACGAGACGGTCGGGATCGTCAACGGCGTGCTGCGCGACCTCGGCCTGGGCACCGTCCGCTGGCAGAGCGAGGGGGGCTGGGCGATGGTCACGGTCGTCGTCATGACGCTGTGGTCGCGGATCGGGTTCGGGATGCTGGTCTACCTCGCGGCGCTGCAGGACGTCGACAAGCAGGTGCTGGAGGCGGCGGAGGTCGACGGCGCGGGGCCGTTCGCCCGGGTGCGGCACGTCGTCGTCCCGTGGCTGCGTCCGACCACGTTCTTCCTGGTCGTGATCAACCTGATCTGGTCGTTCCAGGTCTTCGACATCGTCTACGTCATGACCAACGGCGGACCGGGCTACTCCACCACGATGCTCGTGACGTACGCCTACGACGAGGGCTTCGGGGCCGCGCGCAACTTCGGGTACGGCGCGACGGTGGGGCTGGTGCTGTTCGTGCTGACGCTGGTGGTCACCGCCGTCCAGCTGGCCGTCAACCGCAGGAGGGAGGTCTGATGCCTCGCTGGCTGCGTTTCCTGGTGTGCGTGCTGGTGTGCGTCGTGTTCGTGCTGCCGCTGGTCGCGATGGTGGTCGTCGCCTTCACCCCGCGCGACCTGATCCTCGACGGCGGCGCCGGGCTGTGGCCCAGCCGGTGGACGACCGACAACGTCACCGGCCTGTTCGACCGCTTCCCGGTGTGGCAGTGGTTCCGCAACACGCTGCTCGTCGCGAGCCTGACGACCGTCCTGTCCGTCAGCGTCAACCTGGCGGCGGGGTTCGCGCTGGCCAAGCTGCGCTTCCGCGGCCGCGGACTCGTCTTCCTGATCGTGCTCAGCACGCTGATGGTGCCGGTGCAGGCGATCATGGTGCCGCAGTTCGAGCTGGTCGCCCGGATGGGACTGATCGGGTTGTTCTGGGCGGTGGTGCTGCCGTCGGCCTCGACCGCGCTCGGGGTGTTCCTGGCCCGGCAGTTCTTCCTCTCCGTACCGGACGAGCTGCTCGATGCCGCCCGCATGGACGGCTGCACGTACTGGTCGGCGTTCCGCCGGGTCGTGCTGCCGCTGTCGCGTCCGCTGATCGCGGTGATGGCGCTACTGGCCTTCATGACGCAGTGGAACGACTTCCTCTGGCCGCTCATCACGTTGCGCGACCCCGACCTGTACACGCTGCCGGTGGCCCTGAGCTTCCTGCAGGGTCAGTACGACGCGGACTACGGCGGGCTGATGGCGATGGCGCTGTTATCCTGCGTGCCGCTGCTCATCGTCTTCGTGGTGCTGCAGCGCTTCTTCGTCGCCGGCTTCTCCCGGTCCGGCATCCGCTGAGGGGAGGCGGAGCCACCGGCGTGTTGGGGGTCGTAAAGGGAGGTATGGCTCCCGCTACGACCACCAGAACGAGCCGCAGGCTCTCACCGGGGCGGCTCAGCTGGTCCAAGCCCGCCAGAGCGCGGCGTACTCGCCGTCCTCGCGGTCGACCAGCTCGTGGTGGCTGCCGAGCTCGACGATCCGACCGTCGATCACCACGGCGATGCGGTCGGCGTCGTGGGCCGTGTGCAGCCGGTGCGCGATGGCGACCACGGTGCGACCCTCCAGCAGCGCGTTCATCGAGCCCTCCAGGCTGCGGGCCGTACGCGGGTCGATCAGGGACGTCGCCTCGTCCAGGACCAGGGTGTGCGGGTCGGCGATGATCAGCCGGGCGAGCGCGATCTGCTGCGCCTGCGCCGGGGTCAGGACGTGCTGGCCCGAGCCGATGCGAGTGTCGAGCCCCTGCGGCAGCCGCTCCACCCAGTCCAGCGAGCCGACCGCGGCGAGCGCTGCGCGGACCGCCTCGTCCGGGGAGTCCTCGCGGGCGAGCACGATGTTGTCGCGCACCGAGCCGATGAAGACGTGGTGCTCCTGGGTGACGAGCGCGACTTCCGTACGCAGCAGCTCCAGTGGCAGGTCGACCAGCTCGACGCCGCCCACCGTGGCGGACCCGGTGCGCGGGCGGTTGATCCCGGACAGCAGGCGACCCAGGGTGGACTTCCCCGAGCCGGACGGGCCGACGACGGCCAGCCGCTCCCCCGTCCGCAGGTCGACGTCGATGCCGTGGAGCACGTCGTGGCCCTCGCGGTAGGCGAACCTCAGGTCGCGCCCGACCAGCGCCGGCCCGTCCGGGCGCGCGTCGGTCGGCTCGCGGTCCGGTGGGACCTCCGCGATGCCGAGCAGGCGAGCGGTCGAGGTCGCACCGACCTGCAGGCGGTCCAGCTCGCCGACCAACCGGTCCAGCGGACCGCTCAGCGCCTCCACGTAGAGGACGGCGCTGGTGATCTGGCCCAGCGTCAGCCAGCCCTGCGCGTACCCCCACGCACCGAACGCCAGCGTCGCGACGCGTGGCGTGTTGAACGCGACGTCGATGACGGTGAAGAGCAGGTTGCGCAGCGACATCGTGTAGCGCTCGGCCTGCGCCGACACCTCGATGTCGTCGTCGCCCTGTCGGACCCGGCGGCCGGACAGGCCGAGCGCCTCGACCGTCCGGGCGCCCTCCACGGTCTCGGTGAGCGTCGTGTTGATGCGCGAGTACGTCGAGCCCTCGGTGATGTAGCCGCGCGGCGCCCGGCGCAGGTAGCCGCGCACGGCGTACGCGCTGGTGGCGATGATCATCAGCGACGGCACGGCCAGCAGCACGGAGTTCGCCAGCATCGCGACCACCGACAGTGACACGGTGAGGATCGAGATGATCGCCATCGGGACGCCGAACTGCACCGAACGGCTCATCGTGCCGACGTCGCGGGTCACGCGGGTGACCAGGTCGCCGGTGCTGGCGCTCTCGACCTGCCCGACCGGCAGCCGCAGGATGACCCGGACGATGTACTCGCGCGCCGAGGCGAGCAGGTCCTGGCCGAACAGGGTCGAGGTGCGCTGGGCGAAGAACGTCAGCACCGCTTGCGCCGCGACAACCGCGACGACCAGCCAGGCGAGCGAGTCCAGGCCCGCGCCGTCGCCCTGCACGGTCCGGTCGACGAGGGTGCCGAGCAGGCGCGGGACGACGAGGCCGGCGCCCGCCGCGAGCGCGTTGAGGGCGATCAGCACGACGAACATCCGCCGCCGGCGCCCGATCAGGTCTCGGAAGAAGTCCAGGACGGCGCGGTCACCGGCGACCGGCCAGCCGCGCTCGGGATTCCGGGACGCGGCGTAGACGCGGTCCGCCTCCTCGCGCCGGAGGTGGTGCCGCATCCGCCAGGAGGCGACGCGCTCGCCGACGGACGCCTCGTCCGGCGGCCGCAGGCGCGGGTCGACCACCGGCGGGTCGGCGGAGTGGTCGGACCAGGTGTCCGCCGAGGTCGCGAGCGGGTCGGTGATGGTCATGCCTGCAGCTCCCCCTCGATCGTGCGGGCGACCACGGCCCGGTATGCCGGGTCGCCGCCCAGCAGGTCGTGGTGCCGGCCCTCGGTGACCACCTCGTCGTCCGCGAGCAGGACGACGTGGTCGGCGTGGTGCAGCCACAGCGGCGAGACGGTGCAGACGATCGTCGTCCGCCCGCGCCGCAGCTCGGCGACGCGCTCGGCGATCCGCGCCTCCGTGTGGGCGTCCACCGCGGACGTCGGCTCGACGAGGACGAGGACGGGCGCGTCGGCGGCGAGCGCGCGAGCGAGGACCACCCGCTGCCGCTGTCCGCCGGACAGACCACGGCCACGCTCGTCGAGCACGCCCTGCCAGCCGCCGGGCATGGCGTCGTACACGTCCTCGGCGTTCGCCGTCCGTAGCGCCTCCTCCGCCTGAGCCCGGGTGAGCCGGCGGTGCGGGTCGATCGCGTCCTGCAGGGTGCCGGCGAACAGCTGGCTGCCGGTGTCGCTGACCAGGACGGTACGGCGGACGTCGGCGAGCGCGGCGTCCGCGAGGTCGACGGTGCCGAGGCTCGCACCCCACGGGCCGCGGGTGCGCTCGGCGTCGCGGGCGGCGATCTCGGCACGTCGCCGGGCGCGCTCGGACTGCGCCCGGCGTGCGGCGCGTCCCTTGAGCCCGTGCTCCGGCTCCTCGCTCACGGGTTCGGTGTCGGCGGGCAGGTACCGGCCGAGGCGGTCGGCCAGCCGCGCCGACTCCTCCGGCGCGGCGCTGACGACGACGGTCAGCTGGCCCGGCCGGGCCGTGAACCCGGTGAGCCCGTCGGACAGGGCGGCCGACGGATCGAGGCGGAGCGGCTCCTCGCGGTCGCTCCACGGCGGGGCGGACTCGAAGATGGCGATCGCCTTGCGCGCGCTGACCATCGCGCGGGTGATCTTCTGCGCGAACTCGAAGAAGGTCCGGATGGGACCGATGAGGTACAGGCCGTACCCGAGGAAGCTGACGAGCTCGCCGATGGTGAGCCGGCCGGCGAGGACCTCGTGGGTGCCGAGCCACAGCAGGAGCACCAGGAAGACGCCGGAGAACAGCACGCCGAGGGCCTCGATGACCGCCTGCCAGATGCCCGCGGACACACCGGCTTCCCGGGCGCTGCGGGACTGCGTCGCGTAGTTGCGGCCGAAGGTGCGCTCGCCGCCGATGCCGCGCAGGATCCGCAGGCCGGCGACGATGTCGGTCGCCATCGACGTCAGTTCGGAGTTGCGGTTGCGCTCCAGCTCCTGGCGCCGGTGCAGCGGCCGCAGGAACGGCAGCGCCACACCGACCAGCACGGGCGCGGCGAGCAGGACGGTCGCGCCCATCACCGGCGAGGTCCACATCACGATGGCCGCGACCGCGAGGAAGGAGACGACCTGGGAGCCTGCGCGGGCGATGATCTCTGTCATCGCGCCGAACTCGTCGGAGTCGCTGGAGGCGACGCTGAGGATCTCACCGGTGGGCGAGCGTCGCGGCAGGACGTGACCCATCTGCGCGGCCTTGCGGGTCACCATCTTGGTCGTGCCGTACAGGCTGATCAGCCAGGTGCGGACGACGAGGGTGTGCAGTGCGATGCCGAACGCCGCGCCGACGAGGGTGAGCAGCAGCAGGACGACAGCGCCGACCGCGACGGCGGACGGGTCGTCGCCGACGATGCCGGCGTCGATCGACCGGCCGAAGACCCAGGGCCCGGCGATCAGCGGCAGCTGCCACAGGACGCCGAACGCCGTGCCGACGGCGACCAGTCCACCCTGGAACCGCAGCATCCAGAGCAGGAACCGGAACGGGCTGCGGGTGTCGGGAGGGCTACCGGCGCGCTCGCCCTCGGGGGACCAGAACGTCGTCACGGAGGGCGGGAAGTCACGCATGGCTCGACGAGCCTACGAGTCGCAGGCCGACCTCCGCGACCACGTTTCCGCCCCTCCGCTCGTTGAGCCACCCCTCGGGGTTGAGCCACCCCTCCGCGGGTTGACCCACCCCTCCGCTGGTTGAGCCGGCCCGGAGCGCAGCGGAGGGCCGAGTCGAAACCTGGTGACGCACGGGGAGAGCCGGCGCACGACAGACCGGGTTTCGACGCGGGTCTCGGCCGGCGCCTCGCCCCGGCTCGACCAGCGAAGGGTGTGTCCGGTGACGTGTCGCGCCGCATGAACGGCAGGGCATCCCGGACGACGTCGTCCAGGCAGCATCACCGGGCGCGCCCCTGGCCGACCCGGGTGGGCACCTGGGAGAGTCGGCGGTACGTCGTTGTCCCGCCTCCCGGGAAGGGTGCGCCCATGACCGACAACAACGCGCACGCCCGCCAGATCCTGGCCAGCACCTCCTACGTCGTGCTGGCCACGGCCGATGCCGACGGCAGCCCGTGGGCCACGCCGGTGTGGTTCGCGGCCGAGGGGCTGGACCGACTCTTCTGGGTGTCGTGGCCCGGTTCCCGGCACTCGCTGCTGGTCGAGCAGCGGCCGCAGATCGCGCTCACGGTGTTCGACAGCACTGTCGTCCCGAACAACGGGGCGGCGTTCTACGCGACGGCGCGAGCGCAGCAGTGCCCGGACGACCAGCTCGACCACGGACTGGAGGTCCTCAACCGGCGCTCGCTGGCGCAGAACCTCGGTGGGTTCACCCGCGAGCGCCTCACCGCCGCCGCCCGCCTGCGGCTGTACGTCGCCGAGATCTCCGACGCGTGGGTGCTCGACCAGGACGCCGAGGTCGACCAGCGCGCGCCGGTCCCGCGGTGAGTGCATGAAGCAGAGTCAGGTCGGGCAGGTGCCCGTGCACTACGTCGAGCACGGCGACGGCATGCCGCTGCTGGTGCTGCACGGGGCGGGCGTCGACCACCGCGAGGTGGAGGCGTGCTTCGAGCCGGCGCTGGCGACGGTCGGGGGCTTCCGGCGCCTGTACCCCGATCTGCCCAGCATGGGTCGTACGCCCGCGCCGGCCTCGGTCGCGAGCGCCGACGACGTCCTGGACACGCTGGTCGGGTTCGCCGCCGACGTCGCCGGATCCGAGCCGGTGCTGCTGGCCGGCCACTCTGCGGGTGCGTACTACGCCCGGGGCTTCGCCGCCCGGCGGCCGGACGCCGTCGCCGGGCTCGCCCTCGTCTGTCCCCTGCTGCCCGAGGCGCGCGACATCCCGGAGCATCGTCCCGTGGTGGCGGCGGACCTGGGTGACGAGGAGTTCCGCGGCTACTTCGTGCAGCAGACCCCGCAGATGCTGGACCGGTACGAGCGGTTCGTCGCGCCCGCGGCGGCGCTGGTCGATCCGGACGCCATGGAGCGGATCGGTGCGCGCTGGGACCTGACCATGCCGGACGCCGCCGGGTTCGACCGCCCGGTCCTGGTCGTGGCGGGCCGGCAGGACTCGACCGTCGGATACGCCGCCGCCGCCGACCTGGTCGAGGAGTACCCGCAGGCCTCGGTCGCCGTCGTGGACGGCGCCGCCCACGCACTGCCCCACGAACGCCCCGACCTGCTGGGGGCCCTGCTCGTCGACTGGCTCGCCCGCTGCCCCCTTCCCTTACGGGCTCGGCGGAGGCACGATGAAGGTCCCCCCGCTGCATCCGCTCGCGTCCCCAGCGTGAGCGGCCTCTACCTCGCGTAGTAGGAGCAGCAATGAGCAGTCAGAGCGGTACGCGCAGCGCCGACGCATTGCGTGGAGACGACGACACGAGCCCACCCCGCCGAGGAGGTGGGGCGGTTTCGGCGGTCGCGAGCTGGGCGGACGAACGCACGGGCACCGCCAAGGGCTTCCGCTACCTGATGCGCAAGGTCTTCCCCGACCACTGGTCCTTCATGCTCGGCGAGATCGCCATGTACTCCCTGGTCATCCTGCTGCTGACGGGCACCTTCCTGACCTTCTGGTACGTCCCGAGCGCCGGCGAGACGGTCTACAACGGCAGCTACGAGCCGCTGAAGGGGATCTCGATGTCGCAGGCGTACGCCTCGACCGTCGACATCTCCTACGAGGTACGCGGCGGGCTGATCGTGCGACAGATCCATCACTGGGCCGCCCTGTTCTTCCTGGCCGCGATCCTCGTGCACATGTGCCGGGTGTTCTTCACCGGCGCATTCCGCAAGCCGCGCGAGATCAACTGGATCATCGGTCTGACGCTGCTGATGCTGTCGATGATCGAGGGGTTCGCCGGCTACTCGCTGCCGGACGACCTGCTGTCGGGCACCGGGCTGCGGGCGGCGCAGGGGTTCATGCTCTCGATCCCGGTGCTGGGGTCCTACATCTCGTACGCGGTGTTCGGCGGCGGGTTCCCCGGAGAGGCGCTCATCCCCCGCCTGTTCACCGTCCACGTGCTCCTGCTGCCGGCGATCATCGTCGCCCTGTTCACCGCGCACATCATCCTGGTCATCGTCCACAAGCACACCCAGTACCCGGGGCCGGGGCGCAGCGAGAAGAACGTCGTCGGCTTTCCGATGATGCCGGTCTACATCGCCAAGGCCGGTGGGTTCTTCTCCGTGGTCTTCGGCATCACCGCGCTGGTGGCCGGCCTGGTCACGATCAACCCGATCTGGGCGTACGGGCCGTACGAGCCGACGCAGGTCACGGCCGGCTCGCAGCCCGACTGGTACATGGGCTTCGCCGACGGAGCGCTACGACTGCTGCCGGGCTTCCTGGAGTTCGACCTGCTCGGACGCACCTGGAGCTTCAACATCTTCCTCGGCGCCATCGCGCTGATCCCGGTGCTGTTCACCATCGCCGGCGCCTACCCGTTCCTGGAGGCGTGGATCACCGGTGACAAGCGCGAGCACCACATCCTGGACCGTCCGCGCAACGCGCCGACCCGGACCGCGCTCGGGATGGCCGCGCTGAGCTTCTACGTCGTGCTCTTCTTCGCCTCGGCCAACGACATCATGGCGATCAAGCTGCACCTGTCGATCAACGACGTGGCCAACCTGATGCGGCTGAGCTGCCTGGTGCTGCCGCCGCTGGTGTTCTGGGTGACCAAGCGCCTCTGCCTGAGCCTGCAGCGGCGCGACCGCGAGCTGGTGCTGCACGGCCGCGAGACCGGTCGCATCGTCCGGACGGCGGACGGCCGGTTCTTCGAGGCGCACGAGCCCCTGGACGAGTACACCCGGTGGCGCCTGGTGGCGTTCGAGTCGAACCGGCCGCTGGAGCTGTCCGCGGGCAGCGACGGCAACGGCGTCCGTCGCATGGGTGCGGCCAAGCAGCGACTGCGCGCGGCGCTGTCCGGCTTCTGGTTCACCGACCGCATCGAGGCGGTGACCCCGGCCGAGCTGGCCGCGGCGCACCACCGCGGCGAGTACGAGGCCCTGGAGGCGGCGGCCGTCGAGGACAGCCACCCGCAGGAGTTCGGCGGCCAGCTGCACGGCGGCGCCGAGGAGGTCGGCACGAGCCACGCGTATGGCGACCACGAGCCGCGCTGACCTGGCCGGCGGCTCGCTAGCAGCAGGACGCAGGGGCGCTCGCCGTGACCTCGACGCTCTCCTGGGTGCCGCAGCACCCCGCCGTCTGCTCGGTGTCCTGCGCGCGGAAGGTGGGGCTGTCGGCCAGCACGGTGTAGATCTCCCAGGCCTCGCCGTCGGGGGCGCCCTGGACCCAGAACTTGTCCTGCTGGGCGTAGCAGCAGGTGGTGCCACGCTCGTCGACGGTGGCCATGCCGCGCGAGGCCAGGCGGATCTGCTCCGCATCGACGGTGCCGGCGTCGGCGACCTCGACGCCGAGGTGGTTGATCGAGCCGCCCTGACCGGGGTTCTCCATCAGCACCAGCTTCAGGGCGGGGTCCTCGACCACGAAGTTGGCGTAGCCGGGGCGGGTCTTGGCCGGCTCGACGCCGAAGAGGCGGGAGTAGAAGGCGATCGAGGCCTGCAGGTCGTCGACGTTGAGGGCGAGCTGGACACGGGACATGGGATGGGACCTCCGACTAGACATTGATGTGTGTCGATGCCTGACGTTGCCACCGTCGATCGACATCTGTCAATATTTACGTATGCCGAAGTCTTCACTGGAGCTGACACCCGTGCAGGCGGTCGCCTGCTGCTCACCGGTCACCCGGGAGCCGTTGTCGGCGGAGCAGGCGGAGACGGTGATGCCGCTGCTGAAGGCGATCGCCGACCCGGTCCGGCTGCGGCTGCTGTCCCTGGTGGCCTCGCACACCGACGGGGAGGCGTGCGTGTGCGACCTGAACGACGCGTTCGAGCTGTCCCAGCCCACCATCAGCCACCACCTCAAGCAGCTGCACGAAGCCGGCCTGCTGGACCGCGAGAAGCGCGGGGTGTGGGTGTACTACCGCATCAACGCCGGCGCGCTCGGTGACCTGGTCCGCGTCCTCGGCGGCGTCGCACCGTGACCGCGCTGCACCGCCGCCTGGTCGCCGAGGCCGTCGGCACCGGCGTCCTCGTCGCCGCCGTGATCGGGTCGGGGATCGCGGCCACCCGGCTCTCCCCGGGCGACGTCGGCCTGCAGCTGCTGCAGAACAGCCTGGCGACCGGCGCCGTCCTCGTCGCGCTGATCCTGGCGCTCCAGCCGGTCTCGGCCGCGTTCAACCCGGTCGTGACACTGCTCGACCGGGTCACCGGCGCGATCGACACCCCCGCCGCGATCGGCCTGATCGGCGCCCAGGTGCTCGGCGGCGCGGCCGGTGCCCTCGTCGCCAACCTCATGTTCGACCTGCCCGCCGTCAGCATCGCCGCTCATCACCGGGCCACCGGCGGACACCTGCTCGGCGAGGTCGTCGCCACCGCCGGGCTGGTCCTGGTCATCGGCGGAGCGACCCGCGGAGGACGCGGCGACAAGGTCGCGTACGCGGTGGCCGGCTACATCGTCGGCGCGTACTGGTTCACCAGCTCGACCAGCTTCGCCAACCCCGCCGTGACCATCGCCCGCACCCTGACCGACACCTTCGCCGGGATCTCTCCCGCCTCGGTGGTCCCGTACGTCCTGGCCCAGCTGGTCGGCGGTGCGGCCGCCCTGGGCCTGCTGTCCGTGCTGTACCCGACCCGCACCCCCGCCGGGGAGTCCGCCGCCGCCCAGACCGTCGCCGAGGAGACCGTCGCATGACCCGCCCGACCGTGCTGTTCGTCTGCGTCCACAACGCCGGCCGCTCCCAGATGGCCGCGGGGTACCTCACCCACCTGGCCGGCGACCGCGTCCAGGTGCTGTCGGCCGGTTCCGCGCCCGCTGACGGGCTCAACCCCGTCGCCGTGCAGGCCATGGCCGAGGACGGTATCGACATCACCGGCGAGACGCCGACCCGACTGGTCGACGACACCGTGCGGCAGGCCGACGTCGTCATCACCATGGGCTGCGGCGACACCTGCCCCGTCTACCCCGGCAAGCGGTACGAGGACTGGGTCCTGGACGATCCGGCCGGCCAGGACCTGTCCGTCGTCCGCGGCATCCGCGACCAGATCAAGGCCCGCGTCCAGGCCCTGGTCGACCAGCTCACCACCGACACCGCACCGGCGCCCTGACTGGCAGCCGGCGTCAGCCCTTCCTCAGCTCCTCGGCGAGCATCACGATGATGCCGCTCGGGCCGCGCACGTAGGTGAGCTTGTAGACGTCCTCGTACGTCGCCACGCCCCGCAGCGGGTGGCAGCCGTGCTTCGCCGCGATCGCCAGGGCCTCGTCGATGTCGTCCACCGAGAACGCCACCCGGTGCATCCCGATCTCGTTGGGCCGCGTCGGGTCCGTCTCGATCGCGTCGGGGTGGAGGTACTCAAAGAGCTCGAGACGACCGTGGCCGTCCGGGGTCTGGAGCATGGCGATCTTGGCGTGGTTGCCGTCGAGGCCGACCGCGGTGTCGGTCCACTCGCCGCTGACCTCGTCTCGGCCGAGCACGGTCAGCCCGAGGTCGGTGAAGAAGGCGATCGTCTCCTCCAGGTCGCGGACGGCGATGGCGACGTTCTCGAGCTTGATGGGCATGGGTGCAGCTCCCTGTCGTGGCGTTCGTGGACGCGGGCCCGGCGGCCCGCTCGTACTCGTGGGACGGAGCCGCCGCGCCGATCTCGACATACTGACCCGCCCTGGTCGGCGCGGACGGCTCACCGACCATGATGGTGAGTCGTCCGCACGATGAGTCGCAGACCTCAGGAGCAGACGATGACGGACCACTCCCAGACGCCGCCGCCCGGCGGCACCTTCACCCTCGCCGGTCGGCCGGTCCCGCGGATCGGGTACGGCATGGGCCAGCTGACCCGGCGTGCGGCGGCCGGTGGCGCCTCCGGCGTCGAGGACGCCGTCGCGCTGCTGCGCCGGGCGTACGACCTGGGCGTACGCCACTTCGACACGGCCCAGTTCTACGGCGGCGGACTGGCGAACTCCCTTCTGCGTCAGGCGTTCTCGGCGCAGCGCGACGAAATCGTCCTGGCGACCAAGGCGGGCGCGGCCCCGAGCGACGGTCCCATGCCGCTGACCGCCGCGCAACGACCGCACGAGCTGCGCGCCGCCGTCGAGGACAACCTCGCCGCGCTGGGCACCGACCGCCTCGACGTGGTCAACCTGCGCCGCATGGACTTCCTGCCGGGCCTGATCGCGGAGGGCGACCAGGTGGTGCCGCTGCAGGACCAGCTGGCCGAGCTGGTCGCGCTGCGGGAGGAGGGCAAGGTCGTCGAGATCGGCATCAGCCACATCACGCTGGAGCAGCTGGAGGCGGCCGTGCCGGTCGGCCTCGCGTGCGTGCAGAACATCTACCACCTGCTCGGTCGCGCCGACGAGCCGCTGCTGGACCTGTGCCGTACTCACGACATCGCCTGGATCCCGTACTTCCCGCTCGGCGGCGGGGGCGCGTACGCGGACATCCCGAAGGTCACCGACGACCCCGTGGTGCAGGAGGTCGCCCAGGCACTCGGCGCCACCCCCACCCAAGTGGGGCTCGCCTGGCAGCTGCAGCACGCCCCGATCACCATGCTGATCCCCGGCACCGGCAGCATCGACCACCTCCTGGAGAACACCGCCGCCGGTGAGCTGGTCATCCCGGCCGACGCCATGGCTCGCCTGGACGCCCTCGCCCCGCCGGCCGGCTGACCGGTCGTCCGACGGTGCGCTGTCGGCCCGCGCTGACAGGCTGCGCGGCGTGCGCATCTACCTCGCGGCCCCGCTGGCCGCTGCGGACCTCGTCCGGAGCACGCGCGACCGGCTCGTGAGCGCCGGTCACGAGCTGCCGCTGGACTGGACCGAGGACCGGTCCGTGGTCGAGCGGTTCGCGTCGTACCCGGAGAAGTCGGCCGCGATGGCGAGCGCGATGATCGACGCCGTCCTCGCGGCGGACGCTGTCCTCGTCCTGGCCACCGGGCACGAGGGCCGCGGCATGTTCGTCGAGCTCGGCGCGGCCCTCGCCCGGGCACAGGCCGGATCGCCGGCGAGCATCGCCGTCATCGGCGAGATCACGCGCGAGAGTGTCTTCTTCCTGCATCCGCGGGTCGCTCGCTTCGCCACGCTCGACGACTGGCTCGCGACCGGTCGTACGACGCAGACGTGATGTCGCCGCTCGGGCCTACGGTCAGGCGCATGAGGTTCGGACTGGAGCTGCCGTGCGGCGGCGAACAGCTGTCCGCCACCGACATCGTCGACATGGCGGTCGCCGCCGAGCGCGCAGGCTGGGACGGCGTGTTCCTCGAGGACTACCTCGTCTACTACCGCGGCGAGGACCCACCGACGTACGACCCGTGGGTGCTGCTCACCGCGGTCGCCGCGCGCACCGAACGACTGTGGCTCGGCACCACGGTCTCGGGTCTGCTCGCGCGCGATTCGGTCAAGCTCGCCCGGGAAGCGGCGACGCTCGACGCCCTCGCGCCCGGCCGGGTCGTGCTCGGCGTCGGACTGGGCGACCCCCAGGACCGCGGCGTTCACGTCGGCGACGACCTCGGGGTGAGCGGACCCAAGGGCAGGGCGATGGACCGGCGGCTCGACCTGCTGCTGGACCTGCTGGCGGGTACGCCCGTGCCGGCTCGCGACGGCGAACCCCCGGTGACCTTCCGGCCGGCGTCCGGGCGCGTCCGGGTCTGGGTCGGCGGGAGCACCCAGGCCCGGGCCGTCCATCGCCGGGCGGCGAAGGCGCACGGCGTCGTCCCGTACAAGCTGACGGACGTCGAGCAGTGGAGCGACTTCACCCGCGAGGACGTCGAGCGGCTCGCGGCGGCCGTTGCGGCCGGGACTCGGGCACCTCCGGGTACGACATCGCCGTCGGCGGTCGCGTCCGCCTCGCCGACCTCGACCAGGAGCGGGCCGCCGTCTCGGAGGCGAGGGACGGTGGCGCGACCTGGTGGCTGGAGTTCGTCCATCCCGCGTCGCCCGCTGAGATGATCGACCACATCGCGACCGGACCGCTCGAGGGGTGACGCACACGCATGACCGACTTTCTCGTCCTCAGCCGGGCCACCGCACAGGCGGCGACCTCCGACGACGACGCCGGGCTGACCGAACGCCACTGGTCCTACATGGACGGCTACGCCGACCGCCTGACCGCCCGCGGCCCGCTGCTCGGACCGGACCGGGAGACCTGGGCCGGGAGCGTCCACGTCGTCGGGCTGCCGGACGCGGCGGCCGCGCGGGCGTTCGTCGAGCAGGAGCCGTACCAGGGCGCCGGCGCGTACGCCGACCACTCGATCTGGCGGTTCACGAACCTGCTCGGCCGCACGATGTGGGACTTCCCAGGAGCCGCCGACGAGCCGCGGTTCTTCCTCGTCGGCCTCGCGGGTCCGACCGCGCCGCAGCCGGCCGCGCCGACGCCGTCCGATGCGCTCCAGGAGCGGCTGATCGTGCACGGGCAGCTGCACGACGCCGACCTCGACACCCCGGTCGGCGTGGCCCTCGCGGTGCAGGCCGCAGGGCGGCGCGAGCTGGACGCGCTGCTGGCAGATCAGCTGGCCGGGTACGACGAGATCGAGGTCCACGACTGGGAGTTCGGCGGCCGTCGCTGACGCCCGTCCGGCTGCGAGCACCCGCGCCCAGGACCGTCCTCCTTCGGGTGCCGCGCTCGGCGAGGTCACCCCTGTGCGGGAGGGCACCCCCGTACCAGAGGGAGGTGTGCGTCGCCGCCGCGCGCGACGGTGGTGTCGAACAGGGAGGCACACATGCAACCGAGCACGACCACGACCGCCGTCACCGGCACCGACTCCACCCGCACCCGCGCCGACCGGTCAGCGCCCACTCAGCCCGTGGCCACCCGCGTCCGGCGGATCGCGATGTTCCTGGGGGTGTGGAGCGGGGGCTTCGCGGTGGTCCACCTGGCCTGGGCGGCGGGCTGGCGGTGGGGCGTGCCGTCGGACGCCGCGCCGATCGCCGACCGCCCGTTCTTCCTGGCGTACGACATGGTCGCCGGGCTGCTGATGCTCGCCTCGGCGGCGGTGTGCATCGCGTTCTGGCGTGGTCACGCCAGAACGCTGTGGCGTCGCGCGACTCTCGTGGGAGCGGTGCTCGCGCTCCTACGCGGCGTCCCGGCCCTGGTCTTCGACGTCACCTCGGGCACGTACGGCATGGTCAGCTTCGGCGCCGACGTGTGGTTCACCGTGGCGGGTGTCGCCGGGCTCGCCCTGCTGCGCTGGTCCCGCTGAGCATCGGGCGCCGTCGAGGACGGATCTCGGCGATACGGCGGGCGCCGGCGCCTGCGGTCAGCCGAGGCTGACGGCGCTGCGGACGGCGACGTACGTCGCGACGAGGATCAGCAGCGCCGCGAAGGCGCGGCTCAACGCCGCCGGCGAGACCCGGTCGGCCGCCCGGGTGGCGAGCAACGACCCGGCGACCGCCGCCAGGGTGAAGGGCAGGATGAGTGACCAGTCGAAGGTCGCGTGCCCGGCGCGAGCCGCGAGCGCCGCGGCCGAGTTGATCGAGATGACCAGCAGGGACGTCCCCACCGCGACCGGCATCGAGAGGCCGAGGGCCATCACGAGGGCTGGCACGATGATGAATCCGCCTCCGACGCCGAGGAATCCGGTCAGGAACCCGACCAGCAACCCGGCTCCGACGAACCTCGCCAGGCCCGCGGCGGTGAGCGTGCTCGGCGCGTCGGAGCGCTCCCGGCCCGCCAACGGCGCCCGGCGAGCGCGGCGCAGCATGCCGACGGCCGCCAGCAGCATCAGAGCCGCGAACGCGAGCAGCAGCACGTTGGGCTCGACGTGCCGGTTGAGCGCGGACCCGGCCCAGGAGGCGACGATGCCGGTCACGCCGAAGACGGCCCCGGTCGCCCAACGGACGTTGCCGGAGCGGGCGTGCCCGACGGCGCCGATCAGCGACGTGACCCCGACGATCACCAGGCTGCCGGTCGTGGCCGCCTGAGGCGACTCCCCCAGCACGTAGACCAGCGCGGGCACGGTGAGGATGGAGCCGCCGCCACCGAGCGCGCCGAGACTCGCTCCGATGAGCAGGCCCAGGCCCGCGGCGGCGAGAAGCGTGGTCAGCACGGCGGCCCGTCAGCCGCGGGCGCGCAGCCGGCGCAGGAACGAACCCTTCGGTGCGCTCTCGTCGGCCGAGTGGCCGGGGCAGCGGTCGGCACGCGGGACGCCGGCCATGACCTGGTCGACGTGCTGGCCGCAGCCGGCCCAGGTGGTCTTGCCGCAGGTCTTGCAGGTGGCGGGACGGCACATGGTGATGCTCCTTCTGGGGGTCGTACGGGGGTGAGCGGTCAGACGATCGGCAGGCCGCCGGCGGCGGCGTGCTCGTCGAAGCTGTCGTCGATCGCGACGACCGGGCGGCCGTGGGCGGCGAGGACCGACGCGGCGATCGAGGCCCGGTAGCCGCCGGCGCAGTGCACCCACACCTCTCCGGCCGGGACCTCGTCCAGGCGTCCGATCAGCTCGTGCAGCGGGATGTTGACGGCGCCGTCGACGTGACCGGCGGCGTACTCCGAGGCACGGCGGACGTCCAGGACGGGCACCGCGCGGTGGTGGCGCACCTGCGCGAGGTCGGCGAACTCCGCGCGCGGAAAGCTGCTCAACGGCTCGTCGGACCAGTCGGCCGGGTCACCGGTCGCGGCGCCCTCGAGACGGTCGATGCCGATGCGGACGAGCTCGCGCTGCGCCTCCGCGACCTGCTCGGGGCTGTCCCCGAGCAGGGTCAGCGGGGTGTCCCACGGGATGAGCCAGCCCAGGTACGTGGCGAACTGGCCGTCGATGCCGAAGTTCAGGGTGCCGGTCACGTGGCCGGCGGCGAACGCCGTACGGGAGCGCAGGTCGACGACCCACTCACGGTCGGCGATGCGCGCGGCGACCGTCGCCGCGTCGGCCGGCCGAGGGGCCCGCAGGTCCGGGGTCGTCGGACCGGCGGCATTGCCCGGGGCCATGTGCACGTAGTAGGCCGGGTAGTCCTCCAGCCCGGCGAGAACGCTGTCCGCCCACCGCTGCTCGTCCTGCGTCAGGACGGGGTTGATGCGCTTCTCGGTGCCGATGGTCGAGGACGTGGCGCCGCCGGTGGAGCCGGCCGAGCAGAACGACCCGAACCCGTGCGTGGGCAGCACCTGTGCGTCGTCGGGGAGCTCGCCGGCCAGCCGCTGCGCGGAGCCGAACTGGTGGTGCAGCAGGTCGTGGGTGTGCTCGGTGCCGAGCAGGTCGGGGCGGCCGGTCGCGCCGTACAGCAGCGAACCGCCGGTGAACACCCCGATCGACTCGGTGCCGTCCGCGCCGACCTCCTCCAGCGCGTACGACAGGTGGGTGAAGGTGTGCCCGGGGGTGGCGATGGCGCGCACTCGCATCCGCGGCGACACCTCGACGACCTCCCCGTCGCTGATCGGCGTCCGGTCGTACGAGACCTCGTCGGCGGCGTTGACGTGGTACGCCGCACCGGTCGCCCGCGCCAGGGCGAGGCCGCCGGTCAGGTAGTCGTTGTGCACGTGCGTCTCGAAGACGTGGGTGACACGGACACCGGCCTCGTCAGCCAGAGCCAGCACGCGATCGATGTCCCGCTGCGGGTCGACCACCAGCGCGACCTCGCCGTCGTGGGCCAGGTACGAACGGTCGCCCAGCGTGGGGGTGTCCAGGGTGAGCACGGTCAGCGCCGTACGGGTGTCGACGGACATCAGCGGACCTCGTCTCCTCGTCTCGATTGATACCCATGGGGGTATGTGTTCGAGTACAGAGATATACCACTGGGGGTATCGATGTCCAATCGGCGTCGCCCATCGGCGTCGCACCAGAGCGCCCGTCCGGCGACGGCTCGTCGGTGGGGAGGACCGCCTGTCAGCGAGGACCGCGCGTCAGTGGGCGCCGCCCGCGCCGTCGGTCACGGCGATCCCGTCCAGGGACGGCACGGTCCCGTCCAGCCGGACGGCCCGCGACCCCGCGCCCTGCGCCGCGATCCCGCCGCCGACCGTGAGCTCCTCGATCGACCCTCCGTCGGCGACCTCGAAGGTCACGACGTCGTCGCCGCGGGTCCGCATGGCCCCGCCGATGGTGACCGACCCGACGGCGCCGCCCTCCTTGACCGAGAAGGCGATCGCCTTCAGCGTCATCTGCACGCCCTTGACCAGGCTCATCCCCTCCCCGCCTGTGGTCTCCACGTCGTGATGCACCGTCAGCGCCCCGAGCGGCTTGCTGACCTGGACGCCGATCGAGCCGTCCCCGGTCGTTCGGATGGAGTGGAACGCCGCGTCCTTCAGGGTTCCGTCGTAGAGGTTGAACCCGCGTGCCCCGGCGCCCGTCGTCACGATCGGCGCCTGCACGTCCAGCGTCGTGATGTCGCCGAAGTTGACGAAGCCGATCCCGGACGGACCGGTGGAGGTGACCTGGGCGGTCGCGACCCACTGGTCCACCTCGCCCCAGTTGTCGAGCACCATGTCGTTCTGACCGTGGGTGGTGACCGCGCCGGCGTTGAGGACCTTCTCGACCTTCGCGCCGGAGACGACGAAGACGCCGCCGGTGATCTTGTCGGGTGTGCCGGGCGCGATACCGCCGTCGGTCACCACGGCGCCGGTCTCGATGAGGTCCGCCTCGAAGAATCCACCGGCCGCCTTGCCCTCGCGGTCGCCGTACCCCGCGACGAACACGCCCGACCCGCGTACGGGCGTCTGCTCGGTGCCGACGGACACGTCCCGCAGCGTGGCGGTGAACCTGGCCGAGGCGTCCGGCTGCCGGTTCCACAGGGTGAGGCCGCCCTGCAGCACGTCGACGCCGTACCCGTGCGGCTGCTCGACGCGGCCGCGCACGTCGGCCTCCTTCACGTGCAGGCCCATCGTCTCCACCCGGACGCTCGTGGTGCGCGCCTCGGCGACGAGGTAGACCTGCCCGACCGTGCTGACGTTCTCGAACCGGAAGGTGCCCGCGTCGGGCACGGAGGTGTCGTTGTAGACAGCGACCTCGTGCGGCATGGTCGTGATCGTGATGTCGCGCAACGTGTTGTCGCGGGTCAGGCGCACGCCCTTCCCCAGGAAGGCGAGCTCACCGCCGCGCAGGGTGGCGCCCTCGGGCAGCGTGATCGACGGTGAGCCGCTGATCGTGCCCTGCACGACGATGTCCGAGGCGTCGGCCTCGAGCGCGTCGGCGAGCTCGGCGGCAGTGGTGACCGTGACAGAGGACCCCGATGTCTGCGTCATACCGCCGTTGTACGCGCGATCCACCGGGCCGTCCAGGGTGGCGGCGGCCGGCCGCGGCGAGACGGACCGACCCGCAGACCAGCGGGCGAGGGCAGTCGCGGCAGCCCCGGTCGAGGCCTGCCGATGACGCCGTCGTACGTCGAACGACCGCCGGCCCCGGGGCTGTCGGGCATCGCGCGAACGGTCTGGGTGCACTCCACCGGTGAGGCGGCGTACGTGCAGCGTCACCTGCCGACCGGCGGGGTCGAGATCCACTGGCCGATCGGCGGGCGGCCCCGGGTGCTCGGTCCGCTGACGGGGCCGGTCGTCGAGGTGATCCCGGCGCGGACCACGGTCGTCGGCGTCCGGTTCCGTCCCGGGGCCGTCCCGCTGCTGGCGACGGCGCTGGAGGACCTGCTCGGTCAGGACGTTCCGCTGGCCGACCTGGGCCACCGGTGGGTCGATCGAGCGGGTGAGGCGATCGCGAGCGCGGCCACGCCGGGGGCCGCTCTGGCCGTGCTGCAGGCGCAGCTGGTACGCGAGGCCGGGCGAGCGGAGCCGGCGGACGCGCTGATCGGCGAGGCCGTCCGGCTGCTGATGCCGTGGCGCGGGATCGGGGTCGCCGCCCTGGCCGCGCACCTGGGCCTCTCGACGAGCCAGCTGCGGCGTCGCTGCCTGCACGCGGTGGGTCTCGGCCCGAAGGAGCTGCAGCGGACGCTGCGGTTCCAGGGCTTCCTGGCTCTCGCCCAGGCGGGTGCCGGACCGTCGGGACGGCGAGGCGCGGACGGCCTGGCGCGGCTCGCCGTCGAGGCGGGGTACGCCGACCAGGCCCACCTGGGTCGGGAGTGCCTGCGTCTTGCCGGTGTGACCCCGCGCGCGCTGCTGGGCGGCGACGTGGACCGCTGCCGGTGCCGGCACGACCACGCGGCGTCGTACCAGCCGTTCCTCTCCGGTCGCGCGCCGCTGGACCGGACGGCCGGAGACGTGCGCGATTCGTTCAAGAACGCCCGCGACCGCGCGCTCTAGCGTCGAGGCCGTACCCGGTCGACGAGAGGGCATCCATGGGCACGGTCATCAGCGCGCTGTCGGTCTCGGTCGACGGCTACATCACCGGCCGGAACCCCCGTACCGGGCACGGTCTCGGCGACGGCGACATGCTGTTCGACTGGTACGGCAACGGCGACACACCGAGCCGGGTGTTCGAGGGGTTCAGGCTCAGCGAGGCGAGCGCCCGCGTCTTCGACCGCGCCGCGGGCCGGGTCGGCGCCAGCCTCGCCGGACGCCACACCTACGACGACTCCGGGTGGGCCGAGGGCGGCGCTCCGCACCCCACCGCGCCGCTGGTCGTCCTCAGCCACCGGCCGCCGCCGCGGGAGCACGAGCGACAGACCTTCGTCAGCACCGGCATCGAGGATGCGGTCGCCACGGCCCTCGAGCTGGCGGACGGGAAGGACGTCGCCCTGATGGGTGGCGGCGTCGTGACCGAGGCGCTGCGAGCCGGGCTGGTCGACGAGCTGATCCTGCATCAGGTGCCGATCCTCCTCGGCGCGGGCCGGCCGTTCTTCCAGACGCTGCCGCAGCACGTACGACTCCGGCTGCTCGAGGCCGTTGCCGCGCCCGGCGTGACCCACCTGCACTACGAGGTGGTCCGGTGATCCTGGTCACCGGCGGGCTGGGGATGATCGGCGCCCACACCGCCCGGGCCCTGGTCGATCTCGGTCAGGACGTCGTCATCACGTCGCACGGCCGGACCGACGTCCCGGCGTTCCTCGCCGGACGGGTGGCCGTCGAGCCGCTGGACGTCACCGACCGGTCCGCGTTCCTGCGGCTCGGCTCCCGACACGAGATCAGCGACATCGTTCACCTCGCCGGGAGCGTGCCCGGCCAGGACCCGGTCGCGTTCTTCCGGACCGACAGCGCCGGCCTGCTCAACGCGCTGGACGCGGCCCGCGAGTGGGAGGTGCACCGGTTCGCCGTCGCGAGCAGCCTGGGCTCCTACCTCGGCCGACCCGAGGTCCCGTGGCACGAGGAGCTGGCCCTGCCGGCCGCGCCGGCGCCGCACCCGATCATCGCGTTCAAGAAGGCGGTCGAGCCGCTCACCGCGAACGCGTTGCAGGACACGGGCGTCCAGCCGGTCGTGCTGCGGATCGGCAGCACCTGGGGGCCGCTGATGGACCCCGAGTCGCCGTTCAACCCGGTACCGCCGTACATCAGCGCCGTGCTGCGCGGCGAGCAGCCGGCGCCGCTGGACCCCGACGCCGGCGGCGACCTGTGCTACGCCCCGGACGCCGGACGAGCGGTTGCGCTGCTGGTCACCGCACCGGCCCTCGGGCACGACCTCTACAACGTGTCCAGCGGCCGGTCCTACACCAACCGACAGCTGGTCGAGGCGGTCCGGGCGGCCGTCCCCGGTGCTCGGGTGGAGCTGCGACCGGCATCGGGCGAACCCGCCCCCAACCCCTACCTGGACATCACCCGCCTGACCGCCGACACCGGCTTCGCGCCTGCGTACGACCTGCCCGCGGCGGTTGCCGACTACGTGGCCTGGCGGGCCGAGCACCCTCGCTGATCCGGCGGCTAACCTCGGCCCGTGCCTTCCTTCATCTACGCCGCTTCTCGTACGCCGTTCGGTCGTTTCAACGGTGGGTTGGCGGGTGTGCGCCCCGATGACCTGGCGGCGGCCGCGATCACCTCGACGTTGGCGCGGGTGCCGGGTCTGGACCCGGGCGCGATCGGCGATGTGGTGTGGGGCAACGCGAACGGGGCGGGTGAGGAGAACCGCAACGTGGGCCGGATGGCCGCGCTGCTGGCGGGGCTGCCGGTCTCGGTTCCCGGCGCGACGGTGAACCGGTTGTGCGGGTCGTCCTTGGATGCGGCGATGATCGCCTCCCGGGCGATCGAGACCGGCGACGCGGACGTCGTGCTGACCGGTGGGGTGGAGTCGATGACCCGGGCGCCGTGGGTGCTGCCCAAGCCGGCCAAGGGTTTCCCGGCCGGTGATGTGACGGCGGTGTCGACGACGTTGGGGTGGCGGCTGGTCAACCCGGCGATGCCGAAGGAGTGGACGGTCAGCCTGGGCGAGGCGAACGAGCAGCTGCAGGAGCGGTTCGGCATCAGCCGGGAGCGGCAGGACGGTTTCGCGGCCCGCTCCCACCGCCTGGCGCATGAGGCGTGGGAGGCCGGGTTCTACGACGACCTGGTCACCCCCATCGACGGGGTGGATGTGGTCCGGGATGAGAGCATCCGGCCCGGTTCGACGCCGGAGGTGCTGGCCGGGCTGAAGCCGGTGTTCCGCCCCGACGGGACGATCACTGCGGGGAACGCGAGCCCGTTGAACGACGGCGCGTCCGCGGTCCTGCTGGGTAGTGAGCGCGCTGCCGATCTGATCGGCGCGGACCCGATCGCCCGCATCGCCGGACGTGGGGTGATGGCCCTGGAGCCGCAGGAGTTCGGGTACGCGCCGGTCGAGGCGGCCAACCGCGCGCTGAAGCAGGCGGGGATCGGTTGGGACCAGGTCGGCGTGGTCGAGCTGAACGAGGCGTTCGCGGTGCAGTCGCTCGCGTGCGTCGACGCCTGGCTCCCGCTCGGCCTGCGTGACGCCGAGCTGGTCAACCAGCGGGGCGGTGCGATCGCGATCGGCCACCCGCTCGGCGCGTCCGGCGGCCGCGTCCTCGGCACCCTCGCGAAGGTGCTGCGCGAGACCGGTGAGCGGTGGGGTGTCGCGGCGATCTGCATCGGGGTCGGTCAGGGCCTCGCCGTCGTCCTGGAGAACGTCGACGCGACCGCCTGAGGCCGCTGGATCGGTGGTCAAGGGGTGAGCCATGGCTCACCCCCTGACCACCGGAAACCCGCCACGGCGACCGGTGCGGCCGTCCGCCGCGGGCTACGCCGGGCGCGTACGCACCTTCTCCTCGGCCTCGCGCTTGGACAGCACCTTGCCTTCCAGGCCGCCGAACTGGTGCAGGTCGCCGAACACCTCGATCCGCGAGGTGTCGTCGACGCCGCCGACGCGGACCGGCTCCCAGCCGCCCTGGGCGGTCAGGTCCGCGACCGCGGACGCGGCTGCGTCGTCGTCCGCGGCGTAGAACATCACGACCTTGTCGCCGTCGCTGGTCTGGGTGGTGTCGAGGCTGTCCGCTCCCAGCGCGCCGAACGCCTTGACGAACCGCGCACCGGACGGGACCTGCTGGGCGAGCTGCTGACCGGCGGAGACGCCCTCGGGGTTCAGGTTCTTGAAGCCGTCGCCGTCGGGGGCGATGTTGTTCGAGGTGTCGACGACGACCTTCCCGGCGAGTGCTGAGGCGTTGTCCGCGAGCAGCTACTTGGTCGTGTCGAACCAGGTCGAGAAGACGACGACGTCCGCGTCGTTGATGGCATCGCCGACCTCGGCGGCCCGCACGTCTCCGCCGATCGCGTCCGCCTTCTGCTGGGCGTTGTCGAGACTGCTGGACGCGAGGACGACGTCGGCCCCGCCCTCGGCGAGGCGGCGGGCGACGCGAGAACCGATGTTGCCTGGACCGATGACGGCGACAGCCATGGTGAACCTCCTGTGAGACGTGTCCAGCGTTGTTCGGGACGAACCGATCGCACCACCAGGTGGACCCTTCGAGACTGATTCATTCGGAGGGGCTGGTCAACAACGAGATGCGCCGCACCCTCGTTCGCGCGGTCCACCACTGTTTGCCGGAAGTTCGTACGGACGCCGCGCCCTGATCGCCCCTGATCCCTAGGTTCCCTTTGTATCCGTCAGACAGAGGAGCCCGCCATGGAGACGACACCCGCTGCCCGGGCTCGCGGCATCACCAAGTCCTTCGGCGACGTGGTGGCGCTGGACGGCGTCGACCTCGACATCCCGGCCGGTCAGGTGCACGGGCTGGTGGGCCCGAACGGCGCGGGCAAGACCACGCTGCTCGGACTGCTGCTCGGGCTGTCCGTGGCCGACGGCGGCACGCTGGAGATCCTCGGTGCGCCGGTCAGCCGGGTATTCGGCGTCCCGGACGGCGTCGCCGGGTTCGTCGACGGCCCGGGCCTCTACCCCTCCCTCACCGCCCGCCAGAACCTCGCCGCCCTCGCGGCGCTGCGCGGGTACGGCGGCTCCCGGACGAACGTGGTCGACGACGCGCTGGAGCAGGTCGGGCTCACCGATGTCGCCGACGACCGGCTGCGCGGGTTCTCCCTCGGGATGCGCCAGCGGCTCGGCCTGGCCGCGGCGCTGCTGACGCAGCCGCGGCTGCTGGTGCTCGACGAGCCGTCCAACGGCCTCGACCCCGCGAGCAAGCGGCACGTGCACCGGGTGCTGAGCCGGCTCGCCGCCGACGGCACCGCCGTGGTGATCTCCAGCCACCGCATGGACGACCTCGCCGCGCTGTGCTCGGAGGTCACCATCCTCGCGACCGGCCGGGTGGTCTTCACCGGCCCGGTCGCCAAGCTCGCGGCCGAGAGCGGTGAGCTCGACTACCGGCTCGTCACCTCCGACGCCGACGCGGCCGTTCGAATCGCCTCGGGGACACCGGGACTCGAGGTGCTCGCCGACGACGACCCGCTGCGCGCCCGGCAGGACGACGCCCTGATCGTCCGCGCGCCCGTCCCGGTACTGGACGAGCTGGTGGCGCGGCTGGTCCGCGCCGACGTCGCCGTCCGCGAGCTCGGACCGGTCGTGCCGCCGCTCGAGGCGGCCTTCCTCGCGCTCACCGGCGCCGACGACCCCTCGCCCACCGAGAAGGAGGCCCGATGACCGCCACCACCGCCCCGACGACGACCGACCGGCGACCCGACGCGCGACCGGCCGGTCTGCCGTCGGCGTACCGGTTCGAGCTGGTCAAGCTGCTCAGCCAGTGGCGCGCCCGGATCGTCCTCCTCGCCTGCTGGCTCGCCCCGGGCGTGTTCATCGCGGCGGCCGGTCAGCAGAGCACGCTGCCGACCGACACGGTGTTCGGCCGCTGGATGCTCGCCACCGGCTGGGCCGGCTCGCTGGTCGTGCTGAGCTTCTGCTGCACCTGGGCCCTGCCGCTGCTCACCGCGCTCGTCGCCGGCGACGTCTTCGCCGCCGAGGACCGGCTCGGCACCTGGCGGCACCTGGTGGTCGCGGTGCGGTCGCCGCGCCGGATCTTCGCGGGCAAGGCGCTGGCCAGCACGACCGTCATCGCGCTGATGGTCCTCGGCCTGGCCGCGTCGAGCGTCGTCGGCGGCCTGCTCGCCGTCGGCAACCACCCGCTCGTGGGCCTCGACGGCGCATCCCTCTCCCCCGGGCACACTGCCCGGCTGGTCCTGCTGGCGTGGGCGTACGTCGTCGTCGCCACCCTTGCGTACGCGGCGGTCGGGCTGCTCGGCTCGGTCGCCCTCGGCCGCTCGCCGATGGGGCTGCTGGTCCCGGCGCTGCTCGCCCTGCTGCTCCAGCTCGTCCAACTGCTGCCGCTGCCCGCGCCCGTCCGGCTCGCCCTGCCGAGCCAGGCGTTCCTCGCGTGGCGCGGCCTGCTGACCTCGCCCACGCAGACCGGTCCGCTCGTGATCGGGCTCGTCGTCAGCCTCGTCTGGGCGGCGGTCGCCACCGTGCTCGCGTACCTGCTCTTCGTCCGGCGCGACTTCACCGACCTGACGTACGACGGCTCCGGGCGACGCGCTCTGCTCCTCGGGGCCCTGCCCCTGGCGGCGGTCACCGCCGTCAGCGTCGGGGCGGTCGCGCTGGCGACCCCCGCGCAGGGCTCGGGCATCGAGAAGGCGAAGGTCGAGCGGACGCTGGCCACGGCGTACGCGCACCTGTACCGCCTGCAGGCTCGCGAGCTGCACCGCCCGGACGTGACCGAGGCGCAGCTGCGGACCACCGCGTCCTGCGACAAGGGCGGCTCGCTCGTGGAGGACCACGGCCCCGGCAACGACTGGCGCTGCGTCGTCTCCTGGCGCATCCCCGGCGCGGTCGCCGTCGGCTCGGCGATCTACCAGCTCGACGTGGCCTCCGACGGCCGGTTCGTCGCGGACGGCGACGGGCCCAAGGAGGTCAACGGCTACTTCCAGGTGCGCACCCCGACCGGCGACGCACCGAACCCGCTGTGGCAGGTCGACGGCCTCGTCGACCTGTCGTCCGCCCCCTCGAAAGGATGACCATGCACGTCACTCGACAACGGCGTAACGGCGGGGAGGCTCGCCGCCTCGCCACTCCGCGCCGGCTGCGCGTCCTCGGCGCCACGACCGCCGTCCTCACCCTCGCCGGTGGTGGCCTCGCGTACGCGTCCACCGACGTCTTCGGCAACCAGCAGGTCGGCACCGAGTACGCCGACGGCATCCAGGTGTCCGGCGACCAGGTCGTCAAGCCCCTCGGCGAGCGCCTGCTGACCACGGAGGGCAAGTACATGCGCTCCGGCCTCAGCCCCGACGGCCGCTTCCTCGCCGCGACCAGCACCGACCGCAACGTCGCGCTGCAGATCGTGGACCTGTCGACGTACAAGGTCGTGTGGCGGGTCGGCAAGGCCGCCGGCGTCGACCAGAAGCTGAGCGACGTCAGCGTCGGCCAGGAGGCGCCGACGTACTCCCCCGACGGCAAGACGCTCTGGCTGCCGCAGAAGGACGGGTTCACCCGGTTCGTGGTCAACGGCGACGGCACCCTCGGCGCGGCGACCCCCGTCCCGCTCGTGAAGGCGGGCAGCACCTCGGCCCTGCCGGCGGGCTCGGTGTTCTCCGCCGACGGCGGCACGCTCTACGTCGCGGTCAACGGTCAGAACAAAGTCGTCGCGCTCGATGCAGCGACCGGCACCGTGAAGCAGACGTGGTCCGTCGGCACCGCGCCGCGCCAGATCGCGGTCGTCGGCGGCCGGCTGTACGTGAGCAACGAGGGCGGTCGCCCGGCGAAGCCCGGTGAGACCACCATCAACTCCTACGGCACCCAGGTGCCCGCGAACCCGGTGCTCGGCACGTCCACCACCGGCACGCTGAGCGTGATCGACACCGCCAACCCGAGCGCCGCCGTACGGTCGATCGACGTGGGTCTGCACCCGACCGCTCTGCTGGCCAAGGGAAACGCGCTGTTCGTCGCCAACACCAACAGCGACACCGTCTCGGTCGTCGACACCGCCAAGGACCGCGTCGTCCAGACGATCACCACCCAGCCGGGGCCGTCGTCCAGGGTCGGGTACGCGCCGAACGGGCTCGCGCTCACCGCCGACGGCCACCTGCTCGTCACCCTCGGCCGCGCGAACGCCGTCGCCGTCTTCCGGTACGCGGGGCGCCCGCAGGAGCCGGTCAGCGCGATCGGTCTGCTGCCGACCGACTACTACCCGGCCACGGTCGCGACGACCGGCGGCAAGGTCGTCGTCACCAACACCCGCGGCATCGACGCACGCGGCCCGGACGTCACGATCAACGCCGGTCCGGGCACGACGCCGGCGACCGGTCACGGCACGCACAGCACGACCGGCTCCTTCACCCGGTTCGCGCTGCCGAGCGACAAGGACATCCGGAGGTCGACCCGGACCGTCTTCGCCCAGAACGGCTGGAACAAGCACGACGTCGAGCAGGCCCGCGGGCACGGCGCCCGGCCGGTCCCGGTGCCGCGGCGCGTCGGCGACCCCTCGACGATCAAGCACGTGTTCCTGCTGGTCAAGGAGAACCGTACGTACGACCAGGTGTACGGGGACGACGCGCGCGGCAACGGCGACGCCTCGCTCGCGCAGTTCGGCGCGACGGTCACCCCGAACCAGCACGCCCTCGCCAAGCAGTTCGGTCTCTACGACAACCTGTACGACATCGGCACCAACTCCGCCGAGGGCCACAACTGGCTGATGCAGGGCGACAACCCGGAGTACACCGAGTCCAGCGCGGGCGAGTACACCCGCAGCTACGACACCGAGGACGACGTGCTCGGCCACCAGCGCTCGGGCTTCCTGTGGACGTCGGTACAGGCGGCGCACAAGACCGCGCGCAACTTCGGTGAGTTCATGCAGTTCGAGACCAAGCCCGCGGGCGCGACCTGGCAGAAGTACTACTGCGCGGCGAAGTCGGTCTCGCAGGGCGGTGACCCGGCCCAGCTGACCGATCCGTCGATCAAGCAGGACACCCAGTCGCCGATCCCGTCGCTGAACGCGATCTCCAACCACGACTACCCGAAGTTCGACACCGACATTCCGGACACCTACCGGGCCGAGATCTGGAAGCAGGACTTCGCCAAGAACGGCCCGGCGAACCTCAACATGTTCTGGCTGTCCAGCGATCACACCGGTGGTACGCCGGACCCACGCGCGCAGGTCGCCGACGGTGACGTCGCGGTCGGCACGATCGTCGACACGATCTCGCACAGCCGGTACTGGAAGGACTCGGTGATCTTCGTCGTCGAGGACGACAGCCAGAACGGCACCGACCACGTCGACGGCCACCGCGCCCCCGTCCAGATCATCAGCCCGTGGGCCAAGCACGGCACGGTCGACCACACCTACTACTCGCAGCTCACGGTGGGCCGCACCATCCAGCAGATCCTGGGCGCGCAGCCGCTGAACCAGAAGCTCGCGGCGGCCGCGCCGATGGAGGGCGCGTTCACGACGCGGCCCGACTTCCGGCCGTTCACCGCGGTGCCCCACCAGGTGCCGCTGACCGAGGGCGTGACACCGCCGCCGGCCTGCGGCGCGGACACGACGGGTACGCCGAGTGCGGCAGCGCCGGAGGTACCGGCCGCTGCCAAGGGCGTCGCGGCCCAGTGGCAGGCGTGGAGCACCCGGCAACGTTTCACGGGGAACACTGCGGTCCCCGACTACGCCAACCCCGAGCAGATGAACCGCTACACCTGGTACCGGACGCACGGCTGGACGACGCCGTACCCGGGTGACGCCAAGGTCTACGCCCCCACCCAGGTCCCCGGCGCCTACATCCCCAGCACCGACACCGAGTAGCCCCCGGCGAACGTCGACTGCCCGGTACGCCATGGCGTACCGGGCAGTCACATTTCGCCGGGCGGGTCCCCTCCCGCTGGTTGAGCCGGGCGGAGCGAAGCGGAGCCCGAGTCGAAACCCGGTGCCGCCCGGGGAGA